>CAYPTB010000054.1:0-212786 GCA_964413535.1 uncultured Planctomycetaceae bacterium | reverse complement strand
ACAACGACGCCACCTGGCACGCGAACCTCAAGGATCTCGACGGGGCCCAGTTCATCCAGGCTCGTCTGACCTTCGTCTCGAACACCGCGACCCTGCTGACCCCCGAGCTCTCCACGCTGGCGATCTCCTACTTCCAGTAGCCCATCTCCGACCATGACCCTCCGGAACATCATCCGTTCGTTCGCACTTCTCTTGGCGGGCTTGCTGGTCCTGCCGGCGTGCGACTCGAGTTCAGGATCCAGCGGCGGAGCTTCCGGAGTCGACACGGGCGGAGGTGCCGTGGGGGGCAGCGATCTGGGCGGTTTCCAACTATCGTCCATCTCTGTCCAGCAGAACGAGATCTGGAAGATCAACCGGCGCATCACGTTCGTGTTCACGGCGGCGGTGAACTTCAACACCGTGAACCTCAACACCATCTCGATTCGCGACGAGAACGACGTTCCCGCGAACGGCGTCTTCTCCCAGGGGACCGATCCGCGCGTCATCGACTTCCAGCCGAACTGTCCCGTGAAGAGCGACTTCACCGATGCAGGTCTCTTGCCCGGCGGCCGGAAGTACACGATCCACGTACTGGGACAGAACGGGGGACAGGGGATCGCGGTGGCCTCCACGGGGGGCGCGCTCTTGAAGGTTTCCCAGACTCGATCCTTCTTCACGCCGGCGTCGGCCGAGCTCGGAACGCTGTTCCACGATGCCGTGGAGGGAGCCCCTCTACCGGTCATCCGCATGCAGGGGTCGAGCGCCCTCAACGCGACGTTCATCGAAGTAGCCGACGAGGCCACCGTCTCCAAACGGATCTACTTCGAACGTCTCGCCAGCCCCGTCGTGGGCTGCAACAACGAGACGATGATCAACACGCAGCCGGGAACGGGAGACGGAAGCCTCGTGGGACACCCGCTCGAAATGCTCGAGGTCGGGATGCCTCTCAACCTCTACAGCGACGTCCAGAGCCAGTTGTCCTTCCTCCTCGAGGTCAATCAGCCCGTGAATCCGGGGCCCGAGAACATCAACTCCGCCCGACTGCGCTTGGAGGCCGAGCGAACGCTCTGCACCGGCGACTTCCGCACCCTTCCCGCGCTCGTCGAGCTGGTAAGCAACTGCACCGTGGCGGGTGCGACGGTGAGGATCACGCCCCAGGGCGTGCTGCCCCAGGACGTCCGCTTGCGCCTCGTCGTAGCGGCCGAGTTCGAGGACCTCGTCGGCGAACGTCACCTCGCGCCGATCGACAACTTCGCGATCATCCGAACCGAAACCGTGGGAAGCGACCTCGCCGACGAGATCCTCGAGGAGTTCGTCGCAGGAGCGCCCGTCCTCGGTTCCTTCGAGGATCCGGACGCGCCGTTCGCGGAACCGCGGGCCATCTGGGGGGGAGGCAGCCTGTCGCCCCGGTTCGACTTCGAGGGAACCGGCGGGCCGAGCAACGCCTTCGACTTCAGGGTGCGTGTAGCAGGCGGCGCCGTCAGCATCGACACCACGTTCTCCGTCGTTTCGAACGACATCCAGACGCTCTCGCAAACGATCGTGAACGGGCGGATGGACGTGCGCAATTTCACCGTGGATCCGGGCGCCACCCTCCGCTTGTCGGGTCCGAATCCGATGTTCATCAACGCGACCGGCACGGTCCGCATCGACGGTACGATCGAATTGCGCGGGTTGAATGCGAAGAACGTGGCCGGCGTCAACACGGCCAATCAGCCCGAGCAAGGCGCCGCCGGCAGTCTCGGTGGCGGACGGGGAGGGCACGCCAGCGAGCAGACGAACCAATCGACCGCAAGGGGGGGCACCGGCGCCGGCGCCTTCGGCGTTCCGGGTCTGGGCGGAAAGGGAGGGGAGACCGGCTTTGGCAAGAACGCCCCCGGGCATCCCGAACTCCGCCGAGGCGCGGGTGGTGGAGGGGGAGTCCTGGGTCCGAATCAGATCTACGGACCCATGGGCCCCATGAAGCCCACCAACACCACCGGGACCGCAGCCCAAACGGGTGCCGCGGGCAGCATCAAGGCGAAGGGCGCCCTCACGGGTGGGCAGCCGCAGGGAGGCGACGTCGGAACCTCTCCCTTCTTGGACAGCAACCCGGCGAACGATTTCTTCGGGATCATGTTCGTCGCTTCGACGGGCGAGATCGTGCGCGGTGAGCTTCCGAAGCTCTGGGCCGGTCAGGGGGGCGGGGGCGGCGGAGACTGCGTCCTGTCGAACGTGTTCCCGCACCCGAACTTCACGCCCAGCACCGACGACAAGGGCGGTGCGGGTGGCGGAGGCTCCGGCGGGATGCGGATTCGAGCCCTCGGCGACGTCGTCTTCGGCGCGACTGGGAAGATCATCGCCGAAGGCGGGATCGGTGCCCTCGGTCAAGTGGTCCAGTTCGGGAACGATTTCTTCTGGCAAGCGGGACCCAGCGGCGGTGGGGGATCCGGGGGCCACGTCATCATCGAGACCGCGAAGACGATCGATTTCGGAACGGCCTTCGACGTGATTTCGGCCCGCGGCGGCGCCGGTGGCCCGGGCACGGCTCCCGCCGGGAGCAACAAGCTCCAGAACGCGCGGGGCGGCGACGGCGGTCCCGGCATCGTCCAACTCCACACGCCCAATGGCGTGGCGGACATCTTCTTTACGCAGCCGCTCGACCTCACAGTCGTGCCCGCTCCCATCCTGTTGGTCCCCAACTTCGGCCGTATCTCCCGCGCGCGCTCGTTGTGGATTCCCTTGGGCGGAGCCGTGGGTACCAACCCCGACGACGTGACCTTCATGTTCGAGGGAACGGACCCGATGACGGGGAACATCCTCGCCACGGCCGGTGTCGTCGACGACCTGCCCGAGATCATCGGTCCCGCCACGCTCTCGGCCGCCGGCACTCCTCGGATCGTGGACGATCACACCCTGGTCTTCGACTTCGTCAACGATGTTTCGACGATGTTCGACATGAACGACTTCATCTATCGGGACAACCCCGTCCTGATGAAGAACTTCGTGATCCTGTTGCGCGATGCGGGCGCGCCCGCCACCCAGCGCCGCTACAACGTCGAAGTCGCCATGGAGGACCCGACCGATCCGAATCGGATGCTCCTCTCGACCCCCAGCTCGGCGCTCCCGTTCAGCGAGTTCACGGGAACCCCCGCCGCGCAGGTTCCCGACGTCGCCAACGTCGAATTCCTGTTGATCCCGCGCTACTTCCGTGTGGTGACGAGCGGTACCGGGGACAGCCTTCCGGCTTCCTCGTCCATCAGCGTTTCCTTCGAAGGCACGGGCGCCACCTTCGACGGCAATCCCGATACGGCGAACATCCTCGTTCCGTCCACGACGGACATCACCGACCTGTTCGATCCGAGTCTCGCCGCTCCGATTCGATTCTTCCGCTACGAGGTGGAGTTCAACATCGACGTCGGCGGGACGACCCTCTCCGCTGCGAGCCCGCGGCCAGCTCTGGACTTCCTGAGGATCCCGTTCCGCTTCTGATCGGGATCGATCCATTCTCCACGCTCGCCGTCCGGCGCTGGGACACGGTCAGCGGCCGGCAACTTCGTTTCGCGCACTCGCCGAGCTTCAGGCCGAAGCTCGGAGTTGCTTCAATGACGGCGTGCACCGCGCCCACCGATCGTCCTCGGGATCCTGGTTGGCGCTGCTCCTGGTCCTTTCGGTTCCCGCGGCCGCCTGTCGTCGTTTCGTGCAGGCTCCGAAGGCCGTGCGGATGCAGGCGTTCCGGCAAGAGGGCCAGACCGGCGTTTTCCTGAACGAGCCCCTCGTCTTCCACTTCGACGCGGAGTTGGAACGCTCGTCCGTCACTCCCGTGAGCCTGCGGGTAGTGGGTCCCGCGGGGAAGGAGGCGCGCGGGAAGCTCGAGGTCCAAGGCTCCAAGGTCCTCTTCGTGCCGGACATTCCGCGTTCGGTCGATCTCGCCGACGGCGGCCTCCTGCCCGGTGCGCGCTACATCGTCACGCTTTCCGGCTTCCCCAATCCCGACGGGATCCGGGCGCGTAGCGGCGCGCCCCTCGCCTCGACCCGTATCGCGACCTTCGAGACCATCACCGCCGGCGGCGGAGAGGCCGTGGTCTTCGTCGACGACTCGCCGGACAGGGCCGAGCCGCTCCGGGTGGCTGCGCAAGAGCTCGGTCCCCTCGACCCGATCGAAGTCCTGTGCGCGGAGCCCGTCGATCCCCGCACGCTCGTGTCCGAGGACTTCGTGCTCTGGCAAGCAGGTTCGGCGAACGATTCCGGCGGGGAGGTCGTGCCCGAGGAGATCCCACTCAGGGCTTCGTTGCGAGAGAACTCGCGCGACGGATCCTTGATCGAACTGCGCCCCATCGACTCGGAGGGCCGCCTCCGCAGTCTGGACGTCGGCGAGTACCAACTGTACGTAGGGCCCGAAGAGAGGCATCTGCGCGACTTCGGAGGTCACCTCATCCTGCCGGTTTGGGTACACGAGCCACGAGCGGGGTTCCTCAGCGTGCGGGAGCCACAGGAGGGTCGCGTGGTCGAGGGATACGTCGAGGAGTTCCTCGACGAACGTCGCCGGTCGCCGGCCGCCGTCGACGGTGCCGCTGGAACCGCGCTGTGGGGCGAGGGCCTCGTGTCCATCCGCCTTCCGGCAGCGGTGGGCGACGGTCGCGACGGAGTCGTTCGGCTCGAGGGCGCCGAGCCCCGTAGCGACGTCCAAGCCGTCGAACTCTCGGTCGGAGAGGGAACGAGCGCCCGGCTCACGGCGCAGGGCTTGGTCGTACTCCGGACTCAAGGCCGACTTGAGATCGACGGCGCGCTCGTCCGGGACGTCGAAGGCGTACAGGAGCGGAGCGAAGCACTCGGCCACACGTCCTTCGGACAGTGGAAGGATTGGCTGTTCGGTGAGGCTGGGATCGAGTGGAACCGTCTGGGGATGACCTTCGAAGCGGGCCAGACGTTGTCGCACTGGCTCGATCGGGCACGCGAGGAGGATTCCCCCTGGACCGTCCTGATCGCGGGCGGCGACCTGGTCGTCAACGGAGTCCTCTGGACCGACGGCCCGATCCTGCTCGTGGCGGGTGGCTGGATCCGCGTCTCCGGTGAGATCCGGTCGCGGCCGGGCGAGTACTGGGCCTTGGGCGACGGTAGCGTCTTCAGCGAATTCGATCCCATGAAGGCGCAGCGAGCTCCTCTCTTGACCGATCGGCCGGGCCGAAACCCACTCGCGTCACCTCAGGTCTGGTCGGTCTTGTCGGCGCCCATTCGCCCGACGCATTCGGGCTCGAGGTGGCTCCAGGCCGTGGTGCGCGGCGAGGACCGCGCCGGGACGATCCGGGTGCGGTACCTCGGTGAGCGCGATCTCCCTGGAGGGGGAGTCGAGTTGGTAGGTCCGGTCGACAGCCCGATCCTGCTCGAGGACTGCGAGGTCATGCGGCTCCGGATCGATCTGGCGATGTCGTCCACCCTCGAGAGCCCGCTGTGGAAGCCGCCCATCGTCGACGCGGTGGAGCTCACTTGGGACCAGGGCGAGGCCGCGCGATGACCCCCGAGACCGCACGGCTCGTCCACATCGCGGTAGCAGGGCTGTTCGGACTGATGATCGGGTCGTTCTTGAACGTCGCGATCCACCGGTTGCCGCTCGAGGGAGAATCGGTGCGATCGCCGCGCCGTTCACGTTGCCCCAGTTGCAGGAAGACGCTGACCTGGCGGGAGAACCTACCCGTGATCTCGTGGGTCCTGCAGGGGGGGCGTTGTCGGGGTTGCGGTTGGCGGATTCCCCTCCGCTATCCGTTGGTCGAGATCCTGACCGCGGGCTTGTGGATGGTCATGGCTTCTCGGACCGCGAACCTCGACCTCTTCCTGGTGCGCGCGGTGGTCGTTTCGGGGCTGGTCGTAGCGACTTTCGTCGATTTCGACTGCTTCGAGATCCCCGACGAGATCTCCATCGGAGGGATGGTGCTCGCGCCCTTCGCGAGCTTGGCGGTGCCCGAGCTCCATGCGGGGACCTTCGTGGCACGCTGGCTGACGGAAGGATGGGTGCCGGGCATGTCCGTCGATCGGGCGGGGGCCCTCCTGGCGAGCGTCGTGGGCATCGCAACGGGAGGGGGGATCCTGATCGGGATCGGGTGGGCCGGCAAGCGGATCTACGGCCGCGACGCGATGGGGTTCGGCGACGTGAAGCTCCTGGCAGCGGGTGGCGGTTTCGTCGGCCCGGGTGGGGCGCTCTTCGCGTTGATGATCGCCGCCGTGCTGGCCTCGGTCGCCGGTGTCGGCAACATGCTGCGGTTCTTCTTCCTCTCGAGGGCCCGATCCCGCCGACGCGGCAATCCGCGGCGCCTCGCGACCACGCTGCAAGTCGCGCGGGCAGCGGGTCGTTACATTCCATTCGGACCGTATCTCGGAATCGGGATTGGAATCGCCTTGCTGGCTTGGAAGGATGTCGCGCAGTTCTTTCCTTGACTCGCTTGGTTGCTTCGCCGCGCGTCGGAGAAGCGCCTCGAGTCGCCACGAGGCCGGGGGACTCGCGGGAAGGGCCCATTGCTCCTCCTGGGCGTTCTCGGCCCGGAACCCCATTCGATTCGCTTCCCAGAGGAACGCCATGAAGGACAACCGGAGGACCGCGGGCGCGCTGCCCCCCTCCCTCTCGGCCGCGGGTCTCTTGCTCGCTCTCGTCGCCGGAGGTTGCGTCTCGCCGCAGATCCTGAAGGACAAGGACAACGAGATCGCGACGCTCCGCGAGGAACGCACGCGGTTGAAGAAGGAGCTGCAAGACAAGAACGGCGAGCTCGAGTCCCTCGAGGTCGCCTTGGCCGAGGCGAACGTGACCCGCGATCGGACGCCCGTTCCCGACCCCGACTATCCCGAACTCGACGAGCAAGGGATCACCACCTACTTCCAGCCCGGAGGAAACCTGGTCATCTCGGTCCCCGCGGAGATCACCTTCCCCTCGGGGAAGGCGGACCTCTCGAAGCAGGGGCGTGACGCGTTGTCGGTCGTCGCACGGACGCTGAGCCAGAACTATCCAGGACACGACTACTGGATCGAGGGCCACACCGATACCGACCCGATCAGCAAGGCGAAGTTCGAGTCGAACCGCGCGCTCTCGCTGGCTCGCGCCATGTCGGTGCTGCACTACCTGGTCGAGGATTGCGGCGTTGCCGACGACCAGTGCGTCGTGGCTGGCCACGGCGAGTACGAGCCCCGGGCTGCCAACGATTCGGGCCAGGGCAAGGCGCAGAACCGTCGCGTCGAGATCGTCGTCCACAAGCCGGGGACCTAGGTTCCGGAGAGGATCCGTGGCGCGTCCACGAATCCAAGTGCGCTGAGACCCGGCGCGTGCCGCTCCTTCGAGTTCACGGGACGGTCGGGGGGTGAATGCGAGCGACGGACCCCGCTCGGCGCGGCGCCCCGCCCCCAGCCGAAACCGGATGGGAGCGAGGGCTTTTTGCCCCCCTTCGAGGGACGGCATAGGATGGTTCGTCTCGCATGTCCACGACGACGACAGCGGGGACACATGCCCGCCCCGTGAGCTGCGCTCGACGAGCGCGAATGGAGCACGATGGAAGTCTCGGCCATCCGCAACATTGCATTCGTGGGTCACCCCTCCTCGGGGAAGACCAGCCTGGTCGACGCGATGGCTCACTCGATCGGGGTTTCCGATCGGAGGGGATCCGTCGCCGAGAAGACGAGCCTCTGCGACACCGAGCCGGAAGAGCACGACAAGCAACACACGCTCCAAGCCAAGTGCGTCCACGCGGAACACGGTGGACGCGTCTGGAATTGGCTGGACACTCCCGGCTATCCCGATTTCGTGGGCGATGCAACCGCCTCCATGTTCGCGGCGGACCTGGTCGTGGGGGTCGTGAGCTGCGCCAGCGGAGCGAGCTTCAACCTCCGGAAGAAGATGGAGGCGGCTTGGGCGCTGGGACGCGGACGCGCGATCGTCGTGACCCACCTCGACGGCGACAACGCCGACTTCGGAGCCCTCGTCGAGGACCTGCGCGCGCGGATCGGTGAGAGCTGCGTCCCCGTCAACGTCCCGGATCGGAGCGGACCCGGATTCTCGAGCGTCACCGACGTGATCGGCTCGGAATCCTCGGAGTGGCGCCCGAAGCTGATGGACGCGGTGATGGATGCCTGCGAGGACGAACAGCTCATGCTGCGCTATCTCGATGGCGTTCCTTTGACCCAGGAGGAACTCGAGCGCGAGCTGCCGCGAGCCATCGAGTCCGGAAGCCTCGTTCCGATCCTCGTCTGCAATCCGATCAAGGACGTCGGCATCCGAGAAGTCCTGGCCTTCTTCGCGAGCTACGCCCCCAGTCCGCTCCAGGCCACTCCCTTCGAAGCCGCGGGCGAGCCCGTCGAGACTTCGGACGAAGGTGACTTCCTGGGGGTCGTCTTCAGCGTCCGTTCCGACGCCCACGTGGGAAAGATCTCGGCCATGCGCGTCTTGCGCGGCAGGCTCGCGGCGTCCGAGCACGTCTCCAACGGGTCGGGCAAGCCCGAGAAGCTCGGCGGTCTTTTCCACTTGGTCGGCGGGAAGCGCCGCGACAGCGTCGAGTCCGCCGGTCCCGGCGACATCGTCGCGTTCTCCAAGGTCGAGCACGTGGGTTTCGGTGACGCCGTGGTCAAGGAAAGCGGTGATGCACCCAAGGTGACGATGCCCTCGTTCCCGACGCCGATGGTCTCGCTCGCGGTCGTTCCGAAGAGCCGTTCGGACGAGCAGAAGATCGGAGAGTCCTTGACCAAGCTCGCTGCCGAGGACCCCACCTTCCACTTCAAGCACGTCGCCGATACGCATCAACTGGTGATGACCGGCATGAGCGATCTGCACCTGCAGGTCATCGAAGCGCGACTCAAGCGGAGATTCGGAGTCGAGATCGAGACCAGTGTTCCGCGCATCGCGTACAAGGAGACCATCACCAAGGCGGCGGAGAGCCACTACCGACACAAGAAACAGAGCGGCGGCCGAGGGCAGTTCGGTGAGTGCTACATTCGCTTGAGACCGGGCGCGAAGGATTCGGGCTTCGTGTTCGTGGACAAGGTGGTGGGAGGTTCGATCCCGCGCAACCTCATCCCCGCCGTCGAGAAGGGAATGCGCGAAGTCTGCGCCCACGGTGTCCTGACGGAGAGCAGCGTCGTCGACATCGAGGCCGAGGTCTACGACGGGAAGTTCCACGCGGTCGACTCCGACGAGGCGAGCTTCAAGATCGCCGGCGCTCGCGCGTTCAAGGACGCCTTCACGAAGGCCGGTCCGGTGCTCCTCGAGCCCGTCATGGCGCTCGAGATCCACGTGCCCACCGGGGACGCGGGTGCGATCTTCTCCGACCTGACGAGCCATCGGCGGGGTCACGTCGTCGATCAGGCGATCGACGGCGACAGCGCGACGGTGATCAAGGCGCACGTGCCGCTCTCCACCGTTCAGACCTACCACCGCGACCTCAAGTCCCAGACCTCCGGCGAAGGCTCCTACACGATGACCTTCGAGCACTACGCCGCGGTTCCGGCCCTCGAGCAGCAGAGGGTTCTCAAGGAAATCGGCAGACGCCACGAAGAGGAGTGAAGCTCTCGGGTCGTCCAGAGCAGGGAATCCTTTTCCCTATGCTCGGGGAAGGTCGGCGCGACGGCGGATCGTAGGCGCTCCAGCGGAGGCGCTCTTTGCGCCGATCAAGGGGCAGTCCCCCCAACCCGGGAGCCCCGATGATCACCATGGAAGATCTCCTTGCGCTCATGGTGCGCAAGGGAGGATCGGACCTGCACATCTCCGCAGATACTCCGCCGCGCATCCGAATCGACGGCACGCTGGTTCCGGTCGAACACCCGCCCCTGTCCCACGACGACACGCGGCGGCTCGCGACGAGCATTCTCACGTCCGATCAAATCGCCAAGCTCGACCGAGAGTTCGAGCTCGACTGCTCATTCGGCTTGGATGGACAGGGGCGCTTCCGCGCGAACGTGTTCCTCCAACAGGGATCCGTTGCCGCCGTCTTGCGGCTCGTGCCCCACAACATCGCCAACTTCAAGGAACTGGGCCTTCCGGGCGACGTCTGCGAACGCCTGTGCAACCTGCGCTCGGGTTTGGTGCTCGTCACGGGCTCCACGGGATCGGGCAAGTCGACGACGCTCGCGTCGATGATCGACTACGTGAACCACACGCGTCTGGGACACATAATCACCTTCGAGGACCCCGTCGAGTTCTCGCACCAGTGCCAGGGGTGCCTGGTCACCCAGCGCGAGATCGGCAACGACTCGAAGAGCTTCCGTAACGCGCTGCGCAGCGTGTTGCGCCAGGATCCCGACATCGTGCTGGTGGGCGAGCTCCGCGACTTGGAGGCGATCGAGGCCGCGCTCACGCTGGCCGAGACGGGTCACCTCACGTTCGGGACGCTGCACACTTCCGACGCCGTGCAGACCATCAACCGGATCATCGACGTGTTCCCCGCCCACCAGCAACAGCAGGTGCGCACGCAGCTCTCGTTCACGCTCGAGGGAGTCTTCTGCCAGCAACTCCTCCCGCTGGCGCAAGGTCGGGGACGCGCCCTGTCCGCGGAGGTCATGCTCGCGACGTCGGCCGTGCGCGCGCTCATTCGCGAGGGCAAGGGGCACCAGATCTATTCCCAGATCCAGACCGGCGGGAAGCTCGGCATGCGCACCATGTCGACCTCGCTCGCCGCGCTCGTCCGATCCGGGCGCGTGCGCCTGGAGGACGCCGAGCGCTGCGTCACAGACACGTCAGAGCTCAGGAACCTGCTGCACGTGGCGGCCTGATGGTACGAGTCTCCGTCAAGATCCGCCGCCTGCTGCTGGACTCGGGGCTCATCAGCGTCGAGGACTGGAACGGCGCCGCGCAGTCGGGGCGACCGGTCGTCAGCATGCTGATCGAGCGCGGCGTCGTCGACGAGGAGGCGCTCTTCGGGACGATCGGAATCGCAGCCGGAATCCCGCCCGTGGATCTGTCGCGGGTGACGCCGGATCCACGCGCCGTGGAGGTCCTCCCGCAGGAGACGTGCATCGAGCACTGCGTGCTTCCCATCGCGCGCAACGGCAACCTCTTGACGATCGCGATCAGCGATCCGTTCAACGTGCTCCTGCTCGACGACCTGAACATCCTCTCGGGATGTCGGGTCCGGCCCGTGCTCTCGCACCCGACCGCCATTCGTCAGGCGATCGAAAGGGTCTTCGAGGGCGGCAAGCGAGAGGTGGAGGACCTGCTCGACGAGGTTTCGACCAACGATCTCGACGTCCGCGACGCCGACGAGCCGGAGGACCTTGCGCTTCGTTCGGACGGCAACGACATGCCGGCCGTCAAGCTCGTGAACCTGATCCTGTTGAAGGCACTCAAGGAGAAGTCGAGCGACATCCACATCGAGCCCGGCGATTCCACGCTGCGCGTGCGCTTCCGCGTCGACGGCTGCCTCATCGTCGTGATGTCGCCGCCCAAGTCGCTGCTTCCGTCGCTCATCTCGCGGCTCAAGGTTCTGTCGAACCTCGACATCGCGGAGCGCCAGGTCCCACAGGACGGCAAGTTCCAGATCCGCTACGAAGGACGGCAGATCGACTTCCGTCTCTCGACGCTTCCGGTCGTCGGCGGGGAGAAGGCCGTGATGCGGATCCTCGATCAGTCGGGCGGGATCACCATGCGCCTCGACGCACTGGGCTACGAGCCGAAGTGCCTGCAGGACATGAAGAGCGCGATCAGCGCGGCCTACGGCATGGTGCTAGTCACGGGTCCGACGGGTTCGGGCAAGTCGACGACGCTCTACGCGTGCGTCAAGGAGGTCGCGACGACCGACGTCAACGTCGTGACCGTCGAGGATCCCGTCGAGTACCGGATGGACGGCATCAATCAGGTGCCGGTCAATCCCAAGCGCGGCCTCACGTTCGCCGGAGCGCTGCGTTCCATCCTGCGTCAGGACCCCGACATCGTGCTCGTCGGCGAGATCCGGGACACGGAGACCGCCGAGATCGGCATCAAGGCCGCTCTCACGGGTCACCTCGTGCTCTCGACGCTCCACACGAACGACGCGCCGCAAGCAGTCACGCGTCTCGTGGACATGGGCATCGACCTCTTCATGGTGTCGAGCTCCGTCCTGTGCGTCGCGGCCCAGCGCCTCGTGCGGCAGCTCTGCTCGCACTGCCGCAAGCCGATCGAGATCCCCGCCGAAGAGCTCGTGTCCGTCGGCTTCTTCGAGTCGGAGCTCGAGGGCTTGGAGCTCTTCGAGCCGAACCCGCAGGGCTGCCCGCGCTGCAAGAACGGCTATCGCGGCCGCTTCGCGTTGCTGGAGACGTTCTTCAACACCGAGAAGCTCAAG
The DNA here is from genome assembly GCA_964413535.1 of uncultured Planctomycetaceae bacterium. Lineage (GTDB taxonomy): Bacteria > Planctomycetota > UBA1135 > UBA1135 > CAYPTB01. The sequence goes on along the minus strand of CAYPTB010000054.1, from coordinate 200,544 downwards.
CGAATGATCGTTCAGAAGGCTTCGTCCCAGGATCTCAAGAGGCAAGCCATCGAAGAGGGAATGCTCTCTCTGCGGCGTGTCGGGATCCTCAATTCGATTCGGGGCCGCACGTCACTCCAGGAAGTCCTGCGAGTGACGATGGCCGACAACTGACCTCGTCATTCACAGTCAGAGAACCGTCACCGAGAGGAACGAGCGTGGCAATCTACAGGTACGCAGCTAAGGACGCGAACGGGAAGACCGTCGAGGGCACGATGCAGGCCGGCGGCCGCAACGAAGTCGTCGCCGAGTTGCGCAAGCAGGATCTCGTCGTCATCCGCGTCGACGAAGGTGGCGGTCGTGGCAAGCTCTCCAAGGGACCCAAGGGCCCATCGGCCTTCTCGGTCTCCTTGTTCAAGCCGCGGCCCGGCGCGACCCGCATCGAACTGGTGCTCTTCACGCGCCAGCTCGCGACCATGATCGGAGCCGGCATCGCGCTGCTCGAGGCACTGGAAGTGCTCGCCGAGCAGGCGGAGACGGCGTCGTTCAAGATGGTCTGCGTGCGCCTCGCGAACGAGTTGCGCGGCGGCTCCGACCTCTCGGCGGCCATGCAGACCATGCCCAGGGTCTTCACGCCCTTGTACACGAGCATGGTGAGCGCTGGAGAGATCTCCGGCCAGATGGACGTGATCCTCGAGCGACTGGCGGACTACCAAGAGGCCTCCGAGTCGCTGCGCCGCGAGGTCAAGTCCGCGATGACCTATCCGTGCATCTCGCTCGTGCTCGTCTTCGGCATCACGGCCTTCCTGATGCTCGGGGTCGTACCGACCTTCCGTCAGGTCTTCGAGTCGCTCGACAGCGAGCTGCCGGCCCTGACCGAGTTCGTGCTGAGCACCTCGGACTGGCTCAAGGCCAACTGGTACTACGCCTTCGGAGGCATCATCGGTGTCGTCTTCGCCACCTTGGCCTTCAAGCGCACGAAGCAGGGAGCGTTGTTCTTCGACCACTTCGCCCTGAGGGCGCCGATCTTCGGACCGCTGTGTCGAAAGATCAGTCTGGCGCGCTTCTCGCGCACCTTCGCGACCCTCGTGCGTTCAGGCGTGCCGATCATGGGCACGCTGGACATCGTCGCCGACACGGCCGGGAACGTGGTCATCGCCGACGTCGTGCGGATTGCCCGCGAGAGCGTGAAGAACGGCAACATGCTCTCGGAGCCGCTCTCCAAGAGCAAGGTCTTCCCCCCGATGGTCACGCGCATGATCGCGATCGGCGAGCGCTCGGGCGCGCTCGAGTCGCTGCTCGACAAGATCGCCGAGTTCTACGACGCGCAGGTCAAGGCGTCGATCAAGGCCATGACGAGCTTGATCGAGCCGCTGCTCATCTGCGTCATGGGCGTGATGGTGGGCTTCGTCGTGCTCGCCGTGTTCCTGCCGATCCTCGACATCGTCGGCAAGCTGAGCTGACAGCTTCCAGTTCTCGGATACCTGCGCTCCACATCTCTCTCCTCTGCGCCGAACGGCGGAGAGGAGAGAGAATCGTTTTCCGGCCGCGCTCGGAAATCGAGGGCCGTGCAGAAATCGCGAAAAGCCCTCGGCGTCGACCTAAAGCTGGCTGCTTGACGGTACCGATACTGAGCGAGCCGCCGAGTGCGCGCCCCCGTCTGGGGCGAGCGTCGCCAGGGTGAAACCTCTCGGCCTCGGCACAGGACGAACACGAAGGCCACCCAGGCCTCAGGGCTTCAAGGACAACAGAGGGAAATGAAACACTCACCCAGGAACGCTGGTTTCACCCTGATCGAGCTCATGATCGTGGTGGCCATCATCGCCATCATCGCCTCGGTCGCCATCCCGCGCCTCATGGCCGCTCGCCTCGCGGCGAACGAGTCTGCGGCGATCTCCACCCTGCGCTCGCTCTCGTCGGCGCAGGCGCAACTCCAATCAGCCGGAGCCATCGACACCGACGCCGACGGCGGCGGCGAGTACGGCTTCTTCGGCGAGCTCGCGGGCACCGTCCCGCTGCGCATCTTCGGTGTGGCCGGTCCTCCCCCGGTTCCGGTCCTGGGCCTCGTGAACGCGGACGAGCTCAACCCCGCCGTGCTCTCGACCGCCTTCGGCAACGTTCAGCTCGACGCCGCCGGCGACGGCGTCGTCGTCCGTTCCGGCTACGTCTTCAAGATGTACCTGCCTGGAACGAACGTCGGCATCACGACCCCGGGCGTCGCCGAGCAGCCGGCCGGTGGCGCTGCGGCAGGAGCGGGCATGCCCGACTCGAACAACTGCGAGATCCTGTGGTGCGCCTACGCCTGGCCGCTCTCCGCGAGCCAGACGGGCAACCGCGCCTTCTTCATCAACCAGGAAGGCGACCTGTTGCAGCACCTGAACCGGCCGGTCGGCGGTCAAGCGCCCTACGACGGCATGGCCGTCGTGGCCAACATCCCGATCTTCGACGAGGTCTTCAGCGTCGCGGCGGACATGGCGTCCCCGCTCGGGATCAACGGCACGCCCTCGAACGACGGCTTGCTCTGGAGCCCGGTCCAGTAATTCAGGCTCACGCTCTACCAACAGGGCGTCGCGGCCTCGTGCCGCGACGCCCTGGTTCGTTTCCAGGCGGCACGTCTCGCGCGACGCGCTCTCACGGGCTCGAATCCGGGGGAAAACGTCGCTCCGTTCACGAGAGCCCGAACAACGTCGCCGCGTTCTCGCTCGTCGCACGGGCGAGATCGTCCACGGTTGCGCCGCGCACTCGGGCGAGTTCCGCGAGCGTCACCTGGATCAGCGCAGGCTCGTTGCGCCTCCCGCGGTGACCCTCTGGAGCGAGGAACGGACAGTCGGTCTCGACCAGCAGCCGATCCTCCGGCACGAGCGCCGCCGCCGCCCGGTTGTCGTCGTTCTTCGGATACGTGACGACGCCCGAGAACGAGATGTAGAAGCCCAGGTCGAGGTACGGCGAGAGCTCGTCGGGGCCCATCGTGTAGCAGTGCATGACGCCGCGCACGCCCGGGTGGCGCGCGAGCGTCGCGACCGTGTCGGCGTGGGCGTCGCGGCTGTGCACGACGAGCGGTTTCCCGAGCTCGCGCGCGAGACGCAGGTGCCAGTCGAAGTTCTCGAGCTGAGCGGCGCGCGGGGAGTACTCCTTGAAGTAATCGAGCCCGGTCTCACCGACGGCCACACACGCAGCGCTCCCGCACAACTCGGCGATCGCGTCACGCGCCGCTGCGTCGGAGGCTTTCGCGTCGTGCGGATGGATTCCGGCCGTCGGGAAGAGGCCCGCGCGTCCCGCGCACAGCGCGAAGGCGGCGCGGGAAGTCTGGACGTCCGTGCCGACGACGACCATGCGTCCGACTCCGGCGAGCCGCGCGCGCTCGAGCACCAGGTCGCGATCGGAGTCGTACGCGTTCCAGAAGACGTGCGCGTGGGTGTCGGTCACGAGCGGCCGTCCCGTCCCGGGCGGCGAGGAGCTCAAGGGCAGTGTCTCTCGATCACGTCGGCGAGGAAGAGCTGGAAGTTCAGGTCCGCCTCCCGGTCGTAGACGCGCTCGACGAGCGGACAGAATTCCGCCTTCGGCACCACCTGCAAGAGCGATTGTGTCGCGAGCCGGCGCAGGTAGGCATTGCCCGTCGACTCCGTGAGGACCTCCTCCAGGGCGCTGGTCGTCAACTTCGACGGGTAGTTCGCCAGGGCGCGAACCGCCAAGTGCCGCGTGCTCTCGTCGCGCTGGATGTCGGTGGCGATCAACGCGAGGTAGGGCAACGGTTCGCGTCCGAGGATCTCGTGCGCGCGCAACCACCCGGCCAGCAAGCTCTCGTCCGGCGGCGACGTGACCGGTCTCTCGGGGTCCGCGAGGATCGGCCCGATCACCTCGATGGCGCGCTCGGGTCCGCTCTCGCCGAGCAGGCGACAGGCCTCGGTGCGCACGCCCAGGTCCTCGCCGTACTCGGCGACGAGCTGCGCGAGAACCGGCACGGCGGCAGTCGGGTTGGCGTTCGCTGCGGCTTCGAGGAGGCCGTTGCGCACGGCGATGGGGGCCTCGCGGCGCTCCTCGAAGGCCTCGAGGGCTTTGCTCCCGAACTCGGGCGAAGCCTCTTTCGAGCGCTCGAGGGCCAGGCGTCGGCGGGCCAACCAGTCATCGTGCACGGAATTCGAGCTCCTCTCCGGCGGTGGCGTCAGGGCAGCGATGAGGTCGAGCAGGTCGCGCTCGACGAGCACCGCAGCGGAGCCGCGCGGGGTCCCCCGGTCCTTTGCTCCGGCTCCGGCTCCGGCTTCGCCGCAGCTCACGCCGACGATCAGCAACCCGAGCGAGATCGCACGCCCGCAGTGCGCGGTCGGTCGCCGGATCCGCGACGTGGACTCGACGGACGACCCGCACGAGGATCCGGCAGGAGGGGGGCTCTTCATTCGGCAGGCGGAACGAGCTTTGTTAGTTTGGGGGTGGAGTGCGGAATTCGACGACGCGTAGAAGCACCTTCCAGCAAGTCCAAGGCCTCGGGTCCGGCCTCGATCCGACCCGATCCCTCGGACGCTCGGGAGGCGGCTCGAACCCGCTGCACCGCAACCGGCTCGGCAGACCCGATCCCACGGCCACCGGGGGTGGCGCCCCTTCATCGGGTTCCTATAGTGCTGGGCCGCCGCGCTCCAGGGAAGGCCAAGACGGCGGTCGAGGTCTTCTCCGTCGGTTTCGGCCCGCTCTCCGCGGGCGCGTCCACTCGCCGGTGCGCCCGGCGATCCACAGCCAACCGGACCGCAGATCGATGATGTACGTGCGATTCCTCGTCCTGTCCAGCGCTCTCGGAGCGGTCCTCGCGGTGCAGGGCTGTTCCAACGACAGCACCAAGGACGTCTTCAGCGGCACGTCGGAACAAGGCACGGGCGGGACCATGGAGATCGTCTCCTGCTCGCTCGGCTGCAACACGTTCCAGACGACGCAGATCAACTGCAACGTGAACCTCGTGGCCGTGAACGAGGAGATTCGAATCGAGTTCTCGCAGCCGGTCGACAAGGCCTCGTTCAATGCCAGCACGTTCCGGGTCAAGCAAACGCTGAACGGAAGTGTTCCCTCTGCGAAGTTCCTGATCGACCCGTCGAATCCCAATCGCGTGATCTATCAGCCGGCCTTGACTTTCAATTCCTCCGGCACCCCCATCTTCGGGCTGGAGCAAGGCAAGTCCTACGAGATCTTCGTGCCGGGCGTGTCGGGTGGGGGAACCGATCCCGTCATCAAGAGCCAGAGCCAGCGGCCCCTCGGCGTCCCCCTGCGCTGCATCGTCACCGCGGGAAGCGGCGTCAACGACCCCGTCCCCGGCCCTCCCACGGTGCAAGTGCGCGTCAACATCATTCAGAAGGACGCGCTGGGCAACCCGGTCATCGATCCGGCGACCGGCATCCCCTTCCTGGGCGCTTCGGTCCAGGCCGGCAACGCGACGGACGTCCATCGCCGCTCCAACATCCAATTCACGTTCAACGACATCATGAACCCGGCGACGTTGGTGAATCCCGTCACCATGGAGTCGCCCTCGATCCGAGTCTTCGTCGATCCGGACGGCAATGTCGCGGACAGCACGGACCAGGTCGAGTTGTTCGGCTCGTTCCAACTGAGCTTCCCGACGAATCAACTGACCACACTGGTCACCTTCGATCCCGCCACGGATTTCCCATCGGCCGGCCCCCCCTCGCAGATCTCTCCCCGCCGCGTGGTCGTCGTGTTGCCCAATACGATCGTGGATCTCGGCGGCAACGGACTGGCGAACGCGGGCACGACCTCGTTCGTGCCCGAGCGCCTGGTCTTCCCCAAGGCGTCGATTCCCCAGGTCGGAGGCGAGGCCTTCTCCGCGACTACCCGCCGCGACGCGGATCGAACGGGAGCGGGTTGGGGTCCTCCCCTGTCGAACCAATTCCTGGCGTTGCCCGCCTCTCCCCAAATCCAGGAGCTCGTTCCCGGCTTCGGGGGCGGGTCAGGGCGTCTCGGGGATCTGCGCGTCGCTCCAGGGCAAGTCCTCACGCTCTACACCGATGGACAGCGGCCGGCGGTCCAGGTGACCGCTGGAATCTGCATCGGACAAGCGGTGAACGGGATGGGGACGCCGCTCTTCGTCGATCAGAAGTTCGGGCCGGCTGCCCTCGTCCACGATCCTCTGGAGCCCGAGTCGTCCTTCGCTTGTCCGGGAAACACGGCCGCGATGCCCGCGATTCCTGCGCTCGCCAACGACTCGCGGAACGTGGAGACGACCTTGATCGACAACTATGCCCCCGCGACGGACCTACCGGGGGACCAAGTCTTCGTCGTCCGCGATGGCCTCTTCGAATTCGCGACCGTGACGATCGAGTCCGGAGCCGTGCTCCGCTTCGTGGGCCCGATTGCGCCGCGCCTCTTCGTGCGGGGTGGATTCGTCCATCGCGGACGCATCGAGATCAACGGCAAGGACGCCGATCAGCTTTACGACCCTGCAACGGATGCGGGGGGCAGCGGATCCGCCGCGGGTCCCGGGGGAGGGGTCGGAGGACGCGGAGGGCTGCGTCCGAGCGGAGGCGGGGACCTCGCGACGATCAGCGGGATCCCGAACCCACTCGTCACGAGCCTGGCCGACTCGGACGGGCTGCCCGGGATGGGCGTGCCCGTTCCCTCCGGCACGCCAGGCGTCCCGGATGTCTTGGGGGGGGGGCTCGGGGGAACCCGCTGGCCCAACGCGACAGCTTGCGTCGGCATGTCTTGCGACCTGCCTCCCACGACCAACCCGAGCTTCACGGACTTCGGCGGCGTGATCTTCTCCATCATCCAGGGGTGCGGCACCTTCATGGTGGCGGCGCCGGGTAGCGGGGCAGGGAAGACGATCCCCGGCGGAGCGGGGATCGCCAAAGCGGACTCGGTGGGTGCGCCCGCGGGTTCCCTTCCTCCTCCCACACCGCCGGGAGCCGGCGTGGCTTTCGACACGTCCCTGTCGCCCGAGGGTGGCTTCCTCACCGGCGGTGGTGGCGGTGGCGGCGGAGGCGGCCACGTGCTCGGCACGCAACGGGCCAACTTGATCTTCCAGGGCTGCGTCGGAACGCTCATCTTCTTCAACTCGAACAGCGGTGCAGGGGGTGCGGGAGGCGGAGGGGCGATCCAGATCCAGGCAGGATCCAAGGCGGAAGTGACCGGCGTCATCGACGCGTCCGGCGGCCGTGGTGGGAGGCCGAACATTTCGCCCCTGATCGACTTCACCTTGACGGCGGCCACGCCGGGCGGTTCCGGTGCCGGTGGGTCGATCTTGCTCCAGACCCTCGAGCTCCAACTCGCCACCCTGACCGGACGGTTGAACGTCTCCGGCGGGACGGCGAGCATCGGCGTGTCCACCTCGGTCGGTGGATCGGGCAGCATGGGCTTCGTGCGCGTGGAGGCTGGATCCGCCACGTCGGCGACCGTTCCGGCCTTCGCGTCCGTCTCCCAGACGGTTACGCCCGTTCCTTCGACCGATCCGAGCGCGCCGAACACGTGGTTGTCGGTGGAGCCCGGCGGCTGGTCGCAGCTCGACACCAGCGGGTTCTTCATGCAACCCCACCCGAACACGGGGGACACGATGGTGTACTTCCCCGATTCGTTCAGCGGAGCTCAGTCCTGTTGGATGAGGCCGGCAGGGAACTTCTTCCGCCTGACCTTCGATGCGGACGTCCCTGGTACGCCGGGCTGGAACATGATCGTGAGCTTACTGGACGGCTCCTTGATCCCCTATCGAAAGAGCACGTTGGACGCAGGCTATGGCGCCACGGTCGAAGGCTTCTTCCGCAACATGAACGGCGGCCTGACGAGCATGCTGCAGTCGCCGGATCCCATGAATCCGTTCCTAGGCTCCCCGATCATCGTGCGCTTCCAAGGCGCTCGAGCCATCGCCGAGATCCCCAATCTCTGCGACGTGCCCTTGACCGGCGCCAGCAGTCCGCTCCAATTCGATTCCGTCACTCCCTGGGTCCTCCATCCCGCGGAGTTGAACGTGTACTGGGAATCGGTCTTCCCGAGCGATCCCGGCGAAGTATCCAAGCGCCAGCCGACGCTCATTCGCTACCAGATCCTGTTCAACAAGACCGTGGCGAGCTCCTTCCCGTTCCGGGGGATCGACAACATCGAGATCTTCGCCCAGCCCGACTGATCTCTCGAGGTCGCATGCGCCGGGACCCGGAAGCGCAGCGGGTCTTTCGCGCACGACGATTGCTCTGGAGGCCCGACCAATTCGTGGAAGGGGGCGGCCTCGTCGTCGCGCGCGGGACAGTGGTTCGAATCCTAGGCGGTCCGAAGGCCGTCGTTCGCGCGGCCCGGGCGGCGGGAGGGCGGGCCCACGACTTGGGCGATGTCCTGATCGTTCCCGGGCTCGTGAACAGCCACGCGCACCTCGAGCTGAGCGGGCTCGCCGGTGTCCTTCCCGAGGGAAGTCCGATGGTCGACTGGGTCCGCGAGCTCGTAGCGCGGCGGGAGCACGAGCACCCGTCGGATCGCGTGCTCGCAGCGCGCGGCGCTGCTCGCGCCCTGCTCCGGAGCGGGACGACTTTGCTCGGCGACGTCGACTCGACCGGCGTCTTCGCCGCTCTCGGGAGCCGGGCGACGCCCAGGCGAATCGTCTTCCGCGAGGCGCTCGACGCGGGGGATTCCGAGCGCCGGCGCGCAGTCCTGCGCGCTCTCACGAGGTCGCTCCCGCGGCGCGAGCTCTCGCGTGAGGGGATCTCGCCCCACGCGCCCCACACGGTGAGCGCAGAGCTGCTCTCGGAACTCGGGCGCCTGGCCGCTCGACGCGCGTGCCCGATCCAAGTGCACTGGTCGGAGACCGCAGAGGAGGTCCGTTGGTTGCTCCGGGGCGACGGTCCGTTCCGCGCGCTGCTCGGGGCGTCGCCGCGGTGCTCGGGTCTCGACCTCCTCGAGCGGTCGGGGTTGCTCGGCGAGCGCACTTCGCTCGTCCACGGGAACTGCCCGCGGCGCCTGGAGCCCGAGCGAATCGCACGAAGCGGCGCGAGCATCGTCCATTGCCCCGGCTCGCACGCGTTCTTCCGCCGGCCGCGCTTCCCGATCGAGCGCTATCGTCGCGCCCGCGTTCCCCTCGCATTGGGAACGGATTCGTTGGCGAGCAATCAGGCCCTCGACATGCGGCGCGAAATGAAGCTCCTGCGCGCGTCCCACCCGGAGCTCGATCCCGCCGACGTGTGGACGATGGCGACTTCGGGCGGAGCTCGTGCGCTCGGGTTCGCCGGCCGAGCCGGTGAGCTCTCGCCCGGCGCCTTCGCCGACTTCGCGGTATTCGCCAGCGAAGCCAACGGGATCGACGAAGCTCTGGACGATTTGACGGGCGGCCTGCCCGCCGTGGCCGGCCTGTGGATCGCTGGGCGGCGCGTTCCGCTCTGAGGGGGCTGTGCAGCACGAATGCGCGCCCGTGCGAACCCCCGCCTCGGCTCGCGGAACACAGGTCTCACTCACCGGCAGCGGGGCACGTGCACCCCTCGCTCGCGCTTCGCAGACGGGCGATGACGCAGGATTCGATTCATGTCGAGGTCCCGGCGCCGCCGACATCGGCGGTTGACTCCACGGCGGCCGATCCCATGAAAGACCGCAGACGGAGAGCGAGCCGTACGCGGCCACGAGCCTCTCGGGTATCTTTTCCGCGATGCCTCAAGTCAACGTGCTCGATGCAACCCAGCGCGCGGCCGTGGAGGTGCTCGCCGGCGCCCAGAGCTTCTTGCTCGCGAGCCACGTCCGGCCGGACGGCGACGGCATCGGGGCCCAAGCGGCGCTGGCGCGCATCCTCCTCGCTCGCGGCAAGGACGTGCGCATCCTGAACCCCGACCGGCTCGATCAACGCTTCGACTTCTTCACCGACGGGCTTGAATACGGAGTCTATGGCGGAGGCCCGGTCCCCGATCACGACGTGTGCGTCCTGCTCGACATCTCCGAGCTCTCGCGCTGCGGCGAACTCGGCGAGGGACTCGCAGCCGCAGCCAGCAGCAAGCTCGTCGTCGACCACCACATTCATCTCGGTGACGAGTGGTGGGACCACGCCTTCGTCGACGTCTCGGCCTCGGCGACCGGCCTGCTCGTGCATCGCATCGCGAGGGCCCTCGGCAGCGAGCTCGATCCGCTCGCCGCGGCGGCCATCTTCACGTCCATCGCGAGCGACACGGGCTGGTTCAAGTACAGCAATACCGACGAAGAGACGCTCCAGGTCGCCGCCCATCTCGTCCGACGGGGCGTGAAGCCGTTCGAGGTCTATCGCGCGCTCCACCAGCGGCAAGCCCCGGAGCAGCCGGGAATGTTGTCGTCCATGCTCGCCCGCGCCGAGTTCCACGGGGAGAACCGCATCGTCGTCGTCGACCTGCCGTCGTCCATGGCGCACGTCTCCGAGCACGTCGACAGCGACTTGGCGCTGGACGTCCTGCGCGCGGTCGAGGCGGTCGAGGTCGTCGTCTACCTGCGCGAGCTCCCGGAGGGCGGTTGCAAGCTGTCTCTGCGGAGCAAGACCGATTTCGACGTCAACGCCATCGCCCGGCGGTTCGGAGGCGGCGGACACAAGAAGGCCTCCGGCGCAACCATCGCAGGCTCGCTCGCGGACGTGAAGCGCGCGGTCCTGGCCGCGGTAGTGGCCGGCCTCGAGCTCTTCGGGGGCGCGAGGTGAGGCTCGCCGTCATCTCCGACCTGCATTCGAACCGCGAGGCCCTCGAGGCGGTCTTCGACCACATCCAGGGGCAGGACGTCGAGCAGATCGCTTGCCTGGGCGACGTCATCGGCTACGGCCCCGATCCGGAGTTCTGCGTCGACCTCGTGCGCGGGCACGCAGCCTGGTGCCTGATGGGCAACCACGACGAGGCGCTCTTCCGCGACGCGTCCGACTTCAACTCGCACGCGCGCGGCGCGATCGACTACACCCGTCGTCGAATGCGTCCGAGTTGGTGGAGCTCGAACGACAAGAAGGCGCGCTGGGCGTGGCTGAAGGGATTGCCGCTCAAGCGGCGCGAGGGGCGCTTCCTGTTCGTGCACGGGTCACCCCGCAACCCCGTCCGCGAATACGTGCTCAGCACGGACGGGATTCTCAACCCGGACAAACTGCGCGCCGTCTTCGCCTCGTTCGAGACGATCGCGGTGGCGGGGCACACGCACCACCCCGGCCTGCACGACGAGGACCTGCGTTTCCATTCGCTCGACGGAGCCGAGACCCTCACGCTGCCGCTCGAAGCCGGCAAGAAGTTCTTCGTCAACGTGGGCTCGATCGGCCAGCCGCGCGACGGCGACAAGCGCGCGTGCTATGCCGTGATCGAGGAGCACCAGGTCACGTGGCACCGAGTGCCCTACGACTTCCGAGCGACGCAGGAGAAGATCTACGCGACCGGCGAGCTGTCCGAGATCCTGGCCCGACGCCTGGAGGTCGGGAAGTGAGCGACGCTCATCCGCGTGCACCGCGCAGCGTGTTGCGCGCGATGGCGCGCAGGAGCTCGGGGTTCTTGCGCATGCGGCGCAGGCTGTAGGCGCGCCACTGGGGCCCGTAGGGCACGTAGACGCGCACGGTGTGCCCGGCGCGACGCCACGTTTCCCACAGCGGTTCGCGTACGCCGAGGAGCACCTGGAACTCGAAGCGCTCGTTCCCGATCCTGCGCGTCGCCAGCGCTTCGAGCAGTTCGCTCGCCAGGACGTCGTCGTGCGTCGCCAGTCCCAGGAACGCTCCCCGTTCGAAGAGCGCGAGCGCGCAGTCGAAGTAGGCGCGCCTGATCGCGGCCGCGTCGACGTGGGCGATCTTGGCGGGCTCGAGATAGATGCCTTTCACCAGGCGCACGTCGACCGGACCGGGCGGCAGCGCACGGATGTCCGCCGGCGTCCGGTGCAGGCGCGATTGGAGGACGATGCCGACGTTCGTGTGGCGCGCGCGCAGGCGTGCGAACAAGCGCAGCGTCGCGTCGGTGGTGGGGCTGTCCTCCATCTCCACGCGCAGGAAGAGCCCGCGCTCTGTGCAGTGCGCGGCGAGCGTGTCGTACAGCTCGAACGCGAGCTCCTCGGACAACGCGAGCCCGAAGTGGGTGGGCTTCACGGACACGTAGGCATCCAAGTGCTCGCGTGCGACCGCGTCCGCTGCACGGCGGTACTCGACGAGCACCCTGCGCGCCTCTTCCTCGTGCTCGACGTGCTCGCCGAGCAGGTCGATGATCCCCGGGTGACCGGCTCGGTGGAGCCGGCCGAGCTCGGCGATGGCGTCCGCGAGCTCCTCGCCCGCGAAGTAGCGCGACGCCATGCGGCGCATGATCGGCCTTGGAACGAATGGCAGCGTTCCGAGCACGAGGCGCTCGAGGAACGAGGGCACGTGGGGGGCGTCGTTTCGGGACACGTCGGGCGGGGGAACGGAGTGGGGGGGCGGAAAGGGCGCGGATTGTATCGGCGCGCCCGTGCGGTACCCTCCCGCGAAGGAAGCCATGGAAGACGCGCGAATGATCTTCGTGACGGCGCCGGACGAAGGGAACGCCGTGCGCATCGCCCGCGAGCTCGTGGCGCGCAAGCTCGCCGCTTGCGTCAACGTCGTCCGCGGGGTACGGAGCATCTACCGCTGGGAGGGGGAAGTACGCGACGACGCGGAGGTGCTCCTGATCGCGAAGACCGTGGCCACGCGCGTCGAAGCGCTCGAGGCGGCGCTCGCGGATCTGCACCCCTACGCCGTGCCCGAGTGCATCGCCATTGCGCCGGCTTCGGTGGAAGCGAAGTACTTGGCGTGGCTGCGCGCGGAGAGCTCGCCGTGAGACGGCCCCCGACCTAATCCCGGCGGTCGAGCTCCTTCAGGACGATGCGCGCGGCTTCGTTCGCGGGCTCGCGCTCCAGGACGCCCGACGCGAGCTCGCGCGCTTCGCCGGGGCGCACCTCGAGGTCGGGACGATCGAACAGTCCCGCCGCGAGCAGGACCTCGATCTCTGAGCGGAAGGCGTGGCTCCTCGGAGCCCGGGCGAGCCAAGCTCGCAGGCGCGCGGTCGCGGATCGTGGATCACGTACGTCGGCTCGGGTGGCGCGGAGCTCGAGTCCGGCGAGCTGGTACAGGGCGTCGACGTTCGCGCCGCCCGCCGACCATGCTTCCGCGAAGTGTCGCGCGGCCTCGGCTTCGTCCCCGCGCGCGAGGAGGAGCCCTCCCAGCTCGACCTTCGCGGCGGACCAGAACGGATCGACGTCGTTCGCGCCGTCGAGCCACGCCGTGAGGCGTGCGAAGGCCGCGCTCGTGTCGCGCACGCTCGGGTCCGACGCCGTCCGCTCCAGGCGCGAGAGGTGGAGCAGAGCATCCGGATACGCGCCCGGCATGGACCAGGCGACGGCGAAGCGCTGTCGCGCCGCGCGTTCGTCGCCCGCGAGGAGCTCGAGCTTTCCGAGCTCGACCAGGGCCTTGGGGTGGATCGGCACCTCGCGCAGGGTCTCCTCGAGGAGCGCGCGCGCGCGAACGGGATCGCCGAGCGTGCGCCACGCCACCGCCGCGTCGACCGAGGAGTTGGCGAGTAGGTGGCGCGGGTAGTCGCCCTCGAAGGGCACGAACGATTGCGCCAACAGCGCGAGCGCGACCACCGAGCGCACGAGGCCGAGCTCCCGGCGGCCGCGCAGGGCGTCGACGAAGCGCGCGGCTCCGGCCCCGACGAAGGGCATCCAAGCCAAGAGGAACGGCAGGCGGAAGCGCGAGTACGTGAAGTAGAGGAGTGAGCCCGCGATCCCGGCCGCGACCCACGCGCTCAATAGACCGCGCGCGCGCACGTCGCGCGTGAAGCCGAGCGCGCCCAGCGCGAGCAGGAGACCGAAGGGAACGCACGCGATCCGCAGCGTCCGTGCCGAGCGCCAGGAAGCCGGAAGGAAGTACTGGACGTCGAACTCGGTCGAGGAGAGCGTGTCTGCGAGCTTCTTCGACCACAGCCGCGCGGCGTCGCCCGGATGCCGCGCGATCCACCGCCGTCCGCGCGCGAACCAGTAGTCCGACGCTTCCGCGTCCGACAGCGGGTCCGTCGCGCCGCTCGAGCGCGTCGCGAGCGCGAGCGCGACGTCGCGCTGCGCGGTGATCTCTCCCCACTCCGGGCCCGGCGCATGGAACGTTCCGCGCGCCTGCTCGTTGTTGCCGAACCAGAAGTTGATCCCGCCGTTGGCCGTGACCGGGATCCATTCGCCCGACGCGCGCTGGTTGCGCAGCGCGCTCGGGCTCACGCCGAGGCCGAGACCGAGGAGCAACCCCAACGCCAGGCGAGTTCGGGTTCCGAAGCCGCCCTGGGCTCGACCGGCGAGCAGCGCGAGCGCCGCGGCGGGGGCGCAGAGGAGTAGGTTGGGGTGGGCGAGCGAGCCGATGCCGCACAAGAAGCCCGCGCCGCTGGCGGCGAGCCCCCGTCGACCACGCTCGGAGTCCGCGGCGCGCGCGAGCAGGACGAGCGCGCCGGCGCACGGCAGGAGCGCCGCAGCGACTCCCAGCAAGCGCGTCTCCAGGAACACGACCGGCGCATACAGCGTCCACGCCGAGCCGGCGAAGAGCGCGGCGCGCCTGCCGGCGACGCGCTCGCACAGGAGCACGACGAGCGCCGTCGTCACGAGGCCGACGCCGAGTTGAACCGCGATCGTCGCGTGGAGCGCGCCTCCGGTCACCCGATACAGGAGTCCCAACGCGTGCGGATAGAGCGGCGGGAGCCAATAAGCGCGGCCCGCGTGGAACGGCTCGCCCGCGGCCAGCGCGCGCGCCCACGCGTCGTAGTAGGCGGGGTCCGAGATCAGGACGCGCGTGAGCGGGTCGTTCGCCCACAGGTCGAGCGCCACGACGACGCGCAGGATCAGGGCGAAGAGGAGCAGCAGTCGAACGCGTCGATCGCGCCACAGCGGAGTCACCGCCGCGCCCGCCGGTCGAGGCTCCGCCGAGGTCGTGCCTTCTGCGCTCGTCGACATCGAATGCGAGGCGGGGGACCGACGCCCACCAAGGCGTAGAATGCCGCGCATGCCGGCGCAGGTCACGCGCGAGGAACGCTCGCCCCCGCGGTTCCCGCCGCGCGCCACGCTCGAGATCGGGGCGAACGCCGTCGCCTTCGTCTTGGCGGCGAGCTTCTCGCTCGGCGCTTGCGGCCCGACGAAGCGCGCCGGGACTCCGCCACGCAACTTGATCCTCGTGACGGTCGACACGCTGCGGGCCGACCGCATGTCGGCCTTCGGGCACGCGCGCGCGACCTCCGATCTGGCCGGCGTCGGGGAGGTGTTGGGAACGGTCCCGGCAGCGCGCAAGAGCCTCGACGAGCTCGCCGCCGAAGGCGTCGTTTTCGCACGCGCCTTGGCTCCGCGCGGCATGACCTTTCCCTCGATCGCCACGCTCTTCACGGGGCTCGCTCCGCTCGAGCACGGGGCTTTCGAGAACCAGGAGCTCCTGTGCACCGAGGTGACGACGCTGGCCGAGACCCTGAAGGACGCCGGGTTCGCCACCGGCGCCTTCACGACCAATCCGTTGCTGGTCCCGGACTCCGGCATCGAGCAAGGCTTCGAGCGCTTCTACTCGGACCGTTCGGGCGAGCGCGACCTGCTCGCCGTCCGCGCGGCCGTGGAATGGCTCGCGGAGCTCGACCTCGAGGGCGGCCCGCCGATCTTCCTGTGGCTGCACCTCATGGGGCCGCACCTGCCCTACGCGCCCGCTCCGCTCGAAGGCGTCGACTACGCGCGGCTCTTCACCGAGCCCGCCTACGCGGGACCGGCCGACGGCTCGCGCGAGTTCCTCGACGCCGCGCACTCGGCTTCGATGCCCTGGGAAGCGCAGGACCTCGAGCACGTGCGAGCCCTCTACGACGGAGAGATCGCGCGCATCGACCACGTCGTCTCGCTCTTCGTCGAGATCCTCTCCGGCGTGCAGAGCGAACAGCCCGTCGACGTCCTCTCGCGCTCGATCTTCGCCTTCGTCGCGGACCACGGCGAAGAGCTCGGCGAGCGCCACGGTTACTTCGGGCACTCGAAGTCGGTGTTCGACTCCGTACTGCACGTGCCGTTCTTCCTGCGCCATCCGGCGAGCCTCACGGGGCGGCGCGTGTTCGGCGAGCTCGTCGAGCTCCAAGACTTCGTGCCGACCGTCCTCGATTGGCTCGACGTGAGCGCGGCGCCGGTGGTGCGCGGAAGGTCGCTCCTGCCCCTCGTCGACGGCGCGGAGTTCGCCTCGCGCGACGCGTTCGCCACCTGGGGCCGCGACATCTTCACCGTGCGCACGCAGGCGTGGCGGCTCGTGTGGAACCCGAGTGGAGTCGAGCCGGACGATCCGCCGCCGGGTCCCTTTCCGATCCCCGAGATCGGTCTCTACGACGTCGTGCGCGACCCGCTCGAGCGACACGACGTGGCGAGCGAGCACGCGGACGTCGTGCGCGACTTGCTGGCGCGCATCGAAGCCTGGCGCCACGGGCTTGCCCCGGCCTGCGCCGGCGGCGGCGCCGTTCCGCCGGAGCGGCTCGAGGCCTTGAACGAGCTCGGCTATGCCGGCGGCGTGCCGGATGCGGGAGAAGGATCCGAGTGAAGTCGGCGCGGGCTCCTTCTCCGCAGGCCGAGCTCTCCCTCGCGCCCGTGTGCGGGGCGCTGATCGCCTGCGCGCTCCTGGGCGCGTTCGCCGCGCCGCAAGCGGCGGACTCCGCCGTGCTGCAGACGCTCGCCCTGGTCTCGGGCGGCGCGCTCTTCCTGTTCGGCGCCGCCCTGCCCGTGCTCGTGCGCTGGTCGCCGGTCGAGCCCTCCCTGCTGAAGCTCGTGACGCTGTCCGCGCTCTTCTCGCCCGTACTCGCGAGCGGGGTGTACGTCCTCTTGCGTCTCGCCCTGCCTTCCTCCGCGGCCGTCCCCGCGACCTACGCCGTCTGCGGAGCGCTGCAACTCCTCGGGCTCGGGCGCCGCGTCGCCCGCCCGCCGCTCGGCCGCGCCGGCGGCGCGGTCCTCGCCCTGGCCGTCGCCTGCGCGGCGATCACCCTCCTGCTCCTGTTCCGGGGCAGTGCGGCGCGCGTCTCGCACCACGGGCTCCTGCACTCGGCGCTCGTCCTGGCGGTCGACCGCAATCTCCCGCCCGACAACCCGTTCCTGGCCGGGACGCCGCTCGCCTACTACTGGTTCTGGCACGCGCAGGGCGCGCTGCTCGCGCGCGCGCTCGCGCTCGCGCCCACCCGGGCGCTCGCGCTCACGAACGTCTGGGCCGCCTTCGTCACGCCGCTCGCGCTCTACTTCCTGGCGGCGTCCTTCGCTCGCGAAGGCCGGCGCGAGCTCACAGGCGTCGTGCTCGCCGTGTTCGGGCTCGGCGCGCTCGGGGGCTGTCTGTGGATCGTCGAGGGCTTCCCCTGGCGGTCGCCCGCGACGAGCACCGAGCTCCTGCGCGTCCTTTCGGCCGGGGTCGGGGAATGGGACGCGCGCTTGGCGTTCGGCTTCTCCAAGTTCGGCAATCCGTCCTCGCATCCGACGGCGCTCGCGCTCGCGTGCGGCGCGCTCGCGTGCGCGGCCCACGCCCTGCGCCACGGAGCTCGTCCGTGGGTGGGGGCCACGTCGCTGTCGTGCGGGGCGGCGCTGCTCGCGAACCCGATCCTGGGCGGGATCGCGTGCTCGGTCGTCGCCACGAGCGCTCTCCTCCTTGCACCGGGATTGCGCGCGCGGATCCTCGTGCCCCTCGCGCTGTGGGCGCTGCCCGGCGCGTTGCTCGCGCTCGAAGCGGGGCGCGGCTACGGCGGTGAAGCCGTGCGACTCGCGCTCTTCGACGGCCGCGCCGGCGAGCGCGCGTGGGGCGCCGTCGCGCCGGTGCTCTTGCTGCTCGTCCCCCTTCCGTTCGCGCTGCGCAGGCCGAATGGCGACTGCGTCGGCCACGCGCGCGTGCTCGGTCTCCTGCTCGTCGCTGCCTTCGTGCCGCTCGTGCTCGCGGCGGTGATCGTCCTGCCCTACGACAACCAGTACAAGCTCGTGCGCTTCGCCGCCGTTCCCCTCGGGATCCTGGCGGCGAAGGGGATCTTCGACGCGTGGGACGGCGGGCGCGCCGCGCGCGTGTTCGGAGCGCTCTCCTTCCTCGCGATCGGCGTCGGCGTGCTCGCGAACAACGCCCTCGGTTTCGCGAGCTACGCGGCTTTCTCTAGCGTGGAGACTCCGCTCGTCGAGCGCCCGCTGTTCCTGGGCCCGCGAGCTCCCTCGGGTCCTCTGGACGCGGACGCGCGTGACCTGGCGAGCGCCTATGCGTGGCTCGCGCGCGAAGCGAGCGGCGTGCGGCCGGCTCCCGTGCTGATCGTCGACGTCGCAGCCGAGCGCGCGACGGCCTTCGGCGCCCACGTCTTCACGGATCCTCGGGCGAACCTCCAGGGGCACGAGGCCGCGCCGTTCACGGGCATCGACCTGTGGTGCGACCGTCCTTCACAGGCCCTCGATCCGCGCGCGCGCGACTGGCTCCGGCGCGTCGAAGCGGTCGCGCGGCTCTACCGCGAGCCGGGCGACGTCTCGCGCACGGATCTCGACCGGATGCAGGCGCTCGAGAGGCCGGTGCTGGTGCTCGTCACGCCCATCGATCGCGGATACAACCCCGACGTGGAGGGGAAGCTTTCGCGCGCCGGGTTCGCGCGCGCCTTCGAGGCGGGCGGGGTGAGCGTGTTCTCGGCCCATTTCGTCCCGCGGGGGGAGGGGGCGCGATGAGTCCCTTCGTGCGCCCCGCCGTCATCCGCTTGGGCGACAGGTTCTCGGCGCGCTCGGTGTTCCTGATCCTGCTCGGGATCTTCACCGCCACCTTCGCGGGGATGCCGGAGGATCCGCTGAGCGAGCTCGACTTCCAGGCCACGCGCTCCCTGGCGCGCGGCCACTTCGTCCTCGGCGACACGCCCGAGGCGCAGGCGCTCGTCCACGCGGGCACGGACGTCGTCTTGCTCGAGGACGGCTCGAGCGCCGCGGATCGACCGATCGGCGGCGCGCTCGCCAGCGTGCCGCTCTACTGGCTCGGCGAGCTGGCTGCGTCGCTCCTGTCCCTGATCGATGCGCGCCACGACGGAGGCAGCGTGCAGCAAGGCGAGTACTTCGCCCATCTACTGGTCGGGTGGAGGAACGCCGTCGGTGCGGCGCTCCTCGGCGCGCTCGTGGTGCTGTCGTCGCGCCGTGTCGGCGTCGGACGCCGACACGCCTGGCTCGCCGGCCTCGCCTTCGGCCTCTCGACCTACGTCTGGCCGCAGGCTCGCGGTTGGTCCATCGACGTGCCGGCGGCCCTCTTCCCTTTCCTCGCGTTCCATCTGCTCCTGCGGGCGCGCGAGCACTTCGAGCGCCTGCTGCGTCCCGAGCGCGTCGACTTGCTCGGGATCGGATTCGCGCTCACTGCGAGCGTGCTCGTTCGGCCGCACCTCGTGCTGCCGGTGCTCTTCCTCGGCGTCGCCACGGTGATCACGGTGTTCGCGGGTTATCGCCGGCTCGCCAAGTTCGCCCTGTTCCTGCGCAAGACCTGGCGCTTCGGCCACTGGGCCGATCTGACCTGGACCGCCGTTCCGCTCTTCGTCGGCGTCGCCCTCGTCCTCGCCGCTCCGCAGGCCTTCGGCGGCGCCCTCTTGGTCGCGCCCTCCAACGAACCGTTCGAGGACGTGGTGTTGCTGCTCGTGTCCCCCGGACGCGGCCTCCTGTGGTTCGCGCCCCTCGTTCTCCTGGCTCCGTACGGATGCCTCGTTGCACTGCGCCGCGGCGCTCGCACGTGGCCCATCGTGGCGGTGCTCGTCGTGCTGCCGATCGTGTGGTCCGCGCACCCTCCTCCGCGCATCGATCACGCGTGGGGATTCGGACCCGGCGGTCTCCTGCCCGCGCTGCCGTTCCTGTGGTTGTTCGTCGCCGTCGCGTTGGACAAGGTCGAGCGCATCGACTGGTTGCGCCGCGTCGGTCGCGGGCTCGTCGTGCTGGGGCTGCTCACGAGCCTTTCCGGAGCGCTGGTCGACACCGCGACCTACCAGGACCTCCTGATCCAGGAAGCGCGTGGGCGAACGGCCGCGGACCTCCATCGCCAGACCGCGTGGGACTTGCGCGCCGCGGAACCCTGGGCGCACTGGCGCATCCTGCGGCATCGGCTCGCGGGCCTGGGAGAGAGCTTCCCGTCCGATGCGATCTTCCTGGCCGGCAACACGCAAGTCCTCGAGCCCCACCGCGCGCGCGACCGGGGTTTCGGGCACGTCGCCTGGGTCGATCTGCACGAGCGGCGCGGCTTGCGTCCCCACGCGCTCCTGCTCGTGGCGCTGAGCTTCTTCGTGGCGGGTTGCGGAGCCGCCGTGCGCGCCTTCGACCGCGCGCTCCCGTGAGCGGGGAACCCACGCGGGCGGAGCGCGGGGGGCGGCGGGGGAAGGGCGGCTCAAGGCCCCGCGCGGATCGCTCGATAGGCGCGAAGGCCCATGCTCACCCTCCTCTTGCTCGCAGCGGTCCTCGGCGCGGGAGCGCAAGGCGCTGCTCCCGTGCTCGCTCCGCTCGAGAGCCCTTCCGTCGTGGCCTTCGAGCTGGGCGAGGACTCCGACCTGCGCCACGAGTACTTCGAGCTCCGTCAGGACGGCGCGTACGTGGGCCGCGTCGTGTCGACGGTCGGGATGCGCGGGGGGAGCTTGCGGGCCGAGATGCAACTCGACCTCGGACCCATCGCGACGCGCGTGCACCACGTCGAACGCATCACCACGCGCGGTCCGCGCCTCGTGTGGCGCGAGATGCGCGAGCGCTCCGGCCGCACCGTGATGGCCGAGTGGAGCGAGGACGGCGAGCGCCTGATCGACATCGCATGGAACGGCGGTGACGCCGTGCGGCGCGAGACGACGCCGCCGGCCGGGGCGTTGCTCCCGCTCTTCCTGGTGGACAGCGTGCGCTCCGGCGGATTTCCCTCCGGAGCTTTCGACGTCTTCCTGCCGACGTCGGGTTCCGTCGAAGAGCTCCAGGTCCGGGTGGAGAGCCTCCCGGGCGCAGCCGTGGGGAAGGGGCTCCTCTCGCTGCGGCGACTCGCGCTCTGCCGTGCGGACGGCACCCTCGCCGGCGAGTACCTCTTCGCCGCGGGAGAGCTGCTCGCCTTCCGCGTCCAGGACGGCGGCCCCGTCGCGGTGCGCGTCTCCCACGAGACCTATCGCGAGCGCGAACGCGAGGACGAGCGACTGCGCGAGGAATCGCGTTCGAAGGACGCGGGCTGACGCGACGAAGCGCTTCATGCCGGCGACTGTCGCAGGGCGAGCGCGCGCGCCAGGTGTTCGACCGCGACGCCCTCGGCGTCGTCGAGGTCCGCCAGCGTGCGGGCCACGCGGCGCAGGCTCTGCACCGCGCGCGCCGACAGCTCGTGCCGCGCGGAGGCCTGCTCCAAGAGGCGTTTCATGGGCTGCGTCAGCGGGACGATGCGGTCGAGCTCCGCCACGCCGAGCCGCGCCGCCGGAGGGCTCGGCGCGCGCGACGCGACCCGCGTCCGCGCGCGGGTGACGCGCGCGGCGAGCGCGCGCGCGCCGACCTCGTCCGCTTCCCCGTCGCCGCACAGCTCCGCGAGCTCCGGCGCAGGTAGGTCGAGACGCAGGTCGACCCGGTCCAGGAAAGGTCCCGAGATGCGCGACCGGTAGCGATGCACCTCGCGCGGGCTGCACGGACACGGGATGCGCGGATGGCCGAGGTAGCCGCAGGGGCAGGGATTCATGGCGCACACGAGCTGGAAGCGCGCCGGCAGCTCGAGCTGGTGCCCCGCGCGCGCGATGCGCACCGTGCCCTCCTCGAGCGGCTGGCGCAGGCACTCGAGCACCTCGCGCCGAAACTCCGTGAGCTCGTCGAGGAACAGGATGCCGCGGTGGGCGAGCGTGATCTCGCCGGGCGCGGGCGGCGAGCCGCCGCCCACGAGACCCGCGTGGCTCGTGGTGTGGTGCGGCGCGCGGAACGGCCGCTCGTGCGCGAGGGCGTCCACGAAGCGCCCCGACGCGCTCACGATGCGCGTGACCTCGAGCCGTTCGTCGAGGTCGAGCGGCGGCAGGAGGTCCGCCAGGGCGCGCGCGAGCATGCTCTTGCCCGCGCCCGGCGGGCCGACGAAGAGCAGGGCGTGCCCACCCGTCGCCGCGACCGCCAACGCCTCCTTCGCGACCTCGTGCCCGCGCAGCGCCGCGATGCGGCGCAGCTCGATGGAAGGCTCCTCGGCTACGGGCGGCACGAGCGGCTCGATGCGTCGCGCCCCGCTGACGAAGCTCACGACCTCGCCCAGCGTCCGACACGGGTGGGAGCGGATCTTCGGCTCGAGCGCCGCCTCGCGCGCCGTCGAGGGCGGCGCCACGATGCGCAGGATGCCCAGTCCGAGCGCGACCTGAGCCGCCGCCAGCCCGCCCGGAACTCCGTGCAGCCCGCCGTCGATCCCGAGCTCGCCCAGGGAGAGCAGCCCCCGCAGGTCGCGCGGATCGAGGTACCCGATCGCCGCGGCGGCCGCCAAGGCCATGGGCAGGTCGAGCATCTCACCCGCCTTGCGCCTGCCGGCGGGTACGAGGTTCAAGGTCAGCCTCCCAGACGGCGCCGACAGCCCGGTCTCCTTCAGCGCGCACAGGAGCCGCCCGCGGCTCTCGCGGATCACGGGATCGGGCAGCCCCGAGAGCACCACCTCGGTGCGCGCGCCCTCGATCGGCTCGAAGCGCGCCTCGACCGTGACGGTCTCGGCGCGCGCTCCGGCGATGCAGGCGCCCTGGACGCGGACGGTCTTCACTCGCAGAGGACGAGCGCACGGGCGCGCGGTGTCTCGTTTTCCCGGAGCGAGCGCGCGCACTCCGCGCGTTTTTCACTCGGACCTCTCCATTGGAATCCGCACGGATTCTCGCGACCTGGGCCTTTGCCCCCCACGGGGCCGGCATGGGCCATGCCGAGGGGCGAAGGTCTGGCGCCCCCGCGCGGGGTCCCTGCCGAGGCGCTAAATTATTCCGCTGCTGGATTGAGGCACGGAAGTCGGCCAGAACAGCCGATCGGTACTAGGATTCGTGCGCAGACACAGTGGCAGAAAAAAAAGTGAGACCCGCGTCCGTTCAAGTCGACGCGAGAGAGAAAGGCCGGTGAGCCTATGACCAAGGAGCTACAGACCAAGAAGGCCGCGGACTGCGAGCTTCTCTTCTTCGTTTTCTTGGGCCTCGAGCGGGCCTGGGATCACGTGCTCGGGGCGAAGAAGCAGCCGGAAGGGCAGCTCTTCGTCTACCGCGCACTGCCTGGGAACGTCGTGGCCTGGGGATCCAATCGCGAAGAGGCCGTGCGGCGCCTGCGCGAAGCGGTTGACTTCTCGATGGCGACGGCCGAGTCCCCCGACGCGTGGTACGAGGGGGCCGTGAAGAGGCTGAGCGCAGACGACGTCACGGAGCAAAAGAAGGCGATGGCCCAAGTGTGGCAGGAAGGCGGCGCCCGTTTGCGCGAGGTCCTGCTCGCGGGGCGCAAGGCCGCCGTTCTCGAAACCACGCCGATCCTCCGTCCCACTTCCCACGCACTGCCCGGGGCCTGCGAGCCGATCTCCGCCTGAACTTCCCACGACATGAGGGGGGAGTACTCAGGCGGTCCGGCTTCGATGGATGAGGACTTCTTCCTCGACACACTCTCGGCGTTGGGCATCGGGTGCGCCGACGGACGTGAGGTCACCGCGTCGCCGCTGGAGATCGAGGGGAATTCCTACGTTCTCTCTCGAGGTACGGAGTTTCGCGCCGAGATCGTGATCCATGGCGGAATCGTGAGCTGCGAGCAGGCCGTGGCGTGGCTGCACGCTCTGCGCATCGACGTGGAAGCATTCTACGCGCACGTCTGGGACCGCAAGACGCGCGGGGACATGTAGGCCAGCTCAGAGGTCGTCGAGGTCAACCGTCTCGCCGCGCGCGATTTCCTCACGCCGCTGTCGCCCTTGCTCCCGTCGCGCGTGTAGGGCGGCCGCCGCAACGACGCCTCGGGCTGACGTGAGGGTCATGCTGGACTTCGAATCAAACAGCGATGGCAAGTTCGTCCATCTCGACCGTAGGTTTGAAAGCGACAAGGCGTCTCGAAGCGAACGGCTGGCCACCATCCGGAGGGCCGGGGCGGCGAGCCCCATGCAAGACACGCCGCCCGTCCCGCTTTGCACGCCCTCGCGCCCCCCGATCCGCCAGGCGTGAGGGCCTGCGGGAGACTTCGTCTTCTTCACGCGCTACATGTCTCGGAACCTCTCACAGCAGATCGAGTTCGTCTCCGCGTCGCTGAAGGCGCTCGACATCGACGTGAAGCCGGGATCACGTCTGGACGTGCTTGCTCGCGTGTTCCTCGCGGAAGACGGGTCGTTAACCAGGTTCGTTCCGAGGGAGAGCCCCCGGTTCGAGTCCGCGGTGGAGTCGCTTCGCGAGTTCCAGCTATTCGAATTCATCCTCGATCCGTGGGAGTTCGGAACGGAACGCATCCCCCTCGAGAAGCTACGCGCCGCTCTCAAGGACCATGCGCTCCCGTACGCGCAAACGAGGGGGAAGACCATAGGTCGCGATACGCAGGTCGAACTTTTCATCGCGACCACGTTCAGGCGGAGCGGTGCCGGGGCGGAAATGGTGCCGCCGCGAACAGGAGTGAAGAGTCCGGACGTTCGGACGCGCGCGTGTCGTCGCTACTTCTTCGTCGAAGCTAAACGGGTGAAGTCGCGCGGTATGATGATCGAAGCGATCGCTGATGCGGTTGAGCAGGTGGAAGCTACCGGATGTCCAGGCGCCGCATACTTGGACGTCACGATGGCGTTCAACGAGAAGAACCTCGTGGCGAATGAACATCTACGTCCCGATCAGGTGCAGGACTTCTTCCGAAGATGGCTACAGGAGCAGTTCGAGCCGCTGCGCCTTGAGGTCGACGACGTCATGCGAGGTTCGCGGCTGACGTCCATCTTCTTGCAGTACCACTTGCTAATCGCGGTCGGCGGCCAGGTCGAGCTGCGCTCCATGATGTTGAGCTACCCCGAGCGCGTTACCGGTCCCTACGCGCGCCAAGACGAGGAGATTCGGAGGTCGATCAACTTCGGCTGGACCAAACGCTGAGCGCGTTCGCGATCATTGCGGCCGTGCAAGTGCTCGCGGCAGGGAGTTGCGCCGTCGGCACCGCTTTCGCGATGCTCTTATGGGGGACGAGCCTCCACCCACACCAGGAATCCCATGACGGGCTACTACCACAGCGACCACCTCGCCAACTTCTCCCACATCTCCGACTTCGCCCCGGAGCTCGGGAAGAAGTTCTTCGACTGGTACACGAGCGCGATGGCGGACGGCGCGCTCACGAGTCGCGAGAAGTCGCTCATCGCGCTCGGCGTCGCCCACGCGGTGCAGTGCCCGTACTGCATCGACGCCTACACGCAGGACGCGCTGGCGAAGGGCTGCGACGCGGAGCAGTTGACCGAGGTCGTCCACGTGAGCGCGGCCATCCGCGGCGGAGCCTCGCTCGTCCACGGGATGCAGATGCGCGAGGTCGCCGACCGCCTCGGCATGTGAGCCCATGAGCGAAGCCCTGCGCGTCCCGAAGGTGAAGCCCACTCTGCTGCGCAAGCAGAGCCCGCTCGCGGATCCGCGCGCGCAGATCGCGCGGCTCGCGCGCGTGGAGGTCTCGGGCGAGCACGGTGCGGACTTCGACCGCCACCTCGAGACGGCCGGCCTCCACCCGCTCACGGCCACGGGCATCGAGGTCTTCCAGATCAACGTCGGTCGGATGTGCAACCAGACTTGCGCGCACTGCCACGTCGACGCGGGACCCGAGCGCGTGGAGACGATGACGCGCGCGACCGCCGAGCGCTGCATGCAGGTGCTCGCCGCGACCGACATCCCGACGGTCGACATCACCGGCGGCGCGCCCGAGATGTGCCCGGAGTTCCGCTACCTGGTGGAGGAGTCGCGGCGACTCGGGCGCCGCGTGATCGAACGCTCGAACCTCACGATCCTCGTGGCGCAGCCCTTCGCCGACCTGCCGGAGTTCCTGGCTCGGAACGAAGTCGAGGTCGTCTGCTCGCTGCCGCACTACCGCCGGCTCAACACCGACCGCCAGCGCGGCGACGGCGTGTTCGAGCTCTCGATCGAGGCCCTGAAGCGCCTCAACGCGAAGGGCTACGGTCAGCCCGGGAGCGGCCTGCGCCTCGTGCTCGTCGCCAATCCCGTGGGAGCCTTCCTGCCGTCCGGCCAGGTCGCGCTGGAGGCCGAGTGGAAGCGCGAGCTCCTGCGCTTGCACGGGATCGTGTTCGATGAGCTCTACACGATCACGAACATGCCGATCAACCGCTACCTCGAGTGGCTGGAGACCTCGGGCAACCTCGACGACTACCTGCGGACGCTCGTCTCGGCCTTCAATCCGGTCGCGGCGGCGAGCGTCATGTGCCGCAACACGCTGAGCGTCGGCTGGGACGGCCGCCTCTTCGACTGCGACTTCAACCAAATGCTCGACCTCGAGATCGGCTTCGGAGCCCCGCGGCACCTCGACGACTTCGATCTCTCGCGCCTCGACACGCGCCGCATCGCGACCGGCCGGCACTGCTTCGGCTGCACCGCCGGGGCGGGCTCCTCGTGCGGCGGCGCGACGGTCTGAGGCCTAGGAAAGATTGGCGCGGAGCCCCGTCGGCGGGTCGGCGTATGTCCTGGGTATCGGTCGGCCCCGGTCTCAAGACCGCTCGCCGGCCGCTCCGATCGGCAACCGGGAAGGGAACCTGCGGGGGGCCGGGGAAGGCCTTTCGCGAGTCCATGACAGGGGAAGGGATTCGAGCTCCATGCATGCGATCTTGGTCATCGCGCTGGTCGGCTGTGCGGCCGCGGGCGTGTTCTGTGGGCTCCGCGTCCGGCGCGGATCGTTCCTGGCGGGGCTCGCGTTGCCGCGCACGGAGGCCGACCGGCAGGCGGGCGGCTGGCTCGCGTTCCTGGTGATCCGCAACCCGGGCCTGTGCCGCGCGGTGGAGAAGCTCTCCAGCGTGCTGCCCGGCCACCGAGCGGACGTGGAGAGCGCCGTGAAGAGCACCACGACCTTCACCCATCTGCAGTCGCGCACGATCCTGCACCGCTACTTCCGCTGGCAGGTGCACAACATCGTGCGCGTGCTGTGCGCGCTCCTCTTCTGCGGCGTGGTCTCCGTTTGCATGACCGGCACGACCACGCTGACGGGCCATCACCTGATCGGGCTCGGCAGCGCCCTCTTGTGCACGTACTCGCTCGCGAACTGGTGGCGCATCCGCTTCGACTGCGTCGGGGCGCGCAAGTTCTGCTCGAGCGCGCGCGCCCAGAGCGACGAGGTCGTGAACGCCTTCACGGAGCTCTCGCGCGGCGCCCTGCGTCAAGCCGTGGCCTTCGCGCTCGTGTTCGTGTGCAACCTGAGCTTCCAGGTGCTGGTGCTCGTCGACGCCAACCGCGGCGGTCCCTCCTCGGAGGCGAGCCTCGAGCACGCGCAGCGGGTGCAGGCCAACCCGCGCGAGGCTCCCAAGACTTTCGCGGGTTAGCGCCCGAAGACTTCCCTCGGCCGTCGGCGGCCCTATCCTCGGCGGTCCGCCTCCGAGGTCCGCCATCTTCCGCTCGAGTCTTCGAAACCCTTCCCCGCGTCGCGCCCAACGGGCGAAGCTCAGCGCCCTCGTCGCGTGGCTCGCGCTCTGCGCGTCGGCGTGCGTGGGAACGACGCCGCTCGACACGAGCGCGCGACCGTGGCAGCGCGGCGATTCCCTGCCGATCCGCGAGCGCTCGAACGAGCGCGAGCTCGCGGCCGGGACGGAGGCCTCCCGCCCCGGTCGGGCGATCGTCGCGGCCGGTCGGCGCCTTCCGATCGACGCGCCGGTCGTGCTGTGGAGCGAGCCCGGCGGCATGAACGCCTATGCACGCGCGGGAACGCGCGCGAGCTTCGCGCCCGGGCGCGAGGATCCGGCGTCGCCCGGCGCGCGCGTCGCTTCGCCCGCGGGTCTCGCGCGCGTGATCGACCAGCTCGTCCTGCACTACGACGCGTGCGGGACGAGCCGGCGCTGCTTCGCGGTCCTCGAGGGGCGCGGTCTGTCCGTGCACTTCCTGCTCGACGTCGACGGAACGCTCTACCAAACCCTCGACCTCGCGGAGACCGCCTGGCACGCGCGGCAGGCGAACCCGCGCTCGATCGGCATCGAGATCGCGCAGATCGGCGCCTATCCGCCCGGCGACGGCACGCTCGAGCGGTGGTATCGGCGCGACGCGGGCGGCGTGCGCGTCGTGCTGCCGGAGGGCGACGGCAACGGGATCCGCACGCGCGGCTTCGTGCCGCGACCCGCGCGCGCGCAGAAGCTCCGGGGCCCCATCCACGGAACGCTCTACGAGCAGTACGACTTCACGCCCGAGCAGTACGAGACGCTCGCGCAGCTCGCCACCGTGCTCGTGCGGAGCTTCCCGCAGATCGAGCTCGCCGTTCCCGTCGACTCGGCCGGCCGCGTGCGCGCGCAGGCCCTCGGCGCCGAGGAGTTCGCCGACTTCGGCGGCATCCTCGGCCACTACCACGTCACGCGCGACAAGACCGATCCCGGCCCCGCCTTCGACTGGAAGCGCTTCCTCGCGCGCACCGAGCACCTCCTGCGCGAGCCTGCGCCCTAGCCCCTTCCGCTTCGTCGACGGGCTCGTGGTCGCGCTCTACTGACTGCCTGCGTCTTCGAGCGCGCGGCGCAGGAAGCCGTCGCACTTCGCGAACAAGCCCTCGGCACGTCAACGCGTCGTGCCTGGTGCTTGGCCTTGGCAGTTCCTCGTCGACTTGGACATCATGGCGACCGAAGCGCGCCGTTCCGTTGCTTCACGCGATCATGCCCCCTCGACGAAACCACTCTTTGCAAGTTCCGACGAGAAGAACGGGCGGCTTGCAGAGCGTGCGTGCCCGTACGCTGCGCACGTGATGGAGCGCGTCTTCGTCAGCAGCGTTCAGAAGGAGCTCGCGGAAGAAAGACGCGCGATACGCGACTTCGTCGAGGGCGATGCCCTGCTGCGCCGGTTCTTCTCGGTCTTCCTCTTCGAGGATCTGCCGGCGCGGGACCGACGCGCCGACCAGATTTACCTGAGCGAGGTGGATCGGTGTGATGTCTACCTCGGCCTGTTCGGAAGCGACTACGGCTTCGAGGACGACGAGGGAATCTCGCCTACCGAGCGCGAGTTCGATCGGGCTACCCAAGAGAGGAAGACCAGGCTCGTCTTCGTCAAGAGCTCCGGCGACGCCGAGCGTCAGCCCAAAGCGAAGGCGCTGATAGCGAAGGCCGAAACGCAGCTCGTCCGCCGCCGTTTCACCTCGACTCACGAGTTGATCGGCGGCCTGTATGCCGCCTTGGTGCAGTACCTCGAAGACCGCGAGTTGATTCGCACGGGGCCTTTCGATGCGGCGCCCTGTCCCCGAGCAACCCTCGCCGATCTGGATGGCGAACGCATTGCGGCGTTCAGCGCGCTCGCGCGTCGAGCGAGGGGTTTTTCCCTGCCCGAAGACTCGACCGCCGAGGAGTTGCTGACCCACCTGCACCTGCTGGACGACGCGCGACCGACGCATGCAGCGGTGCTGCTCTTTGGGCTACAGCCGCAACGTTTCCTCATCTCATCGGAGGTCAAGTGCGCTCACTTCCATGGGAGCGAGGTGACCAAGCCGATCCCGTCGTACCAGGTGTACAAGGGAACGGTCTTCGACCTCGTCGATCAGGCGGTGGACTTCGTCATGGCGAAGCTGAACCTGGCCGTAGGCACGCGCGAGCGAAGCACGCAGGCGCCGGTCGCGTACGAAATGCCGCTCGAGGTCGTGCGCGAGGCGGTCGTCAACGCCGTCGCCCACCGTGACTACACGAGCAACGGTAGCGTGCAGGTGATGCTCTTTGCCGACAGGCTGGAGGTCTGGAACCCCGGGACCCTGCCGCCGTCGCTCACCCTGGAGATGCTCCGCGGGCCGCACGGGTCGGTGCCCGCCAATCCGCTGCTCGCCGAGCCGCTCTACCTGGCGACACATCGAGCGCATGGGCACGGGCACGCGGGACATGATCGCCCGCTGCGTCGCAGCCGGGCTCCCCGAGCCGGAGTTCGCCTTGGGGGATGGCTTCGTCGTCACCCTCCGGCGGCGGCCGCAACGCGGCCTCGAAATCGTCACAGGGGAAGTCACCCCGGAAGTCACCCCGGAAGTCACCCCCGAGAGGCTGGCGCGCGCGCTGGTCGGAGAGATGACCCGCCAGCAACTCCAAGGCGTCCTCGGCCTGAGAGACGACGAGCACTTCCGCAAGGCCTACCTGCAACCAGCGCTCGAGGCCGGTCTGATCGAGATGACGGTCCCCGACAAGCCGCGCAGCCGCTTCCAACGGTATCGCCTCACGGACAAGGGGCGCGCGCTCCTCGCATCGAGGCCGAAGCGTGACGCACCCTGATGACGACGGCGAAGTCCTGCGTGCTTGCGAGCTCTTGAAACCTCGCTCGCGCGCGCGATCGACGTCCGCGAGCTCCGATTACGAGCCGCGTCCGGCGGTAGAGCTTCGCGTCGAGCCCCCATAGCTCTTCGACCTGGCCGAGAACCCCTTCCCGCCAGATGATTCCGCGTCCGACGGCTCGAGCGAGGAACTCGCATGGGACGTCCGGACAAGCCTCGATCCCTTCCTCGAACCAGGAGAGCTCGCCATGGCCACTCAGCCACTCGTGCTCGGACTCACGACCTTCGTCGCGGGAGCGCTCTTCGGCTTCGCCGCGAGCGCCCTGGCCCACGTCGCTCCGCCGGAACCGGTCGTCGCGCGACCGCTGCAGGAAGCTGCGTCGCCCCACGGAGCGAGCGACGCGCAGCTGCTCGCCCAGTTGCGCGAGCTAGTGGATGCGCTGCAGGCGAACACCGAAGCCTTGCGCGAGAGTCCGCGTCGCGCCGTGACCTCCGACGCCGACGCAGAGGCGCGTGTCGAGCGGCAGTTGCAGTCGCTGCAGGCGGGCGCAACGAACTCGTCCCCTTCCACGGCGTCGCACGAGTCGGGTCGCCGCGAGCGCGTCCCCACCGGCGCACCGACACTCGACATTCGCGCGCTCGCGTGGATCGATCGCGCGATCCCCTTCGAGGACCACATCAGGACCTCGAGCCACGATCACCTACTTTGGTCCTACGAAGATGTCATCGAGGCCTACGGGAAGCCGGATCGACAGCACGTGGACGAGAAAGGCGTGCGTTGGGGCTACGACCGGATTCCCCACCTGGATAAGACGAGGACCTACAACTTCGTCTTCGTCGACGGGCTCGTGGTCGACGTTCAATGACCCGCGGCGTCTTCGAGCGTGCGGCGCAGGAAGCCGTCGCACTCCGCGAGCCGGTGCTCCGCCGCCGCGACGTCGATGCCGAGCCGCTGCGCGACGACCGCCACCTTCACGTGGCCGTGCGCCGCCGCGAGCAACTCGCTCGCGCGCGCGCGATCGACGCCGGCGAGCTCCATCACGAGCCGCTGCGCGCGGTCGACGAGCTTCGTGTTCGTCGGGCGCAGGTCGACCATGTGGTTCCCGTGCACCTTGCCGAGCCGCACCATCGCGAGCGTCGTCACGGCATTGAGCACGAGCTTCGTCGCGGTGCCCGCCTTCAGGCGCGTGCTGCCGGTGACGACCTCCGGGCCCGTCACGACGCGGATCGAGACGTCCGCCGCGTCGGGTGCCTCGTCGAACGGCACGCAGGCCAGGAACACGGTCGCTGCGCCACGCTCGCGCGCCTCCGCGAGCGCCGCGTGCACGAAGGGCGTCGTGCCGCCGGCCGTGATGCCGAAGACGACGTCGGATTCGCCCACGCCGCGCTCCGCGAGCGCGCGCACGGCTTCCGCGCGCGAGTCCTCCGCGCCCTCGACCGCGCCGGTGAGCGCGGCGCTCCCGCCCGCCACGATCGCCTGCACGAGCTCCGGTTGCGTGTGGAAGGTCGGCGGGCACTCGACGGCGTCGAGCATTCCCAGGCGCCCGCTCGTCCCGGCGCCGACGTACAGGAGCCGTCCGCCGCGCGCGAGCCGCTCCGCGACGAGCTCGACTGCGCGGGCGATCTCCGCCTGCGCCAGCGCCACGGCCGCGACCGCGTGCGCGTCCTCCGCCGCCAAGAGCGCGAGCGCGTCGCGCAGCGGCATGCGATCGAGCTCCGCGCTGGCCGGGTTCGCGCGCTCGGTCGCGAGCGACGAGCGGTCCCGCTGCTGCGTCACGCGTCCTCCGCGCCCTCGAGGGCTCCGGGCTCCCACATCCGGCCGGCCGCGAGCGTGAGCCCGCCGTCGACGACCAACGTCTCGCCCGTCACGTAGTCCGCGGCGGGGGAGAGCAGGTACAGCGCGTGGCGCGCGACTTCCTCGCGCGTCGCGAAGCGGCCGAGCGGGATCTTCGCGCGAATGCGCTCCTCGGCCGCGGCGTCGGGCCACAGGTTCGCGCGCGCGCCGTCGGTCTGGAACGGCCCCGGCGCGAGCGCGTTGACGCGGATCCCGCGCGAAGCCCACTCCGCCGCGAGCGTCTTCGTGAGCGCCCAAACGCCGGCCTTGGCGCTGGCCGAGTGCGCGACGCCCGGCATGCCCGTCCAGGCGTAGGTCGCGATCACGTTGAGCATGCGGCCGCTACCGGCGCGCAGCATGTGCCGGCCGAACGAGCGGCTGCAGTAGAACGTGCCGTCGAGCGCGATCCCGAGCACCGCGCGCCACGCGCGCGGCGACATCTTCTCCGCCGGGCACACGAAGTTGCCCGCGGCGTTGTTCACGAGCACGTCGACCTTGCCGAAGCGCTCGATCACCTCCGCGGCGGCCGCGTGCACGCGATCGGCCTCGCGCACGTCGAGCTCGAGCGCGTGCGCCGTCCAGCCGCGCTCCCCTGCCTCGGCGAGGAAGGGCGCGTGGTGCTCGCGCGAGCGCGAGGCGATCACGACCGTCGCGCCGAGCGCCGCCAGCGAGCGGCTGATCTCGAGCCCGAGCCCCGTGCCGCCCCCCGTGACCACGGCCACGTCGCCGTCGAACAGCCCGGCGCGGAAGAAGCGCGCCGGCTCGGGAAGGCCCTCGTCGAGCATGGGGCGTGAGTCTGCCACACGGAAGAGCGCCCGACCCCGGGCCGACCCGCGTCGCGGTACCTTCGAATCCGACCCGCGGAGGAACCGCTTGCCGGGAGAGCCGCTACTCGGCGGCCTGGGTCGTGAGCGAGACGGGCACGAGACCGCGTTGCTCGAGCTCGCGGCTCTTCACGCGCAGATCGAGGTCCCCGGAAAAGTCCCACGGGGTGGGGATCCAGTTGGGACCGGAGTCGAGGCCGGCGGGGGAGCAAGGGAGCTCGGCCCGCGCGGGCGCGGAACCGAGCTCCCGCCTCCGACTCCCATTGGAGAGTCGGTCTATCGGTTCCCGCGACCCGCCGCGGTTGAGCCAAACCGGCGCGAACGCACTGGCGTCGCGGGAACGGGCCGGACTGCTCGCACGCTTCCCCCGAGCCCGCCCTAGCCCGACAGAGCCCGAGGCGCCGGTGGCGTGCGTCCGCTAATCTGTTCCGCCTTCGAGCGTTCCCCGGGTCGGGTCGCAGGGCTCCGCACCGCCCGGAACCAGACGAACCCGGGCCCCACGACCCCCATGATCACCTGCAAGAGCTTCGTCCTCGGAGAGTGGCACGAAGGCCGGGGCGAGCCCACCGTCCTGGTCGACGCCACGACCGAGGAGCCCCTCGCCCGGTGCAACGCCGACGGCCTCGACATGGCCGCCGTCACGCGCTTTGCGCGCGAGAAGGGCGGACCCGCACTGCGCGCGCAGAGCTTCGCCGAGCGCGGCGCGCTGCTCGCGGCGCTCTCCGGCGCGCTCCACGAAGGGCGCGACGAGCTCATCGCGCTCTCGGAGTCGAACGCGGGCTCGACGCGCGGCGACGCGAAGTTCGACATCGACGGCGCGACGGGCACGCTCGCTTTCTACGCGAGCCTCGGCAAGCGCCTGGCGGAGCGCCATGGGGAGCGCGGCTTCCTCTCCGACGGCGAGGGGATCCAGCTCGGCCGCACGGCGCGCTTCCACGGCCAGCACGTGCTCGTTCCGCGCCACGGCGTGGCCGTGCACGTGAACGCCTTCAACTTCCCGGCCTGGGGACAGATGGAGAAGGCGGCCTGCGCGCTGCTCGCCGGCGTGCCCGTGATCGAGAAGCCCGGCACGCCGACGGCGCTCGTCGCCTGGCGCGTCGCGCGCATCGTCGCCGAGAGCGGCATCCTGCCCGAGGGCGCCTTCCAGTTCGTGTGCGGCAGCGTCGGCGACCTCCTCGATCACCTCGGCCCCCAGGACGCCCTGGCGTTCACCGGCTCGTCCGCGACCGGCGCCGAGCTCAAGAGTCACGCGAACCTCGTCGCGGCGAACGTGCGCGTGAACCTCGAGTGCGACTCGGTCAACGCCGCCGTGCTCGCGCCGGACGTCGACGGCTCGTCGGAGACCTTCGGCCTCTTCCTGCAGAACACCGTGCTCGACATGACCCAGAAGAGCGGTCAGAAGTGCACGGCGGTGCGGCGCATCCTCGTGCCCAAGGAGCGCGTGGAGGAAGTGACCGCGGAGCTCGTGGCCGCGCTCGGGCGCATCGTCGTCGGGGACCCGCGCGAGCGCGACACGCGCATGGGTCCGCTCGCGTCGAGGGCGGCGCTCGTCGGCGTGCGCGCGGGACTCGCGCAGCAGAGCGCTCGAGCCGAGACCTTGTGCGGCGGCGCGGCGCCGATCCGCGACAAGGGTTTCTTCGTCGCGCCCACGCTGCTGCTCGCCAAGGACGCGGACGCGGACGTCTTCCACGGCGAAGAGGTGTTCGGCCCCGTCGCCGTCGTGCTGCCCTACTCCGGGAACGCGCAGGAAGCGATACGCCTCGTCAACAAGGGCGGCGGCGGGCTCGTCGCGAGCCTGTACGCGAACGATGCGGCTTGGGCCCAAGAGGTCGCGCTCGGCATCGGCCCCTGGCACGGCCGCGTGTGGATCGCGAACGACAAGGTCGCGAGCCAGACCTTTCCACCCGGCATGGTGCTGCCGCAGATGACCCACGGCGGCCCCGGCCGCGCCGGCGGCGGCGAGGAACTCGGCGGCGAACGCGGCCTCGCCTTCTATCAGCAACGCGTCGCCGTGCAGGGCTTCCAGGGCACCGTGCAAGCGTCCTTCGGCGCGAAGCCGGCACCGTAGGTCGACCTCGGCCGGCGGCGTATCGTCCGCGTCCGGATCGCGCGCGCGAGCGCAGCGTGCGCGGGAGTGAGCGGATGATGAACGGCGACGCACAGCCCGAAGAGAAGCGGCGTGGCTGCTCGCGACCACCCGCGGGCTGCGCGATCGGCTGCGCGCTCGCGCTCGTCCTCACTGCGTTGCTCGTGCTGCGGCTTCCGTCTCTATTCCAGCGCGCGTGGACCGAGGCCATCCTCGATCCGGAACCCTGGTCCGGACCCGCGCTCGCCCCGATCGGCGACGCCGACGGGGATGGGCACGAGGACATCGCCGTGGGTGCGTTCATGCGGGATCGCGTGTGGATCCTCTCGAGCGAGACGGGGATGGTGCTCGGGCGGGTGCAAGGTCCACGCGACTTCGGCTTCGCGCTCGCGGCGATCGAGGATGTGGACGGCGACGGCGGGCGCGACCTCGTCGTCGGCGCCCCGCGCTCCCGCGAAGTGCGCATCATCGGCTCGCGCGACCGACACGTCGTCGCGCGCTTCGAGAGCTCGGAGGCGGGGATGTTCGGCCACGCCGTCGCGGCGGCGGGGGATCTCGACGACGACGGCGTTCCCGAGATCGCGATCGGAGACCCGGGTCGGTCCTCCACCGGCGGGCCGGGATCCGGGTCGATCAGTGTGCGGGCGCTCGACGGCCGCGAGCACCTCGAGTTGCGTGGCTCCTCGGATTGGCGCGGCTTCGGGTCGCGTCTCGTTTCGGTCATGGGGAACGACCTCGCGGTCTTCGATCACGGCGACTCCTCCCGTGCGCTGACCGTTGTGTCGCTCGCGACTGGGTCGACGCGTCTCGTCGAGGGCGACGTTTGGCCCGAGAAGAACGAGCGCAACGCTCCTAGGCGGTCCGAGTCCAAGAGGACGGCGGAACAGCGTCCCTATCCACCAACCGTGCTCGGATGGCTGGAGGTCGGAGACGTGGACGGAGACGGCCGCACCGACGCGGCGCTCGTCGCAAGCCGCTCCTTCGGCACCGTGGTCGCGCTGGTGCTGGTGTCCGGCGCGACCGGAGAGAATCTGTGGCGCGTCGACGGACCGGAGGGAGCGCGGTTCGGGCGCGCGCTCGCGGCGTGCGGGGATCTCGACGGTGACGGGGTGCCCGACGTCGTCGTGAGCGACCCCGGAACGATCAAGGGCGGCGGATTGCCCATGGGTCTCCCGCTTCCGCGCTGGATGGTCGCCAGGATGATCGCGCCCGATCCCGATCCCACCCCGCGGTGGCGTGGTCCACGCGTTCTCCGGACGAGACGGAGCCGTCCTGTGGGAGGCGCGCGGCGACGCCGAGTGGGATTGGCTCGGGATCGACTTGCTCGCGCTGCGCGACGTCGATGGCGACGGCGTGGCCGACTTGGCGGCTGCGGGCGAGCACGGCTTCCTGGAGAAGGCGCCGTTCGTGCGCGTGATCTCCGGCCGGACGGGCGAAGTCGTGTGGGAGCAGGACCTCTAGGAGCAAGGGGACGACCCGCGCTCGTGCGGGTGCGCGCTCACTCGGTCTGCGCCGGCGGCACGAGGTCGTTCGCGCGGCGGAAGCCGGCGCCGTTTTCGTCCCACCACTTCTGCCAGGCGTTTTGCGTGCTCGGGACCTTGGCGCCGGTGAGGCGCTCGAGGGCGCCGCGCACGGCGCCGCGCTCCGCGGCGATCTCGATCGAGGTGGTGCTGATCAGGCGCGCGTCGAGCACGTTGCCCTCGGTCAGCACGTTCACCTGCGGGTCGGCGATGCCCTCGAACTGCGCGACCTCGACGTCGAAGTCCTGGACGTAGGCGAACTGACGCCCGACGAAGATGTGGGATGCGGGGGGGCGGTAGCCCGACGTCGACTGGAGCGTGCCGACGAGCGGCTCGACGGCCAAGGGGTAGCCCATGACTCCGAGCGCTTCGGCCGCGTTCTTGCGCACGAGCGAATGCGAGCTCCCGAGCGCGCTGAGCACCGGCACGGCGACCTCGGGGTTCTGCGCGTCGCGCAACGCGAGGCTCGCCGCCGCGCGCACGTCCGCGACGGGATCCAGCACGGCGCGGCGCGCGAGCGGCAACACCTCGCGGCCGGCGAACAGGCGCCGCAGGGCGAGGACGGCGAGCTCGCGGCGCGCCGAGTTGCGCGCGACGAGCTGGGCGGCGAGCTCGGCGCACAGGGCTACGCGCGCGTCAGCGGCGGTATCGGGCTCGTCATGGGCGGCGCTGTCGCGGGGATCCGAGCGTCGCGAGTCGCGCCCGGCGGATGGCCCGCGGCCGCTCGGCTCGAGCCCGACGGAGCGGCCGAGCTCGGAGACGGCGAGCTCGCGGCCGGAGGGGCCCATGTGCGCCGCGCGCTCGAGGAACGACGCGCGCGCCTCGGCGGTGGAGGCCTCGAGCCGACCGACGGATACCGGTCGCTCGGCGAGGAAGGCCAGTGCGGCCGCGTGGTCGGGCTCCGCGGTGAGCACGCGGTCGAGCGCTTCGAGGCACTCCGCGTACAGGCCCCGCTCGGCGAGCCAGCGCGCGTGCTCGACGCGCGCGTCGTGAGCGTTGCGACCGATGCCGGCCGCGAGTCGGCGCGCCTCTTGGACGACGTCGCTCTCGAGCTCCGCGCGCGTGACGCTGGCCTCGGGCAAGGCGATCCAGTCGCGTCCGCTCTGGTACTCCCAGCGGCCGTCGATCCGTCGCGTCGACGCGCGCAGGATCGAACCGCCGGTGAGGTGCAGCAGGCGCTTGCGCGGACGCGCGTCGTCGGCGGCGTCCTGCGCGGAGACGTCCGCGGGCGCTTCCGGGGATTGGAGCGGGAAAGGCTCGACCGGCCGTGCCGGGGCGCTCGCCAGCGAGAGGACGCACGTCGTGAGCAGGAACAGGGCCATGGTTCGCTCCTCGGTTCGCGGCACCGTCGGCGAAACCCATCAGGCTCGGGGGAGGTCCCGCGGACGGGGCCGCTTCGTCGACCCCTAGTCTAGGTCGGCTGGCTCGGCCCGTTTCACCCGCGGGATTGCGTCCGGTGCGCTCCGAAGCCCTCCCGCCGGGCCGGCGATCTCGAGCTCCAAGCAGCCCTCGCGCCCGGTGGACGTCCACGCGAGGCCGCGCCGATCGAGCTCGGCCGCGACGTCGGGTTCCGGCCCGCTGACCCAGATCTCGGCCGGCTGGGAGAGGTCGAGCAGCGGACCGAGCCAGGGCGTGTCGGAGCCGTGGTGGGGGAAGAGCAGGAGCCGCACGGGCCCCGCGAGCGCCCCCGCGAACACCCCCGCGCCCAAGAGGGGCGCGAGGCCGTCGGCCTCCGCGTCACCGCACAGGAGCACGCTCTCCGAGCCGACCGTGACCCGGAGCGCGCGCGAGCCTTCGTTGCCCGCGTCCTCGAGACCCCGCACGAGCGCGAGCTCGAGCTTCGCTCCGCTGCGCCAGCGCGTCTCGCCCACGCCGGCGTCGAGCCGCCGGCAATCAGCGCCCAGCCGGTCCTCGAGCGAGGCGGGCAGCGCCCCGCACCACAGCCGCGGCGGGAAGCGCTCGACCAGCCGGGCGAGCCCCGACGCGTGGTCGCGGTCGTCGTGCGAGAGCACGATCTCGACCGAGCAAGCCTCCCAGCGCGCGAGCAG
This sequence comes from uncultured Planctomycetaceae bacterium, assembly GCA_964413535.1. Classification (GTDB taxonomy): domain Bacteria; phylum Planctomycetota; class UBA1135; order UBA1135; genus CAYPTB01. The sequence continues at coordinate 162,007 of CAYPTB010000054.1, read as the reverse complement.
CGGCAGGAGGGCTTCGCGCGTCACGCGCCGGCGCTCGCGCGAGCCCGCGTCGAAGACGAGCGCCGGCAGCCCGGGCGCGCGCAGGAGTACCGCCGTTCCGTGACCCACGTCGAGCGCCACGATCTCGAGCGCGCGCGGCCCGGCCGCCCACGGGATCAGCAGGGCGCCACAGGTGAGCGCGGCCAATCGAGAGAGCCGAGCGGAAGGGCGGGAGAGAGCGGCGAGCGCCGTTCCCACGGCCAGCGCGACGAGCCATTCCGGACGCTCGGGCAGCGGCAGCGGCGTGCAGGGCAATCGATCGACTTGCGCGAGGATCGACTCGATGACCGCGACGGGGAGCTCGGCCGTGTGCGTGAGGGCCGCGCAGGGTGCTGCGAGCGCGAGCCAGAAGGCCGCGACCGCCGCCACGAGCAGGGGGACGACGAGCGGCGTCGCGACGATTCCCGCCGGAGCGATCTCGCCGAAGCGCGTCCAGGTGACCGGAAGCGTCGCCAGGACCGCGGCCGCCGAAGCGGCGACGCCCAGGACCCCCGCCCGCGCGAAGCGCCGGCCGGCGAGGGCGAGCGGCCCGCGAGCCTGCGCCGCGATGCCGCTCGCTCTCCAACCGGACGCGAACGGAATGGAGAGCGAGCGCAGCGCGCCCACCATGGGGCGCGTCGCGAGCAGGATGCCGAGCGTCGCGAGGTAGGAGAGCTGCACGGACAGCGAGGTCACCGCCAGCGGATCCACGAGGATCTCGAGCGCGAGCGCGAGCCCCCACAGCGAGAGGCCGTCCGTACGCCGTGCGCAGCGTGCGTTCCTGCGCCCCGGCAGGACGTGGGCCAGCGCGACGAAGGCGAGCGCCAGGGCGGCGCGCTGCACCGGGGCTCCGCCGCCCGCGACGAGCGCGAACAGGGCGAGCGAGCCGACGCGCACGAGGAACGCCGTCGCGCGCGCGCGTCGGCGCAGCCGCCGCTCGACGAAGGCGGCGAGCGGCCACGGAACGAGCGCGGCGAAGATCGCCACGTGCAAGCCGCTGATCGTGAGCAGGTGACGGGTGCCGGTGCGCGTGTAGAGGTCGAGCTCTTGGGAGCCCATGCCGCCGCCGTCGCCGAGCAGCACGGCCCGCGCGAACGCGGCGGTGCGCGGTCGCATGGTCGCGTCGAGTCTGCGCGCGAGGCTCGCACGCAGCGGCGCGAAGAGCCTCGCGAGCGCGGCGCCCGGTTCGCGCCGTCCGCCGGGAGCGATGCGCAGGACTTCGTCGGCTTGCACCTGCGCGACGCCGCCCTGGAATTGCTTCGCGAGCGGTCCCGCCGCCGGTCCGCTCGGCCACGGCACGCGCAGGACTTCGCCCGCGAGCGCGATCCACTCCCCGTCGGCGAGCTCCGTGCCTTCGAGCGCGAGGAGCTCGGTGGGTCCCCTCGAGCCGCGCTCCTCGAGCCAGCCCTGACCGGGTCCGAGGGCGCGAAAGCGGCCCACGCGCAGCTCCGCGGCGCCCGCGTCCCCAGCCGGGACGAGTCCCGCTCCCGGAGTGGGCAGCACGTTCGCGCGCACGAGCGCGAGGGCGAAGATCAGTGCGAGCCAAGCTCGCGCGCGCACGAGGCTCTCGCGCGCCGTCGCGTCCGCGGGCGAGCCGAGTGTCGACGCGCCGCCCGCCGCCCGCGGCCAAGCGGCGTACAGGAGCGCGCCGAAGAGGCAACAGGCCACGGGATTGCCGTGCAGCGGCGCGGACAGCCCGAGCCACGAGCCCAGCGCGAGCGCGATCGCCGCCCACAAGACGGGCCGCGGCGCGACCACTCGATCGGGCGGCGTCACGGGCTCCCTGACGAACGCGAGCGCGTTCGGTTGCACGCGATCTCCGCGAGCGCCTCCGCTGCGCTTCGGGGAGCGCGAGCCCCGAGCGGAGAAAGTCCTCCGACCGCGTGTCGGTCGTCCAGCGGCGCTCCTTCCGGCGCGGCGTCGGTCGGCGGCCTCGATGCGCGTCCGGCCCCGGTAGAATCCCCGCGCGATGACCCACGCCCTCTTCGCCGGGACCTTCGATCCGCCCACGTTCGGCCACCTCGACGTCGTGCGGCGCGCGGCGCGGCTCTTCGAGCGCGTCACTCTGGGCCTCGCGGATCATCCCGAGAAGCACCCGCTCTTCTCCATCGAAGAACGCCTCCTCCTGTGCCGCGAGCTCACGCGCTCGATCGAGAACGTCGAGGTGGCGCGCGTGACCGGACTCGTCGTCGACGCGGCGCGCGAGTTGGGGGCGACGGTGCTCGTGCGCGGCGTGCGCAACGCGCGCGACTTCGACTACGAAGTCGAGATGGCGCGCACGAACCGCGCGCTCCTGCCCGAGCTCGACACGGTCCTGGTCGTTCCCGATGCCGCCCACGCGCACATCACGTCCACCCTCGTGCGCCAGATCGCGCGCCTCTCCGGAGACACGAGCACGCTCGTGCCTCCGGCGATCCACGCCGCGCTCGTGCAGCGCTTCTCCCGCACCCCTCGCCCCCCCGCCCACCCATGATCAAGCGCGCCGTCACCACCGAACACGCTCCCGCCGCCATCGGCCCCTACAGCCAGGCCATCGTGGCCGGCGACCTGGTCTTCTGCTCGGGACAGATCGCGCTCGACCCCACGACCGGCGCGCTCGTCCAGGGCGGCGTCGCCGCGCAGGCCGAGCGCGTGATGGAGAACCTGAAAGCCGTCCTCGGAGCCGCCGGCTCCTCGCTCGGCCACGCCGTGCGCTGCACGGTGTTCCTGGCGGACATGGCCGACTTCGCGGCGGTGAACGAGGTCTACGCGCGCTACTTCGCCGACTCGACGCCCCCCTCGCGCGCCACGGTCGCCGTGCGCGAGCTTCCGAAGGGCGCGGCGGTCGAGATCGACTGCATCGCGCGCATGGTGTGAGCGCGTAGACTCTTCGCCCTCCAAGCGAAGGGAAGCTCTCCATGGGACTGGCCTGCGGCATCGTCGGACTGCCCAACGTCGGCAAGACGACCGTCTTCAACGCGATCACGGCATCGGGCGCCGAGCGCGCGAACTACGCGTTCAGCACGATCGAGCCCAACGTCGCCGAGGTCGACGTGCCCGACGCGCGCCTGGCGATGATCGAGCGCTTCATCGCGACCCAGCGCCTCGTCTCCGCGAAGGTGCGCGTCGTGGACATCGCGGGCCTCGCGAAGGGCGCGTCGAGCGGCGAGGGCATCGGGAACAAGTTCCTCGGCCACATCAAGGAGACCGACGCGCTCCTGCACGTCGTGCAGTGCTTCAGCCGCGCGGACGTGGCGCGCGAGGGGCCGGTCGATCCCAAGGGCGACATCGAGGTGCTCGAGCTCGAGCTCGCCATGGCCGACCTCGAGACCGTCTCGCGCAACGCCGACCGCGTCGCCAAGAAGGCGCGCGCGGGCGACAAGCAGGCCGTGTTCGAGAAGGACGTGTTCGAGCGCGCGAAGGCGCTGCTCGAGGACGGCGTGCAGCTGCGCAGCGTCGAGTGGAAGCCCGCCGAGCGCGAGGCGCTGCGCCCTCTGTTCCTGCTCACGCTCAAGCCGGTCATGTACCTCGCGAACCTCGGCGACGACGACATGGAGGCGAAAGGACCCCACGCGCGCGCCATCCGCGAGCACGCGGAGAAGACCGGCGCGCGCTCGCTCGCCATGTGCGGCGACATCGAGTGCGAGCTCATGAGCATGGGTCCCGAGGACCGCACGACGTTCCAGGCCGAGCTCGGCGTCGCCGAGCTCGCGCTCCCGCGCCTCCTGCGCGCCATCTACGACCTGCTGGGCCTGCAGACCTTCTTCACCGCCGGCCCGAAGGAGATCCGCGCCTGGACGATCCACAAGGGCGACGTCGCGCCCGTCGCCGCCGGCGTGATCCACTCCGACTTCGAGAAGGCCTTCATCCGCGCCGAGGTCTACTCCATCGACGACCTCGTCGCGCACGAGAGCGAGGCCGCCATCAAGGCCGCCGGCAAGCTGCGCATCGAGGGCCGCGACTACGCGATGCGCGAGAGCGACGTGTGCCACTTCCTGGTGGGGAAGTGATTCGAACTCCACGCGATTTGGGCGGCCGTTTCCTCGCTGACATCACGGCAGCACGAGGAAGGCGGCTTCCTCGTTACTCTCGAACTCTTTCAACCGGGCGATGTGGCTGCGGAGGGCTTCCAGGATCTCGTCCGTCGTGCAGTTGCCGAGGCGGATCCAGACGACCTTGGGAGGCGTTCCGTAGAGAAAGCTCATCTGATGGAAGTCCGCGTCCTTCGACACGATGACGAAGCCGCGCTTCTTCGCGAGCTGCCAGATCTCGACGTCCGGAGCAGACTGCAGGCCGAACTCGCGGACGTGCGTCGAATCCGGATAGGCCTCCTGCAGTTCCTGGACGAGCCGAGGAGAGAGATTCTGATCCAGGAGCAGCTTCAACCGGTCATCAGACGGCGTTCACGGTCTGCCGCGAAGGCTAGGCAAGCGCGGATGTCTTCGTCGGTGAGGTCAGGGAAGTCCTCGAGGATTTGCGCGGCGCTCATGCCGGAGGCGAGGTACTCCAGGACGTCGTAGACCGTGATGCGTAGCCCGCGGATGCAGGGCTTGCCCCCGCGCTTGCCTGGCTCGATGGTGATGATCTCTTCGTAGCGCATGGTTTGCGCGGGTCCTGGTTCCGAGTTCGTGGACGTTGAGGCTAGACGGTTTTCCGCGGTTGAGCCAGTGGGCGGTTTCGAGGCTGGCGACCCGTCGTCCCGTGGCTTTCCTGCGCCGCTCACGGCAACGCCAGCTCGAGCTCCAGCGGCGCCACGGCACCCGGCTCCACGCTCAGCCACCCCTCCGCTCGCTCGCCGTCCGCAGTGCTCGCCTCGACCCGCCACTCTCCCATGCCGAGCTCGAGCCCCCACACTGCGCCATCCTTCGGTGCGTGCCGATGCCCCGTGGTGATCGCGCCGCGCAGCGGAAGCTCGTCCCCGCGCGAAGCCGAGACGAGCAGCGTCTCCCCGCGCCGGCTCGCCAGCGGGCAATGGATCGCGACCCGGACCTCCACGCCGCGCTCCGGTCGCACGACCACTTCGCTCTCGCGTCCGGGCTCGACGCGCAGGGCCACGCGCGCGCGCGCCACGCCGTCGCCGGAGACCTGGATCTCGTAGTCGTCGGGTGCGAGCTTCGCGAAGCGGCGCAGAGCTCCCTGAGCGCTCTCCTCGTCCGCGGTCGAGACCGACGCGCGTGACATCCTCAACCGTACGGCCGCGACGAGCGCCGCATCGTCGCTCTCGATGCGCACGAGCGCGCTCCCCGGCTCCTGAGGCTGCAGAGTGCCGACGTCCCACGTCTCTCCCGCGCCGAGCTCGCGCGGCCCCTCGACGAGCGGGAGCCCGAGCGGCGGAGTCACGTGAAGGGTCCACGTCCCCGACATCAGCGGTCCTGCACTGAAGCTTCCGTCGGGGTTCGTGAAGAAGACCGGGACCACCTTGTAGCGGAGGGAGTGGGCCACGATCTGGACGCCGGCTGCCGGCTCGCCGCTCGCGAGCAACACTTGGCCTACGATGCGCGCCGACGGTCGATCCGACGAGGACACGCGGACGAGCACGTCCTTCTCGCCTGCAGTCAGGCCGACGACCGTCGCCGCGGACAAGGCGTTCGACTCGGGGAAGTACACCGACAGGGCGAAGGGCCCTTCGCGCAAGCCTTCGAAGAGGAAGTGGCCATTCCCGTCGCTCGTGCCATCGAGCCACTGCGTGTCGCTCACGGCTGCGTACGACTCGTTCGTGAGCAGGACGCACAAGCCGGAGAGCGGAGCGCCGTGCTCGTCGACGATGCGGCCGTCGATCTCGCCGGTGCCGCGCACGAACGTTGGATCCCAGACGAGAACGTCGCCCGGCTCGGCCTCGAGCACGACCTGCGCGCGCCCCTCTCCCTCGGCACTCGCCGCGAACCGGTTGCGACCGGGCGGAAGTCCCGCGAGTTCGAAACGCCCGTCAGCCCCCGCGAGAGCCCGCGCCTCGTGGGGGTCGTGGGGACGCATGCTCTCGTCGAGGAGCTCGATCCATGCCCATTCGAGCGGAGCTCCTCCAGCGTCGCGCGCCGTGCCGCGCAGGCGCCACTCGTCGGCGAGCCGCAACTCGATCCACCCGAGGCCACCGTCGAGCGGAATATCCGCGTGTGCGGTGCTGGGCGCGAACCCGCACGCGCGGGCCGAGACCGCGACGGATCCGCGCTGCGTTCCGCGCGCGAGGAACTCGCCGCGCTCGTTGGCTGCGACCCGCAGAGGGGGAGGGAAGTACGCGGGTCCGCTGCCCCCGAGCCGCTCGGGATAGTTCCGGCTCGAGCCGACGAGCAGCTCGGCTCCCGCTATCGGTACGCCGCGCTCGTCGAGCACGACGCCGGCGAGCTCGCCGCCCAGACCGGGCAGCACGAGCTCGACGTCCGTTTCCTCGACGCGCACGTGGCGCACGAAGGACGGTGCGAAGGAGGGCGCGCGCGCGTGGATCTGCGTCGCACCCTCCAGCGAACGCACGGAGAACGTGCCGCGCGCATCGGACCGGGCCAGGAGGAATCCTTCCGTGCGGATCTCCGCGTTCGCGACCGGAACGCCGTCGAGATCGACCACGCTGCCCACGAGGTCGAAGCCGCGCGGCAGCGCGAGCTCGAGCACGCGCTCGACGCCGGCCTCGAGCTCCACGCGCTCTCCCTCCGCCCGGTCGACGTTCAGGCGATAGTCGCCCGGCGCGAGCGCCGCGGCGGTCCACTCGCCGCGCTCGTCGGTCACTCCCTCGGGCGCCTCGAGATCGGGGAACGTGCGCGCGCGCTCGAGGCGCAAACCGAGGCCCTCGGCCGGCGTTCCGTCGTGCCAGCGCGCCCGCACGCGCAGCGACGCTCCCTCGCTGGACGACACACCTGCATTCGTGGCCTCGTGCGCGGTCGCCGTAGCGGGGGCGCGAGCGACGTCCGTGCTATCCGACGGGAGCGCGAGGGGCTCGGGCGAGGTTTTCTCCAGCGCCACCTCCGCCGCAACTTCCGCGACCGGCTCCGAGCGGTGCAGCCCTGCGAACACGACGACGACGATCGCGGCGAGCGCCGAGGCGACGAGCTTGGCTTGCGTGGACATGGCGGCGACTCGCAGGACGAGGGAAGTGGAGGACGCGAGTCCGTCGGCCGGTGCCAACGTTTCCGGGACGGCCGGCGCGCGCTCGGCGAGCGGCGCGACGATCGCGAGCCACGCTGCGCGCGAGCCGAAGTCGCGGTCGAGGCGCGCGCGCAACTCGACGAGGGCCCGCTTGGTCCGCGTGTGGACGGTGGCGACTGGGACGCGCAGGCGGCGCGCGACGGCGCGCGGCGGCAGGTTCTCGAAGAAGCGCAAGATCAGGGTCTCGCGCGCGGGCTCGCCGAGCTCGAGCACCGCGAGCACGACGCGCCGGCGCAGGTCTTCGCGCTCGAGGATCTCGTCCGGCGAGAGGGCTTCCTGGCCCCCCTCTGCCGCCCGCTCGCGCTCGTGCTCGAATCGGCGCAGATTCGAGCGGCGCTCGCGGCCCGAGAGGTGCCGCGCCGTCCCCGCGAGCCAATGGCGCAAGGAGCCGATCGCGGTGCTCGGGGCGCGCACGGCGGCGAGCCAGGTCTCCTGTGCCACGTCGTCGCCGCTCGCCGGTGCGGCGAGCCTTTGCGCGAGCGCGCGCAGGAATCCGTCGTGCAAGAGCAGCTCTTGCGGATCACTGGGGAAAGTGGGCATCCGTGGCTCCATGATCCACGTGCCCGGCCGGCGCGGAAGTGGTTCATGCTCTTCACGCGATTCTCGTGCTCTCCAGGTGTCGTGCGGGGCCCGCGCCGAGGTCTACTCCATCGACGATCTCGTCGCGCACGAGAGCGAAGCCGCGATCAAGGCCGCCGGCAAGCTGCGCATCGAGGGCCGCGACTACGTCATGCGCGAGAGCGACGTGTGCCACTTCCTGGTGGGACGGCGGGCAATGAGCGGTCCGCCAAGTCCCTTTCCTTCGTCCCGAGCCGTCGACCCATCGATTCGCGCGCGGCGCGCGGCGTGATGCCGAATTCACGGCGAAACGCGGCGGCGAAGTGGCTGTGGCTGCTGAAGCCCGTCTCGAGAGCCAACTGGCTGAGGTCCTCGGCACCCCGGCGCAAGGCCTCGAGCGCATGCCGGAGCCGCAAGCGAACGAGCCACTGGTGGATCGAAGATCCGGTCGCGCGGCGGAACTCCTTGCAGACGTGCCACACGGAGCAACGGGCCGCGCGTGCGACGTCGGAGAGCCGTACCGGCTGCGCCCAGCGCTCGTTCAGGAAAGCCTGCGCGAGCTCCGCGCGTCCGAGCGATCGCGAGGGTCTCGACCCCGCGCTGCCGCCGACGCTCTGGTCGAGCTCGAGCGCAGATCGAATCCACTCGACGACCCGCTCTTCTCGAGCCAGTGGATCGGTGTACGGGCACGCACCGATTCCCGCCAAGAAGCGCTGGAGAGAGAGCACGAAACCGGCCGAACTCGGCACGACGCGATTGCGGAACAGAGCGCCGGGTCGCGCCGGCCGCCCGGCGTGCGCTGCGAGCTCCGCGGCCGCGAAGGAGCCGATGCGAAGGGTCGTACCAGCGTTCGCCCGGCCCACCGGATGGCGGATGGAGAAGGGCTCGTCGGGTCCGTGGAAGACCACCATGCCCGGATCGGCGAGGAAGCGGTCCTCGCCCACGCGCAGCTCGAATGCGCCCGAATGCATGACTTCGATGGCGTCGTAGGAAGTCGAGCCTTCGCTCCGCTCGGGATGCTCGCCCCGACGCCACGCCGTCGAGACGACCTCGAGGTCGATGCCCGACCACAGGGTGCGCATCGAGAGGCGTTGCGCCATGCGGGGATCGACGCACAAGGGGTCGCTCGGCCGTCTCGCGTTCGTCGGATCGTTCACGGCGGATACGCCACGATTCTGATAGTCGAGGAGGGCAACCCAGTGGGATTCTAGCCGCATGACGGCAACCCTCCTCGCCCTTGCGATCCTCCTGACCGGCTCGACCGAGACGGAGGCGCGGCCGCTCGGCGATTCGGGCGATTCGACGGGCGCGCCCGTCGCGTTCGTTCACGTGCGGCTCGTGCCGATGGACGCCGAGCGCGTCGTGACCGACCAGACCGTGCTCGTCGAGGACGGTCGGATCTCGCGCGTCGGTCCGTCCGCGACGGTCGAGGTGCCGGAGGGCGCGCAGGTGATCGACGGCGACGACGAGCTCTATCTGATGCCGGGGCTGTGCGACAGCCACGTGCACGTGCTGGAGCCCGACGAGTTCGCGCTCTACCTCGCGAACGGCGTGACGACCGTGCGCAACATGAGCGGCGAGCCCTTCCACCTCGTCTGGCGCCGCGAGATCGCGGGGGGACGGATGCTCGCGCCGACGCTCCTCACCGCCGGTCCCACGCTCGACGGCGTTCCTCCGGAGGGCACGAATCGCATCCTCGTGACGACGCGCGAGGCGGGCGAGCAATCCGTCGAGTTCGTCGCGGCCTCGGGCTACGACTTCGTCAAGGTGTACAGCGGCCTCTCCGTGGAGGCCTTCTCCGGAATCGCGAGCGCGGCTCGAAGCCTGCGCATTCCCGTGGTCGGACACCTGGCGCGGGCCGTCGGGCTCGCGGACTCCCTCGCACGCGGGCAAGCCTCGATCGACCACGCCGAGGAATACCTCTACACCTTCTTCGCGAGCGCCGGACCGGAGCGCATCCCCGAAGCGGTGCGCCTGACGCGCGAGGCCGGAGCGTCCGTGACGCCCAACCTCGTGGCGTACGAAACGATCGGGCTCCAGGTCGCCGGCACGTCCGAGCTCGCCGCGCGGCCCGAGCAGCGCTTCGTGGATCCGGCCGTGCAGAGGCTCTGGCTCGGCCGAGGCAATCACTACCTGCGCGACTTCTCGCCGGACGACGCCCAGTGGCTCCGTGAGCGTCTCGCGTTCCTGCGGGAATTGGTGCGAGCGCTCCACGAGGCAGGGGTTCCGCTGCTCGCGGGAACGGACGCTGGAATCGCCTTCGGGGTCGCCTTCGTCCTGCCGGGCTCGTCGCTGCACCGAGAGCTCGCGCTCCTCGTCTCGTGCGGGCTCTCGCCCTACGAGGCGCTGCGCACGGCGACGGTCGTTCCGGCGGCGTTCGTCGGCGACGAGGGTGCAGGAACGATCGCCGAAGGCTCTCCCGGCGACTTGGTCCTCCTGCGCGGCAATCCGCTGGAAGACGTCGCGAACGCCGCTCGGATCGCCGGCGTGATGGTAAGGGGCGAGTGGCTCTCGGACACCGAGCTCTCGGCGCTCGTCGAGGCCCTCCCGAAGCTCTACGCGGACGAGGCGGCGTTCCTCGAGGGCCTGCGCCAGGACGGCGTCCTGCGCGCGACCGAGCGCTTCCGTGAGACGCGCACGGCGGATCCGAACGCGCGCCTGTTCCGGGAGAGCAAGCTGAACGCGGTCGGCTACGAGCTGCTCGACGCCGGGCGCACGAGCGACGCCCTCGCCGTCTTCGAGCTCAACGTCGAGGCGTACCCAGCTTCGCCCGACGTCTACGACAGTCTCGGGGAAGCCCTGATGCGCGACGGCATCACGGAGGGAGCGATCGAGAGCTACGAGAAGGCGCTCGCGTTGAACCCGTGGAATGCGAACGCCGCGGCCGCCCTCGAAGAGCTGCGTTCGCGGCGGTGATTGGTGACGGCCCGAGTCGAGGGCTCTCGATCCCGCGAACTCGACCGATGCAGGTCAGTCACCGTCCGCCCCCCCGCGCGAGCAAGCCGTTCTCGAGCAGGTACTCGGCGAATCGCTCGGCCATGAGGCGCGAGCCCGCCTCGGTCATGCCACTTCCTGGTGGGGAAGTGATCGGATCCTCGGCGTGCGGATTCACGGTCCCGCGTGGTCCGCAGCGGGCGGGGCCCTTCTGCGCTGGACGGGGTCACAAGAAAAGACCAGCATTTGTGACAACCCCATGGCCGCCGACCGAGCTCTCCGCGACCGCATACCGAGGACGCGGAACTGGGTCCGATCGCGGCCAGCGCCGATGCTCGAGACCATGTTTTTCGAGGCCCCGCCACGTTTCGACGAGCTCTTTGAAGTGATCGCAGCGTTCGAGCGGGAGTTCAACGCCGGGCTCATCGCTCCGAGTCGACCGGAGCGCCCATGAACACCAATATCCTCTTGCCGGCGACCCTGGCCTCGCGCGGGTGGGTGGGGAGGTAAGGGGGAGCGTGCTCGGACGCCGCGTGCTCGCGACTGCGCTCGGTCTCGCCGCCGCGCTGTTGGCGGTCGAGCTGCTCCTGCGGCTCGCGCCGGGGAGCTCGCTCGAGGAGCGGCTGCGCGTGGAGGCGTGGCGGCGGCCGCGCGACTTCTCGGGCGAGGTGTTCGAGGTCGATCCCGAGTTCGGTTTCCGGCCGCGGCTCGACGGCGTGAAGTACGGGCCGTTCGGCACGCGGCTGAACGCCTACGGCGCCGAGCCGCCCGACGGCGTGGAGCGCCTGCTGTTCGTGGGCGACTCCGTGACGGCGCGCGGCTTCCTGGTCGACGCGTTGCGCGCGACCTTCGGCGAGGCGCGCTTCGAGTACTGGAACGCCGGCGTCGAGTCGTTCAACACGGTGCAGGAGCTCGCCTACTACCGCCGCTACAACGCGGCGCTCGAGCCCGACCACGTCGTGCTCACCTTCCATCCCAACGACTTCACCGCGACGCCCATCGTGTTCGAGGAGGGTCCGGGCAAGCTCGCCGTCTACACGCCGCACGACCGCGACCAGCGCGCGAACGCCTTCCTCTACCGACACAGTGCGCTCTACCGCGCCTTCGTGCGCCGCCGCGCGCGCGCGAACGCGGGCGACTGGAAGTCCTCGCGCGGCGTCGTGGCGGAGAGCCTGCGCAGTTTCCGCGACACGCTGGCGCGAGAGGGCGCGCGCTTCACGGTCCTCGTGCTGCCGCCCCTCGCGCCGCCGAGCGAGTGGGGGGAGGACCAACACGCCGTGCGCGCGGCCGTGCTCGCGATCACGGACGAGCTTCGGATCGAGCGCTACGACCTCTTCGAGCCCCTCGAGCGCGCGCTCGCCGACGGCCTCGACGTGCAGGAGACGCCGGGCGACGACAAGCACCCGAGCCGCGCCGTCGCGCAGCGCTTCGCCGCGTGGCTGCGCGACCAGGGCTTCGAGCCGGGCAGGCGCGCGAGTGCGGGCGACTGACGCGCTCCGCGCGCCGAGCTCGTCCCGCTTGCGTCTCGAGCGGCACAGCGTCGCTTTCCCTCCCGCCGCGGCGAGGGCAAGCTGAGCGCACATCGAGCGGAACGCGCTCGCCCCCCAGGCAACCCACGGCGGAAGAAGGACGACCATGCACACCGAGACGATCGACTACCGGGACGGGAGCCTCGCGTGCGAGGGGTACGTGGCGTACGACGAGGCCAAGACGGGGAAGCTCCCCGCCGTGCTCGTCTGTCACGCGTGGGCCGGGCTCGGCGACTTCGAGCGCGAGAAGTGCCACGCGCTCGCGAAGCTCGGGTACGTCGGCATCGCGCTCGACAATTACGGCAAGGGCAAGCGCGGCACGACCAAGGAGGAGAACGCCGCGCTCATGACGCCGCTCATGGAGGACCGCGGCGCGCTGCGCAAGCGCCTGCTCGCGGGCTTCGAGGCGGCGCAGCGCCACGCGCGCGTCGACCCGAAGAAGATGGGCGCGATCGGCTTCTGCTTCGGCGGTCTGTGCGCGCTCGACCTCGCGCGCGCGGGCGCGGCGCTCTGCGGCGTCGTGAGCTTCCACGCGCTCCTGACGGCGCCGGGCGTGAAGAACGCGAAGATCACGGCCAAGATCCTCACGCTGCACGGCCACGACGACCCGATGGTCTCGCGCGCCGAGGTCGCGGCCTTCCAGAAGGAGCTCACGACCGCCGGCGTCGACTGGCAGCTCCACGAGTACGGCCACACGCTGCACGCCTTCACGAACCCGGATGCCAACGACCGCGCCTTCGGCACCGTCTACGAGCCGAAGGCCGACCGCCGCTCGTGGGAGTCGATGAAGGCCTTCTTCGCCGAGGCGCTCGCGTAACGGCGCCTATCGATGGAGCGCGATCCAATCGGGGACGCCGACGTCGCCTGCGATGCCGCCGCCGTCTTTCGGGCCGCGCGCGCGAAGCGCCTGGTAGGCTCCCCACGCCCGAACTGGAAGCACTCATGAGCTTGTTCGCGTTCGCGTTTCTCGGTTGTCTCCCCCTTGCCTCGCACGGCGGAGCGTTCTCCACGATGCTCGCCAACCGGGGAGGCGCGTCGGTTCCGCTGCCCCTCGTCCGCGACGAGGTCGCCGACCGCATCGCCGAGCTCGGTACGGAGAACTTCGAGCAGGCAGTCACGGCGCTCGTCGCGCTCGGCAAGCCGGCTGTGGTGCCCTTGGTCGAGACCCTGCGCACGGCCGAGCTCGACGTCGCCTGGCAAGCCGCGCGCGCCCTGCGCGGGCTCGGCGAGAACGCCTCCGCGAGCAAGGCGAAGCTCACGATCCTCGTCGGCGACGAGTCGGTCGGAGCGGGTAGAAGGGCCGTTGCGTGCTTCGCGCTCGGCGGCCTCGGGTCCGCGGCGAGCAGCGCGGCGCCAAAGCTCGTGGAGAGGCTCTCGGGCGAAGCGAGCGACCTCCAGCTCCTCTCCGCCATCGCGCTGATCGAGATCGGCAAACCCGCGGTGTCTCCGTTGGGGAAGTCGGTCAAGGATCCCCAGGACCTCTTCGCCTCCGCTTGGTCGCTCGCCGTGCTCGCGCACCTCGGCGACCAGGCGACAAGAGCGGGGCCGAGCCTGAAGAAGGTCGTGGAGTCCAAGGCGTGGGGGCGCGAGGCGCCGTTCTTCGCGTTGCGCCGCGCGACCCGCGAGCTCGTCCTAGAGCTCGGCGTCGCTTGCAGCCCCGCGATGGAGACGAGCGAGCTCTTGAATCAGTTGAACGAGCTCGAGGACGTCAAGATCCCCCGCTCCTATCGCGGCGGCCGCCTCGATCCGCAGTTGCTCGAGGATGGAAGCCGCTTGCGGCGGATCCTGGGCTCCGCGTTCGGCATGAGCGAGGACGAGACCGTGCTTCCGATCGACCTCCCGAAGCGCTTCGAGGATTTCGACGGCGACGAGCAGATCACCGCAGGAGAGCTGATCCAAGCCTTGGTGAAGCACCTCGTCGATTCGCTGGGGCCCTTGGCTCGCGACGTTTCGAAGGGAGGCGTCGCGACGCACGGGGACTGGCAGCGCCGCGCGGCGCCGCTCGTCGGGCTCTCGGTCGCTCTGCACGCGTTGAGCACGCCTGAGTTCCTCGGGAAGTCGCACGCGCTGCGCGTCGTGATGGGGGGCTGGGAAGGGCTCTACCCCTCCGACGCGACCATGATCTTCTTCGCGGACGAGTGAGCCGCGCGGGAGAGCTCACTCGGCGACGTCGTACGCGCCCCTGACGCGGAAGGCCTGCGTGACATCCGCTCCAGCCTCGGGGGGAACGCGCGGGTGTCGAGTGCCCCTTCGAGCGGCTTCGCCGGCGCGGGAAAGAACTTCGCCTCGCCCGGACCCCTCGCCGGAGAGCTGGCCCTTTCTTTGAGTCCGCCGCGGGCGGGGGACGAAAGGATGCGACGCGTCCGACGCGTGTTCCCGTCCCTCGTTCCCCTTGCTGCCTCCCGCGCCATGGCCAAGCTCGACTCGCTCTTCCAGAACATGGTCTCCCTCGAGGCCTCCGACCTGCACATGACCTCGGGGCGGCGGCCCATGTTCCGGCTGCACGGCGACATGATCGACGTCGAGGGCGCGCCGGAGGTGCCGGCCGAGCACATGCTCCCGATCCTGTTCGAGATCACGCCGGAGCGCTTCCACGCGGACTACCAGGCGACGGGCGACTGCGACTTCGCCTACGAGCTCCCAGGCGTCGCGCGCTTCCGCTGCAACCTCTTCCGCGACCACCGCGGCCCGGGCGGCGTGTTCCGCGTGATCCCGTCCGAGATCCTCACGGCCGAGCAGCTCGGCCTCCCGCACGCGATCCTGAACCTGTGCCAGCTCTCGAAAGGCCTCGTGGTCGTGACCGGCCCGACGGGGAGTGGAAAGTCGACGACGCTCGCCGCCATGGTCGACTTCATCAACAAGACGCGCTCCGACCACATCATCACGATCGAGGACCCGATCGAGTTCGTGCACAAGGACCAGCGCTGCCTCGTGAACCAGCGCGAGGTGGGTGAGCACACGAAGACCTTCAAGAAAGCCCTGCGCGCCGCGCTGCGCGAGGATCCCGACATCGTGCTCGTGGGCGAGATGCGCGACCTCGAGACGATCGAGATCGCGATCGAGACGGCCGAGACCGGCCACCTGGTCTTCGGCACGCTGCACACGACGACCGCCGCCTCGACCGTCGACCGCATCATCGACCAGTTCCCCGCCGACCGCCAAGCGCAGATCCGCACGATGCTCGCGAGCTCGCTCAAGGGCGTCGTCGCGCAGACTCTGTGCAAGAAGCAGCCGAAGGGCCGCTGCGCCGCGCTCGAGGTCCTGATCGTGACGAAGGGCATCTCCGCGCTCATCCGCGAGGGCAAGACGCACCAGATCCCCTCCGCCATCCAGACCGGCGGCAAGCACGGCATGCGCCTCCTGAACGACGCGCTCATGGAGCTCGTGAATCAGAAGCTGGTCGAGCCCACCGAGGCCTACCGCAAGTCCGTCGACAAGGACGGCATCCTGAGCGCCTTCGCCTCGGAGGGCGTGAGCTTCGATCCCACGGACCTCACGAGCGAGGCCGCGACCCACCCCCCGACCGCCGGCCGGCCCGCCGCGACCGCCGCGCGCCCGACGCCGCACGCCGCGACGCCGATGCACGGCGGCGCGAAGTTACCGGAGCCGCCCTCGCCGTTCCCGGCGCAGTCCTCGCCGACGCACGCGCCGGCGCAGCGCGCGCAGCCGACGCCGCCACAGCCCACCGCGCAACCGACGCCTCCGCCGGGCGGCGGCGTCGCCGACCCGTTCGAGCAGTTCCGCAAGAACCGCGGGTAGGGGCGGGCGAGAGCGCGGCCGACGCTTCTGATGCTGAGCTCCGCGGTCGTCACGCCGAGCCATGACTTCGGTCGTGCTTTCGGTCCGGGGCTACCGGGCATCCTGAAGGCTCCGTTTCACATGGATCTTGGATTCGTCCATGTGATAGGCAGCCTTCAGCATGGGTGCATTCGGCCTCGTTCGGGGTCTACCGGACCTTGGTCGACCGCTCGGTGTGCAGGTCGGACCGCGCGACCGCGGCGGTCAGCCGCCGCGATCGTGCTCAGGCAGAAAGCCCGAGATCCTCGTTCAGCGCTTCGACATAGCCCCGATACGAGAACACGCGCCCGCGCTGGCGCTGGGTGAGCTCGCTCACGACGCCGATCCGCTCCAGGTGCACGAGCGTCTTGTTCACCGTCGCCGGTGTCAGCCCCGTTGCGTCGACCAAGGCCGCCGACGTCGAGAGCGGCTGGCGTTGCAATGCCTGATGCACCTTCACGGCCGATGCCGCTGCGCGGCCGAGACCGGCGATGCGATCGCGGTCGGCATCGACCAGCGCCAAGAGCTTCTGAGCCGTCGCGACCGCCTGGGCCGCGCTCACCGCGATGCCTTCGGCGAAGAACTCGAGCCAGCGCTCCCAGTCGCCGCTCTTGCGCACGTCGTCGAGCAGCTCGTAGTAGAGCGGGCGGTGCCGCCTGAAGAACAGGCTCGGATACAGCATCGGCTCGCGCAGGACGCCGTCGGCGACGAGCTGCAGCACGATCATGAGGCGACCGATGCGACCGTTGCCGTCGAGGAACGGGTGGATCGTCTCGAACTGCACGTGGGCCAGCGCGGCCTTGACCAACGGCGTCGTGGGCTCGGGCTCGTCGTTCAGGAAGCGCTCGAGGTCACGCAGGCAGTCGCCCAGCGCGTCCGGCGGTGGCGGCACGAACACGGCGTTCCCCGGTCGCGTGCCGCCCACCCACACCTGGCTGCGGCGCACCACACCCGGAGTCTTGCCACGACCTCGGGGATGGTCGAGCAACTCGGCGTGGGCGGAGGACAAGAGGCGCATGCAGATCGGCAAGCCACCGCGCAGCAAGGCGAGCGCGCGATCCATCGCCGCGAGGTAGCGGCTCACCTCGTGCGCGTCGTCGATCGGCACGCCGGGCTGCTCGTCGATCTCGAACAAGAGCAAGTCGGCGAGCGAGGACTGCGTGCCCTCGATCTGGCTCGACAGCACCGCCTCCTTGCGCACGAAGCTGTAGAGCAAGAGCGCAGCGTTGGGCAGGAGCGCCGTGACCGCATCCAGTCGCCCCAAGGCCACCAGCGCGTCGTCGAAGCCCCGCCGCAAGGCCGGCGTCCATTCAACGGGCGGGCGAGGCGGCAGCGGCGCCGGAACGAATGCCTGGAAGGGCTCCTCCGCTGTCGAGACGGTTCGGTACTCTCCAGGCGGCGGGCGGTGCATGAGGGGCGCAGCCTAAAACAAGGCCGGCCGTAATTTTAGCCTGAACGGTTAATCTAAAACAGTACGCCCCGTCGGCCCGTTTCCGTGGGGCGGCGCGGGTGCCCAGCGACTCGTCGCTCACGCCGAAGGCCGATGGCGGGGTCGCTCCCGCTCCGGAGCCTCGATTCAAGACCGAGCGTGCTTCAGGTGCCAGGTCAGGCGGCACTCTATTGACTGCACCGGCCAGTTCCACTGGCAAGCGCTCGAAGCAACACCCAGTAGTCGTACCGCAGGTCGCCTCGTGCGGCCGTCTCCGTGTCGCGAGTACCGTCGCGAGCTTGTCGCAAGTTCCGTTGCCGAGTCCGTCTGGACGCTCATCGCGACTGGGTCGAGGGCTCGCCCGCTACGCCGGAGGCTGCGGCCTGGGAGCCACAGGATCGAGAGTGCGCTCCTACTCGCGCCGCACGAACCGGAGCGCCGCGCCGCCGAAGGCTCGCGCGGTCTGCTCGCTCTCGTAACCGTACCGCGCGAGCCGCGCGCGTTCCTGTGCGATGCGCGCGTCCATGCGCTCGACTTCGGCGGGGTCGTTCGTCACCTCCTCCTCGAGGACGAAGAGCGTGAGCCAGAAGCGCTTCGGGCCGGCGTCGCGCGCGAGGAGTTCCTCGAGCGCCTCGGGCGTCGTCGCGGGGTTTCGGTCCTGGTCGACGTAGTACAGCACGGGCTGCGCGAACCAGCGGTTCGCCACGGCGATCGGCTCGCCGGGGCGCGTGCGGAGGGCGAGCTCGCGGCCGAGCGCGCGGAAGTCGGCGGGGGCGTTGGGGCGCGTCTTGCCCCAGTGGGCGGAGAGCGCGGCGACGAGGACGAGGAGCACGACCGTCGCGCGGCGCAGCGCGTCGGCGCGCAGGGAGAGCGCGGCGCGCGCGAGGAGGATCGACGCCGCGGGCGCGAGGATCAGGAGGCCGCGCGCGACGAGCATGGGCTTCGCGAGCGAGAGCGCGGTGAGGACGGCGAGCGGGACGACGAAGGAGGTCGCGACGAGGTCGCGCGCGAGGAAGGCCGTGAGCGGGCGGAGCGCGCGGGCGGCGGGCGGGGCGACGCGCGGCCACGCGAGCTCGACCCCGCGCCACAGGACGAGCGCCGCGAACGGCAGGAAGAGCGCGCCCGCGATCCAGTGCGGCTTCGCGAGTCCCGCGGCGTACATCCCGCCGAGCGCGAGCGCGGCGATCGCGGCGCACAGCGCGAGCAGGCCTCGCGGCGCGACGTCGCGCAGCGACGGATGAGCGCCGCTCGTTCCACGCTCTCCGTGCGCGGCGATCTCGACGCCGGCGCTGGGCTCCGTGCCGCCGACGTGGCCGACGTAGGCAGTTGCGGCGCGCTCGGGCGCGCGCCGGACTCCGAGCAGGAGCAGCACGAGGCCGAGCGCCGCGACGGCAAAGTACACGGGCGCGCCGGCTGCGCCGAGCCAGTGCTCGGCCAGGCCGAGGTCGGCGAGGCCGTCGCCGGCGGCGACCTCCACCAGGCGCGGCAGCGTGCGCGGCGTCACGAAGTGGCGGCGCAGCGTCAGGTGGCTCCACAGGAACACGGCGAGCGGCGTCGCGAGCACGAGCGACGCGGCTTGCAGACGCAGGAGCGGCGGGGGAGCGACGGGGGCTCCAGGAGCTCCGGGAGCTTGGAGGGCCGCGGACGCTCGGAGCGCGGACGCGCTGGCGACGCCTTGCGCGGACGTCGCGACGCGCGCGGCGCGGCTCTCGAATGCGGGGCCGACGGCGGATCCGTCGCCCGCGGCGAGCGCGCGGGCGAGCGCGAAGGCGACGTGGCCGAGGAAGAAGATCCAGAAGTAGTACTCCGTCCACAGGCCGAGCGCGCAGACAAGGACGTAGAGCGCGGCTCGCGCGCGCGTCGGGCGCTCGAGGAGGCGCAGCAGGCACCAGGAGGACGCGACGGCGATCGCCGTCACGAGCACCCAGATGCGCGCGTGCTGGCTCCAGAAGACGTGCAGGCCGTTCAGCGCGAGGAGCAGCGCGGCGAGGAGCGCCGGGTGCGGGCCGTCGGTGCGGCGCGCGAGGAGGAACGTGAACAGGACGCCCAGCACGCCGAACACGACGGACGGGAAGCGCAGCGCCACCGTCCCCGTGCCGAACGCGCGGTTCCACGCGTACATGAACACGAGCTGCGCCGGCGGGTGGTTGTCGTCGTCGATCGTGCGCTGGACCGTCTCCCACAAGGTCGCGCGCGGGGCGGGCGAGTCGAACGGCGGGCGGAAGTCGAGCAGCGGGACGTAGCACTCCGGGTGCGTCAGCGTGCGCGCGTCGAGGCCCTCGAAGCGCACGACGAACGCGAGCGCGAGGACGAGGGCGAGCGCGAGGGAGCGTCCGGTTGCGGGCATGCTCGGGGAGCGCCCGCGCGGGCGCCGCGACGAGCGGGTCACGTCCTACACGGCGCGGCGCGGGGGAGCAACGCTCTGGGCCGCGCCAGGGGGCCGCGTGACGGGGCCGCGGCGACGGGGTCACGGCTCCGCGGTCCGGCGCGGGAGCAACGCTCTTTCGCTCCTCCGGCTCGCCTGCCGCGCGGCTACCGGCCGCCCTTCGCGATCCAGGCGAGGAAGCGCCACTCGAGGCTGTCGGTCGAGCCGTCGGCGGCGCTGAGCGGGACGCCGTAGAGCTCGGAGACGATCTCGTCGAAGTTGGAGTCCTTGGCGCGCGTCGCGAGGCGGCGGTTGAGCTCCGCGAACTTCGCGGCGTTCGCGCCCGCGTCCCTTCCGACCGACACGGTCGCGAGCCAGTGGAAGAAGCTCGCGCGGTAGGCGCGGAAGAACTCCTCGTAGTCCTCGAGGTAGTCCTTGGGCGGGAGCTCCTTCGCGGCGGCGGCCACGCCGAAGAACGGCGCGGAGACGTAGGTCTTGTCGGCCGGCTTCGGGCCGGTGATCTGGAAGTGGATGCGCTCGTCCTTGCGCCCGTCCTTCGCCTTCTTGGCGAGCTTCTGGCCGAGCTTCTGGGCCTTCTGAAGCCCCTCGACGTAGTGGTCCTCGCCCTTCGTCTCGCGCCACAGCGGGACCTCGATCACCCCGACGGCCCGGCGTCCGGGCAGCGTCCCGCCGGCCGAGTTTCCGCCCGGCACGAACACCTCGAAGCTCGACGTGGAGCCGCCGGAGTTCTTGTACACGGGAGCGCCGGTGCGGACGTTGTTCTCGCCGTAGATGGCCAGCGCGAGGTTCGTGGCCAGCGCGGCCTCGTAGAACAACGCGTCGTTGTTGCCGAAGTAGCGCCAGAACAGGGACGCCGCCCCCTTCTCCGCCGCGTGCTGTCCGACTCCCGTCTTCTCGAACTCGTTCATCGAGGAGCCGCGCTCCGGGTGCTTCATGTCGACCGGGTACTCGGGGTACTGCAGCGCGACGACCTGCGTCTCCTCGTTCCAGAAGGTGGTCCACTGCTCGATGCCCTTCTTCCAGTAGTAAGCGCGCGCGTCGGGCGCGTTCCAGCCGGTGAAGCACAGGAGCCGGAGGAAGGCGCCGCGGTCGGCGACGAAGAGGATCTGCGTGTTCGCCTCGTCGGACAGCGCGATATCCAGGTACTCGCCGGTCGACATCGTCTTCTGGATTCGAGCGTGCGCGGCGCGCTGATCGGCGCTCGCGCCCAAGCGTTCGAGGAAGTCCTGGCCGGCGTTCCGACCGAGCGTCCCGAGCGACGAGGTCGACCACGAGTCGACCCACTTCGCGAGGAGCTCGAAGTCCGCGAGGACCGCTTCGGCCTCCAGTCCCTCGGGCGCGCTCCAGCGGTACCAGTGCTCCTGCAACCGCACGAGCCCGCGCGCGGCGTGCGCGAAGAGCTCGGCCCCCGCGCGGTCCTGGAGCGTCGCGCAGGCGACGCGCACGTCGAACGCGCCGAGGTCGAAGCGGCGGTAGCGCTGCGCGTCGTCGAGGAACCCCGCGAGCGACACGGCTCCCGGCTGCCCGCCGCTCGAGTCGTGCTCCTCGAGGAACTCCCGGGCCAGCGCGGCATAGTCGAGCTCCGGCTCGTCGTCTCCACGGAAGGGCGCGGTCAGGTGAGCCGAGAGCAAGAACGGGAGCAGGGCGAGGTGCTTCATGGGCGGCACATGGCGGGGGGCGCGAGGTGGAGGCGGGCGTTCGGCCCGATCGGGAACCCGTAGCACGCAGGCCTCGGGCGGGTCACGTCCGGCCGGACCTCTCCGCCGGACATCCTAAGGAAGCCCGGCCCGGGACGGACCGCCGGGGACGCCCTCGGTTCGAGGGGGTCGAGAGCGCCGCGGGGCGCTCACTCGACGAAGACGGCTTCCTTTACGCGGTCGATCAAGGGGAAGCGGGCGAGGTAGAGGTTGCCCTTCGAGCGCAGGGCCTGCATGTCGAGCTCGCCCGTGTAGTCGGCGAACAGCGCGTCCGCCACCTCGATGCCGCGCACGACCCGACCGAAGGGAGCCGTGGTCCCGTCGAAGTCGGGGTTGTCGCCCAGGTTGACGAAGACCTCGGTCGAGCGGCTGTTCGCCTGCGCGGCGGGACGCCCGAACGCGAGGGTTCCGCGCAGGTTGGACTCGAGCGCCGGCTCGTCGGGGATCGCCGCGCTGCGCCAGGCGCGCCCCAACTTGTTGTTTCCCATGGGCAGGCCGAACATCGCGTAGCGCCCCGGGACGACGGCGAAGAACGGCGTGTCCGAGTAGAAGCCCGTCCGCACCAGGTGGTGGAAGCGCTCGACGCCGAGCGGCGACCAGGCGCGCACGCACTCGACCTCGATCTCGCCCTTCGTCGTGCGCAGCAGCACGCGGAACGTCTCGGGAACGGGTCCGGCCGGGGCCAGCGGGGCGGGAGCGCGGCCCTTCCCGGGAGGCCGCTTGCGCTCCTTTCCCGGGGCGGGCGCCCTGCTCGCTGCGTCCTCGCTCGCCGCGTCGGCAGCTCGCGTGGTCGCCGCGTCGGACGCTCCGTCGCCGGTCGCGGGGGTTTCGCCGCAGGCGGCGACGAGGGAGGCGCACAGGAGGGCGAAGAGGAGGCGCATGGCCGAGAGGGTATCAGCCCGTCCCGTTGCACGGCTCGGCGCGGCTCGGCGGCGCGGCTCGGCGCGGCTCGCCGCTCGCGCGCGGCCTGTCGTTCAATTCGCTCGACGCGTCGCGTCGCGCAGGAGCGTTTCGATGCGCGCGAGTCCGTCACGGATCTCGACCAGCGTGGAGGGCTCCGACCTCTCGCCGGCGCTCGGCTCGGGAGCCGAGCGCTCCAGGGCGCCGGCGCGCGTCGTGTCCCCCGCGCTCACCACCGCGTCGCGGCGGGCGAGCACCGCGTCGCGGAAGGCGCGCGCGCCGACGATCCCGACCAGCGACGCATCCGGCATGCCCTGCGGAGCTCCCTGCCCCGCCGTCTCGACGCGCAGCGCCTCGAGACCGAGGTGCCGCAGGAGCGGGCCCTCGTGCAGGCTCATGTCCTGGATCTTGTCGAGCGGGATCGTCTTCTCGACGCGGAAGAGATACCCGTGGCGCAGCTTCAGCGCGCGCGGCGTGAGCTCGGCCGCGAGCCGCTCGAAGCGCCGCTCCACGAACACGCGCCCGAAGAAGAGCCAGAGCGGGACGAGCGGGAGCCCGACCAGCGTCATCGCGAGTACGAGGCACCCGTTGAGTATCCAGTAGAGCTTCAGCTTCGGGTCGAACGTGGCGTGCGCGAGAGTCGTCGTGGGGTCCATGGTCGGGGTCGAGCCTAGCAGCCCGCTGAAGAAGTGCTCCGGATGCCAGGGGCCCGGCATCCGCTTCGGTGTGGTGCCTGGGAACGCAGGCGAATTGGTGAATTCTCCGAGGCTCGCAGGTGCCGCACTGGAGTGGAGGACGGGCTCATGGCGCCGGATGACTTCTTCAACGGGCTGCTAGCGTCTCTGCAGCGGGTCGAGCAGCGGGTTGATGCCCGCCGCCGGGTTCACCTGGATGAATTCGTGCCACGGGTTGCCGGCCTCGACGCGCGAGACGACTTCGGGCGTGGGCGCGAGCAGGTCGGCTGTTTCCGGGCTCAATCCGAAGGCCGTCTGCGTGCCGAGGTTGACGAGCACGCGTCCGCCCGAGCGCTCGGGCTCGCCGAGCAGGAGCTCGAAGGGTTCGCCCTGGACGGGATGCAGCACGAGGCGCACCGCCGGACGGTCCGCGACGGCGGGATCCAGGTCGGCGGGTCCGACGATCCGCTCGTAGGTCGCGCGCAGGAGGAAGATCGTGTAGCCCGTGACGGGGACCGGATGGCACGCCTCGCGCCGGCCGTCAGCGCGCACGAGCACCCACGAGTCTCCGCCGGGGAAGTCCGCGCTCGCGGCCGGGTCGGCCGAGTCGAGCGCGGGATCCGTGCCGCGCTCGAGCACGTAGCTCTCGCCGCGCGCGCGCTCGACCTCGATCTTCGTGAAGCCGCCCAGCGTCGCCGCGAAGGCGACGGGGAGCACGTACGGGTCGAGCATGGGCGGGAAGCTCGAGCCCGGCGGCCGCGTGAGGAACGTGCGCGGGTTCTGGTCCACGGCCCACACCTCGTGCGTGCCGAGCGGCCGGACGTAGCAGCCGTCCGTGCCCTGGATCGCGAAGCCCAGGTCCGCGCCGAACAGGACGTCCTGGTCTTCGTCCTTCTGGAGTCCCGTGCCGTGCAGCGTCACGCGCAACGCCACGTCGCCGCCGAAGCCGTAGCTCTTCGCGCGCAGCTTCTCCTTCGTGAGCACGACGCCTTCGGCGTCAAGGAGCGACTGCATCAGTCCGCCGAGGGCGTATTGGTCCACGTAGGTGTTGACGGGCGGCTCGAGCAAGCGCCACACGCCGCGCGCGCGCGCGTAGAGGAAGCTCTCGCCCTGCGCGGTCTCGACGCGCACGGCCGCGACGACCAGCCCGGCGCGCTGCGCGTCGTCGAGGAGCTTCTCCAGGCGTCCGCTCGCTCCGCGGACCGCTTCGCGCTCGTCGGCGAGCGCGCGATCCCACACGACGAGACCGGCGAGGAGCACGGCGAGGACGACGATGCCGCGCAGCATCTAGCGAGCGCCTCCGGCGCGGTGCCCGGCGTTGGCTGCGCGCGAGCGCACGAGGCTGGGTGCGCGTGAGCGCACGAGCGCGCGCAGGACGCCGAAGGCGAGGAGCGCGAGCGGTCCCGCAGCGAGCACGATGGCGCGCCACTCGCGCTTCTTTGCCGCGTCGACGTAGTCGAACCCGCGCGCGACGCGCCGGCGGCCGGCGACCGCGGCGAGCTCGGCCGGCAGCGCGAGGTGCGCCGCGGCCTGGACCAGCAGGTGGTCGGCGCGGAAGTCCGGATCGAAGAGCGCGCCGTCCCCGAACGGCTCCGACGCGCCGACGAGCACGAGCTCGCCCGGGGCGGCCGGGCGCTCGGGGAGCGCGGGTGCCGGAGCCTCTTCGGCGGGAGCGTCGCCCAGCGGTTCGACCCTCGGGAAGTCGCCCGTGAAGCGCACCACGAGCGGCTCGCGCGCGAGCAGCGAGACGCCCTCGCCCTCCGCCGCGGGTCGCTCGCCCAGCACCTCGCGCGGCAGGTAGCCGCCCTTCCAATCGAAGGACCACGCGCGCTCCGAGGTGAAGACGACGGGCCGGGCCGCGATCCCGAGCTCGGCCAACTTCGCCTCGTCCCAACGGATGTGATTGCCCCACGTGAAGGCCAGGTCGCCCAAACCGCGCGTGAGCGGATCGTCGGCGAAGTTCGCCGCCGACGCGCGGATCTGGAACGGAAGGGCCGAGTCCTGGTCCTCGTAGTCGCGCCGCGCGGAGTCGCGGTTCACCTGCGTCTCGAGGCGCCGGCGCGTCTTGAGCTCGTCGAACAGGACCTCCCGCACGAGCTCGATACCGAGCTCGGGGAGCAGGTACAGGTCGACGTCGGGCGTCTGCGGCTGCGGCCAGTAGACGGTCGCGAAGTTCGCTCCGCGGTACTGGCGCGCCTGCAGCTTGAAGTGCTGCACGGCGAGCAGCACCTTGCCGCCCTGGTGCAGCGCCTGCGAGGCCGCGCGGATCATCGGGCGGGCCTCGCGCCGCGGCTGGAACCACAGGAGCGCGTCGAAGTCGGCCGGGAGCTCGGGCGCGCGCGGGTTCACGTGCTGGACGACGAAGCCCGTTTGCTCGAGGAGCGCGCGCGCCGTGCTGAAGGGGTCCTGGCCCACGGGCGCGAAGAGTCCCTTCACCTGGTAGTCCATGTGCGCCTCGGCGGGGGAGAGCCGCGGCGTGTCGGACGCGAACAAGAGCGTGGGGGAGCGTCCCGATTGAAGGCGCCAGAGGGCGAAGGCGACGCGGAACTCGAGCTCCTCGAAGGCCGCCGCATCGGGGAACGCCAGCGTCTCGCTCCGACCCTTGGAAGAGAGTCGCAGCGCGCAGTAGACGCTGCGCACGGTCGTGACGCCCTCCTCGCGGCTCGACGTGCGCACCGGCGCGATGCCCTCCGCGAGCCAGCGCTCGCGCGCCTCCACCGGCTCCTCTTCGGGGTGCACGCGCGTGAGCGTGAGCTCGGCGCCCGCGCGCTCGAGGTCGGCGAAGAGGTCGTCCAAGCGATCGACCGCGGGCCGCAGCGCGGGCGGGAGCTTCGCGCGCCGCGAGACGAAGAGCTCGACCGAGGTCGCGTTCGCTCCGCGCGCGGCGCGCGCGAGCTCGACGGTCTCGCCCGCGAGACGGTTGAGGCCGTCGGCGGTCCAATCCAGGCGCCACGGGATGAACTCGGTCGCACGCACGAAGACGAGACAGACGCACAGCGCCAGGCCGAGCCCGAGCCCGAGCACCATGGCCGGCCGCGAGCCGCGTGCGACGCGACCGAACGCGCGTCCGGCGCCGCGCAGGTTCCCGCGCAGGACGGCCGTCGCGGCGAGCAGCGCCGGCACGAGGAAGATGCACAGCGCGCGCCACAGGACGCGCTGGCGCGCGCCGAGCTCGGGCACGGGCTCGGGACGCGCCGCTTCGGAGCTGTTCTTGACCAGCCGATCGTCGCTCGCGAGGTTCTTCACGAGCACCTCGTGCAACCGGCGGTGAGCCACGCCTTCCGCGCCGAGCCAGTCGTCGCGGAAGCACGCGGCCGAGGCGAGCGCCACGAGCGAGCCGCGCCACGGATCGGCGGGCGCGAGCAGCACCGCGAGCGGCTGGCGCGAGACGGCGACGCCGCGCTCCGGCCCGAGGGCGCGCACGTCTCCGAGCTCGCCGAGGTGCGGGGCCGCGGGCTCGACCCAGGTCCCGTCGGAGGAGGTCGCCAGCACCTCGGGCGTCCAGCCCTTGTCCGCCAGCACCTCCCCGTCGAGCGCGAAGGGCGTGGGCGTCTCGAACAAGAGCGTGCCGTTCGGCATGCCGCGCATGACGAGTCCGAAGCGCTGTTGCGGCGCGATGCAGCGCACGAGGAAAGGGACCGGCGTTCCGGCGTCGTCCGCGCCGCGGCGCTCCACGACGCTGTTCGCGTCGCACACGAGCCCCGCCACCGGACGCAGGCCGAAGTGGCCCCACAGGGTCGCAGCGTCGAAACCCGAGGGCTCCAAGCGGAAGCTCGAGCGGTCCGGGCCGAAGCGCGGCGCAAACAAGTGTCCCGCCGCCACGACGCTCCGGCCGCTCGCGAGGTAACGATCGAGCTCGCGCAGCACGCCGGCGTCGATCGCTCCCGGGTCGAGCCAGAAGAGCACGTCGGACTCGAGCGGGATCGCGCGTCCCTGCGCGAGCTCCGCCGGGTCGACGCGCACGACCTTCGCCGTGCGCGTGAGCTCCTGCGCGAAGCGCTCGAAGCCCGCGGGCGCGGCGAGCGCGACGACCGGGAGGCGCGGCTCCTCCATCTGATCGAGGTGCGCCACGAGCGTCGCCTGCAGGCGCGGCACGTGCTCGGAGACGACGCCGTTCAGCACGACCGGCGGATGGGCCCCCAGTGCGAGCGTGAGCGACGACCAGATCGTCTTCTCGCTCCACGCGTCCGCGGTGATGCTGCGCACGCGGAAGGGCGCGATGCCCTGGCGCGCGGCGTAGCGCGCGACCTCGGGGGCGACCTCGGGCTGCGCCTGACCGTCGACCGGTTCCACCTCCTCCGCCGCGTGCGGGTCGAGGATGCGGTAGCGGAAGCGTCCGTCCGAGGCGTGCTCGAGCGCCGCGAGCACGTCGGTGACCTGGTCCTCGAGCCGGCGCAGCTCCGAGGGCATCTCGGCGCGCGGCGAGACGTAGTAGGTCGCGAGCACGTCGTCCGTGAGCGCCGCGAGGCGCGCGCGCGTCTCCGCATCGACCTGCGAGGGCCGGACGCGTCCGACCTCGAGCCGTGCTCCGCGGTAGTGCCCCGCGATCCTGGCCGCCGAGCTCGCGACGCCCAGGCCGAGCGCCAGGAAGAGCGCGAGGAGGAGGAGGTGCTTCTTCCTCATCCGCGGTTCGAATCGAGCACGAGCGCGGTGGCCCACAGGAAGAGGGCCGAGAGCAGCGCGAAGAACAGCGCGCCCGACAGGTCCAGGGCGCCGCGCACGAAGGCGTCGTAGTGCGGGACGATCGACACCCACTCGTACAGGAGCGTGCCGAGCGCCGCGCGCGGGGCGAGCCCGTCGAGCACCGCCACGACCTGGTAGTCGCCCACGACCACCGTCGCGATGCCGACCACGGCGCTCGCCACGAAGGCCACGATCTGGTCGTTCGAGAGCGCGGAGAAGAACGCGCCGAAGGCGAGGAACAGCGCGCCCAGGAGGACCAAACCGACGTAGCCGCTCGCGATCAGCCCCGGATCGGGATCGCCCAGCGCGAAGAGCATCACCGGGATCGGGAGCGAGCCGACGAGGAACAGCGCGAACAGAGCCAGGGCCGCGAGGTACTTCCCGAGCACCGCTTGCAGCGTCTGAAGGGGCAGCGTCAGGAGCACCTCGATCGTGCGCTGCTTCCGCTCCTCCGCCCACAGCCGCATGCTGACGGCCGGCAGGAACATCGCCAGGAACAGCGGCATCGCGTCGAAGAAGGTCGTCATCTCGACCGTCCCCGTGAGGAAGAACGCGTTCATGAAGATCGAGTTCGCGAGCACCACGAACAGGATCGCGACGACGTACGCGATGCTCGAGTCGAAGTAGGCGCCGAGCTCGCGCGACGCGACGAGCAACACGCCGCTCGTGTAGCGGCGGTGCGCGAGCGCGGGGGCGCGGCTCACGCGGCGCCCCCCGTGCCCTTCGCGCCCTTCGCCACCGGGAGCCCCGCATCGGCCGCATCGCCCGCGTCGGATCCGAAGCGCACGCCCGAGCGCACGACGTCCAGGACGACCTGCTCGACGTCGACTCCGCGCCGGCGCGCGCTCTCCTCGAGCTCCGCGAGCGGCGCGTCGCACAGGAGCCGCCCCGCGTTGATGATCAGGATGCGCTGCGAGATGGCCACGACCTCGGCCAGGATGTGGCTCGAGAACAGGATCGAGCGCCCTTCCGCCATCCCGAGCAGGAAGTCGCGGAACGCCACGACCTGCAGCGGATCGAGCCCGTGCGTGGGCTCGTCGAGCAGGATCACCGGCGGGTCGTGGAGCAACGCCGACGCCACGCCGATGCGCTGGCGGAAGCCCTTCGAGCACTGGAAGACGCGTTTGCCGAGCACGCTCTCGAGGGCGCACTTCTCCGCCACCCACGCCATGCGCTCGGCGAGCCGCGCTCCGGAGAGACCGCGCGCCTTGCCCATGAAGCCGAGGAAGCGGTCCACGCGCATGCCCTCGTAGAGCGCGTTGTGCTCCGGCAGGTAGCCCAACGCGCGCCGCACCGCCAGGGGCTCGCGCACCACGTCGTGCCCCGCGATCTCGATCCGCCCCGAGCTGGGCGGGAGCCAGGTGCACATCATCTTGAGCAGCGTGCTCTTGCCCGCGCCGTTCGGCCCGAGGAACCCCACGATCTCGCCGGGGCCGATCGCGAAGGAGACCGAATCCACGGCGAGCGTCGCGCCGAAGCGCTTGGAGACGTTGTCGACCGAAATCATGTCGTTCCGAGCCGGCGCGAGCGTCGCCCGCGCGACGGCTCGCTTCGAGGGAGGGCGGAGGATTCTAGTGGACCGGTACGGGGCGAGCGAACCGAGCGCGAGCGCCTACTGCGCGGCGACGCGCACGCCGGTGGCCTCGAAGACGAACTCCCGCTGCGGCTCGGTGACGAGCGCCGCCTCCGCGTGGCGCCCTTCGTCCTCGAGGTAGTGGCGCGCCTCGTCGACGGGCACCTCCTCGACCGCGAACACGCCCTCGCAGCGCACGCGCCGCCCGGCGATGTCGGTCGGGACGAAGAAGCCGTAGTCCTTGAAGGTCACGCGCATCGAGCGCTCGCCGTCCGCGAGGACCATCCAGCAGCCCTTCCTCGCGCACACGCTCTCGACCGTGCCCTGGACGACGAACGCGCGCCCGTCGTTCGCCCCGGCGCCGTCGAGCAGGGCCTCGAGCTCGATCGGCTCCACGGGTCCGAGCTCCGCCCCGAAGAGCGGCCAACCCGAGACGTCGGACGCGAGCGCGGCGTTCGCCGGTTTTGTCGCTCGACAGGCGCCGACTCCGGCGAGGAGCAGGAGGCACAGTAGGGGGGCTTTCATGGTCGGGAGAGCATAGCCGGACCCCGGAAGAGGGTCCTACCGACTTCTCCCGACTCGCCGAGCGGCCGAGGTCGCGGTCGGAGCGCGCGCGCCCCGTACACTCGTTCGCAACGGTTGCCCGAAGGAGGCGAGCGGCGGTTCTCCTTCGACGGCCGAACCGGACCCCCTGCGAATCGAGAAGGCGAATCGAGAAGGCGCTCCCCATGGAATCCAGACGACTGGGCCGCTCCGGCCTGATGGTGCCGGTGCTGAGCCTCGGAACCGGCACCTTCGGCGGCGTCGGCGAGATGTTCAGCAAGTGGGGCACGACCGACGTGAAGGAGGCCACGCGTCTGGTCGACATCAGTCTCGAAGCCGGCCTCAATTTCTTCGACACCGCCGACGTGTACTCGCGCGGCGCTTCCGAGGAGATCCTGGGCCGTGCCATCGGCTCTCGCCGCGACCGGGTGCTGATCTCGACCAAATCCACGTTCCCGATGGGCGCGGAACCGAACGACCAGGGCTCGTCGCGTTTCCACTTGATGCGCTCCGTCGAGGCGAGCCTGAAGCGTCTCGGCACCGACCGCATCGACCTCTACTTCATGCACGGGTTCGACGCGCTGACGCCGGTCGACGAGGTGCTGGGCGCGCTCGACGACCTCGTGCGCGCCGGCAAGGTGCTCTACATCGGCTGCTCCAACTTCTCCGGGTGGCACGTCGCGAAGTCGCTCGCGACCTCGGAGCGCTACGGGCTCGGCCGCTACGTCTGCTACCAGGGCTACTACTCGCTCGTCGGCCGCGAGTACGAGTGGGAGCTCATGCCGCTCGCGCTCGATGGGGGCCTCGGCACCATGGCCTGGAGTCCCCTCGGCTGGGGCCGCCTGACCGGCAAGCTGCGCCGCGGGCAGGCGCCCGAGCGGGGCCGCATCCGGGAGGGCGGCGCGGCCGGCGGACCGGAGGTCGACGAAGATCAACTCTACGACGTCGTGGACGCCCTCGACGCCGTGGCGCGCGAGACGGAGAAGAGCGTCCCGCAGATCGCGCTGAACTGGCTCCTGCAGCGACCGAGCGTGTGCAACGTCGTGATCGGCGCGCGCAACGAGGAACAGCTCCGAGCGAACCTGGGCGCAGTCGGCTGGAGCCTGACGCCGGAGCAGATCGCGCTGCTCGACCGAGCGAGCGACCGCCGTCCGATCTATCCCTACTGGCACCAACGCGACGCCTTCGCGGAGCGCAACCCCCCCCCGACGACCTAGAGCGCCCATGTCCGAACACGAAACGGAGAGCGCGGCCCTCGCGCGCGAGGAGCGCGAGGAGACCGAACGCCTGCGCGGCGAGAACGCGGAGCTCCGCTCCGAGCTCGCGCGCTGGCGCGCCTGGCAGCCGCCCGGCCACTTCTACTCGCCGCTGCCCGACATCGAGGCCGTGCGCCGCCGCGCGGACCGCATCTTCCATCACGCCCGGCCGGAGATCGCGGGGATCGACCTGCACCTCGCGGAGCAAATCGCGCTCGCCGATCACCTGGTGCGGAGCTACAGCGACGACTACTTCCCCGAGCACCGCACCGCCGGTCGCCGCTACTACTGGCGCAACGAGTTCTTCCCCTTCGCCGACGCCTTCTACGTGAGCCGTTTCCTGCACGAGCTCTCCCCGCGCCGCATCGTCGAGATCGGCTCGGGCCATTCCTCCGCCGCGATGCTCGACACGGCGGACGACCTGCGCGCGGCGGGCCTCACGCCGCCGCGCTTCGACTTCGTCGAGCCCTACCCCGAGCGCCTGCGCGGCCTGCTGCGCGACGACGACGGCGCGCACTGCCGCCTGTGGGAGATGGAGGTCCAGGACGCGCCCGATGCGCTCTTCGACGAGCTCCGAGCGAACGACCTCGTGCTCGTCGACTCGAGCCACGTGCTGAAGACCGGGAGCGACCTCGCGCACCTCTTCTTCCACGTGCTCCCGCGGCTCGCCGTCGGCGTGTACGTCTTCCTGCACGACGTCTCCTGGCCCTTCGAGTACCCGATCGAGTGGGTCGAGGAGGGCCGCGCGTGGAACGAGGCCTACTTCCTGCGCTCCTTCCTCATGTACAACGACACCTTCGCCCTGCGCTGGATGCCGGGCCTCGTCGTCTCGATGGACGTCGAAGGCATTCGCTCGCGCGCGCGCCTGCTCATCGACGACGGCGCCTCCGGCGCCTGGATCCAGCGCGTGCGCTGAAGCGCGGCCATCCGTGCGGCGTCGCGTCCGAGTCCCGCGCTGCTACCCTGGTCTCGCGGCGATGTCGCGCCGACCTAGTCCAAGAGCTCGTCCGGAAGGATCCATGTCGAACCTCGCCTGCGCCCTCCTGTTCGCGATCCCTTTCCTCCAAGACTCCGCGCGCGAGCCGCGCGCCTGGGCCCACGAAGCCTCCGACGTTCCGGTCAACCCGCGCATCGAGTTCGGGCACTTCGAGAACGGGATGCGCTTCGCGTGGATGGCGAATCCCGAGCCGAACGCGCGCTGCTACCTGCGGCTGCACGTCGACGTCGGGAGCCTGGGCGAGGAGGACGACGAGCTCGGCATGGCGCACTTCGTCGAGCACATGGCGTTCAACGGCTCCCGCAACTTCCCTGCGGGCGAGCTCGTCTCGTGGTTCCAGGAGCACGGCATGGCGTTCGGCGCGGACACGAACGCGCACACCTCCTACAGCGAGACGGTGTACATGCTCGACCTGCCCGAGGCCGACCGGGACACGATCGAGGACGGCTTGCGCGTGCTGCGCGACTACGCCGACGGCGTGCTCTTCGAGCAAGCGGAGGTCGACGCCGAGAAGGGCGTGATCGACGGCGAGGAGCGCGAGGCCGACTCGCCCGGTCGCCGCATCGCGATCGAGAACAGCGAGCTCTTGTACGACGGCACGCGCTTGCCGCTGCGCGACGTCCTCGGCACGAAGGCGGCGCGCGACGCGTTCACGACCGAGAAGCTCCTCGCGTTCTATCGCCGCTGGTATCGCCCGGAGAATGCGACCTTGATCCTGGTCGGCGACATCGGCGAGCTCGACCCGGAGCCGCTCTTCGAGGAGGCGTTCGGCGACTGGAGCGCGCCCGAGGACGAGCCTGCACGCGAACCGGCGCTCGGGAAGCCCACGCTGAAGCATCCCATCTACTCCGTCTACGAGAAGGAGCTCCCGTACTACGTGATCGGCGTCCTGCGCGCCGGGCCCGTCCCGCTGGAGCCGCCCACGGTGGAGCGCATGCGCGCGGACGTGCCGCTCGACTACGCCCGCGCCATGCTCAACCTGCGCTTCGCGGAGCTCGCGAAGGAGAAGGAAGCAGAGTTCCTGCAGGCCTACGTGCACGACGTCAATCCCATCGACGACGAGCGCGGAGTCTTCGACGGGGATCAGTTGACCATCGTCTGCGCGGCCGACGCGTGGCGGGAGGCGCTGCGCCAGTGCGAGGCGGAGCTGCGCCGCGCGCTCCTCTTCGGCTTCCAGCAGGCGGAGCTCGACGAGATCCGGGCGGATGCGTTGCGCTCGCTGGACGAAGCGGTGAAGCGGGATCCGACGCGCTCGAGCGCCTCGTTCGTGGCCGAGCTCCAGTACGCGGCCGAGTACCGCACCATCCCCACGGATGCTGCGACCGACCGCGAGATCCTGCGACCCGCGTTCGAATCCGTGACGCTCGAGGCGTGTCACGAGGCTTTCTCCGAGGCGTGGGGCAAGGGCAAGCTCGTCATCGGCTGCGCGGGCAACGTGGACCTCGGCCCGGACGCCGCGCGCGAGCTGGCCGAAGCCTGGGAGCAGAGCCGCGAGGTGGAGGTCCTGGCGCCGGCGGCGCTCGAGCTCGGCGAATGGGTGTACGCCTCGGCCGCCAAGCGCGGCGCCGTCGCGCAGAGGACACGGGACGAGGAGCTCGAGCGGATCGAGTTCGAGAACGGCGTGCGCGTCGCGCTGAAGCGCACGGACTTCAAGGCGGGCCAGGTCTTCGTCGGCGCGAGCCTGGGCGAGGGCGAGCTCTCGCTCGAGCCGTCGAAGGCGGTCCTGGGCTTCGTCGCGAACGAGGTCTTCGACGCCTGCGGCTTGGGCGCGCACAGCGAGGACGACCTGCGGCGGCTCACGGCCGGCAAGCAGGCCGGCGTCGGCTTCGGCGTCTCGAACGACAGCTTCGAGCTCGGAGGGGTGACGACGCCCGAGGATCTCACGCTCCAGTGCGAGCTCGTGTGCGCCTACCTGACCGACCCCGGCTGGCGCGCAGAGGGGCTCGACCAGTTCCGGAAGGGCCTGCCCGAGATGTACGAGAGCCTCGAGCACCAGGCCTCGGGTCCACTGCAACTGCGTTTCGCGCCAGAGCTCTACGGCGGCGATGCGCGCTTCGGAATGCCCGCCCGCGCGAGCGTCGAGGCCGTCGACCTCGAGGCGCTCGAGAAGTGGCTCGGGCCCGAGCTGCGCGAGGCGCCGCTCGACGTGTGCATCATCGGCGACATCGAGGTCGAGGAAGCCGCCGACATCGCGGCGCGCACCTTCGGCCTGCTTCCGAAACGCCGAGCCCCGCAGGCGCACGCGGAGCGGCGCGTGCTCGCCGGGCCGCGCACCGGGCTCGAAGCGAGCTACACGATCGATGCGGAGGCGGAGCGCGCGACGCTGCTGCTCGTGTTCCCCACGACCGACGGCCGCGACGCGAGGACGCGCATCGCGCTCGACCTGCTCGGCAGCGTCGTGGCCGACCGCATCCGCGTCGGCGTGCGCGAGACGCTCGGCGCGTCCTACAGCCCCTTCGCCTTCTCGCGCACGAGCACGGTCTATCCCGGCGACGGCGCGATCTCCGTGTACGCCGAGTGCGCCCCCGAAGAGCTCGAGGCGCTGCTCGCGGCCTGCTTCGCCGTCACCGACGCGCTGGCGGAGGAAGGCGTCCGCCCCGAGGAACTCGAGCGCGCACGCGAGCCGAAGCTCAACGAGCTGCGCGACGCACAGCGCACGAACGGCTTCTGGATGGGAGCGATCCTCGAGGCCCTGCACGCGCGCCCCGAGGCGCTCGACGAAGCGCGGCGCGCGCTCGAGCTCTACCGCGCCGTCGAAGTGGACGACCTCTCTCGACTGGCGAAGGAGTACCTCCCGCGCGAGCGCGCCTCGCGGGCCGTCGTCCGCCCCGAGCGCGAGTGACGCGCTGCTACCGCGCGCGCGGGTGGACGGCGTCCTGCGCCGGCGGAACGGCCGGCGCCGGCGCGTCGGAGGGGGAGGCGTTCGGTGCGCGCCGCGCCGCGCAGGCGTCGGGAACCGCCGCGAGCAGCGCGCGCGTGTACGGGTGGCGCGGGTCGCCGAACAGGAGGTCGCGCGGCGCGGTCTCGACGATGCGGCCGCGGTACATCACCGCGACCCGCTGCGACAGGTGGCGCACGATCGCGAGGTCGTGCGCGATGAACAGGTACGCGAGCCCCAGCCGCTCCCGCAGCTCCGCGAGCAGGTTGACGATCTGCGCCTGGATCGAGACGTCGAGCGCGCTGACGGGCTCGTCGAGGACGAGCAGCTCGGGCTCGAGCGCGAGCGCGCGCGCGATGCCGATGCGCTGGCGCTGGCCGCCGGAGAACTCGTGCGGGTAACGGTTCAGGTGACGCGGGCTCAGGCCCACGGCGTCGAGCAGGAAGAGCGCGCGCAGCCGGCGCTCGCGCGGCTTCGCGAGGCCCTGGATCGCGAGCGGCTCGGCCAGGATCGAGCCGACGGTCTGCCGCGGGTCGAGCGATGCGTAGGGATCCTGGAAGACCATCTGGATGCGGCGGCGGTGCGGCAGCCACGCGCGGCGCGAGAGCCCCACGAGCTCGACGCCGTCGAGCCGCACCGAGCCCGACACGCGCGCCGTCGCCCGCCGGTGCAGCCCGAGCAGCGCGCGCGCGACCGTCGACTTGCCCGAGCCCGATTCGCCGACGAGCCCCAGGCACTCGCCGCGCTCGAGCTCGAAGGACACGCCGTGGACGGCGTCGAGCCAGCGCCGCGGACGGCCGAAGACATCGCGCCGGCCGAGGGGGAAGCGCACCGCGAGGTCGCGCACGGCGAGCAGCGGGCTCACGGCGCGTCCTCGGCGAGCCGCGCGACCTCGAAGCACGCGGACCGACGCGCGACGCCCGCGCCATCCACGACGCCCGCACCGCGCGGAACAAGCTCGGCGGGCGGTCGCTCGCGCGCGCAGCGCAAGACGGCGAAGTCGCAGCGCGGCTCGAAGGCGCAGCCCGGCGGAAGCTGCGTCGGGTCGGGCGGTTGCCCGCGGATCGAAGCGAGCGCGAGCGCCGGATCGCCGTCGAGCCGCGGCATGCTCGCGAGCAGTCCGCGCGAGTAGGGGTGCAGCGCGCGCGCGAAGAGCTCGCGCGTCGCGGCCTCCTCCACGATGCGCCCGGCGTACATCACGTGCACGCGATCCGCGCGACCGGCGACGACGCCGAGGTCGTGCGTGACGAACAGGATCGCCGTCCCGTGGCGCTGCTGCAGGTCCGCCAAGAGCTCGAGGATCTGCGCCTGGATCGTGACGTCGAGCGCCGTCGTGGGCTCGTCCGCGACGAGCAGCTTGGGCTCGCACAAAAGCGCCATGGCGATCATCACGCGCTGGCGCATGCCGCCCGAGAGCTCGTGCGGATAGGCGCCGAGACGCTCTTCCGGCGCCGGGATCCCGACCTCGCCCAGCGCGCGCGCAGAGATCGCGAGCGCCTCGCGCCGCGCGAGCCCGCGGTGCACCTCGAGCACCTCCGAGAGCTGCCGCCCCACGGTCAGGAACGGGTTCAACGACGTGAGCGGATCCTGGAAGACCATGCTGAGCGCGTTCCCGCGCAGCGCGCGCAGCTCCGCGGCCGACAGCTCGAGCAGGTTCGTGCCCCGGAAGTCGATCGCCGCCGCCTCCACGACTCCCGGCGGATTCGGCACGAGCCCGAGCAGCGCGAGGCCCGTGACCGACTTGCCCGAGCCCGACTCGCCCACGAGCCCGAGCGTCTCGCCCTCCTCGACGTGGAACGACACCCCGTCCACCGCGCGCACACACCCCGCGTGCGTCTCGAAGCGCACCGACAGCTCGCGCACGTCGAGTACGCGGCTCATCGCTCCGCGCCCCGTCGCTCCCCGTCGCGATTGCGGCGATCGCCGCGCGCGCCGTTCTCGTGCTCGTTCTCGCCCATCGCCCGCGGGGCGATCATCGCAGTCCGCCGCGCCCGGCGGAAGGGACGAGCGCGGGGGCGCTCGAGGCGGCTCACCGCCCGTCGCAGTCGCAGGCGGATCCGGGACGGCGTCGCGCCCCGGTCAGGTTGCCGCGCGCGTCGAAAGCGAAGCTGCAGCAGGCTTCGAGGTGTTCGCGCAGGCGGGCGCGCGCCCGTTGCACGCGCGAGCGGGCGCCGCTCGGCGCGAGCCCGAGCTCGCGCGCGACGTCCACCTGCGCCCGGCCCTCGAGATCCACGGCGCGCAGGAGCGCCGCGTCCTCGGGCGAGAGCCGGGCCAGGAACGCCTCGATCCAACCCGCCACGGCGAAGCGCAGGTCGGCGTCGTCGTCCGGGGGCGCGCGCTCCGCCTCGTCGTCGCCCTGCGCGAGCGCGGTCGGCCGTCGCGCCCGCCCGCGGCCGTGGTCGGCGAGCGCGTGCGCCGCGATGGCGCCGATCCACGCGTCCAGCCGCTCGCCTGCGCGCAGCGTCGAGAGTCGCGCGAGCACGCGCGTGAACGTCTCCTGCACGAGGTCGTCCGCGTCGTGGGCGCTCCCCGTCCTGCGCTCGAACCAGGAGCGCAAGCGCGCGGAGGAAGCCTCCCATGACGCCTGCACGGAATCGCGATCGACCGGCGCGCTCACGGCTCGATCGTAGCGCAGCACGAGGGCTCGCAGCAGGCCGAACCGCTACCGGCGCGGCTCGGCGCCTCCACGACCGACTCGCGCGCGACGAAGAGCTCGAAGCGCACGCCCGAGGGATCGCTCGCCCAGACGCGGGCGAGCCGCGCGTAGCAGCACTCGACGTCGGGCTCCAGGTCGAGCTGCGCGCCGGCCCGCGCGAGCCGCTCGCGCGCCGCGTCGAGCCCGACGTCGTCCTCGAACAGGATCCCGAGGTGCTCGAGGGCGCCCGTCGGGGCCGGCGCGCGGTCCACCGCGTTGAGCCCGAGGACGAGCGGCGGCGCCGCGACCTCGAAGCGGGCGTAGTCGTGCCGCAGGAGCGCGGGCTCCTCGCCGAGGAGCGCGCGGTAGAAGGCGACCGACGCAACGAGGTCGGCCGTGTCGATCGAGACGTGGGTCTTCGGGTAGGGGGTGGTCATCGAGAGCTTCCTTTCCATGGGTGACGGCGAAGGCCGGCCCGACGGTCGGCTTCCAGCGCTGCAGACGGACGGCGGGGGCGAGCGACGCACCCCAGGGCGGCGATTCCGGGCCGCGCGGCACCGCCGCGACCCCGTGCGGCGCCTCGCCGCCGCCTGCTGCCGCCGCTTGCACGCGAGCCGATATGCGGATATCGATATGTCGCCATGCCCGCCAAGCTCGACGTGCGCTCCGTCACGCAGCTCTTCCGTGCCCTCGGGGACGAGAACCGCCTGCGCATCGTGGCCCTGCTCGCCCACGGCGAGCTGTGCGTCTGCCACCTCCAGGCCGCGCTCGAGCTGCCGCAGCCGAACGTGTCGCGGCAGCTCGCGCTGCTGCGCGCCGCGGGGCTCGTCGCGGACCGCCGCGAGGGGAGCTGGGTCTACTACCGGCTGCTCGCACAGGAGGAGCCGGAGCGCGCGCGGCAGCTCGAGGGCCTCGTCGCGAGCTTCGTGGCCGACGCCGCGCTGCGCCGCGAGGTGGCCCGCCTGCGCAAGGCGATGGGTCCGGCGAGCTGCGGAGCGAAACGATGAGCGCGCCGCGCTCCGGGCGGCTCTCCGTCCTCGACCGCTTCCTCACCCTGTGGATCTTCCTCGCGATGGCGCTCGGCGTCGGCGCGGGGCACTTCCTGCCGGGCGTCGTGCCGCTGCTCGACCGCTTCCGCGTCGGCTCGACCTCGATCCCGATCGCGATCGGGCTCGTCCTGATGATGTACCCGCCGCTCGCGAAGGTGCGCTACGAGGAGCTCGGGCGCGTCTTCCGGAACCGCCGCGTGCTGGTCCTGTCGCTCGTGCAGAACTGGGTCGTCGGGCCGCTCCTGATGTTCGCGCTCGCCGTGCTCTTCCTGCGCGACCGGCCCGAGTACATGACCGGCCTGATCCTGATCGGGCTCGCGCGCTGCATCGCGATGGTGCTCGTCTGGAACGAGCTCGCGCGCGGCGACTCCGAGTACTGCGCCGGCCTCGTCGCCTTCAACTCGATCTTCCAGGTCCTGTTCTTCCCCGCCTACGCCTGGGTCCTCGTCACGCTCGCGCCGCGCTGGCTCGGCCTCGCCGGCGCCGAGGTCGACGTGACGATGGGGGAGATCGCGCAGAGCGTTCTCGTCTACCTCGGCCTCCCGTTCCTCGCCGGTTTCGCGACGCGCGCCGCCCTGGTTCGGCGCAAGGGCAGGGCGTGGTACCACGCGACCTTCGTCCCGCGCATCGCGCCCCTCACGCTCGTCGCGTTGCTCTTCACGATCGTCGTGATGTTTTCGCTGAAGGGCGAGACGATCGTCGAGCTGCCCTTCGACGTCGTCCGCATCGCGGTACCGCTCGTCCTCTACTTCGCGATCATGTTCCTCGTGTCCTTCGCCATGGGCCGCGCGGCCGGCGCGAGCTACGAGCAGTCGGCGACGCTCTCCTTCACCGCCGCCTCGAACAACTTCGAGCTCGCCATCGCCGTGGCCATCGCGACCTTCGGCATCGACCACGGCGCCGCCTTCGCCGCCGTGATCGGCCCCCTGGTCGAGGTCCCCGCGCTGATCGCCCTCGTGCGCGTGTCGCTGTGGCTCGGGGCCCGCTGGTTCCCGGCGGCGGCGAGCCCGGCCGGCGCGTCGTGCGCGCGAAACGACCTTGCCGCGACGGACGCTTCGAGCGACGCCGCGACGAGCGCCGGCGGATTCGGCGGAGGAGACCCCGCCGCGTGAAGACCGTCGTCTTCGCCTGCGTGCACAACGCCGGCCGCTCCCAGATCGCGGCCGCCTGGTTCACGGCGCTCGCCGACCCCGCCCGCGCGCGCGCCGTCTCCGCCGGCACCCGGCCCGCCGACCGCATCCACCCCGAGGTCGTCGCCGTGATGCGCGAGGTCGAAATCGAGCTCACGGGGAGCCCGCAGCTCTTCACGCCCGAGCTCGCGAATACCGCGAACCTCGTCGTCACGATGGGCTGCGGCGAGGAGTGCCCGAACGTCCCGCCCGACCGCCGCCAGGACTGGCCGATCGCCGACCCGAAGGGTCAGCCGTTGGAATCGGTCCGCAAGATCCGCGACGAGCTCCGCGCCCGCGTCGAAGCGCTGCTCGACGCCGAGGACCTGCGCGCGCGCGGGCCTGGCCCCGCGAGCGGAGCCCGCCCCGACGCCGATGCGTGACTCGCGGCAGGTGCTGTGCCTGCTGGGCCTCGCTCTCGCTGGCGGCGTCCTCTACGCATGGGTCATGCGGTGCGACAAGCACTCCTCCTGGGAAGCCGAGTCGCGCCGAGGCCGAGGAACGAGAGGAAAGCCTCGAGGGTGAGCGGGTTCATCCTTCGGGCGTTGCCACGGCATCCGCACATCGGGAGGGGCATGGGGTGATCCCCACACGGGTACTCGACCCGCATCGGCTCAGGACGGGTTCTCGCCGGCATCTTCCTCGCGGCGTTTGTTGTGCAGGTAGATCCATTGGCCGATCGCGGCCGTCGCGAGGATCAGCACATTGGTGACGACGAAGACCCAGTTACCCAAGAGCCAGCTGTAGACGACGAAGCCCGTCGAGGCCGCGAGCTGGCCCACGAAGAGCCACTTGGACATCCCCTGAGTGCTTCCCTCGCGCCACTGGGTGAAGACCTGGCGGCCGATGGTGAGCAAGAGGATTGCAGCGGCAGTCCAGCCGATCGCTTCGGTCAACACGTGCGAGAGTCCTTCCCAACTGGGCTCGAATCGACCCGTGGCGCCGCGAAGTACGCTCGTCGAAGAGGCGCGGATCCACGCTCGACCCCATCGAGCACGCGGCTCATCGGTCGACTCCGCGCAGCTTCGGGTCGAGGGCGTCGCGCACGCCGTCGCCGAGCACGTTCAGGGCGAGCAGCGTCACGCCCATGGCCGTCGAAATGCCCGCGACGAGCCACCAGTAGCTGTGCAGCGGATTGATGGCTTCGACGCAGTCGACGGCGAGCAGGCCCCAAGAGACCTGCGGCGGCTGCACGCCGAGGCCGAGAAACGAGAGGAAGGCCTCGAACAGCATCACGGCCGGGATCGTGAGCGTCAGGTAGACGATCACGACCGACAGCACGTTCGGGACGAGGTGGACGAGCAGGATGCGCGTCGTGGACGCGCCCAGCACGCGCGCGGCCTCGATGAACTCCGAGCGCGCGAGGGAGAGGACCTGCCCGCGCACGACGCGCGCCATCGAGAGCCAGTACACCGCCCCGATGACGAGGTAGACGACGTGCATGAACTCGATCCCGAGCGCCTGGAGCCGCGCGCGCGACTCCATGAGCAGCGTCAGTACGAAGATCACGAGGAAGATGAACGGGATCGAGTACAGGACGTCGACGAGCCGCATCATCGCGTTGTCGATGCGCCCGCCGAGCAGGCCCGCGAGCGCGCCGTAGAACACGCCGATCACGAGGCTCGTCGCCGCCGCCACGAGCGCGACCTGGATCGAGATGCGGCTGCCCCACACGATGCGCGCGAGCACGTCGCGACCCTTCGCGTCGGTGCCGAACCAGCGGCCGGTCTGCCAATCGCCGAACAGGCGCGCGCGCAGCACGAGCATCCCGCGGTCGACCGCCCCGAGCTCCCAGTACGCCGTCCTGTCCCAACCGCCGCGCCCGAGCTCGACCCACGGCGCGCGCGGCGGCTGTGGCTCGAG
The DNA here is from genome assembly GCA_964413535.1 of uncultured Planctomycetaceae bacterium. Lineage (GTDB taxonomy): Bacteria > Planctomycetota > UBA1135 > UBA1135 > CAYPTB01. The sequence goes on along the minus strand of CAYPTB010000054.1, from coordinate 120,346 downwards.
CTGCAGATCCATGTCCATCGGAGAGGGGAGCGGAAGCAACGGCGCGAGGAACGCGAGCGCGCCGATCGTGCCGAGCAGCACCAGGCACGCGAACGCCGCGCGGTTGTGCCGCAGCCGCCGCCACGCGTCCTGCCACAGGCTCTCGCCGCGGAAGCGCGTGGCCTCGGCGAGCAACTCGACGACGTCGCGCCCGCCCAGATCCCAGCGCGCCCCGCTCACGCGTCCTCCAGGCGGATGCGCGGGTCGAGGAACGTGTAGGCGAGGTCGACGAGCGTGTTGAGGCCGCACACGAGCACCGTGTAGAGAATCGTCACGCCCATCGCGAGCGTGTAGTCGCGGTTGAGCGCGCTGTTCACGAAGTGCGTGCCCGTGCCGGGGATGGCGAAGATCTTCTCGATCACGAGCGAGCCCGTGAGGATGCCGGCCGTCGCCGGCCCGAGGTAGCTCACGACCGGCAGCAGTCCGCCGCGCAGCGCGTGGCGCAGCACGACGAGCCGCGGCGGAAGTCCCTTCGCGTGCGCCGTGCGCACCCAGTCCTGCGAGAGCGCCTCGAGCATTCCCGTGCGCGTGAGCCGCGCGATGTAGGCCGCGAACGGCGCGCCGAGCGCGAGCCCGGGCAGCACCAGGTGCTCGAGCCCGCCCCAGCCCGCGACGGGGAAGAGCTCGAGCCCGAACGCGAACAGCGCGATCAAGAGGAGCGCCACGACGAAGTTCGGCAGCGCGATCCCGAGCGTGACCCCGACCCGCAGCCACAGATCGAGCGCACGGCCGCGCGCGAGCGCCGAGAGGATCCCGGCCGACAGGCCGAAGACGAGCGCGAAGCCGAGCGCCACCGTGCCCAGCGCGACGGAGATCGGCAGGCTCTGCGCGATGATGTCGGAGACGGCGAAGTCGCGGTACTTGAACGAGGGCCCGAAGTCGCCCGTGAGGATCCCGCCGAACGGCTGCGAGCCGTCGCCGCCCACGAACCTCGCGCCGTGGGTCGGGTCGAGGTTGAACGGACCGAGGTAACCGAGGTACTGCCTCCAGAGCGGCCAGTCGAGGTGGTAGCGCGCGGCGAGGTTCGCCTCGATCGCGGCGTCGAGCGTCCGCTCGGTGTCGAACGGCCCGCCGGGCACGGCGCGCATCAGGAAGAACGCGGCGGTGATCACGCACAGGACCGTGACCGCGAACCACAGCGCGCGTCGCAGGAGGAAGGGGAGCATGCGGTGTCGATGTCGCCTGCGAGCTCGCTCGTCGCCGGCGCGCGGAGAGCTTAGGGGGCTCGCGCAGCGATCGGGAGGGAGAACGGAGCGAGCCCATCGACGGGACGCCGCTCCGGGTCCAGACTCGCGCCAGGCAAGCCTGAGCGGGAAGGTCCGTCTCCCGAGAGCCAACCGCACGAACCAGGCATCGCGGAAGGAACGGCTTGCCCGCAGGTGTCGAGCAGCACGAAGAGGACGCTCGGTGCCGGCTAGGCGACCGCGGGAACGAACCGGATCTCGATTCGCCGGTGCAGCGCCTCGGCGATCCGCTGGAGCATCGAGAGCGAGCGGCCCTCGTAGTCGGCGTCCTCGAGGCGTGAGATCACGCTCTGGGTCGTGCCGACGAGTTGCGCGAGCTGGCCCTGCGTGAGCCCGGCCGCCGTCCGCGCGTCGTAGATCATCTGCGCCACGCGCAGGCTCAGCTTCTCCACCTCGACCCAACCGCGGAGCCCGGGATCCTTGCCGATGACACGATCGAGGATCACGCCGGCGTCCCGGATCTTCCGCTTCCGCGAGCTCTTTCGCTTGGCCATCGTTATTCCTGATAGGTGTGACGCTCAGGATGGGCATCGAACTCGTGCTTGCGGCGCCTTGCCCGATCGACGTCCTGATCCTGCACGGCGCCTTCCTTCGTCAGAGCGTGGGCGAGCACGGCCACGCCGCGTCCGTGGAAGAAGTAGAGGATCCGATAATGAATGCGGCCTCTCCGCAGTCGGAGTTCGTGAATGCCCTCTCGGAGGGTGTCTGCAGCGGGACGCCGGAGCTCGTGACCGAGCTCGCGAAGCCTCTCGATCCCTGTCGCGCACTTGGCGAACGCCCTCGGATCCCGTCGCCTGAGCTCCCTCAACCACTCCAGGACAGGAGCTCGACCCTCGAGCTCCATGAAGAGGATGACCTGAGTGGCGGGCACGGGAGTGTATCGCAAGAATGCGATGGGTCAAGGGCCTTCCGCGGGAGGCTTCTCCCGGGCGACCTGGGTCGGATGCCATGGGCATCGACGTGCGGAGACGCGGACGGTCTCCGTCCGCGTCGCGAGAACCAGGCGCTGCCCGGGTCGTCAGCGGTGCAGAGCATCGAGCACCTGAAACCGGCGCGTGCCCGGCGAGTCTGCGGTGAGGAGACTCCCATGCCGGAGATCAGTCGCTTTCTCGGGATCGTGGTCCAGATGTACTTCGAGGATCACCTCCCGCCTCACTTCCACGCGCGCTACGGCGATTTCCGGGTCAAGGTGTTCATCCAGAGCGGGATCGTGGAGGGGCGGTTCCCACCCCGCGCCCTTCGACACTTGATGGAGTGGTACGATGTGCATCGAGAGGATCTACAACAGGATTGGGTGCTCGCCTCGCGGGGCGAGGAACCGTTGCCGATCGTTCCACTGGAGTGACCATGCTCGTTCACGTAACCGAAGCCCGGCATCGAGGAGGCCATCGCGTCTGGCTGCGATTCGATGATGGTCTCGAGGGCGAGATCGACCTCTCGACGGCCTTGCGCGGGCCGGTCTTCCAACCGCTGAAGGACCCGGAGTACTTCGCGAGCTTCCGCGTGGATGACACCCTGATCTGGCCGAACGGCGCCGACTATGCGCCCGAGTTCCTGTACGACCGCGTCCTCGCAGTCCAGCGTGAGTCCCGCGAGCCTAGCTGACCGATTCGGTTAGAGGGGTAGGCGATCCTCGTCGAGCTGCTGGGTCTCTAGATCGCAAGGACTCCACGAGCGCGAGCGGCGCGCGACCTGCCGCCAGGCGCGGCGAAGGGTCGCGACGCGGATCAATCCCACTGCCCGGGCACGTGCTTCACCGCGTACTTGCCCGCCTTCGGGCCGTGCGCGGGCGCGAGCACGACGCCCGGCGGCTCGGCCGCGCGGTCCGCCGCGAGCTCCGCGTCGTCCTTCCAGTACCAGTGCTTGGGGAAGTGCTCGTCGAGCGCGTTGTCGTAGAAGCCGCCGAGCCGCGGGTCGTACACGCTCTGCGTGACGTAGGAGAAGATCGGCAGGCACGGGAGCTCGCGCAGCAGGATCGCCTCCGCCTCGGCCAGGAGGCGCATGCGCTCGGCCGCGTCGAGCTCCACCGCAGCGCGGCGAATGCACTCGTCGTAGCGCACGTCGCCCCAGCCCGTGCGGTTGTTCGGGCCGTCCGTGACGAACACGTCGAGGAACGAATTGGGATCGACGTAGTCGGCGATCCACGACGAGCGCGACACGTCGTAGGCGAGCGCGCGCTGCGTGTCGAGCGACACCTTCCACTCCTGGTTGTGGAGCCGCGCGTCGAGCCCGAGCTGCTCCTTCCAGCCGGCCGCGACGATCTCCGCGACGTCGCGGTGCGCCTCCGAAGTGTGGAAGTGGATCTCGAAGGCGGGGAAGCCCCGTCCCGCGCCGTACCCCGCCTGCGCGAGGAGCTCCCGCGCGCGCTCGAGGTCCGCCGCGAACGCCGCGTCGTAGTCCGCGAGGTCGTCCGCCACGCGCGCGTGCGCGAGCTCCGCGCGCGCATACCCCGCGAGCCCGTCCGGGACGAGCGACCACGACGGCCGCTGCCCGCCCTTCATGACCTTCTCGCAGATCGCGCGCCGGTCGATCGCGAGCGCGAGCGCCGCCCGCACGCGCGCGTCGTCGAACGGCGGCCGCGTCGTGTTGACGCGGTAGAAGTACGTGCCGAGGTACGGCACCGGATCGAAGTCGTCACGCGGCAAGAGCCGGTGCACGAGGCTCGTCGACACGCGGTCGATCCACGCCACCTCGCCCGCGAGATACAGGTTCAGCATCGTCGCGTAGCCCTCCACCGCCAGCACGTCGATCGAGTCGAGCGCCACCGCGTCGCGGTCCCAGTACGCGTCGCTCTTCGCGAGCCGGATGCGGTCGTTCACGCGCCGCTCGACGACGCGGAACGGCCCGTTCGTGACGAGATGCTCGGGCCAGAGCCATTCGATGCGCCACGTCGCCGTCGAGCGCGCGCGCGCCTCCTCGAGGTTGCGCCGGTTCACGGGGAAGAGCGGCGGCGTCGCCGTGAGCTCGACGAAGTACGGCGTCGGCGCAACGAGCTCGACCTCCAACGTGCGCGCGTCGAGCGCGCGGATCCCCACGGCCCGCGGCCAGAAGACCTGCGCGCGGTAGTCCGCCGCATCCAGCAACGCGCCTTCCCGCACGAGCGCGTCGAGCTCTTCAGGCTCGACCTCGAGCTCCAGCACCCAGCCTGCACGGTAGGGATCGTCGAGCAGCTCGCCCACCGTCGCGCCGAGCTCCGCGTTCACCGCCGTCACGCGCCCCGAGACGGGCACGTGCAGGTGCCGTTCCGCGAATGCGAGCAACGCGCCGCACGCGCGCCCGTCGGCATCGGCGCAGTCGGCTGTGTCGAAGTGCGGTGGCTCACGGGTCGCGCTCGCCGGGATGACGCCCGACGTGTCCGTGGCGGTTCCGCGCACTCCGACGACGTCGCCCACGCCGAGCGGGACCTCCAGTGGGCGTTCGGGATCCACGTCGCCGAGCGCGCTTCCCGTCGCGCCTACGCGCACGCGTTCCTGTCCGACGCGCTCGATCCACACCGCTTCCACCGACGGCGTGTAGAGCCGATCGGACGGAAGCCGCGAGTACTCGCGCGCGCCCACGACGTACCAGAGCTGGTAGGCATACTCCGCCGCCGTCTCCGGCGCGAGCAGCCGCTCCCACGCGAAGACGAAGTCGTCCGCTCCGACCGGATCCCCGTTCGTCCAGCGCGCCTCGCGCAGGTGGAACGTGTACGTGCGCCCGTCGGCCGAGAGCTCGTAGCGCTCCGCCATCCCCGGCAACGGCTCGAGCGTGCGGGGATGCTTCACGAACAGTCCCTCGAACAGCGCGCGCGCCACGCGCCCCTCGGGGATCCCCGTCACGGCCGCCGGATCGAGCGTCGTGACCTCCGCCCCGTTGTTGAACGCGAGATCCGCCGGCGCGATCCGCGCCGCGCGCGCGATCCGCACGACCGGCACGAGCACGAGCGCAAGGAGCGCGAGCGGCGCCACGCGCCGCAACCCATTGAACCGGCTCCCGCCCAAACCCGCCATCGCGGCCCCATGCTAGGGCCTCGTCCTCTCCTGCTCACGGACCGTCTCAAGCGCTCAGACCGGCGGAGGTGCGGCCGAGCCAGCTGAGCTTGACGGTCTGCCGCTTCCAGCGGACGATGCGCGGGCGTCGTGGTCGCTTCGTCCTCGCCGGTCGCATCGTTGCGCACGGTTGTCGGGGTTCTACGGCCAAGGAGGCTCTCCCCATGGGACGGAACCTACTCGTGCTCGCCGCCGCCGCGCTCGCGTCCGGCTTCGCCGATGCGCCGAAGTTCGTCGAGGTCGGTGAGCTGCACGATCCGACACCGTCGGGCTTCAATGGCTCTTCCTACTATGGAACAGCCGCCGCAATCGGCGAACGGTTCTTCGTCGTGGGAGAGCCCTCGGGTGGCTTTCCGCAGGATCCGGTCGCCGAGGTGCACGTGTACTTCGAGAGCACCGGAAGAAATCTCCTCCCAGCCATCACGATTCGCGCGGACGAGGTCGGTGCGAGCGATTCGTTCGGAATCGACGTGTCGGCCCATGGAGATCGCTTCGCGGCGACGGATGATTCGCAGACCTTCGTCTTCCGGCTCGATCACGGTCAGTGGGTTCTTGAAGCGGTCCTTCCCTACGGTGGGCACTCCGTATCGCTCACTGGGAGAGAGCTGGCGATCGGTTCCTGGTTCACGAGCACCGCCGCCATCTATCGCCTGGATGCAGGGACCGACGCCAACAGTCCGGACGACGATACGTGGCTCCAGGATTCGCTGATCTCCGGAGAATACGCGGAGCTGTTCGCCTACCGCGTGTCTCTGAGCGGAGATCTCCTCCTGATCGGAGCCCCCTGGGGAACCACGGGTGGCGCGCAGACCGGGATCGCCTACGTCTTCGAGCGCGCTGGCGACGGGTGGGTGCAGTCCGCGGTGCTGGAGCCCGTGGGCGCTACAGCAGACGCGGAGTTCGGCCGCAGCCTGATCTCGAGAGGGGATCTCTTGCTCATCGGAGCTCCGCACGATCAGCCGAAGAGTTTGGGCTCGGCGAAAGGCGCGGCCTACGTGTACAGGAGAGACCCGCTCGGGTCGTGGGCGAGCGAGGGCAAGCTGACCGTGCGAGGCGACGAAGGCGCTTTGGGGTACTCGCTTGCGATGACGCGAGAGACCGTCTGCGTCGGCGCACTCCTCGCCGAGACCGGACCGAACGAGTCGTTTGGCGCGATCTATCAGTTCGAACCGCGCCGCCTGGCAGACGGAAGCGTGACCTGGCGCGTCGTGGACAAGATCGTGGCCGTCGACCCCTATCCGGGGGGATTAGGGCTCTGCATGGCATCGAGCGGTAAGACGCTCCTCGTCGGATCGCTCGGCCCCGTGCGCTCGTTCCGCGCCGAGTAGGTTCGGCAAGCCCTCGCGGAGGAGGGTCGTCTCGTCGCCAGCAGCGCGGTCCGCGGCGGCGGGAGCGCCTAGCCGCCGACCGCGGACAGCACGCGGCAGGAGTTCGTCTTGAAGACTAGGTAGACGGGCTGGCCGGCGCGCAGGTCGAGCTCGCGGGCGGAGGCGCGGGTGAGGCTGGCGGAGAGGCGCGCGCCGGAGCCGGCGGCGAGGCGGGCGTCGACGCGGGCGGCTCCGGTGGGCTCCTCCTCGACGTGCTCGACCTGGGCGGGGAGGACGTTGCGGGCGGAGATGCGCGTGGGCGCGTCGAGGGCGACGAGGATCTCGTCGGAGCCGAGGGCGAAGAGGGCGCGCGCGCCGACGGTGAGGCCGGCGGAGGGGACGCTCGCCTCGCCGCCTTGGTCGAGGCGGACGAGCGCGGTGCCGTCGCGGGCGAGCTCGACGGTGCCGGCGAGCACGTTCTCGAAGGCGGGCTCGCCGGCGCGCGCCTCGCGCAGGACGTCGGCGGGCGCGCCCTGCGCGCGCACGCGGCCCGAGTCGAGGACGACGACTTCGTCGCACAGGGCCTGCACCTCGGTCGGGTCGTGGGAGACGAAGAGCGTGGGCAGCGCGAACTCGTCGCGCACGCGGATCAGGTAGGGGAGGATGCGGCGGCGCAGCGGGAGGTCGAGGGAGCCGAGCGGCTCGTCGAGGAGCAAGAGGTCGGGGCGCGAGACGAGCGCGCGCGCGAGGGCGACGCGCTGGCGCTCGCCGCCCGAGAGGCGCGTCGTCGGGCGCTCGAGGAGGTGTCCGATCTCGAGGATCGCGGCCGTGCGCGCGACGAGCGCGTCGGTGTCGGCGCCGGCTGCGCTCGACGTTCCCGTCGCAGGGCGTGCGGTGCGCGTGCCCGCGCGCACGTTGCGGCCGACGGTCCAGTGCGGGAGGAGCAGCGCGTCCTGGGGCACGTAGCCGACGCCGCGGCGCTCGATCGGGAGCGACGTGCGCGCGGCCGAATCGAAGAGGGTGCGCTCGCCGACCCGGATCCGGCCGGCCGTGGGCGCGCGCCAGCCGGCGATGGCCTCGAGCAGGCTCGTCTTGCCCGCGCCCGAGGGACCGAATATGCCGAGCGAGCGGGCGGAGCTCGTGACGTCGACGTCGAGCTCGAAGTGCGCGAGCGCGAGCCGGACGCGGAGCTCGATGCGCGGGGACGTCACGGCGCCTCCGCGCGCGGAGCGTGGCGCAGCAGCCGCTCGATGCACCACATCAAGAGGAACGCGATCGCGATCGTGAGCGCGACGAGGCGCAGCGCGGCGCCGGTGTGGCCAAGCTGGATCTCGCTGAAGATCGCGAGCGCGAGGGTCTGCGTGCGGCCGGGGATGTTGCCGGCGACGATCACGGTGGCGCCGAACTCGCCGAGCGCGCGGCCGAAGCCGAGCGCGAGGGCGGCGAGGAGACCGCGGCGCGCGAGGGGCAGCGTGACCGTGGCGAACGTGCGCGCGCGCGAGAGGCCGAGCGTACGCGCCATGAGCTCGAGGCGCGGCTCGACTTCCTCGAAGGCCGTGCGCGCCGTGCGCGCGACGAGCGGCAGCGCGACGACGGCGGAGGCGAGCACGGCGCCGCGCCAGGTGAAGAGGACGCCGGGGTCGAAGCCGAGGGCGCGCTCGCCGAGGAAGCCGCTGCGCGCGAAGAGCGTGAGCAAGAGGTAGCCGATCGCGGTCGGCGGCAGGACGAGCGGGAGCGCGACGAGGGTCTCGAGGACGTGCTTGCCGGGGAAGCGACGGCGCGCGAGGGCGAAGCCGAGCGCGATCCCGAGCGGCGCGACGAGCAGCGTGGCGCCGAGCGCGACCTTCAGCGTCGTCGCGAGGACGGTCGCGGTGCTCGAGTCGGCCGCGCTCACGAGGGGCCGCTACTCCGCGCTTCCGGCCGGGAGGAAGACGAACCCGAACACCTCGAAGATCGCGCCCGCGTCGGGCGAGGCGAGGAAGGCGGCGAAGGCGCGCGCATGGGCTTCGTTCGGCCGGCCGGCGATCACGGCGACGGGGTAGGAGATCGCGGGGCCCTGTACGACGGGCACGGCGAAGACGATGCGCGCCTCCTTGGAGAGCGCGACGTCCGTGCGGTACACGATGCCGGCCTGCGCGCCGGCCGATTCGACGGCTGCGAGCGCGGCGCGCACGTCGACGCCCGGCAGCACGCGCGCGGCGACGTCGCGCCAGACCCCGGTCTGCTCGAGCCAGGCCTTCGCGTAACGTCCGGCCGGCACCGTGTCCGGGTTCGCGAGCGAGAGGAGCTCGACGCGCGGGTGGGCGAGCTGTTCGGGGGTGAACGGCGTCGCAAAGATAGAGGGCGCGTCGGCGGGCTCGATCACGACGAGCTGGTTCGAGAGCAGCGCGCGGCGCGTGCCGGCGAGCAGGAGCTTGGCCCCTTCGACCCGGTCCAGCTCCGCCTCGTCGGCCGAGAGGAACAGGTCGGCCTGGGCCGCGGCGACGATCTGCCGCGCGAGGTCGCCCGACGAGCCGAAGTTGAAGACGAGGTCGACTGGGTTCGCGCGCTCGTACTCGGTCTCGATCGCCGCGAGCGCGTCGCGCGTGCTCGTGGCGGCGTAGACCTGGAGCTCGATGCGCTCGGTCTCTGCTTCGGCGCCCGGGCGTGCGTCGCAGCCGGCCGCGAGGAGGAAGAGGAGTGCGAGCGTGGCACCGCGCTCCGGCCGCCGGGACCGGGCGCAGAAGCGCCGGAACGGGGGCCTGCTCGCGGGGGACCGATCCATGGGGCGGGCATGCTACCGGGGGCGAGGGGCTTCGGACCGATGGGTGTCGGTCGATCGCTATGCTGGCCCGGGACGGGCCGGTGCGCGGGTCATGCGCGCGCTGCGTAGCCTGTGCCCCGGCGGAAGTGTAGGGACTCAACCGTCGCCCCGACTCCGATGCTCCGTCCACGCGTCCTCGCAGTTTCCTTCGCTCCGGCATGCGCGCTGGCGGCGGTCCTTTACTTTGAGTTCCGGGGCGTCGCTCCGGCGCAGGGCGGAGCGGGCGCGGCCGAGACGCCCGGACCGGGGCCCGTCCCCGCGGACGACTTCCGCGAGCGGGCGGGGGACGGGGAGCCCGTGCGCGGCGGGCGCGTCGTCGTGCACCTCGAGGCGCGGCCGACGGGGCTCAACACCATGCTCGTGAGCTCGGCGCCGGTGCGGCGACTGCTCGAGGAGCTGCACGCGCGGCTCGTCGAGCGGAACTGGGAGACGTGGGAGCTCGAGCCGTCGCTGGCCGAGAGCTTCGACGTCGAGGACGTCCTGGTGCTCGCGGGCGGTTGGAGGGATCCGCCGCCGGACGAGGACGAGGAGGACGGGCGTGCGGACGACGAGCGCGGCGACGGCGCAGCGGTGGTGGCCGCGGGCGTTCGGCCCGCGAGCGAGGGCGGGGAGCAGAACATCCTCTTCGGGCGCGTGCACGCGGAGGGGGAGGTGTTAGTCGTCGAGCCGGTGTCGCGCGCGAACCCGCTCGCGGAGGCCGTGCGCGTGCCGGCGGAGAAGGTCGAGCGCGTGGAGCGCGGCTCCGTCTTCACCTTCCACCTGCGCCAGGACGCCCTGTGGCACGACGGGCATCCGTTCGACGCGCGCGACGTCGTGTTCTCGCTCGAGACCTGCCTGAACCCGTGGGTGCAGGCCGAGCACGCGCGCTTCCGCTTCGAGCGCGTGCGCTCGTTCGAAGCGCTCGACGCGCACACGGTGCGCGTGTTCTTCGGGACGACGTACTTCCTCGCGCTCTCGGCCTTCGAGGACGAGTTCACGATCCTGCCGTCGCACGTGTTCGACCTCGCGGACCCGGACAACGGGGACTTCGACCCGCGGGCGTCGCCGCGGCGGCAGGGCGAGTACGTGAACACACATCCCCGGAACGCGCGCTGGCTCGGGCTCGGGCCGTACCGCATCGTCGCGCTGGACGACCAGGCCATCGACGCGGAGCGCTTCGACGGTTGGTTCGACCCGGCGAACGGCGGCTTCGTGGACGCGATCCGCTGGCGGATCATCGCGGACGACGCGGCGGCGCGCGGGGCGCTGCTCGCCGGGGAGCTCGACTTCTTCGCGCGGCTGCGCTCGCGCGAGTACCTGGGCGAGTTCTGCGCAGAGCCCGCGTTCGCGGAGCACTTCGACAAGGGCCTGACCTACACGCCGCAGATGAGCTACGTGGCCTGGAACCTGCGGCGGCCGCTCTTCGAGGACGTGCGCGTGCGGCGCGCGCTGGCGCACGCGTTCGACTGGGACGGGTTCATCGCGACGCTCGGGTCGGGGCTCGGGCGCAGGGTGACGGCGTCGTGGTACTGCTTCGCGCCCGAGTACGACGAGGGGATCGAGCCCATCCCGTTCGACCTCGAGCGCGCGCGCGAGCTCCTGCTCGAAGCCGGCTGGTACGACCGCGACGGGGACGGGCGCATCGACCGGGAGGGGAAGCCGTTCGCGTTCGAGTTCCTGTACGCCAACGTCGACACGGTGTCGCAGTACGTCGGGACGGCGCTGAAGGAGAACCTGGCGCAGCTCGGGATCGGGATGGAGCTCGTGGCCGTCGACTTCGCGACGCGCCAGGAACGCGTGGGCGAGCACGCGTTCGACGCCGCGGCGCTGGCCTGGATCCTCGGGCCCGAGTCGGATCCCTTCGGGCAGTGGCACTCGAGCCAGGCCGAGGTGCAGGGCAGCAACAACCATCCAGGCTTCGCCGACCCGCACGCGGACCGGCTGCTCGAGGCGATCCAGACGGAGCTCGATCCCGCGGCGCGGCGCGAGCTCTTCCACGCGTTGCAGCGGCGGGTCTACGACGCGCAGCCCTACCTCTTCGGTTGCGTGTTCCCGAGCAAGTGGGCCGTGTCGAAGCGCGTACGCGGGGTGCAGCGCTTCCTGCTCGATCCGGGTTACTCGATCCGCCGCTGGTACGTGGAGCCCGCGGCCGAAGGGCGTTAGGGGCCCGGACCAGTTCGCGAGCGAAAGCGCGTCGAATGGGGCTTCCAGGCAACGCGCGCCGACGACGCCACTCGGATCGAGTTCCGGAGGAGCCGCAACGCAGCGGGGGCGCGGCGGGCGGCTCGATTTTGTTCGCGAACTTCGGGTTGGGGACACTTAGGGTGTCGCGCGGCGCGTGATCCCCTTCCTCCTGCGACGGCTCCTCCTGCTCCTCGTCACGGTGCTGGGCGTGAGCGTCGTCACCTTCGCGCTCGTGCACGTCGTGCCGGGGGATCCCTCGGCGTTCGCGGCGCGCGACGTCGACGGCGGCGTCGCGGCGAACGTGGACGGTGGCGCGCTCGCGGCCGGCTTTCGCGGACGCTACCTGCTCGACGAGCCGCTCTGGCGGCAGTACCTGCACTACCTCGGACCCTTCGACCTCTCGCCGCGCGGGCATCGTCGCTTCGGCGGGAGCGGCGAGCATCCCTGGAACGGCGTGTTGGTGCTCGACCTCGGGCGCGAGCTCCTGCGGCCGCACGTGTCGATCGCGGGCGAGCTCGGGCGGCGCTTGCGCGTGACGCTCCCGATGACGGCGTGCTCGATCGTGCTCGCGTACCTGATCGCGATCCCGCTCGGGATCCACTCGGCGCTGCGCCGCGGGACGCTGGCGGACAAGACGCTCACGGCGCTCGTCTTCGCGCTCTACGCGCTACCCGCGTTCTGGGTCGGGTTGCTCTTGCAGGGGGCGTTCGGCCGCGCGGGGCTCGGCTGGCTTCCGACGCTCGGGCTCGCTTCGCCCGACGCGGCGGAGCTCGGCGGCTTCGAGGCGTTCCGCGATCGCGTGCGGCACCTGGTGCTCCCGATCGCGACCTACACCTACGGGAGCCTCGCCTACCTGTCGCGCCAGATGCGCGCGGGAATGGTCGAGGTGCTCGGTCTGGACTTCGTGCGCACGGCGCGCGCGAAGGGACTCTCGGAGCGCCAGGTGGTGCTCGGGCACGCGCTGCGCAATTCCCTCGGTCCCCTCGTAGCGTTGTTCGCGAACGTCCTGCCGGCGCTCGTGGGCGGCTCGATCGTGGTCGAGACGGTGTTCGACGTGCCGGGCATGGGGTCGTACGTCTACGAGAGCATCCTGCGCCGCGAGTACGACGCCGTGCTCGGCGCGGTGCTGCTCGGCGCGGCGACGACGGTCGTCGGGCTCGCGCTCTCCGACGTGCTCTACGCCTGGCTCGATCCGCGCATCCGCATCGCGGGGAGGTCGGCCTAGTGGTTGAGGCGAAGGACGGCGCTCCGCGCTCCCTTCTCGCGCGTTTCTGCGCGCGGAGCACGGCGCGGATCGGCTTCGTGCTCCTGTTCTCGCTGTGGGGGAGCGCGGTGCTCGCGCCACTCCTCGCCAGCGACTTGCCCTTCTTCCTGGAGGGCGTCGACGAGCGCGCCTACGAGCGCGCACGCCGCACGCTCGGGCTCGCGGCGAACGAGCTCGACCTCGCCCTCGCGACCGGCGGGGACGTGCGCGCCGCCGAGCGGGCCGTGCGGTTGCGGCTCGAGACGCTGCGCGTGGGTCTCCCCGAGCCCGAGGTCGCGGAGCTCGCGCGCTTCGAGGCCGAGCTGGTGCGCGCCGTGACCGACGCGCGCTCGCGCTCGCGCGCGGCGCTGGATGCGAGCGCGGCGGCGCTGGGCGAGCGTGCGAGCGCCCTGGCCGACGAGCTCGGCCTGGCCGATCGCGGGGGACGCGCTGGGGGAGTCGTGCTGGCGCCCGTCGCGCGCTTTCCGCTCCTGCGCGCGCTGGCGCCCCTCGACGCCTTCCTGATCGGAGCGTGGCTCGGGGTGGCGACGCTTCCCGTGTGGCGACGTCGGGCGCGTCATGGCGTGGTCTTCGCGCTCGCGCTCGCGCTCGGCCTCCCGCTCGCCGCGACCGTCTTCGGCGGCGCGCCGCCCGACGTTGGGATCAAGGCGGGGATCGCCGACGGGACGATCCGAGCCGAGCGGGCGTGGTTCCCGCCGATCGCGTACGGGTTCGCGGAGACGCACTTCGAGGAGAGCCTCTTGCCGCCCTCCTGGAGCGATGCGTGGAGCGCCGCGCGCGCGAGCCGCGCGGCGGACGTGCGGCCGGGGGAGCCCGCGCAGGGATCCCTCTCGCGTCACCTCCTGGGGACGGACGCGCTCGGGCGCGACGTCGCCGCGCGCCTGCTCCACGGCGGTCGGCTGAGCCTGGCGGTGGGATTCCTCGCGACGGCGCTCGTCGTCGCGCTCGGCGTCGTCGCGGGCGCGGTGGCGGGGATCTTCGGCGGGCGCGTCGATGTCTTGTTCCAGCGCGTCGTCGAAGTGGTGCAGTCGTTCCCAGCCCTCTTGCTCGTGCTCGCCGGCGTGGCGTTCGTGCCGCGCGCGAGCGTCCATCCGGTGGTCGCGATCTCCCTCGCCATCGCGTTCGTGCGTTGGACGGGCGTCGCGCGCCTCGTGCGCGGCGAGTGCCTGCGCCTGCGGGAGCTCGAGTTCGCCACGGCGGCGCGCGCGCTCGGTCTCTCGCCGCTGCGTATCGCCTTCCGGCACCTGCTGCCGGCCGCCCTGCCGCCCGTGCTCGTGGCCGCCGCGTTCGCGAGCTCGGACGCGGTGCTGACCGAGTCGGCGATCTCGTTCCTGGGTCTGGGGAACGGACCGCCGACGCCGTCGTGGGGCGGGCTCATCGCGGAGGAGCGCGACGCCGGCGTGTGGTGGCTGCAGGTCTTCCCCGGGCTGTTCGTGTTCGCGACCGTCGTCGCCTACAACCTCGTGGGCGAGGGGTTGCGCGAAGCGCTCGATCCGCGCGCGGCACTTCGACCAAGTATCCAGAACGGCCGCAACGGCCGGCACCAACGCGAGAGCGCGGGGGTCGCGCTCGCGCCCGCGGCGGGCGCCCTCCTGCCCGAGGAGCCCACGTGAGCGACGCGCTGCTCGAAGTCCACGGGCTCGAGGTCTCGGTCGAGACGGAGAGCGGCCCGCTCGTGCTGGTCGACGGGTTCGATCTCGAGCTCGGACGGGGGGAAGGACTGGGCATCGTCGGCGAGTCGGGCTGCGGCAAGACGACGGCGCTCCTCGCGATCCTGCGGCTCCTGCCCGAGGGTTTCCGCGTGCGCACGGGTGCGGGGCGCGCGATTCGCTTCCGCGGGCGCGAGCTCGGCCTGCTCTCCGAGCGCGCGTTGTGCTCGATCCGCGGGCGCGAGATCGGCGTCGTCTTCCAGGAGCCCACGAGCTCCCTGAATCCGGTGATCCAGGTCGGCGAGCAGGTGGCCGAGGTGCTGCGCCTGCACCTCTCGCTCGGACGCCGCGCCGCGTGGAGGCGCGCGGTGGAGCTCCTCGAGGAGGTCGGGATCGAGGACGCGGCGCGGCGCGCGCGCTCCTATCCGCACCAGTTCTCGGGCGGCATGAACCAGCGCGTCGCGATCGCGATGGCGATCGCCTGCGAGCCCGCGCTGCTGGTCGCGGACGAGCCGACGAGCGCGCTCGACGTCGTGATGCAGCGCGAGATCCTGGCGCTCTTCACGCGCCTGTGCGCCGAACGCGACATGGCGCTCTTGCTCGTCTCCCACGACCTCGCGGTCGTCCTGGACCAGACGCGGCGCGTGGCCGTGATGTACGCCGGGCGGATCGTCGAGGAGGGACCGGTGCGCGAACTCCTCGGGGCTCCGGCCCACCCCTACACGCGCGGTCTAATAAGAGCGTTGCCCCAGCGCGCCGTTGTGGGGCGCGGGTTCCCGGTGCTCGCGGGCTCGGTCCCGCGGGCGGGGATCTGGCCCGACGGTTGCCGCTTCGAACCGCGCTGCCCGCGGGCGAGCGAGCGCTGCGCGCGCGAGATGCCCGAGCTGTGCGCCGTCACGGGGCTTCCCGGCGACGGCCGGCGAGCGGCCTGCCACCATCCCCACGACGGGGCGATCGCCCTCGAAGGAGGGAGCCGGTGAGCGGCGAACGCGAGCTGGGCGCGGGTGGCGGGAGCGAGCCGATCCTGCGCGTGCTCGGCCTCGAGAAGCGCTTCCGGGGCTCGAGTCCCTTCGGCGGATTCGGTCGCGCGCGCAACAGTGTGCATGCGCTGCGCGGGGTCGATCTCGAGCTGTGGCCGGGGCGCACGTTGGCCGTGGTGGGGGTGTCGGGCTCGGGCAAGACGACGCTCGGTCGCGCGCTCTTGCGTCTGGTCGAGCCCGACGCGGGCCAGGTGTTCTACCGCCGCGCGGATGGGAGCGAGGTGGAGCTTCGCTCGCTCGGCCGACGCGCGCTGCGCAGGCTGCGACCCGAGCTGCAGATCGTCTTCCAGGACCCGACGGCCAGCCTGAACCCGCGCTTTTGCGTGCGCGAGATCGTGGGGGAAGCTCCGCGCGCCCACGGGCTCGCGCGCGGCGCCGCGCTCGAGGAGCGCATCGTGCGCGCGCTCGCGCGCGTGGGCCTCGAGCGCGACGTCCTCACGCGCTTCCCGCACGCGTTCTCCGCCGGGCAACGCCAGCGCATCGCGCTCGCGCGCGCGCTCGTGCTCGAGCCGCGCGTGCTCGTCTGTGACGAGCCCACGAGCGCGCTCGACGTCTCGGTCCAAGCCCAGGTCCTGAACCTCCTGATCGAAGTGCAGGAAGAGAGCGGGATCGCCTACCTGTTCATCGCGCACGATCTGTCGGTCGTGCGCGCGCTCGCCCACGAGGTGCTCGTGATGCACGCCGGTCGCGTGGTGGAGCGCGGCGAGACGGCGCGCATCTTCGCCGCTCCCGCGCACGCGGAGACGGTGCGGCTCGTCGACGCCGTGCTCCCCGTGGGTTGAGTCGAGCTCGCGAGCGGGCGCTGCTGATCCTCGCACCCCTCGCCGAACGCCCCGCGAGCGACCGATCTGGTCGAGGGGCCGGAGCGAATCAGACGTCGAGCCGATACTCCCGCGCGAGGATCGCCCGCAGCTCGCCGAAGTCCCCGACGACGTGGTTCGGGACGATGCCCGTGCCCTCGAGGCGGTAGCGCGAGGCGCGGCGGCAGAGGACGGCGATGATGCCGAGCGCCTGGGGCGGCGCGACGTCGTGGGCCGGGCTGTCGCCGACGTACATGACCTCGGCGGGGCTCAGGCCCAGCGCGCGCAGGGCGGCGCCGTAGAGCTTCGGGTTCGGCTTCGAGATCCCGATCTGGTCGGAGATGAAGACCGCGCCCGGGTCGAGATGGGGGAGGAGGCCGAGGCGCACGATCTTCTCGGCCTGCTTGGCCGTCCAGCCGTGCGTGACGATTCCGGTGACGACGCCGCAGCGCCGCAGGTCGGCGAGCAGCGGGATCACGTCGGGGAACGGCTCGAGCGCCTCGAACTTGGTGTTGTGGTAGGCCACCACGCCGGCGGCCACGACCAGCGCCGGGTTGCGACCGCCGAGCTGGCCCTCGAAGCGCATCAGGAGCTTGTCGAAGTGATGGTCGTAGTTCGACGAGAACTCCGCGATCACCTCGTCGAGCTCCTTGAGGGCGGCCTCGGGCTCGGCCTCGAGCCCGGCGCCGATCATCGCCAGGACCGCGTTCCGCCGCGCCGTCTTGGCGAACGCGGTGGTCGAGTACAGCGTGTCGTCGATGTCGAAGAGGACGGCGCGCAGCGGGGACATGGTCGATCTCTCCGGCGCGGGGAGCCTCCCGCTCATGAACCCGTCCGCACGGGAACGCTCCCGTTCGGGGTGGGGACTTCCGCGGCGGGACGAGCCTCCGGCCGGCCGTCCTGTGCGCGACGCCTCGTCCGGGAGTCTCCCGCGTGCGAGACGTTCGGCGACTCAGCGCTCGAGTCGGCGGAGCTCCTCGCGCACATCGGTGATCCAAGCCCGGATCATGACCATCAGGCTCGACTTCTCGTCGTTGTAGCCCTCTTCCTTGAAGAGGATGCCGACCAGCGGGATGTTCGCGAGCCACGGCGTCTCGGCGCGCCGCTCGATCTGGCGGATGCGCGACAGTCCGCCCAGCAGGACCGAGCCTCCGTCAGGGATGACGGCCGTCGTGAAGACGCTCTGGACCTCGAGCTCGGGGAGCTGGAACTCGACGGGCGAAGTGTTGCTGCCGAGACCGGTGGAGAAGGGGCGGATGGCCACGACCTTGGCGACCGTGGGCTGCAGCTCGAGCGTCAGGTACTTCCGGTTGTGGTGGATCGTCGGACGGACGTCGAGCACGATGCCCTCGATCAGGATGTTGATCTGCGGGTCGGCGATCGCCTCGAACTGCGCGACCTCGACGTCGAAGTCCTGGATGTAGGCGCGCTGGTTGATGACCGTGACGTAGGCGCGTTGGGTGTTCTGCACCGACAGCACCTGGTCGTTGATGAGCTCGACCTTCGAGCTCTTCTCGATCATGCGCAAGACCACGGAGATCTGGGCGTCGTCGAGGATCGACCACTGAGCGGTGAGGCCGCCGATGTTCGACAGGGCCGAGCCCAGGGCGTTCTCGAAGATGTTGGAGGTGTGGCCCTTGAAGTCGCCGTCCTCGCCGTCGTCGTAGAAGAAGCCGGCCGACGGCGCGCCGGCGGCGTTGTTCACGGTGCCGGTCCCGCCGTTGTCGAGGCCCAGGCTGGCCTGGTCCTCGCCGCCGTTGGTCACGTCGTCGAGATCGGTGAAGGGGATGCCGGGGTTGTCGATGCCCCGGAACTCGACGCCGATCTCCTGGATCCAGTTGTCCTGCACGGTCATGAACTTCGACTCGATCGTCACCATCGAGGACGAGAACAGGCGCAGGTCCTCGAGGAACTTCACCACTTGGCGCTGGACCTCGGCCGTCTGGACGATGACCAGGTTGCCTCCGTCGAAGATGTCGATCGAGACGCCGTCCCCGTCCCACGAGTCCTTCGCGACGTTCTCGGTCACGAGGTTCGAGAGCTGATCCGGCTCGATGATCACGGCGCGCTCGCCCAGACCTCCGAAGGGTCCGCCGCCGTCGTCGTCCTCGAGCTCGTCGAGCAGGCGCAGCTTGTCGATGCGCGGTCCGAGGAAGTCGGTCAAACCGAACGTCAGATCGTGGACCGTGTGGTTCTTGATGACGAGATCGCCGCGCACCTTCTCCTGTGTGGTGAACACCACGGCCTCGTGGCGGATCGTCCAGGCGACCTCGGGGCCCGCCAGCTCCGCGACGAGGTCGAGGACGTTGATGGCGGGCATGGGGTTCGTGAGCCGGATGTTGAAGATCACAGCCGCGTCGAAAGCCGCCGCCTCGGCGGCGGGATCGACGACCAGGGGCAGGTCCGTGAGGGTCTGCACGGTGGCCACGACCTCGCGCAGGCTCTCCACCTCCACGATCTGGAGGCCGGGCACCATCGTCGTGGCGAGTTGCTCGCGCAGCAGCGCCTCGCTCGGGTCGGCCGACGCATCGAGCAGGCTGCCGCGTCCGCGGCGAAGGTCCGAGTTCGCTTGCCAGGTGGCAGCCTCGGGGAGCGTGATTACGCCCGTCCAGGGCACGAGCAATTCCTGGATCTCCTCCTGCCAGCGCGCGTACTGCTCGCGCTTGCGCGCCAGGAAGTCGGCGCGGAACTGCTCGCGTCCCGCGCGGAAGGACGCGTCGCGCAGATCGGTCGCGCGCGCGTTGCGCGGATCCTCGGCGAGGACCCTGTCCGCGATCTCCTGCGCCGACTCGTAGTCCCCGCGCTCGAAGGCGGCGATCGACGCCTTCAGCATGGTTGCGACCCGCTGCGTCCGGCGCTCCGCTTCGAGCGCCTCCTGCGCCTTGATGCGCGCGTAGGCGTCCTGCTCCGCGGCGAGGCGGTTCTGGGCTTCGCTCTGGTCGCGCTTCTCGCGCGCTTGCGCGAGCTGCGCTTCCGCCTCTTCGCGCAAGCCGCCCCAGTCGATCGCGTACGGAGCCCAGCGGATGCTGTCCAGGCACAGCGTGTACTCGGCGATGGCGGCCGGATAGTCGCCGCGCGCGGCGAGCAGGTCCCCGCGGCGCAGGTACTCCTCGGCCTCGCTGCGGAGCTGCTGGACCTTGAGCTCGTAGCGCGCGCCCAATTCTTCGGCGAGAGCGCCCGGCTCGCTCGCCGTGTCCCCGAGCATCGCGGAGATCTCGGTCAAGAGCCGCTTGACCTCCAAGTTGTCGGGGTCGAGGTCGGAGGCGCGCGCGGCTTCTGCGCGGGCTTCGTGGAAGAGGCCGCGCGCCATCAGGTCGCGCGCCGCCTCCACGTGCTGGTCCACGAACACGACCTTGCGTTGCTCGGCGATCGTGAGCTTCTCCCAGTCGCGATCGACGTCGCTCCCGGTCCCTTGCGACTCGCTGAGCGCGTCCGCGTTCGGGGCGAAGTCCTGGGAAGGCTCGTCGCCCGTGCTCTCCGGCGACGCCGGAGAAGCGTTGCAGGCGGCGGCGATCAGGACGAGCGAGAGAGCGAGGCCGACTTTCCTCATCGGGGCGTTCCTGTGGGTCTGCAGACGGGCGAGGGCGCGTGCAGCGACGGCTCGCAGAGGGGCGCGAAGACTACCAGCGGGTGTGCTTTTGCGTCAAAGCGGAAGTGCAAAACAACTCCCGGAGACACAACGAGTTAGGTCCCTCTTTCCGGGGCGCGCGGCGCGACCGACGCGGCCCCGCGGAGCGCTGCCACGACGCGCCCGCGAGCCGCGGCTCGACGCACGGCGAAGTCGCGGTGCGCTATTCCGCACTGCCGACGAAGGTGATCTCGGTGAAGTCGGCGACCAGGGCCGCATCCAGCACGCCGACCACGTCGCCGTAGACGATGCCCTTCTGCGCGTTGATCGTGCTGCCGCGCTCGGGATCGTCGGCGTGGAGGGCTTTGAGCCGCTCGAGGATCTGCTGCAAGCTGGTCGTCTTCATCGGTCCGACCTGGTACTGGACCACGCGGCTCTGGTCGTACTCGAAGCGCCCTTCGCCGGTCCACGGTCCCCGAGTGCGAGGGTCGAGCTTCTGGCCCTCGTTCAGCACGGTGAGCTTGATCTCGACCTTTTCCTTGGGAGTCGCCTGCGTGGCGGCGGAACCCAAGTCCTTCGGCAGGTAGGCCGAGAGCTTGCCCTCGAGGGTTTTGAACTTGATCGTGCACATGAAGAAGATCAAGAGCTGGAACGTGACGTCGATCATCGGCGTCATGTCCATCTTGCTCTCTTCCTTGGCGAGCTCCTCGAGGTGCGACGGCATCGGTTCCCTCCTGCGCTATTCCTTCTCGGGCTGAGCGGCCGCGATCTCGATCTTCCAGATGCGGATGCCCTGCTCGCCGCAGATCTCCATCACCTTCTGGAGGTGCTTGAAGGGCGTGACCTGGTCGGCGCGAATCAGGAGCGGGTTGTCGGGCAGTTCCTCTCCCACGACTTCGTCGAATTCCTTGGGCATCAGCCGCGCCTGGTTGGCGAGGTAGCCCTTCATCCGCGAATAGTCGCCTTCCTCCGGGTTGTAGAACTCCTCGCGCTTGACCTTGATGACCCCCTCGTAGTCGATGTTGACGATCGGCCGCACCTTCTTCGGATCGGGAACGTCCTCGACCGCCTCTTCGGCAATGGGTAGCTGGAGGTCCTCGAGCTCCTTCTGGGTGAGGTCGGTGATGAGCATGAAGAAGATGATCAACTGGAACACGACGTCGATCATCGGCGTCATGTCCATCTTCATCTCCGTCATCGGGTCGTGCTTCGTGAGCTTCATCTCAGGGCTCCAGCCGGGCGCGCTCGCTCGATCGAACGGTGACGATCACGTTCCCTGGGGCCGGAAGCGCTCGAAGAGGTCCTCGACGATGGCGCCCACCTCGATCACGGAGCGCACGAGGTTGTTGCGCAGGTAGACGAACGCGCTCGTCACCGGGATGGCGACCATCAGACCGAACAGCGTCGTGAGCAGCGCGATCGAGATGGCCGCCGCCAGGTCCGCGGGCGACGCCTGGCCCTGCGTCGCCGCGATCTGGTCGAAGGCCTGCACCATTCCGGACACCGTCCCGAGCAGACCGAGCATGGGGCCGACGCTCGCGATCAGACTGAGCCAGCCGATCTTCTGGTGCAGCTTGATCGCCTCCTCGTCGCCCATCTCGACCAGCGACTGTTCGATCACCTCGAAGGAGTGGCCGATCTTCGCGATCCCCGCCGCGCAGATGCGCGTGAAGAAGGTCGACTCGTTCTCGCACAGCTCCATCGCCTCCTGGTACTGACCCTCGTCGAAGAGCGCCTGCACTTCGTCGATCAGCTCCGGAGGAGCGAGCTTGTTCCGGCGCAGCGTCACGAAGTTCTCGATGACGACCGCCAGGGCCACGACCGACAGGGCCACGATGATCCAGCCGATCCCCCCCGACGCCTTGATCGTGTCCATGATGGACTTGTCCATCACCTGCTTGGCGGGAGCGGCTTGCTGGGCGAGGAGCGGCGCAGCCGTGGCGAAGTAGATGCACGCCGCCGGCACGCCGCGCGCGAGAAAGAGAAGAGCTCGGGACATGACCTCGCTGAGTTTCATCCTCGGGGACTCCTTGGGAACTGCTGGGCGTTCTCACTCCCACCCGGACGGACGGTCGAGTGGACGGGGTGGGTCGATGGAAGGCGGAACGTCATAGCTTGGCGACGAGCTCCTGGGCGCGTCGGACCCAGATGCTGTCGGGATAGTGATCCAGGACGGACCGGAGCCACGTGCGCGCGTTCGCCGCGCCGTCGGAGTCGGGCAACGCGAGCGCCGACTCCGCCAGGCCGATCAGGGCTCGGGCCACGCGATCGCGGTCCGTGTGGTCGAGACTCGAGACGGTGGCGAAATGGAGCGAGGCCTGCCGCGGCTCGCCCTGCGTCAGGTGGACGAGCCCCAGACCGAGCTTGACGCCGAAGCGCAGCGCGGGATGGCTCTCTTCGCCGACGTCCTGCTGCTCGAAGAAGGTCTGCGCCTGGGCGACGCTCCCGCTCGCGAGGAGCACGAAGCCTTCGCCGAGGCGCGCCTCGGCCTGCACGGCGAGCAGTCCGGGTCGCTCGGGATCCTCTTCGGCGCGGCCGGCGATCACGCCGGGCACCGCCGCTTCGATCGATTGATAGATCTCGCGCGCCGCCAGCGTCTCCTTCAGCGCGAGATAGGCATCCGCTGCGCGCAGGCCTGCGCGGTAGCAGAAGAGCTGGTCGTATCCCGGAGTGGGGGTGGAGCCTGCGGCCTCGCGATGGATCCCTTTGAACTCCTCGGCGGCCTTGGCCACGTCTCCCCCGAGGAACTGGGCGCGCGCCCGGAGCATGCGCGCGCGCGGGACTTCGCGGCCGTTCGGGAAGTCTTCCAGGTAGCGCGTGGCCGACGTGTCGGCGTCCGTGTAGGCCGACGGGTCCACGGCGCCGTGGCGCAGGAGCGTGTCCGCGGCCAGGAGCCGTGCCGAGGCTCGCACGCAATCCCGCGTTTCCGCATCGCTCGCTGCAACCTTGAACTTCGCGGCGGCGTTCGCGAGATCGCCCTTGTCCGAGAACAGGTGCCCCTCGCGGTAGGCTTCGGGTACGTCGCCGAACTCGATGCGTTGCACGCGTCCCGCTGCGTACGTCTCCGGAGTGCCGCCGCTCTTCTCCAGCACGACCGCGCCGATCTCGTCCTGCGTCACGCGGCCGGTCGCCAACGCGATGGCGCCCGTACGGGCATCGCGCACGAAGACCTGATCGGGACGTGCTTCCTGCGCGCGACTCGGAGACGGGAATGCGAGCGCGAACGCGAGAGCTCCGAGTGACGCGAGCCGGTCGAAGGGTAGAGCATCCATCAGGCGGGCGGACATTCTAGCGGTGCGCACAAGGGTCACAACTGCGGGTGAGGCGCATCAGAGCTTCGCCAGGAGCCAGAGGAAGCGCTGGCGCAGGTCGTCGTTGCCACAGGCCTTGGCGATCGGCTCGAGCCCCGGATCGGCCAGGTCGCTCTGGAGCTGCGTGATCACGGTCTTCGCTCCGACGAGCTGGGCTGCATCGATCTGACCCAGGAGGTAGGTCGCGTAGGCCAACTCGAAGCGGAGCTCGTACCCCTCGCAGCTCCACTTGTCTTCCACGCTCTTCGACAACTGCAGGAGGATCTCGACCGACCGCCGCAGGGTGGCCTCGTCGGCGATCCCGGGGATCGCGACGATCTCCTTGCCCGAGCCCTCCAGCCAGCCGGTCGTGGCGCGACAGAAGTCCCGCGCGGCCTGCTTGCTCGGCTTGGACTCCGGATCGGCCGCCAGCGGACGCAGGATGTCGGCCGCCTCTCGGATCTTGCGCCGTTCGAGCTTCGCGTGCGCGAGGTCGGGCAGCACGGAGGTCTGCAGGACGGGATCGGACCCGAACTCCGAGACGGCGCGCGAGAGGACGCGTTCGACCTCGCCCCAGTCCCCGCACTCGAACCACAGGTTGCCCTCGATCCGCAGGTTGTTGAGCTTCGTAGCCGAGTTGTTCTCGTTGTACCGGCTCAGGTTCTGCGCCATCGAACGCGTGAGCGGCAGATAGTCCGGCGAGTCCGGTTCCACGGCTTGACGTCGGTCCGAGTACACCTTGTAGAGCTGGTAGGCGGCCTGGCCCGTCCACACGTTGTCGCGGAACTCGCGCTTCAGGATCTCGAGCCGCTGCTCGGCCGCCGGGATGTCCCCGACACCCACGAGGGACTGCACCACCATCAGGAGCGTCTTCGGTCCGAACTCTCCTTGATTGGGGAACGACGTGATGTAGTCGTCGAGGATCACGACCACGTCGCGATAGTCGCCCGTTCCCTTCTCCGCCGCTTCGAACTCGATCAAACCGTTCCAGTAGGTGGCGAGCCCCATGGCCTCCCGGCGCGTCACCTTCGCCGACTCGGTCGTCGGCTGGTAGACGGGATCGGTGACGTAGGTCCCGAGGTAACGCTCGAGGTCCGTCAGCGCCCCCTCGGAGTCGCCGAGCTTCTTCCGACAGACGGCGGCGTACACGACGGCCTTCTCGTACTCGCTGGCGCTCCCGGGTACTTGGAGGAAGAGCGTCCGCGCGCGCTCGTAGTCCCCCTCCACGTAGGCCAGCTCGGCCTGACGATAGAGGATGTTGCCGGCGTCCTGCGCGCTGTTGGCGAAACGCAGCACCATGTCCTGGGCTTCGCGGTACAGCGCCTCGACCAAGGGGTCGTCGCCGGCCTTGCCCTTCAGCGCCTGGACCGTCGCGTGGTAGCGCTGCGCGTTCTCCGCGTCGTACTTCGGGTCGCCATTCCAGCGCTCGTCGAGCGCCGCGCGGAAGGCCATGGCGCCTTCGAGCTGGCGGCCGAGCTTCTGATAGCTGCGCCCGATGTGCCACAGCACGCCGGGCCCGAGGCGCGTGCGAGTCGCCGCATCTCCCGTCTCGAGCACGGACAGCACGCGCTTGAAGCCGTCGATCGCCGTCGCGAGGTCGTCCTCGAAGTACGCGCCCTGAGCGGCCTCGAAGAGCACTTCCGGGTCGACGCTGATGCCGCGCCCGATGACTTCCGAGATCACCTTCTGAGCCGCGAGCTGCAGCGTGTTCCCGCGGTTGTCGCGGTTCACCTGCTGGGCCAATTGGAGGGCGGCGTCGAGCGCCGTGCGGCGGTTGCTGCGCTTCTGCTGAG
Source organism: uncultured Planctomycetaceae bacterium (assembly GCA_964413535.1). Lineage (GTDB taxonomy): Bacteria > Planctomycetota > UBA1135 > UBA1135 > CAYPTB01. Next base: position 95,358 of record CAYPTB010000054.1, on the reverse strand, counting down.
CCGCCTCCAGCTCCTCGCGCGTCGGGTACCACACCAGGCTGCCGGAGGATCCGCCCACGAAACCCCCGGAATCGAGCAGCGCCCGCGCCACCGAGAGCATCGAAAAGTAGCCGTTCGGCCGGCTGACGGTGAACCCGTACTCGTCGATGAGATTCTGGAAGTGCAAGCCGTACGAGCAGGCGCTCGCGATGTCCCCGGCGTTGCGATAGGCGTCGACGAGCGGTCCCGTCGCGCGATCCACGAAGTACCAGTGCACGTCCTTCGTGGCCTGCGAGAGCGGCGCGAAGAACTGCGCTCGGGCCGCCGGATCGATCGGGATCGTGCTGTCGACCACGTACTGCGCGAAGTCGGCGGCTTCCTGGAACTCGCCCTGAGCTTCGTACACCTGCCCGAGCAGGAGGTAGGCCTCCAGTCCGGTGACGCTCCGCTCGCCGGCCTCGTTGGCCGTCTCTTCGAGGGTCTCGATGGCCTTCTCGAAGTAGTAGGCACCTTCGTCCGAGACGCGCGCCAGGACGAGGAACATCCGGCCGCGATTGATGAGCAAGCCGTAGTACTCGCGCTCGGCCTCGGCCGTGGCGCTGCCGTCGCGCTTCGCGGCCTCGATCTCGCGCTCCAACGCGTCCACGAGGTCCGCCGTGCGTTGGATGGCATCGGTGAGGACGGCTTGGATCTTCGTCGCGAGAGCTTGGGCTTCCTCGCCGACGGCGTCCGCGTGGAGTTGGAAGAGGTCCTGGCCGAAGGCGCGCGCCAGGTCGACCAAGGCGCGCTCGGCTTCGCTTCGATTCTGGGCGAACCGATTCTCGTCGAGGTAGTCGCGGTAGGCCTCGAGCGCCTTCTCGTACAGACCTTGCCGCCGCTCGTCGTCGCGCTCGCCCCGGGCGGCGGAGGCGTACACCTCGCAGTGCGCGAGGACGATCTCTTCCTGGAGTCGCTCGTTCGACCGACCCGCGTCGATCCCGCCGAGGACCTTCTCGGCCAGGCCGACGAACTGCCACTCGGAGGCCAGTCCGCGCGCGAAGTCGAGCTCGCTCCGGATCGCTCGCTCGCTCGTCTGGGCGGACGCGGGGAAGGAGGAGAGGGCGAGGACGCCCACGACGACGAACGAGCGTCCGATTCGGTAGCTCTTCATGGAGTGGCTCGGTAGGGGACGAGCCGCGGTGGCACGGCTCGGGGCGGCACCGAGGGGGCCTGCTCGGGCATATCCGAAGTCGCTCTTTGGGTTTCGCGGATCCGGGAGGAACGCCGCGACGTGCGCGGTCGCGACCTCGAGATCCGTTCTTGGCTCAGCGCAGTTGCGCGCTCTTGCCGTGGATCGAAGCCTTCGGCTCGTGCTCCGAGGGAATGACGATTTGAGCCCTGAGCAGGATCAGGAGCTTGCGGTTCGTGACGAAGTGGCCCTTGCGCCCGAACGCGAAGGACACGAGGGGGATCTTGCTGAGGATCGGGAGCCCCGATTCCTGCCGGCGCTCCTCGCGCACCTTGAGGCCGCCGAGGAGTACGGTCGAGCCGTCCGGCATCGGCACGGACGTGCGCACGCGCGAGATCTCGAGCTCGGGGAGCTGGATCGTCACGGCCGTGCCACCGCCGAGGCTGGTCGTGAACTCCGGGATGGGCCGGCGGAGCTCGGCGACCGTCGGGCGCATCTCGAGCGTGATGAAGCGTCGATCGGCCGACACGACCGGGCGCACGTCGAGGATCACGCCGTCTTCGATCACCGCCACGATCGGGTCGGCGATCGATGCCGCCTGGGCGATCTCCACGTCGTAGTCCTGGATGTAGGCGACCTGGTTCAGGACCGTGAGGTTGGCGCGTGCCGTGTTGTGCACGAGGAGCTTGGGAGCGGTGACCAACTCGACGCGCTCCGACTTCGACACGGCGCGCAGGATCAGCTCGAGCTGCAGGTCCTGCAGGTAGGTCCACTGGAAGGACAGGCCGCCGCTTCCCGTGAGCACGTCCTCGTCGCCCAGATCCGCGTCGTAGAGGTTCTCGATGCGGGAGCGCACGTTGCCGTTGTCACCCTGGTCGAAGAAAGCGCCGAGGTCCGTCCCCGATCCGATCTCGTCGCCGAGCTCGGCCTGGGCCGTCGCGTCGCCGAAGTCGTTGAAGAACTCGTTCGTGCCGAGGCCCGGAGCTCCCAAGCCGCGGAAGTCCACGCCGATGTCCTCGAGGAAGTTGTCCTCGACCTTCAGGAAGCGCGCCTGGATGTCCACCATGATCCCGGTCGCCTCGCGCAGGTCGGCGAGGAGCTGCTCGATCTTGTCGTGGACTTCCGGCGTCTGGTTGACGACCAGCGTGCCGCTGTCGGTGACTTGCAGCGTGTTCCTCGGATCGGCCTCCCAGGACTCGCGGCTCACGTTGTCGCGGATGAGCGCGTCGAGCGAGTCGCCCGTCACCACCAGCGCCTCGCGCTCCTCGATGTCCTCGTCGATCGGCTCGAGCCCGCCGGACGGAATCACGTTGATGTCGCGGCCGGGGAAGTCCCTAACCGGCTGGATCAGGTCGCGGACGTCGTAGAAGCGCAGCGCTTGTCCGCCGATCAACTCCTCGACCGTCACGAACTTCACGACGCCGTCTTCGATCTTCCAGCGCAGCACGTCCGAAGTCGCGACCATCAGGTCGAGCAGCTTCTTCACGCTCCGGTCGGGAAGGTTCAGGTTGACGGAGGTCTCCTCCTCGTCGAGCTCCTTCACGAGGCTGCTCACGACGAAGTTGACGCCCGTCGCCTGTTGGAGATAGTCGGCGACCTCCACGAGCGGGGCGCCCTCCCCGTCCTCCCCGAAGCGGACGGGGACGATCGTGGTCTCGAGGCGATTTTGGATCGCTTCCTTGCCGGTCCCCCCCGTGGTGGTGGACTCGGAGAAGGAGATCGGCTTGCGCTGGCTGACCTCCCCCCAGCGGGTCAAGTCGTCGAAGACGATCGACTCGGACTGGGTAATGGGCAGGGCCTCGAGGTCCTGGAAGGTCCGGATCCACTGCTCGTGGAGGTTCCGCCGGTGCATCTCGCTGGTCTTCTGGTGGCGAGCCGTCGCCGCCAGCTCCTTCATCTCCGCCGCCGATTCGTTCCCCGGGTCGTTGAGCAGGATCTGCTGCGCCAAGCTCTCGGCCAGCGCGTAGTTCTCCCGTCCGAAGGCTGCATGGGCGTCCGCGTACAGTTTGTGCAGCCACTTCGAGCGGGCCTGCCGCTCTGCTTCCTCGGCCGCGAGCTGCGCCTGCTGCGCTTCCGCACGCTGTAACGACTCCGAGCGCGCGCGTGCGTTGTCCGCCTCGGCGATCGTCGACCGGATCCGCTCCTCGACCAAGGCTTCGTCCAGGGAGCCTTCGGCGATCAACGGGTGATTGCGCAGGATCACTTCCGCTTCGCGATAGCGCAGGAGGGCGGTGGTGTAGTCGTCGGCGCGCCGCGCTTCGTCGCCTTCGAGCATGGCCTGGCTCACGGCAAGGCGCGCCTGCGCCCGGCGAACGCGCTCGCGCTGTGCAGCGTCCTCGAAGAAATCAGCGGCCTCCGCGAACTCGTCGCCGAGCAAGACCTGGACGCGCCGTAGGCCGGCGCGGGCGACGTCGTTCGAGGGCTGGATCTCGAGCGCTTCCGCGTAGGCCTCGAGGGCTCCGCGCAGGTCACCGCGCTGCAGCAGGACGTCGCCCTGCTCGACGTAGTGCTGCGACAGGACGGCGCGCTGCTGCCGCTTGAGCTCGAGCTTCTCTGCGTCGGATCCGAGGCTCGCTGCGGGGTCCTGGAAGGTTTCGACGGGCTCCGAAGCCTCGAGCTCGAAAGCCTCCGGATCCTCGTTCTCCTCCTCCGACGCCTCCGAGAAAGAAGAGGGGGGGAGAGGCTCGCTCGTCGGATTGCTCTCGGAGGCTTGGCAAGCGAGCGAGAGCAACGCGAGGGAGGAGCAGAGAGAGCGCAAGCTCATGGGAATGCCTTGTTCCTGAGGGAGTCGATGCGACGCGTCCCGCGCATCTCACGCGGGACGCCATCCGAGGAGACCCGAAGCTCTCCGCGGAAGGGCCGAAGATCGCGGAGGGGAAAGAGCAGCGCTCGCAGGCCTTTGGAGCGGCGTTTCCTAACACGGCTCGCGTCGACCGGCTACGAGATGAATGGGCAAGCCAGCCGGAGGGAGCGACTCGCGCGCCGTGGAGAGTGAACTCGCGGCCGTGGAAAACCATGCGTCCTCCACGCGACCCGTTGTCCCCCCAGCGGTTGCGCCGACCCCACGCGATTGGGCGGCGGAGCATAGCCCGCACCCCACAGGGGGTCAATTTCGGAGCGGGGAAGGGCCGGCTAGGTCGTTCCCGCAGAGCGGCGACCGCTCGGGTTCGGGAGTCCGAGCTCCGCCATCACGAGCTGGATGTCCTGCCAGCACTCCTTCTTCATGTGTGGAGAACGCAGCAGGAAGGCCGGGTGGTAGGTGGCCACGATCTTCCGACCTCCGACGCGATGCACCCGTCCGCGCAGCTTGGACATGGGGGCGTCGCTCTTCAGCAGGTGGCCGGCTGCGTGACGGCCGAGGGCGACGAGGATCTCGGGCCCGAGGAGCTCGATCTGGCGCTCGAGCCAGGGCGTGCACGTCGCCTTCTCCTCGTTCGTGGGGTCGCGGTTCTCCGGCGGCCGGCACTTGAGGACGTTCGCGATCACGACGTCCTGGCGCTTGAGCCCCATGCCCTTCTCGATGATGTCGGAGAGGAGGGCGCCCGCCCTTCCGACGAAGGGAATACCCTGGAGGTCCTCGTTCTCACCCGGCGCCTCCCCGACGAACATCACGCGCGCGGGACCCCGCCCGTCGGCGAACACGGTCTGCGTGCGCGTTCGGCAGAGCCCGCATTCCTCGCAGCCCGCGACCGCCGCCGCGAGCTCGTCCCAGTCGCCGGCCGCCCGAGCTCGCGCGGCCACGGTCGCGGTTCCGCGCAGCGCCTGCGCGTCGGACGACCTGCCGGCCGCGGACGGAGGAGCGGCCGTCGGGCCGTCCGCGATCGCGCACTCCGGCGTGCGGCGCTGACCGCGACGGCGGCTGCGCGCGAGCTCCCGCGAGAGGGCGGCGGCGAGGGCTCCGAGCTCGTCGCTCAGGGAAGCGTCGCTCCGGGAAGCGTCGAGCCGGGAAGTGGAGTCGGCGCTCACGGTCGCACCCGACTCGCGCGGGAGGGAACGGGTCGGACGCTGGACACGACCAGCATGGTAGAGCCTGCGCCGCAACGCGCTCCACCCCCAAGGAGCGTGCGCCGGAATGGAGTAGAGTCGCGCGGATGTGCGCGCGCGGCCGTCCGGTCCTCCCCACGCGCCGGGGCGAGCGGCGTCGCCCCCCCCGAAGCGGGATCGCCGGAGCCGCGCTGGCCGCCCTCGCCTGGGCCTGCGGGGGCACGGCGCCTGTGGACAACTCGGAGGATGGCGGCGCGAAAGCGACGACCGACCCGGGACGGCGGCCCGGAAATGTGGAAAACTTGTCCCCCGCGAGGGTGGCTCCCGCGGATACGGGCTCTCCCGCGGAACCGAGCTCGCGCGGCGCGACCGACCAGGCGTCGGACGTCGCGCGCGCGCTCGAGGACGGGAGACTCGACGACGCCGACATGCTCTTGGTGCGACTCGACCCCTTCGATGCGAACGCGCGCCTCCTGCGCGCACGGCTCCTGTGCCGCCGCGGCGAGACGGTTCACGCTCTGCGCGAGCTCGAGGCGGCGCGGCGCGCGATGCCGGCTTGGGGGGCCGTGTCCGCGACGGTCGCGGAGCTCTACGTCGAGCTCGGTCGCCTCGAAGCCGCCCGAGCGGAGATCCAACGCGGGCTCGAGCTCGCGGGACCGTGCGCCGAGCTCGAGCGCGCACGCGGGATCTACTGGCTCGCACGCGAAGGCGGCGCCAAGCAGGGCCTCTCGCACCTGCTGCGCGCGCGCGAGCTCGATCCACGCCTCGACTTCGTCGACGGCCCCCTGGCGCAAGCGTATCTGCTCGTCGGTCGGGCCCACCTGCGCGAAGCGAGTCCGCTCGAGGCCGTTCGCGCGGCGCGCGCCGGGCTGGTCCTCGAACCCGCGAGCGTTCCCCTGCGCCAGCTCCACGGCGATGCTCTGCAAGCGACGGGAGCCCTGCGCAGCGCGGTGGGAGTCTTCGAGGAGCTCTTGGCCGACGGCGAGAGCGTCGAGCACGACCTCGCGCTCCTGTGCTGGCGCGCCGGCATGGGCGAGCTCGTCCAACGACGGCGCGCGGCCGCCGTCGAGCTGTGGGCGCGGGCGCGCGAGCTCGGGATGACCGACGAGGCGCTCGGGAGCGCGGCGAGCATCCTGGCCGAGGAAGCCCTGCTGCTCGTCGCACGCGGCATCGCGTGCCAGCGCGACGGTCGCGTGGAGGCCGCGCGCGACCTGTTCGCCGAGGCCCTGCACCTCGATCCAGAGAACCTGACCGCCGAGTGCAGCCTGGCCGCGACGCACCGCGAGCTCGGCGCGCTCGAGCTCGCGGCCGAGGGTTTCGAGCGCGTTCTCGCGGCCTGCGCCGAGCGCGACGCCCTGCCCCCCGAACCCGTTCACCTCGACGCCGCGCGGATCCGCCTTCTACTCGGACAGCCCGAGGCCGCGCGCGAGCTCCTGCGACGCCACGCGGGCGTGGAAGCCGACGTCGAGGACGTCGAGCGCGTGCTGCTCGAGCTCGAACGTGCTCGCGGCGCCGACCTTCCGTCGCGCGCCGCCGCCGGAGACCGCTGAGCGGGCCCGGTCAGCGGGGTTCGAGGGGCTCGCTCCCTCCGAGCTCGCGATAACGGGCATAGCGCGCCGCCGCGCGCTCCTTGGCACCATTCGCCTGGTCCAGTCGCGCGAGGTGCAGGAAGATCCCGGCGAACTTCGGATCGCCGGCCGCGGCTTCGACGCCGGCCAGGAATTCGAGCTCGCGGCGCGCCTCGTCGGGTCGCGCGCGCATCAAGTCGACGAGCGCCCGGTTGTAGCGCGCCATGTGCAGCGACGAGTCGATCTCGAGCGCGCGCGCATAGGCTTCGTGCGCGCGGTCGAGCTCGTTCGAGAGTCGCAGCGCCTCGCCCAGGTGGAACCAGCCGCGCGCGAAGCCCGGTTGGCGGCGCACCAGCTCGAGGAAGACCTCGCGCGCGCGATCGAACGCCGAGACTTGCATCCAGGCCTGTCCGAGACCGAGGCGGGGGAGGGGCTCGTCGGGGTTGCGCCGCACCTGGAGGCGGCGCACGTACAGCACCTCGTGCCAGCCGTCGATCTCGCGCTCCTTCTCCAGGTGGCTCGCCGCGGCCGGGCCGTCCCGGCGCGCGAGCGCTTCCTCCGCCAGGAGGTGCCACGCGACGCCGGCCTCGGGGTGCAGAGGCGCGCGCTCGAGGAAGCCGCGCGCGAGGCGCGCCGTGCGCACGAGAGCGGCGGAATCACCCGGCGCGGCCGAGCGCGCCTCCACGCGCGCGAGGAGGATCCAGGCTTCGGCGAGCTCGGGGTGACGCACGGGGAGCTTTGCACCCGGCTCGGCGCGCAGGAGCGCCGCGGCCCCGGCGAGGTCGTCGCGCTCGAGCAGGAGTCGCGCGCGCTGGACCGCGAGCCACGGGCGCTCGCTCTCCGCCACGAGCGCCGGGTCGAGCAGAGCGAGCGCCTCCTCTTCCGCTCCGGCGTCGAACAACGCGCGCGCCACGATCCCGCGGGCCTCGCCGCTGTGCGCGAGGATTCCAGTCGCACCGACGAGCTCGCGGCCTTGCGGGACGAGCTCCGCCGCGAGGTCGAGCTCGGCCAGCTCGCGCAAGTGTTCGAGCGCTTCGCTCCGCCCTTCCGCGACGGTCGGCGTCGCAGCGGGGGACTGCGCGGCCGCGGCGAGGGCGGAGAACGCGAACACGAGGCAGAGCGAGGGGTGCATCAAGGTTCTTCCGACAGGATCACGCCTTCGCCCTCGCGCACGACGAGCCTCCGTCCCGCAAGGCCGGCGGGCAGGCTCTCCAGCCGACCCGAGGGCCAGCGGATGTCGATGCGCTCGTAGCGCGTCGCCCGCCCGAGGCCGAAGTGGAGCCAGGGCGTGCTCGAGGCCTGGTAGCTCCCGGCCGTCCCGACTTCCGCCAGGAGTCCGAAGGGGGGCTCGCCCTCCGGGACGGCCGGCACGACGACGACGCGCGCGCCGCGGCCGTCGGCGGGCGTGCGCGGCTTCGACGCCGCGACGTCGCTCGCACTCGCACCGAGGCACAGCAGCGCGAGTCGGTTCCCCGCGGGCTCGAGGCGGTTCATGGCGAGGACCGCCGGGCCGTCGATCGTGGTCAGGACGAGATCCGGCGCGAGGTCGCCGTCGAAGTCGCCGATCGCGCTCGCGCGCGAACCGAGCACGAGGGCGGTCAGCGCGCGCTCGCCCGAGGTCTCCAGCGCTTGCAGCGGACCGGTCGCCGGGATGCGCCACAGACCGTCCTTCTGCGCGTAGCTCGTGCCCGTGTAGGGCCGGTCGGCCTGGGGGTAGACGTGGCCGTTGGCCGTGAAGAGCTCGAGCCGGCCGTCGGCGTCGAAGTCGCACAATTGAACGCCCCAGGAGAGCATGCGGCGCGTCGCGTGTCCGAGGCCGATGCGATGCGTTGCGGCGCGAAAGCCGACCTCGGCTCCGAAGTAGAGCTCGGTCGGCTCGTCGGAGAAGTTCGTCACGGCGAAGTCGAGCCGACCGTCGCGGTCGACGTCCCCGAAGGCCACGCCCATTCCCGCCTGCGCCACGCCGTCCTGGTTCACGGCGACGCCCGCCTGGAGCCCGAAGTCGCGGAAGACGCCCGCCCCCCCGTTGACGAGCATCAGGTTGGGAACGCTGTCGTTCGCCACGTAGAGATCCGTGTCGCCGTCGCCGTCCGCGTCGAACGCTCCGATCGCGAGCGTGAAGCCGGGCACGTGGTCGGGCAACCATTCGCGCGAGCGCTCCTCGAAGCGGCCGTCGCCGCGTCCGCGCAGCAGGCGGTCGGGCTGCGGCTCGAGACCGCGCGGTCCGCAGAACACCGCGAGTCCCTTCCACGAGCAAGGGAGCGCGAGCGCGCCCTCTCCGAGCTCGCCCAGCGGCGGTCGTAGGGGGTCGAGCTCGAGGTACTGGCCGACGTACAGGTCGAGGTAGCCGTCCTGGTCGGCATCGAAGAGCGCCAAGCTCGTCGCCCACCACGGAAAGGTCCCCGGCTCGCGCTCCGCGCCGGGAACGAGGCGCGCGCCCGGAGCTTCGACTGCGCTAGGAAGGAGGCCGGACGCTTCCGCCACATCGAGCGCGCCGCCCGCCCCTTGGAGCAAGAGGACGAGGTCGCCGTAGGCTCCGGACACGAGGTCCGTGTCCCCGTCGGAGTCGACGTCGCCGGCCGCGAGGCCGGTCCACCAGCCGGAGAGACCCGGACCGGGGCGCCGGGCGAAGTGCGCTTCGCCGTCGTTCGCGAAGACCTCGACGTCGGCGCCGGGGCCTTCGACGAGCGCTCGCAGGCTCGCGACCCCTTGGCCGAAAACGAGGTCCAAGTCGCCGTCCGTCTCCAGGTCGAGCACGGCCACGCCTGGGCCGTTGGCTTCGAGAATGGTCGGCTTGTCCGGCTCGCCCGAGCGGTTGGCGTAATCGAGCCCGCGCGCGCGCGCCTCGTCGTCGAAGCTCCCGGCGAGGACAAGGGCTCGCTCGCTCGGCCCCGTCGGCAGGGGTTCGCGGCCGAGCTCTTCGGCGAGCGCGTGGGCGACCTGGTCGGCGGGCGGTTCGGCACGCCCCGGCGCAACCGACGCCGTCCGGCCGTCGTCGCCGCAGCCGAGCGCCGCGCAGGTCGCGCAAACGAGCCACAGCTTCGCGGCCGGCAGGCCCACAGGGCGGGCGCGCGGTCTCGCTTTGGTTCTCGCGGGGAAGGGCATGGCGCGACGCGCTGCATCCTACGCGGCGCGCGAGCCCGAGGCGCGGCGGAGGAGCGCGTAACCCAACTCGGGGGATGCGTCGGCTTCGCGTTGATCGAGGCCGGGGTGCGCCTATACTCGCGACTCGCGCGTCCAAAGCGACGAGGCTGCGCACGGGCCGTGCACGGCGTGCGGATGGGCGTCGGAACGCGGGTCGGCGCGGGCGGCGAAATGGCGACCTTCAAGAAGAACCTGCTCGAGGCCTTCCAGGACGCGAACGACGAGCGCACGGGAGGCAATCCGGTGTCCGGAGGCCCGTTCGCTGGGCCCCTGCCCGACGATCCGAGTGCCTCCGTGCGCCCGAACTGGTTGCCGGAGTTCAGCCCGCGGGACACGCGCACGCTGATGTTCGCCGCGGGTGGCGCGATCGCGATCTTCGTCGCCGGCGTGGCCGTCGGGAGTTGGTTCGGGGTCCAGGAGCCGGCGGCCGCGGCCGAGCGCTCCGGGGTGACCTCCGTGCAGACGGAGAGCGCGGAGAGGGGTGCGTCCGAGGAGGAGCTTCTGCCCGCCACCGAGCTCCGGGCGGGCGAGGAAGTCAACGCGGCGCTCGGAGACCCGCGCAACACCTACTCGATCCTGGCCGTCACCTACGGCGACGAGCCGCGCGACCTGGAGCTCGCCTACGCGACCTACCACCACTTCGCGGGCCTCGGACTGCCGGTGGCCCATCCGTTGAGCTTCGAGGGGCGCATCTACGTCCTCGTGGGGGCCGCGCCGACGAAGGACGAGCTCGCCGCCCTGCGCGAGCGGGTCCGCAGCGCGCGCGGTCCGACCGGGCGCGAGGGCGAGTTCAGCGAGGCCTACTTCGTGAACCTCGACGCCGCGCGTCTGCGGTGAGCGAAAGTCCCCGACCACGCCGTCCCGCTCGCCAAGCCCTCGTCCAACCGCTGGCGTTCGCCCTCCGCCGGTCCGCCCCGGTCCGCCGATCTCCCGGTCCCGAACGGGGCCGCGGCCCACGAAGTCGCGTGCAAGGCCTGGCGAGAGCGCGCCCTCGACCCTAGCATGCGCGGTTCGTTGCCCCTCTGGGGCTTCGCGCGAGGCTTCGCGGGCTTCGCGCGGGGCTTCGCGCGCGACCCTGTTTTCGTCACCTTTTCGTCATCGGTTTCGCCATCGTTGTCGGCGGGCGGGTGCGTTCCGCAGCGCGCGCAGTCCCATCCGAATCAACCGCGCCGTTCGCGGCGGCCTGATCCTCTTCCCATGAGCATCCACTCGAGCCTCCGCGGCGTGAACACCCTGGTCGGTGACCGCAGCGTCCTGACGCGCATCGAGCGCATCAACAAGCTGTTGAAGGACGGCAAGTTCGATCCGGAGAACGGCTCGCCCTACGGCCTTCCGAAGGTGCGCACCAAGTTCAAGGTCGCCAAGGTCCGGCGCAAGCCGGAGGGCGAGGGCGAGGCCGCGGCGCCCGCAGCGGAGGCCGAGGCCGGCTCGTAGCGCCGCACTCCTGCGGCGCCGGCTCCCGGGACTCGCGCCGTCCGCAGGGTCGTCCGCAGGTGGCCGAGCAGGAACGACTCCGTGATCGCCGAATCCCGCGATGAACTGCGACCGGTCGACTCCGGAAGCGCCGGAGGCGAAGGCTCCGCTCGGCGCGGGGACGTGAGCGCGGCCGTCCTGGAAGTCTTCGCTTCCCTGCAGGGCGAAGGCCTGTACGCCGGCGAGCCGCAGACGTTCGTGCGCCTGCGCGGGTGTCCGCTGCGCTGCGGCTACTGCGATACACCGGAGTCGTGGACCCTGCGCGCGAGCTCGGGCCGCTGGCCGAGGAACGACTCGGACGAGCCGGTGCGCGCGACCGCGTTCCAGGTGCTGTGCTGGGTGCGGTCCGCCGAGGGCGCGCACCCGCGCACGATCAGCGTCACGGGGGGCGAGCCGCTCCTGTGGCCCGACTTCCTGCTCGAGCTCGCGCGTCTCGCCGGAAACCGGCGCATCCACCTCGAGACGGCGGGCGCGCATCCCGACGCGCTCGCGCGCGTGGCGGACTCGATGCACCACTTGAGCCTCGATCTCAAGCTCGCCTCGACCCTCGCCGCGCCCGTGGAGCTCGAAGGGCACGCGGACGAGCCGAGTCCGCGCACGAGCGCCGAGTGGAGCGCGGTCCGCGCTCGCACGCTCGCGCTCGCGCGCGGTCGCGACGCCTGCGGGAAGATCGTGCTCGTGGCCGGATTCGATCCCGACGAGCTCCAAGAGCTCCTCGACGACGTCCTGCGACTCGCGCCAGAGCTGCCGGTGATCTTGCAGCCCGCCACGCCGGTCCGCGCCGCCGGCCGACCCTCCGCGGCGGAGCTCGGGCACGCGGTCGAGCTCGCGCTCGAGCGTGGACTCGTCGTGCGCGTCCTGCCCCAGATCCATCGCGCGTTGGGAGTGCCCTGACCATGAGGACGCTCGCCATCGTGGGTCGGCCCAACGTGGGCAAGTCCACGCTGCTGAATCGCATGGCGAACAGCCGCGTGTCCATCGTCGAGCCGACGGAAGGCGTCACGCGCGACCGCGTGTCGGTCCAGGTCCGGCTCCCGACGTCGCAGGGCGAGCGCCACGTCGAGGTCATCGACACGGGCGGGATCGGGATCGTCGATCGCGACGACCTCGGCGGCCACGTGGAGGAGCAGGTGCGCGCCGCGCTGCGCGCCGCCGACCTCGTGCTGTTCCTGGTCGATGCGCGCACGGGCATCACGCCGCTCGACCGCGAGGTGGCCGCACGCCTGCGCTCCGTGCAGATCCCGGTCGTGCTGGTGGTCAACAAGGTCGAGGAGGATCGCTTCGAATGGGACGTGCAGAGCTTCCACGAGCTCGGCATCGGCGACGGTCCCTTCGCCATCAGCGCTCAGAACGGAATGGGGCTCGATCCGCTCTACGAGCGCATCGCCGACCTCCTGCCGCCGCCCGCAGCGGACGACGCCCCGGTGAAACCGGTCATGAAGCTCGCGGTCGTCGGACGGCGCAACGCGGGGAAGTCGACGCTGATCAACGCCTTCGCGCGCGAGGAGCGCGTCATCGTCTCGGAGATCCCCGGGACGACGCGCGACTCGGTCGACGTGCCCATCGAGCACCGCGGCGAGAAGTACGTCGTGATCGACACGGCCGGCATCCGGCGCAAGACCAAGATCGCCGATGCGATCGAGTTCTACTCCGACGCGCGCAGCCACCGCGCGATCCGGCGCGCCGACGTGGTGCTGCTCGTCATCGAAGCGAACGAGGAGCTCGGGGCGATCGAGAAACGTCTCGCGCGCTACGTCGTCGACCACTACAAGCCGTTGATCCTGGTGGCGAACAAGTGGGACCTCGTCCAGGGCTTCACTCCCGCCGATCTGTCGCGCTACCTGAGCGATCGCCTCCCGGGCCTGGCGTGGGCGCCCCTGTCCGCGATCTCGGCCAAGACCGGATTCGGAGTGGCCGAGACGCTCGGCCTGGCGCGCGAGCTCTTCGAGGAGGCCGGGCGGCGCGTGGGCACGGGCGAGTTGAACCGCATCCTCGCGCGCGCGTCCGAAGGCCGCGCGCCGTCCTGGCGCGGACAGATGGTCAAGATCCAGTACGCGACCCAGGCCGAAGTGAAGCCGCCGACCTTCATCCTGTTCGCCAAGAACGACGAGCTCATCGGCAAGGAGTACCTGCGCTACCTCGAGAACCGGCTGCGCAAGGAGTTCGCGTTCCACAACGTCCCGCTGCGCTTCGTGATCCGCCGTCAGGAAGACGTTCCACAGGGCCGCGACCGATGAAGACGAAGCCCACGCTCCTGCTCCCCGTCCTGGCGCTCTTCTGCGCGGCGTGCAGCATCTTCGGCAAGGGTCCGCCCCGGCCGACGTGGGTGGAGCGCGAGTTCATGGCGCCGAGCGAGAACGTCATGTGGGAGGTCGTCCGTCGTTCCATGACGCGCATGGGCTTTCCCCAGGGTGCGGGGATGGACCACACGGGTCTCTCGGCGGAGAGCGGCTGGAGGACCTTGCCCGCGGTCACGAAGGACAAGGGCCAGCGCCTGCGCGCGATCGTCGAGATCGACACCCTCGGCGACGATCGGTTCCTCGTGCGGACGCGCGTTCAGAAGCAGAAGAACACGACCATCGTGAACCCCTCCGATCCGCGTTACGCGGAATGGGAATGGGTCCAGGACGACGAGGAGACGGCGCGCTTGCTCATCCAGCACATGCGCACGTTCTTGGACACGGAGTTCGAGCACGGGCCCTGATTCGAGGGGGGATCGGCCGCCCGCTACCCGTAGTCGGGGCGTCACCGAGCGCGTCGAAGGAAGGGCTCCCGAGCCGGTCGGAGCAGGCCGCCCGGGGACGCACCAGGAAGTCCCATTCTGCCGGCTTCGGCATGCGGACACCCGCTCGGGACACTAGAGTGTCGGTTCCTTCCGCGGATCCGCACCCGTCGGCACAAGGGGATGGCGTCCCCGTCCGAAAGATCCTGCGGCGTCTCCCCACCCGCAGCGGAGTCCCTCCCGACCCCATGTCCTCCCCCTCGCGCGAGGAATCCGTCGCCGAGTTGCCGGCTTCGGACCCCCGCATCCCATTCACCCCCCCGCCGGTCCCGCCGCCGGCCGAACGCGAGGGCGGGACGATCCTCGACACGGGGTCGGTGCAAGTCGGGGGTTGGGTCACCGCCTCGCCGCCGCGGGTGATCGAGGTCGTGCAGCACGTCTTCCGGTTCCCGTGGCTCCTGTGGCGCCACCGCGACCTGATCACGACCAGCGTGGGGCGCGAGCTCCGGTCGCGCTTCTCGGGAACGGTGCTCGGTTGGGCGTGGCCGCTCCTGACCCCGCTCCTGTTCTTCGGCATCTACTACTTCATCTTCACGAAGCTCCTGGCGTTCAAGTTCGAAGAGCTGCCGCCGGAGCAAGAAGCCGCGATGGGCGTCTACATGTTCGTGGGCGTCCTCGTGTGGTCTTCGTTCGGCGACAGCATTTCGCGCTGCTCGTCTTCGATCGTGGAGAACGGGAACCTCATCAAGAAGGTCGCGTTCCCCTCCGAGATCCTGCCGCTCGACGTGGTGCTCGTGAACATCGTGACCATGCTGTTCGGCATGGTGATGTTCATCGTCGGGACGCTCGTCACGCCGCTCTTCGGTCTGACGATCTGGGAGACGCCGAGCGTGCTGGCGCTGGGCTGGGCCTTCGTTCTCCTTCCGCTCCAGGTGTTGTTCACCTACGGTCTCGGCATCGTCCTCGCGACGACGCAGGTCTACCTGCGCGACACGGTGCACGTCGTGGTGCTGGCGGTGACGGTCTGGATGTTCGCCACGCCCGTCTTCTGGGCGCCGCAGATCGTGGGGGACGGCGAGCTCGGCGGCTTCTTGTGGATCCTCGACGCGAATCCCCTCTATCACCTCGTCTACGCCTGGCGTTGCGTGCTGATGAGCCGCCTGCCGGTGTCGGTGACGGTTGGAGGCGAGGAACGGCCGTTCTACGCGACGCCGATCGAGGACTCCGTCGCGGTCTTCGCGATCTGGGCCGTTGCCGTCTTCGTGGTCGGCTACACGTTCTTCCTGCTGGCGCGCCGGCGGTTCGCCGACGAGGTCTGACATGTCGGGTCAAGTCGTCGAAGCCGACAACCTCGGGAAGTGCTATCGCATCTACGACGGCCCGATGTGGCGCATCGTCGAGGGCGCGACCCTCGGCCGGGTGCGCGGGCACCGGCCCGTCTGGGCCTTGCGCGGAGTGAGCTTCGGACTCAAGCCCGGGGGTTCGCTCGGATTGTGCGGCGCGAACGGCGCCGGCAAGTCGACGCTCCTCAAAGTGTTGGCGGGAACGACGTCTCCCAGCGAGGGACGCTTTCGGCTGGGCGGGCGCGTGTCGTCGCTGCTCGAGCTCGGAGCCGGCTTCCACCTCGACTTCACGGGCCGTTCGAACATCGTGATGAACGGCATCATGATGGGTTTCAGCAAGCGTGAGATGGAGTCCAAGGTCGACGAGATTGTCGAGTTCGCGGAGCTCGGCGACTACATCGACGAGCCGGTGCGAACCTACTCGTCCGGGATGGGACTGCGCCTCGGCTTCAGCGTCGCGATGGCCGTCGATCCCGACGTGATGATCATCGACGAGGTGTTCGCCGTCGGCGACATGTACTTCCAGAAGAAGTGCGTCGACAAGGTGTACGACCTCAAGAAGCGCAACAAGACGCTGATCTTCTGCAGCCACAGCCTGTACGACGTGCGCCAGCTCTGCGACGACGCCATCTGGCTGCGCGACGGGAAGCCCGCCGTCCTGGGCGAATCGGTGGACGTCACCAACGAGTATTCGAGCTACCAGCGCGCACACATCGCCGAGCACGAAGAGGACGGGAAGCCCGCGGTCTCCCCCGAGAGCTCCGGCCCGCGGATCCTCCCGCGCGTGGTGGACGCCCGCATCTACCGCGCCGGCACGGACGAGGAGACCCACCAGCTCTTCACCGGCGACTCGATCGAAGTGCGCATCTGGTGGAAGAACCCCACGCCGGAGAAGACGCCCATCCAACTCGGAGTCGCCCTCTTCGGGCAGAACAACACGACCATCGCCGGGTTCGCGACGCACTTCGACGCCTTCGAGGTGAAGGGGCGTGCAGGCTGCAGCGTGGCCGTCCTCCCGCAAGTCGCCTTGCTCTCGGGCAACTTCCTCGTCGGAGTGATCCTGTTCGACGGCGAGGGCACGCACCAATACCAGCAGTACCTGATGCGCCAGAACCTGCTCGTGCGGCACAAGACGCGCGAAGTCGGCTTCTTCCGTCTCGAGCACCGTTGGGAGGATCGCACCGGGCTCGCGTTGCCCGACGACGTGCCGCGGATCCGCGAGGGCCTCGTGGACGGCGGTCAGGGGCGGACCACCGGCGATACGGGCGGATGGCCGGTGTGAGGGGCTCTCGCGCGGCTTCGGCCGGGCGACGGGACGTGCGGCTCTCCGCGCTCGTCGTCAACTACAACTCCGGAGCCTTCTGCGCGAGCTGCGTGGACTCCCTGCGCGCGGCCTGGGCGTACGAAGGTCGTCGACCGGAAGACCTCGAGGTGGTCGTGGTCGACAACGCGTCGCCGCTGACGCAGGAGCCCTGGCTCGCCGACTTGGAGGAGCGCGGGGTCACGGTCGTGCGGAGCACCTCGAACGCGGGCTACGCGGGCGGCATGAACCTGGCGTTGGCGCGGACGAGCGGCGGGCCGCGCGACGTCGTCGCGGTGCTCAATCCCGACCTGTTCTTCCTGCCCGGAGCGCTCGGGCTCCTGCTCGACTACCTCGAGGAGCACGACGACTGCGGCGTGCTCGGTCCGCGCGCCTACATCGACGACGACGCGGTGTTGCACCTGCCGCGCAACGAGCTCCCGACCCTGTACGAGTCGCTCTCGATCCTGCTGGCGCAGACGAGTCCGTCCCTCTGCCGCTCGTACAGCGAGCGGCGTCTCGCGGCGTCGCTCCCCTGGTGGCAGACGGGCGAGGCGGTCGACACGGAGATGGTCTCGGGCTGCTGCATGCTCCTGCGGCGCGAGGTCGTCGCGCGCCTCCCGTCCCTGATGGACGAGCGCTACCCGCTGTACTTCGAGGACACCGACCTGTGTCGCGAGGTGCGTCGCCTCGGCTACCGCGTCGTGTTCCACGGCGGCGCGAGCGTCGTGCACCACTGGTCGCGCTCGTGCGGGATCGGCGGCAGCGAGGCGGGGCCGCTCGCGCGCTGGCGCGTGTCGCAGCGCGCCTACTTCAGGAAGTTCTACGGTCCGCTCGGCGGCCTCGCGTCCGACTTCATGCAGTGGTGCTCGGCCAAGTGGCCGCCCCGACTCTCCTTCCGCCCGATGCACCCGATCGTCGAGCTGGGGACGTTCGAGGGTCCGGTCGTGATCCCCCTGCCGCGGCGGACGCGCTTCGTCCTCGAGCTCACCATGGCCCCGTCGTGGATCCTGGCCGTCGCGATCTTCGGCGAGGGCGCGAGCTGGACCTGTCCGGCGCGCACCTGGGAGTGGTTCTTCCAGGCCGACTACTACATCCGCGCCGTCGACCTCGCGAACGGCGAGGTGCTCGGCGCCTGGCACTTCGCGAAGACCTCGCCCGGGAGGAACGAGCCGCTCGAGGTCGCCGCGATCCCGGCCTACCGCGCAGCGATTCGCGATCGCGAGGGGGCGGCGTGAACGAGCGCGCGCCCCTCCCGGATGCGCTGGCGCGCCCCGAACGCGGTCGGGCGCTCGTGCTCGCGCCGCATCCCGACGACGACGTGCTGGGCTGCGGCGGGACCGCGGCGCTGCACGTCGGGCAGGGCGATCCCGTGCACGTCGTGATCGTCTACGACGGCGTCCTCGGCGATCCGCAGCAGCGCTTCGATCCGGCCGAGATCGCGCGCGTGCGGCAGGGCGAGGCGCGCGCCGGCGGAGCGTGCCTGGGCCTCTCCGACTACGAGTTCTGGGGCTATCCCGAGGGACACGAACCGGGCGCGCCCGAGTTCGCGGTCGGGGCGCGGCGCGTCGCCGAACTCGTCCGCGTCTGGCGGCCGGACGTCGTGTACGCGCCGTGGATCGGCGAGCACCACGTCGACCACCACGTCCTGGCGCGCGTCGCGCGCGCGGGGCTCGAGCTCGCCGACTTCGGCGGGGCGGCCTGGGGGTTCGAGGTGTGGACGCCGCTCGTCGCCACGCGCGTCGTCGACATCACCACCGTCGCCGAGCAGAAGCTAGCGGCGTTGAGGAAGCACGCTTCCCAGGCTCCCTACGGCGACGTCGCGCACTGCGGCATGGGGCTGAACGCGCAGCGCAGCGTCTACCTGCCCGGCGAAGCGACCTTCGGCGAAGCGTTCGCCCCGCTCGGACCCGCCACAGACCTCGATCGCGAGTGGGTCGGGATCGGTCGTTGAAGCTCGTCCACTTCACGCCGAACTTCGCCCCGCACTTCGAGGGCGGGACGGAGCGGGTCGTGCGCGCGCACGCTCGCGAGCTCGGCCGGCTCGGGCACGAGGTGCGCGTGGTGGCCGGCACGGAGGAGCCGCACCGGGGCGCGGACCGCCTGCGCGACACGGTGGACGGCATCGAGGTCGTGCACCTGCCCAGGCAGAGCGACGAAGGCTACGACGTCGAGCTCGAGCGCCCGCGGCTCGTGGCCCTGGCGCGCGAGGAAGCGCGCGGCGCCGACGTCGCGCACGTGCACCACTGGTCCGGCAACGGCATGTCGCTCGTGCGCGCGCTGTCGCGCGAGACGCCGGTCGTCGTGACGCTGCACGATCACTTCACGAGCTGCGTGCGCTTCTTCCGCACCTCGCCCGATCCGGCGATCGTGTGCCCTCCGCGCGGCGAGCTCGCGCCGTGCGCGCGCTGCCTCGCGCCCGACCTGCCGCCGGAGCGCGCCGCGGCCGGGGTCCATGCGGCGCTCGAGCGGCGCGTGCGCGCCTTCGACGCCGAGCTCGCCGCGGCGCGCGCGCTCCTCGCGCCGAGCCGCACGCACGCGCGCGCGGTCGAAGAACTCTGCGGGTTGCGACGCGGCGCGGTGCGCGCCCTGCCGCACGGGCTGTGCTCGCGCATCGAGCGCCCGCTGCGCGCGCCCGGGTCGGTCTGGGACGGGTCGCGCCCGCTGCGCGTGCTGCACCTCGGACACCGCACGGCCGCCAAGGGTTCGCTCGAGCTCGTGAGCGCCCTCGCGACGCTTCCGGCCGGGAGCGTCGAGCTGCACCTCGCCGGGCGCGAGGTCGAAGCGGGCTTCGACGCCGCGCTCGCCCGGACCGCCGGCCGGCTCGCGCTCCACCACCACGGCGCCTATGCGCCGGAGGACCTCGCCGGGATGGTGGGGGACTGCGACCTCGTCGCGCTGCCGTCGCGCGCGCGGGAGAGCTACGGGCTCGTCCTCGACGAGGCCTTCGCCCTGGGGATGCCGGCCTGGGTCTCCGACCGCGGAGCCCTGCACGAGCGCGTCGGTTCCGCCGGGCGCGTGCTGCCCGCCCTGAACCCCGCGGCCTGGGCGAGCGCTTTCCGCGAACTCCTGGACAATCCCGACCTGCATGCGCGCGAGCGCGCCGCCGTGCCGAAGGACATCCCGACGGCGGCGGACGCCGCGCGCGAGCTCGACCTGCTCTACCGGAACCTCTCTCCCATCCCGTGAAAGCCCTCTTCCCTCCGCTCCTCGATCCGCGCTCGCTCCCCGAGCGCGTCCTGGTCGTCGCGCCGCATTCCGACGACGAAGTGTTCGGATGCGGAGGGCTGCTCGCCTTCCACGCGGAGCGCGGCGACGCGGTGCGCGTCGTCGTCCTGACCGACGGAGCGGCAGGCGATCCCGCGGCCGCGCTGGAGGACGTGGCGGCCGTGCGCAGGTCCGAGTCGCTGCGCGCAGGGGCTGCGCTCGGCATCGCCGATCACCGCTTCCTGGGACTTCCCGACGGCGCGCTCGCCACGCGTCACGACCTCGTGGCCGCGCTGCGGGGCGAGATCGATGCGTTCGATCCCGACCTCGTCTACGGACCTTCGCCGCAGGAGATGCACCCCGATCACCGCGCTGCGAGCCGGGCCCTCGTCGCCGCGCTGGCGGCAGGGCGCGAGCGGCGCGTGCTCTTGTACGGAGTGAACGCGCAGGTCCAGGCGGGAGCGCTGTTCGACACGACGCGCTTCTGGGCGAAGAAGGTCGCGGCCATCCGCTGCTTCGAGAGCCAGTTGCGCTACCACGACCTCGAATCGAAGGCCGACGCCGTCGACCGCGCCCGCACCGTCAACATCGAGGATCCGGCGGTGCGCTACGTCGAGGGCTTCGCGGATCTATCGAGCCGCGACCTCCTGGCCTACGAGGGCAAGGTGGCGAGCTTGCTGGACGCCGTGTTCGGCGGCGAGCACGGGCTCGCGCCTTCGAACGGCAGGCCCGCGTTCGAGCCCGCGCCGGGCGCGAGCACGAGCCGCGTCCGGGTCGAGTGGCCTGCGGCGACGGCCGTGATCTGTACCTGGAACAAGGCCGAGGAGCTGCGCGCGAACCTCGACGGCCTGCGCGCCCAGACCGTGCCCTTCGAAGCCGTGATCGTCGTCGACAACGCGAGCCAGGACCCCACGCAGCGCATGGTGGCGGAGGAGTACCCCGAGGTGCGCCTGATCGCCATGCCGCACTCGCGCTACGGCGCCTGTGAGACCTTCAACATCGGTTTCGCGAGCGCGCAGACTCCGCTCGTCGCGATCCTCGACGACGACATCGTGCTTCCGCCCGAGTGGCTCGAGAAGACCACCGAGCGCATGCTGCGCGAGCCCGAGACGACCGCGATCGTGTCGACGAAGATCGTCGAGCCCGGAACGCCCGAGAGCTACAGGAACGCTCCCTCCGTCAATCGCGAGCGCTACATGAGCACGTTCAGGGGCTGCGGCAGCCTCGCGCGGACGAAGGCGTTGCGCGAGGCAGGGGGCTACGACGAGCGGCTCTACATCTACGGGAACGAGCGCGACCTGACCTGCCGGCTCTTGAACCTCGGCTACCGCGTGCTCCAGTTCCCCGGCGTGGAGACGTTCCACCGGCAACCCTTCGGCATCCAGATGGGCAAGCGCAGCCTGTACTACCACGCGCGCAATGCGTGGCTCGGGATGCTGAAGTACGCGCCGCTCGAGGACCTCCTGCGCATGCCATTCCTCGTGTTCGGGAAGGTGGTGCTGCGCGGTGGGAAGGACGAAGCCGCGGGGGAGGTGACCGACGCGACCGGCACGATCGGCATCGGGCGCTCGCTGCGCGAAACTCCCGGCGCGGCGTGGATCGTGCTGAAGGCGCTCGCGAGCGTGCTCTACAACGTTCCCTACTGCCTGAAGCGGCGCCAGCCCTGTACGCACGAGGACTTCGAGCTCCCGATCCGCTGAGCATGGCGAAGGACGAGCCGGGAGAGTGGCGGCGCGGACCGGTCAGCGCCGTCGTGTGCAACTACCAGGGCGAGGGCTACCTGGCCGACTGCCTGGGGGCGCTGCGCGGGCTCGCGCAGGCGCCCGACGAGGTGATCGTCGTCGACGACGGCTCGACCGACGGCAGCGTGGCGCTCGTGCGCGAGAGCTTCCCGGACGTGCGCGTGCTCGAGCTCGGGCACAATCGCGGGCCGTGCGCTGCGCGCAACGCCGGGCTGGCGGCCGCGCGCAATCGCGCCGTGCTCCTCGTCGACAACGACGTGGTCGTGCGCCCGGACGTGCTCGCGAAGCTCGTGTCGGCCTGGGTCGGGCGCCCCGCCGCCGCCGTGCTGCCGCGCAGCGTCGTGTTCGGCGAGCCCGACCGCGTCCACTACGACAGCGCGCGCCTGCACTACGCGGGCGTGATGTCGCTGCGCAATTTCTACGTGCCGATCGCGGAGGCGGAGGGGGAGGGGGTGGTGGAGGTCGACGGTCTGGTCGCGCTCACGGCGCTCGTCGACCGCGAGGCGCTGGGGGAGGCGGGAGGCTTCGACGAGGACCTCTTCTACCTGATGGAGGACTACGACCTCGGGCTGCGGCTGCGCCTGGCCGGGCGCGTGCTGCTCTCGGTCGAGGACGCGATCGTGTTGCACAAGGGCGGCACGCCCGGGCTCTCGTTCCGCGAAGATCGCGAGGGCGCCGTCTATCCGAGTCGCCGCGCCTACTACCACTCGCGCAACCGGTTGATGATCCTCGCGAAGTGCCATGGGCTGCGCACGCTGTTCTTCACGGCGCCCGCGCTCCTCGTCTACGAGGTCGTCTGGCTCTGCTTCTCCGCGGCCAAGGGCAACCTCGGGCCGACGCTGCGCGGCAAGCTCGACTTCCTGCTCGAGCTGCCGATCCTCGCCGCGAAGCGCCGCGCCGTTCAACGCGCCCGCGTGCTCCGCGACCGGGATCTCCTCGTCGGCGGACCGCTGACCCTGACGCCGCAGCTCCTCGCGAAGCCCGCCGCCCGGTGCATGGCGGGCTTCCTGGATCGCTTCCTGCGCGCGTGGTGGATGCTCGTCCGGCCGCTGTGCAATTGACGGCGAGAGAGCTCGGGATCCCGCGCGCCGCGCCGCGTCGGGAGCGCCATGGAGTAGGCTTGCCGCCCCCGATGCGCGTCCTCTTCGTCAACCACGACTTCCTCCCCAAGCATCCCGCCGGCACGGAGATCTACACCTTCGAGGTGGCCAAGGCGCTCGTGAAGCGCGGGCACGACGTCCACGTCTTCGCGACCGAGAAGGACATCGGGCTCCCCAATCTCACGGTCCACTTCCGCGAGTACGAGGGCCTGCCGGTCCACGAGCTGACGAACAACCTCTTCTACAACGACTTCCGCGAGACCTGGGACTACCCGCACGTGGTGCGGTCGATGAGCCTCCTGCTCGACGACCTGAAACCCGACGTCGTGCACTTCATGCACCTCCTGTACCTGTCGGTAGGATGCGTCGAGGAAGTGGCGCGGCGCGGGATCCCGGTGCTCTTCACGCTGCACGACTACTGGCTGCAGTGCGCGCGTTACGGCCAGCGCATCCACGCGAACGGCTCGATCTGCCACGAAGTCGTCCCGGAGATCTGCGGCGGCTGCCTGGTCGACCTGAAGTTCAAGCAGAGCCGCGGCGAGCGCGCGCTGGCCAAGGCGATCGCCCGCCTGCGCCAGGGAACGGGGATCAACCTGGCCGCGCCCGCGCGGCGCGTGGGGGATCTCTTGAAGGGGCGCGGCAGCGCGCGGAAGCCGTCCGGCTCGGCGGCTTCCGGAGCGGAGAATGCTCCGACCTCGGTCTGGCGCCCGCCGTCGGAGCCGCACGGGGTGCGGGCGCTCGAGCTCGCCGAGCTCGTTCGCGAGCGCGACAGCACGCTGCGCGATCGGCTGTTGCCGGTCGTCTACCGCTTCCTCGCGCCGAGCCGGTTCTTGCGCGAGCGCTTCCTCGACTGGGGCATTCCGCCGGAGCAGATCGACTACTGCCGCACCGGGATCGACCTGTCGGCCTTCGAGGGTTTTCGCCGCGTCCCCGGCGAGCGCCTGCGGGTCGCGTTCATCGGCACGCCCGCGCCGCACAAGGGCGTGCACGTCCTGCTCGAGGCCTGGGCCCAGCTCTCGGACGCCGAACGGGCGGCGGGCGAGCTGTGCATCTGGGGCAACCTCGACCACAACCCGGCCTACATCCGCCGGCTCCAGACGCTGGCCGAGCCGACGGGCGCGAAGCTGCTCGGCGGACTGAAACGCTCGGAGGTGCCAGGGGCGCTGGCCCGCACGGACGTGCTCGTCGTACCGAGCGTGTGGTACGAGAACTCGCCGCTCATCATCCTCGAAGCGCTCGCGACGAAGACGCCGATCCTCGTCTCCGACCTGGGGGGGATGGCCGAGCTGGTCGAGCCGGGTGTGACGGGCTTCCGCTTCCCCGTGGGCGATGCCGCGGGACTCGCGCAGCTCCTCTCGCGCTTGTTCGCGGACCGCTCCGAGCTCGCGCGCCTGTATCCCCACGACCTGCACGTCAAGCCCGTGCAAGAGGACGCGCGCCAGTTCGAGGAGCTGTACCTGGAGGCGCTCGCGCACCGGGCCGACCGGACCCGCTCCCGTTGTCGATCCGACGCGTGAAGATCCTCTTCGCGCTCCACGGCTATCCCCCCGAGCTCGTCGGCGGTACGGAGCACACCGTTCGCGCCCAGGCTCGCGGGCTCGTGCGCCGAGGCGTGGAGGTCGTCGTCGTCGCCGGCAGCATGCAGTGGCAGGACGGCTTCCGCACGACTCGCGACGAGGACGTCGATCCCGCGACGGGGGCGAGCCACCCCGTGTACCGCATCCACCGCGACGACCTGTACTTCGATCACTGGCAGAAGAGCGCCGAGCCGCGCGTCGCGCGCGCGTTCCGCGCGATCCTCGAGAGCGAGCGTCCCGACGTCGTGCACGTGCAGCACTGGATCCGGCTCACACGCGATCTCGTGGCGACGGCGGCGCGCGCCGGCATCCCGTCGGTCGTCACGCTGCACGATCTGTGGACCACCTGCCTGCTGACCTTCCGCGTTCAGCCCGGCGCCACCGAGCTGTGCCGCGAGCGCGCGGGCTTCTCGCCCTGCGTCGCGTGCGCCGGCCGCCTTCCTCCGCGGACTCCGTGGGTCGGGCCGGAAGGGGGGGCGATCGCGTTCGCCGAGCACGCCGCGGACCTCGCGCGCGAGCTCGACCTGGCGCGCGCGATCATCACGCCCTCGCGCACGCACGCCGAGACGATCGAGCGCTTCCTCGGCCGCGCGCCGGGCTCGTTGCGCGCGCAGGTGGTGCCGCCGGGGCGCGACCTCGCCCTCGCGCGTCGCGAGCCGCTCGCGCCGCCCGCGGAGAGCGGGCGTCTCGTGCTCGGCGCCTGGGGCCACCTCCATCCGCTCAAGGGCGCGGACGTCGTGCTCGCCGCGATCCGCGCGCTCGAACGCCCCGAGCGCGTCACGCTGCACCTGGCCGGAGGCGAGGTCGACCGCGCCTTCGCCGTGCGTCTCGCGAAAGAGGCGCGCGGGCTCGACGTCGTCTTCCACGGCGCGTTCGACGACGCGGCGCTGGGAGCGCATCCCGCGACCGCCGTGCACGCCATGGTGTCCGGCTCGCGCGCGCACGAGTCGTGGGGGCTCGTGCTCGACGAAGCGTGGTGCATGGGACTGCCGGCCGTGCTGCCCGACGCAGGCGCTTTCGGCGAGCGCGCGCGCTCCTTCGGCGGGGCGCTCTTGTACACCTCCGGCGACCCGGCGTCGCTCGCGGGCGCGCTCGCGCGCCTCTTGGAGGAGCCGCACTTGTGGTCAGAGCTGTGCGCGGCCGTTCCCGCGCATGCGTGCCCGACCGTGGAGGAGAGCGTCGTCGAGCTCGAGCGGATCTACGCGGCCGCCGTCTCGGCCGGCCCGCCGCAGGCGCCCGCCGACCAGGGCATGCTGGACCTCGTGCGCGAGCGCGCCCGCGTGGAATGGGACCGCTCGCTCTCGCGCCGCACTCCGCGCGAGCTCGGCTTCGAGGAGGCGGGGCCGTGAGGATCCTGACGGTCGTCCACGACTATCTGCCCGCGCACATCGCCGGCACCGAATTGCACGCGCACCAAACCGGGGCCGAGCTCGCGCGGCGGGGACATGTCGTCACGGCGCTCTTCACGGAGCGCGATCTCTCCGCCGCGGAGGGCAGCGTGCGCGAGGGAGAGCTCGACTCGGTGCGCACGCTCGAAGTCGTGCACCAACGCGAGTACTCCGACGTGCGCGAGAGCTTCCTCGAGGAGCGCTCGCTCGCGTGGTTTCGCACGGCGCTCGAGCGCGTGCGCCCGGACGTCGTGCACTTCCATCACTTCGCGTACTTCGGAGCGCGTTGCGCCGAGGTCGCGCGCGAGGCGCGCGTGCCCGTCGTGGCGACGCTCCACGACTATCACCTCCTGTGCGCCAACTCGATCCTGTTGCACGGCGACGGGAGCCTCTGCGAGCCAGGTCCGTGCCACGAATGCCTCGAAGGGCATCCCCTGCACCCGGCGCGCCAGAGCGTTCGCGACGCCGACCGCGCGCGGGCCTTCGCGGACGCGATGGGCGAGCGGCGCACGATCCACGCGCGCGTGCTCTCGAGGGTGGATCGCGTGATCTGTCCGTCGCGTTTCCTCGCGGAGCGTTTCCTCGCGGAAGGCTGGCTCGAGGAGAGTCGGGTCAGCGTGATGAAGGCCGGATACCCCGGCCCGCGACGGACTGCGCGCCGAAGCGATCCGGCGGCGCCGCTCCGTGTGGGCTACGTCGGCGGTGTGTACGCCGCGAAGGGCGTGCACGTGCTGATCGAAGCCTTCGAGCATCTCGCGGGTCTGCCGGTGCGGCTCGACGTGTTCGGCGTGCTCGATTGGTTCCCCGAGTACGTCGCAGGCCTGAGGCTGCGAGCGGCCGGCAAGCCGATCGCGTTCCGCGGACGTTTCGAGCCGACGGACATCGATCGCGTGCTCGCCGAGATCGACGTGCTCGTCGTTCCGAGCCTGTGGTACGAGAACATGCCGATCACGATCCAGGAGGCCTTCCGCAACTCGATCCCGGTCGTGGCGACGGACCTCGGAGGGATGGGCGAAGCCGTCGAGCACGGCGTGTCCGGCCTGCTCTTCCCGCGCGGCGACGCGCGCGCGCTGGCGGACCACCTCGCGCGGCTCTCGCGCGATCGCGAGCTGCTCTTCGCCTTGGCGAGCGGGACGCCCGCGCCGCCGTCCCTCGAGGAGATCGTCTCGGAGCTCGAGGCCTTGTATCGGGAGCTCCAGCCGATCCGTTGACCGCGGAAGGCCGAGGATCGTCGCTTCGACGAGTGCCCGGGGAGGCCTGGCGCCGGTAGAATCTGCCGATGGCCGATTGGAAGTTCGGACGACGCCAAAGGCTCTGCTCCGAGTGCGAGCGGGTCTTCCTCGACAGCGAGCCGCACCATTCGCTGCTCTCCTTGAGCGGCACGGAGTTCGGCCGCGTGGACCTGTGTGCGTCCTGCTTCGCGCGCCGCGACGTGGCCGCGGACGTCGTCTGGTGGCGCACTCGCTACACCGAGATGGAGCGGAAGGGCGTTCAGCTCGATCTCGACTCGATCCACGCCCTGTTCGGAACGCTCGAGGGCAAGCCGGAGCGCGGCTGGCGCGAGCTACGCTATCTCTTGTGCCTGATCTTGATGCGCAAGCGCCGACTCAAGGTCGTCGGCGTGAAGCGCATCGACGGTGACGAGGTCTTCGTCGTGCGTCGCCCGCGCTCCGAGGAAGAGCGGATCGTCCACGTCTTCGACTTCTCCAGCGAGCGCCGCGCGGTGCTGCGCGAGGTCCTCCAGGCGATCTTCGAGGGCGCCGACGTGCAGGAGCTCGATCCGGACGGCGCGCCGCCGAGTTCTCCCGCCCCGAGCGAGGGCGCCGAAGGGGAGGGCTCCGAGGCGTCGGAATCGGAGAGCGGCGCAGCGGACGTCGATCCGGTCGGCATCGCCTGAGCCCGCTGGGCGTGTCCAGGCGTCGGACCCGCCCGCGCGCGGTCCGAAACCGCTTGCGGTGAGGGGGGCTGCCCGGTGGCAATCTCGCCCAGCGCGTCTTCGGGCAGGTGGAGCCTTCCGAGGGGTGGCTCGGCGGCCATCGCTCGAGAAGGGTTGCGACGAGCCCGCCCCCCCGGCGAGGAGGGAGTGAAGGGGGACGAAACCACAAGAT
Organism: uncultured Planctomycetaceae bacterium; assembly: GCA_964413535.1. Taxonomy (GTDB): domain Bacteria; phylum Planctomycetota; class UBA1135; order UBA1135; genus CAYPTB01. Next base: position 67,555 of record CAYPTB010000054.1, on the reverse strand, counting down.
GTTGTGGTTTCGTCAAGAAGACCTTCTACGGATAGAGCTCAGCCGAGACCTTTCCACGCGCGCGGAAAGCGACGTAACTCGCGGCGCGAGAGCTTTTTCCGGAAACGCTCCCCCGGCTCCCGGCGCGCTGTCTATCATCCGCCGCGTGGGGAGGTGTGGCAAAGAGTGGGGACCGGGAGCACTCCGGGGGGCCGCAGGGGAGGCGGGGGATGTTCGGGGGTGAATCGACCCACAATCTCGACGCGAAGAACCGCCTGTTCATCCCCAAGCGGATCCAGGAGGAGCTGGGGCGCAACGAGGAGGGGCAGCGCACCTGCGTCCTCACCCGCGGCTTCGACGGCTGCATCTTCCTGTTCTCCGAAGCGAGCTTCCGCGAGGTGCTCGCGCGGCTGCAGACGCAGCCTTTCGTCGGACGGGAGCAGCGCAAGATGCAGCGCCTGTTCTTCTCGAACACCTATCCGGCGCAACTCGACGGCAACGGGCGGCTGCTCGTGCCCGAGAAGCTCAAGAAGGTGGCGGGCCTCGACCGCGAGGTCGTGCTCGTCGGCGTGGCGGATCGAGCCGAGATCTGGAGCAAGGAGGCGTGGGAGACGTTCGAGAGCGAGTCCAGCGCCGACTTCGACGATCTGGACGGTGTCCTGCGAGGCGACGGGAGTGCGCACGTGAACGGCGCGACCTGACGAAGAAACCTAGAAGGAGGACATGCAAGTCCTGGGGGGAATGCCGGTGACTGGCGACGCGAGAGACGCGCACACGCCCGTGCTCGTGCGCGAGGTGCTCGATCTACTCGGCGCGGGTCTTGGGCTCGAGGCCGGGAGCTTCGTGGTCGATGCGACCCTGGGCGCGGGCGGGCACTCCGAGGCGATCCTCGACGCGTTTCCCGACTGTCGCCTCGTGGGCATCGATCAGGATCAGGAGATCCTCGCGCTCGCGCACGCGCGACTCGAGCGCTTCGGCGACCGCGTTCGGATCCATCGCGCTCGGATGAGCGGACTCGCGGAGCTCCTGCAGCGCGAGTCGCTCGGACGACCGGCGGCGCTCCTGATGGATCTCGGCGTCTCGTCCCTGCAGCTCGACTCGCGTGAACGCGGCTTCTCGTTCCAGGAGGACGGACCGCTCGACATGCGCATGGATCCGTCGCGCGAGCGCACGGCCGCCGACATCGTCAATCACTGGGACGAGTCCGATCTCGCGGACCTCTTCTACTACGAGGCCGGCGAGACCCGCTCGCGCAAGATCGCCCGAGCGATCGTGGAGGCGCGCCGGCGCGCGCCCTTCCTGCGCACCCTGGCGCTCGCCGACACGGTCGAGCGCGCGTGCGTCGGACGCGGGCCGCGCGGGGGCAAGCTCCATCCGGCGACCCGCACGTTCCAGGCACTGCGGCGCGCCGTCAACGAAGAGAGCGAAGAGCTGCTCGCCGGCCTGGACGCGGCGGAGGATTGGCTCGCGAACGGCGGCCGTCTGGTCGTGATCTCCTTCCATTCCGGCGAGGACGGCGCGGTCAAGCGCTTCATCGCCGATGGCGTACGCCGTGGTCGCTGGAGCTCGGCCTCGAAGAAGTCCACCGGTGCGTCGGCCGAAGAGACGCGCGCGAACCCGCGCTCTCGATCGGCCCGCGTGCGCGCCGCCCTGCGGGTGCGCGGCGGAGGCATCGAAGCCGGATGCCGGGGGTACTGCTAGTGAAGCGCGCGGCCCTGGGCATGTTCCTCGGCGCGACCGTGCTCGTCCTGGGCCTCTTCACCCTCTTCCTCTGCTCGGGGAACCGCGCGCGCGGAGCCGACCTCGACGGTCTGTGTCGCGAGATCGAGAACCTCGTGCTGCGCAACGCTCGTTCGCGCGCGACCGTGTTCGGACACGCGCCCGGAGAGCCCGACGTCCTCGAGCGCCAGAGCGCTTCGGAGCTCGGGAAGGTGAGTCAGTGATGGACTCCGGGCCCCTCGCCTCCGCCTCGGGACTGCGGCCGCTCGGCGCCTTCGTCGTCATCGGCGCGGTCGTGGCGGTCGTGCTCGGCCGCGTCGGGTACGTCGTCGTCGCGAACGACTTCGAAGGACGACGCCTGCCCGTCCACGTCGATCGGGGCGCCGAGCTCGCGTACGGAATCGAGGATCGCCACGGCGTTCCCCTGGCTCTCTTCCTGGAGCGCCTGGACCTCGAGATGTCGCCCCGCAGCATGTGGCAGGCTCACACACCCGGCTACATGGCGAGCCGCATCGCCGAGGTCCTGGGGCCGCCGTTCACGCCGGCGGGGCTGCTCTCCGCCATGCTCCCCGGAGCCGAGCGGAATCGGATCCGGGCACGCGGCTTCGACCTCGACGCACAGACCGCCGCGCGCGTGGAGCAGTGGATCGCGGGCGAAGGACCCTTCGAGCGCAGCGTCGGGGCGCCCTTGCCCGGCGTCGCGCTCGTCTTCTTGCCCGACGGGACCCGCACGCTCGAGTGGGAGCCGGCCGTCCTGCTCGCGCGTCAGACGCGCGATTCCCACGGCGGAGCGTGCGGGCCCATCACCTGGACCCGCCACCTCGCCGACGGACTCGGCCAGGCGCTGTTCGGACCGCTTCCCACGGACGTGTCCGAGCGCGAGCGCGAGGAGCGGCGCTCGGAGATCTGGGGCGAGCTCATGCCGCCCCAATGGTGCCGGGTGGCCGCGGACGTTCCGCCCGAGCGGGCCTCGGCCCTGGCGGACCTCTTGCGGCGCGAAGGCGTCGAGCGCCTGCAGATGACCCTGGTCTCGCGGCGCGAACGCGAGTACCCCGCCGGGCCGTTCCCCGTGCTCGGCCACTGGGGCTTCGTCGACGAGGGGCAGTCGCTGCCGCGCGCCTACAGCGGCCTGGAGCGACTGTGCGACGAGATCCTCTCCTTGGACGAGTGGTCGTTCACCCACACCGCGCCGGCCAGCTATGCCTACCGCCGCGACCGGCCGGCGCGGAAGGGTCTCTCCCCCTATTATTTGGGTCGCAGCGAGGCGGCCGAGCCGCCCAGGGTCCAAGTGGCCCTCGACGTCGCGCTCCAGCGCGTGGTTCGCGCGCGGCTCGAACGGGTCATGGAGGAGCACCGGGCCGCGGTCGCGCTGGCCATGGTGGTGGAAGTCGAGAGCGGCGAGGTCCTCGCCGCGGACGGCGTCTCCGCCTACGGCATGGCGGCCTTCCCGCCCGCCAAGCACCTGTTCATGCCGGGCTCGACCTTCAAGCTCGTGACGATGGCGACCGCGCTCGAAGCCGGGGTCGTCCGGCCCGGGGAGAAGTTCGAGGTCGGCAACGGGGAATGGACCCTGTGGGTCGGCGGGCGGGCCCGGACGATCCACGAGGCCGAGGGCAGCGCGACGGGCAGCATCTCGGCCTCCGAGTGCCTCGCGCATTCGGTCAATGCGGGCCTGGTCCAGATCGGCTTGCGCGTGGATCCGGCCTACTTCCGGGCGCGGCTCGACGAGCTCGGCTACGGCAAGCTCCCGCGCGCGGGGCTGGGAGGCGAAGAGCCCGGCTCGATCCCGGCGCTGCCCTGGAAGACGCTCTACTCGCACGCTTCCGTCTGCTTTGGCTACGAGGTCCTGACGACCGCCTGGCAGCACATGCAGGCCCTGTGCACGGTGCTGCGCGGCGGCGTCTTCCGCGAGCTCGAAGTGGCGGATTCCATCGTCCACGGAAGCGAGCGCTACGAGCTGCGGCGCCCCGACGAACGGCGGGTCTTCTCGCGCGACACTTGCGATCGGGTGCGCGAAATGATGGAACTCGGTGCGAGGATCGGCACCGGCAAGGCGCTCTGGCGCGACGACATCGTGATGGGCACGAAGACGGGCACGGCGGAACGCGTTCCGGACGAGGTCTGTCTGCACGTCTTCGGAGCTCGCGCCCGAGCGCTCACGGAAGCCGGGAAGAGCGTGACCCAGCGCGACTACACGGCGCTGCGCGGGGTTCGCGACCCCAAGCACCCGAAGTGCCACACGTCCTCGATCTGCGTGGTTGGACGCCTCCCCGGGTCCGAGCGGGAGATCGCCGTGCTCGTGGTGGTGGACGAGCCGCGCAGCGGCGAGCGCTTCGGCTCGCGCGTCGCGGGCCCGGCCGCGATGGACATCCTGGTCGAGGCCTTGGGCCTCACGCGCGGGGGTCGCGAGACGACGCCCGAGCTCGTCGCGGGCTTCGCTCCCTCGACGGCGCTCCCCCCCGATCGATTGGACGACAGCGAGCGAGATCAACCCTGGAGGGTGCAATAGGGATGGCACGACTGTCCGACCTCGTGCGGCGATTCGGCGGCGATTGTCCGTTGTCCTTCCGAGGCTTCGATCCCGAGATCCGGGACGTCGAGCTCGACAGCCGACGCGTGCGCGAGGCGGCGCTCTTCGCGGCGCTCCCCGGCCTCAGCGCCGACGGTACGCGCTTCGTCCCCGACGCCCTTGCGCGCGGAGCGGCCGCCGTGCTGGTGTCCGGCACGCAGTCGAGCGGCATCGCGCCCCTCGGCTCGCGCGCTCCCGTCTGGGCGCACGTCGACGCGCGGCGGGTCGCGGGCGAGGTGGCGGCGTTCGTCCACGGGAACCCCTCCGAGAAGCTGAAGGTCGTCGGGATCACGGGCACGAACGGCAAGACCTCTGTCGCTCACCTCTTGACCGAGATCCTGCGTCGGGCCGGACGCGAGCCGGCGCAGATCGGCACGGTCGTGTACGAGCTCGCCGGCGGCTTCCAGGTCGCTTCGACGCACACGACGCCCGACTCGCCCGTCCTGCAGCGCCTCTTCGCGCAGCACGCGCAGCACGGCGGCGATTCGGTCGTCATGGAAGCGAGCTCGCACGCGCTGGACCAGGAGCGACTCGCCGGAACGGCCCTGGACGTCGCCGTCTTCACGAATCTCTCCCGCGACCACCTGGACTACCACGCCGACATGGAGAGCTACGCCGCCGCCAAGGAGCGGCTCTTCCGCATGCTGCCGGCCGAAGGATGGGCCATCGTTCCCGCGCACGACAAGGTCGGCGAGAGGATGGCGCGGGCGGCGGTCGAGCGCGGAGCGCGCGTCGCGACCTACGGCGTCGACGTCGAGAGCGATCTCACGGCGCGAGCGCTGTCGGCCGCTCGCTCCGGGATGCGCTTCGAGATCGAGGGCATGGGGATCCGAAGGACGCCCGTCGCGCTCCCGCTCATGGGGCGGCACAACGTCGAGAACGCGCTGGCGGCCCTGGCCGCGGCGTTGGTCTCGGGCGTGGGCGCCGCCCGTGCGCTGGGCGGGCTCGCGCGCTCGACTCCGCCCCCGGGACGCCTGCAGTCGGTGACCGGACCGGATCACCCGTTCTCGGTCGTGGTCGACTACGCGCACACCGAGGCGGCGCTCGCCAAGACGTTGGGCGCGCTGCGCGAGGTGCTGGACGAGCGCGGGAAGGGTCGGCTCCTGTGCGTCTTCGGCTGCGGAGGGAACCGCGACCGCGGCAAGCGCGAGCCGATGGGGCGCATCGTCGGCGAGCTCGCCGACGTCGCGCTCGCGACGAGCGACAACCCGCGCAACGAGTCGCCGGAGGCCATCCTCGAGGACGTCCTGAAGGGGCTCGTCGGAGCTCCGGCCGAGACGCACGTCGAGGTGGACCGCCGCCGCGCGATCGAGCTCGCCGTGGGGCTCGCTCGACCGGACGACATCGTGCTGGTCGCCGGCAAGGGGCACGAGACGACGCAGGAGATCCGCGGCAAGAAGCTCGCCTTCGACGACCGCGAGGTCGTGCAAGCCGCTCTCCTGGGAGTGCCCGCGTGAATCCCTTCTCACTGACGGACTTCCGCGACGTGACGGGCGCGGAGCTCGTGTCGGGGAATCACGACGCGACGCTGATCGGCGTGGGGACCGATTCGCGCACGCTCTCCGCCGGGGAGCTCTTCATCGCGCTCGACGGCCCGAACTTCCGCGGCAACGACTTCGCGCGCTCGGCCGCGCGCCGCGGCGCCGGCGCGTTGTGCCTGCGCGCCTCGAACCCAGAGGAAGTGCGGGCGCTCTCGGGTGGGGATCCCGAGCTCGCGGGACCGTGTCCGGTGCTGGCTCACCCCGATCCGAGGCGCGCGCTGGGCGACTTCGCGGCGTGGCACCGCTCGCGCCTCGGAGCCTGCGTCGTCGGGGTGACCGGATCGTGCGGCAAGACGACCACGAAGGGCATCGCGGTGCAACTGCTCGAGCGGCTGATGCCGACGGTCGGTTCGCCGCGATCGTTCAACAACGACATCGGCCTGCCGTTGACCCTGTGCCTGGCCGATCACGGGACGCGCGCGCTGGTCTGCGAGCTCGGAACCAACCGTCCGGGGGAGATCGCCGCACTGTGTCGCATCGCGCGACCCGAGGTCGGCGTGATCACGAACATCGGAGCCGCGCACCTCGAGGGGCTCGGTTCCCTCGAGGGGGTCGCGCGCGAGAAGGGCGACCTCGCCCGAGCGCTCCCCGCCGACGGGACTTGCGTGGTGAACGCCGACTGTCGCTACTCGCTCGCCATCCGCGACGAGACCGCGGCGCGCGTGATCACGTTCAGCATCGACGGCGGCGGCGATCTCGACGCGCGCGACGTCTGGTTCCACCCGGGGGGGAGCGTGTTCCGGCTGAACGGGCACGAGGTCTCCTTCCCGCTGCTCGGCACGCACAACGTCCAGAACTGCCTCGCCGCGCTCGGCATCTGCCTGGGCGTCGGGCTCGCGCTGGAGGACGTGCTGCCCTTCGTCGGCGGACTCACGGGCGGGCGCCAGCGCCTCGAGCGGATCGAGCTCGGCGGCATCACCCTGATCGACGACAGCTACAACTCCAACCCCGACTCGGCGCGCGCCGCCGTGCGCGTGCTCGCGGGGTTGCACGGCTTCGGTCGTCGAATCCTGGTGCTGGGCGACATGCTCGAGCTGGGGGAGTACGCCGACCGGATGCATCGAGAGATCGGGATGGAGGCGGTGGCCGCGGGGATCGACATCGTCATCGGGATCGGGGCGCTCGCGCGGTTCGCCGTCGACGCAGCGATCCAGTCTGGACTTCCCGCGACCGCCGCCCTCCACTTCCCCTCCGCGCTCGACGCGCGCGATCCGCGGGGCGAGATCGCGCGCGAGGGCGACCTCGTGCTCGTCAAGGGGAGCCGCGGCATGGCGCTCGAGCGGCTGGTCGAAGGACTGCGCGCGCGCCGCTCGGAGCGCGCCGAGGTGGCTGGGTGATCCCGGGAGTCTTCGACGACATCCTGGGTATCCGACTCTTCGGGTACATCTCGTTCCGCGTGGCCATGGCCGCGCTGACGTCGTTCGCGCTGGCGTTGTGGTGGGGCCGCCCGATGATCGCGTGGCTGCGGCGCAATCGCGTCGGCGAGGACGTCACCAAGACCGACGCCCACGACCTGGCGAAGCTCTCGCGGGAGATGGGCAAGGCGGGGACGCCGACGATGGGCGGGAGCTTCCTCGTCGCCGCGCTGCTCGCGGCCGTGCTCCTGTGGGCGCGCGTCGAGGACAACCTGCCCGTCGTCCTGTGCGTGCTGCTCGTCGCGGGAACGGGCGCCGTGGGCTTCGTCGACGACTTCAAGAAGCTCACGATCCCCGGCTCCAAGGGGCTCTCGGTGCGGTCCAAGATGGTCGGGCTGTCGGTCGTGACGCTCTCTTGCCTGGCCGCGCTGTGCTTCTACGCGGGGACGAGCGGGCGCGACACGCTGCTCTCCTTGTACCCGCCGTTCTTCAAGAACGCGGTCGTCTCGCTGCCCGTGTTGGGCCTCGCCGGCGTGCTCTTGTTCGTGGCCTTCGAGTGGCTCGTCGTCGTGGGCAGCGCGAACGCGGCCAACATCACCGACGGACTCGACGGCCTCGCTGCCGGATGCATGATCATCTCCGGTCTCGCGCTGTCGGTGTTCTGCTACGTGAGCGGTCGCTCCGACTGGACGGGCTACCTGAACCTCCCGCACGTCGTGGACGCTTCCGAGATGGCCGTCGTCGGCGGCGCGCTCGTCGGCGGGTGCATGGGGTTCCTCTGGTACAACGCGTTCCCGGCGCAGGTCTTCATGGGGGACTCGGGCTCGCTGCCGCTCGGCGCGCTGCTCGCCTGGATGGCGCTCGTCTCGAAGCAGGAGCTCGTCCTGCCGTTGATCGGCTGCGTGTTCGTCCTCGATCTCGCGAGCAGCGGCCTGCAGACCTGGTACTTCCGGCACTCGGGCGGCAAGCGTTTGTTCACCTGCGCGCCCGCGCACCACGGGCTCCAGCTCTACGGCGGGCTCTTCACGCGCGGCGAGCGTCCCTGGCACGAGGTCAAGATCGTCATTCGCTTCTGGATCGTGGCCGCGGCGGGCGCCATGGCCAGCCTGGCCCTGCTCAAGGTGCGCTGATGGTCCCGCGCCGACGCTCCGACCACCCCGACCAGCTCACCCTCGGCCATTGGCTAGAGGGCCTCGCCCGCCGCGCCGAGGTCAGCGACCCCGCGCGACCCGCCTTCGGGCTGTTCGGCGTGGTCGTCGCCCTGATGTCGCTGGGCGTCCTGATCCAGGCGAGCCACGCCGCGACCATCCTCCCTCCGGACGCCTTCTCCGACGAGCTCATCGGACAGATCCTGGTGCGCATCGCCGCCCTGGCCGCGATCCTGGTCGGCTTCCGCTTCGGGCCCCGGGGCATCCGGCACCTCCTGCCGCTGCTCGCCGCAGCCGCGCTCGTCCTGCTGGTCTTGTGCTACGTCGAGCCCTTCTCGGTGGTGAAGAACGGCGCGCGTCGCTGGGTGGACGTAGGGGTCCAGTTCCAGCCTTCCGAGCTCGCGCGCATCGTGCTCGTCCTGTGGCTGGCGGATCGCTGCGTGCGCCTGGGGCCGCGCGTGTCCGAGTTCCGCCGGGGCGTCCTGCCCATGCTCGGCATGGCGCTCGTGTTCTTCGGGCTCGTCCTGTGCGAGACCGACCTCGGGGGAGCGCTCTTGTTGCTCATCTGCGCGCTCTCGACCATGTGGGTGGGCGGCGCGCACATCATGCCCGTCGCCGTCTCGATGATGGCCGTGGGCGGCGGCGCGATCACGGCCGCGACCGCGTTCATCCCCTACATCGGCGAGCGCGTGGGGATGTGGCTCGGCAAGGTCGAGAACGCCCAGGTGACGGAAGCCGTGCGCGCCATCGCCGACGGCGGCTTCTTCGGCGCCGGACTCGGCCAGGGAACGGCGCGCAGCGCCGGAGTGCCCCACCTCCAGTCCGACTACGTGTTCGCTCAGATCGGCGAAGAGTTCGGGCTGATGGGGATGACGCTCGTCCTCGTGCTCGTGATCGCCTTCCTGTGGTTCGGCTTGCGCCTTGTACTCTCGATCCGAGATCGGTACGAAGCACTCGCTGCGTTCGGTTTGCTCGTGTCGATCGGATTGCAGGCCATGCTCCACGTCCAAGTGGTTTCGGGATTGGCTCCGCCCAAGGGAACGATCCTGCCCTTCATCTCCGACGGGGGTACGTCCCTCGTCGTCTCCTCGCTCGCCGTGGGGCTGGCGCTCGGCTCGGCCCGAGCCAGGTCCGCGGTCGCTCGTTTCCGCGCCCTGCCCGTGAGCTGACGTTCACGAACTTCCATCACCGCTCGTCCACGGAGTCCACCATGCAACCCATCGAACGTGTGGGTGCCTTCGCCCTGCTCTTCCTGGTCGTGACCGTCGTCGCCGTCGTGCTGTGGGACAAGAGTCCCGACGACCCCGAACCCGCCGCGCAGGTGGCGTCGCGGGAGCGCGTTCCGACCGAGACGCGAGCGCCGGCGCAGAGCGCCCTCGATCCCAAGGAGCGCGGGCGCGGAGTCGGGCAGCTCGGCCTGCCGGTCGCCCGGGAGAAGCCGGCCGCGGGGGCGCCGACGAGCCCGCGCGAGCCCCTGCCGACGGCCTCCCCGCGCGAAGAGCTCGCTCTCCCGGCGAAGACCCGCGGCGAGGCGAGCTCCGCGGAGCGCGGCCCCACGGAGGCGCCGCAGCTCGAAGAGGGATCGAACCAGCTCGCGAAGCGCGACTTCGGTCCCGAACCGGCGCGGTCCACGCAAGCTCCCGCGCCGATCACGTCGATCGTCCCGCGCGCCGTGGAGCGCTCGCCGACCACGGCGGTGCACGTCGTGAAGCCGGGCGAGACGCTCAGCGACATCGCCACGGCGCGGCTCGGCCAGGCCTCGCGCTGGAAGGAGATCGCCGACCTGAACGGCGTGGATCCCGCCAGGCTCCCGGTCGGCAAGGAGCTGCGTCTGCCCGCCGGAGGCGTCGCGAAGGGCGACGTTCCCAAGCCGAGCGCGGTCGCGAAGGAAGCCGTGACGAGCGCGTCCTCGTATCGCGTCGCCTCAGGCGACAGCCTGTGGCGCATCGCGGAGCGTGAGCTCGGGGACGGCGAGCGTTGGAAGGAGATCGCGAGCGCGAACCCCGGGATCGATCCCAAGCGCCTCGTCGCGGGAACGACGCTGACCCTGCCGAGCGGACGTCGCTCCGCGACGCTCTCGGCGCCGGTGCGAACGGCTTCGGCTGCGTCGAAGAGCGGCACGGCCGTGGCCTCAGCCGCCACCGCGAAGAAGAAGGGAACGGTGCGGTGAGCCGTCGCACCCACTGGCTCCTGATCGCCGGTTGCTGCGTGATCGGCGTGCTCGAGTTCCCCGCGGCCGTGCGCTCCGTGGGCGAGACCTGGCGCGGTCCCTACGCGCTCGACCCGAGCGCGCTCGCCGCGCCATCCGACCCGGCCGTCTCCGAGGTCAGCGACGCCGTCGCCTCTCCGTCCGGGATGCGCCGGACCCAGTCGCCCGGAACCTGACCTGTCCACCGCGGGTACGTGAAACCGAAGCTCCAAAGCAGCGCGTGACGCAGACCATCGCTCCTCGAGTTCCCGCGGCGAAGCTCGGGCCCTCGGCGAAACCGGGAGGGATCGCCCCGCGCGCCCTGCGGCTCGCCATCGCCGGGGGTGGGACGGGCGGCCACGTCGTGCCGGGCGTCCACCTCCTGCAACACATGGCGCAGGGCGTGCGGCCGGCGAGCGTCCTGTGGTTCGGCGCCGGTCGCCGCGCGGAGAACACGGCTCTGTGCGGGGTCCAGGCCTGCCTCGGTCGCGACGTCGCGTTCGAGAAGATCGACCTGTCGCTCGAGCCCCGCACCGGCGGCGCGCCGCGGGTCCACGATCTCGTCCTGCGCACGCCTCCGGCGGCGCGCGTCGCCCGACGAGCTCTCGCGCGCAGCCGCGCCGACGTCGTCTGCGGGCTCGGCGGGTTCACCGTGCTGCCCGTCGTCCTGGCGGCGAGGAGCCTCGGACTCCCCGTGGTCCTGCTCGAAGTCAACGCGACGTCCGGGCGCGCGACGCGCTGGCTCACGCCCCTCGTCGATCGCGTGCTGTACGCCTTCGGTCCGACGATGCCCGGGAGCCGCACGCCGAGGTCGGAGAGCAAACATAGGTTCGTCGGGCCGCCGCTCGGCCCGGGCCACGTCGCGCCGTGCTTCGACGCCGCCCTGAAGCGCGCCGTGAAGATCGAGCTCGGGTTCGATCCCGACCGCGAGCTCCTGGTCGTCCTGGGTGGGAGCCAGGGCGCGCAATCGCTCAATCGCTTCGCTCGCGAACGCCTCGAAGCCCTCCACACGGCTGGGCTGTCGGTGCTGCACCAGGTGGGGCCGGGGAGGCTCCAAGAGGCCGCTTCCGAGCGACCGCATTACCGCGCCGTCGAGTTCGCGAGCGACGTGGCCAGCGTCCTGCGCGCCGCCGACCTCGTGCTGACGCGCGGCGGGGCGTCCACGCTGGCGGAGATCTCCGCCGCGGGCACTCCGGCCGTCGTCGTTCCCTATCCCCATCACCGCGACGGCCACCAGCGGGCGAATGCGGAAGCGATCGGCGAGGGCCTGACCGTGGTCGACGAGGGGCCCAACGCGTTCGACCTCGTCCAGAGCGCGCTCTTGGCGCTGCTTCGCGATCCAGCGCGGCGCGAGCGGAGCTCCGGCGCGTTGCGTCGCGCCGTTCCGCTCGACGGAGCCGCGCGACTTTTGGAAGAGTTGATCCTTCTCTCGACCCTTCGCGTTTCGCACGATTGAACGCGGTGACATCGAACGCAGTGACCTGGAGCTCGAGTTCGCGCGTTGCGTCCCCGTCCTCGCGCGTTCGAGCGTCCGGTTCCGCCCCCGCGGCATGAAAGACGAGTTCCTCGGCGCTGCTCCACCGTCGGACGACCTCCTGCCCGGTATTCCCGCTCGCGTCCACATGCTCGGCATCGGCGGAGCGGGCCTTTCCGGCGCGGCCCGCATCCTCGCGCGGGCCGGCCACGCGGTCAGCGGGCACGATCGATCGCGCTCGAGCACGCTGGATGCGCTGGAGGGCCAGGGCGTCCTCGTGCGCGTCGCTCCCTCGACCGCGGAAGAGCTCCCCCTCGACGTCGAGCTGGTCGTTCGTTCCGCCGCCGTCTCCGAGGACGACCCGCAGGTGCGCGCCGCCCGCGAGCGCGACATCGCCGTGATCAAGTACGCGGATCTCCTCGCGCGTCTCGCCGCACCGGAGCGCACGCTCGCCGTCGCGGGTACGCACGGCAAGACGACGACCACCTGGATGCTCTGGTTCGCGACCGAAGGCGTGCGCGGGGACGCCGGGATCGGGCCCGCTCCGGGAGCGTTGGTGGGGGGCATCTCGCGCGACCTCGGCACGAACGCGCTGGCGGGGGATCGCAACGGTTGGTTCTGCGTCGAAGCGTGCGAGTACGACCGGAGCTTCCTGAGACTGTCGCCCTTCGGCGCGATCGTCACGAACGTCGAGGGCGATCACCTCGACTACTACGGATCGCTGGAGGCGATCGAGGAAGCCTTCGCGCGCTTCTGTTCGCGCGTCGCGAGCGACGGACTGCTGGTGCTCGGCCGCGACGTGCCCGAGCGCGTCGAGCACGCGGCGACGTGCACCGTGTGGCGCATGGGACGCGAGCTCGACGTCGACCTGCTCGGGGAACGCCGCGGCTGCTTCCGCTTCCGCCTGCGTGGGCCCGGCTGGAGCGTCCCGGAGACCGAGCTCGCCGTGCCGGGGGAGTTCAACGTCGACAACGCGGCCCTGGCTGTGGCGCTCGCCATCGGAGTCGGAGTCCCGGGCACGGTCGTGCCCGCCCGGCCGACCGTCGACTCCGATCCGGCGCGCGGGCTCGCCCTGTTCAAGGGAGTGGGTCGCCGGTTCGAGTCGTGGGGAGAGGAAGACGGCATCGTCCTCGTGCACGACTACGCGCACCATCCGACGGAAGTCCGCGTGACGCTGGAGGCCGCGCGGCGCGCCCATCCGGGTCTGCCGTTGCACGTGCTCTTCCAGCCCCACCAGCACAGCCGCACGGCGCGTCTCCTCGAGCCGTTCTGCGAGGCGCTGCGCTCCGCCGATCGCGTCGTGGTGAGTGACGTGTACGGCGCCCGCACGCACATCGACGGGACGCGCTTCGCGGGAGCTCCGGAGCTCGTGTCCGGCCTCGTCGCGCGCGGCATCGACGCGGTGGAGGGTGGACCCCTGGAACCGAGCGTGCGACGCTTCGTGAGCGCGCTCCCTCCGCGCGCCGCCGCCTTCGTGATCGGAGCCGGGGACATCGAGACGATCCGCGATGACATCTTCGACGAGCTGGCCCTGCGCCGCGCTCTCCAGCGCTGACCTCTCCAGTAGGACGACGCTCAAGGTCGGCGGTCGGGCGGAGTGGCTGCTCGAGCCGGCCGACCCCGCCCAGCTCGCCGCCGCTTGGCGTGCGGCGCTCGACCTGGGCGGTGAGGCGCGGCTGCTCGGTGGCGGGGCCAACCTGATCGTGGACGACGGAGAGTTGCCGGGCGTGGTCGTCTCGACCGCCCGGCTGCGGCGCGTGTTTCGGCACGCCGAGGCGGGCGCGGGCGCGGATCCCTTCCTGCGCGAGACCCCGGCGACCGAGACGCGCGATCTGCAAGGGGACGAGCCGCGGCTCGTCGCGTGGGCCGGCGCCAGCCTGCCCGGGCTCGTGCGCGCGGCCTCCGAGCTCGGGTGGACCGGACTCGAAGGGCTGGTCGGCGTGCCCGGTTCGCTCGGCGGGGGCGTCGCGATGAACGCGGGCGGGCGCTGGGGGGAGATGTGGGACGTGGTCGAGACGGTGCGCTGCCTGACACGCGACGGCGTCGAGGTCGACCTCGGGCGCAGCGCATGCAGCCCGCGCTACCGAGACGGCGGACTCGGTGACAAGGTCGTGGTGGGCGCGGTGCTGCGCCTCGAGCGCGACGAGCCGGCCTCGATCCGCGCGCGGATGAAGCAGTACCTCTCCGAGAAGCGCGCGGCGCAGCCCGTCACCGAAGCCTCCTGCGGCTGCATCTTCGAGAACCCCGATCCCGCGCAGTCGGAGGGGAGATCGGCCGGCGTGCTGGTCGAGCAGGCGGGCGCGAAGGGACTCGCGCGCGGCGACGCCGTCGTGAGCGAGCTGCACGGGAACTTCATCGTGAACCGCGGTCGCGCGACGGCGACCGACGTGCTCGCGCTGATCGAGGACGTGCGCGAGCGCGTCGCCCAACGCTTCGGCATCCTGCTCGAGCGCGAGGTACGCGTCTGGCAGGCTCGACGCTGAAGCCAGCCGTCGCTCCAGGAGCGCTCGGGACGCGGCTTTGCGCAGAGACTCGTGCCTTTTTCTCCTTGGGCGCTGTGGGGATCCGGTCGATAACGCCCGTGAGGCGACCGGGACCCCCCTCAGAGTAGACCTCCAGCGGAGCCCCTTCCCCACCCCTTCCCCCCCGGATCGTTTCCCCGCGATCCCGAAGTGCTCCGCGGTAGCCAGCTAGTAGGGGGTCCCGGTAGCCGCTATCCTCGCCGCCGCTCGCGACGGCTCCCCCCGATCGACGCGGGGGGGATCCGATCCGCCGCTCCAGGTCGGGGCGCGCGGGTCGTTTCCCTTTTTTCACGGAACGGCGACCGATGTCCAAAGCCCACGACGCTCCTCAGGTGGAGGAGCCGTTCCCGCTCGCGACCCTGCGCCACTCGGTCTCGCACTTGATGGCCTCCGCCGTCGAGCACCTCCATCCGGGCGTGAAGTTCGGGTTCGGGCCCGCGATCGATCACGGCTTCTACTACGACTTCGAGCTTTCGACGCCCTTGGAGGAGAGCGACCTCGAGCGCATCGAGGCCGAGATGCGGCGAATCGCCGGGAAGGCGGGGCCGATGCGCTGCGCGGAATACACGCGGGCGGAGGCGCGCGAGCGGCTCGCCGCGCGCGGGCAGTCCTTCAAGGTCGAGCAGCTCGAGTCGATCCCCGAGGGTGAGACGATCACCTTCTGGTCGCACGGCGACTGGGAGGACCTGTGCGAGGGCCCGCACGTCGACACGCTCGCGCGCGAGTTCCACTTCAAGCTGCAGAGCGTCGCCGGGGCCTACTGGCGCGGGGACGAGCGCCGTCCGATGCTTCAGCGCGTCTACGGCACCGCCTTCTGGACGAAGGCGGACCTCGAGCGGCACCTCGCGTGGCTCGAGGAGCAGAAGAAGCGCGACCACAGGCGCTTGGGTGCGGAGCTCGACCTCTTCAGCACCCATCAGGAAGCCGGCGCGGGCTTCGTCTTCTGGCATCCGAAGCTCGGCAGCGTGCGGCGCGAGATCGAGGCCTTCTGGTGGAACGAGCACCAGCGGCGCGGTTACCAGCCGGTCTACACCCCGCACGTCGCGCGCGAGAACCTCTTCGCCGTGAGCGGGCACCTCGAGAACTACGCCGAGATGATGTACGCCCCGATGGAGATCGACGAGCTGCCCTACCGGGTCAAGCCGATGAACTGCCCGGGGCACATCCTGATCTACCAATCGCGCGGCCGCAGCTACCGCGACCTGCCGCTGCGCTGGGCCGAGCTCGGCACCGTGTACCGCTACGAGCGCTCCGGCGTGCTGCACGGGATGCTGCGCGTGCGCGGCTTCACGCAGGACGACAGCCACATCTTCTGCACGCCCGAGCAGCTCGAGGTCGAGATCGCCGGCGTGCTCGACCTGGTGCACTTCGTGCTCGTCACCTTCGGATTCGAGTACACCGCGTACCTCGCGACGCGGCCCGCGGAGAAGACGATCGGCGACGCGGCGATCTGGGAGCGGGCGACCGAGTCCCTGCGCAAGGCGGCGGAGCGCATCGCCATGCCCCTCGAGCTGGACGAGGGCGGAGGCGCCTTCTACGGACCGAAGATCGACTTCAAGGTGAAGGACGCGCTGGGGCGCGAGTGGCAGAACTCGACCGTGCAGTGCGACTTCAACCTGCCGGAGCGCTTCGATCTCTCCTTCACCGATTCGGACGGCGTGCACAAGCGGCCGATCATGGTGCACCGCGCCATCCTGGGCAGCTTCGAGCGCTTCGTCGGCGGCCTCATCGAGCACTACGGCGGACGCTTCCCGTTCTGGCTCGCGCCGATTCAAGTGGCGCTGATCCCGATCCGCGAGGAGCACGCCCCGTACTGCCGCGGTCTGGCCGCGAAACTCTCGGGCGAGCTCTTCCGCGTCGATTGCATGGACGATCCCGGCCACATGAACAAGAAGATCCGAGCGGCCCAGCACGACCAGGTGCCGTACATGCTGGTGGCGGGCGATCGCGAACGCGACGACGGGACCGTCGCCGTGCGGCGGCGCGGGACTCGCGAACAGGCAGCCATGCCCTTCGAGCGTTTCCTCGAGCTCGCGCGCGAGCTGCGCGCCACGCGTTCCCTGGAGCTCCCGGAACTCGCTCCGGAGACGCCCGTCGCATGACGGGTCGCTCTGCCGGGGAACGGGTGCTCGTCGTCAAGCTCGGGTCGACCGTGCCGGGACTCGTGCCGCGGCGCGGTGACTTCGACGACTGGTTCCGCACCGGGTTCGCTCCGCTCGAGTGCGACGTCGTGCTCCCGCACGCGGGCGAGCTCCTACCAGAGGTCGGGCTCCACGCTGGCGTCGTGCTCACGGGTTCGAGCGCCATGGTCACCGACGAGACCGACTGGAGCCGGCGCGTCGCCGCCTGGCTCGCGGACGTCGTGCGCGCCCAGACGCCCGTGCTCGGCGTGTGCTACGGGCATCAGCTCCTCGCGCACGCCCTGGGCGGAGAAGTCGGTTGGAACGAGTACGGACGCGAGATCGGGACCGTCGAGGTCGAGCTCACTCCCGAGGGTCGGCGCGATCCCCTGTTCGCAGGCCTCTCCTCGCCGCTCGTCGTGCAGTCGTCGCACGCGCAGTCGGTGCTCGTGCTCCCCCCGCACGCGCGGCGCCTCGCGCACAACGCGCACGACGACCACCAGGCCTTCGCGATCGGCGATCACGCCTGGGGCGTGCAGTTCCACCCCGAGTTCGACGCGGACATCGCGCGCGCCTACGTCGTCGAACGGCGCGAGGAGCTCGTGGAGGAGGGCCTCGATCCGGCGGGACTGGACGCGAACGTCAGGGAGAGCGACGACGGACGCGCCATCCTGGCCGCCTTCGCCGAGTGCGTCCGATCCCACAGCCGGTGACGGGCAAGCGCCGCCGCGATCCGCGCGCGCCCGATCACCCGCCTGCGCCGCGCGCGCGCAGGTCCGCGACGATGCGCGCCGTCGTTTCGGGCAGCGCGACGAGCTCCGTGTAGCCGAAGTCGCGTCGCGCGGGGGCGAGGTCGTAGGAGTGCGACGTGGAGAGCTGGAGCGCGACGAAGCGCGTCATCGGCGGGTCGCCGCGGAGGCGCAGCGCCCCCCACAACGCCTCGCAGGCCGCTCCGACGGCGTACGCCGTTCGCTTCGACACGCGCCGAGCGGGCGGCCGAACGCCCAGCGCGCGGAACACTTCGGCGAGCCACGCCCACAGCCTCACGGGCTCCGACTGCGCGATGAAGTAGGCGCGGCCCGCGTGCGGCGCGTCGGGGGCGAGGGCAGCGGCCGCCTGGACGTGCGCCTGCGCCGAGTTCACGACGTCGGTCACGCTCACCTCGTTCGCGCCGTCTCCCACGACGGCGAGGCGACCGCGCCGCGCCCGCTCCAGCAGGCGCGGGAACAGGTGCGGGTCGCCGGGGCCAACGACGAGGTGCGGCCGCAGGGCGCAGGTCGCGAGACGGACCCCCGCCGCCCCGCGCGAGCCGTTCGCGTCCAGCACGAGGCGCTCCGCCACCGCCTTCGTCTCGGGGTAGGCGCACAGGAAGCGGCGCGCGTAGGGCAGGTCGTTGCCCGCGCGCTCGTGGTCGCGCCCGTCGAAGCAGACGGAGGCCGAGCTCGTGTGCACGAGCCGCCCTACTCCGTGCGCGAGCGCCGCGGCGACGACGTGCTGCGTTCCGAGCACGTTCGTGCGCTCGAAGGCCTCGCGCGGACCCCACACGCCCGTGAGCGCTGCCGTGTGGAAGACCGTGTCGCAACCCGCGACGGCGCGCGCGACGGAGTCGGCGTCGCACAGGTCCATCGCGCGGTGCTCGACGCTCGGCTCCCGCTCCTTTCGCCCCGCCTCCGAGCCGGCGCTGCGGCTCGCGACGCGCACGTGGTGGCCGGCCGCGACCAGGGCGCGGACGACGGCGGAGCCGACGAAGCCCTTGCCCCCGGTGACGAGCGTCGTCATCGCAGCGCGCGCGCGGCCCAGCGGCCGAGCTCGCCGCGATGGATCTTCGCGTTGTGTCGCACGTCCACGGGGAAGGAGCGGTGGAAGAGCACCGCTCGCGGCGCCACGCGACGCGCGATGCCGCTCTTGTGGGCCGCGATCTCCAGCGCGAGCGCGCGGCGCAGCGCCTTCCCGCGGACCTTGCGCTCGGTCTCGACGACGAGCACCGGCTGTGCGGCGCCCGGGTTGCCCACGCCGACGAGCGCGCAGCGCCGCACGGCGGGATGCGTGTCGAAGATGTTCTCCTGCGGCACGGGCATGAGCGTTCCGCTCGCCGTCTCGATGCGGTGGGCCTTGCGACCGTGGAACCACAGCCTCCCGTCGGGGTCGAGGTGGCCGATGTCGCCCATGCGATGCCAGAAGCTCCCGTCGGCGCAGGCGATCTTCGCCGCGCGCGTGGGCTCGGGCTCCTCGGCGTACGCGGCCGTCACGACGGGACCGCGCACGCAGATCTCGCCCGGCTCGCCCTGGGGGACGACGAGGCTCTCGTCCCAGGCGTCGATCGGCTCGTCGCCGACTCGGATCAGGCAGAGCTCGATGCCCGGCGCCGCGCGCCCGACGCAGGTTCCCTCGCCCGTCTCGGCGCGCTCGCGCAACTCGGCGATCTCGCGCCCGGAGATGGTCGTGACGGGCAGCGCTTCCGTCGCGCCGTAGGGCGTGTGCACGTCGGCGTCGCCGTACAAGACGCTGCGGAAGCCCTGCGCCAGCGCGGGCGGGACGGGGGCGCCCGCGACGAGCACCCGCGTGAGCTTCGGTAGGCGGTGACCCTTCTCCGCGAGCCACGGGAGCACGCGCCGCCAGATCGCGGGCGAGCCGAACGTCAGCGTGGCGTCGTTCTCGACGATCGCGAGGACGACCTTGCGCGGATCGCACGCTGCGGGACGCGACGGGTCGATCTCGGGGAAGACGCTCGTGAGCCCGAGCGCCGTGTCGAACAGGGCGAAGAGCGGGAAGCACGCGACGTCGACCTCTCCGGGAGCGAGACCGTAGAGCTCGCGCAGCGCTTGGATCTGCGCGCGGAAGTTCGCGTGCGTGTAGATCGCGCCCTTGGCCGGGCCGGTGCTGCCTGAGGTGAACAGGATCGCGGCTTCGGCCGCCGGCGGGACGGACTCCGCGGCGAACGGCCTCGCCGAGCCACCGCCGTCCGGCGTCCCGCCCCGGCCGATCGCGTGGGCGACCTCGACGCTCTTGAACGCGCGTCGGAACACACGGCGCGCGAGCAGCGCGGCCGGGACGCCGACGAGCGCGCGCGGCCGGACGCGCTCGACGCACGCGAGGAACCGGCGTCTCCCCATGCCCGGGTCGACGAGGACGGGAACGGCGCCCAGCTTGAAGAGCGCGTAGGTGGCGGTGACGAGGTCGACGCCGGCGCGCACGAAGACGCACGTGCGATCCCCGGGCCGGATGCCGCTCGCGGCGAGCGCGCGGGCGAGCCGATCGCTCTCCTCGTGCAGTCGGGCGAAGTCGAGCTCGCGCCAACCGCCGCCGGGGAGCGCCGAGCGCACCGCGGCCACGTCCGGCGTGCGCTCCGCCCAGCGCCGCAGCTCGAGGGCGACGTTGGCTCCGTCAGCGCGTTCCGTCGCGACCTCCACGGAGGGGCGCTCGGCGCTCACGCGCCTCCCTCCGTGGCCGCGAGGAATTCGGCGATCCAGGAGAGCGCCCGCTCGCCGGCGTCCTCGAGCACCCAGTGCCCCGCGTCCGCCGCGATGCGTACCTCGGCGTCGGGAAAGCGCCGCTGCCACTCCGCGCGGAAGGCCGGCGTGAAGCACCAGTCGCGCTCGCCCCACACGATGAGCATCGGCCGGTCGCGGAACTCGGGCAGGGAGGCCTCGATGCGGACGAGCTCGTCCCAGGAAGGGTGGCCGGCAGCGAGCGGGATGTCGCGCACGAAGGCCAGCGTCGCCACGCGATCCCTCCAGGTCGCATGGGGAGCGAGGTAGCCCCTGCGCACGGCACCGCGCGCGCGCTGCTCGAGGGCCATCCCCAGCGCGGCGCGCGAGAACGCGCCGAGCCCGCGCACGGCGAGCGGACCGAGGAACGGCAGGCGGCAGACGGAGATGCGCAAGGGGATCGCGGCGGAGCGGAAGGCGGCCGTGTTCAGGACGACGAGCCGTCGCACGAGCTCCGGATGGCGGCGGGCGAAGCCCATGCCGATCGCTCCACCCCAGTCGTGCACGACGAGGGTGATATCGCGCAGCCCGAGCTGCTCCACGAGCCGCTCCACGTTGGCGACGTGCGTTTCGAGCCGGTAGGGGTAATCCTGCGGCTTGTCCGAGAGCCCGCAGCCGACGTGGTCGGGCGCGATCACGCGGTGCGACGCGGACAGGCCGCGCACGAGGCCGCGGAAGAAGAAGGACCAGGTCGGGTTGCCGTGCAGGCACAGGAGCACGGGCGCGTCGCGTGGACCCTCGTCCAGGTAGTGCAGCGCGACCCCGTCGGCGAAGCGCAGGAAGTGGGGCTCGAACGGGTACTCGGCGCGGAAGGAGGCGGTGAGCTCCCGCGCGCGCGTCTCCCGCGACGCGGCGTGCTCGACGACGCCGATCACGCGGGCTCCTTGGCTTCGAGGGCTTCGAGCGCTTCGAGCTCGTGGAAGCGAACGACGTGCTCGCTCGCGACGCTGAGCCAGTGGGCGGGGAGCGCGCGGCTCACGACCCGGTGCCGCACGCCGTCCAGGCCGAGCACGAGCTCGCGGGACGCTTCGCTCGGTGCCGCGCACTCGAGGAGCCGGCAGCGCGAGAGACGCGACAAGCCGACGCCGACCTGCTTCAGGACCGCTTCCTTGCCCGTCCACAGGAGCACGAGCGCGCTCGCATCGTCGTCGCCGAGCAGCCGGAGCTCGTCCCGCCCCGCGCTCTCGCGGGCCGCGCGCAGGCGCGGACGGCCGAGCCATTCGACGTCGACGCCGACGGGGGCGTCCGAGATCACGGCCGCCGCGAGGCCGTGCGCGTGTGCGAGCGAGGCGAAGCGCGGAAGAGCGTCCGCGCTGCGACGCACGCGCGGAGCGCCGCTCGCGTCGTTCTCGAGTGCGATCGGGCGGAGCTCGGCGCAGCGCGCCGCCTGGGCCAGACAGCGCGCGGCGACGGCGCGGGCGCGAACGAGAGCTTCCCGCCGTCGGCTCGGAGCGCGGGAGATCTCCGCAGGAGCACGCACTCGAACGCCCGTCGCGAGGCTTGCGCGCGTTGCTCCGGGTGTGACCCCTGCGCTGGGTGGCCTGGCCGCGGCCACGCGTCCGTACACGACGACGCTCACGGGTCGGTCCGCGTGGCGCGCTCGAGGATCGCGCGGTCGAAGTAGTTCACGCTCATGCCCGCGTCGACGACGACGCCCTGGGCGTTGATGCCGGACGAGCGCGGCGAGAGGAGGAAGAGCACGAGGTCGGCCACTTCGCGCGTGGCGAGGCCGCGCTTGCGCAGCGTGGCGGCCTCCGCGAACAGGTAGCTCTCGAGGTAGCCCGGGATGCCGGCCGAGGCCGAGGTCTTCAAGGGACCGGCCTTCACGGAGTTGAAGCGCACCTGCGAGAAATCGCTGAAGCTCTTGGCGAGGAACACGACGGCCGAGTCGAGCGCGGCCTTGATGGGCGCCATGTAGCCGTAGTTGGCGGCGGCCATGTGCGTGTCGCTGATGGAGAGGGCGACCAC
The DNA here is from genome assembly GCA_964413535.1 of uncultured Planctomycetaceae bacterium. Classification (GTDB taxonomy): domain Bacteria; phylum Planctomycetota; class UBA1135; order UBA1135; genus CAYPTB01. The sequence goes on along the minus strand of CAYPTB010000054.1, from coordinate 45,484 downwards.
CGACGCTTCGGGCTGCAGGAGCTCGCGGCAGGCGTTCGCGAGCCGCACGAGCGAGAAGCACGAGACGTCCACGGCCTGCAGGAAGTCCTCGCGCAGCGTCGCGTGGAAAGGAGCGAGCTTGCCCTCGCCGTCGCGGCGGTAGTTGGCGAAGGCCACGGAGTGAACGAGGCCGTCGATCCGTGGATGGGCTCGCGCGAGGTCCTCGCGCAGGCGCTCGATCTCGTCCTCGCGCTCGAGGTCGCAAACGAAGACGTCGCGCGGCGCGAGCCGCTGTGCGAGCGAGGCGCGCCGCGCCTCGCTGCGCACGGCGTAGACGGGAATCGCCCCGCATTCCTCGAGCGCCCGGCCGACGTGCCAGGCGACGCTCTTCGTGTTCGCCACGCCGGTGACGAGCACGGTCTTCTCGGCGAGGGCGAGGAAGTCGCTCACTGCGGTCCTTTGGGCACGGCGCGCGCCAGGGCGGCCGTGGCGGAGAGCGCGAAGGAGAGCTTCACGCAGGTCGCGCCCGAGCTCCGCACCGTCGCCTTCAGGTACCAGGCGGGACCGAGGCGGTCCGAGACCAGGACGACGGTCTCGACGCGCGCGCCGGGTTCCACCATGCGCCGGAAGCGAGCCTCGCCGATGCGCGTGAGCACCGGTACGCCGTCCTCCGCGCGGAACCCGGCGATGAGAAGCGCGACGAGCAGCGCTCCGCACTGGAACGCGTGCTCGCACAGGATCACGCCCGGCGTCACGGGCCCTCCGGGATAGTGCCCGCGGTAGAAGGCGGAGTCGGCCGGGATCGTCCACGCCGCGGTCAGGCTCGCGCCGTCCGCGGCCAGGTTCCGGGCCACGATCTCGTCCACGAACAGGAACGGATCGCGGTGGGGGAGGAGCGAGAGGATCTCCGCGCGCGGGTCCTTCGCGTGGGGTCGGAGCTCGCCGCGCTCGCTCACGTCGGGGCTCCGGTGGTGACGGAGAGCAGCGCATCGACCTTGTTCGCGGTGATCGCGCCGTAGTTCGCCGCGCCGAGCCAGCCGGACATGATGATCCCGACGCTGCCGGTGTGGAACAGACCCTCGATCCGGTTGGGGAGCTCCATGCTCACCCGCAGGCCTTCGAACTTCGTCCCGAAGGACGTTCCGGTCGGGTGTTGCGTGTAGAAGGCGAAGGAGCGCGGGGTGGAGGCCTCGGCGTGGTCGAGCACGGCGCGCACGCCGGGAACGAACTCCTCCAGGGAGGCGATCGTGTCCTCGATCAGCCGCGCCTTCTCCCGCTCGTAGGCGTCGTTGCCCAGGTCGGCCCAGTCGGTCCAGTTCGCATTCGTCGAGCTCACGATCGAGTAGCGCTCAGAGCCCGGCCGGGTCTTCGGGTAGTAGAAGGAGAACGTACGGCTCTCGCCGTGCAGGTCGCACAGCGCCTCGGACGCGAACGTGGGACGCGTGGACTTGAACAGTAGATCGGTGACGAAGGGAATCGATTCGCCGCGTCGGACGCCGAGGTAGACCTGGCAGCTCGAGTTGTTGAGCCGCACCGCGCGCGCCTCGCCGAGGAACACCGAGTCGAAGTGCTCGGGCCCGACGAGCGTCTCGATCGTCGTCTTCAGGTTGGCGTTCGAGACGACGGAGCGCGCCGCCACGAAGCGGCCGTGGGCTTCGATCCCGCGCGCGCAGCCACCCTCGACGACGATCCGGTCCACCTGCACGTTGTTGAAGGCGTGCACCCCGTTCTTCTCGAGCTCGGCGCGCATGGCGCGGACCAGGTCGTCAGTACCGCCGCGAAACGTGTACACGCCCTTCTTCATGAAGTTCGAGAACACGATCCCGTAGGCGATGGCCGGGTCCGCGAGCGTCGAGCCGTTGGCGTAGGAGATGGGCTCCATGAGGAGCCGGTGGACGTCGTTGCGGTCCGGGAAGAAGCGCTCGAAGAGCTCCGCGGTCGTCTCGCCGGAGTCGTCGTAGTAGTTCATCCGGGCGAGGTGCTCGTAGAACGACTCGACCAAGCCGCGCGACAGGCCGAAGACGTTCACGAGCTTGTCGGTGAAGTCCTCGCGCGTGAACGTGGTATCGAAGCTGAACTGCGGGTTGTCGAAGCGCACCGAGTCGAGCTGAACGATGCGGTCGGCGATCTCGCGGCTCCAGTACTTCCGGCAGGTCTTGACCATGCCGATCGGGAAGCCGTGCAGCGAGATGTCGAAGACGTGGCCGCCGCGGCGCTTGAACCAGGTGGCGAGCCCGCCGAAGTTGTAGTGCTGCTCGAGCAGGCAGACGCTGTGCCCGTTCTTGCCGAGGATGTTGGCGGCGGTGAGCCCCGCGAGACCGCTGCCCACGACGATCGCGTCGTACGCGGGCCGCGCGTGGGCGAGGGGATCGAGCGCGCGCGTGCGCTTGCCGTCCGTACTGCCGCGGTGGTACTTGCGTGCCGACATGGGGACTAGACGGGGACGAGCGCGTGGCGGTTCGCCATGAGGATGCCCGAGTGGAGCGCGCCGACGATGCCGAGGTAACCCTGGTCCGTGCCGCACAGGTAGAGCCCGCGGATGCCCGTCTCGCCGTCGCCGCGCTTGCGCGGTGAGCCGTAGACGCACCCCGCGGGATGACCGGTGAACGTGCGGATCGTGCGCGGCGTGAAGACGTCGCGGAACACGGTGTGCGGGCGCCAGTCGCGGCGCTCGCCGCCCGGGAAGGAATGACGGGCGGCGAAGGCCGCGAAGGAAGCGATGGAGCGCTCCGCGGCCTCCTCCTTGCGCGCGGCGTACTCATGGGGGGGAAGGCCGCACCACGCGGCGCCGTTCGCGAGCACGGTCGTGCGCAGGAGCGCGTCCTTCATCGGCTCGCGCGAGTGGAAGTTGTTCGGCGCGCAGACGAGGCCGGAGGCGAGGTCGACGAGCTCCGTGGGGCTCTGGTAGTCGAAGCGCGAACGGGTCGAGTAGAAACAGGTCGCGGCCGTGTGTCCGAGCTCGGAAGGAGGGCGGTCGAGCACCGAGATCGATTCGAGGAACGTCAGTCGGCCGCTGTCGTCGGGGTGCGTGCGCTCGCGCAGCACGTCGTCGCCGCACAGGCGCATCGTCTCCACGAAGCCGGCGCTGGACAGCACGACGTCGGCCTCGAGCTCCGTACCGTCGTCCAGCACGACGCCGCGCGCCGTCCCGCCTTCGATCCGGATCCTGCGCACGCCCGCCCGCAGCCGGAGCTCTCCGCCCAGCGAGCGATAGCGCTTGACGAGCAGGTTCAAGAGCCGCCGCACGCCGCCTTCGGGCCGCGCCAAACCCTCCGCGAAGATCGAGCGGAACAGGATCTTGAACTGGCCCCAATCCACGTCGTTCTCGACCGCGCTCCCGTAGTAGCACAGGGGTAGGAGCAGCATCTCGACCAGCAACGGGTCGCGCAGGCGCTCCCCGAGCTTCGCGCGCGCCGACGACGCAGTCCTGGAGGGAACGGCCCATTCACCCTCCGTCATCTCGCGCCACAGCGCGTGGAAACGATCGGTCTCGGCGGGAAAGGCGCGCGCGACCTCTTCGCGCAGGACGGCCGGATCGTTCGTGAAGCGCAGGCGCACGTCGGGGAACAAGATCTCCGAATGGCCCTGCTCGCCGAGCTCGAGGTCGGCGTGGCGCAGTCGCAACTGTTTGAGCGCGCGCGTGAGCGGCGCTCCCGGCGTCCCGGCCGGCACGTAGTTCGTCAGCGCGTGCAGCCCGACGTCGAAGGCGTACTTGCCCTTGCCGTAGAACGAGTTGAGGCCGCCCCACACGTAGTGCTTCTCGAGGATCGCCACGCGGCGGTCGAACTGGGCGAGGCGGATCCCCGCGGCCAGCCCGCTCATTCCCGCCCCAATGACGATCGCGTCGTAGCGCATGCGCTAGCAGCCTGTTGAAGAAGTGCTCCGGATGTCAGGTGCCCGGCATCCGCTTCGGTGGGGTGCCCGGGAACGCAGGCGAATTGGTGAATTCTCCGAGGCTCTCGGGTGCCGCACTGGAGTGGAGGACGGGTTCATGGCGCCGGATGACTTCTTCAATGGGCTGCTAGGCCGTCGCGCAGTGCGATTCCTTGGCGGCGAGGAGCGGCGCGAGGTACGTGACGCAGCCCTCGAGCGTCGCGAGCTTCGGGTAATCGTTCTCGGGCACCTGCACCGCGTAGAGCTTGCGCAGCTCCATCACGATGTCGAGGAAGTCCATCGAGTCGAGGTCGATCTGCTCGCGCAGCGGCTCGGCGTCCGAGAGGCCGGAGAGGTCCTCGTCCGGGACGATGCTCTGGATGATGTCGAGGACGGCGAGTCGGGTTTCTTCGGTGCTCATGGGATTGTCGGTGGATGGGGAGGATCAGTCGCGGACCTTCCGGACGAGGACACCCGAGTTGATGCCCAGCATGCCGAAGGAGAGGTTCAGGATGGTGTCGACGGTCCCGACGCGACGCGGCTCGTTCAAGACGAGGTTGCGCACGTCGCACGCGGGATCGAGCTCGTCGACGTTGATCGTGGGGTGCACGACGCCGTCGTCGAAGCTCGGAAGATTGCCGGCGAGCTCGAGCGCGGCGGCGGCGCCCATGGCGTGCCCGATGTAGCTCTTCGTGTTGTTGACCCAGGTCGTGGACGAGTCGCCGAAGACCTCGCGCAAAGCCTCGCACTCGACCGAGTCGCCCGATGGCGTCGAGGTCGCGTGCGTGCTGATCAGGTGCACCTCTTCGGGCTCCACGCGCGCCTTGGCGAGCGTCTGCCGCATGCAGGCGTTCTGGCCCTTGGCCTCGGGCAGCACGAAGTCGGTTCCGTCGGAGTTGACGGCGTGTCCGACGACCTCGGCGTAGATGCGCGCGCCGCGCGCGCGGGCGTCCTCGAGGCGCTCGATCGCGAACAGGCAACCGCCCTCGCTCACGACGATGCCGTTGCGCGCCGTGTCGAAGGGACGCGAGGCCTTGGTCGGATCGGCGTGGTGGCCCAGGGCGCCCTGCGACTGGAAGCTCGCGAAGATGCCGAAGGTGTGGATCGATTCCGAGACGCCGCCGCCGAGCGCGAAGTCGACCTCGCCGAGCTGGAGCATCTGCATGCCCTGGATCAGACCGAGGTTGCCCGCGGCGCACGCGCCGCCGAGGCTGTAGGCCGGTCCGGCGAGGCCCAGGTTGAGCGTCACTTCGCCCGCCGGATTGTTCGCGACCGTGCGCGGGTTGTGGTGGTGCGACCAGAACTTGAGGTCGAAGTCGTAGGCCGCCACCTCGTGGATCTGGTTCTCGGTCTCGACGTTGCCGTGCTCGGTGATGCCCGTGTAGATCCCGACGCGCGCAGGATCGAAGCGGCCGAGCTCGACGCCCGAGCTCGCGACGGCCTCGTTCGCGCAGTAGATCGCGATCGAGCCCGCGCGCGTTCCGCGGCGCAGCTCCTTGCGCTTCTGGTAGCGCAGGCCGTCGAAGTCGCACTGTCCCGCCAGGGTCTTGCCGACGTGGCGGATCTCGTACGGTCCGACGCCCGAGACGCCCGCGAGCAAGTTCGCGCGGAACTCGCGGAGATCGTTCCCGTTCGGGCTCGTCAGTCCGACCCCGGTGATGACGACGCGCGGGAACTCGTTCACTCGCTCTCCCGTTCGGGTTCGGTCTTCGCCGCGGAGGAATCGAGGATCTTCGCCAAACGCTTCTTCTCGTCGCGGAAGAGACCGCGCGCCGGAAGACCCACTCCGACCTTGAGCGCCGTGTTGAGGGCCTTCGAGAGGAAGCTCTCGGGATCGCCGAGCGCGCCGTTGACGGCCGAGAACACGAGCGACATCAAGGCCTCGGCTATCTCGCAGGTCGTGATGATCGAGCGCAGGGTGACGACGCGCGGGTCGCGCGAGCCGTAGCGCTGCGTGACGAAGTCGAGCGAACGGGCCGTGGCCTGCTTGAACTGCTGGAACGCGACCTGTTCGCGGCGCCGGAAGACCGTGGCAACGATCGAGAGCGCGTTGCCGACGGGGGAATGCAGGTGGCAGCGGCGTCCGGAGTCGAACTCCGAGCGGATCGCGCCCCACTCGGTGAGCTCGTTGAGGGTCGTGCTGGTCGCGCCCTGCGAGATCCCGAGCTGGTGCGTGATGTCGCGCGACGACAGCGGTTGCTCGGAGAGCACGAGCAGGCCCCACACGCGGCCGTGGATGCGCTTGAAGCCGAAGGTCTTGAAGAACAGCTCGAACGTCGGCAGCTCGGCCTGCAGGACCGGGTCGACTTCGGGGGTCGCTTGGGGAGCGTGGGTCGAGAGGCTGGCCGCGGACTCGTGGGTCGAGAGGTTCGTGGACATGGCAACCGGGGGAGCAGGGCGAGGCGAGCCGCTCGCGGATATTTGAGAAATCTGAAATTCGATGGGGGTGCACGTGATGCCACAGCCGGGCCCCGCTTGTCCATCCTCCTCCGGGACAAATCGAGGGCGTCCCAGCGGATCGAGCCGCTCCCGCGGGGGGCGGGCGGCTCGCCGGGGCGGCCGCTCCCGGATCAGCTCTCCAGGCCGAGCATGAGGCAGTGCAATCCGCTCCCGATGCCGAGCAGGGCGACCCGCTGACCCCCGTGCAGGAAACCCGCCTCCTCGCCGAGGCTGAAGGAGAGCGGCAGCGAGACGGAGCCGATGTTCCCGAGCGTCACGACGGTGGGGAAGTCGCGGGCCGGATCGAGCCCGAGCGTCTCGAACAAGAGCCGCTTGTGCGCCACGCCGACCTGGTGCGTCACGAAGCGGTCGACGTCGGCCGTCTCCCACTCGAGCTCCTCCTTCAAGGCGCACCACACGCGCGCGGCGAGCGCATTGCCCGCCTGGAGGAGCGCTTCGGAGTCGGTGTCCATGAGCGGGCCCGCGCCCGCGCTCGTGCGATCGCCGCGGCACAGCGCGTGGTGCTCGGTCGCCGCGCCGAGGACGCTGGCGGAGAGCCGCCAGCGGTGAGGCGTTTCGCCCGCCGCGTCGAGAGGAGCACGCGCGAGCACGACGGCCGCGGCTCCCGAGCCGATCGTCAGCGAAGCGAACGCCCGCTTGAGCTCCGCCTTCCCCGCGTCGGGATCCGCGAGGAGCGCGCGGATCGTCTCCTCCACCAGCGGCCCCCCGTCCTCCCCGGCGACGACGAGCCCGGCCTCGATCTGGCCGAGCTCGATCATGTTCGCGACGACCGTCATGGCGTTGGCGACGCCCAGGCAGGCGTTCGAGAGATCGAAGACGGTGCAGCGCGAGTCGAGCTCGAGCAGGTGGTGCACGACGGACGCCGTCGCGGGCTCCATGAAGTCGCGGCTGACCGATGCGTGGATCAAGCAGCCGATGCGCGTGCGGTCGATGCCGCTCTTCGCGAGCGCGAGGTTCCCGGCGCGCGCCGCCACGCTGCTCGGCCGCGTGCCCGGCTCCCAGTGGCGTCGTTCGCGGATGCCGCTCATCAACTCCAGGCGTCCCGGCCGCAGGCGCAGGCGTTCGTAGAGCGGCCGGAGCCGGTGCTCGATCGACTCCGACGTCACGACCCGCTCCGGCAAGGCGTGCGCGAAGGCGGCGATCTGAACTCTCTCGTAGCGCAAAGGTGGGGAACGCGAGCGTGAGGAGGCGGAGCATGCTATCAGCGGCCGCCGGCCGGTGGATCTCGAGTGGACGACGCCCGAAAAACGGCCTCCCGGGTGCCCCGCGCCCACCGCGGTTGACGGATACCCGAAGCCGCCGGACCCTACCGTCCAGAATGACCCCCGTTCCGCCGACCATCCTGCACGTGGACATGGACGCCTTCTTCGCGTCCGTCGAGATCCGCGACGACCCGCGGCTGGCCGACCTGCCCGTTGCCGTCGGCGGACGCGCCGAGGATCGGGGCGTCATCTCTGCCGCGAGCTACGCAGCGCGCCGGTTCGGAGTGCACTCGGCTCAACCGACGGCGCGCGCCCTCGCGCTGTGTCCGGATCTGGTCCTGATCCGCCCGAACTTCGAGCGCTACACGAAGGTGAGCCGGCAGATCATGGAAGTCTTCCGGCGCTACACGCCGCTCGTGGAGTCCTTGTCCTTGGACGAGGCCTTCCTCGACGTCGCCGGCTGCGAACGGCTGCACGGGAACGCCGAGGAGATCGGGCGCCTCGTCAAGCGCGACATCCTGCGCGAGACGGGGCTCGTGGCGTCGATCGGGATCGCGCCGTCCAAGTTCCTCGCCAAGCTCGCGTCGGACCTCGACAAGCCCGACGGCTTCCGCATCATCCGTGCGGACGAGGTGCGCGCGGTGCTCGATCCGCTCCCGGTGTCGAGGATCTTCGGCGTGGGCGAGCGCACGGCGCGTCGGCTCGAGGCCCTCGGAGTGAAGACGGTGGGCGACCTCGCCCGGAGCGAGCGCGAGACGGTCATGCAAAGGTTCGGTGCGAGTGGGGCGTGGATCTACGATCTCGCGCACGGCATCGATTCGCGTCGCGTGAACCCGCGCCGCGAAGAAAAATCCCACGGCATGGAGCGCACGTTCCCCGAGGACATCGGGGATCGCGAGCGGCTGCGGCTCCTCTTGTTCGAGTTCTGCGAGGAGCTGTCCTTCGACCTGCGCGGACGCGGACTGCGCGGACGAACCGTGGCCTTGAAAGCGCGCTTCTGGAACTTCAAGACGGTCACGCGCAGCAAGACGCTCGACTATCCGACCAACCTGGGCGCCCGGCTGTACGCGACGGCGGTCGAGTTGCTCGAGCGCGTTCCGCACGGTCCGCTGCGCCTGGTCGGCGTGCAGGTCTCGGGCCTCGAGGACGTGCGGACACCCAGGCAGGCCCAGCTCTTCGGCGACCCGGAGCCAGGCGCTCCCGCCTCGGACGAGCGACTCGGCCGCGTCGCGGCCGGAGTCGATCGGCTCAAGCGGAAGTTCGGACGCGACACGCTCGTGCCGGCGAGTCTGCTCCGGCGCGAGTCCGCGCGGACCAGCGAGCGAACGGGCTGACGCGAGGTCCCCGAATCGGGACCTCCCTGAAGCGCGCGATCAGCAGGCGGCGACGGGCTCGTCGATCGAGGTCTTCGTGTCGGCCGGGAAGCCCGAGTGCAAGAGCGTCGCGTCGAGGACGTCCCACAGGCCCGCCAGCGAATCGAGGAAGTCGTTCGCGCCTTCGAGGACGAGCTTCTCGGTCGCCGGCGTGAGCATGCGCTCGACAGCGGAAGAAGCGTTCTTCTCGTGCTGCTGCTCGGCCCCGAGCTCGCCGAAGTGTTCGAGCAGGTAGTGCATCTCCGGCTCGTCCAAGGACGCGCCGTAGATCCCGCTGTCGACCAGGCAGAGCTTCTCGCCCGGGATGAGGTGGCGATTGGAGATGACCTCGAGCGCGAGCGCCGCGCCGAGGTTCAGGAAGGTCGCCTCGCGGTCGGTTCGCTTGCGGCGCTCGAAGACCGAGATGGCCTTGCGGCACTGCACCGTGAGCCCCGTCCGCAGGTCGTAGCCGGGCAGGCTCCCGAGCAGGCGGTTGGAGAACTCCTTGAGCTTCGCCTCCACGGCGCGCTGATCGGAGAGATCGGGGAGGATCGTTCGACCCGCGGCGCGGTTCACGATGTGACCGGCCATGGTGGCGAGCTCGGGCCCGTGGTTCTCCTCGCTCTCGACGATCTCGGCCAGCAGGTTGGATTCGAGGTCGAACCCGAGTTCCCCCAGGGCCTCCGGAAGGTTGTGCCCCGGCCGCGTGGACGAGCAGAAGCACTGGATCTGGTGGAACAGGGCTCCGACCACCTCGGGAGCGGGTTCCACGGCCGCCCAGTGCTGGAAGACCGGGTGGGAATAGCACCTGTGGCTCCGGATGTGCTCGGTGACTCGTTCGATCGCGCGCATGAAATCGCCTCGGGGAACGCTCGGTGCGTGGGGCACAGATGCCGGCAACCGCAAGGGAAAGGGCCGCGGTCGTCGGAGGACGGATCGGGGTAACTGGGGACCACACGAGTATAGGCATGCCCGGGGATCCGTGTGGGGGCGAGTCGCGCGAGATTCGCGCGAAAGGCTCCGCGGGGAGTTCGACGTGCGCGGCTTTCCAGCTCGCCCGAGCGTTTCCGACCCGCGCGCCAGGAAGTACCCTTCGGCCCCTTCCGCTCCGACCTCCGCTGCGCGCGTTCGCGCCGCTCGATGGCTCTTCCGGCCGACCTCCCGACGCTCTCGATCCGTCCCTTGGAACCCGGGGACGAGACGTCGGTCCTCGCGGCGCTCGGCCGGGCGTCGGGACGCGCTCCCGGCGCCGCGGAGTGGAACTGGGAGTTCCGCGACAACCCTTCGGGATCCCACGTCTGGTTGGCCCTGGACGAGGACGGGCGCGTCGTGGGGCTCGTCGCGGCACGGGGAGCCCGGGTGCTCATGGAGGGCGAGACGGTGTGCTTCGGCCTGGTCACCCGCTGGATGGGTGATCCGGAGCGCCGGCGCGGGCTGTGCAATCCGGGCGTGGCCGTGCGGACCGCCCGAGCCTTCGCCGAGGCCGTCGGCGGGTCGGGCCCGGAGCGGGTTCCGATCGTGTGGGGGATGCCGACGCCGGAGGCCTGGCGCATCGGGAACGAGCTCCTGAAGCTCGAGGTCGTCCGCACGCAGCTCGCGACGAGGTCGCCCCTCTCCCGGCTGCGCATCGGAGGCGCGGGCGGGGTCGCGGTGGAGGAGGTCGAGCGTTTTCCCGACGCCGTGGATGCGCTCTCCACCCGTTGCGCCGACGGCCGCGGCGCCGTCGCGGTCCGCGATCGAGCCCAGCTCGATTGGCGCTTCGTGGATCGCCCCCAAGCGACCTACGCGCGCGCGCTCGCTCGGCGCGCCGGGGAGCTGGTCGGAATGACCGTCTTCCGGACCGGTGACTTCGACGGCGAGCGCGGGGTCGGGCTCGTCTGCGATTGGCTGGTCCCGCCCGACGACGAGGGCGCGGCGTCCGCGCTCCTCGCGTGGCTCGCGGCCCGTGCTCGCGAGGCGGGCGTCGACGAGCTCCATGCACTCGCGCCCGAGACGGCGCCCGAGTGGATCGTCCTGCAGCGCGCGGGCTTCCATGCCCGACGCCTGCGCAAGAACTTCTTCCTCGCGGCGCGCAGCTTCCAGAAGCGCACGTCGATGCGCTGGCTGTACGACCACTGGTACTACACGCTCGCCGACACGGATCTCGCCTAGCCATGGCCGACTACGAGATCCGCGAGTTCCGTGGGGAGGACCTGCCTTCCCTGCTCGAGACCTTCGAGGTCTGCTTCGGGCGACCCGGCTCGGATCGTCCCGCGCGAACCATCGCGGAGTGGAAGTACACCTACGAAGCGAATCCGGCGGGCTGGCGCATCTGGGTCGCGCTGACGGAGGGCAAGGTCGTCGCTCAGTACGCCGCTCGTCCCTATCGCGCGTGGATGGACGGTCGCGTGCGCACCTTCGCGGAGATCGTGGACTCGATGGTCCATCCCGACCACCGCATGGGGCTCAAGGCGCCGGGACTCTTCGTGCAGACGGCGCTGCCCTTCTTCGACGCCTACGGTGGGCCGCACGAGCCGAAGGACGTCGTCCACTACGGGTGGCCGATCGAGAACGCGTTCCGGATCGGGAAGCTCTTCCTCCACTACCACATGTACCGCACGCAGACGGCGCTCGCGCGCGAGCCGGGACCCGGGAGCGTCGAACTCCCGCCCGAGGTCGAGGAGATCGAGCGCTTCGATCACGACGTCGATCCGCTCTACGACCGCTGCAAGGTCGGCTGGGGCACGAGCACGATTCGCGACCCCGCTTTCCTGAACTGGCGCTTCGTCGACAACCCGAAGCACGCGTACACGCTCTACGCCGTGCGCGGCGGCGGGAGCTTGCTGGGCTATGCGGTGTACCGCGCCGGCGACTGGATCGTTCCGGACATGGGCCTCGTCGCGGACTTCCTCGTGCCGCCGGACGAGCGGGAGGTGGCCGAAGCGCTCCAGCAAGCCATGCTCGCCCGCGCGCGCGCCGACCGGGTGAAGGTCGTCGGGCTCTTCCTGCCCGAGTGGTCGAGCTGGTTCGAGCGCTTCCAGGAGTGGGGCTTCCTCGTGTGGCCGACCCCCTACAACATGGTCGGCCGCACGTTCGACCCGAACTACAGCCTGTTCTGGCTGCGCGACCACTGGTGGTTCACGCTGGCCGACAGCGATCTCGTGTGAGCCCGCTCAGCCGGGCTTCGCGCCGGACACGATCCACGCCGCGTTCTCGAAGACGACCCTTCCGTCCGCTCCTCGGAGGCCCTCGACTTCGCGCGTGAGGGAGCTCTGGAAGTCCTCGCGCTCGCCTTCCGTGCGCTCCTCGAGGATCTGGCGCAGGGAGTTCGACAGGTCGCCCATGGCCGAGACGTACATCGCGGGCGATTCGAATTCGACTTGCATCGCGACCCGCTCGCACCGCACGTCCGTGAAGCCCGTGCTCGCGAAGAGCCGAGCGAGCTCCCCTTCGCGACCTAGACGGAAGGGACCGGGCAGCTCCGGATCGGGGTCGGAGAGGCCGAACAGCGAGCGCGCGACCCGACCCGGCAGGGAGAGGAAGGGGACCTCCTCGGACGTACCCCAGACGGACGCCGCGAAGCGCGCGTTCGGTCCGAGCGAGTGGTGGATCGCCGCCAGCGCGCGCTCGGGATTCTGGAGCAGCATCAGGCCAAAGCGCGAGAGCGCGGCGTCGAAGGCGTCCCCCTCGAAGTCGAGCTCCTCCGCGTCGCATTGTGTGAACTCGAGGTTGCGCAGTCCTGCCTCCCGGACTCGCTCGCGCGCGTGCTCCAACATCTCCGGCGAAAGGTCCGTTCCGAGGACGAAGCCCGACGGTCCCACGCGTCGAGCTGCGGTGATCGCCGGTTCGCCCAGTCCCGTCGCGACGTCGAGCACGCGCGCGCCGGGAGCGACCTCGGCCGCCTCCACCAGGCGCCGAGAGGTCTCGCCCCAGGCTTCCTCGAAGACGGGCCACCACTCGCGCCAGCCGTCCGCTACGGAGTCCCAGGCCGCCCGCTGTGTCGCGCCGAAGTCGTCTCGAGCTTGGGTCATCGCGGCATCCTAGGCGCGCGACGACCCAGCACGCCCTACCGCTTGCCTTTTTCGCAATCGAGGGGACCTGACCCATCGGCGTAGCGGGTTGCGTCGGCCGGAAGACCCTCGATTCCCTGCAGCGGGGAGCGGCGCGCTCCCTCCTAGGCGTCCGAGAGATCGCTGAACGGGAAGGGCGGCGTCTGCGCGTTGAAGGTCAGGTAGCGCAGGATGCTCGCGACGTAGCTCGTCAAGCCGGCGCCGAAGGCCTGGAGTCGCGGGTGCGGCGCGCGGCGGTGGACGAGACCGAGGACGAGCTCGAGCAGCACGAGGATCGTCAGGATGCCGAGGACGAAGTGCAGCGCGACGGCCAGCACGGCGCTGTGGAGGATGCGCAGCCCCGAGTCCGTGCGGGAGAGCTCGGGAAGCTGGGCCTCGGTCCGTGCGTTCGAGAGCGGATCGGCGGGGGCCTGGGCATGCATGGATCGGTTCCTGCCGGGAGGTCACGGGAAGGACGGCTCACGCGACCGCGACCGCGGAGGGCGGCTCGCCGCGACCCGGGCTCCTTGGGAAAGGCGACGAGCGCCTTTCATCTGTCCTCGGCCCCGCGGCCCTGGCTCGACGACGCTCAGTGGTCGTCGGAGAGGTAGTGCATGAAGGACATGCCGATGTCCTCGAACTGGTGCGCGCGCGGGACCTCGATGGCGTCCTTGATGCACACCTGCTCGCACAGTTTGCAGGACACGCAGTTCTTCTCGATCACCACCGCGACCTGGCTCGTCTGCGGCACCGAGTAGAGGAGGGGAGCGGCGGCAGCGCCGGTCTGTCCGTCCTCGTAGGGCTGCATGACGATCGCCTCGAAGGGGCACACGTCGACGCAGAACTCGCAGCCGGTGCACAGCTCCTCGTGCACCAGGGCCTTCGGGATCTGCTTCACCTTGATGCGCTCGACGAGCACGTCCTTGTTGTCGTCGATCGCGTCGAACGGGCAGTAGACCCCGCACACCGAGCAGTTGATGCACAGGTCCGGATCGATGAAGTAGATCTCGCCGCTCGTGATCGCGTTCGTGGGGCAGACGCGCTCGCAGATCGAGCAAGCCGTGCACTTCTCGGTGATGAAGTGCGCCTTCCACTGCCAGGTCTCGGCGACTACGGGATCCGTGAAGAGCACGACTTCGAGCTGGCCGTGCGCGTCGAAGCGGCTGCGCATCCCGTGGAACTGGAGACGCTCGTCGAAATCGAGCGTCGTCATGAACTGACCCGGGAAGGAGCTCGTCGTGTGCGTGAGCGCGCGCACCTTGGGATCCGTCAGCCAACCCGCGACGAGCAACGCGTGGCCGTCGAGCTGCACGTGATTGCGGTAGATGGGCATCTTCTCCGGAAGCCCGTACCGGAACCGGTCGCGCACGGCGGGGACGCGCGTCGGGAAGCGGAACGTGACGTGGATGAAGCCCTTCTCCTCCAGGACCGTGTAGTCGCGGCCGTAGCGGCGATCGCGCTCGAGGCGGTCTTCCTCGACTCCGCGCCAGCGCGACCACTCGAGCTCCCAGCCCGGCACTTCCTCGAGCTTGGTGAGGTCCTCGGCGGGCGGCAGCTCGCCCGAGAACAGGATCGCGTCCGTCGGGCAGACCTCGACGACCGTGCGCGCGTTGTAGAGGTCGACCGGGTGCGTATCGAGCGCGTGCGCCTTCTGGTCGCCCCCCATGTAGAAGATCTCGGGGAAGTCCTGGCAGCACGCGTCGCACGCGATGCACAGCACGGGATCGACGCGGAAGGCCTCTTGGACGGTCTTCTCTAGGGCGGTCTCGGTCATCGGTGGGCGGGAGAGCTCGGCGGCCGGGTCGGCGCAGTTCGGGGCGCAAACCTACCACAACTTCCTCGCGCACAAGGACTTGTGGCAGGTTCAGCAGCCTGTCCGCGACGCCCCCAGGGGCGCCGCAAGCAATTGTACGACAAGGCCTTGCCGCTGCAACGCGCTGGATCGGCCCGATGCGCGTGTGGACTGGAGCTCCCGAGGCACCTCCCGTCCTCAGTGCGCTTCGAGCCAGTTCCGGCCGCGCCCGCAGTCGACCCTGAGCGGCACGGCGAGGGGGACGGCGCCCTCCATGCACGCCCGCACGATCGCGGCGGTGTCGTCGAACTCGCGCTCGGGCACCTCGAGCAGGAGCTCGTCGTGGACCTGGAGCAAGAGGCCCGCGTGCAGCCCCGACTGTGCGAGCTCGCGATCGAGATCGATCATCGCGCGCTTGATGATGTCCGCCGCGGTGCCCTGGATCGGCGCGTTGACGGCGGCGTTCTCCGCCATCGCGCGCACGCGCGGGCTCTGCGACTGGATGTCCGGCACGCGGCGTTTGTGTCCGAGCAGGGTCTCGACCCAACCCGTTGCGCGCGCTCGCGCTTTCAGCCCTTCGATCCACTCGCGCACGCGCGGGAAGGACGCGAAGTAGCGCTCGATGAACTCGCGCGCCTCGCCGAGCGTCATGTTCGTCTCGCGCGCGACGCGCTGCGGTCCCATGCCGTACAAGAGACCGAAGTTGATCACCTTGGCCTGGCTGCGCATGTTCCGGTCGACCGCTTCCGCCGGGACGCCGAAGATGATCGAAGCCGTGGCGGCGTGGATGTCGTCACCCGCCTCGAAGGCCGCGATGAGCTTCTCGTCGCGCGAGAAGTGGGCCATCACGCGCAGCTCGATCTGGCTGTAGTCGGCCGCCAGGAAGACCCACTCGCCGTGCGCGTCGGGCGCGCGCGGAACGAAGGCCTCGCGCAGCCTGCGTCCGCGCTGGCCGCGCACGGGGATGTTCTGGAGGTTCGGCTCGCTCGAAGCGAGGCGCCCGGTGGCGGCGCTCGTCTGGCTGAAGGAGCAGTGCACGCGTCCCGTGCGCGGGTTCACGTAGCGCGGCAGCGCGTCGACGTAGGTGCTCACGAGCTTCGCGAGCTCGCGGTACTCGAGCAGCCGCTGCACGATCGGCACGTCGCCGTAGCTCTCCGTCAGCGTGGCCGCGTCGGTCGACCACCCGGTCTTCGTGCGCCGCGGGCGCTTCACGCCCGAGCCCTGCTGGATCTGGAGCTCCTCGAACAGCACCTCGCCCAAAACCTTCGTGCTGTTCACGTTGAAGTTGCGCCCGGCGAGCTCCTGGATGCCGTGGACGAGTCCTTCGAGCTCGCTCGCGAACTCGCGCCCGAGCTCCGCCAGGAGATCCGTGTCGAGCCGGATGCCGCGCTCCTCCATCCCCGCCAGCACCGAGACGAGCGGCAGCTCCAAGTCGTAGAAGAGCGCGAGCGACCCCGCCTCCTCCAGCTCGCGCTCCAGCACGTCCGCCAGGCGGCGCGCGACGTCTGCGTCCTCGCACGCGTACTCCGACACGCGCGCGATCGGAGCCTCGTCCATCCCGATCTCCTTCCTGCCCGTGCCGATCAGCGACGCGATCGTGATCTTGTGCAGGTCGAAGTAGTGCAGGGCCAGCGAGTCGAGGCTGTGCCGCCGCGACGCGCCCGCCACGCAGAAGCTCGCCACCATCGTGTCGAACGCCGGCGCCGGCATGCGCACGCCGTGGGCTCCGAGCACGAGCTGGTCGTACTTGTAGTTCTGACCGACGCGCTCGAGCGCCGGATCCGTGAGCAGCGGTGCCAGCGCCGCGAGCAGCTCGCCCTTCCCGCCGGGCAGCACGGGCGGATCGAGGTTGAACGGCACGTAGAACGCGCGTCCCGGCCGCGCGCAGAACGAGATCCCCACGAGCTTCGCCTGGAGCGGGAAGAGCGACGTCGTCTCCGTGTCCACCGCGAACCTCTCCGCCGCGCGCAGCTCGACGAGCATCGCCTCCAGCCCCGCCCTGTCGCGGATCGTCGCGTAGTCGCGCTCGAGCGCCACCTCCGGCGCCGGCGCGACCTTCGCGACCAGGCTCTGGAAGTCGAGCCGCTTGAAGAGCGCCGAGAGCGCGCGCGCGTCCGGCGCCGGCGGGCCGATCGAGGCCAAACCCCCGGGCAGCGGCACGTCCGTGTCGATCTTCACGAGTTCGCGCGAGAGATCGAGCAGCTCCCGCGACGCCTCGACCTTCTCGCGCACCTTCGGCGGGAGCTCCGCGACGTGCGCGAGCACGCCCGCGACCGAGCCGTACTCCTCGATCAGCTTGATCGCGCCCTTCTCTCCGATGCCCTTCACGCCCGGCACGTTGTCCGACGCGTCGCCCATGATCGCGAGCACGTCGATCACGTGCTCCGGATCCGTCCCGAACTTCTCCTGCACGGCCTCGAGGCCCTGCACCGCGACCTCCTCGCCGCCCTTGAAGACGTTGTAGAGCCGCACGCGCTCGCTCACGAGCTGCATGAAGTCCTTGTCGCCCGTGACGATCAGCACCTCGCAGCCCGCCGCTTCGCCCTGACGCGCGAGCGTGCCGATCACGTCGTCCGCCTCGTAGCCCGCGACCTCGAACAGCGCGACGCCGTGCGCCCGCACGACCTCGCGGATGAACTCGATCTGATCCGTGAGCTCCTCCGGCGCCTTCTCGCGCGTGGCCTTGTACGCCGCGAACTTCGCGTGCCGGAACGTCGGCCCCTTCGCATCGAGCGCCACGGCGACGAGATCGGGCGCCTCCGTCTCGAGGATGCGCCGCAGCGTGGTCGTGAACCCGTACGTCGCGCCCGTCGGCCGTCCGTCGGCCGTCGACAGCCGCGACTGGGCCAGCGCGAAGTGCGAGCGATAGGCGAGCGCCGTCCCGTCGAGCAAGAAGAGCCGTTTCACGCCGAGGAGGATAGGGGAATGAGCGCGCCGGGTCCGTAGACTCCTGCGCCGCATGATGTCCGATCGCATCCGTTTCGCCGCCGGCGTGAGCGACCTCGCGGCCCTGGGCGCGCGCTCGATCGACGACCTCCTGCGCCCCGCAGGGCTCGCGACGTGGGCCCGTGCGACCGAGCTCCTCGACCTGCGCGGCGTGGGCCACGTCGGCCCCGACCGCATCGTGCGCTTCCCGCTGCCCGGCACGCCCGACGAGTCGGGGCGCGTGCACGAACGACCGCGCGGCGCCGGAACCGGCCACGCGCTCCTCTGCGTGTACCACACGACGCTCTTCCGCGGCCTCCGCGCGCGCTTCACGCACCCGCGCAGCGCGAGCCTCGCCGAGCGCGAGTGGAACCTCGCCTGCCACCTGCGCGCGGCCGGCGTGTCGACGCCCGAGCTCCTGGCCGTCGCCGCGCGCGGCGTCGGCCTCTACGCCGGAGAGAGCGCGCTCGTCACGCGCGAGCTCGCCGGCATGATCCCCTTCGACCGCTGGGTCCACACCGAGCTCCCCGGCGACGACTGGGGCCCGATCACGGCCTCCGCGGAGTCGCGCAAGACCCTCGGCGCGGAGCGGCAGCTCGGTCTCGAAGCCGTCGGGCGCCTCCTCGATCGTCTCGCGCGCAGCGGCGCCGTGCTCCCGAGCCTGCGTCCCTCCGGCATCCTCGTGCAATTGCGCGACGCGCCGACCTGCGCCGCCGACACGCCCCCGATCGGCGGAGCACTGCACCGCCTCCCCGGCGTCGCCGTCACCGACCTGAACCGCGCCTTCCTCGTCGCCTCACCCGATCACCCGCGCGCGAAAGAAACCTACCTCTATCTGCGCAGCGAGATCGAAGGCCTCCTGCGCGACGACGAGCGCGCACTGCTCGGCTGAGAGCGGACGTCAGCGCTCTCGAACCCGTTCGAGCTCGACCCACGCCGGTTCCCAATCGCCCAAATCGTCTCCGGGGAACCAGCGCTCCGGTTGGAAGCCCCTGCATTCGACGTCGACCCGATCGGGCCAGCGCGGCGCATCGACGAGGACGAAGCCTTCGATGTCGGTCGTGCCGAGGACTCCCACCGAATCGGAGAACACAGCGCCTGGAACGGGCTCGCCCTCCTGGTCGAACACGAAGACCTCGCGCAAGATCCCGAGCTCGAGCTCGAAACGAATGCGTTTGCCGCCGCGCACCGGATCGCTCGCTTCGCGCGCCCGGAACTCCGCCCCGGTGCCGAAGAGCGAGCGGTAACCAGGATGGGCGACGAGCCAGTGGTAGGGATCCTGTGGACCGGTGAAGAGTTCCTCGGCGTCTTCTCCGCTCCAGTACCACTGGCGGTGGTAGTCCGTCCAACGCTCCGCATCGTCCGGTTCGGTCCAGGCGTAGAGCTCTGCATCGCCCAGTACCGCTCCAGACTGCGCCTCGACGACTTCGACCCACCAGCCGGCTTGCGCTTCGAGGGCAACGCGTCGAAACACGAGATCCGATGTCCCTGCAGCGACTTCGAGAGAGCTCGGTTCGAACCTCGCATTCGGGCGATAGGGAGCGAGCAGCAGCACGAGCTGGCCCGCATCTCCCCGAACCTCGAACCGGCCGGACGCATCGGTCCGAACGAGCCGGTACGTTCCATTGATGTTCACGCCCTCCAGCGGCGCGCCGTTCCCGTCGACGACTTGCCCGGAAGCGAGCAACACGATCTCACCTACGACGTCGATCACGATCGTCGACGTGTTCCGCTCCCCGTCGACGGTAAGCGTCACCTTCGTGTGCCGCCCGTTCCATACCGCGAAAACCTCGTACGAGCCCTCGAACAACCCCTCGAACACGACCTTGCCATCGTCGCCGGTCTCCAGGTGTTCGCGAATACTGACGCCGTCGATTTCCGACTTCAGCTCGACTCTCGCACGGATGAGCGGTGAGCCGGTCTTCGACACGACGAGCACCTCCAGATCCGCTCCGCGCGTCGCGACGAGCTCGTGGGGGCCTTTCGTGAGAGGGGGGCCGAGATCCAGAGGCCCGAACACCCAACCATCGTCACCACGCGCGCTGAAGGAGGTGCTGACCGTGGCCAGCTCGCCGAAATAGGGGACACGAGCGAGCCCCATCGCGTCCGTGCGCGTTCCGATGCCCCAGCCTCGTTTGTGCGTGCCGACGATCGTCCTCACGACCACGCTCTCGCGCGACCCGACTTCGGGATGAATCGCCCAGACCTCCAAGACCACGTTGGGCCTGTGCGCGGTGAGCTCCACGAACCGCTGGCCGCCGGAGTCCCGAGGCAGGAGCCAAATGACATCGGAGTCGAATTTGACCTCGAGCTCCGCTTCTGCGTCATTCGTGCGGACGTCGACCTCGATCGCGCCCGGCGCGAAGCGATGCGCGAGCTCGAAGGCTCCGTCCCAGCGCGTGTCGGTCTCGAAGGTCTCTTCCTCCGCGTTCTCGACACGAGCGGGCAGTAGGGGATCGGCGCGCCGGTGATGCTGTCGGTGAGTCGTCCCGCAAGCCCGATCGAGCGCGCTTCACCTCCGGCAGGCGGCTCGATGGCCTCGCCTGGCGACTCGACGGTCAGCGCGGATCGCCCGTTGTAGTGGCTCGGCTCGACGGTCGCGTCCGCGCCGATGCGATCAGGCACGTCGGACGGTTGCGCGGCTGCGGTCGGTGCGCTCTCCGTCGGCTCGATCGCGTTCGTGACGAGGAACGCGACCAAGAGGAGAGCGAGCGCAAACGCGAGTACGACTAGGGAGCGCATGATCCCGTCGGAACCTATCTGCGAAGGACGTAGACTTGTCCGCGCTCCAAGTTTCTCTCGGGCGAGTGAAGATGCGCGAGGGACCAAGTCTCTCGAGAGATTCTCGGAGGAGCGCAGGCGCTTGCGGTGAGGCCAGCGAGCCCCTGGCGGTCCTACGCCACCGGCCGGTCGCCGACGGCGAAGTCGGCGAGGACGAGCTCGAGGGTGCGTTCGCCGCGCCACACGTTCCAGCGCGGGGTGTAGGCGAGGTGCAGGGGCGCGCCCATCGCGAGCTCGGACTTGCGGTGGCCCATGCCGAAGGCGAGCGCCTTGTGCACGGTCGCTCCCTGGCGCACGTCCAGGCGCAGGTGACGGCCGTCCTGACCCAGCTCGACCGCGGGGCGGGCGAGGCGGACGTCGGCGGAGACGAGGACGGGTTTCGCGTTCTGCTCGCCGAAGGGCTCGAGGCGGTCGATCTCCGCCAGCAGCGCGGGCGTCATCTCCATCAGCGGGAGCTCGCAGTCGACGAGCAGGCGCGCGGGCGCGTAGCTCTCGCGGGCGAGCATCGCGCGCGCCTTCGCGCACACGTCCGCGCGCAAGCGGTCCACGCGATCGGCGCGCACCTCGCAGCCCGCGGCCTGCGCGTGGCCGCCGAAGCGCAGCATGTGCTCCGCGCCGCCCTTCAGCGCTTCGAGCACGTTGAAGCCTTCCACCGAGCGCGCGCTGCCGCGGCCCTCGTCGCCGTCGAGGCCGATCACGAGCGCCGGACGGTGGAACTCGTCGACGAGGCGCGCCGCGACGATGCCGACGACGCCCTGGTGCCAACCCTGGCCGGCGACGACGATCAGCGGATGCTCGACCGGGTCGGCGAAGCCCGCGCGGACGGTCTCGCGCGCCCGGGCGACGAGCTCGCGCTCGATCGCCTTGCGCTCGGTGTTGAGGCGCTCGAGCTCGGCCGCGTGCACGCGCGCTTCTTCGGGCGTGCTCGCGAGCAGGAGCTCGACGGCGCTGCGCGCGCTGCCCAGGCGCCCGGAGGCGTTGATGCGCGGGCCGACCTGGAAGCCGACGTCCTCGGCGCACAGAGCGCGCCCCGCCAGGCCGCAGGTGTCGAGCAGGGCCGCGAGGCCCACGTTGCGCGTCTGCGAGAGCGCGCGCAGGCCGAAGCGCGCGAAGATGCGGTTCTCGCCGACGAGCGGCACGACGTCGCACACGGTGGCGATGGCGACGTAGGCGCAGGCGTCCTCGAGGAACTTGCGCAGCGCCGGGCTCACGCGCTCGCCCGAGATGCGTTGCGCGAGACCCCACGCGAGCTTGAAGGCGACGGCGCCGCCGCACAGCTCGCGACACGGGTAGCGCGACTCCGCGAGCTTCGGGTTCACGATCGCGACCGCCTCCGGCAGCGGGCCGTCCGGCGGCTCGTGGTGGTCGGTCACGATCGTGTCGACGCCGATCTCGTTGAGCTCGCCGATCGTCTGGAAGGCCGACGTGCCGTTGTCGACGCTGATGACGACCTTGGCCCCGGTCTCGCGAGCGCGCGCGACGGAGTGCGCGCCGAAGGAGTAGCCGTCGACCAGGCGATTGGGGATGTGCCAGTCGACGCGAGCGCCGACCTCGCGCAAGAGGCGCACGAGCAGCGCCGTGCCGGTCACGCCGTCGACGTCGTAGTCGCCGTGGACGAGCACGTTCTCGCCGTCTCGGATCGCGCGCACGAGCCGCTCGGTGGCGGCGTGCATGCCCGGGAGGAGGAAGGGGTCGTGCAGCCCCATGGGGCTCGCGAGGAGATGCGTCTTGGTCGCGTCCGGGTCCGTGTGCCCACGCGACACGAGCAGGCCCGCGACGACGGGCGACAGGTCGCAGCGTCCGGCGAGGTGGCGGACGAGCTCGGCGTCCGGGCGGCGGAGGATCCAGGGGCGGGGCACGGTCGAGGCCGAGCTTAGGGAGCCCGATGGGGCGAAGGAAGGCGGCGGGAGCGCGCGTTCCGCCGCGCGGCGGACGGTTCCCGAGTGCTCGCGTCGCAAAGCGCATGGGGGCAACGCCGCGGCGCGCGGTCGCGCCGCGCCGCGGAAACTTCGCTGCGCGCGGATTTCCCGTGGCCGGACGGCTCCGCGAAGGGAAACTGTCGCGATGGAGCGCGCCGGCCCCACGCAACAGGACGCCTTCCGGCACCTGCCCTCGGTCGAGGAGGTGTTGCACGAGGCTTTCGCGCGCGAGCTGGAGGACCGCGTCGGGCGCGCCGTGCTCGCCGGCTTCGTGCGCGAGCGGCTGGCGGCCTGGCGCGCGGAGATCGGCGCGGGGGCGCTCGGCGCGGAGGAGGTGGAGCGGAGGCTCGCCGAGGGCGCTCTCGTGCGCGAGCTCGCGGCGCGCGTCGAGCGCGAGGAGGGAGCGGGGCTCGTGCGCGCCGTCAACGCGACGGGCGTGGTGCTGCACACGGGTCTCGGGCGCGCGCCCGTGCATCCCGAGGCGGCGCGCGCCATGGAGGTCGCAGCCAGGAGCTACTGCGTGCTCGAGGTCGATCGCACGACCGGCGAGCGCAACGAGCGCGACGGGCGTCTGTCGGAGTTGCTCGCTCGGCTCACGGGTGCGGAAGCGGCCATCGCCGTCAACAACAACGCCGCGGCCGTGCTGCTCGCGCTGTCGACCTTCGCGGGCGAGGGGCGCGAGACGATCGTGAGCCGCGGCGAGCTGGTGGAGATCGGCGGCTCGTTCCGCATGCCCGACGTGTGCGCGCGCGCCGGGACGCGCATGGTCGAGGTGGGGACGACGAACCGCACGCGCATCGCGGACTACGAGCGCGCGATCACGCCGCGCACGGGGCTCTTGCTGAAGGTCCACCGCTCGAACTTCCGGATCGAGGGCTTCACGGAGTCGGCGCCGGAGGAGGAGCTGGCGCGGCTCGGAAAAGGGCGCGGGGTGCCCACGGTGCACGACCTCGGCTCGGGACTGCTCGAGGCCGAGGGCGCCGCGCCGCTCACCGTGCTGCAGGGCGAGCCGCTCGTGCGCGAGGCGCTCGAGCGCGGCATCGACGTGGTGACGTTCTCGGGCGACAAGCTGCTCGGCGGGCCGCAGGCGGGGCTGCTCGTCGGGCGGGCGGAGGCGATCGCGCGCTTGCGCAAGAACGCGTTGTACCGGGCGCTGCGCCTGGACAAGGTCGCGCTCGCGGGTCTGGAGAGGACGCTCGAGCTCCTGCTCGCCGGCCGCGGGGACGAGATTCCCGCGCGCGCCATGCTGCTCGCCGACGCGGCGACGATCGCCGAGTCGGCGCGCGCGCTCGCGGCGCTGCTCCGGGGCATCGAGGGTCTCGACGTGCAGGTCGTCGAGGGACTCTCGCAGCCGGGCAGCGGGAGCGCACCCGGCGTGTTCCTGCCCACGGCGATCGTGCGCGTGCTGCATCGCTCGCTCTCGGCCCAGGAGCTCGTGCGGAAGCTCTTGCGCCACGACCCGCCCGTGTTCGCGCGCATCCAGGACGGCGCGGTGCTGCTCGATCCGCGCACGCTGCTCGCGGGCGAAGCGGACTGCGTGGCGTCGGCGCTTCGGAACGCGTAGCTCGAGGCATCCATGTTCGAGCCGCAGGAGGGGATCGGCGAGCGCGGCGAGCGGGTGCCCGGTCCGCCGTGGATCCTCGGTCACCGCGGCGCGCCGCGCGAGCGGCCGGAGAACACGCAGTCGAGCCTGATGCGCGCGATCGAGCTCGGCCTCGACGGCGTCGAGTACGACCTGCAGCGCTGCGCGACGGGCGAGGCGGTGCTCCTGCACGACGACACGCTCGACCGCACGACCGACGCGCACGGCCCGATCGCGATCCGCACGCTGCCCGAGCTGTTCGGGATCGACGCCGGGGGTTGGTTCCACCGCCGGTTCGAGGGCGAGCCGCTGCCGCTCTTGGGCGAGGTGCTCGACCTCGAGGGGAACCAGGCCGGGACCTGGCCGCAGCACATGATCGAGCTCAAGGATCCCGCGCTCGTGCCCGAGGTCACGAGCTCCGTGCGCGAGCGCGGCGGGCGTCTCTCGGTGCGCATCGCTTCCTTCCACCGCTCGGTGTGCCTCGAGGCGCGCGACGCGGGCTTGCCGGCGATGCTGCTCGCCGACGTCGCGGACGAGGAGGATCGATCCTTCGTGCGCGACGAGCGCATCGCGGCGCACGGCGTCGGTCCGGGCGGGTGGCACACGGACGCCGGCCGTCTCGAGTGGCCGTGCGAGCGCTGGTCGTGGTCGGTCGACGAGCCGGAGGACCTGCTCGACGCGTGTCGCGCTCCGCTCAACGGCTTCAACACGAACGAGCCGTTGCGCGCGTTGGCGGTCCGCGCGCTGGTGCGCCTCGCGCCGCACGACCAGGGCCCCTATCCGGTGCAGGTCCCGCGGCTCGAGGTCGTACCCGGCGGATTCGCCGCGGATTCGGGCGAGTGGACCGGACGCTGGTCGGTCGAGGCGCTCGTGCGCAATCCCTTCGCCTTCGAGGTGAGCGCGCGGGCGGCGGTTTGGGTGCGCGGCGGCGCGTTCGAGGTCGATCCGCTCGACGCGAGCTTCGACCTCGCGCCCGGCGCCGAGGTCGTGATCCCGTTCCGCATCGAGGGCGGCTCGTACTCGCCCGGAGGCGATCCGCTCTTCGCCGTGCGCTACGCGTGGAAGCGCGGTCCCGGCCGGCCGGCGGAGAGCCTGGTGCTGGACGCGCCGCTCCATCGCGTCCGCACGCTCGTCGCTTCCGAGGACGCGCGGCGGCTCTTGCTGTTGCGCGAGGCGCGCGGGGATCCGTTCGCCTCGATGACGGTGCGCCGGCGCGGCAACCGGCTCCAGGTCTCCGTCGAGGATCCCGGCGGGCTCGCGCACGCGCGCGCGTGGGTGCGCGTGGGCCCGCGCGAGTTCCGCGGCGGCAAGGGCGTCGTCGTCGCGTTGCCGCGCGACTTCGACGTGCTCGCGGAGGGGCTGCCCTTCACTTGCGGCATCGAGGGCGACGATCCGCGGCGGGGCGGGGCGAGGACACTGCGGCGTTGGGCGGGCGGACTGCCGCCCGGACTCGAATCCGGCGTCCCCGGCCGCGTGCGCGCGCGTTGACGCGCGCGCGTTGAAGGGCAAGTCGGCCGCGGGCGGCGGGACGCAGCGCTGCCTGTGGACGGCTTCCCGCGCGGGCGAGTACAGTCCCGCGCCCTTCGGGAGTGGATCGGTGCTGGTGTACCGCCCGGCCTTCAAAGCCGGTTGGGTTTCGTGAACAGCGGGACCGGTGGGTTCGATTCCCATGCACTCCCGCCAGCGCGTCGGCCGCGACCTGCGCGGCGCGCGGCGCGCAGGACGACCATGGCCGACCTGGAACTGCCCCCGTACACCGTGCGCGAGTTCGAGCCGGGGGACGAGCACGCGATCCTCGCCACGTTCAACCGCGTGTTCGCCGAGATCGACCCGAGCTTCACGCCGCGGTCGCTCGAGGCCTGGCGCTGGATGTACCTGGCGAATCCGTCCGGCTGGCGCATCTGGCTCGCCGTGAGCGACGTCGACGGACGCGTCATCAGCCAGTACGCGGGAGTCCGCCAGCGCATGCTCCTCGAAGGCCGGCCGGCGCACTTCAGCCAGGCGATCGACTCGATGACCGATCCGGCCTTCCGGCGCGGGCTCAAGCGGCCGGGGTTCTTCGTCATCACCGGCTACCCCTACGCCGCGAACTACGGCGGACCGCCGCCCGACGGCGACGTCGTCATGTGGGGCTTGCCGGTCCCCGCCGCGTGGCGCATGGGGAAGGCCTTCCTCGGCTACGAGGTCGTGCGCGTCCAGAACAAGCTCGTCCTCGACCTCGAGCGCGCCCGGCTCGAAGCGGCGCCGGGCGTCGCGATCGAGGAAGTGCGGCGCTTCCCCGACGGCGTGCGCGAGCTCACGGACGCGGCCGGCGCCGTGCACGGCGCGGTCGCGGTGCGCGACGCGGCCCAGCTCGACTGGCGCTTCTCCGACCATCCCGAGAAGCGCTACGCGCTCGCGCTCGCGCGCGTGCGCGGGCGGCTCGCCGGCTACGCCGTGTACCGCGCGGGGACCTACGACGGCGAGCGAGACGGACTGGTGTGCGACTGGCTCGTGCCGGAGGGCGAGGGCGCGGCGGCGGCCGGTCTGCGCGCCTGGCTCGTCGAGCGCGCGCGGGCGGACGCCGTCCTGCGGCTCACCGCGGTCTTCCCCGACACCGTCCCGGAGTGGCAGGCCTTCCAGCGCGCCGGCTTCCGCGTGCGTCCCACGCGCTACTTCCCCGTGGCGCGCAACTACGTCGCGCCCTACCGCATGCCGTGGTTGCACCGCCACTGGTACTACACGCTGGGCGACTCCGACCTGTGTTGAACGGCGACTACGAGATCCGCGAAGTGGGGGACGGCGACGGGCCGTCGCTCCGCCGATTCGTCGACCGCTTGCGCGCCGGAGCGCAGTCGCGCGCAGCGCCGATGGGTGAGGGCTTCTACGTCGCGCAGGCGAACGGGAGCGCGGCCGAGCGGCGCGCCTTCGTCGCGCTGCACGGGGGCGAGGTCGTGGCCTGCTTCGCGGGCCGCGCGCTGCGCACGCTCGTCGGCGGTGAAGAGCGCACCTTCGTGCGCGGACTCGACGGCGCGTGCCTCTCCGAGCACGCGGCGGCCCTCGGCGGGGCGCACCTTCCGGTGCGGGTCGCGCAGGCGTACTTCGAGCACTACGGCGGGCTCGAGCGCGATCTCGTGCACTTCGGTCTGCCGGGAGAGGAGGCGGCGCGCGCGGGCGATCGCGAGCTCGCGTACGAGGTCGTGCGCAACCAGCTCCTCTTGGTGCGCGACCTCGAGGACGGGAGCGGCGCGCTCCCCGCCGGCGTGGAGCTCCTCGCAGGCTTCGACCACCAGGCGCGCTGGCTCTACGACCGCTGCTGCGGCGCGTGGGGCGCGAGCGCCGTGCGCGACGACGCGTTCCTGAACGCGCGCTTCCTCGACCGTCCGGAGCGCGGCTACGCGGCCTTCGGCGCGCGCGACGATGCCGGCCTCCTGCGCGGCGCCGCCGTGTACCGGCGCGCCGCGTGCGCGCTCGGCGACGCGGCCTTCGCCGTCGATTGGCTCGTGCCCGAGGACGAGCCGGACGTGGCCGAGGTGCTCGTCGCGGCGCTCGAGGCGCGCGCGCTCGAGGACGGCGCCAGCGCCCTGGTGCTCACCGCTCCGGAGTGGTCCTACTGGTTCGCGGAGCTCCAGGAGCACGGCTTCCGCGTCCATCCGACGGAGCTCGTGTTGCGCGCGCGAGCGTTCCATCCGAAGCTCGGCACGCTCTGGCTGCGGGACTCCTGGTGGTACCAGCTCGCAGAGACGGACCTGGTCTAGTCTCTCGGAAAGTGCGGGGGCTCCGGAGCGGTCGCGCCCTATCCTCTCTTCCGGTGAATCCCTTCGAGACAAGGACCCCCGGCGGAAGCGCTCGCGCCTTCCTCGCGCTCCTTCTCGCGCTCTGCGCTTCGGGGCAAGCTCCCGCGCCCGAGCCCGCCCGAGCGCAGGGGATCGAGCGCGCGGGCGTGACGCTCGTCGCGATCGAGGGTCCGCTCGACGTCGGGACCCTGAGCCTCGTGCGGCGCGCGACGGAGGAGGCGCTCGCGCGCGGCGACCGGTTGGTGTTCGAGCTCGACACGCCCGGCGGCGAGGTCGAGCTCATGTGGCGGATCGCGCGCGCGATCGGCAGCGCGTCGGAGAAGGGCCTCGTCACCGTCGCGTGGGTCAACGACCGCGCGCTCTCGGCCGGCGCGCTCGTCGCGCTCGCCTGCGACCGGCTCTACATGCGTTCGCGCGCGACGATCGGCTCCGCCGCGGCCATCACCATCGGACCGACCGGCCCGCTGCCCGTGTCGGAGGATGCGGAGGTGCGCGAGAAGTTCACGTCGAGCTTCCGCTCGCAGTTCCGCGCGTGGGCCGAGGAGCAAGGGCGCTCGGGCGCCATCGCGGAGGCCATGGTCGACGCCGACGTCGAGGTGACGCAGGTGCGCGTGGACGGCGAGCTCATGCTCCTCACGCGCACGGAGCGCGACGACCTGTACGAGCGCGGCGAGACGGTGCAGCTAGTGCGGACGGTCTGCCAGCGCGGCGAGATCCTGAACCTGACCGGGCGCGAGGCGCTCGAGCTCGAGTTCGTCGACGGCCTGGCGGAGTCGCGCGAGGAACTGCTGCAGCGCATCGGCTGCGCGGGAGTCGAGCCCACGATCGTCGCGCGGGCCCGCTCGGAGGACCTCGCCGCGTGGCTCGACCTCTTGGCGCCGCTCTTGTTCATCGGCGGACTCGTGCTGGCCTTCGTCGAGCTGAAGGCGCCCGGTTTCGGGCTCCCCGGTTTTCTGTCGGTCGCGTGCTTCGTCGTGCTGCTCGTCGGGCGCTATCTGGTCGGGCTCGCGGACGTGCCGCAGTTCGTGGCCGTCGGGCTGGGCGTCGCGCTCGTCGCGGTCGAGGTCTTCGTGCTGCCCGGCGCGGTGTGGCCGGGAGTCCTGGGCGGCCTGCTCGTGCTCGGGGGGCTCGTGTGGTCGAACATCGGACCCGCGCTCTGGCTCGAGCATCCCCTCGATCGCGAGCTCGCCCTCGACGGTGCGTTCGAAACGGTCGTGTGGGCGTTCGCGGCCGCCGTCCTGATGTGGCTCGTTTCGCGCTTCCTGCCGCGCACGAGCCTCTTCGGCCGCATGGTGCTCGAGCCAGCGAGCGCGACGCGCGGCGATGCGAACCGCGTGTCAAAAGACGAGAGCGCCCTGCGAGCCGGCGCGCGGGGAACGGCGTTGACCGCCTTGCGTCCCGTCGGCAAGGTGAGCCTCGATGGCAACCCGGGTCAGTACGAAGCGCGCTATCCGAGCGGTACGCTCGCGGCGGGAGAACGCGTGCGCGTCGTGGAGATCCAGGCGTCGGGCCGGCTCCTGGTCGAACCCGAACGGGAACCCGAACGCGCCGAAGTCTAGCAGCCCATTGAAGAAGTCATCCGGCGCCATGAACCCGTCCTCCACTCCAGTGCGGCACCCGAGAGCCTCGGAGAATTCACCAATTCGCCTGCGTTCCCGGGCACCACACCGAAGCGGATGCCGCGCCCCTGGCATCCGGAGCACTTCTTCAACGGGCTGCTGATGACCCTGCCGGTATTGTTGCTCGGACTCGGGCTCGCCTTGATCGTGGCCGAGGTCCTGTTCCCGAGCTTCGGCGTGCTCGCGATCCTCGCAACGCTGAGCATCGTCGCCGCCATCCTCGTGGCCTTCCGCGAAGGAGTCGGCGGCTCGTTCCTGCTCGCCACGGCCGTGCTGGTGCCGCTGGTGATCATGCTCGGCTTCCGGTTGTTCCCGAGGAGCCCGATGGGCAAGCACATGGTCGCGTCGGGGCTCTCGTTCGAGGGCCAGCGCTCGAGCGACCGACGCGACTTGGGACTCGTGGGCGTGGAAGGCCTCGTCGAGGCCACGCTCAGACCGGCGGGGATCGCCCGCTTGGACGGCCGGCGCGTCGACGTCGTCACCCGCGGCGAACGGATCGATGCGGGCGAGCGTATCGTCGTCGTCGACGTCGAAGGCAATCGCGTCATCGTGGCGCGGACCGAACGAGAAGGTGCACCGACCGTGCGCCAGGAGAGAACGTGATCAGAGCACCGGCCCTCGGGATCTTGCAAGCGAGCGACACGAGCACCCTGAAGGCGATCGGGCTGATCGCCCTGTTCCTCTTCCTGCTCGTCTTCCTGTTCGTGTTCCTGCGCTACGCGCACCTCTACATCCGTTCGATGCTGACGAAGGCCAACGTCGGGCTGTTCGACATGTTCGCGATGAGCCTGCGGAAGGTGAGCCCGTCGGTGATCGTCGACGCGCGCGTCATGCTGGTGCAGTCGCGGCTCGACAACGTCGACAAGCGCGACCTCGAAGCCCACTACCTCGCCGGCGGGAACGTCGATCGCGTCGTCCGCGCGCTCATCGCGGCGAACCGCGCGGGGATCGACCTCGACTTCCGCACCGCCGCGGGGATCGACCTCGCCGGTCGGGACGTGCACGACGCCGTGCGCACCTACGTGACGCCCAAGGTCATCGACTGCCCGAATCCCGCTTCGGGCAAGAGCGAGGTCGCCGCCGTCGCGAAGGACGGCATCCAGGTCCTCGCGAAGGCCCGCGTGACCGTGCGGACGAACATATCGAGACTCGTGGGTGGCGCGGGCGAGGAGACCATCATCGCGCGCGTCGGCGAGGGCATCGTCTCGACCATCGGCTCGAGCGAGACGCACAAGCACGTGCTCGAGAACCCGGACGGGATCTCCAAGGTCGTGCTCTCGCGCGGCCTCGACGCCGGCACCGCGTTCGAGATCGTGTCGATCGACATCGCCGACGTCGACATCGGCACGAACATCGGGGCGCGACTGCAGGCGGATCAGGCCGAGGCGGACAAGCGCGTGGCGCAGGCCAACGCCGAGAAGCGCCGGGCCATGGCCGTGGCGTCCGAGCAGGAGTTCAAGGCGCGCGTCATGGAGAACCGCGCGAAGGTCGTGCTGGCGGAGGCGGAAGTCCCGCTCGCGATGGCCGAGGCGCTGCGCAGCGGCAACTTGGGCGTGATGGACCTCTACCGGCTGCGGAACCTGCAGGCCGACACGAACATGCGCGAGGGCATCGCGGGCAGCAAGCCCGGTAGCGGGGAGAAGCCCGGAGCTTGAATCCGATGTTCCTCGCCGCCTGGTCGTCGGAAGACCTGCTCCGCTGGGGCATCCTGTTCTTCCTGTTCGTGCTCCCGGCCCTCAAGGGCATCCTCGAGTCGCGCAAACGCGCGGCCGAGGAGGCCGGACGACCGCGGTCGCCGCGACCTCGGCCAGAGCCTTCGGAGGAAGACGACGACCCCTGGGGGCGACTCCTGCGCGGGGAGACCCTCGCTCGTCCCACTCCGCCGCCCCCGGTCGTTCCCACGGCTTTGCCGCGTTCCCGTTCGGTCGAGCCCGCGCCCGCCCGGCGGTCGATCCCGATCGAGACCTTCGAAGCGCCGCCCTTCGCCGGAGACCTGAAGAGCGAACCTCTGTTCGAGCTCGAGAGCGCGTCCTCCTCGGGCCGCGACCTCCCGCCGCTGGCTTCCCTGGGCGAGCTCTCGATCATCGAGGGCGCCGGTCTCGTTCCCGCGCGGAACGTCCCGCGCGGTGCGCTCGGTGCCGCCGTCGATCCGGGCGTTCTGGAAGCGGTCGACGCGGCCGCGAACGACTGGTTGCGGGCGGTGATCCTGAGCGAGGTGCTCGCCGCGCCGCTCGCCCTGAGGGGCGACGGCGGCGCCCCGGCCCTGCACGCGAGTCATTGAGTCGTGGCTCGCCGCAACGAGCAGTGCTGGCTCCTCAAGTCCGAGCCCAGCGTCTTCTCGTTCGACGACCTCATGCGCGCGCCCGGGCAGACGACCGCTTGGGACGGCGTGCGGAACTACAAGGCGCGCAACCTCCTGCGCGCCGCGCTCGCGATCGGCGACCTGGTGCTCTTCTACCACTCGAACGCCGAGCCGCCGGGTGTCGCGGGCGTGGCCGAAGTCGCGAGTGAGCCCCGGCCCGACCCCTCCCAGTTCGATCCAAAGGACGATCACTTCGATCCAGCGAGTTCGCGCGAGGCTCCGCGCTGGTGGCTCGTGGACGTGCGCGCGCGCGCCGCGCTCCCGCGCTTCGTCTCGCTGGCCGAGCTCAAGGGCGATCCACGGCTCGCGGCGATGGCGGTCTGCCAGCGCGGGAACCGCCTGTCGGTCCAGCCGGTCACACCCGCCGAGTGGCGCGTGGTGGCGGAGCTGGGCGGGCTCGAGCTCTGACCCTTGCCAACGCCCTTGCGCCTGGAGGAGCTCCTCCAAAGCTCTGAAGGAAAGGGGCTTGCGGCTTTCGACCACGCGTGGGGCAGGGCGCGGCCCGCTTTTCGACCCCTGTTTTCGGGGCCTTCCGGCCGGGGGACCGACTTGATGTTCGCGCCCGAATGTGGCCTACAGAGGCCTGGGGGGGGCCCCGAAGCCAGGCACCAAGCCCTTCTCGATCCCACTGGACCCACACTCAGGAGAGCCCGCACGGGCGTTTGGAAGCCATCCCATGAGCCAGAACTACGAACAGCTCCTCGTTGCCGTCAACGCCATCCGCCCGGACGTCGAGAAGGCGGAGTCCGGCAACAAGGCGGCGTGTGCCCGCGTCCGCAAGAGCATGCAAGACGTCAAGACGATGGCGCAGGAGATCCGCAAGGAGATGCTCGAGATGCGCGACGCGGGGGGTGCCAAGGCCTGACCGAGACGCGCCTTTCGCGTCCAAGCCCCAAGGCAGGAGAGCGGACGCGATCTGGCCCCACGACCGAGGGCTCGGCGCGCGCCTTTCGCCCACGCACCGCAGAGCGATCGTTCCACCGGGGGACCGCGGGTCCCCCGGTTCGCTTCTCACCGCGTTCCAGAGCGTCTGCGCCCGCCCGCGTCCCCGCAGGGCTCGGTCTGCCCCTGCGCGCGACCTCGAGAGGTCGCGCGATCACGCGACCTCGAGCGGTCCGCGCGGCAGGATCCCCTGCTCGCGTGCCCGCTCCGAGAGCACCTCGAGCGCCTCCCGTCCCGCGTCGCCGAGCTCGAGCGTGGTCGCGTTCACGTAGAGCTCGACGTGCGCCCAGAGCACCTCGTCGGAGAGCTCGACCGCGTGGCGGCGCATGACGGCGAGCGCGCGTCCTTCATGAGCGCGCGCCCACGCGATCGAGCGCCGCACGGCGTCCGCCAGCGCGCGCGCCGTCTCGCGCTCGATCGTCCGCCGCGCGGCGATCCCGCCCAGGGGCAGGAGGACTCCCGTCTCGCGCTCCCAGCTCGCGCCCAGGTCCTCGACGAACGACAAGCCCGCGGCGCGCCAGGTGAAGCGCCCCTCGTGGATGCAGACGCCGAAGTCCGCACGCCCGGCGGCGAGGCGCGGCATGATCTCCGAGAACACCACTTGCTCGACCGTGCCGCCGTTCGGATGGAAGAGCGCGTAGAGCAACGACGCCGTCGTGAAGCGGCCGGGACACAGGACGTGCGAGTGGGCGTTCGGGCGTCGACCGTCGTGCGCGCCGCGCGCGAGCAGGAGCGGCCCGACGCCGCGCCCGAGCGCGGCTCCGCTGGAGAGGATCCACAGCTCGTCGGCCGCGAGGAGCGCCGCGTGGAAGCTCACCTTGGCGACGTCGAGCTCCCCTCGAAGAACTCGGCCGTTGAGCTCCTCGACGTCCGCGAGCTCGAACGCGAGCTCGATCCCCTCCGCGCGCACCTCGCCCTCCAGCAGGCCGGCAAAGGCGAACGTGTCGTTCGGACAGGTCGAGATGCCGACCTCGAGCACCCGCGTCACGGCGCCTCCTCCAGGAGCACGAGCAGCACTTCCCTGGCAGCGGCCAACGCCGTCGCGCTGCGCCAGCGCGCCGCGTCGCGATCGCCGACCTCGTTCGAGAAGCCCCGCACGATCGAGAGCGGTACGCGCGCGAGCGCGCAGGCGAGCGCCACGCCGAAGCCCTCCATGTCCTCCGCCACCGCCCGCGGATGGCGTTCGCGGCGCAGCGCCGCCTCCCCGGGCGAAGCCGAAGCCGCGCACGTCGTGAGCAGGTGCGGACCGCCCGGATCGCGGCGCACGAGCTCGAGCTCGTCGGCGAGCGCGCACGCGGTCGTGTCGCGCGAGCCGGGCCACTGCGGGAAGCCCAGCGCCGTCGGGCCGGCGTGAGCCTCGCCCTGACCGACGCCCACGCCGTCCAGCGCGACGCTCCCGAAGACGCGCGCCTCGCCGACGGGGAAGCGCTCCGCATCGAACGTGCCCGCGATCCCGCACAGCACCGCGCGCGCAGGGCGCAGGCGCTCGCACAACTGCGCGGTGCGCGCCCCCGCCGCGATCGGACCGAATCCGCACAGCGCGGTGAGCGCGAGCCCGCGCGGGAGCCCGCCGCGCTCGCGAAAGCGCGCGAGCTCGAGCTCCGTCGGGAAGAGGAGCAGGGTCGGCGAGCCCGTGGAGCCGTCGGACACGCACGCAGCGTAGCGTTCCCCGCGGCGCCCGCGCGATCGCGCCGCAGCTCGATCCGCCGGTGAAGGCCGAGGACCGCTTCGGCAACGCGATCTCCCAGCAGGGATCCGCGACGGGTCGCGGCCGGGACCGCGCGTAGACTGTTTCCGTGGCGCGTCCTTCGAAGCGTAGAGCCAGAGCGGACGGGAGTCCCGCGTGAGTGAGCGCGAGGGCGTCGACGCCCCCGAGGGCGCCGAACGGAAGCGCAGCGCGGCCGACGCGCCGGACGCCGCCCTGTGCGTCCTGCGCGAGCGCTTCGGCCTCGACGCCTTCCGCCGCTCGCAACGCCTCGCCATCGACGCGGTGCTCGCCGGACGCGACGTGTTGCTCACGATGCCGACCGGCTCGGGCAAGTCGCTCGTCTACCAACTGCCTGCGCTCGTCCTGGACGGGATGGTGCTCGTCGTGAGCCCGCTCATCGCCCTGATGAAGGACCAGGAGGACGCGCTGCGCGCGAAGGGCATCGCGGCTTGGTGCGTCAACTCGGGCGTCGAGGGGCGCGAGCGCGAGCGGCGCCTGCGCGCCGCCGTGCGCGGCGAGGTCGACATCCTGTTCGTGACGCCGGAGCGCTTCCGGTCGCCGCTCTTCCGCTCCCTCGAGCGCGAGCTCCCGATCGCGCGGCTGGCGGTGGACGAAGCGCATTGCATCAGCCAGTGGGGCCACGACTTCCGCCCCGATTACTGGAAGCTCGGCCTGTACCGCGCGCGCATCGGCAACCCTCCCACGGTCGCCCTGACCGCCACGGCGACGCCCACCGTGGCGGAAGACATCGTCCGCTCGCTCGGGCTCGTGGATCCGCTCGTCCTGCGCGAGGGGATCGAGCGCGAGAACCTGTTCCTCGCCGCGACCTCGATCGACCACGCCGCAGAGAAGCTCCCGCTGCTCGCCGACCGCATCGGCGCGATCGACGGCCCCGGCATCGTGTACTCGACGCTCATCAAGGATCTGGAGGAGCTGCACGGCGAGCTCGCCCGGCGCGGCATCGCGAGCCTCGTCTACCACGGCAAGCTCTCGGCCGAGGAGCGCCGCCGCATGCAGGAGCGCTTCATGGAGTCCGAGCGCGAGATCGTGCTCGCGACGAACGCCTTCGGCATGGGCGTCGACAAGCGCGACATCCGCTTCGTGCTGCACGCGCAGGTACCGCGCACGCTCGAGCAGTGGACGCAGGAGGTCGGGCGCGCGGGTCGCGACGGCGAGCCCTCCTGGTGCGAGGTGCTCTACTTCCAGGAGGACCTGGCCGTGCAGCAGAACTTCGTCGACTGGGCCAACCCGTCGCGCGAGTACCTGCTCGGCGTGTACGAGACGCTGCGCGGGTGGGGCGAGCGCCTGCAGGCGAAGGACCTCGACGACCTGCGCGACGAGCTGCTCGTGAAGAACCGCGCCGACAACCGCGTCTCGATCTGCCTCAAGTGGCTCGAGGTCCTGGGCGTGACCGCGGGCTCGTTCGAGACGCACGACCTCGAGCTCGTGCGCGAGTTCGATCCCGCCGAGCTACCCGAGTTCGTCGGAACCGAGGCGAAGCGCCGCGCGGACCTCGAAGGCCTCCTCTCCATGGCGCAGTTCGCAGGCCTCGCCGCCGAGTGCCGGCGCGTCTCCGTGGCGCGCCACTTCGCACTGCCCGGGCCGCCCGAGGGGCAGGGCGGACCGTGCGGCGCATGCGACGTCTGCACGGACGCAGCGCACTGGCGCGCGGCGCGCTTCCGCGAGCGACCGGCGCTCGCGCCACGAGCAGCCGACTCCGCTCAGCTGACTGGCACCGCGACGCCAGCCGGCAGGGCCGCGGAGATGCCGCGCTTCGCCCGCGGCGACTGGGTGCGCGTCGACGGACGCCACGTGGGGCAAGTCTTGCGCGTAGAAGGCGAGGGCCGCCGCATGCGTCTCGTCGTCGAAAGCGCCGGCGACCTGCGCCGCCGCACGGTCGATCCGCGCAAGCACAGCGTGGAGCGGTTGTGAGCGATCTCGTTCCGGTCACCGCGGAAGGGCGAGACTCTGGATCCACCCATCGCCGCCCTGGAAAGGCCGGACCGACTCGATCCATTCGAAAAGATCTCAGGCCACCCGGATCCAGCCGGTAATCTGCGAGTGCTCGATGACACCTGCTCCCCTCTTCCTCGCTGCCGCGTGCCTGATCCTCGGGTCCTCGTGCGCCTCCCCGCCGAAGCTCTTCTCCGTCGACCCCGATCGGCGGGGATTCGAGCTGCCAGCGCGCCCCGTAGTCCTCTTCTTCGTCGACGGCTTGCGCGCGGACGTGCTGGAGGAGCTAGCGGAGACCGGCAAGCTGCCGCGACTGCAGCGTCTCCTGTTCGATCGAGCGACGCGCGTGCGATCGGCAGTAGCGTGCGTGCCGAGCGTCACCTACGCGAACTCCGTCAGCATGCTGACCGGCTTCTGGCCGAGCCGACACGGGATCGGGAGCAACGCGTGCTTCGACAGACGACTGCTCCGCACGCGCAACTACGAGGCGAAGCGCGAGCTCGCGAACTCCGACGAGACGCGTGCGACGCTCTTCGAGATGTTGCCGGACGAGCTGACTGCGGGAGTCGCCTTGCCCTTCGAGCGCGGGATCAAGCTCAGGCGCGCGAAGTCCGCGGAGACCGGTGGAGCCCGATTCGGAATCGCATGGGTCCTCGGGCGCAAGAAGGCAGCCGACAGGCGTCTTTCCGAGCAGCTCTACGAGATCGCCGACCAGGTGCGCACGATCGGTGAGTGGCCCGTTTTCGTCGCGGTCCACCTCCCGGGCGTGGACAACATCGGCCACGAGCACGGCAGCGACGGCGCGGAATACCGCGAAGCGGTCGAGAACCTCGATTCGGTGATCGGCGAGGTGCTCGAGGCGTTCGAGCGCGGCGGAATGCTCGACGAGCTCACGATCGTGCTCACCTCGGATCACGGCCACCACAGTGCGCCTCACTCCCTCGCGCTGGACGAGCACCTCGCGGCCGTGCTCGGGATGCCGGTGCTCGTCGCCTTGGAGAACGACGGCGATGCGCCGTTCCTCGAGCGCTGGCAGCGCTACACGCCGGCGCAGGCGATCGTCATTCCCAACGGCGTGCGAGAAGCGAGCGTGCACCTGCGCGTCGCCGAGACCTGGAACGAACGGCCTACCGTCGAGGAGATCCTGACGTTCCCGACGGTCCACGCCGTCGCGGCGGGGAGCAGGCTACCGGAGAGACTGTTGCAGTCGAACGCGATCCACCTCGTCGCCGTTCGCGTGGGCGAGGACGCAGTGCGCGTGTACGGACGAGAGGGCTCGTCCGAGATCCGTCGCACGGGAGGACCGCACGAGGCTTCCTTCACCTACGTGATCCTCGGCGGAGTCGATCCCCTCGGCTACGCCACGGACGAGCGGCTCCGTGGGTGGATGCAAGCGCCTCACACGTCCCTGGAGTGGCTGACGGCGACGGCGGACCTGCGTCATCCCGACCTCGTCCCCCAGCTCCTCCTGGCGTTCGACGACCCGCGCGGGGGCGACCTCAAGGTCTTCGCCGCTCCCGGTTGGGACTTCTCGACCGACTACCTCGGTGGGCACGGAGGCCTCGAGCGCGAGGAGCTGATCATTCCGCTCTACTTCGCGGGACCAGGCATCCGCGCCGGACACGAGCTCCCCGCGGCGCGACTCGTCGACCTCGCGCCTACGCTACTCGAGCTCTTCGGCGTGGAGTTCGCGGGAGAAGGGCCCTTCGACGGTGTGAGCATCCTCGAGCAGTTGAGATAGATCGGTGGAACTGCCGGTGACGCGACTGCGGTCGAGGGAGTAACGTCGCTCTCCGTGCAGCCCCTCGCTCGACGAGCCTTGGATCGCGATCGCTCGCGCCGGCGCGCAGCGAGGAGCGAGCCGTGACGACCGCGAAGCCTCGACCCGCTCCTCGGAACGGGCGACATGACTGGTGGCACCCGCGCCGCTGGCTCTCGACGCGCGAGCTCTCGACGCTGACCGTGCTCGCGCTGATCGCCGGCGGATTGTGGGGCTTCATCCGGCTCGCGCAGTACGTTCGGCTGGGCCAGGTTTCGCGCTTCGACGAGCGGCTCGTCCTCGCGATGCGCACGGCCGATCCCGCCGACCCGATCGGCCCACGCTGGTTCGAGGAGATGATGCGCGACTTCACTGCGCTGGGAGGTCTAGCCGTCCTCGGCCCGCTCACCGTGGCCGCGATCGTCTACCTCGTCCTCATCGGAAAGCGGGGGACCGCGGTGACCGCATTCGTCGCGGTGGCGGGCGGCATCGCCATGAGCCTCCTGCTCAAGGACTTCTTCGACCGCCCCCGTCCGGACCTCGTTCCGCACGGCTCGCACGTGTACACGAAGAGCTTCCCGAGCGGCCATTCGATGCTCTCGGCCGTCACGTACCTGACGCTCGGCGTCATGCTCGTGCGCACACAGCCGCGCCGGCTGCTCAAGATCTACATCATCGTCGTGGCGCTCGGGACCGCAGTGCTCGCCGGCGTGAGCCGCGTGTACCTCGGCGTTCACTGGCCCTCTGACGTCGTCGCCGGCTGGGCAGCGGGATTGGTCTGGGCGCTCCTCGTGTGGGGCGTCACGCACCTCTTGCAGCGCACCGGCGACATCGAGCCGGAGAGCAACGCCGAGTGAGATCGCCACGGACGCGAGTGCGCGTCGTGCAAGAGCGCAGGAGACCTACGCCGCCGCACGGTCGATCCGCGCAAGCAGCGCGTCGAGCGCCTGTGAGGCGTGGGACCGCGCGAGCGCCGCGTCTCGATCGCTCTTGGCGCCGCGGTCTCGCCGCCGTCGTTCAGTAGACGACCGTCCAGTGATGGCCGTCGTTCGTGCGGGCGCCGTCGAGCCCGAGGCTCGCGCTCATGTCGTTCGGGGAGCCCGCGGAGTAGGCGGCGTCGAAGCTCGGCATCCGGTCGGGGTCGGCGATGCCGTCGTAGGGCGCTCCGCCGGCCACCGGAGTGTTCTGGAACTGCAGGACGTCGTATTCCTGGTTGATGAAGAACGCGCGGTTTCCCGTCTGCCCGGCCTGCATCGGCCAGGCGTAGCAGCACCACAGGACCTCGTTGTGGTCCGAGTCGGGCAGGACCGACCCCGCGCCGCCCTGCGCCGACTCGGCGACGCCAGGCACCTTGCCCGCTTGGGTCGTGGAGCCGGGGAGCCAGAGCTTGAAGACGTAGCCCGAGCGCGTGATGACGCCTTCGCCGCGGGCATCCCGGATCACCTCCGCGAACGTGGGCGAGAGGAGCGGGGGATTCAG
The DNA here is from genome assembly GCA_964413535.1 of uncultured Planctomycetaceae bacterium. Taxonomy (GTDB): domain Bacteria; phylum Planctomycetota; class UBA1135; order UBA1135; genus CAYPTB01. Next base: position 5,993 of record CAYPTB010000054.1, on the reverse strand, counting down.
CCTGTGCACGGCGGCGTCGCCGATAGCCGCGCCTGCGCCGGGCACGAACACGCGGATGGGACGCGCGCCACTCATCTCACCGAAGTACGCGTACTCGCCTCCGCCGTCGGCATCCGTGTCGATCGCTCCGGCGTGCTGCATCTGGGCCTGGGCGGAGGCGACGGCGCGCAGGGTCGAGATCGCCGCGGACTCGTTCGCGTCGAGCCGCGCGGCCATGATCCTCGGGATCGCGATCGAAGACACGATCCCCACTGCCACCGGATTCAACTGCCCCATGGGCGACCCGGCCATCGCCACGCCGCGCGCGGTCCACGAGCTGTCGTGCATCGTCGCCTGCAAGAGGTCGTCGCCCTGCAGGTAGGAGAGCGTCACGCTCGGCCGCGCGCCGCGCGCGAGCGTCGCGTACGACGGCAAGAGCTTCATGAGGTCGAAGAGCCGATCCGGTCTGCCAGCGCCATGAGCCAAGCTCGCGAAGGTCGCCTGTAGCATCCCGACGGCGCCGTAGCCGCGCTCGAGCCCCTTCGGCGCGTCGTTGAAGCCGAAGGCGACCACGTTCCGGAGCCCGTTCTCGCGCAGGGCCTCGATCCGCGGGTGGTCGAGCACGGACGTCTTGCGTTCGGTCTGCTCCATGGCCTCGACGAGCGCTCCACGGCTCGCCGCCAGGAACACGACACCGTTCTCCCCCGCGATGCACGGCTCGAAGGGCACGCCCCCTGGCAGGGTGTAAGGCGAGCCCGCGGTGCCCGTTCTCGATGAAGGATTGCCCCCGGATCGGGAGTTCCTGCGACTTCGAGGCCATCGTCACGATCCTCTCCACGGTCGCGACGAACGTCTCCGCGTTCACCGAGCGCGCGAAGAGCACGAGCCCGGTCAGGCCAGAGGCGCCACCGCTGCCCGTCGACGCGTAGGCGCCGACCACGGGACCGATCGCGCCCAGGAGGTCCTTCTCGAGGTCGTAGTCGAGGTCCGTCTTCCACGTGTCGAGCGCCATCTTCGTCTCCGCCGGCGCGACCGCGCGTCCGAGCTCCACGATCTGCATCGGGTCGAATGTGCCGATCCAGCCCCACAGCGTGTCCGCAGGCAAGAGGCGCAGGTCGGCGTCTATCAGGACTTCCGCACCGCGCCCGAAGAACGTGCTTCGCCAGCCCTGGACGCGGCGCGTCGTCATCGACTCGACCTCCCCGTGGCCGACGGCGATCGTCATCGGCGCAGCCTTCAGGCCGAGGAGCCCGAGCTCCTCGAAGAACGCAAGGCCCGCGGCGAACGACTTGCGGTCCGCATCGGGCACGCTCGCCTGGAGAGTCGGCAGGGCACTCGTGAGCCCGCGTCCGTCGAAGTGCAGCGCGAAGGCCGGCTCGACGCCGCGCGCCAGTGATACCTCGGGCATGGCGAAGGCCGGGCCGACCTCCCGCGCGAAGGCTAGCGTCACGACGCCGCTTTCCCCGTCCACGCGGGCGGTGGCGACGAGAGGCCCGGCTGGCGTGTCTATGCGCAGCGTGCCGGGCTCCTCGTTCGACGAGCTGAGCTCGAATCCCTCGGAAGCGAGCGCTTCCTCAAGCGCGGCGAGCTCTCGCAGAGCCGTCGCCTGGTCGGTGAAGCGCACGTCGAGCTGGAACGGCGCGACGCCTTCGTCGGTGAGCGCGATGCGCAGCCCGAAGGGCCGCGCGAGCCAGCGCGCGCCGAGCTTCACGACCGCGGGGGACTGGCCGGCTGCGCTCTCCTCGATCGCGCGGATCCGCGCCTCGAGGTTCCCGAGGAGCTCGAGCAACCCGCGGTCGCGTGGGTCCGCGAAGAGCTCCTGCGCTCCCGCGGAGTAGACGATCAAGAAGTCCCGCTCGACGGCGTCTCCGGCCGTGTGCGATGCGAGGGCGAGGAGCGAGCTGAGAAGGACAGAGTGCATCGCCGCAATTCCTTCGGTAAGGGGCAAGGCGCCGTCCCGGGCGATGGGACGTCGTCGTGCTGGCTTCGGCTGCACGCGGGGCGCGTCTGAAGGCGCGTCCGCGAAGCCGTCGCGATCCGGGCCGGCCGGCCGGCGCTTCGTAGCACCGGGCGGGGACCGCGCTCGCGGGGCGCGACCCCCGCCCTACACGTGATGCACGGGCCCCGCGCCTGCCGCGGCGGCGAGCAAGGTGCGGCGGACGTACACGGGCACCATCTCGCGGCGGTAGTCGTGGTCGCCGGGGACGTTCGGCAGCGGGTGGCATTGCCTGTAGGCGGCCTCGGCTGCGCGTCGGGCGACGGCTTCGAAGTGGGGCGAGTCGATGTGCGCGCCGCAGAGCTCGGCGCCGGCGCGTTTGATGCGCACGGGACGCGCCTGGAGCGCGACGCACACGAGGTCGGCGTCCATGACGGCGCCGTGCTCGTCGCAGTCGAGGCGCACGGCGACGCCGAGCAGCGGGAAGTCGATCGAGCCGCGGTCGCGCAGCTTGCCGTAGGCGCTGCGGCGTCCCGCGGGCTGCGGGGGGATGCGGATCTCGGCCAGGATCTCGAACGGGGACATCTTCTTGTTGAAGATGCCGTCCGACTTCCACAGGTCGTCGATCGCGAGCTCGCGACGGCCGTTGGGGCCTTCGATCGCGAGCGTTGCGCCGAGCACCATCAGGGCCGGCGCGCTGTCGTTGCTCGCGGCCGCGACGCACTTGCCGCCGCCCTCGACGACGTGGCAGAGGCTCCCGTCCTTCTTGAGGCAGTAGCCGAGCGCCTTCCGCCAGAAGTGCGTCTGGTTGTACCACTGGCAGCGCGTGTCGAGCATGACGTTGCCGCCGAGGGTGCCCATGCTGCGCAACTGCGGTCCTGCGATCAGACCCGCGGCCTGCGCGAGGACCGGAGCGCGCTCGCGCACGAGCTCGCTCGCGGCCACGTCCGCGATCGTGGTGGTCGCGCCGATCGAGAGCGATCCGTCGGGCTGCGCGCGAATGCCTTTGAGCTCGGCGACGCCGGAGAGCGCGACGAGCACCTTCGGCGTGAAGAGCTCGTGCTTCATGTTCGGCAGGAGATCGGTGCCGCCGGCCACGAGCATCGCCTGCCTGCCGTGCTGGGTGAGCAGCGCCACGGCTTCGGCGATCGTGCTCGGACGCGCGAGCTCGAACTTCGGGAGCCGCAGCATCAGCGTCGCGCCTCGGTCGAGGGAGTCTTCGGGGCCAACGGGAGCTCGGGGCGACCGTCCGAGCGATCGTGCTCTGCGTCTCGCGCGCGCAGGGCTGCGAGCACCTTGCCCGGCGTGAAGGGCAGGTGGTGCAGGCGGATCCCGACGGCGTCGAAGACGGCGTTCGCGAGCGCGGGGATGGCGGAGTGCAGCGGTCCCTCGCCGGCTTCCTTCGCGCCGTAGGGACCCTCGGGGTCGACGCTCTCGACGATCAGCGCCGCGATCTCGGGCGTGTCGACGGTGGTGGGGATCTTGTAGTCGAGCAGCGACGGCCCCTGGTGCAGGCCGAAGCGGTTCACGTCGTGGTCCTCGAGCAGCGCCTCGGCCACGCCCATGTAGACCGAGCCCTCGATCTGGCCCGCGACGAGCGTCGGGTTGAGCGCGCGCCCGCAGTCGTGCGCGACCCACACCTTCTCGCACGTGATGCGGCCGGTCTCCACGTCGACCGAGACCTCGACCACGTGCGCAGTGAAGGAGTAGGCGGGCGACGCGCCGATGGTGCCGCCGCGGTAGTCGCCGCCCAAGGTCGGCGTGTTGTAGGAGCCCGTCGCGCCGAGCGTGTCGAAGCGCGTCTCGGCGAGCTGGAACGCTTCGCGCGTCGTCACGGTCTTGCTCGCGTCGGCCAGGTCGAGCACGCGCCCGCCGCCCATGCGCACGCGGTCCTCGGGCACCTTCCAGTGCTCGGCGACGGCGGCGACGATCTGTTTGCGCAGCTTGCGGCACGCGTCGATCGTCGCGTTGCCGACCATGAAGGTCACGCGCGAGGAGTAGGCGCCCAGGTCGACCGGGCAGAGGTCGGTGTCGGCGGCCACGACGCGCACGTCGGCGAGCTCCATGCCGAGCTCCTCCGCGACGAGGTACGCGACGACGGAGTTGCTGCCCTGGCCGATGTCGTTGCCGCCCGTGAAGACGGTCACGAGCCCGGAGCGGTCGACCTTCAGCTGGATGCCGGCCTGCGGCATGTCGTTCGGGTACACGGGGTAGTTCGTGCCCGAGATGTACATCGAGCCCGCGACGCCGAGTCCGCGGCCGAACGGGAGCTTCGCGCGGCGCGCCTTCCAGTCCGACGCCGCTTCGACGGCGTCGAGGCACTGCAGGAATCCGTTCGAGGTGATGCGCTGGCCGTTGACGGTGGTCGTGTGCTCGCCCTGCCAGTTGCGCCGGCGCAGCTCGATCGGATCGAGCGCGAGCTCGAGGGCGAGCTCGTCGAGCTGCACCTCGAAGGCGAAGCGCGGTTGCACGGAGCCGTGGCCGCGCTTGGGGCCGCAGGGCGGCTTGTTCGTGAACACGCGCGTGGAGTCGAAGCGGTAGTTCGGAATGTGCGTCGGGCCCGTCAGGAGCTGGCCCGCGTAGTAGGTCGTGACCAGGCCGAACGAGCTGTAGGCGCCGCCGTCGATCAGGATCTGGGCGTCGGTCGCGACGAGCTTCCCGTCCTTGGTGGCGCCCGAGCGGTAGCGCATGTGCATCGGGTGGCGGCCGCGGTGCGCATAGAAGACTTCCTCGCGCGTCCACAGCATCTTCACCGGACGTCCGGTGAGCATGGAGAGCTTCGCGACGCAGAACTCGAGCGAGAAGGGGTCGGACTTGCCGCCGAACGCGCCGCCCAGGCACGGCTGGATGACGCGCACCTTCGATTCGGGGAGTTCGAGGACGCGCGCCAGGGCGCGCTGGACGTAGTGCGTGATCTGTGTCGAGGACCAGACGGTGAGCAGGCCCTCCTCGCTCGCGTCCTGTGTCCAGAGGCCGACGGCGCAATGCGGCTCGATCGCGGTGTGCGTCGTGCCGTGGAAGGTGAACTCGCCCTCGACCACGACGTCGGCCTGCGCGAGCGCGGCGTCCACGTCACCGAACTCGAGCTTCACGTGCTTGCTGACGTTGCCGTGCTTGTTGTCGGGGTGGATCGGCGGGTCGTGGCGCTCGCGGGCCTCGAACGGGTCGAGGTAGGCGTGGAGCACCTCGTACTCGACGTCGATCAGGTCGAGAGCTCGGTTGGCCGTGTCCTCGTCGATCGCCGCGACGGCGGCGACCTCGTCGCCGGCGAAGCGCACCTTGCCGAGCGCAAGCGCGTTCTCGTCGGGCGTCCAGGGGATGACGCCGTACTTGATGGGCATCGACTCGCCCGTGATCAGCGCGTGCACGCCGGGCAGCGCGAGCGCGCGCGAGGCGTCGATGCGCAGGATGTTCGCGTGCGGATGGGGGGAGCGCAGGGTCTTCGCGTGCAGCATCCCAGGCAGGACGATGTCGTCCGTGTACACGGCCTGTCCGGTCGCCTTGGCGAGACCGTCGACCTTGCGGTGGCGGCGGCCGACCACCTCGAACGCGTCGCCCCAGGGGGGAGTCGGCCCGTGCAGGTCGCGGGCGCTCATCGCCGGCCACTCCGCGGGTCGTCGCGCGCATCGTCTCGAACGGGGCGCGAGACCGACGGCGGGGGAGCGGCGTGCGGCGAATGTTTCGCCCAAGCGGGGGCCGGAGGCGGCGCGCCCGTCGCGTCGGCGATCGCGAGCTCGACCGCCTCGATGATCTGCGTGTAGCCCGTGCAGCGGCACAGGTTGCCCGCGAGCGCGGCCTTGATCTCGGCGCGCGTGGGCGAAGGGCGCTCGTTCAAGAGCGCGCGCGCGGAGAGCATCATGCCCGGCTGGCAGAACCCGCACTGCAGCGCGCCGCAGCGGTCGAAGGCGTCCTGCACCGGGTCGGGCCCGCGACCGCCGGAGCGCACGTGCGCCGGCATGAGTCCCTCGATGGTCGTGATGGCGCGTCCCTCGCACAGCGCGGCGAGCGTCAGGCACGAGATCACGGGCTTCCCGTCCAGGAGCACGGTGCAGGCGCCGCAGTCGCCCTTGTCGCAGCC
>CAYPTB010000053.1:0-13771 GCA_964413535.1 uncultured Planctomycetaceae bacterium | reverse complement strand
GGCGGGCGCACGACTGGTCTACTTGCCCGAGGCCTGAGTCGGCTCGGGCGGATGCCGGCGGTGATACGCCGTCGATTCCTGCCAGGCCTGCGCCAGCGCGAGCAAGCGCTCCTCGCCGAAGAGCTGTCCCGTGAAGCCGATCGAGCGCGGGCGCCCGGCCTCGTCGAAGCCGCTCGGCGCGATCACCGTCGGGTGTCCGGTCAGGTTCGAGAGCGTGAGCCCGTAGTACACCGGGTGCACGAACAGGTCGACCTGCGCCATCACCGCGTCCACGTCGCGCATGGCGAGTGCGCGCAACCGGTTCGCGCGCACGTACTCGACGGCCGGGACGAGCTGGGCCGCGCGGAAGACGTTCGGCCAAGCGTCGCGCGTCTGACGCACCATGAGATCGTCCTCGCCGCTGCGCGTGAGCGCGTCGAAGGCGCACGCGGCTTCGACCGAGAGCACGACGGACATCGCGTCCGCCGGATAGTCGGGCAGCTCGATCGGCAGCAGCTCGACCCCGAGCGCCGCCAGCTCCTCGAGCACGCGTCCATCGGCTGGGCTCGCCTCGAACGCAGCCTTCGGATAGCCCACCTTCCAACCCGCGACGTCCGTCCGGCCCGGGATCGCGAAGGGGAAGTCGCGCGCATGCGCGTCCTCCTCGTCCGAGCCGTGGATCGCCGCGAACACGATCGCCGCGTCGCCCAGCGTGCGGCACATCGGCCCGAGCTTGTCCATCGACCACGCGAGCGTCATCGCGCCGCGGCGGCTCACGCGCCCGAACGTCGGACGCAACGCCGAGTTCCCGCAGCGCAGCGACGGCGACACGATCGAACCCAAGGTCTCCGACCCGATGGCGAACACCACGCCGCCCGCGGCCGTCGCCGCCGCCGGTCCGGCCGAAGAGCCGCTCGAGCCCTCGCTCGGATTCCAGGGATTGCGCGTCGTCCCGCCGAACCACACGTCGCCCCAGGCCAGCGCGCCCAACGCCAACTTGGCGATCAACACCGCGCCGGCCTCGTCGAGCCTCTCGACCACCGCCGCATCGACCGTCAGCACCTGCTCCTCGAACACCTTCGAGCCCCAAGTCGTGCGATAGCCCTTCACCGCCAAGAGATCCTTCGCGCCCCAAGGAATCCCGTGCAACGGCCCGCGCCACTTGCCCTGCGCGAGCTCCCGATCGAGCCCCTCCGCCTGAGCCCGCGCGCGCTCCGCCGTCAACGTCACCACGCACTGCAGCGTCTCGTCGAGCTTGCCGAGCCGCTCCAAGAACAGCTCCGTGAGCTCCACGCAAGAAACCGCGCGCGCCTTCACGAGGCTCGCGAGCGTCGGAATGTCGGCGTACACGAGCTCTCCCAGATCTGCCGGCCGCTCGACCTTCGGCAGCTCCAACCCCGCGCCACCCGCCGACTCGGCCCGCAACACCACACCCGCCCCCAACGGATCGAACACGAGCGCCGTCGGCACCGAGTTGTCCAACTCGATCGCACGCATCGCCGCAAAACCCGCCACCTGCTCCCCGACATCCACCAACATCAACTCGAGCTCACCCTCGGTGAACTCCAACCCATTCAAGCGCCCCGCAACGCCCAGCTCGTCAGGTGTGAGCCACCGAACGCCAACCCCCTGAACCACACCCGCAGCAACACCACCCAAACCAAGCAACACCACGCCAACCGCTCGTGCACCCATCGCGTCATTCTCGCCACCCGCCACCGCGCGTAAAGCCGGAAGGAATACGGAGCCAGTCCAGTTCTTCACCCTTCCGCGCGGAGCGCATGAGGGCTCCAGCATGGAGGCGCGGAAGGGTGAAAAACTGGACTGGCTCCGTATTCCCCCCAATCCCTCCGGCCAACAAACATCACAGGCCGCAGAGGGCGCTGCGCCCTCTGCGGCCTGTGATGTTTCACTCTCCTCTCCTCTCCTCTCCTCTCCTCTTCTCCTCTCCCCCCCTCCCCGCTGGAGCCCCCCCTCCTCCCACGTCATCATCCCCCGGTGCCCCCCTCCTCCCCCCACCCCAAACTCCTCCTCCTTCTCTTCGCCCTCCTCGCCGCCCTCCACGCCACCCTCACCCCGCTCTTCGAAGGCCCCGACGAGCCCGACAACCTCTCCTTCATCCGCTTCCTCGTCGAAGAACAACGCCTCACCCGCCCCTCCCTCCAACCCACCCACGAACTCGAGCACCTCGGCCGCGGCCACATGCCGCCGCTCTGGTTCCTCTCCCTGGCGCCGCTCTTCGCCGGCCTCGGCGCCACCGATTGGCAGGTCACCGCGCCGCTCTCCCCCAACTCGTGGAAGGAACGCGCTCGAGCGAGCCACGACCCCGCCTCCCTCCGCGCAGCCCTCGCCGCCCCCGACTCCCGCCTCCATTTCCGCCACGGCCTGGACGAAACCCGCCCCTTCTCCGGCGCGGCCTTCGACGTGCGCATCCTGCGCTTCGCCTCCATCCCTTGGGCGCTCGTCGCCCTCTGGGCGACCTGGCACGCCGCCCTGCGCGTCTTCGGCGACAGGAACCGCGCGACCTGGGCGCTCGCCCTCGTCGTCTTCCTCCCCCAGCTCCAGTTCCTCGCCGGCACGATCACGATGGACCTCATGCTGGCTGCGTGGGGTTCGCTCGCGCTCCTCGCGTGCGTCGAGTGGTGCTCGGGGAGCGCGAGCCGCGCGCCGATGTGGGCCGCTCTCGCGGGCATCGCGGCCGGCGTTGCGGCGCTCACGAAGCTGAACGGCCTGGTGCTCGCGCCGGCCTGCGCCGCCGCGGCCTTCACGGCCTGGCGCAGCGGGCGCGGCTTCACGCGCGGCGCCTTGTTGTGCGGGCTCGCCTTCCTGCTCACCGCGGGCCCGTACTACGCGTGGGGCTTCCTCGAGACGGGACACCCGCTGTGGTCGTGGCGCTACCAGCAGGTGAGCCCGTTCCACAACACCGCGCAGCCCGGAGCGTGGGACGTCGCGGGCAGCGCGAGCTTCGCCGGCGAGCTCTTCCTGAGCTGGCTCGCGCAGTTCGGCTGGACCTCCGTGTGGTTCCCGCAGTGGATCGTGGCGCCGTTCTTCGCGCTGTACGCGCTCGGCGCCGCGAGCGTCCTGTCCGCGCTGCTCGTACCGCGGGATGGCTCCACGCCCCGCGTCGTGCTCGCCGGCGCCGCGGGATTCGCGCTGATCGGCGCGGCGCTCGCGCTCGTGTTCCTGTGGAGCGCGCTGGGTCCCGCGCGGCTCGGAGAGAGCGAAGCGAGCGCCCACGCGTCGGTCGTCGCGTCGGCGGCGCTCGTGCTGGCCGCGCTGCCGCTCGCGCTCGCAGCGCTGCGCCGACGCGCGGCGTGGGCGGCTCCGAATCCCGCGACCGACGACGTGACGGCTGGCGCGCGCCCGGAAGCGCGCGATCCGCGCGCCGCGCTCGCCTTCCTGTCCGCCGCCGCGGTCCTGATCCTGGCGGCCGAGGTCTACTTCAACCTGCACTTCCAGCAGCCGCAGGCGCGTCACCTCTATCCGTTCCTCGCGGCGCTCGTCGTGCCGCTCGCGTTCGGCCTCGATCGCCTGCGGCTCTTGCGCGCGGCCGTGATCGCGCACGCGTGCCTCACGCTCGCGGCCTTCCCCATGCTCGCCAGCCGCTTGCGGCCCGAGGGTTGGAACGCGAGCCCGTTGTGGGCGGCGACGGACGCGAGTCGTGCCGCCGATCCCACGCTCACGGAAGCGCGCGCATCCGACGCAGAGGTCGAATGGCTCGAGCCCGCGCCGCAGAGCGCCTTCCCCGCCGATGCGCCACCGACGCTCGCGTGGAAGATCGACATGGAGTCGGAGTACGACGTCGTCTTCGGCTTCCGTCCCGAGCTTCATCACCAGCCCTGGCGGAGGGACGGCGCCGTCGCGCGCTCGACGACGGAGCTCGGCCTCGCTCCGCGCGGGAGCCTCGACCTGCCGGCGAGCGCGTGGGCGAGCTTCCCCGGCGAGAGCGTGTTCGTGCAGGTGATCCGGCTCGGAGGGGACGGCCGCGCCACGGGACGCAGCACGGTGCGCGAACTCGTGCGCGCGCCGTGACGGAGCGCGCCCTTTCTGCTAGAACGCGCGGCCCTTTGGAGGAAACCGCATGTCCACGCTCCCTCATCCACTGGGGCTCTCCGCGCCCGAGGCTTTCGCGAACGGCAAGGTCACGTGGCGCTCGGGCGGCGGCGTCGCGCTGCTCTCGCTCACGAACCCGCCGGCGAACGGCTACAGCTACGAGATGATGCGCGATCTCGACGAGGCGGTGCTGCGCGCCCGCTTCGACGACACGGTGGCCGTGATCGTGCTCGCGGGAGCGGGGGAGAAGTTCTTCTGCGCCGGCGCCGACATCGCGATGCTCGACGCCGTCACACCGACCTTCAAGTACGCCTTCTGCCTGCACGCGAACGAAACGCTGCTGCGGCTCGAGCACACGCCCAAGCTCGTCATCGGCGCGTTGGGCGGACACTGCGTGGGCGGCGGGCTCGAGATCGCGCTCGCCTGCGACCTGCGCTACGCGCGCATGGATTCCGGCCGCTGCGGGCTGCCGGAGGTGTCGCTCGGCGTGCTGCCCGGCACGGGCGGGACGCAGCGACTCGCGCGCGTGCTCGGCAAGGCGCGCGCGATCGAGCTCATGGCGACGGGCGACCTCGTCGACTACGCGCGCGCCGCCGAGCTCGGGCTCGTGAACCGCGTGATCGACGCCCCCACCGACTCGGCGTTCCTGGAGGAGGTCCTGACCCTCGCCCGGAGCTTCTGCGCGCCCGGCAAGGCCGCGCTCGCCGTCGGGCACATCAAGCGCGCGGTGCAGACCGGAGCCGAGCTCCCGCTCGAAGCAGGGCTCGCCCTCGAGCGCGAGCTCCAGGCGAAGCTCTTCGCTTCCGAGGACGCGCGCGAGGGCATCGCGGCCTTCGTCGCCAAGCGCAAGCCCGCGTTCAAGGGCCGCTAGATCGTGAGTGGGACACTAGGGCGATGAAGGCGCTTCGCATCCACACGCACGGCGATCCGTCCGTGCTGCGCTACGAGGAAGTTCCCGATCCGAAGCCTGGGCCGGGTCAGGCGCTCGTGCGCGTGCTCGGGGCGTCGATCAACCACCTCGACCTGTTCGTGCGCGGCGGTATGCCGGGCGTGAAGATCCCCCTGCCGCGCATCCTCGGCTGCGACGGCGTGGGGGAGGTGGTGGAGCTCGGGAGCGGCGTGAGCGGTCTCGCCCCCGGTCAGAAGGTCGTGATCGAGCCCGGCTACAGCTCGGGGCGCTCCGCGCACGACCGCGCCGGCAACGACCATCTCTCCGACGACTATGCGATCCGCGGGGAGCATTCGGACGGCGTCGACTGCGAGCTCGCCGCGATCGAAGCGCGCTCGCTCTTCCCGCTGCCATCCGGACTCGACCCGCTCGCCGCCGCCGCCTGCCCGCTCGTGTTCCTGACCGCCTTCGGCCTGGTCGTGTCCCGCGCGCGCGTCCAGGCGGGCGAAACCGTGCTCGTGCTCGGCGGCGCGAGCGGCGTCGGATCCGCTGCGATCCAGATCGCCCGCGACCAGGGGGCGCGCGTCCTCGCGACGGGCGGCAGCGAGGCGAAACGCGGCCTCGCGCTCGAGCTCGGCGCGGAGGCGGCGCTCGACCACGGCCGCGACGACTGGGCGAAGCAGGTGAAGGAGCTCACGGACGGGCGCGGCGCCGACGTGGTCGTCGAGCACGTGGGCCCCGCGACCTGGCGTCAGTCGATGAGCGCGCTCGCCCGCAACGGGCGGCTCGTCACCTGTGGCGCGACGACCGGCCCGAAGGTCGAGCTCCTCCTGCCGCACCTCTTCATCAAGAACCTCTCGGTGCTCGGGTCCACGATGGGACCGAGGAGCGCCTACCCGTATCTCTTCGAACGGCTCGCCGACGGTCGCTTCCGGCCCGTCGTCGACCGCGTGATGCCGATGTCGGACGCGCGGCGCGCGCACGAGCTGCTCGAGGGGCGCGAAGTGATCGGCAAGATCGTGCTGGTTCCCGGGTGATGCCTTGAAGGCCCAAGACATGAAGCACGCGGCCGTCGTGGGGGGCGGCACGATGGGCAGCGGGATCGCGCAGGTGCTCGCCCTGAGCGGGATCGGGACGCGCGTCTTCGACGTCGCGGCCGAGCCCGTGAAGAAGGCGCTCGCCGCCATCCGCGCGAACCTCGACAAGGGCGTGGAGAAGGGCAAGGTCGAGGCGAGCGCGCGCGAGGCGGCGCTGGCGCGCCTGCGCGGCACCACCGACCTCGCCGAGGCCGTCGTGGGCGTCGACGTCGTCGTCGAGGCCGTCCCGGAGAAGCTCGAGCTCAAGCAGAGGCTCTTCGCGGACCTCTCCGCGCGCCTGGGACCGGACGTCCTGCTCGCGTCGAACACCTCGTCGCTCTCCGTCACGAAGATCGCCTCCGTCGCGCGCCATCCGGAGCGCGTCACGGGCATGCACTTCTTCAACCCCGTGCACATCATGAAGCTCGTCGAGGTCGTGCGCGCGCGGACCTCGAGCGACGAGGCCGTCGCGGCGACCGTCGCGCTGGCGCTGCGCATGGGCAAGGAGCCCATCACCGTGACCGACAGCCCGGGCTTCGCCTCCTCGCGCCTCGGACTCGCGATCGGCCTCGAGGCCATGCGCATGCTCGAATCAGGAGTGGCGTCGGCGGTGGACATCGACAAGGCCATGACGCTCGGCTACGGCTTCCCGATGGGGCCGCTCGAGCTCACCGATCTCGTGGGGCTCGACGTGCGCCTCTCGATCGCGGAGCACCTCGCGCGCGAGATCGGACCGCGCTTCGATCCGCCCGCGATCCTGCGCGAGAAGGTCGGGCGCGGCGAGCTCGGCAAGAAGAGCGGGCGCGGCTTCTACGACTGGAAGACGTGAGCACGCGCGCACTCCCGCCCGCGCCTCCGGCGCGCTTCGCGCTGCCCGCGGCGCACCGCGGCGTGCTCGACGCGTCCGCGCGCGAGCTCGTGCGCGCGCGCGCGGAGGAGCTGCTCTCGCGTCCGACCGCGCCGTACGCCGAGGACGCGCTCGTCGCGGCCGTGCGCGACTTCGCGCGGCGCGTTCCGGGCCTCGCGCTCTCCGCCGATCGCTACCAGAACCTGATCGTCGAGTGGCCGGGAACGAGCGCGGGCGCGCGCGACGGCGGGCGAGCGAACGGATCCGTGCTCGCGTACAGCGCGCACCTCGATCACCCGGGCTTCCTCTACCTCGGGCGGCGCGCCGGTCTCCACGCGGCGTCCTTCCACGGCGGCGTGCCCGAGCGCTTCTTCGCGGGTGCGCGCGTGCGCTTCTTCGACCCCGAGACCGCCGCGGCCTGCGCGACGGCGCGCGTCGTCTCGGCCGCGCGCGACCAAGACCACCTGCTCGTCGCCGTGCTCGACGACTTCGCGGGCCGCGCGCGGCGCGGGATGTTCGGCATGTGGGACCTCACGCCGGGACGCCTGCGCGGCACGCGGCTCCACGCGCGCGTGTGCGACGACCTGCTGGGCGCGGCGGCCTTGCTCGCGACGCTCGAGCTCGCGGCGCGCGAGCGCCTGCCCGCGCCGCTGGTCGGGATCTTCACGCGCGCCGAGGAGACGGGCTTCATCGGCTGCCAGGGCTTCCTGCGCGCGAAGGGCGCGTCGCCCGAGTGGACCGTGATCGGCCTCGAGTGCTCGCCCAAGCGCGCGACGGCCCGCGTCGGCCTCGGGCCCGTGATCCGCGTCGGCGACGCCGCGTCGATCTTCGTGCCGGCCGTGACGCATCTCTTGCAGGAGGTGGCCGCCGACCTGCGCGCGCTCCACGCGGGCTTCGTCCACCAGCGCGCGCTCATGGACGGCGGGCGCTGCGAGTCCTCGGCCTACAACCTGTGGGGCGTGCCCGCCGGCGGCTTGTGCCTCGCGCTCGGGAACTACCACAACTGCGCGCCGAACGGCTCGATCGCGCCCGAGTACGTGGACTGGAACGACCACGAGAGCCTCGTGGCCCTGATGCTCGCCACCGCGCGGCGTTGGCGCGCCGGGCCGGCGGAGGGGAGAATGCGCGCGGGCCTCGACCGCGTCTGGAACGTAGAGCGGAAGCGGCTCCTGGAATCGGCGCGTCGCATCGCGCGCAGAGCGAAATGAGGCAGGCGCGCCCGACACCGTCGGAGATGCAACGCGCTCGAAGGGAGCGAGCCGGTGACGCCGGCCCGACAGAGGAGAGACGATGACCGAGACGACCTGGTCCGAGGAAGTTGCCGAGCCCCCGAAGAAGAAGGGGATCCCCCTGTGGGTGTGGGGCTGCGGCGGCGGATGTTTGCTCGCCGTCATCGCGGCGCTGGCGGTAGGCGTGTTCCTGTTCGGCTGGGTCCAGGAGGCGGTGGACCCTGCCGTCGTCTGGCCCAAGATCGCGGAGATCCTGCCCTTCGACGAGCAGCCCCCCTACACGGTCTTCGGTTGGACCGTGGGGGCGGAAATCTACGTCATGGTCGACGAGCCCAAAGAGTTCACGGGCATCCTGTTCCCCGTCGGGGAGTTGGACGAGCAGGAGGTCGCCGAGATGGATCAGCTCTTCAAGGGCGAGATCGAGGGCGGGGCCTTCGGCGTCGGAGAGATGAAAGACACCGAGGTTCTGACCATCGACGTGGCCGGCCGCTCCTGCCGGGCCGTGCGCTACGCCAGCTCCGGGCTCAACATCCCGGGGATCCCGCAGAACACAGAAGCCGAGAACGTGCTCATCGATCTGAGCCGCGATCCGCAGCGATTCGTCCTGCTCGTACTGGTCGATCCCGACGGCGAAGTGGACCAAGCGGATATCGACGCCTTCCTCGCGCCCTTCGACCCGTGGCGTTGAAGCGGGCGTGACCGAGCGCGCCGAACGAGAGCCGGAGCACCCCGGGTGCGTCCTCGGGATCACCCTGGGGCTCCTGCTCGCGGCCGCCTTCACCGGCGTCGCGCTCGTGGCGAGCGGCCGCGTGCTCGACGCCGACGCGCTCCTGCGCGAGTCGTTCGCCTTCGAGGATTTGCCCTTCGGGCTCCAGGTCGTCGAAGCCGCGGAGCTCCCCGGCGGCGTGCGCGTCGTGCGCCTCGCCCATCCCGATCACGTCGCACTGGAGCCGGAGCCGGAGCCGGAGCCGGGAGAATCCAAGAGCGACGAAGCCGAGAGCGAGTCGACTCCCAAAGCGAACGATTTCGCCTTCGCGCCGCGCCCGGAGATGATCGCGGGCACGCCGCCGACCCAGGCCTTCCTCGTCTTCTACGCCGCCCCGAAGGCGGCCGTCGAAGCCTTCACCGGCGGGAGGGAGTTCGGCGGCGGCGACTTCGATCGCCGCGGCGGCGGCGGAGGCATGGGCGGCGGTCCCGGCAGGCCCGGCGGCCCCGCCATGTTCGGAAGCTCCCCCGTGATCGTCATGGACAACGGCGACCTGGGCTGGGGCGTCCTGCGCGCCGGCTTCATCCACGAGCGCCGCTACGAGAAGGACACGGGCCGCGACGAAGTGCGCGTCAACCTCAGCGCCCCCGGCCGCTACTGCATCCTCTTCGTTCGCTGGCCCGTGGACCACGCAGGCTCCCGCGAGCAGACCGAGGAGTTCCTCGCCGCGCTGTCGCCGCGCGATGGCTGAGCGGGACCCTGCGACGACGTGCGCAATCCGAGCTCCGTGTACGCTGAACTCGCGTCCCTTCGAGAGCACGTTCTCGAGCCTCTTGCTCGGGTAGCTTCCGGCGACTCGTCGAGCTCGTGATGTCGAAGCGCGATCTGGTGACGCTGGTCGGGATGGCATCGCGCAAAGCCGCGTGGGCGCCGATCGCCGTGTTCACCCTGCACATGCTGCTGTCGGAGGGTTTCCAGGCCTACCTCGCGTTCCCCGCGCTGGACGTGCCCATGCACTTCGCCGGAGGCGTGGCGATCACGTACTTCCTGGCGTACGTCGTGGCGGGCGCCGCGTCACTCGGCCTGCTCGGCCGGCCGAATGGAGCCGCGCTCCTGTGGCTGGTCCTCGGCGCGAGCTGCAGCACGACGGTCTTCTGGGAGTTCGCCGAGTTCCTGTCGGACCGCTTCCTCGGAACCAGCGCCCAGGTGAACCTCGACGACACGCTCTCCGACATGCTGCTCGGCATCCTGGGGAGCCTCGCCTACTTCGCCATGACGCGTTGGCGCCTGCCCGCCCTCGCAGGGGTGAATGCGGGCGCGCAGGACGCGCCGGATCGCGACCTCTGACGCGTGTCGAGCGGCGGTCGGCTAGGAATCGCGCGGGCCAAGCGCGTTGGCCAGGACTTCGGCCAGGTGCGCGACGCGGACGGGGAGCCCGCGGCGGCGGATGCCGGTCTCCCATTGGAGCTGGCAGCCGGGGTTGGCCGTGACGAGCAGGCTCGCTCCGCTCTGCTCGAGCGCGTCGAGCTTGGGATCGAGGATGGCGTTCGCGTCCTTTGGCCGCAGCAGCGAGTAGATGCCGGCCGAGCCGCAGCAGGACTCGGAGCCTTCGAGCTCGACGCGCTCGAGGCCGCCGATGCGATCGAGGATGGCCAGCGGTTCCTTGCGCACGCCCTGACCGTGGCACAGGTGACAAGGAGCGTCCCAGGTCGCCTTCGACGAATGGGGGAGCCGCGGGCGCGCGCCGGTGGCTTCGAGCCGCGCGAGGGCGTACTCGGAGAAGTCGACGACGCGCGCGGAGAAGGCGCGCGCTCGCTCGCGCCACTCCGGGTCGTCTGGGAACAGGTGTTCGAGCTCGGAGAGGTGTGCGCCGCAGCCGGCGCTGTTGACGACGAGCGGAAGGGACTCGGGCGACGCGGACGTGGCGGCGCGCGCCGCTTCCTCGAAGGCGGCGATCGTCCGCTTGGCGAGCGCGCGCGCGCCTGCGAGGTCGCCGTTGTGCGCGTGCAGCGCGCCGCAGCAGACGGCGTCGCGCGCGGTGTGGCATTCGGTGCCGAGCGCGGAGAGCGCGGCCGCCGTCGCGCGGTTCACGCGCGCGAAGAGCTCCGGCATGACGCAGCCCTCGAGCAGGAGCGCTTGCGGTACGGGGGTGCTCCGTGGTTTCGCGTCGACGGGATATGTGCCCTTTCGAGTTGCGTCCTCACGCCGCTCGTTCGGCCGCGATGCTTCGTCTCGTAGTGCGTCTCTCTGCTCCGAGTCGCTTGCCGAGGGAGCGCTGCCCTCGAGGGGACGCGCGGGGATGCAGCGGGGCAGGAGCCGGCGCTCCGCTCCGGGGGGGACGAGCGGCAGGTAGCGCAGGCTCTCGCCGCGTTCGCCGAGGAGGCGGCTCGTGAGATTCACGACGCCCGTGCGCTGGGCGATCCCGAGCAGCGAGCCCGCGAGGCGCAGCAGCGCGCGGCTCGGCAGGATCACGCGGAAGCCGAGGAAGCGCGCGAAACGCGCGAGGCGCGAGTGCTGGACGCGCGCGGGCAAGGCGTCGCGCGCGAACTCCATCATCTGGCCGAAGCGCACGCCGGCCGGACACACGCTCTCGCAGTGGCGGCAGACGAGACAGAAGTCGAGCTCGCCCTTGTAGTCGAGGTCGGGCTCGAGCTCGCCCTCCGCCACGGCGCGCATCAGGTGGATGCGCCCGCGCGGGCTGGACGACTCGACGCCCGTGAGCCGGTAGGTCGGACACGTGTCGAGGCACAATCCGCAGTGGATGCAGTCGAGGCTCTTCGCGTAGTCGACGAGGCTCTGCGCGTCGCGGACGGTTTCGGGAACGGCCATCGTCACAGTCCTCCGTGGAAGCGGCCGCGCGCGAAGACGCCGCGCGGATCGAGGGAGTCGCGCAAGCGCCGCGCGAGCGCGGCGACGCCCGCTGCGGACGGCGCGCCGAACGGGTCGAGCTCGAGGCGCAGCGCGGCGGACGCGCCGGGCCAGGAGCACGCGAGGCCGGCGCGCTCGAAGAGGGAGGCGAGCTCGAGCGCGAGGTCGTCCGCCGCGTCGCCCGCGAGCCAGGCCGAGAGCGTCGCGACGCCGGGGTGGACGAGGAGGTGCGGCGGCGGCGCTCCGAGCTCCGCGGCGGCGGCGTGCACGATCTCGGCGGCCTCGGCGACGCGCGACGGAACGCACGCGACGCAGAGCGTCGGATGCACGAGAGCGGGAGCGGACGCGACCACAGACTCAGTCGGCCGATCGAGTCTTGGGAAATGCGCGGGCGGATTCGTGCTCCCGGAGCCCGACCCGCGCGCTTCGCGATCGCGCAGCGCCTCGAGCGCGGCGCGCGCCGACTCGCCCATCGACTCCGCGAGGGAGCCGTAGGGCGCGAGCGCGTCGCGCAGGGCGGGAAGATGGGCTTCGAGCGCGACGCGCCGCCCGGAGAGCGCGAACGTGGCGAGCCAGTCGTTGCCGCGGCCGTCGATCGCGATCGCGTCGAACGGGAGGGCGAGGTTGCCCGCACTCTTGCAGGCGTCGAGCGCCGCGTCGAAGTCGCGCGGGCGGGCGTGCAGGACGACGCGCTGCTCGGGCAGCGGGAAGAGGCGCAGCGACGCGGCGAGGATCACGCACAGCGTGCCGTGCGAGCCGCAGTACAGGCGGTGCAGGTCGTAGCCCGTGACGTTCTTGACGAGACGGCCGCCGCTTTGAGCGAGCGTGCCGTCGGCGAGCAGGGCGCGCACGCCGAGCACGTGGTTGCGGACGGGACCGAAGCGCAGGCGCGCGACGCCGCTCCGTCCCGCGGCGATCGTGCCGCCGAGCGTCGCGTGCGCCGGCGCCGGCACGTCGGGCACCAGGCGGTGGCCGCCCGTGCCCACGCGCTCGGCCAGCTCGGCCATGCGCGTGCCGGCGCGCGCGGTGACGGTGCCGTCGCCCGGCTCGTAGGCTTCGATGCCGGTGAGCTCGCGCGTGGTGAGCGCGAAGTCGAGGCGCGCCGCGGCGCGGCACGCGCCGGCTTTCGTGCCGAGCCCGAGCGGGACGAGCGCGAGGCCGTCGGCGCCCGCCAGGCGCACGAGCTCGACCGCTTGCCCGTCGTCGGCTGGCGCGGCGAGCGGAACCTCGCGCGCGGTGGCGTCGCGAGCGACGAGCGCCGGCTCGGTCCAGGTCGAGACGCGCTCGCGTCCGACGATGCTCTCGAGGCGCGCGCGCAACGCTTCGGTCACGGTGCGGAGGCAGCCGTGCGGATCTCGCCGCAGGCGCGCAGGGGAACGAGCTTGCCGGGGTTCATGCGGCGCCCTGGATCCCACGCGTCGCGCACGCGGCACATCGCGGCGAGGTCGGCGGGGGTGAAGAGGTACTCCATCTGCTCGAGCTTCTCGAGGCCGACGCCGTGCTCGCCCGTGAGCGAGCCGCCGGCGTCGACGCAGCTCTCGAGGATCGCGCGCCCAGCCTCGAGCACGCGGCGCACCTCGTCGGGGTCGCGGCGGTCGTAGCAGATGTTCGGGTGCAGGTTGCCGTCGCCGGCGTGGAAGACGGTCGCGAGGCGCAGGTCGAGCGCGCGCGCGATCTCGACCGTCTTCTGGACCATCTCGGCGAGCTTGGTGCGGGGGACGCAGGCGTCGGCGACGTACAGGTCCGGCGCGACGCGCCCCATGGCACCGAACGCGCCCTTGCGGCCGGCCCAGAGCTGCTTGCGCTCGGTCGCGTCGCGCGCCTCGCGGACGTCGAGCGCGCCACGCGCGGTCAGGATCGTCCGGATGTCGCGCGACGTCGTCGCGACCTCGACCTCCGAGCCTTCGACCTCGATCAAGAGCACCGCGTCGGCATCGGTCGGATAGCCGGCGGCGAAGACCGAGTTCTCGACCGCCTCGATCGTCAGTCGGTCGAGGATCTCCATCGCCGACGGCTCGAGCTTCGCCGCGATGATGTCCGACACCGCGTCGCACGACGCGTCCAGGTCGTCGAAGATCGCGAGCAGGACGCTGACGCTCTCCGGCGTGCGGACCAACCTCACCG
>CAYPTB010000052.1:0-37309 GCA_964413535.1 uncultured Planctomycetaceae bacterium | reverse complement strand
GACCTGCGAACACTCGGAAACCATCTCCATGGCAGGCAAGCTGAAGATCGTCTTGTACCAGTCGCAACAGGTCAATCAGGACCTGGGCCAGTACACGAGCTACGACATCCTGCCGCTCGAGATGCTCCACATCGGGGCTCTGCCGGACCAGGAAGGCTACGAGGTCGTGATCCTCGATGCCTCGCTCTACTCGAACGAGGAGGCGCACCGCCGCGCGCTCGAGGAGTGCAAGGGCGCCGCGATCTTCGGCACGACCGCGATCCTGGGCTACATGGTCGCGGACGGGCACATGGCGGCGATGAAGGTCCGCCAGGCCTATCCGGACATCAAGATCATCTCGGGCGGTTGGTTCGCGAGCTGCCTGCCGGAGATGTACATGAACGGCGACGGCGTCTACGACGCGGTCGCGCTCGGCCAGGGCGAGCTGACGTTCCTCGACTTCGTGAAAGCGGTCGAGTGCGGCGCGGACCTCGCCGGCGTGCCGGGGCTCGTGCTGTGGCGCGACGGGCAGATGGTGCGCACGGACACGCGCCCGGTCGTCGGCTGGGACAAGCTCCTGAACGCGGCCTGGCACCTGATCGACATCGAGCCCTACAAGGAACGGCAGCTCCGGCCCGGCGCGCGCGAGGCGCGCAACCGCATGCCCTCGCCGCCCAAGCTCGGCAAGGGCGCCAACTACTTCGGCATCACCTACTTCTCGAGCTTCGGCTGCCCGGAGCCGTGCATCTTCTGCTGCTCGCCGCTCGTCACCAACCAGCGCTGGAAGGCGATGCCGGGCGAGCGCATGCTCGACGACATCCAGGAGCTGCGCGAGCGCTGGAAGTTCGACGCCGTGCGCTTCCAGGACGCGAACTGGGGCGTGGCGGAGAAGCGCAGCCGCGAGTTCTGCGAGGGCCTGCTCGCGCGCGACATGCGGCTCCACTGGACCACGACGATCGAGATCCACAACATCTGCCGCGCGAAGCCCGACACGCTCGACATGCTCGCGGATTCGGGGCTGTACGTGTCGTCGATGGGCGCCGAAGCCGCCGACGAGGAGATGCTCGCCAAGATCGGCAAGCAGATCAAACCGGGCGACACGAAGATCGCGGCCGGCGAGATGCACAAGCGCGGCATCACGAGCTCGCTCACCTACATCATCGGCTACCCCGGCGAGAGCGAGCAGTCGATGCTGAAGACGATCCACGAGGCGCGCGACATCGTCTCCACCTATCCCTCGGTCTCGGCGCACGTCTACCCGTTCCGTCCGATCCCCGGCAACGACCTGTACCAGCCGGCGCTCGACCTCGGCTACAAGGCGCCGCAGACGCTCATCGAATGGGGCAGCCAGCTCGAGTACCACGTGATGGAGACCTGGAAGGGCCACATCCCGCCGCGCGCGCAGAAGGTCTGGCGCCTCTACTACCAGTACTCCTCCTTCCTGCACGGCCTCGTGCGCCCCAAGCGCGGCTTGATCGAGAAGATCGCCGAGTGGCGCATGCGCACCGGCAACTTCGCCCTCCCAGTCGAGCTCAAAGCCTTCTTCCTGCTCGACAAGGTCTTCGGCTGGCGCGCCCACAAGGAAGACCAGAAGCAGTCGTGGATCATGAAGGCCGAGAACGACAGCGTGACGATGCAGGTCTAGCGGCGGCGCCGCCGTTCCCCGACGACTTCGCTTCGCGGCGTGGCGCTGCACACCCTGCGCGCCTTGCGCGGCGAGTGATTCTCGGCGCACGCCGGCCGAGGGGGTCGAGCAACGTGCTCCCAACGTGCGCCCCAAGGGACGGGACGCTCGCCCGATTCGCGCTGCCGCTCCGTGACCGAGCGTCACGAGGTTGACACGCCAAGGCTCGGTGACGCCGTGCTGGATGGCGCTCGAGCAAGGCGCGACGAGGTGGCACGCGCATTGTCCTGGTGCTGCCGTCCGGCGACCTCACACGACGCGCGCCCACGCCATCCGCAATGCCACAAGACTCGGTCTCGCTGGTCTGCATGCCTTGGCATCTCTTGGGATCGCCGTCGATCCAGCTCGGGGCGCTGCACGCTCTGCTCCAACGCGGCGGTCTCGAGTGTCGGTCGCATTCGCTGTACCTCGAGTTCCTGCGCTTCCTCGTCGAACATGGCCCGCGGAAGCACGGTCTCGGCATCGACGAGTACGGCGAGATCTGCAGTCGGTGGATGAACGTGGGAGCAGGCGAGTGGATCTTCGGCGTGCCCGAGATCCGGAAGGGCTCGCTGGAGAGGGACGAGCGCTTCGCCGAGCTGTGCCGAGCGAACGGCATGTCGAAGGAGCTCCTCGGCAAGCTGCGGCGCGTACGCGAGCTCGTGCCGGCGTTCCTCGAACGCTGCGCGAGCGAGATCCTCGCCTCGGAACCCGCCGTCGTCGGCTTTAGCGCGGTCTACTCGCAAATGCTGCCGTCGATCGCTCTCGCACACACCCTGAAGGCCCGAGCTCCCGGACTGAAGATCGTTCTCGGCGGAGCGAGCTGCGAGGGACCGATGGGACCTGCCCTCTTGCGAGCGTTCGACGACGTGGACGTCGTCGTGCGCGGCGAGGCGGAGGGTGTGCTGTGCGAGCTCGTCCAGAGCCTGCTCGCAGGTGCGCCGATCCCAAGCCTTTCGGGACTCTGCTTCCGCGAGGGCGATGCCATCATCGAAGTCCCCGTCACCGAAGGTCCGCGCGTGGCGATGAACGAAGTTCCGGTGCCCATCTTCGACGAGTACTTCGAGCGTCTCGCCCGGAACGAGCTCGCCCACCAGATCCTCCCGCAGCTCCCGTTCGAGACCGCGCGCGGTTGCTGGTGGGGCATGAAGGCACACTGCACGTTCTGCGGTCTCAACGGCATGGAGATGGCCTTTCGCAGCAAGTCGCCCGAGCGCGTGATCGAGGAGGTCGCAACCCTGGCGCAGCGGTACGGCGTGCTCGATTTCACGTGCACCGACAACATCCTGGACATGAAGTACTTCCGCTCGCTGCTGCCACGGCTCGCCGAGTCCGGTCACGACTTCGGCTTCTTCTTCGAGACGAAGGCCAACCTGGACGCTCGCCAGGTCGACGCGCTGCGCGACGCCGGCGTGCGCGCGATCCAACCCGGCATCGAGAGCCTCAGCACACCGATCTTGAAGTCGATGAGGAAGGGCGTGACCGCGCTCCAGAATATTCGGCTCCTCAAGTGGTGTGCTCGCGACGGGATCCGCGTGATCTGGAACCTCCTCCACGGCTTTCCAGGAGAATCACCGGAGGAGTACGAGCGGATGGCTGAGCTGGTTCCGTCCCTCGTCCACCTGGATCCGCCGACCCTTGGTCCGTTGATGGTCTATCGCTTCAGTCCGTATCACTCTCGACCGCAGGAGCACGGGATCGAGCTCGGCAGACCACTTCCCTACTACGGTTTGCTCTACGACGTCGACGACGATTGCCTGCGCGCGCTGGCGCAAGCCTTCGAATTCACCTACTCGGACGGACGGGATCCGGACTCCTACGTCGGTCTCCTCCGCAAGCGCGTCGAGCAGTGGAATCGAGATTGGCACCGCAATCAGGGAGCGCTCTCGTATCGGCGCGGTCCTGACTTCATGGTCATCTTCGACTCGCGCACGACTGCGGCCGCGACGGCGCGGTACACGCTCGGCGAGGAGGAAGCCCTCGTCTATCTGGCCTGCGACGCCGGCGCGAGCCCGGATGCGATTGCGCGCGAGCTCCGGAGCCAGACTGGATCCTCTCCGAGCGACTCCCGGCTACGCGAGCTGCTCCGCGACTTCATCGATGCCCGCCTGATGTACGAGGAGAATGGCCGCTACTTGTCGCTCGCCGTGGAATCGACGGGACCAGGTCTCGTGCTCCGACCGACCGCGCGGTCCGGAATGGCCGTGCCTCCTTCGATTCTCCCCGTCCATCATCGTCGTCTGACGGCATCACGTGACAAGAACGCACGAAGGTGCGATTGCCGACTCCTTGGGCCGCCGCGACGATTCCTCGCTTGCGCGCGGACGTGCGCGCGGTCAGCCGATCTGCTTGCGGAAGCGGGCGATGCTGAGGGACAGGATCGCGACGCAGCACAGGGCGCGGCCAGCGACGCTCGGCGCGAGGTGGGTGAAGTCGGCGCCGCGCAGGACGACGCCGCGCAGGATCTCGACGAAGTAGGTGACGGACTCACGCGCCGACTGCAGGACTCCGGCGGCGAAGGGGTCCTGCTCGTCGGCGGCCTCGACGCGGACAGGGTCGCGAGGTCGCAATCGCGCAGGATCGCCGGGTCGCCGGGTCGCCGCCAGTGCTTCCGCGGCATCGCGTTCGGCGGCCGCCACGTCGAGCGTCCAGGCGGTCGCCTGGACGGCCGCGCCGCCCCGGGACGGCTGCGGCCGGCTGCAGCGCTCGCGCCGCGCTTTTCTTGAGGGACGAAACGACGGGACGGCGCTCTCGACCGTGAGAGGCCTCCGTCCATCGTCGCCCGAACGGCGTCACCTCCGCGGCAGGCCCCTCCGAACCATGAAAGAACGACTCCGAACGACCCACGCGCTCCCGCTCCTGCTGGCCCTGACCCTCGCCTGCGGCGGCGGCGGAGGCGGCGACGACGGGGGCGGTCTCGGCGCCGCCGCGTTCGCGCCGCCGGACTGGGTCGCGACCTTCGGCGGCATGCCGGGCACGGATCGCCAGCTCTACACGGGCGCCGTCTTCGACGGCGGCGACGGTCCTAAGCTCTACGTCGCGGGCTCCGGTGTGGACGCCGCCGGCGGTGCGCTCACGCCGGGGGTCGCCGTGTGGGACGGCGTCGCGTGGTCCGCGCTCAGCGTCGACTCGCCGGACGTCGTCGCGGCGCTCGTCGTGCACGACGACGGCAGCGGCGAGGCGCTGTACGCGGCCGGCGCGTTCGAGCTCGACACACCGAGCGGTCCAGCGCGCAACGTCGCACGCTGGGACGGTAAGGAGTGGAGGCCGGTGGGGAGCGGCTTCGACGCTTCCGTGTACACGCTGCACGTGCACGACGACGGCTTTGGGCCAGAGCTCTACGCGGCCGGTAGCTTCACGGAGGCGGGCGGCTCGGCGGGCAACGCGGTCGCGCGTTGGGACGGCGCGACGTGGTCCCGTCTAGGCGACGGATTGCAGGGCGAGGCTCGGGCCCTCGAGACCTACGACGACGGGTCCGGTCCGGACCTCTACGTCGGCGGTCGGTTCGACCTCGCCGGGGCCACGACGGTGAACCAGGTGGCAAGGTGGAACGGTTTTGCGTGGAGCGACGTGGGCGGCGGCGTCGAGGGCGGCGTCGGGGGCGGAGCCGGCGTCGAGGGCGGTGACGGCGTCCTCGCGCTCGAGGTGTTCGATGACGGCGACGGCGCGAAGCTCTTCGCCGCCGGCGCCTTCGACACCGCGGGCGGCGGTAAGGCGCGCAACATCGCCCAGTGGAACGGCATCGTCTGGAAGCCGCTCGGGGCCGGGCTCGACGGGCCGGCGGCGGCGCTGCGCACGTTCGACGACGGCACGGGTGAACGGCTCTGGGTCGGTGGTGACTTCACGACGGCCGACGGCGATCCGGCGGAGCGCGTCGCGCGCTGGGGGCCCGCCGGCTGGTCGAGCGCCGGCGGATTCGACTCGGCCGTGCTCGGCTTCGTCGCCGCCGATCTCGGCAACGGTCCGTTGCTGCACGCGCTCGGCCTGTTCCGGTGGAGCGAGTCGTCCGCGGCGCTCCGCATCGCGGTGTGGAGGGGCGCGTGGGGCCCGCTCGGCCGCGGGCTCTCGGATCGAGCCGAGGCGCTGGCGTTCTTCGACGACGGCTCGGGGCTCTCGCTCTATGCCGGCGGTCCCCTTCTTGGCGCGAGCGGCACGACCTCGCGGGGCATCGTGCGTTGGGACGGCGCGGCGTGGCGCGGCGTCGGAGGAGGCATGGACGACGTCCGCGCGCTCGCGGCCTTCGACGACGGCTCGGGTGCCGCGCTCTACGCGGGCGGCGCGTTCCAGGAGGCCGGAGGCTTGCCCGCGAAGAACATCGCGCGCTGGGACGGGGCGGCGTGGAGTGCCGTGGGCGGAGGGTTCGACTCGTTCATCGGAGACGTGCGAGCGCTCGCCGTGTTCGACGACGGCGGCGGAGCGGCGCTCTACGCGGGTGGGTCGTTCACCTTGGCGGAGGGAGCCGCAGTGGCGCGCATCGCCCGTTGGGACGGAGCGACGTGGAGCGGCGTCGGCGGAGGGGTCAACTCGACCGTGTTGGTGCTCGCCGCGTTCGACGGTGCGCTCTACGCAGGCGGTTCCTTCACGAGCGCGGGCGGCGTCCCCGCGAGTCGCATCGCGCGCTGGGACGGCGCCGTCTGGTCGCCGCTCGGGGACGGCCTCGACGGTACGCCCTTGGCGCTCTTCGTCCACGACGACGGAGCAGGGCCGTCGCTCTTCGTCGGCGGCCAGTTCGATTCGGCAGGAGGCATCGCGACTCGCAGCGTCGCTCGCTGGGACGGCGTCGCGTGGCATGCGCTCGACGGGGGGCTCTTCGGCTCCGTGCAGGATTTCGCCGCGTTCGACGACGGTGGCGGCGAGGCGCTGTACGCGGCCGGCCAGTTCTCGCTGCCCGGGATCCCGGGGACCGAGCGCCTGGCGCGCTGGAACGGCGAGGCGTGGAGCTCCGTCACCGGCTTCCATGTGGGCCTCCCGAAGGTCCTCGCGTCGATCGTTCTCGACGGCGCGCCATCGCTCGTGCTCGGCGGAGGATTCGACACGAGCCCGCAGGGGGACTCGTTCCTGCTGCACTACGCCCGCCAGCCGATCGCGCTGGCTGCGCTGGGACCCGCGAACCAAGGACCGCTGACGGCTCCCGTGCACGGGATCGCGCCGGCCGCGCCGGCCCCGTCGATCGTGCTCGACCTGGTGCTCGCGCAAGCGGACGAGCCGCTCGTGCTCGAGGACGACGTCCTCACGCACCGCGCGTTCCGCTGGATCGCGGGAGACGTCGAGCTGCGCGGCGGCACGTGGACGTCGACGGTCCCGCTGCGCATCGGTCACCAAGGACCGGCGCGGCTCGTGCTCTCGCGCGGCGCGCGCATCGTCGCCGCGGAAGTGGACCTCGGGCCCGAGGGTGTGCTCGTGGGCGAAGGGATGATCGACGGCGATCTCGTGAACGCCGGGGTCGTCGCGCCGCTCGGCGGGGGCATCGAGCTCCGCGGGCGGTACGAGGAGCGTCCGACGGGACGGCTCGAAGGCCTTGCTTCGCCGGGGCGGCTCGCGCCCGAGCCCCCCTCGCACCGCGGCGTGCGATGACCCCGGCGGCGCTCGTCGGCCCCCCGCGATCGCGGGGTGCGGCTAGACTCGCCTCGACGTCCGCGCGGCTCGCGCGCGGCGCGCCGCCGATGCTGCCGGAACCCTCCGGGCCCGAGGACGACCACCCGCCGCGACTCGGGGCGGCGGGCCTCGGCTTGTCGCTCGACCTGCTCTACGACGAGCTGCGCCGCGTCGCCGGGGCCCTGATGGCCCGCGAGCGCACCGCGCACACGCTCCAGCCCACCGCGCTGGTCAGCGAGGCCTGGCTGCGCCTCGCCGGCTCGCAGGGTGAGTTGAACGGCAAGGAGCACTTCTTGGGGCTCGCGGCCCGCGCGATGCGCCGCGTGCTCGTCGATCACGCGCGCGCGCGCGGCCGGCTGAAGCGCGGAGGCGACGTGGACGAGGTGCCGCTGGACACGGCGCTCGCGTGGTACGAGGAGCGCCGGATCGACGTGCTCGCCGTCGACGAGGCGCTCGAACGCCTGCGCGGCATCGATCCCGAGCTCGTCGAGCTCGTCGAGCTGCGGTTCTTCGCCGGCCTCACGCTCGACGAGACCGCGGCGGCGCTCGGCAACTCGGTCGCGACCGTCGAGCGTGGCTGGAAGGTCGCGAGGCTCTGGCTCGCCCGGGATCTCGGCCTCGGGCACGAACCGTGCGAACCGTGCGAACCGTGAGCGGCGAGACCGACCGGCTCGACGGCCGCTGGGCGATGGTGCGCGCGCTGGTCGAAGGTGCGTTGGAGCGCGACGGCGCCGAGCGCGGCGCGTTCCTCGCCGCGGCGCTCGCCGACGTTTCCTCCGACGTCGCCCGGGAGGTACGAGCGCTGCTCGCGCACGAGGACTCGGCGCAACTGTTCGACGTCGCGCTGCCGCAGGCGCTCGAGCCCGACGTCGCGCCCGGAGCGCGCGTCGGTCCCTTCGAGCTGATCGAGCCGCTGGGCCGCGGCGGAATGGGCACCGTTTGGCTCGGACGCCGCGCGGACGGCGCGTTCGAGCGCCGCGTCGCGATCAAGTTCCCTGCGGGCTCCCTCGGTGCCGTCGATTGGATCGCGCGTTTCGAGCGCGAGCGCCGCGTGGTCGCCGCGCTCGATCACCACGCGATCGCGCGGCTGCTCGACGCGGGCGCGACGGACGGAGGCCGACCGTATCTCGTGCTCGAATACGTCGAGGGCGAGCGCATCGACCGCTATTGCGACGGCCGCGCGCTCGACGTCCGTGCGCGGCTCACTCTGTTCCTCGACGTCTGCGCGGCGGTCGAGCACGCGCACGCGCGCCTCGTCGTGCACCGCGACCTCAAGCCTTCCAACGTGCTCGTCGACCGCACGGGGGCGGTCAAGCTGCTCGACTTCGGCATCGCCGCGGTGCTGGACGGCACCGACACCGAGCCTGCGACGGAGCGCGGCACCTCGCCGCCGATGACGCCGCGCTACGCGAGCCCGGAACAGGTCGCGGGCACCGGCGTCACGACGGCGGTCGACGTGTGGGGGCTCGGAGTGCTCTTGTACGAGCTGCTCGCGGGCGTCGGACCGCACCGGCCGCGCGACGCGTCGGCGCGCGAGCTCGAGCGCGCGATCGCCGAGGAGCGGCCCGTGCCGCCGAGCGCCGCCGCGCTGCTCGCCGGCGGCGCGAAGAACCTCGACGCCGACGCCCGCGCCGCCGCGCGCGGCACGACTCCGCGGCGGCTGGCTCGGCGACTCTCCGGCGACCTCGATGCGATCTGCCTCGCCGCGTTGCGCAAGCACGCCCGGGATCGCTACGCCTCGGTCGCTGCGCTCGCCGAGGACGTGCGGCGCCATCTCGCGCGCGAGCCCGTCGCGGTGCGACCGGGCGGCGCGCCGTACCGCGCGGTCCGCACGCTGCAGCGCCACCCCGTGCGATCAGCGGCGATCGCACTGGTGGTCGCGGCTTCGCTCGGTGCCGCGCTCCTGTGGCGCGGCATGGCGCACGAGGCGAGCGCCCGCGAGACACAGATCGCCGCAGCACTCGGTCGCGCGGAGGTCGAGCACGCGCGCGCCCGCGACATCATGAGCCTCGCGCTGACGCGCAGCCTCGCGGCGACGTTCGAGGTCGCGCCGGCCGTCCAGGGGCTCGCCGGCGGCACGGCGCTGGCCGCGGAGTTGCTCGAGACGGCGAGCGCGGACCTCGAGGATCTCGTCGATCGCGCGGCGGGCTTGGACGACCTCCGGCTCGCGTTCGGCGAATCGCTCGTTCGACTCGGCGACGCCTACGGCCACCCACCGGTCCCGAACCTCGGCGATCGCGCGCGCGCCGTCGAGCGGTTCGAACACGCCCACGCGCTCGGCACGGCGCTGCTCGCGGAGCGAGCGGCCGACGCGGGTGCGCTGCGGCTCGTCGCGCGGGTGGAGCGCCGGCTCGCGGCACAAGCCGAGCTCGCCGGACGTCCTGATGAGGCGGAGGACCGGCAGCTCCGCGCGCTGCGCATGCTCGAGGATCTCGCCGGGCGCCCGGACGCCACGGCCGAGGACGTGCGCGACCTAGCTGCCGCGGAAGACGGTTGGGCGGGGTTCCAGGGTCGCGTGCGGCGCGACTTCGCGCTTGCCGCCGAGTACGGGATGCGCTCGGCGACACGCTACCGCGTGCTCGCGAGCGCGGCGACGGACGCCGACGAGCTGATCGCGCTCGCCGCACAAGCCGAGCAACTGGTCGGAGCCGCCGCGCGTAGCCAAGCCGACCTCACGGCCGCGCTCGCGGCGTACGACCGCTCGCTCGCCGATCTGGCGGCGCTCGTCGGGCGCGACACACCGCACCTCGGCGTGCTCGAGGTCCACGCGTGGGGAGCGACGTGGCGCGGCACCGTGTTGGTCGAGCTCGGCCGCGAGGAAGAGGCCGAGGCGGCGTTCGAGCAGGCCCGCGCGAGCTACGCGACGCTGCGCGCCGGCCAGCCCGACAACCCGCGCCACGTCGCGCGCCTCGCGAACCTCGAGGACCAACACGGCAACCTCCTGCGCCAGCGCGCGAGCGAGGCGTCGCCGTCGTCCGCCGCGGCGTTCTGTTCGTCCGCCGCGGCCCACTACCGGCGCTCGGAGGAACTCTGGCGGCTCTTGGCGGGCGACGCAACGGAGGGTCCCGATGCGCGCGCCGCCGTCCTATCCGCGGCGAAGGCGGAGGCGGCCGAGCGCGAGGCGGCGGCGCGCTGAACGCGCCGGGAGAGATTCGAGGGACGAACGCCGCGGTCGGCGCTGTGTGGGGTAGGCGGCGCGAGCGCGCCGCGGTGCACAGCGACTGGTGGCTCGTCGCCGGCATCTCGACCGCAATGGGCGTCACGCTGCTCGCCCGCTACCTGACCGAACGAGCCTTCAAGTGAAACGGCCGAAAGCTCACGGACGCGAAGGGCGCGGAAGGCAAGCGGCTGGCTTACCGCTCGTCAGCCGATCTGCTTGCGGAAGCGGGCGATGCTGAGGGAGAGGATCGCGACGCAGCACAGGGCGAGGCCGGCGACGCTAGGGGCGAGGTCGGTGAAGTCGGCGCCGCGCAGGACGACGCCGCGCAGGATCTCGACGAAGTAGGTAACGGGCAGGAGAAAGCTTGCGAGGTAGATCGGGAGCGGCATCTCGGCGCGCGGGAACATGAAGCCCGAGAGCAGCACGGACGGCAGCATCACGAGGAAGGCGAACTGCATGGCCTGGAGCTGCGTCTTCGCGAGCGTCGAAACGAGCAAGCCCATGCCGAGCGACGTCACGACGAAGAGCATCGCGAGCGGGAACAGGAGCAAGAGGCTCCCGTGGATCGGGACGCCGAAGAGCCACACCATCACGTTCAGGACGAGCAGCGTCTCGAGCACTCCAATCAAGGCGTACGGCGCGAGCTTGCCGAGCACGAGGCCGGCGCGGCCGATGGGCGTGACGAAGAGCTGCTCGAGGCTTCCGAGCTCGCGCTCGCGCACGACCGAGAACGACGTGAGGAAGAGCGTCACGAGCTGCAGGATGATCCCCACCAGCCCCGGCACGAAGAAGTGGCTGCTCTCGAGGTTCGGGTTGTACAAGAGGCGCGTGCGCATCTCGATCGGGACCGCGAGCGCGCCCTTCGCGTCGCGGCTCGGCGCGCGCTGCTGCGCCTCGAGGAACGACACGCCGATCCGGCGCGAGCGGTCGATCCCGAGGAGCTGCGTCGCGTTGACGGCCTTCGTCGCGACCTGTGAATCGCTGCCGTCCACGAGCACCTGCACGGCCGCCTGCTCGCCGCGCACGAGGCGGTCGGAGTAGTCCGGCGGGATCACGATTCCGACCTGCGCGCGTCCGGAGGTGAGCGCGCGCTGGAACGCGTCGTCCTCGGTCGCGCGCCCAACGACGCGGAAGGTGCCCGTGCTCTCGAAGGCGTCCACGAGCTCGCGCGCAGCGGAGCGTCCGTCGAGGTCGTGGACGACGGTGGGGATGTTCTCGATCTCGGTCTCGATCGCGTAGCCGAAGATCACGGTCTGGATGACGGGGATCACGAACATGAAGAAGAGCGTCGACGGCTCGCGGCGGATGTGAGACAGCTCCTTCGAGAACACGGCCAGGAAACCGAAGAGGGGCTCGGCTCGCTCCGGTTCTCCCGTGCGCGCGGAGGGTGCCGGATCCTCCGCTAGCCGCTGCAGCGTCACGGGCTCGAATCCGCCGCGGCCCGCCGCGTGCGCGAGCGTCACGAACACGTCCTCGAGGTTCGGCGCGATCGGGCGGATCTCGGCCTGGCCCACGAGCGCGGCGAGCGCGCGCTCCCCGACGTCGTCCGAGACGAGGACGTGCACCGTCGCGCCGAAGAGCGTCGCGTCGAGCACGCCCTCGGTCGTCCGCAGCCGTGCCAAGGTTCCCGCGGGGTCGCTCACCGCCACCTCGAAGCGCTTGGTGCCCGGGGGGCTCACCTGCGGCAGCGCCTCGAGCTCCTCCGGTTTCCCGAGCACGAGCAGACGCGAGTCGTACAGGTAGGCGATGTCGGTGCAGCGCTCGGCCTCGTCCATGTAGTGCGTCGTCACGAACAGGGTGACGCCGCGCGCGGCGAGCTCGAACAGGAGGTCCCACAGCTCGCGCCGCGCCACGGGATCGATGCCGGCCGTCGGCTCGTCGAGGAACACGAGCTCCGGCTCGTGCACGAGGGCGGCCGCGAGCGCGAGGCGCTGCTTCCAGCCGCCCGAGAGGTGCGCGGCGAGCTGGTCCATGCGCTCCTCGATCCCGATCAGGTGCGCGACGGCCTTCACGCGCTCGCGGCTCGCCTCGCCCGCGAGACCGTAGACGCGGGCGTAGAACTCGAGGTTCTCGCGCACGGAGAGGTCGGCGTAGAGGCTGAAGCGCTGCGACATGTAGCCGATGCGCCGCTTGATCGCCTCGGCCTCGGTCGCCACGTCGCGGCCGAGCACGGTGGCCTTGCCCTCCGACGGCGCGAGCACGCCGCACAGCATGCGGATGATCGTCGACTTGCCGCTGCCGTTGGGACCGAGGAGCCCGAAGATCGCGCCCTTCGGCACGTCGAAGGACACGCGATCGACGACCGTCTTCTCGCCGAAGCGGCGGACGAGGCCGCGCACCGAGACGGCGGGCGCCGCCATGGCTACTGCTCTTCCTCGAGCCACACGTCCGCGTTCATGCCCGGGCGCAGGCGTTCGAGACCTTCTTCCAGGTACACCTCGATGCGGAACACCTGCTTCGAGCGCTCCTCGGGCGTCTGCACGTTGCGCGGCGTGAACTCGGCCTGGCGCGCGATGAAGCCGACGCGCGCACGGAAGCGCTCGCCGGGGAAGGAGTCGACGCCGACCTCCACCTCTTGTCCGAGCTCGAGCGCGAGCCGGTTCTCCGGCACGTACGCGCGCACCCACAGGCGCGCCGGATCGACGAGCGCGAGCACGGGCGCGTCGGCGGGCACGAGGTCGCCGGGGCGCAGGTCGATCGCCTCCACGATTCCGTCCTGGGGCGCGCGCACGGCGAGCTCGTCGATGCGGCGATCGATGGCGGCGCGCGCGGCTTCGGCGGCGCGCAGGGCGGCTTCCGCCTGGGCGACGTCCTCGGCGCGATAGCCGCTCTCGACGAGCCGCAGCGCCTCGCGCGCCTCGTCGAGCTCCGCGCGGGCGATCTCGACGTCCTCCGCGCGCGAGCCCTCCTCCAACAAGTGCAGCTCCTGCCGCCGGACCTCCACGGTCGCCAGCCCGACCTTCTGCGCGCGCTGCGCGCGGTCGAAGGTGTCCTCGCTCGCGATCCGCTCGGCGCGCAACGACTGCGCGCGCTCGAGCTCGAGGTGGGCGAGCTCGAGCTCGGCCTCGGCCAGGACGAGCTCGGCGCGTCCGGCCTCGATCTCCTGCTCGCGCGGCCCCTTCACGAGCTTCTCGAGCCGCGCCTCCAACTGGCGCACGCGCGCGCGCGCCTGCCCGATCTCCTCGGAGCGGAAGCCGGCGGCGAGGCGAGCGTGCTCGGCCCGGCGCGCGGCGAGCTCGGCCTCGGCTTCGGCCCTGCGCTCCGCCAGGTCGAAGGGCTCGAGCTCGACCAGCAACTGTCCCTTGGTCACGCGCGCGCCCTCTTCCACTTGCACGCTCGCCACGCGGCCGCCGACGCGCGAGCCCACGCGGATCTCGTCCGCCTCGAGGAAGCCCGACACCACGAGGGGGCCTTCTCGCTCGCGCCCGAGGACGAGCAGAACGGCGAGCACGACGGCAACCACGATCGGGATCGCGAGCTTCTTCACGCGGAGACCTCCGCCGCGGATTGTAGGAGGCTTCGGCACGGAGGCTCCTGTTAGCCTCGCATCGGATGGACGCGCCGGAGCGAACGAGCGGAGCCACGCCGGGCCCGATCCGGGCTCGCTCGGCGCTCGCGCGCGCGCTCTTCGCCCTCGCGGGTTGGATCTTCGTCGCGCTGGCCGCGGCCGGTGCGGTCCTGCCGCTCCTGCCGACGACGCCCTTCCTCCTGCTGGCGGCCGCGTGCTGGGTGCGCTCGTCGGACCGGCTGTACCAGCGGCTCGTCGCGAACCGCTGGCTCGGTCCCTATCTCCGAGCTTGGCGCGAAGAGCACCGCGTGCCGCGCCGCGCGAAGGTGACCGCGATCGCGCTCGTCGTCGTGACCTTCGCGAGCTCGATCGCCTTCGCCGTCGACGCGACCTGGGTGCGCGCGCTGCTCGTGGCCCTCGGGCTCGGCCTCGTCGGATTCCTGGCGCGCCTGCCCACGGGCGCGAACGGACCGTCCGACGGCCGCCGCGAAGACTATGGGTCGGATCGTGGGGGTTATGGGAGCGGGTCGCGGGACCGTTCCCAGGCGCCGGAGACCGAGGTCGACGCGTGAGCAGGCCGAGCGCAAATCGCAAGGTCTATGGCGGCTACCACGCGGCGGCGCGGCTCCCTATCCTCCCACCGCGTTTCCTTGGAGGGTGACCGACGAACCTGCATTCGCACGGGAAGGAACGAACATGATCGCTGCGACTCTATTGGCGCTGACTTGGGTGGGGGTGGACGGTGAGATGCCGTCGCTCTGGGATCGACTGAAGCTCGACGCGAGCGGACGGCTGCGCTGGGAGAGCACCTTCGAGCAACCGAAGGCCAATCCCGACGACGACGACCAACGCCATCGCGGGCGCTTTCGCTTCCGCGTCGGCGGCTCGTATTCCTTCGAGCACGACCTGACGGTCCATGCCCGAGCGTCGACGGCCTCCGACGACGGCCTCACCGGCGACAGCGACGCCAACAACCCGCACTGGGACTTCGGCGACGGCTCGGACGGGTTCAGCGGCTCGGATATCGTGCTCGATCGTTTCTGGGCCCAGTGGAAGCCCTGCCCGGACTCGGAGCTGCGCGCGGGCAAGATGCCGCACGCGTTCGCGACGCCGCCGATCTTCGGCGAGATGGTCTGGGACAGCGACGTGCAGCCCGCGGGCTTCGCCGCGATCCTCGCGTGCTCGAACGACGGCCCGAAGATGGACCTGCGCCTGGTCGACTACATCGCGGTCGAGAGCGGCAACGACGACGAGCCCAAGATGCTGGGCGCGCAAGCGAACCTCTTCACCGACCTGAACGACACGCTGCACCTGCACGGTTCGACCTCTTACTCGCGCTGGTCGAGCCTCGACAACCCCGGTGGAGCGGCGTTGGCCGGATCCAATCAGGGCAACAGGGTCGTCGCGGGCGATTTCGTCAGCGACTTCGCTCTGTGGGACAGCTTCGTGGCGCTGACCTGCGACAAAGGGCCTTTGGGCCAGACGCAGGGCTTCGTGCAGTACATCGACAACCTCGAGGAGAGCAGTCAACGGGGCCTGGTGATCGGAGCGGGCGTCGGCAAGAACAAGGACAAGGGCGACCTGAGCTTGTTCGGAGCCTGGTACGACGTCGACGAGGACTCGATCTTCTCTCCCGTCGCTCAAGACGACACGCCGATCGCGGGCAGTGGCGTCGGTTCCGGAATGGGCGGCATCATCGCCGGGGGCGAGTACTCGATCGCCAAGGACTTGACCGTGCGGCTGTGGACCTTGACTTCGGACGCCGACGGCGCGGAGAACAACCCGTTCCGTATCCGGCTCGACTTGAACTTCGTGGTCAAGTAGCGGAGCCAGTCCAGTTCTTCGCCCTTCCGCAGGCAAACCTCTACGCTCCGCTGCCGCGTTACGCGGAAGGGTGAAGAACTGGACCTGGCACCGTACTCCGCGGGGGAACGCGGGCGCGTGGTACCTTCGGGCATGTCTTTCGCGCTGCGCTCGACGCTCGTCGCTTCGGTCCTCGTCGCACTCGGCATCTCGAGCTCGTGCGCAGGAAAGCCCGACGAGCGCTGGACCGACCTGAAGCGCGAGATCCGCGAGCGCTACCCGAGCGTGTCGCAGGTCTCGACCGACGAGCTCGCGCGCTGGCTAGCCGATGTGCGCGAGGATGCGCGCGAGCCGATCGTGCTGCTCGATGCGCGCGCAAACGAGGAGTTCCTCGTGAGCCACCTGGCCGGGGCGGAGCTCGCAGGGGACGAGGACGCCGTGGCGAAGGCCCTGGAGCACGTCCCGCAGGACCGCAGGATCGTCGTGTACTGCTCCGTCGGCTATCGCTCGTCCGCGCTGGCGGAGTCGCTCGCGCGCGACGGCTTCAGCGACGTGCACAACCTCGAGGGCTCGATCTTCGAGTGGGCCAACGAGGGGCGGCCCCTCGTGCGCGACGGCGCCCCGACGCACGGCGTCCATCCCTACGACGAGGACTGGGGCAAGCTCCTCGAGCGCGAGCATTGGGAATGGCCGCGCACCGAGAGCCCTGGCGACGCGCGGTGACCTACTGGATCTGGCTCGGTGCGATCTCGGCCGCGTTCGTCGCCCTGGAGCGCCTGCGACCGGCGCGACCGGCCCAGCGCGTCCTGCGCCCCGAGCTCGCGAACGACCTCTTCTACCTCGCCTTCAACGGCCACTTCTGGGCGGTGCTGACGGCGGGCGTGACCATCCGTCTCGCGGCGGCGACACGCGACGCCGTCGGGTTGGAGCGCGGCTTGCTCGAAGGCCTTCCGTGGCTCGTCCAGTTCGCGGTCTTTCTGGTCGTGAGCGACCTCCTGCAGTGGTGCGTGCACAATCTTCTGCACCGCGTTCCCGTCCTGTGGCAATTCCACAAGCTGCACCACTCGGTGCACGAGATGGACTGGGCGGCGAACTTCCGCTTCCACTGGATGGAGCTCGTGGTCTACCGCTCGCTCCTGTACGTGCCGCTCCTGTGGCTCGGCGGCGACGTCGCGCCGCTCTTCGCCGCGGCCGTGTTCTCCACCGCCTGGGGACATTTCAACCACTCGAACCTCCGCGTCGACCTCGGCCCGCTCGGGTTCGTCTTCAACAGCCCGCGCATGCACCTGTGGCACCACGACGCTTCGGACGAGGGCGGAGTGGCGAAGAACTTCGGCATCGTGCTCTCCGCCTGGGATTGGCTCTTCTCCACCGCGTACTGGCCGCGCGAACGGGCGCCGGAGCGCATCGGCTATCCCGGCGACACCGAGATGCCGCGCAACGTCTGGCGACAGGTCGCGTTCCCCCTGGCTCGCTCCCGAACCCTTCCATGACGAGCGCGGCGTCCGGCGCGCCGGGCGGCCCTTCCCATCGAGCTCGGCATCACGGATGATCCCACCCCATGGCAGGCGCGGCGAAACGAACGGGGCGGAACGTCCTCGGTGGTCCCCTCCAGGCCTGCAGCACGTCCCCCATGACGGGCTTCTTCCGCGACGGCTGCTGCCGCACGGGCAAGGGCGACCTCGGTCTGCACATCGTCTGCGCGAAGATGACGGACGAGTTCCTGAGCTTCTCCCGCGCGCGCGGGAACGACCTCTCCACGCCCGTCCCGGAGCACGGCTTCCCGGGCTTGAAGCGCGGCGACCGCTGGTGCCTGTGCGTGCAGCGCTGGAAGGAAGCGCTCCAAGCCGGCATGGCGCCGCCGGTCGTGCTCGAAGCGACGCACTTCTCGGTGCTCGAGTTCGTCGACCTCGACGAGCTCCGTGCCCACGCGGTGCGCGGATCGTCCCCGCGCTGAGGAGGCCTTCCTCACCGCCGAAGCGACACCTGCGCGCCGTCCGGGCGCGGCGCGAGCGGCGATTTGACGCCCTTCGACGGGCCCGCGTAGGCTCGACGATGAGCCATGCCCGCCTTCGATTCCTGGCTGTCGCGAACTCGAGAGCTCCTCACCGCCGACTTGCCGCGGCTGGTCTGGGTCGGTCTCTTCTACGCGCTCCTCACGGTCGTCGAATACCGCTGGCCCGCCCAGAAGGGACAGCGCTTCACGGGTCGGCTGCGCAACCTCGTCCACGCCGCGATCTTCATCGTGCTCGGCATGGCGGCGTGGAGCCTCGTTCTCATGCAAGTCCTGGCTTTGTTGCCCGGTGCGAGCCGGGCGGACGAGGGTCTGTGGGCTTCCCTGATGTCGTGTGCCGCGAGTCTGCTCGCGCTCGACTTCTTCTACTACTGGTACCACCGCGCGCAGCACACGCTGCCGGCCCTGTGGGCGATCCACGAGCTGCACCACGCCGATACCGAGCTGAACGTCACGACCAGCATGCGAACCTACTGGCTGGAGCTCCCCCTGCAGGCGGCGATCGTCGTGGCTCCCGCGCTGTGGCTCGTGCGAATGGACGAGACGGCTCTGGCCCTGCTGCCCGTGTTCACGACCGGATTCCTGCTGTTCACGCACGCCAACGTGGGCCTGCGTCTCGGAGTGCTGACCCCGATCTTCTGCGGCCCGCAGGTGCACCGCATCCATCACTCGCTCGAGCCGGGCCACGAGAACCGCAACTTCGCTCAGTTCTTCCCTGTCTACGACGTCCTCTTCGGCACGTACTGCGCTCCCGGCCGCGAGGTCCCGCGCACCGGAACGCAAGGCCTGCCTTCCGACGTGTCCCACCTGGCCACGCTCGCGCGCCCGTTCAAGCTCTGGATGCGGACGTTTCTCGCGCGCTGACGGAACGGCGCCGTGCACCGCCGTGACCCAGCGCGTCGATCTCACCGTGAGCCGGGTGCTCGTCGCCCTGGCCGCAGCCATCCTCGCCGGGTGCGTCTGGCTCGGACCTCCTGCGCACGTGAGCGTGGTCGGCGGCAACGTGCGCGCCGACACCCACGCGGAGGCGCGCCGCGTTGCGGGAATGGTGGCTTGGCTGCGCCCAGCGATCGAAGCCCGTCTGCCGGGAGTGCGCGCGGCCCCTGTCGAAGTGTGGGTGCGCGATCTGCGCGGTCCGCTCGAGCTCCCCGAGCGCATGACCGGCGCGACCCTGACGTTCGCGGGGCGTCACGCGCGGAGGCGCTCGTACATCTTCGCCGACGGCGACGGGCCCTCGACGCTGGCCCACGAGCTCGTCCACGCGATGGTCGACGAGACGTGGCATCGCCTGCCCGCGGTGCTCGAAGAGGGGCTGTGCGACTTCGTCGCCGGCGCCGTCACGGGCGAGGAGTCGGAGCCCCAGAAGCTCTTCTACCTCCGCTCGGCGCTGTGGGACTTCGAGCTCGTCGTGCGCCACGTCGTGTCGCGCGCGAAGGGCACGGTGGCCCAGTACAAGTTGCCGGTGAGCACCGTCGAGAAGGGCGAATGGACCGTGCGGCGCTTCCTCGCGCTCGAATCGGAGGATTTCCTCGAGCTGCAGGACGGTCCTGCGGCGGCGGCCTACGCGCTCGGCGAGCTCATGATCGGGGAGATCGAGCGTCGCATCGGCCTCGAAGGTCTGTACGCGCTGTGCCTGCGCGCCCAGGGCGAAGGGCTCGACAGTGTGCCGTTCGAGAGGCTGCTCGAGGCCTCCGGCGTCGACGGCGATTCGCACGCCTGGTTGCGCATCGCCATGCCGCGTTGCACGCCCGAGTTCCTGCGCTCCATCGCGATCGGCACGCGCGTCGAGCTGGCGCAAGCCATCGTCTCCGCCGCCCGCGCGAGCGCCGCCACGTGGGGCCTGGACGTCGCGACGGCCGAGTTGTGGCTGGAGCAGAGCGAGACCGAGCTCATCGACCTCGAGGCCGGCACCTCGCTGTTCGTCAAGGACGTGCCCGAGCTGTGCGCGGCGATCGTGGCCGCGTGGTAGGAGGCGACCCGCGCGCGAGGCGCCGGGGCCCGGCCGGAAGAAGGTCTCCAGGGTTTCCGACGAACGACCGATAGGCTCCCATCGACGATGGATTCTTCGCGCCTGGAGGACGAGGGTTCCGAGAGCGGTCCGGACGAGATCGAGCTCATCGTGATCACCCGCGAGGGAAGACGGCACGTCGGCACGATCGCGGACACGACCGCCACCGTCGTGGTCGCCGCCTTCCCCGCGCGCACGCACTCCACGCTCTGCATCGCCGAGCCGGTGCAGATCGAGCTCGCCGGCTCGAAGCCGAACGAGACCATCCGCGCCGCTGCGCGCGTGATCTCCACGCGCCTCGAAGGCGACGAGTGTCTCGGCCGCTTCCGCGTCAGCGAAGAGGACGCGAAGGCGTTGTCGCGCGCGCGGTTTCGCAACCGCTCCCTGCGCATCGGAGTGGGCAGCAAGGCGAGAGTGCGGCTGGACGTCGGCCGAGAGGCCGAGCCGCTCACTGGCGCGCTGCGCGACATCTCCGAGAGCGGCATGGCCGTTTTCGTCGACTTCGCGACCGATCGCGAGCTCGTGCTCCGTCAGGCGAGTGTTGCGGACGCGAGCTGGTGGCTCCCGATCGAGATCCGCCTCGAGGGCAACGACGCGCCGCTCTCGCTCGTGGTGAGCGTGCGCTACCGGACGCTCGCCGCCGCGAACGTTAAGTACGGCCTCCAGATCGACCTCGACCACACGCTCGCCGCGTTCCCCGGCGAGCCGCCGCGCATGACCGAGCACCTGTTGCGCTACCAGGCGGCCATGCTGGGCGTCAATCGCGACCGACGCTCGGCCTGAGGCACCCACGCACAGGGCGCTCGCGCGGCGCTCGGCTCGACGGAGCCTAGAATCACGCGACGTGGGGGACGGGATCACGCGCGACGCGACCTCGGGAGCGCTGGACGCGCATTCGTGGCGATCGGTGCTGCTGCTGCTCGGCGTGCTCGCCCTCGCAGCGTGCTCGTCGACCGACCGCCTGTGGCGCATCTCGCCGCTCTCGAGCGACGGCGAGGGCTCGTCGGAGCGCGTGAACCTGTGGCCTTTCGCCTACCACGGCAGCGCGGGAACGTCGGTGCTCTGGCCCTTCTTCGACGTCGACGACCAGGGCTTCGCGCTGCGGCCGCTCGTGTCGCAGGACGGCGGGACGTGGAGCGTGCTCTACCCGTGGATGAGCTGGGACACCGACGCGGGAACGGGCTGGGCCTTTCCCTACTACCACACCGGCGACAGCTTCGGCATCTTCCCCGTCGCGCACTTCGGGAAGCTCTCGTGGATCACGCTCGTGTGGTGGAAGAAGGACGACACGGGCAGCGTGGCAGCGAGCGGCCTGTTCCCGATCGCCCACTTCGGGAGCTTCCGCTATGTCGGTCCGTTCTGGCGCGGCGAGGGAGGCGACACGTGGGGCGTGCTCCCGCTCGCAGGGAACTACGGCAACTTCAACCAAGTCCTCGTCGCCTATTGGTTCGACGACGAGAGCACCTGGGGCTTCTTCCCGCTCTTCCACTGGGGTGAGGGCGGCAGCGAGCTCGTGGTGCTGCCCTTCTACGCGCACGAGCTGCACGGAGACTCGCGCACGCGCCTGTACCTCATGGGACTCGGAGGCACGCACGCCGAGGGCGATGCGCGCCGAGCGTGGCTCCTGCCGCTGTGGTACTCGCGCGAGCAGCCCGGCGCCGAGGACGACGTGCTCTTTCCGCTCTTCTACCGCCGCGAGCGCGGCTCCGACATGCGCCTGTACACGCCGCTCGGCCATCGCCGCACGTCCCCCGACCGCTCGCGCCTCGACGTGTACCCGCTGTGGTGGTCGAGCACATCGCCCGACGAGGCGAAGGCGATGCTCCTGCCGCTCTTCTACTACGACCGCGACGGCGAGAGCCGCTCCTTCCTGACGCCGCTCGGCGGGCGCGGCTGGAGCGCGTCGGGCGACACGCGCTTCGTGAACGTGCTGGGGCCGCTCTACCACCGCAGTCGCGCCGTGGACGGGAGCGAGAGCCGGACCGCGTTCCTCTGGCCGCTCTTCGAGCGCCATCGCGAGGACGACGAGACGACTACGCGCATGATCCCGTTGTTCGGGAAGACGTCGACTCCCGAGGGCTCGCGCACGTGGTTCGCGGCCGGGCTCGGCGACGTGCGCACGACCGAGGAAGCGAGCTCCTGGCGCCTCTTCCCGCTCGCCTCCGTGTCGCGCGAAGAAGAGCGGCCGGACCTCCTCTACAAGCTCTCGCTCTACAGCGACCAATCCCACGGCGGCGAGTCCGACCGCAACCTCTTCCCGCTCTACCGCGCGGTCTCCAAGCCCGACTACGCTCGGCACGACCTCTTGCTCGGCGCGGTCCAGTACAAGCGCGACGGCGACAAGCGCTCCTGGCGCGCGTGGCCCCTGGTCGCCTATTCCGACGGCTTCACGCGCACGAGCTTCCTCTACGACCTGTCCCTCTTCGGTCGCGCGCACTTCGACGGCGGCTCGAGCTTCCACGTCGGCGGTCCCCTGCTCTATCTGCACCAGGACGTCGACCGTGCGGGCCGCAGCGAATCGCACTCACGCTTCCTCACGTTCCTCACGCACGACGTCGAGAAGACGACCTCCGGCCACGTGCCAGGCACGCCGGGGCAGGCCTGGCAGAACCAGGTCGAGCGCCACAAGACGGGCTTCCTGTTCGACAGCTTCGTGTCGGAGCGCGCGCGCTACCGCTCCTGGGCGCCGGACCTCTTGGACGACGACGAGGCGCGTCAGCTCCACCGCTGGTCCAGGGCGTACGACGACAACGCCTACTTCGCCGGACAGCGCGATCCGGCTGCCGCGCGCGCCATCTTGGAGGAGCACGGCGTCGCGCCCGAGTCCGGCGACGACGACGCGCTGCAACGCGCCGTGCACGCCTTCGCCGAAGCGAACAGCGAGCTCTCGAGCCGCCGCCACGCGCGCATCCCCCTGCTCTACGGCTACGAGCGCACGGACGAAACGAGCGAGTGGTACGGCCCGCTCTGGCTCTTCCACGCCAAACGCGACGCCGAGCGCTCGCGCACGAGCTTCCTCTACTACGGCTACAAGAGCGAGACCGAGGGCGACCGCACCTCGCGCGACATCTTCCCCTTCATCACCTGGGACACCGCCCCGGACGAAAAGACCGTCTCCTTCCTCTGGCGCCTCTTCCGCTACGAACGCAAGGGCGACGCGCGCGGCGGCTACGTCTTCTTCGTCCCCTGGGGCGACGTCTGAGCGGCTCGGACCGTCTAGGTACGGTGCCGCGACGATCGACAACGGATTCGCACACGCCGCGCCGATTCGTGGTCGGGTGGAGGGGTTCACCGTCAATGCGCTTGACGGAGCCAGCGCTATCCTTCCGAGCATGAACGCCCGCATCGACGAGATCGCCGACGGGATCTACCGCATCTCGACCTTCGTTCCCGACATCGGGCCCGACGGGTTCACGTTCAACCAGTTCCTGGTGCGCGCCGAGGAACCGCTGCTCTTCCACACCGGACCGCGCGGCATGTTCCCCGCCGTCTCCGACGCCGCCGCGCGCATCGTCCCGCTCGAAGAGCTGCGCTGGATCGCGTTCGGCCACGTCGAGTCGGACGAGTGCGGCTCGATGAACGAGTGGCTCGCCGCCGCACCGCGCGCCCAGGTCGCGCACGGCGAGGTCGGCGTCATGGTCTCGCTCGCCGACCTGTGCGACCGACCGCCGCGGGCGCTCTCGGACGGCGAGGTCCTCGACCTCGGCGGCAAGCGCGTGCGGCACGTCGACACGCCGCACGTGCCCCACGGCTGGGAGGCGCGCGTCCTGTTCGAGGAGACGACGCGCACGCTCCTCGCGGGCGACCTCTTCACGCACACCGGCGACGGACCGCCGATCACGGAGGACGCGGACGGCCTCCTCGAGCGAGCGCAGGCGGCAGAGGAGGTCTTCCGCGCGAGCTGCTACACCCCCGCGACGGGCCCCACGATCCGCCGGCTCGCCGCCTTCGAGCCCACGACGATCGCCGTCATGCACGGCTTCCGCGGCGACGGAGCGCGCGCGCTCACGGAGCTCGCCGACCTCTACGACGATTGGCTCGCGAGCGCGGGGAGCGCCGGAGCCGCGCTACCCTGACCGCCGGACCCGAGCTCGCATGCCCCACGCGCCCTGGATCGCCGTCACGGACTCGGAGTGGTTCGAGTTCCTCGCACCGCGTGCGCAGCAAGGGCGGCTCGACGAGGTGAACTTCTGGTCGCCGAGCTCGACCACGCCGATGAAGGCGTTGCAGCGCGGCGAGCCCGTCTTCTTCCGGCTGAAGGCGCCGCGCGACTGCATCGCGGGCTACGGCTTCTTCGCGCACTTCTGCGTGCTGGAGCTGAACGAAGCTTGGCGGATGTTCGAGGAGAAGAACGGCGATCCGGGCCGCGCCGGGAGACACAGAGCACGCCGCAGCCGGCGAGCGGGAGGAACGCGTGCGCGGCCGGTGCCGCAACAACGGACGGACGTCCGCGACGGGGCTCCGCGGCCCGTGAGCGAGCGCCCTCGAGCGAGCGCTGGAGCAACGGCAAGCGCTGCGCGCGGCCGTCCGGGTGAGCGGGATGCGACGTCGACGGAGGTGCGCCGCGGCCCGTCAGGGCAGGTTGGGGACGACGCTCGTCGCAATGAAGTCGTCGATCGCGGCTTGCACCGGCTGGTGCAGGACCGAGATCGAGGAGTAGCTGAACGTGCGGGCGGCGGCCGTCGGGTTCGGGTCGAGCACCGTGAGCGTCGCGGTGACGAGCCCGGGGACCACGCCGTCCTGGAGCACGAAGGCTCCGGCGGCGCGCAGCTCACGCGCCAGGACCTTGACCGCAGCCGGACCGACCTCCACGAAGGCGGACACGTCGGCGGAAGGCGGAGCCGCGGGGCC
Source organism: uncultured Planctomycetaceae bacterium (assembly GCA_964413535.1). Lineage (GTDB taxonomy): Bacteria > Planctomycetota > UBA1135 > UBA1135 > CAYPTB01. Next base: position 12,728 of record CAYPTB010000052.1, on the reverse strand, counting down.
GGCGCGGCGCGAGTAGCTGACGTGCCCGTCGGAGTAGGCGATCAGGTGTTCGTGGGTCGTTCCGAAGACGTTCGCGAGCGCCGCCTCGTAGACGACGACTGGGTGCCGCGGGAAGACGATGATCGAGGGCGGTCCCTGCGAGATCACGGCCTGCGGGGCAAACGACAGGAGCGAGAGCGCCGCCAGGGTCGAGAGGATGCCGAGCTTCATGGGAACTCCGTTGGGGGATGGGACCGGTGCACACGCGCGCCGGAGGGCACGCGCGCAGTCAAGTCGCGTGCCCGAGCGCGCGCGGCGCGCGGCAGCGCTCCGGCGGTGTGGGACGCGTCCGCGGTCCGTAGCGCGCGTTGCCCAACGAGCGCGCTCACGACGCGTGCGGGGCGCGGACGCGCGATCCAGGGCGTGAATCGCGGAAAAGCGTCGCGTCCGGTCGGCTCCCGCTCGCGACGCGTGAAACACCGGAGCGCGTCGACCCAACAAGCGGCCCGTGGGGACGCGATCGCTGCCGTGCGGGGTCGTGTTGCTCGCCGGGGCGGCGGGGTGCCTGGGCCCGGCGCGAGCGGCGGACGATCCGCCCGCGCCCGCCGCGAGCCTCGTGCTCACGTTGGCGCACGGCGCGGAGGACGCCCTGGTCGCGCGCGAGCTCGAGGGCTTGCTCGCGGACGGCGGTCGGGTCGTCGAGGCCTTCTTCGAGCTCCCGTTCCGCCGGCCGATCGCGGTCGCGGTGCTGCCGAACCGGGCCGCCTTCACGGCCTGGTTCCCGCCGGAGTGGGGCCTCGGCGAGACCGCCTGCTGGATGGTCGCGGCCGGGGTCGACGAGCGGCTCGCCATCCTCTCCCCGCGCGTGTGGGAGACCGAGGCCTGCGAGCACGACGCGCGGGACGAAGAGCACGTGCGCGACGTCGTCGTGCACGAGCTCGTGCACTCCTTCCACGGGCAGTACGAGCCGACGCGCGACTTCGAGGGCGCGGAGGAGATCGGCTGGTTCCTCGAGGGGCTCGCGACGTACGTCTCGGGCCAGCTCGACCGCGGCCACCGCGAGCGCGCGCGCGAAGCCGTCGCGACGGGCGCCGTGCCCGCGGAGCTCGAGTCGGCCTGGTCGGGACCGTACCGCTACGGCGTGTGCGGGACGCTCGTCGCCTATGTTGACGCGACCTTCGGGCGAGACGCCCTGCGGGAGATGCTCGGGATGACGCGCGAGGCCGAGCTGCTCGGGATCCTCGGCCTGACCGAGGAGGAGCTGCTCGCGGGCTGGCGCGAGTACGTGCTGCGGCTCCCTCCGCCCTGAGCGGAGACCCCCACCGCGCCGCGTCCCGCAAGGCTGAGCGCGTGGGCTTCGCCCGAGTGCGGGCAGGTCTTCACGACCACGTCGGAAACGCGCCGGACGATCGCGGAGACGATGCTTGACGACGACGCGATCGACGAAGCTCCCCGGCGCGGCGTGCACGAGGCTCTCGTTCGACGGTCGGGTCGTGATCCTCCCGCCGGACGAGATCCCGGTCTGAGGAGCACGACCTCCGATGCAGGGGGACGGACTCCGTGTCCCGCGAGGGCGCTGCCACATAGGCACTGGGTCAGTCTGGGCTGACCTAGTCCCGCCCACATACCGAAGCTCGCATTCGTCTGAGCAGCGGGCTCGGGCGACCCGACGAGGGGCAGTGCGGAGGGGGCCGGAGGGCGACGGAAGCGAGGGGATTCGGGGATCGGCCGCCCTGGGAGTACGACCGGCCGCGCCTTGCGGGCGGTGGCTAGAATCCCCTCTGGTGCTCGCCATGCTCGCGCAGATCGCTGTCGTCGCGCTCGCCGCAGGTTCGCCGGCCGCAGGGGCAGACGGCGACGATCCGCTGCTGCGCCGCGTCGCGCTGGAGCTCGGGCCCGAGGGCGCGACCGTCGAGCACGTCGCCCAGATCTCGGGCTGGCTCTCGATCCACGCCCGCTCGGAGGCGCTCGATCCGCAGCTCGTGGTCGAGGTCCTCGGGCGCGAGGAGCTCCTCGAGAACGACGATTCGGGCGGCGGGACGACGGCCTGGCTCTGGGTGGAGGTCGAGCGCGGCGACGCGCTCGAGGTCGCGGTCGCGGCAGCGGGCGACGAGGCCGGCGCGGTCGAGCTCTCGCTCGTCCGTGCGCCCGAGACCGACGCGACGCGCGCCGCGAGCGAGCGGGCCGAGGAGGAGCTCGCCTCGATCGAGCGCCTGAAGGCGGAGGGCGCGCACGAGGAGGCGCGCGCGCGCGTGACCGCGCTCGTCGACGAGCTCGCCTCGACATCGGGAGCTCGAGAGAGTCGGCGGGTCGGCGAGACCCTCTGGCGAGCCGGCCACGCGGCCTACCACCTTTCCGCGCTCGCCCCCGCGGACCGCGCCTGGGCAGAGGCGCACGAGGCCTGGACGCGCCTGCTCCCCCCCGAGCACCCAGACCTCCTTGCCGCGAAGGGGAACCTCGCCCTGACGCGCAAGGCGCTGGGCGACCTTCGCGGCGCGCTGGAGCTCGAGGAGGCCGTGCTCGAGGCCCACACGCGCCTCTTGCCCCCCGAACACCCGGACCTCCTCGACGCGAAGCTGAGCCTCGCCGCGACGCGCGCGCAGCTCGGCGACCTCGCGGGCGCGCACGAGCTCTTCGAGGCCGTGCACGAGGCCCGCACGCGCCTCCTGCCCCCCGAGCACCCCGACCTCCTCAGGGCGAAGCAGAACCTTGCCGTGACGCGCAAGGCGCTCGGCGACCTTCGAGGCGCGCACGAGCTCTTCGAGGCCGTGCACGAGGCCCGCACGCGCTTGCTTCCCCCCGAGCACCGCGATCTCCTCGCGACGAAGCACAACCTCGCCGGGACGCGCGCGGCGCTGGGTGACCTTCGGGGCGCGCTCGCGCTCGAGGAGGCCGTGCACGAGGCCTGGACGCGCCTGCTCCCACCCGATCACCCAGACCTCCTCGCGGCGAAGCTGAACCTCGCCCTGACGCGCAACGCCCTCGGCGACCTCGCGGGCGCGCTGGCGCTCTTCAAGGCGGTGCACGAGGCCCGCGCGCGCCTGCTTCCGCCCGAGCACCCCGACCTGCTCACAGCGAAGCTGAACCTCGCCGGGACGCGCAAGCAACTCGGCGACCTCGCGGGCGCGCTGGCGTTCGAGGAGGAGGTGCACGAGATCCGCACGCGCCTGCTGCCGCCCGAGCACCCCGACCTGCTCACAGCGAAGCTGAACCTCGCCGGGACGCGCAGGACGCTGGGCGACCTCGCGGGCGCGCTCGCGCTCGGGGAGGAGGTGCTCGAGACCCGCACGCGCCTGCTGCCCCCCGATCACCCGGAACTCCTCGCGGCGAAGCAGGGCCTCGCCAGGACGCGCAGGGAGCTGGGCGACCTTCGGGGCGCGCTCGCGCTCTTCGAGGCCGTGCACGAGGCCCGCGCGCGCTTGCTCCCACCCGATCACGCAAGACTCCTTACGGCGAAGCTGAACCTCGCCCTCACGCGCAAGGAGCTGGGCGACCTTGCGAGCGCGCTGGAGCTCGAGGAGGAGGTGCTCGAGGCCTGGACGCGCCTGCTTCCCCCCGATCACCCCGATCTCCTCGCAGCGAAGGGAAACCTCGCCGTGACGCGCAAGGCGCTGGGCGACCTCGCGGGCGCGCACGCGCTCGAGGAGCAGGTGCTCGAGGCCCGCGCGCGCCTGCTTCCCCCCGATCACCCCGACCTCCTCACCGCGAAGCAGAACCTCGCCGGGACGCGCAAGGAGCTCGGCGACCTTCGGGGCGCCCACGCGCTCTTCGAGGCCGTGCACGAGGCCCGCGCGCGCCTGCTGCCGCCCGAGCACCCCGACCTCCTCGCCGCGAAGGGGAACCTCGCCACGACGCGAAGGGAGCTCGGCGACCTTCGAGGCGCGCACGCGCTCTTCGAGGCCGTGCACGAGGCCCGCGCGCGCTTGCTCCCACCCGAGCACCCCGGTTTTCTCGCGGCGAAGGGAAACCTCGCCGTGACGCGCAAGCAGCTCGGCGACCTCGCGGGCGCGCTGGAGCTCGAGGAGGAGGTGCTCGAGGCCTGGACGCGCCTCCTTCCCCCCGATCACCCAGACCTCCTCGCTGCGGAGCAGAACCTCGCCGTGACGCGCAGGGAGCTCGGCGACCTCGCGGGCGCGCTCGAACTCGTCTCGAGCCTCCTCGCCGGCCAGCGCGTTCGTGCGGCGGCACTGCGGGCGGAGGCCGCGCGCCCCGCTCGGGAGGGTGCTCGGGCCGAGCTCCACCGGCTTTCGGCGGCCCTGTTCTCGAGCGAGAGCGCGGACTCCGAGAGCGGACTCGAGCCCGAGCTCTTCTCGACGCTCGAGAGCCTGCGGCTGGCCTCCGTCGCGAGCGCGGAGGCGGCGCACGCACTCGCCGAGCGCCCGGAGCTCGACGCACTGGCGCGCGAGCTCGCCGCGACACGCGCTCGGCTCGGGGACGTCGCGGCGACGGGTCCGAAGGACGAGGGCTCGGTCGACGCGTGGCGCCGCTCGCTCGTCGAGCTGGCGGAGGAGCGCGACCGGGTCGAGCGCGACCTGCGGCGCCGGCTCGCCGAGGCGGGCGTGTTCGACGGCGAGGTGGACGCAGCGGCGGTGGCGGCGCGGCTGGGGGCAAAGGCGGCGCTCGCGTCGTTCCTGCGGTACACGCGGTACTTCGATCGCGATCCCGAGACGGGCAAGCAGCCGCCCGCGGTCGGTTCGTTGCTCGCCTTCGTGGTGCGGGCCGACGCGTCGGTCACGCGCGTCGAGCTCGGGCCTACGGCGGAGATCGACGCGCTCGTTTCCGAGTGGCGCGCGGCGCTCGGCAAGCCGATCGAGCGGGGCGTCGGGGTCGCGGCCGACGCGGGCCGCTCGGAGGCGGAGATCGGGCGCGACCTGCGGGCGCGGATCCTGGACCGCGTGCTGGCGGCGGCGGGGGAAGGCGTCGAGACGCTGCACGTGGTGCTCGACGACGTGCTGTTCCTGGTGCCGCTCGACGCGCTGCCCTTGGAGAAGGAAGAGGTCGTCGGCGAGCGGCTCGCGATCCGGGTCGAGCCGACGCTGCTGCGACTCGTGCGCGGGGAGAGACCCTTCGCGCCGGAAGGCACGCTCGTCGCCCTGGGCGGCGTCGACTTCGACACGCAGCCGCGCGCGGAGAGCGAGACCGTCGCCGCGGGCTCGGACGAGGAGGGCGAGGCGGCGCTCGAGCCCGCCCCGCCCCGCCCGGCGGCGCTCGTCGCAGCCGCGACGCCGCCGCTCGAGCGGTCGGGCCGTCCGGAGGCCTTCGCGCCCTTGCGCCAGACGCGCTACGAGGTGGAGGACGTCGGCGCGCAGTACGAGGAGGCCTTCGGAGCGGAACCCCGCATCCTCGCGGGTGCCGAGGCGACCAAGGTGGCGCTGTTCGCGGCGGCGCCGAAGGCGCGCTTCCTGCACCTCGCGACGCACGGTTGGTTCGCGAGCGAGAGCTTCAAGTCGCAGCTCGACACGCAGGCGGAGCAGAGCGCGCGCGACGCATTCGGGCGCGCGGGAGAAACGCTCACGGGCTTCGCGCCCGAGACCCTGTGCGGTCTCGCGCTCGCCGGCGCGAACCGCGGCGCGAACGCCGCCGACCGCGTGCCGGGGATCGTGACGGCCGAGGAACTAGGGAGCTTCGACCTGCGCGGCTGCGAGCTCGCCGTGCTTTCCGCCTGCGAGACGAACGTCGGCATCCGCCGCGCGGGCCAGGGCATCCAGTCCTTGCAAACCGCGCTGCACGCGGCCGGCGCGCGCACGGCGATCACGAGCCTGTGGAAGGTCGACGACGCAGCGACGCGGCGGCTCTTCGAGCTCTTCTACACCAAGCTCTGGAGCGAGAAACTCGGGAAGGCCGACGCCCTCTGGCAGGCGAAGATGGCCCTGCGCGCCGAGGGCCACCCACCCCGCGACTGGGCCGCCTGGGTGCTCTCGGGGGACCCGCGGTAGGATGTCTTCTGCGCCGGAAGCGGCGGAGAGAGTCGCTAGTCGAGCGGAGGCATCATGGCTCGCCCGAAACCGCTCGCCGTCCTGAGTGCGCTGCTCGCCCTGGCTCCTTCGCCCGCAGTCAGCCCGCGCTCGCCGGTTCCCGCACCCGCAGCACACCAGCAGCCGGGGGCGCTTGGCGCCGAGGGAGGCGGGCGGAGAAGCCTCCGAGGTCGCGACGGCGCGCGCGTGCTGCTCGAGGAGCTTGTGCAGGGGCTCGAGGCCTCGCGGGTGGCCTTCCTGCTCGAGCTGGATCCAAACGCGAAGGTGCTCGGCCCTGGTAGCCACCGGGGCGAGACTCACGGGGCTCGCTCGGATCCCCGGCTACCGAGTCTCGTCCCTTTCGAGCGCCTATCCGCCTTATCCGCCTCTGGTAGGCCCGCAGACGCGGGTGTCGCTCGCCGACGGACCGCCCCCGGTTGTGGGGCCGCCCCCGCCTACCGCGCGAGATTGGTCCATACCGGCACGGGCTCCTAAGATCGGGCGCTCCCATGCAGAGCCCGTTCGTCCTCCTCGCCCTGGTCCTGCCCCTGTTCCTCCGCCCGCAGGATCCGGCCCGGTCCTCTGAAGAGCCGCAGCTCGTCGAGCCTCCCTGCGCGCTCGAGCTCGCTCTGGCTCCGGACCGTCCGGTGCGCTTGCGGTGGCGGTCGGGGCCGGACTTCCGGACCTCGGTCTACGTCCTCTCGGACCTCCTGGACACCTGCCTCGAGGTCTACCGGCCGGACGGCTCGTCGCTCGTCACGAGCGACGACGAGGGGGGCGGGCGGACCCCCTTCGCCTGCCTCCTGGAGGAGGACCCCGGCCATGAGTTCGTCGTGGAGATCGGCGCGCTGGGCAACGTCGCCGGGAGAGCGACCGCGATCTTCGTCCTGCACCCCGAGCCGCCGGAAGTCCTCGAAGCGGAGGCCCGCAGCTCCAGGGCGAGGGAGGAAGCGGAGGCGCATGGTCGGGCCGGCCGCGAGGAGGAAGCGCTCGCGGTCCTGCGCGAGGCGGCCGAGGCGCTGCTCTCGATCGAGGGTGCGGATCGGAGCGTGCGCATGATGTACGCGGCGGAACGGCTCGGGGTGGCCCTCAAGGACGCCCGGGACTTCGCGCTCGCCGCGCGCTGCCTCGAGCGCGCTCTGCACGGCAGGCGAGCGGCGCTCCCGCCGACCCATCCCCACATCGAGGTGACCGAGGGAAACCTCTGCTGGTACCTCTCGCTCGCCGATCCCGAGGCGGGGGTCGCCCGCGCGCGGAAGATCCTGGCGGAGGCCGACGCCCGATACCCGCCGGGGCACGCGCGCAGGCTGCAGTCCCGCCACGTGCTCGCCAGCACGCTCCAGCGCCTCGGGCGCTACGCGGAGGCCATCGCCCCGTGGGAGGAGATCATCGCCGCCCGGCCGCGCGACAAGGCGACCGACCACGCGCGTCTGGCCCTGGACTATCGCTTCCTGCTGGACGTGACCAACAAGGCCCAGGACATCCAGGCGGTACTGGACGCCTCCATGCGCGCCGTCGCCGTCCTGGCGCCGCTGCTGCCCGAGGACGATCCGCAGTTTCTGGCGATCCTGGCCGGCCGCGCCGCCGCGCTCGGGAGGAGCGGAGGCCGGCGCCAAGACGTGCTCGACGGCTTCGACCGGGTGGTGGCGGGACTCCGGCGCCGGCTGCCCGAGACCGACCTCGGCCTCCTCGTGGCGCGCGCCAACCGGGCGGGCTGGCTAAAGAGCTACGGACGGATCGCCGAGGCGACGCCCGAGCTCGAGGACGTCCATCGCAGGATGAGCGTGGAGCTCGCGCTGCCGGACGACCATCGATCGCTGCTCTGGGTGCGCACTGCGCTCTCGGACTGCTACGCCGCCCAGGGCCGGCTCGAGGAATCCCTGGAACTCGTGGATCGCGCGCTGCGCGGCTACCGCCTGCGACCCGGCCAGTATCCCGAGACGGCCCCCGATCTCCTCGGGGCTCGAGAGACGCGGGCCGATCGCCTCGCGAGCCTCGGCCGGCTCGCGGAGGCCCGGGCCGAGATCGAGGGTGCCCTCGATGTGCTCGAGTCGGCGCCACCCGAGCAGCTCGGGGGCTCCCGCCGGAGGATCCTGCGCTCGGCCGCCCAGATCGGCACGATGCTCGGGGACCTCGTGCGGGCCCGGGCGCTCTACGAGCGCCGGCTCGCCGCGGGTCCCTTCAGGAAGGGCGTGGACGTCGACTACGTGCACGACTGCGGGAACTACGCCTCCGTGTTGCTTCAGCTCGGCGAGGGCGAGGCGGCGCTGCTGCAGATGCAGGCCGTCGAGCGCTACGCCGAGGAGAACGGCGGACTTCCCGAGACCCACGAGACCCGCTTCATCCTGGCCGCCACGCATGCGAGCATCCTCCTCTCCGCGGCGCGTTACGACGAGGCGCTGGCCGTGCTCGAGGGCGTCGATGCGGCGGCCGGCGGGCTGCATCGCGACCACCTCGCCTACCTGCGTGGGGCGATCCTCGGCGCCGCGGGCAGTGCGTCCGCCGCGGTCGAAGTGCTCGAGGACGCGCTCGATCGGAGCGACCCGGCCGGTAGCCTCGTGTCCTACGTCCGAGCGCAGATGGCGCGCCTCCTGCTCCAGCACCTGCACGTACTGGGGGAAGAAGAGCGCGCCCGTGCCGTGGCGCTGCGCCGCGCCGAGGGCATCACCGCCAGCGTGCTCGACGCCGAGCGCGGCGAGTCGGAGCGCGTGCTCGGGCGGCTCGCAGGCTCCCTGGCGAGGGACCTGTCCGCCGTGCTCACGCTGGCGCAGGAGAGCGCCGAGGACCTCGCGCTCGGCCGCGCGGCGTTCGCCGCCTCCGAGACGCTGGGCGCTTCGAGCCTGGTGCCGGCGCTCCTGCGGCGCGCTGCGGGCGACGACCCGGAAGTGGCCGCGCTGGGCGAGGAGGTTCGGCGTTTGGGCTTCCGCATCGCGGACGCGGCCGCCGCCACCGAACGGGCGGAGCCCGGAGAGCAGGCTGCGCTGGCCGGCGCGCTCGACGAGCTGGTGCGCGAGCGCGACCTGCGGCGCGCCGCGATCTCGGGGCGGCTGAGCGCGCTGGAAGGCGTCGACCCGGTCATCGCGCCCGCGTCGGTCGAGCGCGCCGCCGGGGTCCTACGGTCCGGCGAGGCGGCGGTCGGCTACCAGCGTTACGAGCGCTGGGACACGGAGGCCTCCGATTCGCGGGCCGCGCTCCGGTCGCACGCCCGCTACCTCGCGGCCGTCGTCCGCCCCGACGCCTCCCTGCGCTGGGTCGACCTCGGCCCCGCGGACGAGCTCGACGAGACGATCGGGGCCTGGCGCCGCGCGCTCGGGGTCGCGGCCGAGCGCGGCATCGGCCTCGTCCCCGGAGCCGCGGCCGGCGACACCCCTGCGGCGGGGATCGGCGCGCGCCTCCACGCACTCGCGATCGCACCCGTCCTCGCCGCCGCGGGGGACGTCGAGTGCCTCGTCGTCGCCCCCGATGCCGCGCTCGGCCTCGTGCCCTTCGACGCGCTCGCTCCCGCGGGGGGCGCGCCCCTTGGCGATGGGGTGAGGGTCGTCCTTGTCGACTCCCTGCGGCACCTCGATCTCCCCGGCGACCTCTTCGGAGTGCCCACGGAATCCCGGCTCTTGGTCCTCGGCGGCGTCGACTACGACGCGGACGCCGGGCCCTCGCCCGGGCCATTCACGGCACCGCCAGCCGCCGCCCTGCCCCGTTCCGCCGCCCTCGCCGGCCCTCTCGCGTCATTGCCGGGGACCGCGCGCGAGGCCCAGGCCATCGCACGGCTGTTCGGCGAGAGCTTCGACTCGGCCGGCGCGACGATCCTCACCGGATCGGAGGCGGACCGCAAGCGGCTGTTCGATGGCGCCCCCCGCGCGCGCTTCCTGCACCTGGCGACGCACGGCTGGTTCGCGGAGGAGCTGGCGCAAGAGCTCGAGGCCGACCGTCCAGCGGGCCCCGGGCTCGGCCTCGGGAGGCGCGTCGTCGGCTACGCACCGCTGACGCTCTGCGGCCTGGCACTGGCCGGCGCGAACCATCCGGCGAGCGCGGACGGCGTGCGGCCGGGCCGGATCACCGCCGAGGAGCTCGCCGGACTCGACCTGGGCGGTTGCGAGCTCGCCGTGCTCTCGGCTTGCGAGACGGCGGTCGGCCTCGAGCGACGCGGCGAGGGGCTGGCGAGCCTGCGGCGGGCTTTGACGATCGCGGGAGCGCGCTGGTCGCTGACGTCCCTCTGGAAGGTGCCGGACGAGGCGACGCAGGAGCTCATGATCGCCTTCTACGAGGGAATGTGGACCGATGGGCTCGCTCCGCGCGAGGCGCTCTGGCATGCGAAGCGCCGCTTGCGCGAGGCGCGCGCCGCGGACGGACGGCCGCTCTACACGGAACGCGACTGGGCGGGCTGGGTGCTCTACGGCCCGCTGCGCGACTGAAACCGGCGGGCGGAAGGCCGCCGTTGGCATCCGCCAGGCGAGGCAGGGCATCCAGTCCTTGCAGACCGCCCTGCACGCCGCCGGCGCGCGCACCGCCATCACGAGCTTGTGGAAGGTCGACGACGCCGCGACGCGACGGCTCTTCGAGCTCTTCTACACGAAGCTCTGGAGCGAGAAGCTCGGGAAGGCCGACGCCCTCTGGCAGGCGAAGATGGCGCTGCGCGCCGAGGGCCATCCCCCGCGCGATTGGGCTGCCTGGGTGCTCTCCGGCGATCCGCGGTAGGAGTCGGCAGTGCGGCGGACGCGGGCGGGTGGAGGGGGCCCCGGGAGAACGACCGGCCGCGCCCTGCGGGCGGTGACTAGAATCCCCCGGGGGTGCTCTCCATGCTCGCGCAGATCGCTGTCGTCGCGCTCGCCGCAGGTTCGCCGACGGCGCTCGGGGCAGACGGCGACGATCCGCCGCCGCGACGGGTCGCGCTGGAGGTCGGGCTCGAGGGCGCGACCGTCGAGCACGTGGCCGAGTTCTCGGGCTGGCTCTCGATCCACGCCCGCTCGGAGGCGCTCGATCCGCAGCTCGTGGTCGAGGTTCTCGGACGCGAGCTGCTCCTCGATGACGACGACTCGGGCGGCGGGACGACGGCCTGGCTCTGCGTAAAGGTCGTGCGCGGCGACGCGCTTTCGATCGTGGTCGGGGCGGCCGGCGCCGGAGCCGGCGTGGTCGAGCTCTCTCTCGTCGCCGCGCCCGAGACCGACGCGACGCGCGCCGCGAGCGAGCGGGCGGAGGAGGAGCTCGCCGAGATCGAGCGCCTGAAGGCGGAGGGCGTGCTCGAGGAGGCCCGCGCGCGGGTGACGGCGCTGGTCGAGGAGCTCGCCTCGATCCCGGGGGCTCGCCAAAGCCGTCACGTCGGCGAGGCCCTTTGGCGAGCCGGCAACGCGGCCTACGGCCTCTCCGCGCTCGCTCCCGCGGACCGAGCCTGGGCCGAGGTGCTCGAGGCCCGCACGCGCCTGCTCCCCCCCGAGCACCCCGACCTCCTCGCGGCGAAGGGGAACCTCGCCGTCACGCGCTACGCGCTCGGCGACCTTCGAGGCGCGCACGAGCTCAATGAGGAGGTGCACGAGGCCTGGACGCGCCTGCTTCCCCCCGAGCACCTCAACCTCCTTTCAGCGAAGCGGAACCTCGCCGTCACGCGCAAGGCCCTCGGGGACCTCCGGGGCGCGCACGAGCTCGAGGAGGAGGTGCTCGAGGCCCGCACGCGCTTGCTTCCCCCCGAGCACTCGGACCTCCTCGCCGCGAAGCTGAACCTCGCCGGGACGCGCAAGGCCCTCCGCGACCTTCGGGGCGCGCACGAACTCTTCGAGGAGGTGCACGAGGCCTGCACGCGCCTGCTTCCCCCCGAGCACCCCGACCTCCTCGACGCGAAGCTGAACCTCGCCGGGACGCGCAAGGCCCTCGGCGACCTTCGGGGCGCGCACGAGCTCTTCGAGGAGGTGCACGAGGCCCGCACGCGCCTGCTCCCCCCCGAGCACCCCGACCTCTTCGTAGCGAAGCAGAACCTCGCCCTGACGCGCAAGGCCCTCGGCGACCTCCGGGGCGCGCTCGCGCTCGAGGAGGAGGTGCTCGAAGCCCGCACGCGTCTGCTCCCGCCCGACCACCCAGACCTCCTCGCCGCGAAGCTGAACCTCGCCACGACGCGCAAGCAGCTCGGCGACCTTCGGGGCGCGCACGCGCTCTTCGAGGAGGTGCACGAGACCTGGACGCGCCTGCTCTCGCCCGAGCACCCAGACATCCTTGCCGCGAAGCAGAACCTCGCCCTGACGCGCCGGGAGCTGGGCGACCTTCGGGGCGCGCACAAGCTCGAGGAGGAGGTGCTCGAGGCCCGCACGCGCTTGCTTCCCCCCGAGCACTGGGACCTCCTCGACGCGAAGCAGAACCTCGCCGGGACGCGCAGGGCCCTCGGCGACCTGGCGGGCGCGCACGCGCTCTTCGAAGAGGTGCACGAGGCCCGCACGCGCCTGCTCCCGCCCGAGCACCCCAATCTCCTCGGCGCGAAGCAGAGTCTCGCCGTGACGCGCAAGGCCCTCGGCGACCTCCGGGGCGCGCTCGAGCTCGGGGAGGAGGTGCACGAGGCCCGCACGCGCCTCTTGCCGCCCGAGCACCCCGACCTCCTCGCGGCGAAGCAGAACCTCGCCGCGACGCGCTACGCGCTCGGCGACCTTCGGGGCGCGCTCGAGCTCGTCTCGAGCCTGCTCGCCGGCCAGCGCGTCCGCGCGGCGGGGTTGCGGGCGGAGGCGGCGCGCCCCGCTCGGGAGGGGGCTCGGGCCGAGCTTCAGCGCCTATCGGCGGCCCTTTTCTCGCGCGAGAGCGCGGATTCCGAGGCCGCGC
>CAYPTB010000051.1:0-193005 GCA_964413535.1 uncultured Planctomycetaceae bacterium | reverse complement strand
GTGCGGCGGTGATCAGGGCCCCGGTCTTGTGGTCGTGGATCCACTGCACGCGCTCGAGCGTGTGTTCGCCGGCGCCGCCTTCCGCGGCGAGGTCCTCGACCTGGCCGCCGACCATGCCGAGGCTGCCGGCGGCGCGCCGGCCGCGATCGCGCCCAGCTCGGCGGAGGCCGCGAACAGGGCCGCCGTCTTCATGGAGTGGATGCGGTGCACGAGACCGCGCGCATCCCGGGCTTCCTCCCCGGAGGCGCCGTCGAGATCGAACGCCTGCCCCCCCACCATGCCCAGCGAACCCGACGCGCGCGCGAGACAGCCCACGAACGCGCGCGCTTCCTCCGGGGGCGCCAGCGCGCACAGCTCGAAGGCGGACGTGAGCAGCGCGTCGCCCGCGAGGACGGCGAGCGCCTCGCCGTAGACCGTGTGGCAGGTGGGACGGCCGCGGCGCAGGTCGTCGTCGTCCATGCACGGCAGGTCGTCGTGCACGAGGCTGTAGGTGTGCACGAGCTCGATCGCCGCCGCCGGGAGCGCCGCGTCCTCGTCGCGCCCGCCGAAGTGGCGGCACACGAGCCGCACGAGCGCCGGCCGCAACCGCTTGCCGCCGCCGAACAGCGCGTGGCGCATCGCAGCGTGCAGCCGCGCGGGGGGCGTCGAGACCGCCGGCACGCGCCGGTCGAGCTCGCGCTCGCACCAGTCGCGGCAGTCGGAGAGCCAGGGACCGAGCTCCGCGGCGGAGAGCCCGGAGGTCACGTCCGCTCCCGCGCGACATCCGGGTCTGCGTCGAAGGGACGCAGCGCGTCCTCGGCGTCGCGCGTGAGCTCTTCGACCTGCTTCTGGAAGCCGCGCAGGACCCCGTGGCACTGGCGCAGGAGCTCGATGCCCTCCTGGTAGCGCTCGATCGCGGGCTCGAGGGGCAGGCCCGCCTCCTCGAGTTCCGTCACGATCGCCTCGAGTCGTTCGAGACGCGCATCGAAGCTCGGCGCTCCCGCTCCCTCGCGTTCGGATGCCTTCTCGGATGTCATCGGGCCAAGTGTAGCCGCGACCCGGGCTCGTCGGAGCCTCCCCAGCTCCGTTCGAACCGACTCGTGGCCGACGACCCACCTGCTTGTCATCGAGCGCCGGGTACCGTACTTCGGCTCCCATGCGCCCGAGGGATTCGACGACGGCCCGCCCCTCCAAGGGAAACGTGGCGGCCGTGGACCTCGGCTCGAACAGCTTCCACCTCGTGATCGCGCTGCCCGAGCGCGACGGCGTGCAGCGCCTCGACCGGTTGCGGGAGCCGGTGCGGCTGGCCGCGGGACTCGACGAGAAGCGCCGCCTCGACGAGGCCTCCCAGGAGCGCGGGCTCGAATGCCTCTCGCGCTTCGGCCAACGACTGGCGGGCATCCCGCACGAGCGCGTGCGCGCCGTGGGCACGAGCACGCTGCGTCGGGCGACGAACGCGCGCTCGTTCCTGACGCGCGCGACGGCGGCGCTCGGACACCCGATCGAGATCCTGCGCGGCCCCGAGGAAGCGCGCCTGATCTACCTCGGCGTCTCGCACGACCAGCCCCTGATCGCCGGCTCGCGCCTGGTCGTCGACATCGGCGGCGGCAGCACCGAGGTGATCCTGGGTGAACGCTTCGAAGCGCTCGAGATCGACAGCTTGCACATGGGCTGCGTGAGCTGGTCGATGCGCTTCTTCCCCGACGGAGTCGTCGAGGAGAAGCCCTTCAAGAAGGCCGTGCTCGCCGCGCAGCTCGAGTTCGAGTCGATCGGAGAGCGCGTCCGGGCCGCGGGCTGGGAGGAGTGCGTCGGATCGTCGGGAACGATCACGGCGATCGAGGAGATCGTGCGCCGGGCCGGTTGGAGCGAGGGCGGCATCACGCTCGCGGCGCTGAAGAAGCTCAGGAAGGCGCTCCTGCGCGAGAGCGGCTCGGATGAACTCATCGAGGGCGTACCGGCCGACCGCCGACCCGTCCTGCCGGGCGGCCTCGCGATCCTCCTCGCGGCGTTCGAGAGCCTCGGGATCGAGCGCATGGAAGCGTCGGGCGCCGCACTGCGCGAGGGGATCCTGTGGGACCTGCTCGGACGCATCCGGCACGAGGACGTCCGCGACCGGACGATCCGCAGCTTCGCGGACCGCTTCCACGTCGACGTCGAGCACGCCATGCGCGTCGAGCGCACGGCCCTGTACTGCGTGGACCAGGTGGCGCGCGCGTGGAGCATCGAAGCCGTCGGCGCGCGCCGCGTGATCGCGTGGGCCGCGCGCCTGCACGAGCTCGGACTGTCGGTCTCCTACTCCGGCTACCACCGCCACGGCGAGTACCTGCTCGAGCACTGCGTCATGCCCGGCTTCTCGCGCGAGGACCAGCTCCTGCTCGCGCGGCTCGTGCGCGGTCACCGCCGCAAGCTCGATCCGACGCTCTTCGACGACCTTCCGCCGCGGCTCGCCGAGCTAGGAAAGCGCCTCGTCGTCCTCTTGCGGATCGCCGTTCGACTCAACCGGAGTCGAGCCCGCGAGGCCCTGCCGGCGTTCACTCTGACCGTCCGCTCCCAGGCGTCCGGGGAAGGTGGGCAGAACGCGCTCGAGCTCGCCTTTCCCGACGATTGGCTCGATCGGCACCCGCTCACCCGGGCCGACCTCGACGAAGAGTGCCTTCTGCTCGACCGGACGGGCTGGCGCCTGACCGTGGGGTAGCTCCGCCAGACGCGCGAGCAGGGTCTCCTGCGCGACCGTCTTCGGGCTCGAGCGGCTCGTGACGCGCCGATAGCGCCCGCTCGCCTCGAGCTCCCAGGCCTGGGTGTCGTCCTCGAGGTACAGGTCCAGGCACTCGGTCCGAATGCGCGCCTTCAAAGCCGGGTCCTCGATCGGGAAGCTCGCCTCGACGCGCCGGAAGAAGTTGCGCTCCATCCAGTCGGCGCTCGAGCAGAACAGGAGCTCGCGCCCGGCCGCGTGGAAGTGGTAGGTGCGCGAGTGCTCGAGGAAGCGCCCGACGATCGAGCGCACCCGGATGTTCTCGGAGACCCCCGGGACGCCCGGGCGCAAGCAGCACGCGCCGCGCACGACGAGATCGATCACCACGCCGGCCTGCGAAGCGCGGTACAGCGCCTGGATGATCTGCTTCTCCGTGAGCGCGTTCATGCGCGCCGCGATGCGCGCGGGTCGCTTCGCCTGCGCTTCGCGCGTCTCCGCCTCGATCAGTTCGAGCAAGCCCGCGTGGAGCGTGAACGGCGCCTGCAGGAGCTTCGTTAGCGCGATGGCTCGCCCCATGCCCGTGAGCTGGAGGAACAGGTCGTGCACGTCCTCACCGATGTCCGCGCGGCTCGTCAGGAACCCGAGGTCGGTGTACGCGCGCGCCGTGCCCGCGTGGTAGTTGCCCGTCCCGAGGTGCATGTAGCGCACGAGCCGCTCGCCCTCGCGGCGCACGATCATGAGCAGCTTCGCGTGCGTCTTGAAGCCGACGACCCCGTAGGCGACGTGCACGCCGGCCGTCTGCAGGCGCGTGGCGAGGTCGATGTTCTGCGCCTCGTCGAAGCGCGCGCGCAGCTCGATGACGACCGTCACCTCCTTGCCCGCGCGCGACGCGTTGATCAGCGCGTCGACCACCGGCGAATCGCTGCCCGTGCGGTAGAGCGTCTGCTTGATCGCGAGCACCTTCGGATCCGCGGCCGCCTGGCGCAGGAGCTCGAGCACCGGCGAGAACGACTCGTACGGATGGTGCAGGACGACGTCCTCGCGCGACAGGACGTCGAACAGGTCCTTCCCGAAGCCGAGCTTCGGGGACAGCGACGGCACGAACGCCGGGTACTTGAGATCCGCGCGCTTGACCTCCTGATAGATGGCCGCGATGCGGTGCAGGTTGACCGGCCCCGACACCTGGTAGAGGTCCCCGCGCGAGAGCGCGAAGTGCTCGAGCAGGAAAGCGATGATCTCCTCCGGGCAACGGCTCGACACCTCGAGACGCACCGCGTCGCCGAAGCGTCGCTCGGGGAGCTCGCCCTGCAGCGCGCGCAACAGGTCGTCGACCTCCTCCTCGTCGACCCACAGCTCGCTGTTGCGCGTGACGCGGAACTGGAAGCAGCCCAGCACCTTCATCCCCGAGAACACGTCCTTCATCCGCGAGTGGATGACGGACGAGAGCATCACGAAGCACAGCGGAGCTCCCGCGACCTCCTGCGGGATCTGGATCACGCGCGGGAGCGAGCGCGGGACCTGCACGATCGCCATGCCGCTCGTGCGGCCGAACGCGTCGCGGCCCGCGAGCGACAGGACGAAGTTCAGCCCCTTGTTCTGGATCTTCGGAAACGGGTGCGCCGGATCCAGGCCCATGGGCGTCAGCACCGGCAGCACGTGCGTCCGGAAGTAGGCCTTCACCCAGCGCCGCTGCGGCTTCGTCCACTCGTCGCGCGCGAGCACGCTGATGCCCTGCTTCGCGAGCGCCGGCAGGAGCTCGTCCGACAGCGTCCGGTACTGCGCCGCGACGATGTCGTGCGCGCGCACGCTGATCTGGCCCAGGAGATCCTCGATCGCCTCCTCGTCGGCCGTGCCGAGCGCGAGCTGCTCCTTGAGCCCCGACACGCGGATCTCGAAGAACTCGTCGAGGTTCGTGCTGCAGATCGAGAGGAAGCGCAGCCGCTCGAGCAGCGGCACCTCGGGATCGCGCACCTGCGCGAGCACGCGGGCGTTGAACTCGAGGAGCGAGAGCTCGCGATCGAGGTACAGACTCGGATCGGTGAGGTTCTCGGCCGGGAGCTTCATGACGGGATCCTGCGGCCGCGAGCGGGCCGGAGCGTGATCCGAAGCTCCATCCTACGGGATCGCTTCGGGCCGCCGGCGGGGTCGCGGGGGTCCTCCCCAGGACTCATCGGCCCTTGATCGTCCCTTGATTGAGCGACTGCCGCTCGACGGCGCGGGGAGGGCGCGGTATGTCGTCCGTGTGAGGAGCACCGGATGGACCTGTACCTGATCCGACACGCGGAGGCGGTGTCGCACGCCGAGGCCGCCTCCGACGCGGCCCGCGAACTCACCCCGCGCGGCATCCAACGCTTTCGCGACGAGGTGCGCGGGCTCGACCGTCTGGGCGTGCGCCTCGACCGCGTGCTCGCGAGCCCGCTCGTGCGCGCCGCGCAGACCGCCGAGCTGCTCGAGCCCCTGCTCGACGGCGAACTCGTCCTGTGCCCCGAGCTCGCCGCGCCGCCGTCCGAGGAACTCCTCGCGCGCATCGGGGGAACGAGCGCCGCGCTCGTCGGCCACGAGCCCTGGATGGGCGAGCTAGTCGTGTGGCTCGCGCTCGGCTCGCGCTCCGGCTCGCTCCCCTTCCGCAAGGGCGGCGTGGCCTGGCTCAGCGGCGACCCGCGCCCCGGCCGCATGCGCATCGAGGGCCTCTTCGCCCCAAAGACGCTCGCCCACTTCGGCGACTGACGCGGTTCTGCGCGCGGTGCGGCCTCACGCGCGCGTCGGGCGGGCGAGGAAGGCCACGAGCTGGTCGCGCGTCGGCAGGGACGGGAGGGCGCCGCGCCGCATGGAGGCGAGCGCGCCGGCGGCGCAGGCGCTCTTCAGCGCCTCCTCGGGTCGCACGCCGGCGAGCAGGGCGACCGCGAGCGCGCCGGTGAACGCGTCGCGCGCTCCCGTGCCGTCGATCGGCTCGACCCCGAAGCCCGCGCACTCGAAGACCTGCTCGCCGTCGAACAACACGGCGGAGCGGCCGCGGTTCGCCACGACCACGCGCTTCGGTCCGAGCGCGCCCAGGCGCCGGGCCATTCCGGTCGCGCCGATCTCCCCTTCTTCGCGGAGCAGGCGCAGGGCATCGCTCTTGGCCACGACGAGCGTGTCGACGAGATCGAGGAGCTCGTGCGGGAGCTCCGTCGGAGGCGAAGCGTCGAGCAGGATCGGCACGGCCTTCTCGCGCGCGATCCGTGCGGCGCGCAGCACGGCGGGCAGCGGGAGCTCGAGCTGCAGCGCGAGCAAGGACGCCGTCTCGATCGTGTCTCGCGCCCGTTCGACGTCTTGCACGCCGAAGTCGGAGTCCACGCCGGGCACGACGAGCGCCCCGACCTCCCCGCCGGGCAAGGCGCCGATCAAACCCAGGCCCGTCTGCCCCCCCGCGCGCGTCGAGACGTGCCGCACGTCCACGCCCTCGGCGACGAAACGACTGCGCAGGTCCGCGCCGAAGGCGTCCTCGCCCAGGCAGCCGACGAGGTCCACGTCGGCGCCTAGGCGCGCGGCCGCCACGGCCAGCCGGGCGCCCCGGCCGCCCGCGCTCGAGGCGAAGGCCTCGGCGACGACGCGCTCGCCCGCGCGCGGGAAGCGCGGCGTCGAGACGACGATGTCCAGGTGGATCGCGCCCATCACGCACAGCCGGCTCGCCACGCTCAGCTCCGCTCCACCACGCCCACCCACAGGCCGTCGCCGATCGGAACGATGATGCCGTGCAACCCGCGCGTCCCGGCCATGCGGTCGTTGAACGCGCGCACCGCGCGCACGCTTTCCTCGACCTCGCCCGCGTCGAGGAGATGACCGAAGGCGAAGGCGTTGTCCACGAGCACGAGCCCGCCGGGGCGCACGATGCGCAGGGCGTGGTCGAGGTAGCCACCGTAGCCCGACTTGTCGGCGTCGAGGAACATCGCGTCGGCGGAGCGATCGGCGATACCGGGCAGCACGTCCGCGCCGGCGCCGCGCACGACCTCGATCTTCCGCGCCGCGTCGGAGCGCGCGATCCAGCGCTCGGCGAACGCCGCGTGGTGCTCGGAGATCTCGATCGTCGTCACGCGCCCGCCCTCGGGCAGCGCGCGCGCCAGCGCGATGGCGGAGTATCCGGCGAGCGTGCCGACCTCGACCACCTCGCGCGCGCCCGAGGCCTTGAGCAGGATCTGCATGAAGCTCGCTTGCTCGGGCGAGATCCAGATGGCGGGGATCTTCTCCGCGCGCGCCGCGCGCTTGAGCTCGCCCAGGAAGGGATCCTCGGGCGCCGTGCGCGCCGCCAGGTAGGCGAAGTGCTCCTCGGTGACGAGCGTGGAGGTGGCGGACATCGTTTCGAGCCGCGCGGGTTCGCGGAGCGACGGACGCGGGGGCGGATGGTAGCCGAGGAGGACGCCCGCGTCGCGCGCCCTATAGCTCGCCCCGGCGCAACCATGGGACGACGAACGGGCGCGCGCCCGCGCCGTGCGGCGACGGCAGGTTGCCGTAGGCGAGGTGCGGGCCGTAGACGGGCTCGAGCACCTCCTGGCGCAGGACCTCCACCGCGCTCCCCTGCGCGGCGATGCTGCCGCCGTCGAAGAGCGCGATGCGGGTCGCGAACTGGCTCGCGAGGTTGAGGTCGTGCGTGACGACGAGCGCGCTCTTGCCGTCGCCGCACAGACGCGCGATGAGCTCGAACGTCCGCACCTGGTGCTCGAGGTCGAGCGAGGTCGTGGGCTCGTCGACGAGCCACAGGGGCGAGGTCTGCGCGAGGGCGCGGGCGAGCAGCGCGCGCTGGCGCTGGCCGCCCGAGAGCTCCGCGAAGAGACGCTCGGCGAGGTCCTCTACGTCCGCGTCGGCGAGGGCTTGCTCCACGCAGCGCAGGTCCTCGAGCGTGTGCCGCCCGAAGAAGCCCATGTGCCCGTAGCGCCCGCCCATCACGAACGAACGCACGCGGATCTCCGGCAGTGCGGACAGGGACTGCGGGACGACGGCGATGCGCGCCGCGCGCTCCTTCTTCGTCCATGCCGCGACGTCGCGCCCGTCCACGCGCACGCTGCCCTCGGCCGGCGCGAGCAGCCCGGCGAGGATGCGCAGCAGGGTCGATTTGCCCGATCCGTTGGGACCGATCACGCACACGAGCTCGCCGCCCGCGAGCGAGAGATCGACGCCGTCGAGCGCGAGCACGCCCGACGGGTAGCGGTGGCGCAGGCCGCGTCCTTCGATGGACGTCACCAGGCCTCCAGGGTGCGCCGCTCGCGCCACACGAGGTACAGGAAGAACGGACCGCCGACGAGCGACATGAGGATGCCCGGTTGCATGGAGGCGCCGGGAAAGAGCGCGCGCTGCGCCACGTCGGCGCCGAGCAGGAAGACGCCGCCTCCGAGCAACGCGAGCGGCAGGAGCGTCTTGTGCGAGGGCCCCGTCACGATCCGCAAGAGGTGCGGCACGACGAGCCCGATGAAGGAGATCTGTCCCGCGACGGCGACGGCGCAGCCGGCCGAGAGCGCCGCGGCGCAGACGGCCAAGAGCTTCACGCGCCGCGTGTTCACGCCGAGCGACTCGGCGTCCTCCTCGCCGCCCGCGAACAGGTCGAGCTCGACCGCCACGAACGGAATGACGAGCGCCGAGAGGAACAGCCCGCCCGAGATCATGGCCACGTGGTACGCGAAGCGGTCCTCGAGCGTCCCGAAGGTCCAGGCCAGGATCGCGCGGTGCACTTCGTAGTCGCGCAGCGTCCAGGACTGCAACGCCGCGAGCGCGCCGGCGAGACAGGTGTTCAACGCGATGCCGGCGAGCAGCAGGCTCGGCACGGACACGCGTCCGCCCCGCGCGGCCAGGCGCAGCACGACCAGCGCGGCCGCCAACGCGCCGACGAAGGCGAAGGCCGACACGAGCACGGGCGCGAACGCGCCGCTCGCGCCGACGCTCGGCCCGTAACCGCCCACGAGCAGCACCGCCACGGCGGAGCCGAGCCCCGAGCCGGCCGAGACGCCGATCAGG
Source organism: uncultured Planctomycetaceae bacterium (assembly GCA_964413535.1). Lineage (GTDB taxonomy): Bacteria > Planctomycetota > UBA1135 > UBA1135 > CAYPTB01. Next base: position 184,349 of record CAYPTB010000051.1, on the reverse strand, counting down.
GACGGCGACGCGAGCGGATTGCGGAAGAGTCCCTGCAACAGCGCCCCGGAGAGCGAGAGCGCCGCTCCCACGCCCACGGCCACCAGCGTGCGGTACAGCCGCAGGCGCACGATGGTCTGCGCGTGGCCGGCGAGCGGCTCCTCGAGTCCGAGCACGGCCAGGAAGCCGCGCCACGCGTCGCGGGCGTCGACCGAGCCGGCCGGGCCCGACGCGACGCCGGCCGCGGCGAGTCCCACGAGCGCGAGCGCCAAGACGACGGCCGCGATCCGCACCGGCACGCGGCGGCGCTCCCTCGAGCTCTGCGCCGTCACGAATCCCAGGCGAAGCGCACGGGGATCTCGATCTCCGGGTTCAAGCTCTGGAAGACCGGGCAGGTGAGCGCGGTGCGCTCGAGTGTCTCGCGCGCCCGCGCGTCGAGCCCGGCCGGCATCGCGATCTCGACCTCGAGCTTCGCGATGCGCCGGACCGGCACGCTCGTCATGTGCTTCACGACGGTCGCCTTCGCTCCCTCGATCTTCCAGTCGTGCTTGCGCGCCACGATCCCCATGACGGTGAGCATGCACGTCCCGAGCGACGTCGCGAGCAGGTCCGTGGGCGAGAAGGACTCGCCGCGCCCCTGGTTGTCCCGCGGTGCGTCGCTCTCGAGCTCCGTCGCGGAGGGCTCGTGCACGGCGCGACAATGCAGGTCGCCTTCGTAGTGGACGTCGATTCGAACCACGTCGTTCTCTCCGTTCCGAGCCGCGCGAGCGCTCGCGCGGCCGATTGGCGCGCGGGCGCGCAGGATGGAGCGGAAGCTTACTCCCCCCTCGGATGCCCGACCAAGACCCAGGGTGGACCGCCCTCCCGGACGACCACGGCGCCGGTCGGGTCACCGGCACCCGGACAAGCGCCCACGCCGGCGCATCGGCGCGCATCGCCGCGTATCGCAGCGCGTCGCCGCGCGTCCCATCGGTCGCTAGGCTGCGCCCATGCAGAACCTCAGAGGCAAGCTCGCGCTCGTGACGGGCGCTTCGGCCGGGATCGGCATGGCGTTGGCGCGGCGGCTGCGCGCAGAGGGTTGCCGGCTCGTGCTCGCCGCGCGCCGCCGCGAGCGGCTCGAGGCGCTCGCGGCAGAGCTCCGAGACGCGGAGGTCGTCGAGCTCGACGTGCGCGACGCGGCTTCCGTCGCGGACGCCCTGTCCGCGCGCCCCTTCGACATCGCCGTCGCCAACGCGGGGCTCGCGCGCGGCATGGGCCGGGTGCACGAGGTCGCGCCCGACGCCTGGGACGCGATGATCGACACGAACGTGAAGGGCGTCTTGGCCGTGATCCGCGCCGTGCTGCCCGGCATGCTCGAACGCGGCAAGGGCGATCTGTGCCTGCTCGGCAGCGTCGCCGGCCGCCAGGTCTACCCCGGCGGCAACGTCTACTGCGCCACGAAGCACGCCGTGCGCGCGCTGTACGAGGCGTTGCGCCTGGACGCGGCCGGCAGCGGCGTGCGCTTCACCACCGTCGACCCCGGGATGGTCGAGACCGAGTTCAGCTTGGTGCGCTTCGAGGGCGACGAAGCGCGCGCCGCGAAGCTCTACGCGGGCTTCGATCCGCTCACGCCCGAGGACGTCGCCGACGCGGCGGTCTTCGCGTTCACGCGCCCGCCGCACGTGAACGTGGGCGAGATCGTGCTGTGGCCCACCGCGCAGGCCAGCACGACGATGCTGAAGCGCAGCTAGGGTCGCGTCCGCGTTGCTCCGTGTGCGCGACGTGGCGCGCGAGACGGCCGTGGGACTCTCCGCGAGGAGTCCCGTCAATCGCTCGCTCCCGTCAGCGCATTCCATCCGGGTCGGCGAGCGCGCGCTCCAACTGCTCGGCGAGCTTCGACAGCACGTCCTGCTCCTCCGCGGACGCGGTGCGCTTCGTGCGCACGAGGAAACCGAGCAAGGACTGCGCATGGGATCGGTCCAAGAAGACCCTCACGCGGCGGCTGGAACTCGAGGCCCCCATCGTCGCGTCGAGCGCTTCCATCCGCAGCCCGAGCGCCGTTAGCACGCGCGCGGCGACCCCCTCGCCTTCCCTGAGGAGGCCGCGCAGGAGGTGTTCGGTGCCGAGCGTTCGACTGGAGAGCCTCTGGGCCTCCTCCATGGAGAGCTCGAGCGCCCTCCTCGCTCCCGACGTGAACGGAAGAGCACGTTGGCCTGCCGCCGAGGGTCCTGCGGGAACCCGTCGACTCACCTCGTCGCGGATCGCATCGAGATCGATCCCAAGGTCCTGCAGCACGACCGTGGCATCGTTCGACTCGCCGATCAGTCCCAGGAGCATGTGCTCCGTCCCGAGGTACTCGTGATCGAGCCGCTGCGCGTGCCGGCGCGCGCGGTTCATCGCATCCTTGGCCTCGTCGGCGAATCGATCGAACATGGATGACGACTCCCTCCCGGAGCGCGATGGTAACGCGACGCGCGGCGCTCACTCGTCGTGCAGGAACGCGCGGTAGCTCTCGAGCGTCAGGTCAAGCTCCCCGAGGAAGGCCGCCGAGGGACTCTCCGGGTCGGCGAGCAGGCCGAGCAACAGGTGCTCGGGACCGATGCGTCCCTGCCCGAGGGCGGCGGCCTCGCGCAGGCCGAGCTCGAGCACGCGCTCGGCTGCGGGCGTGAGCGGCCAGGGGAACGAGGGCGGGACGCTCCCCTCCGGCGGCAGGACGATCTCCGCCGACTCGCCGCCCCGGCTCGCCGCCGCGAACGCGCGCACGCTCGCGATGTCGATCCCCCGCTGCGCCAGTATGCGCGCCCCGAGGGACTCCCCTTCGTGCAGGAGACCGAGCAGGAGGTGCACGGTCCCGAGACTCATGTGTCCGAGGATCCCCGCCTCCTCCATCGAGAACTCGAGGACCTTCTTCGTTCGCGGCGCGAAGGGCAGTTGCGCAGAGTGGCTCGCCGCTCCCCGTTCGACCTCTTCGTCCACCTCGGCGCGCAGGTCGTCGAGGTGGATCCCGCGCGCCGCCAGGTAGCGAGCCGCGAGCCCGGCCCCCTCCGCGACGAGGCCCAGAAGGAGGTGCTCCGTGAGGTAGACGTCGAGTTGGAAGCGCTTGGCTTCCTGCCGACCGAGGTGGAGCGACTTCTTGGCCGAGTCCGTGAAGCTATCGAACATGACGAGCTCTCCGCCGGCGCCCCGGCTCCCTCGACGCGGTTCCAAAGACGTCCAACGCGACGTGCAGTCGCTCCGTCGGTCCGCAGGGCTGCGATTGCCTAGTAGCTCTCGTCCTCGCTCGGGAAGTCGCCGCCCTTCACGTCCACGACGTAGCGCGCGAAGGCGTCGAGCATCTGTTCGCCCAGGTTCGCGTAGCGGCGCACGAAGCGCGGCCGGAACTTCGTGTACAACCCGAGCATGTCGTGCGTCACGAGGATCTGTCCGTCGCAGCCGCTGCCGGCTCCGATGCCGAGGATCGGCACCTCCACGCTCTTCGCGATCTCGCTCGCGAGCTCGGCCGGCACCTTCTCGATCACGACCGCGAAGGCGCCCGCGTCCTGGAGCGCTCGGGCGTCGCGACGCACCTCTTCGGCTTCGACCGGCTCCGTCGCCCGGACCTGGTAGGTGCCGAACTTGTGGATCGACTGCGGCGTGAGCCCGATGTGCCCCATGACGGGGATGCCGACGTCGACGATGCGGCGGATCGTGTCGCACAGCTTCTCGCCGCCCTCGAGCTTCACCGCTTCGACGCCGGATTCCTTGACCATGCGGCCGGCGTTGCGCAGCGCATCGTCGGAGTTCACCTGGTACGACATGAAGGGCAGGTCGCCCACGACGAGGGCGCGCTCCACGCCGCGCGCCACCCAGGTCGCGTGGAGCAGCATCTGCTCCATCGTCACGCCGACGGTGGTGTCGAGCCCCTGCACGACCATCGCGGTCGAGTCGCCGACGAGGATGACGTCGATGCCGGCCTTGTCGAGCAGGCCGGCCATCAGGAAGTCGTAGGCGGTCAGGGCCGTGATGCGCTCGCCGCGCTCCTTCATCTGGCGCAGGGAGCGCGTCGTCACCTTGCGGGCGTCCGGTCCGCGACGTTTGGACTCGTTCATGCGGGTGGACCAGGCTAGTCCCGAGCCCGGCGTTGTGCGAGGGGGCCGGGCGCCGCGCCCGCGGATGGCCGATTGTGCTCGCCGGAACGCGCACGGCGCGCCATCCTGGTCGCCCATGCTCTCGCTCCGGACTCCGATCGACGCCCGCGCAGCGCGGCGTCTCAGGTCCTCCCGATGAGCGCGACCTGTCCCTATGGCCCGCTCCTCGCCGAGCTCGGCTTCGATCCGACGCACGTCCGTTCGAGGGGCGAGCCCGGGGAGCGCGCGATCGCCGGTTCGGTGAGCGCCCTCGTCGCGAAGGTCGCAGTCGACATCGGCACAGGCGAACTCGCCCGCCTCGCGGCCGAGGCGGCGGCCGCCCTGCGGCGCGACGGCGGTCTCGTGCTCGAGCTCCCCGCCGACGTCGGGGACCGCGAGCTCGCGCGCCTGCGCAACGAGCTCTGGCCGAGCTTCCATGCGACGTCGACCGTGCGCGTGGCGGAAGGTCCCGCGCGCCAGCGCTCGCTCTCGGGCGAGCGCGCGCTCGTGGCGAAGGGTCAGGGGACCTGCACGCTGTTCGTTCTGCACCTGCGGCGCTTCGTCCAGAGCCCGGAGGCGACGGTCGAGAAGTTCGACAAGAACGCTTCCGGTTGGAACGGCGACCCGGGCAGCCCCGGCTACCGCCACTTTCGCTGGATGCGGCGCTACGTCGGCCGCTTCGCCCTCCCGCGCCCAGGCGACCGCGTGCTCGACTTCGGCTGCGGCGCGGGCTGGTGCGGGATCGAGAGCGCCAAGGGCGTCGCCGACGTCGCGCTGTGCGCGTTCGATCCGAGCCCGGAGATGGTGCGCATCGCGGCGGAGAACGCGCGGAGCGAAGGGATCGCGCGCTTCGACGCCCGCACGGGCTTCGGCGAGGATCCGCCGTTCCCGCGCGGCGACGAGGAGCTCTTCGACCTCGTCATCAGCTCGGGCGTCGTGAGCTTCGCACCGGACGTCGGCGTGTTCCTGAACGGTATGATGTCGGCGCTGCGCCCGGGCGGAACGCTCGTGATCGGGGACATCAATGCGAGCTCGCGCGGGATGCGCTCGCGCCGGCGCGAGCGGCCGCTCCTGCCCGTGCGCGAGATGAACGCCCGCTCGTCGCGCGAGGTGCGCGCCTGGTTCGAGACGCGCGGCTTCGTCCACCACGAGACGGCGGGCTATCAGCTCACCTGGCCGGTTCCCGAAGCGATGCACATCTCCGAGGCGCGCCTCAAGGGACTCTTCTCGCCCCCGCTGCTTATCGCCAACCGCGCCCTCGCGAGCGTGGACCGCGCCCTCGGCGACGTCCTGTCGAGCCAGTTCGACAGCTGGGTCATGCGCCTCACGGCGCCCGCGACGCAGCGCGTGGGCCGAAGCGCGCGCATTCCGCCCCTCGCCGGGCCCGCCCTCGAGGGAACGGCCGGTTAGGACTGCTCTACCGCCGCAGGTATTGAACGGCTACGACTGCGACGACGGGGAGAGGGAAACCGACGCTCAGAGCTTCGCGGTCGCGAGGACATCGGCGCGCTCGAGCTCGCCGGTCGAGAGGCCCAGCTTGAACCAGTGCACGCGCTGGGCCGAGGTGCCGTGGGTGAAGGACTCGGGCTGGACGTGGCCTTGCGATTGGCGCTGCAGCCGGTCGTCTCCGATCGCCGCGGCCGCTTCGAGCGCTTCCGCGACGTCGCCCTCTTCGAGGAGCGGGCGGCGTCGATTCGCGTGGTGCGCCCAGACGCCGGCCAGGAAGTCCGCTTGCAGCTCCACGCGCACCGAGAGCTCGTTCGCATCGCCGGCATGCCGTTGGCGCAGCGCGTCCGCGAGCCCCAAGAGGTTCTGGACGTGGTGGCCAACCTCGTGCGCGATCACGTAAGCCTGCGCGAAGTCGCCGGGAGCGCCGAGCTCGCGCAGGTCCTCGTAGAAGGCGAGATCGATGTACACGCTCTGGTCGGACGGACAGTAGAAGGGCCCGACCGCCGCGGAGCCAAGGCCGCAAGCCGACTCGACGGCGTCGCGGAACAGCACCAGCCGCGGCGGGTCGTAGCTTTGGCCTAGCTCGCGGAAGCGCTCCTGCCACACGTCCTCGGTGGAACCGAGTATGGAGGAGACGAAGTCGACCTGCTCGTCCTCCTCCGGCGTCGACTCCATCGGCCCCTGCGTCGTTTCGTACGGCGCGGCGCCCGACACGATCGAGCTCACCTCGGAGGGGTCTCCGCCGAGAAGCACCACGAGCAGGACCACGAGCAATCCGCCGCCGCCGATCGCAGTGCCGCGTCCGAGGCGCACGCCGCGCCGGTCCTCGACGTTCTCGCTGCGACGCTCGCCCTTCCAACGCATGCCGCCTCTCTAGGCCGGCGAACGACGATCACGTCGAGAATTTGTTGTTTTCCTGCCGCTCGATCTCGGGTCGCTCCTCCGGCTACAGGCGGGAGGACTTGGCTCGCGAAGACCGCGGCGCGTGCTCCTAGCCCGGCAGCGCGATCCTGGCGAAGCCCACGCCCGCGCCGGTCTGGTACGCGATCACCGCGGCGTCACGCGAGATACCCAAGAGGTCGGGGAGCGGCGCCATGATCGGCATCGTCAGCACGGCTTGGCCGCTCACGGAAGGCACCTGCAGGTGCAGCAAGCGCCTGCATCGGCACCATGAGCGCCGCCGCCACCACGGGCGGCACGTCGGCGAGCGGGGAAGCCAGCGCGAAGAGGGTCGTGTCGAGCACGCGGCCCTCGGAGAGCGCGACGCGGATGCCGCGCGCGACACCCATGAAGATCGCGCTCGATGGTCCGGTCGTCGATGGGCAGCACGCCTCCTGCTCCTGGAAGCGCCCCTGCTCCAACCCAACTCGCGCAGGGTTGGAGCAGGGCGGAGTCGCCACAAAATGCTACCGGCTGAAGCCCAGGGTCAGCATCAGCGCGAAGGCATCGAGCGACTCGTCGAAGTCATCGATGTCTTCGGTGAGGTAGTACTTGCCCTCCAAGCCCAGGGCGATGGAATCGGCGAGGTTGATCGTGGCGCCGAGGAAGGCGTTGCCGGCGAGGAGGAAGCCGTCGTCATCGGCAGTCAGGCCCGCGGCCGACGCTTCGGCGTCGTAGTAGATCGTCCCGACTCCCAGACCGCCGTACAGGTCCAGGATCCACAGGGGGATGTTGGCACGGCCGTTCACCATGAGGGGAGCCCCCCATATGTCCGTGTCGACTCCGCTCTCTTCCCCGCTCACGTCGAAGTATCCCACTTCCACTTCGAGCGCGAGCAGGCTCGTGAAGAAGCGCATCCAAGACGCGTTGACGATCCAGCCGTCGTCGTTGTACTCGTCTGCGTCGGGCGAGAAGAGACCGCCCTTGATGGTGAAGCGGCTGTGCCGCAAGCCGTCGTCGGCGAGCAAGTTCGGAGTCGAGCGCAGCGGGTCCGCACCGATCGGGCCGTAGAGCGACGACGGCGCGCCCGCAGGGGAGAAGGCCAGGAGATCGAACTTCTCCTTCGTCACCGGCGCGGCTGCGGGTTCCGCTGTGGGTTGGACCGGCAGCGCGCCGACGAGCAACTCGTTGGCCGGTAAGGATGCGAGGCCGATGAGGACTGGAGACACGAGCAGGGTCAGTTCGAGCATGGGTTTCTCCTCTGGGTCGACGATATAGGGCTCCCGCGTTGGGTCCCCGATGACGGAGTGCCGCAGGCTGCGCGGCGTCCAGCCCGGACGAGTGAGCGCCGGGCCGGTGAAAGGGGTCTCACGGTGGACCGAGCGCCGCCATCGAAGGGATCCGCGAGGGCGGACACGCAGCGAGTGCTGCTCTCGTTCTCGCCGAACGTAGTCCTCCACCAGCGCGACGACGTCGAAGTGGGCCGAAGCCACTCGTGCAGTTGCTCCGCCGTCTCGGAGTGGTCTTCGGCCAGCACTAGTCTCGGGAGGCACATGGGCGTCGAGACCAATACCCTTCGGCCGCTATCCCGCGCAAGCGGCTCGAGTTTCCGCTCGGCCCGGCTCGTCCGCTTCCTCGAACCACGCGCGCGACGATCCCTGCGGCTTGCAGCCCTGCGAGTTTCGCGAGCGCGACGACGGCGTACGTCACGGGAACCGGCGGCCCCCCGCCGCGGCTACGGCTTCGGACGCTCCCGCGGTTCAGCAGCGGGACGCCGACGTCGAGACGCTCGAGCGCGTACTGCATGTCTTGGGGCAAAGCCCAATCATCGGCGCGGGCGCTCGAGGTTGTAGTCGATCAGTCGCGCCAGCGTGCTGCGCAGCTCGGTGCGCCCGACGATCGCGTCGATCATGCCTTTCTCGAGCATGAACTCGGCGCGCTGGAAGCCCGGCGGCAGCTCCTGCTTGATCGTCGTCGCGATGACGCGCGGTCCGGCGAAGCCGATCAGAGCTCCGGGCTCCGCCAACGTGATGTCGCACACCGAGGCGAACGAGGCCGTGACGCCACCCGTCGTGGGATGGGTCATGACGCTGATCGAGAAGCCGCCCGCCCGGTTGAGCCGGTCGAGCGCCGCGCAGGTCTTGGCCATCTGCATCAACGAGAGGATGCCCTCGTGCATGCGCGCTCCGCCGGAGCTCGTGAACGAGACGAGCGGCAGCTCGTCGCGCTCGGCCAGCTCGGCGGCGAGCGCGAACTTCTCTCCGACCACCTCACCCATCGAGCCGCCCATGAAGCTGAAGTCGAGCACGGCCAGGACGACGGGATGTCCCAGGATCTCGCCGTGACCGCAGATCAAGGCCTCGTTCTGCCCGAGACGCTCCACGGTCTTCTCGATCTTCTGCGCGTAGCTCGTCTTCTCGCTGAAGTCGAGGCGATCGAGCGGCCGGAGCTCGGAGTAAGCCTCCTGCCACGTCCCTTCGTCGAGCGTGACGCGGATGCGCTCCGTTCCCGGCAACGTGAAGTGGAAGTCGCAGGCGGGACAGACGCGACCCTTCTCCTCGAGCTCCTTCCGGTAGATGACCTGCCCGCAGGACTCGCACTTGAGCCACAGGCCCCCGGGCATGTCCTTCTTCTTGGTGAAGCGCAGGCGCGACAGGCGGCCGGGGCGCTCGGGCTTCTCCGAGCCGTCCGTGGATTCGCGCTTCTCGTCCTTCGTCACGGGCTCGTTCCCTCGCAGCGCGGCCGGCGCCTCCGCCGTTCCTCCGTCCGAAGGTACCCCAGGGGCGCGACCGGTGGCGGCGGGCGTCGGGGTCTCCTTCGTCTCGTCCAAGGGCATTCCTTTCCTCGAGTTGGGTTCAGGAGGCGCCGCGGGCGGCTCCCTCGCTGCGGAACCGGTCGGCGAGGTCCCGGAACTCCGCGAGCGTGGCCTGCGCGTCGTCGGCGCCGAACACGGCGGAACCCGCGACCAGACAGTTCGCCCCCGCGGCCGCGCAGGCGGGGATGGTGTGTGCGTTGAGCCCGCCGTCCATCTCGACGTGGCCGGCGTAGCCGCGGGCGCGCAGCCACTCGACCTTGGGCAGCACCTCGGGCATGAACTCCTGTCCGCCGAAGCCCGGGAAGACGCTCATGACGAGGACCAGGTCGAAGAGCTCGAGGTGGCGCGCCAGGGATTCGATCGGGGTGTCGGGCCGCAACGCGACGCCGACCAACGGCACGCCCGCGTCGCGGAACACGGACACGATCTCGCGCACCTCGTCGGCGTTCCGGGCCACCTCCAGGTGGAACGTGAGCACGTGCGCGCCGGCGCGCGCGAAGTCCTTCGCGTAGCGCTTCGGCTCCTCGATCATCAGGTGGACGTCGAGCGGAACGCTCGCCGCGGCGCGGATGCTCTTCACGACCGGCGGACCGATCGTGAGGTTCGGCACGAAGTGCCCGTCCATCACGTCGACGTGCAACCAGTCCGCTCCCGCGCGCTCGACCCGTTCGATCTCGTCCGCTAGGCGGGCGAAGTCCGCCGACAGGAGCGACGGAGCGAGGATCGTCGACGGTGTGTGCATCGGGAGCGGATCGAAGGGTGCCACAGGGACCGAGCGCGATCGAGCCTCCCCGCGACGCGCCCATTGTAGTGTCCGGCCCCGCGCGCGCCCTCGCGCCTTCCCCCGCGCGCGCGCGCGCCTTCGCGCGCCTTCCCAACGGAGCGACGCTCGCGGCCGCGGGCTGCGCCGTTCCGAAGCGGGCTTCGACGCTGCAATTGCCGGCGTCGCGGGCGCCTCGCGCGGCCTTCGATCGAATGGTAAGGGGCGGAGTCCTCGGCGAAGTTCCGGCTGCCAGCGCACGGCGAGACGGAGCCGGGCGTCGGCGGCTCGCCGCATCCCTGCGAGCAGCCCGAACTCGGCTCCGCAGGTTCGTTCAGCTCCCGTCCCGGCCGGACGCGGACCGAGACCGGCCCCGAGGAACTCGACGCGAGGACGTTCAAGATCCCTGGTACCTTGACATACAAGGTACCAGGCTTCACCTTGATCCACGGGTCGGTGAACCGATGTCGGATCCGCTCGAACGCTGGGCCGTGCAGGTCAGGAAGGGTCTGCTCGAGCTGTGCGTGCTGAACTCGCTCTTCGCCGAAGAGCGTTACGGCTACGAGCTGGTGCAGAGCCTGGTCGCGTCGCCGAGGCTCGGCCTGACGGAGGGGACGCTCTATCCGCTCCTCTCGCGCTTGCGCGCGCAGGGCCTCGTCCGTACTCGGCTCGTCGAGTCGAGCTCGGGCCCCGCGCGCAAGTACTACGGGCTGACGGCCTCCGGCCGGCGTGCGGTGCGCGCGATGAACGAGCACTTCGACGCGATCGTGAAGGACCTGCAAGCATTGCGAGACGAGGAAGGAGCTAGGCCATGAGCTGGAGCGAAGAAGCGCGCGTCGAGCTCGACGTGCACCTCGCGCGGATGGAGGCTTCCCTGGTCGAGAACGCCGAGCCCGGGGTCGATCCCGCCGAGGTGGTCGCCGACTTGCGACACCACGTCGCGATGGAGCTCGGCGGGCGCTCGCTCGTGACGCGCGACGACGTGCTCGCGGTGCTCGCGCGCATGGGACTCGCCGCGCAGCCGGGCGAAGTCCCGCGAGCGGCGCCGGTGCGCGCCCAGCCGCACCGGTTCGCGCGGTTCGGGGTCATCACGCTCGGGGTGATCTGGCCGGCCGTCGTCCTCGCCGTCGAGGCGACGACGCACATGTGTGCCAATCAGTACTTCGATCCGCTGCCGCGACCGTGGCATGCCGTGCTCATCGCCATCGTGCCGTGCGCGAACCTCGCCGCGCTCTCGGCGCGCGCGCGCGAGCGACACCGCTCCTTGCTCTTGTTCCTCAACGGCGCGGCGCTCGCCATCGCGTGCATGTACGCGGTGATCTTCCTGCCTCTCCTTCCTCTGGCGCTCTTCGCGCTCGTGATGGCCGGTCTCGGAGCCCTGCCGCTCGGCCCGTTCGCCGCCGTGGCAGGAACGCTGCTCGCCCGACGCGTGTTCCTCTCCGAGAACGCGGCACCGAGACGCAGCGCGTTCGCGCCGAGCCTCATCGGCGCCGCGTGCGCTCTGGCTGCGCCGGTCGCGCTCAACGCGCCCCAGGTGGTCTCGACCCTCGGGCTCTCGTTCGCGACCTCTCACGACGCCGGCCGACGCCAGTTCGGGATCGACCTCCTGCGCGCCTTCGGCGGCGAGCAGGGACTCCTGCGCCACTGCTACGAGCGGCCGCGGGGCATCGAGGATCCCGTGACGGCCTTGGTGGCGGCCTCCGGGCACACGAGCTCGGCGCAGGCGCGCGAGGTCTACTACCTCGTCACCGGCCGTCCCTTCGATTCGGTGACGCCGCCGGACGACTACCGTTCGCTGTGGCTCGAATCCCCGCGCTTCACCGCGGACGAGGCGCTCGGATCCGATGACGTCGAGGGTCGTCGGACCGGCCTCTCGCTCGCGAGCTCGCGCATCGACGCTACGGTCGACGCGGACGCCGCGCACGCCTACTTCGAGTGGCAGTTGCGCTTCGAGAACGAGCAGCCCTTCGCCGCCGAGGCGCGGGCCTGCGTCTCGCTCCCGCCGGGCGGCGTCGTGTCGCGCCTCACGCTGTGGATCGACGGCGAGGAGCGCGAGGCTGCGTTCGGGTCGCGCGGCGCCACGCGGGCGGCGTACTCCGAGGTCGTCGCGCGACAGCTCGATCCCGTGCTCGTCACCACGGACGGCGTCGACCGCGTGTTCGTGCAGTGCTTCCCGGTGCCGTCCGACGGCGACATGCAGGTGCGCCTGGGGATCACGACTCCGCTCGCGCTGCCCGATCTCGACTCGGCGCTCCTCGCCTTCCCGCGCTTCGTCGAGCGCAACTTCGAGGTCGGCGCAGAGCACGCCGTGTGGATCGACGCGCGCTCCGATACGCTCGCGATTCCCGACGGACTCGAGGTCGAGGAGCTCGAGAATGGAGGCTCGCTCGCGCGCGGCTCGCTCTCCGAGGCCGCGCTCTCCGACCCCGCGACGCACCTGGCTTTCGCGCGCTCGCGCGCGGCCTCCGAGAGCTTCGCGCACGCGCTCGACGGCGAGGGTTTCGTGCGCCAATGGGTGCGTACGGGGGAGCGCACGAAGGTGGGACGCGTGTGCCTGGTGATCGACGGCTCGGCCGGACTCGCGCCGCACGCCGGCGCGATCGCGGCGGCCCTCGACGCGCTTCCCGCCGGGACGCTCGTCGAAGCGCTCGTCGCGGGAGACTCCGTGGAGCGAATCCTCTCGCCTCCCCAAGCGGCCGGACCGGTCGCGCTGCGCAGGCTCTCCGTCGAGCTCGAGAGCCGGTCCTTCGCGGGCGGCTGCAACAACGCCGAGGCGCTGCTCGACGCGCTGCTCTCGACGATCGGCTTGGACGCGAACGCCGTCGTCCTGTGGCTCTTCGGCTCGCAGCCGCACGTGTTCGATTCGACGACCGCGCTGCGTCAGGCACTCGAGCGCGCGCCGCGCGGCCCGGAGCTGTGGGCGCTGTGCGCCGCACCCGGTCCCAACACCGTGCTCGAGGAGATCGAGGACCTCCCGCGCGTGCGCGTGCTCCCGCGACTCGGTCCCCTGCGCACGGATCTCGAGCGCGCATTCGCTTCGCTGGGCGGAACCGAGACGGTCGAGCTGGTACGCGAGCGCGTGGCGGCCACGGACGCTCTCCCCGCCGACGCGCGGCCGACGTCGAAGCACCTCGCGCGGCTGTGGGCCGCGGACGAGGTGATCGAGCTCGTGCGCACGGGCGACACGGGCTCGCGCACGAAGGCCCTGGAGCTCGCCGTGGCACACCAGCTCGTCACGGCCGTCAGCGGCGCCGTCGTGCTCGAAACGGCGGAGCAGTACCGGCGCGCGGGACTCTCGCCCGTCGATCCGGGGAGCGTCCCGAGCGTGCCCGAGCCCGCGACCTGGGCGCTCCTCGCCGTCGCAGCCGCGCTGCTCGCAGCGTACTCCTGGGTGCGCGCGCGCGGAGGAGCGGCGTGAGGTCCGCGCTGCTCCTCGCGGCGGGGCTCGCGGCGCTGTGGCCCGAGCTCCACTGGTTCTACCTGCGCACGCGCTACGCCTCGCAGGATCGCGAGGAGCTCGTCGCGCTCGCCGCGGCGGTCGCCGTCCTGCTCGCTGTGCGCGAGGGGCGCAGCGCGCCGCGGCGCAGCCTCGCCGGACCGGCGCTCCTCGTGCTCGGGCTGGCGGGCGCCCGGACGTTCCTGCCGGAGCTCGCGGCCGCTCTCGCCGCGCTGTGCGCGCTCGCCTGGACCGCCTCACTCCTGTGGACGAAGCGCCGCTTCCACGCCGGACTGTTCGGGCTCTTATTGCTCGCGCTGCCGATCGTGCCGATGTTCCAGCTCCAGCTCGGCATGCCGTTGCGCACCGCCGCCGCCGGTGCGGCGGCCGGCCTCCTGCGCGCGCAGGGGGTCGCCGTGGAGCGCATTGGGACCTGCCTCGAGTGGAACGGCGCGCTGGTGGCCGTCGATCCGCCCTGCAGCGGGCTCGCCATGGCGTGGACGACGCTCCTCCTTGCCATGACCGCGGCGTCGCTCGCGCGCGCGTCGAACGCGGCCACGGCCGTCGCCGCGGCGTTGGCCCTGCTGGCCGCGCTCGCCGCGAACGTCCTGCGCACCGCGGCCCTCTTCCGCGTCGAGGTCGGACTGGTCGACCTGCCGAGCGGGGCTCACGCGGGCGTAGGACTCGCTTGCCAAGCGCTTGCCGCGGCGCTCGTCCTCGCCTTCGTCACCCTCGTCACGCGCCGGAGGCCGCCGTGCAGCACGCTCGCTTCCTGATCGCCTGTGCCCTCGCCGCGCTGCTGCCGCTCGCGCTCGGCCCGCGCGACGCGCCTGAGGCGGCCCCGTTCCCGGGCTGGCCCGCGGAGCTCGCGGGCGAGCCCCTCTCGCCGCTCGAGCTCGAGGAAGGCGACCTCTTCCTCGCAGAGAACCTCCCCGGAAGGCTCGCGCGCTTCGCCCTCGGCGAACGTGGAGATCGGCACGTCCTCGCGCGCTACGTCGAGCGCGCCTCGCGACACGTTCACTCGGCGCGCGATTGCTTCCGCGGTCGCGGCTTCGCGATCGTGCCCGAGCCCGACCGCGAAGACACGGGCGACGGCCGCTGGTCGTCCTTCCTCGCCCTCCGCGACGGCGAGCGGTTGCGCGTGCTCGAACGCGTCGAGGACGCGAACGGGCGCGTCTTCACCGACGTCTCGGGCTGGTTCTTCGCCGCCCTGTTCGGCCGCAGTCGCGCTCCCTACTGGTCGTTCGCGGTCGTCGAGCGCGCGGCGGACGACGCTCCGCGCCGCTAGCGGCCGGGGTCGAGCGAGAGCGCGGAGACGCCGGGCAGGTCCTTGCCCTCGAGGAGCTCGAGGGAGGCGCCGCCGCCGGTGGAGATGTGGTCGATCTGCTCCTCGAGGCCGAGCATGGCGATCGCCGCGACGGAGTCGCCGCCGCCGACGACGGTGTAGCCCTTGCAAGCGGCGACCGCTCGACCGACCGCTTCGGTGCCGGCGCGGAACGCGTCCCACTCGAAGACGCCCATCGGGCCGTTCCACACGAGCGTCTGCGCCTTGGCGATCGCCTGCGCGAAGACCGTACGCGTCTTCGGGCCGATGTCGAGGCCCATGGAGCCCGCGGGGACGTCGCGGCCGTCCACCGCGATCGGCTTCGTGTCGGCGGCGAAGGCGGCGCCGCACACGTGATCGGTCGGGAGCAGGATCTCGACCTTCGAGCGCTTCGCCTTCGCCATGGCCGACTTCACGAGGTCGAGCTGGTCCTTCTGCAGGAGTGAACCGCCGGTCGAGTGTCCGAGCGCCGCGAGGAACGTGTAGGCCATGCCGCCGCCGACCAGGATCTGGTCGACGACGTCGAGCAGGTTGTCGATCACGGGCAGCTTGTCCGACACCTTCGCGCCGCCGAGGATCGCGACGAGCGGCCGCGCGGGATCGTCGAGCACGCGCTTGAAGGCGGCGATCTCGGACTCGAGCGAGCGGCCGGCGACCGACGGGAGCAGGCGCGCGACTCCCGAGACCGAGCAGTGGTCGCGGTGCGAGCTGCCGAATGCGTCGTTCACGAACACGTCGCCCAAGCGCGCGAACGCGGCGGAGAGCTCGGGGTCGCCCTTCGTCTCGCCCTTGTGGAAGCGCACGTTCTCGAGCATCACGACGCCCTTCGCGCCGCGCACGGCTTGCTCGACCTTCTCGCCGATGCTTTCGCCGAGCTGGAGGACCTGGGAGCCGAGCAGCTCGCCCAATCGCACGGCGCAGGGCGCAAGGCGCATCGATTCGACCACGGCTCCCTCCGGGCGACCGAAGTGGCTCATGAGCACCGGGCGCCCGCCCTTCGCGAGGATCTCGCGGATCGTCGGGAGCGCGGCGCGGATGCGCGTGTCGTCGGTGATCGCGCCGTCGTCGTCCTGCGGAACGTTGAAGTCGACGCGCACGAGAACGCGCTTGCCGGCCAGGTCCAGATCGTCCAGGGAGGGGATGTCGAGCTTCATCGGGATGCCTTCGTCCTCGTGATGTGCAACGTGCGGCACTGTGCGCAGCGCCGCACGCTCCCTTGCGGTTCCCTCGAGGGGATCAGACGGCAGCGGAGACGCTCTTGGAGGCCTTGCCCTTCAGCTTGTGGGAGAAGCGCACGAGGTCGGCGACGCGGTTGGAGTAGCCCCATTCGTTGTCGTACCAGGCCACGACCTTCACGAAGTTGCCGCCCATCACCATCGTCGACTGGGCGTCGAACACCGCGCTCGACGCGTTGCCGACGACGTCGCAGGACACGATCGGGTCCTCGCAGTACTCGAGGATGCCCTTCAGGTCCTTCTTGGCGGCTTCCGCGAAGGCCGCGTTGATCGACTCGATGGTCGCGGCCTTGGACAGGACGGCGACGAGGTCCACGACCGAGCCGTCGGTGACGGGCACGCGCATCGAGCAGCCGTCGAGCTTGCCCGCGAGCTTGGGCAGGATCTTGCCGACCGCGCGCGCCGCGCCGGTCGTGGTCGGGATGATGTTCGTGGCTGCTGCGCGCGCGCGGCGCAGGTCCTTGTGGGGCTGGTCGTGGATCTGGTGGTCGTTCGTTTTGGCGTGGTTGGTCGTCATCAAGCCGCGCTCGAGGCCGAACTTCGCGTCCAGGACCTTGGCGATCGGAGCGAGGCAGTTCGTCGTGCAGGAGGCGTTCGAGATGATGCGGTCCGTGGGCCGCAGCTTCTCCTGGTTCACGCCCATCACGATCATGTTGTCGATCTCGTCCTTGGGCGGGACGGTGAGGCAGACCTTCTTCGCGCCCGCGTCGATGTGCTTCTGACACGCCTCGCGCGACGTGAAGATGCCCGTCGACTCGATGACGAAGTCGATCTTGTCCGCGCCGTGCGCGAGCTTGGCGGGATCGCGCTCCGCCGTCACCTTGATGCGCGCCGAGTCGACCATCAGGCCGTTCTTCGCCGCGCGGACCTTGCCCGGGAAGCGCCCGTGGACGCTGTCGTACTTGAGCAGGTGGGCCAGCGTCTCGGAGTCCGTGATGTCGTTGATCGAAACGACTTCGAATTCCCGTTGGCCGTGCATGACGCGGAACACGTTGCGGCCGATGCGCCCGAAGCCGTTGATCGCGATGCGAATGGGCATGGTCCTCTTGTCCTGTTGGGCTTTTGTCGTGGCTTCGCGCCGACGGCGTCCGGGGCGGAAGCGAGGAGGGGTCTGGCGGTCGCCGGACGGGGACGCCCGCGGGATCCCGAGGTCCCTGGGATCCGAGAGCCCGGGCCCGGCTCGGGAATCTCGATTGCGCAAGTCCGGGCCGTTCCCGACGATGGCTGCGCGCAGGCGCGGCGCGGGAGTTTCCCGGCGAATCGGGCGCGGAGAATAGCGAGGTCGGCCGATGGGATCAATCGCGCGGAAGCCCCGCTCCGCGCCCGCGGTGCGAACGCGGCGCCAGCGCGGCGTGATGAGCCCCCGGCCGCAATGGAGACCCGCGTCTCGGAGACCCGCTTGCACTCGTTCCACCCCAGCCCGGCGACCGCGATCCGCCGTTTCGAGCCCCTCGCCGAGCGTGTCGGCCTCGGGGGGTCGGAGCCCGTGCTCGTCGCGCTCTCGGGCGGCGCGGACAGCGTCTTCCTCCTGCACTCGCTCGCCGCCGAGCGCCCGCGACGGCCGCTCTTCGCGCTCCACGTCGATCACGGGTTGCGCGGCGCCGAATCGCGGGCGGACGCGGATTTCTGCGCCGATCTGTGCCGCGAGTTGCGCGTGCCCTTCCGCTCGGTCGAGCTCGCGCTCGACGCCGGCGGCGGCGATCTGGAAGGCCGCGCCAGGCGCGAGCGCTATCGAGCCCTGTGCCGCGAGGCCGCGGGACTCGGCGTCTCGACCGTCGTCACGGGGCACCACGCGGACGACGCGCTCGAGACGCTCGTCCTGCGCTGGACGCGCGGAAGTCCGCTCGACGGTCTGAGCGGGCCCCGGGCGCATCTCGCGCTCGCTCCGCGCTCCGGGCTCAACCCCACCGATCGCGGGCTCCGCGTCGTGCGTCCCCTGCTCCCCTTGCGCAAGCGCGACATCCTGCGCGAGCTCGCCGAGCGCGGGCTCGACTGGCGCGCGGATTCGTCCAACGCGGACATGCGCTTCACGCGCAACCGGATCCGCCACGCGTTCCTTCCCGCGGTCGCGGCGTATTGCGGTGAGGACGCGATCGAGCACCTGCTCGACTTCGGACGCGCGGTGCTGACGCTCGAGGACGCGCTCGCGGAGCAGACCGCCCACCTCGCCTGGACTCCCGCGACTTCGGAGGCTCGCCTAGCGCGCGCGGACCTGGCCCGGCTCCCGCGTCTGCTTGGGCGCCGCGCTCTCGTGCGACTCCTCGCGGAGGCGACGGGTCGCGTGCCGGGAAGGAGGCTGCTCGCCCTCCTGCTCGCGGACCTCGCCTCGGCGCGCGTCACGCGCCGGGTGCTACCCGGCGGGTGGACCCTCGTCCTGGGAGCCGATGAGCTTCGGCTGCGGCCGCCCGCCGCCCTTGAGCCGACGCGGCAACGCTCCGTGATCCAAGAGCTCGAGCGAGGAGAGCTGCGCATCGTCCTGCCGGGCGAGGTGGAACTCGGCGACGGTAGCTCGATCGCGGCGCGGCTCCACGAACCGCCCCGCGACGCTCCGATTCCGCGCCATCCGTTCGAAGTCGACCTCGACGCGAGCGATGGCCCGCGCGAGGTCAGCGTGCGCTTCGCGCGCCCCGGCGATCGCTTCCATCCGCTCGGCGCGCCCGGCTCGAAACGACTCTGTCGCTTCCTGGCGGAGGTCGGCATCCCGCGCGAGGAGCGCCCGCGCGTGCCGCTCGTCTTCGCCGACGGAGAGCTCGTGTGGGTGGCCGGAGTGCGGCCCTGCGACGGTCGCCGCGTGCGGCCTTCGACGCGCAGGCGCTTGCGCCTCGTATCGAGGGCCGCCGGCCGCAATTGCTGAGCGGCGTCGACGTCCGGACGCGGGACGCTCGAACGGTCGGGAGTCGCGCTCGCCGTGACTTCCCGCCGCCGCCGGGGTAACGTGGAAACCGATCGCCGCCGCGCCTCGCCGCCGGCAAGACGGCGCGGTGGAAGGGTCCTTCTCTCTCCGTGCAAGCTCTGCTCGAACGCAATCGTAACCGCGTGCTCGCGGACATCGAGCGGGCCTGTTCCGAGGCGGGGCGCAGCCCCGGCGACGTGCAGCTCGTGGCCGTGACGAAGAGCGTCTCGGCCGAAGTCGCGGCCGCCCTGTTCGAACTCGGGCAAGCGGATCTGGGCGAGAGCCGGTTGGAGGAGCTCGAGCGCAAGCGCGCCGACTTTGCCGCGCGTGGCCTCGAGCCGCGCTGGCACTTCGTGGGCCACGTCCAGCGGAACAAGGCCGGACGCATCGTGCGCGCAGTGGACGAGATCCACTCCGTCGATTCGCTGGCCTTGCTCGAGACGATCGACCGCCACGCCCGCGAAGCCGGACGGCGTCCGGCGGTCTACTTCCAGGTCATGCTCTCCAACGAGGAGACGAAGCACGGCTTCGACCCCGCGAACCTCGTGACGGCGGTCGATCGCGCCGCGGAGCTCGATCACGTCGAGCTCGTGGGTCTCATGACCATGGCGCCGCTCTGCGATGACGAGCACGCGAGACTCGCGGCGGCGCGCGACGTGTTCGTCGAGCTCGCCGCCCTCGCCGCCGAGCTCCCCGCTCTCGCGTTCAGCGGCGGTCGCCCGCGGCTCTCGATGGGCATGAGCGGCGACTTCGCCCTCGCCGTCGCGGCGGGCGCCCACGTGGTGCGCGTCGGAACGGGGCTGTTCCAGGGGATCGCCGATCGATGAGCGCGGGCTCCGCGGGACTGGTCCTCGTCCTGTCGTCGGGCGCGAACGCCCCGCGGTCGATCGAGCTCCCCCCTGCGACGACGAGCGTGCTCGGATCCTCGCCGGAGCGCGCCAACGTGGTGATCGAGGGCCTGGCGGACGCGCACTGCGCGATCGGGAGGCTCGCGCGCGGGGGATGGGCGCTGCGCGACCTGGGGTCGCTCTACGGCACGCGCGTGAACGGCAAGCGCGTCGACTCGACGCGCCTCGCCCACGGCGACCTGCTCGAGCTCGGCGAGGTCGAGCTGCGCGTGCTCGACCCGAGCCTCGAGCACCTCCCGAATTCCGGCGAGCGACCGGGGCCGCCCGAAGAGCTGGTGTTGCCCGAAGCTCCGCCGCCGCCGGGCGCGAGGATGGCAGCCGTGCGTCCGCCGGAACGGATCGGCGGATTCCGCATCCTTCGGACGCTCGGAAAGGGCTCCACGGGCGACGTCGTGCTCGCCGTGCAGGAGAGTCTCGAACGCCGCGTCGCGTTGAAGCTGCTCGCCCCGAGGCTCGCGACCGACGCGGCCTTCGTGCGGCGCTTCCAGACCGAGGCGCGCGCCGCCGCTTCCTTGTCGCATCCGAACGTCGTCGTCGTCTACGACGTCGGCGAAGCGGACGGCTGGCATTTCATCGCGATGGAGCACATGGAGCGCGGCAGCCTCGAGGCGCGCGTGACGCGCGAAGGCCCGCTCCCCTGGCGCGTCGCGGTCTTGGTCCTCGCGGAAGCCTGCGCGGGGCTCGTCTACGCGGAGCAGCGCGGAATCGTGCACCGCGACATCAAGCCCGCCAACCTGATGCAGAACGCGGCGGGCACGACGAAGATCGCCGACCTCGGGCTCGCTCAACCCGTTTTAGGCGAGGGCGGCGGGGCCGCCGTCGGGACGCCGCACTTCGTCTCGCCCGAGCAGGCCCGCGGACTTCCTGCCGACAAGCGCTCCGACCTCTATTCGCTCGGCGCGACGGCCTACCGACTGTTGACGGGACGCACGCCGTTCGACGGCGCGACGACGCGCGAGATCCTGCGAGCCGTCTTCGCCGAGTCGCCCGCGCCCGTGTCGCGGCACGCCCCCGACGTGCCCATGGAGCTCGATCGGCTCGTCGCGCGTTTGCTGCAGAAGGATCCCGCCGAACGGCCCGGGTCGGCGCGCGAGGTCGTGCTGGATCTCGAGCGCCTGCGGCTCGGAATCGCCGCGCGGCCCGCGGATCCCGCGCCGATCGAAGCCCGAGGCGGCAGGGGGAGGATCGCGCGCGCCCTCGCCGCGGCCGCCTTCCTCGCCGTCCTGGGTGTCGCCGCCTGGCTCGTCGCCGAGTCGCTGGGCCTTCGCGAAGCGACCGCCCCGGCAGAGCGGCGAGCGCTCGGCGCGGCGCTGCCTGAGTTCGCTGACGAGGAGGATCGCAGCGCTCCGGCGCCGCCGGTCGCCGCCGACGACGCAGCGCTCGAGGCGCTCGAAGCGCGCGCGCAGGACGCCTACTCGAACCTCTCCGCGGGGTCGGACCCCGCGGCCCGGCGCGCGGCGCTGGAAGGGGTCGTGTCGGACTTCGGGGGGACGACCGCCGCTGCGCGCGCTGCCGGAGAGCTCGCGCGCCTGGCGGAGGCGGAGCGGGCGGATTCCACGTCCGCAGCGCGCCTGGCGGGCGAGCGCGCCGCCGTGCTCGACGACTTGCGCGCGCGCACCCGGAACGCGACTGCAGCCGAGGCGCTGCGCAGGATCCGCGCCTTCGTCCCGCCCGGCGCCCTGATCGCGGACGCCGAGCTCGCGGCCGAGCTCGGGTCCATGGCGCAGACCCTCGTGACCGACGCCCGCGCCGATCTGGAGAGAGCGACCGCACGAGCCGACGCGGCCGCTCGGCGCGGGGACTTCGCCGCGGTCGCCGCGGAGCTCGAGGAAGCGCTCGGTCAGCTCGATGCCCCGGGGCTCGTGACGCTCGCGGAGGGTGGCGCGGCGCCGACGTTCGACGGGCGTGATCTCGAGCCTCTGCTCTCGGCGGCGGAGCGCCTGCTCCGGCGTCTCGACTCGCTCGACGACGAGGAACGCGCCCGACGCGCCGAGCGCGATGCACGGGACGCGGACCTGCGCGCCCGGGGACTCGCGCGCGGCGAGGGCCTGGAAGCCGAGCTCCGGCGCGGAGACCTCGACGCTGCAGCGACGAGGCTCGAGGAGCTGGCGGTGACGCTCGAGACGCCCGGGGAGCGCGAGCGGCTCGCGGCGCTCGCGCTCGACGCGCGCGCGGGCGCGGCGGTGCTGTCGATGCTCGCGCGCGAGCTCGCGCTGGGCGGCTGGCGCAGACGAACGGTCCTCGACCCACGCTCGGGACGGGCGACGGCACGCGAGATCGTGGCCTGGGACGCGCGCGGACTCCTCTACGACGAAGGGAACGGAGTGGCCGAGCTGCCCCTCGGCGCACTCGCGACGCGACCGGAGGCGCTCGACGGGTTGTTCAGCAGCCGTCTCTCGCGCGACTACACGCCGGCCGAGGTCGCGGGCATCGCCGCGCTCGTTCGGTTCGCGTCGGTGCTCGCGAGCATCGAGTCCCTCGCCGGAGCGTTCGCGTTCGAGATCCCCTCGGTCGCAGGCATCGATCCGGGAGGCATCGCGGACGCATTCGTTCCCGCGCACGAGTGGTCGCGGCGCGCAGGCGAAACGAAGCGTCTGGCGGCCGAGCAGCGTGCGGCCGAAGGGCTGTATCGCGCGTTCGCGGCGGCCGACGGCCAGTCGCTGACCGAGGCGTCGGAGCTCCTGCACGAGGTCCTCGCGAGCGACACCCTGCTCGTGCTCCTGCTGTCGGACGGGAGCTCGATCCCCGGCGCGGGCGACGATCCCTGACGACGATTCCCTCTCCGCGGCGGGCGCGCAGAGCCGCTCGGCGCGCGAGCTCCCGGCGACGGGGCGCCGTTGCACCAGAAGCGCTCCGACCGAGCCGCCGCAGGCGAAGCGGATCGCGAAGTCGATCGCTGCGCTCGGGATTCGAATCTCCTTGCGCGTTCCGCGCCGGTTCCCCGAGACTCTGCGGGTGACGACGACCGGCACGACTCGCTCCACGCTCGACGAGGCCGTCCGGCAGGCGCGCGCGGACCTGCGCCGCCGGGATCCGGCCGCGGGAACGTCGGTCGAAGCGCTGTACCTGCTCGCAACCGGCGTCGGCCCGCTCGGCGGGCGGCTCGCGGACAGGATCGACGTTCCGCTCGGCGAGCTCCAAGGGACGCCGAGCGGATGGGAGCACGCGACGCTCGCGTGCGGCCGCCTGGGCGAGCTCCGCGTCTGGCTCCTCGACGATCCCGGCGGCTCAGCGGACGCGGAGCCGGCCTGGAGCGCGGGGTTCCCGTGTTGGCTCGCCGCCGCCTGCGGTGCGCGCGTGCTCGTCCACACGGCGGCGGGGTGCGGGCTCGAGGGAGGTCCGCGGCGCGGGTCGCTGGCCGTGCTCGAAGATCACGTGCGCTGCGGCGACCACAACCCGTTGGTCGGCATCGGCGAGAGCGAGCTCGGCCCTCTGTTCCCCGATCTCTCGCGTCTGTATGACGCGCCGCTCCGCCGCGCGGCCCTCGAGCGCGGGGCGCGCTCGGGCCTCGACGTCTCCACGACCGTCGGGGCGCTGACACGCGGGCCGGCCCTCGACACTCCGGCCGAGCGCCGCTCGTTCGCAAGACTCGGCGCGGGGGTCGCGCTGCAGGGCGCCTCGGCCGCGCTGCTCTCCGCCGCCCACGCCGGGTTGGTGGTCCTGTCGATCGCAGCCGTGACCGACGAGGGTCTCGGCACCGCGAGCCTGGAGCAGATCCTGGCGGCCTCGCGCGCCCTGGCGCCCGGGCTCGAGGACCTGCTCGCCAGCGTCGCGGAAGACGTATGCGTGCGCGCGCGGAGCCTGGCGGCGGAGCGCCTTCCATGAGCGGAGCGCGAGTCGCCGTGCTCGTCTCCGGCGGCGGGCGCTCGCTCGAGAACCTGTGCGAGCTCGTCGACGCGCGAGAGCTCGATTGCGCGATCGCCCTGGTCCTCTCCGATCGGCGGAACGCCGGCGCGCTCGAGCGCGCCCGCCGCCGCGAGCTCGAAGCGGTCGTCGTGGAGCACGGCGCGCACCCGAGCGCGGAAGCCTTCGGTCGCGCCGTGTTCGCCGAGATCGACGCGCGCGGCTGCGAGCTCGTCGTGCTGGCGGGCTTCCTGCGGCTCCTGCGGATCCCCCCGGCGTGGGAGGGGCGCGTGATCAACATCCATCCGGCGCTGCTGCCGGCGTTCGGAGGCAAGGGTTTCTACGGAGACCGCGTCCATGCCGCCGTGCTGGAGGAAGGCGCCGCGCGCACGGGTTGCACGGTCCACTACGTCACGAACGAGTACGACGCCGGTCCGATCCTGCTCCAGCGCTCCATCGACGTACGTCCGAGTGACACGGTCGAAACCCTGGCCGCACGCGTCTTCGACGAGGAGAAGCGCGCGCTGCCCGAGGCGATCCGACTGCACCTCTCGGGCGCGGTGCGGCTCGAGGAGGGGCGCGTCGTGTGCCGCGCGCGTTCACCGGGCGCCGGTTCCGAGGGTCGCTGACCTGCTTCGCGATGGCAACGCCCACGCGGCATCGATAGGATCCCTGGTCGCGCAGCGGGATCGCGAACGCTCCGCTCGAAGACGATGTTCACGCAACAGTGGCGCGCTCATTGGGGGCTTCGCACGGACCCTTTCGCGTGCGAGGACGCCGACAAGGATCTCGTGCTGGCCGAGATGGATTCGAGCGCCGTGCACTCGGCTTTCGACCGCATCTTCGGGAGTCCGCACATGCCTGCGCCGGGGATCGTCTTCGGCGAGAAGGGCAGCGGGAAGAGCGGCCTGCGGCTGATGATGCGCAGGCGGCTCGAGGAGCACAACGCGAGCTCCCCCGACCGCGTTTTCGTGATCGAGTACATCGACTTCAATCCTTACCTCGAGCACTTCCGCGGCGCGGATTCGCGCTCCGGGGAGAAGTTGCTCGGCGAGTGGAAGCTGGCCGACCACCTCGATTGCCTGCTGTCGCTCGCGACGTCGAAGCTGGTCGGCTTGTGTCTCGACGAATCCGCCGGCCACGAGAAGCTCTCGCGCAAACAGAAGGTCAATCTGCTCCTGCTCGCGGCGCTGTACTACGACTCGCGCCGCCGTACGGCGCCGGAAGCGATCCACAAGCTGCGCCTGGCCCTGCGGGTGTTCGACGTGCGCACGTCCGCGCGCCTGGTGGGACTCACGCTGCTCGTCGCCCTCGGCATCGCCCTGGCGCTCCTCCCCCACCTGGTCGAGGCTTCGCTCGGACCGCCGCAGATCTGGTATGCGGCGGGAGCGACGCTCGCCGGCGCGAGCCTCCTCGTGCACGCCCTCGACCGCTGGCGCGGACGGCGGAGCGCGCGCAAGGCGGTCGCGAGCGTTCGGATCCTGGCGCGCGATGCCGAGCCCTTGGCCGCCGTCGTGCGCGGCCTCCCCGCACGCGAACGTGCGGAGTTCCCGCTGCCGCAGGGCGACCGCGAAGAGGTGCGCTTCGAGCTCCTCGAACGTCTGCAAGACCTCACCACGGCCTTCGGGTACAGCGGTTGGTACGTGCTGATGGATCGCGTGGACGAGCCGTCGCTGCTCTCGGGCGACGCCGTCCTCATGTCGCGCTTCGTCGAGAAGCTGCTCGACGTCAAGCTGCTCCAGTACCCCGGCCTCGCGCTGAAGCTGTTCCTGCCGATCGAGCTCGAGCGCCTGCATCGCAGCGCGAGCCCCGAGGCGCAGAAGAGCATGCGCCTCGACAAGTCCAACCTCGTCCCCGAGCTCTCTTGGAGCGGACGGGAGCTGTACGAGATCGCGAACGCGCGCATCCGATCGAGCGCGGAGGAGAACAGTCGGGTGCGGCGTCTCGAGGATCTCTTCGAAGAGCGCTTCGATCTCGAGCACCTGTTCGCGACCTTGAGTGCTCTCGCGACGCCGCGCTACGGGTTCGCGTTCCTCTCCGCGGTCGTCCAGGAGCACTTGAAAGAGCTGCCCGGCGAGCTCTCGCCCGACGATCCCGCTTGGCGCATCCCGCGCACGCGATTCGACGTCGTGCGCGCGGGTTGGCTCGACCGCGCGGGTGTCCTGCGGCGTTCGATGAACTGACCGCCCGCGGCGCGACGACCCGGAATCGAGCGCGCCCGCCGCGGAGTCGTCGCACGCGCACCCCGGGTCAGCGCTCCTCGGCGATCTCCACCTCGGCGCCCTCCGCGCCATCGACCGCCGGGTCGAGGTCGGTGAGCTCGACTTCTTCGCTCGACGCGACCTGCTGGGGATCCGGGCGATAGGGTTGCATGAGCTTCACGGGCTCCGTGCGCCCGTACTCCTGGGACAGACGCAGGACCGCCTCGCCGGAGGACTCGACCTGCTCCTCGAGGTCGCGCAAGCGCTCGAGGACCGCGCGGTGCTCGCGCAGGCGGCTCTCGAGCAGGCCGAGCTCCGCCACCTGCCGATCGCGCTCCGTCCCGAGTTGCTGGAGCACGCGCTCCGCCGCCGAGTCCTTGTAGT
This sequence comes from uncultured Planctomycetaceae bacterium, assembly GCA_964413535.1. Classification (GTDB taxonomy): domain Bacteria; phylum Planctomycetota; class UBA1135; order UBA1135; genus CAYPTB01. The sequence continues at coordinate 158,158 of CAYPTB010000051.1, read as the reverse complement.
CGCCGAGGACGAGATCGCACAGCTCGCGCAAGCACGCGGGGAAGTAGGTCGCGCGATGCTCCGCGAGCATGTCGCCCAGCGCCGATGCCGCCTCTTCGCCCAGGCGCCGGTCCTTGACGGCCGCCGGCAAGGGGAGCGACGGTCGCTCCGGCGGGCCGAACAGGCGGCGGCGAACGACGGTCTTGCTGCGGAAGAGGATCCAATCCCAGAAGACGGCCTTGCGCACGGGAATCTCCTCGGCCGAGAACGGCGCGGCCACGGCCGAGTTCAGGACCCCCGGTTCGAGCGGAGACAGACTCTGCTTGCCGAGCTCGTCGAGGTGCACTTGGGCGGTGCGCAGGTCCTCCACCACTTTCGTGGGGATCGCGATCCCCGCTGCCCCGCGCCCGACGCGCTCCGAGAGCGATTCGCGCAGCTTCAGGGCGAGCGCACGGCGGTGTTCGCGCAGGACGCCGGTCAGGCGCTCACCGAGCAGGACGTGGACGCTCTCGTCCGTCTCGAACCAGAGTTCGAGCTCGGCGTCGAGTCGGGCGGTGGTGGCTCGCTCGATCTCGCGCGCCCAGTCGCGTGCGAGCGCCTCGAGGTCGCGCTGCAAGTCGGCGAAGGCGCCCTTCCAGCCGAAGCCGCACAGCCGCTCGAGCGCGCTCTTGCGCGACGTCGCGAGTTGCAGCGCCTGCTCGATTGCGCGCACGCGCTCGTCGAGCTCGACGAGGGCGGGATGACCGAAGAGATCGCGCACCTCCCCGAGCAGCGACGTCGCGCGACGCAGGCTGTCCGAGAGGAAAGCGACCATGTACTCGGTGCTGTTCAGGTACTCGGTGAGGTCCTCGAGGAAGGTCTCGAAGCTCGCTTCGCCTTCGTACTGCTCGTCGCCCGAGACGCGCCCGCGCTTCTCCTGGATGCGGCGACTCGCGGCGTGCAGCAGATCGACCGGGTAGATGCGCAAGCGCCCTTCCTCGGCGGCGGCCTTCAGCGGGGCGCTCATCGAGAGGTTCTCGAAGGCCTCGATGATGCGCAGCGGGTCCTCGCGCTCGAGGCTGGGGACGAGACTCCCGTCCGGCCGCAGGTCCTTCTTCGAGCTGTCGAGGTTGACCACGAGGAAGATGCGGCTGAAGAGCTCGAGCAACCGGTTGAACTCGCTGAAGACCTGCTCGAGGAACAGGTTGTCGCTCTTGACGACGAAGATCGCGCAGGCCGCGGCGTTGCGGAAGTCGCGCGTCATCCGGTCGTAGCCGAACTTCATCCGCGCGTACAAGCCGGGCGTGTCGACGAGCACCGCGCCGGACTGCTCGACCTCGCCGGTCGGCACCTTGACGTCGATGCGGCGGATCGCCTTCGAGAAGTGGATGGCCGGGTCGAACGTCTCGCCCTTGCGCTCGACCTCGCGGATCCGATCGGCGAGCTCGCCGTGCGCGCGGTTGATCTCCAGACGCAGCGCCGTGGGGTCGGTGAAGTGCTGGGTCTCGCCGTTGTAGCGCGTCACGATGAAGCGCAGCGAGGCGGAGTGCGAGACGAACACCATGCACGGGTAGGCGGGCAGGGTCGTCACCTCGCTGACGTAGGCCGCCGCTAGGGAGTTCATCAGCGTCGACTTCCCGCTCTTGAGCGGGCCGAAGATCAGCACGTAGGCCTGCTGCTCCGCGACCTTGTCCACGAGCGCCCGGAACTGGAGCCCGAGATCGATCAGCGCCGGCAGGAACACCACGCCGGGCAGGCCTTCCTCGGCCTTCGCGAGCGCGTTCGAAGCCCCCTCGAGGGGCGTCAGCATCGGCCGCAGGTTCGCGTCGAAGTCCTTGCAGAACTGACTGAGGAGTGTGTCCATCGGAAGGCCCTTCGAGGAGTGGAGGAAACCGGTCGAGCGCGCCTGAGTGGAGTTTCCGAAGTCCCTCGGGCAATGCAAAGGGTTTTGGCCGGGCGCCGTGCAAAGTTCCGATCGAGGACGGTCTTCCGCGCGCGAGACGAAGCCTCCCCTCGCTCGGTCGCCGCGGCTACTCCGCGGTGCGCAGGAGCTTCCGAGCGAGACGCGCTTCGCGCCGCGCGAGCCCGCGCACCGCGGATGCGTAGCTCGCGCCCGTGAGCGCCCGCTCCGAGAGCCTGCGCAAGCGCGCGCAAGCGTCCGCGGCGCCGGCGGGGTCGTTCAGGTCGTGTTCGTGGAGCTTCGCGAGCGCGAGGAGCGCTCGGGCGGCGTGCCCATCGGCCCCGGCGGCCAGGTCCTCGAAGAGAGCGCGCGCGGGGGCGGGTCTTCCCAACCGCAGGAACAGCTCCCCCCGCTCGAGCGTGAGCTCGCGCGCGTTCCCGGCGCCGCGCGCGAGCGCCAGCTCGATCCAGCGCAGGGCCTCCTCGTGTTCGCCGCGGCGAACGAGGAGCCGGGCGATGCCCGCCGCGCGCGTCCCGGCCGGGCCGGCGAGGGGCCCACCGGCGGGGTCCGTCTCGCACAGCGCCCGTCCCAGGTGAGCCGCGAGGGCGACGAGCGACAGGACGTCGTCCCGGTTGTGCCGGAAGACGTCCTCGAGCCGATGGCCGCGGCCGGCGAGGAAGTCGAACCAGGCCTCTGGAGCACGGCTACCGGGCAGGTCGCCCGCCCGCACGACGCCCGCGAGCTCGCGTTCGGCGGTCGCCAGACGCCCGTCTCGGAGCCCCGGCCCGTACAAGCGCTGAACGGGCCAGTACAGGTCCAGGTGCGGCCTACCTTCGAACGGCGCCACGACCCGGAACACGCGCATCTTGTCCTCGAGCCTGTGGCGATCGAAGGACTTGCCGAAGAACGAGACGATCCCCCGCGACCCTCCGATGCGCCGCGCGACCTCGTCGAGCAACGCGTGCTCCTCGCTCGGATCGCGCAGGAACCCTTGCCACAGGTGGAAGGCCTGACCCTCGAAGCGACCGAGGGCCACCAGGAAGGAAATCGTTCCCGCGCCCCCCGAGAGCCCGGTCGTCTCGACGTCGAGGAAGACGCTCTCGCGCAACTGGAAGTCGGCGCAGGTGTCGTCCTTGGCGACGAGAGCGAGCGCCGCCCTGCTCGCCGCGTCCACGTCCGCGAGCGCCCACGCCCCGTGGCGATGGCTGCCCTCGAAGCGCTCCTCTCGAAACGCGAACGCGCCACGTGCGCCGTTCGCGAGCACGAGCCCCTCCGGCGGACCGACGGTAGCCCCCGACGTGAGCACCGGCGCAGCGCCGGCGAGTCGCTGCCGGAGCCAGGCGGGCGCAGCGAGATCGCGGCCGATTCCCGTCGCTGGCGGCGCATCTCCCGCTTCACGCGGCGCGTCGCCCTTGTCGATCGGCGCGTCGCCCGCTTGGCTCGGCGATTCGACCTCATGGATCGGCGCGTCGACCTCATGGATCGGCGCGTCGCCCTCATGGATCGGCGCGTCGCGCCTCAGGCTCCGCAGCCGGTCGAAGAGCTCGCTCACGGGGTGGAGGGGAGCTCGACGGGGCCGGCTGCCGGCTCGCTCCCCTCGAGCAGGTGGCGCAGGACGAGCTCCGCCGCGGCCTTCGCGTGCACGCCGACCTCCGCGAGCGGACCGACGCACGCCGGGCAGCCGCTCGAGCAGGCGCAGGCGGCGAGCACGTCGCGCGCGGCCCGCAGGACGTCGCGATGGTCGGCGAAGAGCGCGCGCGCAAGGCCGACGCCCCCGCGCACGCGGTCGTAGACGAAGATCGTCGGGCGGACGAAGTGCGGCGACTTGATCTCCGTCGAGAGTCCGAGATCGCCGGGCTGGCAGCGCAGGAAGAGCGGCGCCACGCGCCGCAGGAGCTCGCCCAGGCCGTGCCAGGCGGCGCCGCGGTCGCCGGCGTGGAGCATGAGCTCGCTCGCCGTCTCTTCCGAGAGGGTGAGCGCGAACGCCTCCGTGTCGATCTCCTCCGGCGGAAGGTGGATGTCCTCCGCGCCGACGTTCTCGCGCGTGTAGAAGCGGATCTTCTTGTAGAGCGTCGCGACGCTGGTTACGTGGACCTCGCCGATCCAAGCGGAGTAGTCCTCGAGCGCGGGCGGGATCCCCGCAGGAGCGGTGCGATCGACCGCGCCCCGCCAACGCACGCGGCGCTCCTCGAGCCGCAGCACACGCACCTCGGTGTCGGTCTGCGCGTCGGTGAAGTAGTCGCTCTCGACCCGGCGCGCGTACGCGCGGCGGTTCTCGTAGTCGAAGCGCTCGATCTTCCAGGTCTCGCCCTCGACCTGGTAGATGGCGCCGTCGTGCACGGCGGTGATCGAGCCCTCGCGGTCGATCTCACCGATCGCATCCTTCGTCTCCACGTCGAGCACGAGCACGTTGTCGGGGTCGTGCCCGGCGAGCGAGACGTCCTGGGCGGGATAGGCGTCGGCGGTCCAGTACCACGTGCCGTCCACGAAGTGCAGGATCGAGAGCTCCTGCGCGAGGTAATCGAGGATGCCCGCGAGGTGCGGCGAGGGACCGAAGTCGCGCACCGCCGGCCGGCCGGAGTCGTCCGTTTGTGCGCGGAACGGGAGCTCGAAGGCCGCGCACTTGAGCTCCTCGGACAGGATCACCAGGTTGTCGGGGTCGAGCCCGATCCGCTCGCGCGGCGCTCGCGTGAGGTAGTCGGGGTTCTGCGCCACGTACTGATCCACCGGATCGGAGCGCGCGATCAGCGCGATCAGGCTCTTCTTCCCGCGCCGTCCCACGCGACCGGCGCGTTGCCAGAACGAGGCCTGGCTGCCCGGGTAGCCGACCAACACGGCGACGTCGAGCCGTCCGATGTCGATCCCGAGCTCGAGCGCGTTGGTCGTGACGACGACCTTCACCGCTCCGCTGCGCAGTCCCTCTTCGATCTCGCGCCGCAGGAGCGGCAGGTATCCCCCGCGGTAGCCGCGCACCTCGTCCGGCCCGAGTCCCAAGCGCGGCGCGGCCTCCTTGAGGTAGCGCGTGAGGACCTCGACGGAGGTGCGGCGGTTGCAGAAGAAGATCGTCTGGTGGTGCGGCCCGCAGACGACGGCGGCCAGGCGCCGCGCTTCCTCCAGCGCGCTCGCCCGCAGGCCCGCGACGGGATCGAGCATGGGCGGGTTGTAGATCGCGATCACGCGCTCGCCCGCCGGCGAGCCGTCGTCGTCGACGACCTCGACCGGACGCCCGACGAGCTTGTGCGCGTGGGCTCCCGGCTCGCGCAGGGTGGCCGACGACAGGAGGAAGCGCGGCTCGGCTCCGTAGTGCCGAGCGACGCGCAGCAAGCGACGCAGCACGTTCGCGACGTTCGAGCCGAAGACGCCCGACAACGTGTGCACCTCGTCGATCACGACGTAGCGCAGGTTGGCGAAGAGCTCCACCCACTTGGCGTGGTTCGGCAGGATGCCCTGGTGCAACATCCAGGGGTTGGTGAGCACCACGTTCCCGCGCTCGCGCAGCGTGCGCCGCCCCGACGGCGGCGTGTCGCCGTCGTAGGTGTACGAAGGCCAGTCCTCCCCCAGCGCGGCGATCTTCGCGTTCAGCGCCTGGGACTGGTCCTGCGACAGCGCCTTGGTGGGGAACATCCACAGCGACCTGGCCCGGCCCTCGCTCTCGGCCAAGGCCTGCAGGACGGGCAGCGTGTAGCACAGCGTCTTGCCCGACGCGGTGGGCGTCGCGACGAGCACGTCGCGCCCTGCGAGGGCGAGCTCGACCGCCCGCGCCTGGTGGGAATAGAGGGTCGTCGTCCCCTCCGCGCGGAAGACGTCCACCACCCGCGCGGAGAGGCCGCTCGGGAACTCGGCCCGCAGCGCCTTCCGCTCCGGCACGTGCGCCCAGTGCACGATCCGGTCGCGCAATTCGGGGTGCGCTCGGAGCGATCGCACGATGCCGTCGACGTCCTTCGGCACGCCGCGGCGAGCGGGTCGCTCGGCCAGGCGGGCCGCCGGCGAAATCGATTCTCGCTCCTCGGTCATCGTTCGCCCTCCGTTCGGGAGGGTAGGGACCCAGCCGAGCGCTGACAAGCCTCTCCGGCCGCGTTCAACGGGCGAGGAGCGCGGCGAGACCCTCGTAGAGGCCGGGCCGGATCTCGGCCCAGCGACCGTCTTCGAAGCACAGGTCGGCGCCGTCCGACCCGCGGACGAGTCGGAAGGCGATGGGCTGTCCTGCGACCGGCTTCACCGAAACGTCGATCGCATCGGCTTCGTCGGGCGCTTCCTCGGGAGCGAGCCAGCGCCGCGCACGGATCGAGAGCACGCGGTCGAGCAACGAGGCGAACCCGCGCGCCTCGAGGGTCATGCCCTCGGCGCGCCACACGTTCGCCTTGCGGTCGAGGACGAACCCGGCGACGTCGGATCCGCGCTGCACGTGGACGCTGAACTGCTCGCGTTCGACGAGGCGGTGCAGGAGCCGCGTGCGAAGCTCCTCGAGCGGGATCGAGCACGGTTCGGCGACGTCGTCGGACACGATCGCGACGAGCTCGTCCCCGTCGCGGCGGAACGTGCGCCCGCTCTCCGCCCCCGGAACGGCGTGAGGCGCGCCGAACACGCCCCCGAAGAGCTCTCCCTCCTGCGTCTCGACCAGGAGACGCACGGGCGGATCGGACGGGACGAAGGGCGTGCCCAGCGGGAGATACGCGGCGAGCTCGGCTCTCTCGAGCTTCGCCAGCAGGTCGCCGACCACCTCCTCGTCCGCGACGAGGTGGCTCTCCGGTTCTCCGGGACCCATGTCGTCGGTCAGGCGCCATTGCTCACCGACGCGGTAGAGCCGCTTCGCCTCCCCGCCCCCCTCGAGCCGGACGCCGATGATGGACTCGCGCTTCGCGCGCACGATCTTGTAGTCCAGCAACTCTTCGAAGGTCGAGGCGAAGTACGCGACGTCGCGCGCGGAAGCCTGCCACACGAACGGGTAGCCCTCGCGGGTGGCGAACCACGGCTCGGTGTCCGAAACGCGACCGAAGCGCAGAGCCGAGGTGTTCCCGCTGGCTGTCGTCACCGCGATGCGCAGCTCGGGCTCGGCCAGACCATACCGCTCGAGCGGGCCAGGATCGTCGGAGTGGAAGCGTTCGATGCGCACGTTCAGTAGCTGCTGCAGGAACAGGTGTGCCGTGAGCGGATCGAGACGACCCCGCGCGGGTCGGACGAGCATCCAATTGCTTCCCTCGGCGACGGCTTCGAGCGCGACGTCGCGCCCGTCGATCGAACCCCTCCGCACGAGCTCGATCGGCCGCTCGAGCAGAGAGATGTCGAACATGCGCCGGCTGCGGAATTCCTCGACGTTCCCGACCAGCGCGTTCTCGAGCGTGCGACGTACGCGCAGGATGCGAGCACCGGAGCGCACGAACTGCGTGTCGCCGTCGACCGAACCCACCTCGACCCGCGCCTGTTTCTCCGTTCCCGCCTCGTCGCGCGTCGTGGCGACGACTACCGCTCGCGGTGGATCGAGCCCTACCTTCGACGGATCGTCGAGGTCGTCGATCGGCGTGCCCCTCAGACCGCGCACCTGTTCGAGGAGCTGGCGTACGGGGCCGTCGTTCGCGGGATAGGCGATCGGATCCGTCATCATCCAGACGTCGCGCGCGTCGCGCTCGACGCGCACCTGCCAACGACCCTCGGCGTGATCGATCGACATGGCGCGAACGAGATCCGGGGCGACGTCGAACACGGGGAAGTCGAGCAAGCCGTCGGGATCGCCGCGCGCCTCCTCCTCCTGCACGAGCACGAGCGCGCCGAGACCGATCGCCAAGCAGGACAGGAGGAGGATGGTCCGTCCCTGCACGCCTAGCGCCTCCTGCGGATGTACGTGAAGAGTCCGAGCAGGCCGAAGACGCCAGGCAGGGCCCACAGGCTCGAATGGAAGACGACCGCCAGCGCGGGCCCGCGCGAGACGTCCACGACCGACGACTCCGGGTCGCGCGCCGACACCCCGACGCGGAAGTCCCGTTCGGCGAGCCAATTGAAGGCGTTGAGCGCGAAGTCGCGGTTCGTGCTGAAGGTGCCGTTGGAGAGGAAGTAGGGACTCGCGATGCCGACGACGCGACCCTCGCGCGGGCCGCTTCCTACGTCGAGAGACGCGCTGACGGGGAAGGTCCTCGCCATGGCGAGGCGGAAGCGGCCGCGAGACTCGCGCGCCGAGTCGAGAGCGAAATCGAGCGAGGCCCCCTCGGTCTCCGGCACGTCGCGCCAGGATTCCGCCGGCGAGCTCGCGAGGTCGAGCAGGATTCCCTCGGTCGATTCCCCGGCCGGAGTGCGGTCGAACGATCGGCTGAACACGAAGCGCAGTTTGCGGGCGCGTTCGACCAGGGGCGCCGTGACGGGATGCTCGGCGTTCATCTCCCGCTCGGCGATCCTGAAGTCGGCGCACTCGGGAGTTCCCGTTCGCAGGCTGCCGAAGTAGTCGAGCACCGGCATGCAGACCATTCCGCGCGACAGGAGCATCCCGTGGCGCCGGAGCATGCCGGCGACGCTCTCTGCTTCCTCCGCGTAGCGCGTCTCCGTCGCCGCCAAGAGGCGCCCGCCCGCCGCCACCCAGCCCTCGACGTACTCGCGTTCGCGCGCACTGAACGGTTGCTCGGGGCCGACGACTGCCAAGACGTCGCAATCGCTCGGCACGGGTCCGACCACGGCTCCTTCCCACGTGTCGACCTCGAAGCCCTGGCGTTCGAGTTCCGCCACGAGCCGACCCAATTGGCGATTGTCGGATCCGAACGGGTCGGCTTCACCGTGTCCGGTCGAGAAGTACACGCGCGGGCTGTCGTCGGCCGACACTTTCTTGAGAGCCTCGGCGAGCGCTTCCTCCCCGCGGAACGACCGCAGAGTCGCCGGACGCGGAGCCCGGGGATCGGGGTTGCCCGGATCGATCTGCGCGATCTCGGCGAAGAGTCGCAGGACGGCCCGTCGCTCTCCGCGGCTCACGACGACGGTCTGCTCTTCGTCGAGGCCGAGCTCGTCCATGCGCTTCCTCGTCGCGGCGAGGTCGTAGAGGTCGTGGATCTCGATCTCCAAGCGCGCGGGAGCCAGGGTCTTGGCCACGAAGAGCAACTCGCTCATGCGCCGTTGAGCTTCCGCCGTGACGTCGAAGAGGTGCTCGTAGTCGGCCGCGCGGAAGAACACATCCACGGCAACCGGCTCGTCGAAGCCCGTCAACAGGGCCTGGGTCTGCGAGTCGAGCGTGTTCTTGCCGCTGGCGGTCAGATCCACGCGGAAACGCAGCTTGCGCCACTCCGCCAGGTGCACCAGCATCCCGCATACGGCGACCGCGAGCAGCGTCGCGAAGCCGACTTGAAGGGCGAAACCCAGCCGGGTCGAACGACCACTTCCGGCTGCTGCGCCTCCCTTCTCCGGCGCTACCACCACCGCCGCGCCTCCAGGAGTCGCGTCGCGAGGAAGAGGAAGACTGCGGTCCACGCGAGGAAGAACACGACGTCCGCAGTGTCGAGCGCGCCGCGCACGAACGAGCTCTGGAAGTGCAGGAGCACGTCCACCTTGCGTATCAAGGACTCGCGCAGCTGCGGCTCGATGCCCTGGAGCACGCCGTCGAGGAAGCGCAGCGAGAGCATCCCGACGTTGAAGACGAAGGCCAGGAAGGCCGCGAGCAGAGGGGTGCTCGTGAGGGCGCTGGCCACCAGTCCGAGCGAGCAGAAGAGGCCCGAGACGAGGACCGAACCGAGGATCCCCGTCGCCACCTGCCCCCAGTCGGGCGCTCCGCCGAGCGCCTGGAGGACGAGCGCGTAGACGGCGTTCGTCGACCACAGGATCCCGAGGAAGGTCGTGGCCGCGAGAGCCTTCCCACCCACGACCGCGGCGTCGGAGACGGGGGCGGTCAGGAGGAACTCGAGCATCCCCGAGCGGGACTCCTCGCTGATCATGCGCATGGTCAGGAGCGGCGGGACGAGGATCATCACCGCCCAATACGTGAGCGCATTGCCGAGGGAGAGCTGGAGCGACTCGTCGACCTGGCCGCCGGTGGCTTGCACGTAGGCCGTGAAGTAGAGGCCGTTCATCAGGAGCGCGAGGAAGAACAGTGCCCAACCGAGGGGCGTCAAGAACAGCCCCGCGAGCTCGCGGCGGTAGATCGTGACGACGCCGCTCACGCGTCCTCCTCCAAGGGCTTCGGCGCACCGAGATCGCGCTTGCGGCCCGCGTCGAAAGGGTTCAGGTTGTAGACGGTTCGCTTGGGCGGGGTCCCTTCGGGAAGAACCCCCGCACTCTGGCCCCCTTGCCCGAGCGCGATGGGTGGAGCGAGGAGCGCCTGGGCGGGAGCCGGGTCGGCGGCCACTGGGCCCTGCTCGGGTCGCGGATCGAGCTCGAGCGCAATGCTCGCGAAGATCTGCTCCAGACTAGGGCGGTGCCAGGAAAGCTCGCGCAGAGCCCAGCGACGCGCTGCGGCGAGCGCGCCGACGTCCTCGCGGAGGTCCTCGTCGGAACGGATCTCGAAACGGTGATGGATGCCGAGGCGCCCCTGATCGACGACCTCGCGCACGCCGGACAGAGAACAGAGGAGGCGGACGGCCTCGGCCGCATCGGGGACCAGCGCGTCGAGTCGGACGTGGCTGCCGCCGCCCAGCCGGGCGACGAGATCCGCCGGAGTCCCGTCCGCGGCCATGCGGCCCTTGTGCAGGATGATCACGCGCGGACACACCGCTTCGATCTCGGGCAGGATGTGCGACGAGACGAGAACCGTGCGGCGCTGCGCGAGATCGGCGATGAGCTCGCGGACGGCGATCCGCTGCAACGGATCGAGGCCGCTCGTGGGCTCGTCGAAGATCAGGACCTCGGGATCGGGCAGGAGCGCGACGGCGATCCCGACGCGCTGACGCAAACCCTTCGACAGGGTTCCGACGAGGTGCTCGGAGCGGTCGACGAGGCCCACGCGCTCCAGGACCTCCGGAATCCGGCGGCGGATCGCTCCGCGATCCATGCCGTGGAGCCGGCCTTGGAACGCGAGCATCTCGCGCACGCGGTGCTCTCGGTACAGGGGAACGCTCTCCGCGAGGTAGCCGATGCGTCGCCGAACCTCGAGCGACTGCCGCAAGACGTCGTGCCCGGCGATCGACACCGAACCGCTCGTCGCGGGCAGGAAGCCCGTCAGCATGCGCATGACTGTCGTCTTCCCGGCGCCGTTCACGCCCAGGAAGCCTGCAACCTCGCCCTCTTCGAGGTGGAAGGAGAGGTCGTCGACTGCGGTGAACGAGCCGAACGTGCGCGTGAGGTGCGAGACCGTGATCAAGGCTCGTCGAGAGGGCTCCGCGACACCCGAAAGGTGGTCGCAGGCCGCTCGAGCGCGGACACCCTAGTCCGAGACCAGCTCGGGATCTACAGCGCGGAGCGGACCTGCGAGGGAATCATGCCTTGACTTCGAAGTCGGCGTCCACGGGTTCGTCGGAGTCGCCCTTGGCCTGACCGTCATCCCCGCCCGCGGCGTCCGCCGGACGACCGGAGGCTTTCGAACTCGATCCTTCCTTCTGGGAAGCTTCCTTGTAGATGACCTCGCCGAGCTTCTGAGCCTTCGACGAGAACGTCTGCATCGCTTTCTCGATGCGCGCCTTGTCGTCCGTCTCCGCAGCCTTCTTCAGCTCGTCCTTCGCCGCTTCGATGGCCTTGACGTCCGCCTCGTCGAGCTTGCCCTCGTGCTCGCGGAGCTGCTTCTCGGTCTCGTGGACGAGTTGCTCGACCTGGTTCCTGAGGTCCACGATCTCGCGCTTCTTCTTGTCCTCGACCGCGTGGGCCTCGGCTTCCCGAGCCATACGCTCGACCTCGTCCTTGGAGAGCCCGGAGGACGACTCGATGCGAATCGACTGAGCCTTACTCGTGCCCTTGTCCGTCGCCTTGACGTTCAGGATGCCGTTCGCGTCGATGTCGAAGGTCACCTCGATCTGGGGCATGCCGCGCGGCGCGGGGGCGATCCCGTCGAGGAAGAACTTCCCGAGCGTGCGGTTGTCCTTCGCGAACTCCCGCTCGCCCTGGAGAACGTGGATCTCGACGCTGGGCTGGCTGTCCGCCGCCGTGGAGAAGACCTGGCCCTTGGAGGTGGGGATGGTCGTGTTGCGCTCGATGAGCTTCGTCGAGACCCCGCCCAGGGTTTCGATCCCGAGCGAGAGCGGCGTCACGTCGAGCAGGACGACGTCGGACACTTCACCGGCCAGGATCCCGCCCTGGATGGCGGCGCCGACGGCCACGACCTCGTCGGGATTGACACCCTTGTTGGGCTCGCGACCGAAGAGCTTCTTCACGAGCGCGTGGACTGCCGGGATGCGGGTCGATCCGCCCACGAGCAGTACGTCGTCGATATCGGAGGGCGCGAGTCCCGCGTCTTGGAGAGCCCGCTCGCAAGGGCGCTTCGTGCGCTGGATGAGATCCTCGACGAGTTGCTCGAACTTGGCGCGGCTCACCGTCATCTGAAGGTGCTTCGGACCGGAAGCGTCCGCCGTGATGAACGGCAGGTTGATGTCGGTTTGCGTGGCGCTGGAGAGCTCGCACTTCGCTTTCTCGCAGGCCTCCTTGAGGCGCTGGAGCGCCATGGCGTCACCACGCACGTCGATACCGCTCTGCTTCTTGAACTCTTCGGCGACCCAATCGATGAGCTCCTGGTCGAAGTCGTCTCCGCCCAGGTGCGTGTCTCCGTTCGTCGCGAGGACCTCGAAGACGCCATCGCCGATCTCGAGGATCGACACGTCGAACGTCCCTCCGCCGAGGTCGTACACGGCGATCTTGCCGCTCTTCCCCTTGTCGAGGCCGTAGGCGAGGGTCGCCGCCGTCGGCTCGTTGATGATCCGCTCGACTTCGAGTCCCGCGATCGTGCCGGCATCCTTCGTCGCCTGGCGCTGAGAATCGTTGAAGTAGGCGGGAACCGTGATGACGGCCCGCGTGACCTTCTCGCCCAGATGGGCCTCGGCCGCCTCCTTCAAAGCAGCCAGAACCATCGCGCTGATCTGCGGGGGCGTGTATTGCTTACCGGCGATCTGGATCTTGACGAGCTCGTCGGCGTCCCCGACGAGCGTGTACGGAACGAGCTTCTCCTCGTCCGCTACTTCGTGGTGGCGGCGCCCCATGAAGCGCTTGATGGAGAAGAGCGTCTTCTTCGGATTGGTGACCGCCTGCCGCTTGGCGGACGCCCCCACGAGACGATGGTCCTCGCCGGTGAAGGCGACCACCGAGGGAGTCGTACGGCTGCCCTCGAGGTTGGGGATGACCTGCGGCTCGCCGCCTTCCATCACCGCCACGACGGAGTTCGTGGTCCCGAGGTCGATCCCGATGATCTTGGACTTTTGACTCATGGATGCTCCTTTTGGGGCCCCCGGCAGGTCAAGATTCGTGCCAGGGTGCTATTCGGCGCAATAGCTTACGAGGAAGCAGGTTGCGAGCGAGACTCGAGTCGCTGAGCCTGCCGCAATGACAGCCCCGTGGGCGGGAAGCCGAGCTCGATGTCAATTTGACAGTATGGACCGGAGAGCGCGGACGGTCGAGTCAGGGAATCCTGTACTCCTTGATCTTGCGATACAGCGTGCGCTCTCCGATTCCGAGGATCTTGGCCGCCTTCTGGCGGTTGCCGCCGACCAATTCCAAGGTCGAGCGAATCGCCGCTCGCTCGATCTCGACCATGGACTTGCCGGCGAAGTCGAAACCGTCGCCGCCCTTCGCTCCGGTCAACCGCTCGCGCTTGATCGTCTCGGGGATGTCTTCGACGTCGAGGACGTCGGAACGGGTGAGCAGGACCATGTTCTCGATCGCGTTGCGGAGCTCTCGGACGTTGCCCGGCCACGAGTACCGCATGAGGACCGTGCGAGCCTCGGGTGAGATCCCGCGGACGGACCGCCCGTGCTGGAGCGCAAGCTCTCCGATGAAGTGATCGATCAGCATCGGGATGTCGCCCGATCGCTGGGACAGGGGTGGCAGCTCGATCGTGACCACTTGGAGCCGGAAGAGCAGATCCTCCCGGAAAGTCCCCTCCACGACCATCGTTCGCAGGTCGCGGTTGGTCGCCGCGACGAGCCGGATGTCGACGCGTTTGACTTCGTTCCCGCCGACGGGTTGGACCTCGCGCGTTTCGAGCACGCGCAAGAGCTTCGCCTGCGTCTCGAGCGGCATGTCCCCCACCTCGTCGAGGAAGAGCGTCCCGCCGTCGGCATACACGATCCGGCCCTCCTTGGACGCCATGGCGCCGGTGAACGCACCCTTGACGTGCCCGAAGAGCTCGGACTCGATCAAGCCCTCGGAAAGGGCCGCGCAGTTCACCGCAACGAAGTTCTCGTCCTTGCGCGGGCTGTTGGTGTGGATGGCGCGGGCAACGAGTTCCTTGCCCGTCCCACTCGGCCCGAAGATCAGGACCGTCGCGTTCGTCGGACTCACCTGGCGCAAGATGTCGAAGACGCGTTGGATGGCACCCGAGTGCCCGATGATGCCTTCGAAGCCGAAGCGTTTGTCGATCTGCGCTCGCAGCTCCTTGTAGGACCGACGGAGCTTGCGGTTCTCGACCGCCCGCGCGAGCTTCGTGCGTAGCTCGACGATGTTGACGGGCTTCTGGAGATAGTCCGAGGCGCCGCGTTGCATCGCGTCGACGGCCGTCGTGATGGATCCGTGTCCCGTGATCATGAGCACGGCCGCCTCGGGCTGGACCCGCGCAGCGGCGGAGAGCACCTCGAGGCCATCCACGTCGTGCATCACCAGGTCGGTGAGAACGGCGTCGAACGTCTCCTCCCCCATGCGCTCGATCCCCGCCTGGCCCGAGTGAGCCAGGGTGCACTCGTAGTTCCCACTCGCGAGTCCGTCCGCGAGCGCCTCGGAGTGCCCCTCGTCGTCGTCGATGATGAGCACTCGGACGGGCTGGGAGGAGCTCATGCGTCGTCAACCGTGTCGGAGTTCTCCAACGCGACGGGTTCGACGACGATACCCGGGCTCGCGGAATCATGAGGGGCTTCCGTGCGCGGAATCTCGACGACCAACGGCAAGGTGATGGAGAAGGACGTCCCGCGCGCTTGCTCGGAGACCACGGCGATCGTCCCGCCGTGCTGCTCCACGATGCGGCGCGTCGTCGCCAACCCGAGGCCCGTCCCACCCTTCTTCGTCGAGAAGTACACGTCGAAACACCGATCGACTTGGTCGGGACTCATGCCGACGCCGGTGTCGGTAACCGTGAGCTCCACGTGGTTGCGGATCCTCCGGACGCGCACGATCAGCTCGCCTCCTTCGGGCATGGCCTGGGCCGAGTTGAGGAACAGGTTGACCAGTGCTTGCTTGATCTGCGCTTCGTCCACCAGGACGAGGGGGAGTTTCAGAGGAAGCTCGACGTGGTGGCGGATGCCGCGTTGCTCGTGCTCGGGTTCCACGAACTCGAGGACTTCACGGACGATGCGCGAAAGCTCCGCGGGACGCCGATTCACCTCACCGCCGCGAGCGTAGTGGAGGAAGTCCTCGAGGATGTGCTCGAGGCGTTGCACCTCGCGCTTGAGCGTCTGGATCCTTCGCCAAGAACGGGCCTCGCGCGGAGTCGGCTCGGGTCCTTCCTCGCGTTGGGCCGCCGCCAACTGCCAGTCTTCTTCCAGGAGCGCCAGGTTGATGGCCATCGTCGAGAGCGGGTTCTTGATCTCGTGAGCGAGCCCGCCCGCGAGTCGCGACAAGAAGGCCACCTCTTCGTTGGCGCGCTCCGGACTCGGTCTGTCGCTCGTGACGTCCATCGGGTCGCCCCCTCTTCCGGATGCCGCTCGAGCGCGCGGCATGGATCGAGTCTGGGCGCGCGATAGGCTAGTATTCGACGGCAGCGATTCGCCAGTTCGCTCGCCGACCGGCCGTTGGCCGCGAAAGCCATGCAATCGCGCACACCGAGACCGTGTCCTCGACTCTGCGACGCTTCCTGACCACGGACGGGGCCTTGCCCGAGCACGTTCGAAGAGAGATCGGCACCCTCCTCGCCGAGGGTGGAGTCGTCGCTCTTCCGACCGAAACGGTGTACGGCCTCGCGGTGCGCGCCGACCGGAGTGAAGCCGTCCGACGACTGCGCGAATTGAAGGGTCGCGAGCCCGCGCTCCCGCTGACGTGGCACGTCTCTTCCCTCGCCCCCCTCGAAATCGTCGAGGAGCTTCCGAGGATCGTTCGCAGACTGGCCACACGCTACTGGCCGGGTCCGTTGACACTCGTCGTGCGCGCTCGAGCCGAGGGCACGCGTGAAGTTTCGAACGGGGGATGGCTCGGGATGCGGCTTCCTGCCCACGCCGGGACCCGAGCACTCCTCGAAGAACTCCCCTTCCCCGTGGTGATGTCCAGCGCGAACAAGAGCGGACAACCGCCCCTGTGCGCAGCCGATGACGTCGCACGAGTGTTCGGCGGAGGCATCGACTACCTCGTCGACGGAGGCACGACGCGCATTGGAGAGCCATCGGCCGTCTTGCGCGTTGCTCGCGGAAGGTTCGAGCTGTTGCGGGAGGGCCTGCTGACCCTCGACGAGCTCCGGCGCACGGCGGGCTTGCGGATCGCCTTCGTGTGCACGGGAAACACATGCCGCAGCCCGATGGCGCGCACCCTTGCTCACGGCCTGGTCGCCAAGCGTCTGGGCACGAGCGCCGTCGAAGACTTCGGTTTCGAGCTCGGCTCCATGGGATTGTCCGCATCCCACGGATCGCCGGCCTCGCCCCACGCGGTTTCCGCAATGGCCGCCCGCGGGCTCGACCTGTCGGACCATTCCTCGCGCATGGCCACGCTCGAGATCCTGCGCGACCTCGATCGCGTCTATGGCCTCACGGAGGCGCACGTCGATGCCTTGCGCGCGATGCTTCCGCCGCAACGCGCCGCAGTCGTCGCACTCTTGGATCCCGGTGGGTTCGACATCTCGGATCCGGTCGGAGGCACCGCGGCGGACTACGAGCACTGCGCCGTGCGCATCGCCGAAGCGCTGGAGCGTCGCGTGGAAGAGTGGGTCTGACGGCGTTTCAACCGGATGCCTCACCCTCGGCGAGCGCGGACCAAGCCTCTTCTCCCGTAACAGCCTCGAGCAAAGCCTGGCACACCGAGTCCTTGCCCAGGACCCGAGCCACGTCGGCCAACGTGCGGATGTGGACCAGCTTCTGCGCCCTCGGGATCAACAGGAGCACCACGATCCGAGTCGGCTTCCCATCCACGCTCTGGAACACGAGTCCCTCGGAATCGGAGACCGTGCCGATGCATGCGATCACGTGATCGATGTCGTCGACGGCGGCGTGCGGGATGGCGATCCCACGCTCCATGCCCGTCGACATCGATCGCTCGCGCGAGAGAACCGCTTCGTGGAGCTTCTCGGCGAGAGCCGGGTCGCAGCGCCCGCTCTGCACGAGATGCTTCATCAAGGCCGAGATCGCTCCCCACTTGTCGCGCGGAGAGAACCCGAGGAGGAAATCCTTCGGCGTGAAGAGTTCCTTGAGCTGCATGGCGGGCCGGAAGGATAACGAGAGCGGTCCTGGGCCGACTGCCGACCGGGGAGCGGTCCGGCATTCTGGGACATCGGAGGCCCGCGTCCGGGGATTGGCGTGGGGGCGAGTTCCTGGCACCCCGGCAGATGAGCTCGCAGAGCGAATCGCGGTACCGGACGCCGAAGCGATGGAACCTTCTTCACGACCTTGTTTCGTCGTCCTCTCGAGCGGCGAGTGGGCGCGCCAGTTTGGAGGACGAGGCTCCGCGCTCCCCCTCTCCTGCACGGCGCCGCGATGGTCGATGGATGCGGTCATCCGGGAAGACGCACCTGGTGTCGGCGTCTGCCCGGCTCCTTCCCACGGACCGTTCCGCTTCCCACGTCGTCTTTGACTTGGCCCAGGCGTCCCCCTACATTGCCGCCCCGCCCCTAAATCTCTCGTCTTCAAGAAGATAGAACGGAAGTCCGACGCGGACATGGAACCCTGCGCACTCGCCACCAGCCTCGCTCTCCTGCTCCTGGCAGTTCCCCCCGCGTCGGCCGCCCCGCAAGACCCGGGAGGCGCCGCACAGGTCCCGCCGATCATTCAGGAGCAGGGGAACTTCTACATCCTCAATTTCTCCGAGGACAAGGACGAGGCGCCCAACCTCGAGTACTTCGTGAAGCTCTGCCAGGAAGCGACCGGCATGAACTTCACGTACCTGGACGAGACCGTGCCCGAGTTGCGCCAGCGCAAGATCCGGATGTTCGGGACGAAGCGTATCCCCAAGGACGACTTCTACCGGTTCTTCCAGATCATGATGTTCATCCACGACTTCGTCGCCGTCGAAGTCGGGCCGTCGCACTTGGCGGTCATCGTGATCCAGGGTTTGACGGCTCAACAGCGCGGCGGCACGGTGCGGCAGAAGACGACCTACGTGCTGCCCGAGGAACTCGAAGACTACGCGGATCAGCCCGCGGTCCTCATCACCACCGTCCTCCATCTACCGAACACCGACACGAGGCAGCTTCCCGCCACCTTGCGTCCGCTCCTGCCCGATCAGCAGACGCAGTCCCTCGTCTCGGTCGGAAGCTCGAATTCGATCATCCTGCAGGGCTTCGGCAGCCAGATCGCAGCTCTGGCGCGATTGCTCTACATCGTCGACCGTGAGTCGATCGTGCAGCCCGAGGAAGGGCCCGTCTTCGACACGATTCCGCTCGAGTTCGCGTCCGCAGAGGAAGTCGCCGACATCCTCGATCAGTTGCTCACGGCTCGCAGCGCGGTCGCCCGCAGGAGGGGTCCGCGCAACCAGCAACAAACCGCAGAAGGGGTCGCCGGTCCGGTGGCCACGGGCGAGGTGGAGCCCGAGGTCCTCGTCCACACGCCGACCAATTCGCTGATCGTGATGGCGATGCGATCGGAGATGCCCCAGATCAAGGAGTTCGTCGCGCGCCTCGACGTGGACGTCGTGGAGCCGGAGCGCAACTACCACATCTACGCACTGGAGAACGTCCAGGCGGAGGACATCTCGAAGGTGCTCGACGATTTCCTGCGCGACGCCGCGCGGATCACCGAGTCGGGAACAGGAACGGGAGGTCGTCCCCAGGGACAGGCGAGCACCACTTCCAGCTCGAATCAGAACGAGGTCGTCGTCGTCCCGGATCCCACGACGAACGCGCTCCTCATCGCCGCCAGCAAGACGCGCTACCAGGAGATCCTCGAGCTCCTGCGCCAGCTCGATCGACGCCAGGACCAGGTGCTCATCGAGACGGCCCTGATCGAGCTCACCGGCAGCGACTTCCTCGATATCGGCTTCGAGCTCGCTGGCGCGGACATCCCGGCATCGGGTTCCGATCAGAACGGCCAGTTCGGAATCACGAACTTCGGTCTGTCGACCCTCCAGGACCTCGAGGGCAACGACGGGATTCCCGACACGCGCGTTCCCATCGTGAGCTCCGGCATCACCGCCGGCATCCTCGACGGGGGCGACTTCAACCTGCCCTTCCTGTTGCGCTTCCTCGCCACCGAGGACAACGCCAACGTCCTGTCCGTGCCTTCGATCCTGGTCAACAACAACGGCAGCGCCACGGTTCGCACGGTCGACGAGCAGCCCACGACGACGGTCACGGCGCAGGGGCAAGGTCAGACGCAAGAGAGCTTCTCCGGCTACCAGGAGGCCGGTATCGAGCTCACGATCTCTCCCTCGATCTCGGCGTCCCGCTACCTGCGCCTGGGGGTGTCCCTCAAGGTCTCCAACTTCACGGGGTCCTTCCAGGGCAGCATCCCGCCGCCGCGCATCACGCGCGAGTTGCAGACCAGCGTCAACGTTCCCGACGGCGACACGATGGTCATCGGCGGCATCGTCACCGACAACAAGCGCGAGAGCATCGACAAGGTGCCGTGGTTGGGTGACATACCGATCCTGGGATTCCTGTTCCGCCGCGAATCGGATTCGAACGATCGCACGACGCTCTACTTCTTCGTGACTCCGCACATCATGCACGACGTGGACTTCGCCGACCTGGCGGAGGTCAGCTTCATAAAGAAGCACGATGCTGCGCGCATCATCGGCCTCGACCGCGTCCAGAAGGTCGATCCACTGTTCGGGACCGGACGCGATCAGGTCGACCTGACCAGCTTCGAGCTGCCGCTGTATCGCGCTCCGAGCCGTGGCGAGGTGGATGGCGATGCGGTGGGCATCGATCCCGGTCGGCAAGGGGAGCTCCTGCGCCAGGCACGCGAGGTCGAGGAGGAACCGGCGCCTTCGGAGACGTCCGGCGGATCCGGCGACGAGTAGCGAGGACTCGAGATGGTGAACCTGGCGGATCTCTTGGTGGATGCAGGGCTGTCGCGCGAGCGCTTGGAGGAGTGTCGGCGGATCGCGGGAACCACGGGCGAGGGGTTGGACCGGGTGATCCTCCAAAAGAACTATCTCGCGGAGGACCGCATGCTCGAAGCCTATGCGCGACACCTGGGCTACGAGTTCCGCAGCAACCTGGAGGGCGCAAAGGTTCCCGAGAGCTTCGTGAACCGGATCCCGGTCCAGTTCACGCGGAACTACAACCTCGTCGCGCTCGAGAGCTCGGACGACGGAGTCCTGAAGGTGGCCACTTGCTCACCGCTCGACCCCAACCCCATGGATGACCTGTCGGCCATCCTCGGATCGGAGATCGAGCCCGTTCTCGCCACCCGCTCGGAGATCACGACACTCATCGCACGCGCTTACCGCCACAAGGCGGATGGCGTGGACGAAGCCCTGGACGCCGTGAGCGGCGACGCGGACATCGCGGGACTCGCGCAGGAGATCGATGCCGCGGAGGACGTGCTCGACGTCTCGAACAAGGCGCCGATCATCAAGCTCGTCAACACGATCCTCTTCCAGGCCCTGAAGCTCCGCGCGTCCGACGTCCACTTCCACCCCTATGCCGATCGGACCCAGGTTCGCTTCCGCATCGACGGGATCCTGTACGACATGGATTCCATCCCGCGGAAGGCGCACGAGGCGATCATCAGCCGCGTGAAGGTCATGGGGAAGATGGACATCGCCGAGCGGCGCCTGCCCCAGGACGGGCGCGCCACGATCAAGATCGGCGACGGGGAGGTCGACGTGCGCATCAGCTCGGTGCCGACGACTTCCGGCGAGCGCATCGTGATGCGCCTCCTCGACAAGACCGGCAAGCTCTACCTGCTGGACGAGATCGGGCTGTCCCAGAAGAACCTCGCGATGATCCGCGACTACTGCAACTGGAGCCACGGGATCATCCTCGTCACCGGTCCGACGGGCTCGGGCAAGACGACCACGCTCTACGCCAGCATGAGCGAGATCGACGTGACCCAGAAGAACGTCCTGACGATCGAAGACCCGGTCGAGTACTCGCTCTCGGGCATCAGCCAGGTGCAGGTGAACACGAAGAAGGGATTGACCTTCGCGTCGGGGTTGCGCTCCTTCCTGCGCCAGGATCCCGACGTGATGATGGTGGGCGAGATCCGCGACCTCGAGACGGCCGAGATCGCGATCCGCGCGGCACTCACCGGTCACTTGGTCTTCTCCACCGTGCACACCAACGACGCCGCGAGCACGATCACCCGGATGGTCGATCAAGGCGTCGAGCCGTACCTGGTCTCGAGCTCCTTGATCCTCGTCATCGCGCAGCGACTGATTCGAACGATCTGTCAGCACTGCAAGACGATCGTTCCCATCGGGGACGAGGATCGCGCCAAGCTCGCGAAGCTCGACATCACGCCCGCCATGCTCGACGGCGAGATCGCCTTCGGCTCGGGGTGCGACGAGTGCTTCCACTCGGGCTATTCGGGCCGCACGGCGATCTACGAATTCCTCCCGGTCGACGAGACGTTGCGCACGCAGATCATGGATGGAGCCACCGCCTCGCAGATGAAGCGCAGCGCGCTGGAGCGCGGACTCATCACCCTGCGGAGCGACGGGCGCGACAAGGTGCTCCTGCGTCTCACGACCGCCGACGAGGTCCTCCGGGTCACCCAGCTCGACCTGGGATAGAGTCCGGTCGGACCGTCCGACTCCGCCATGCCGATCTACGAGTACAAGGCCTACGTCCAGGGCGGCGGCACGAAGGCAGGTGTCATCGACGCCGACACGCCGCGTGATGCTCGTGTCCGTCTGCGGCGCGACAACATCCTCGTCAGCGACATCCGCGAGGTCCGCGGCAGCCGTGGATCACGTCGCTCTCAGCAGGCGCTGGAGCGGACGTCCTTCCTCGAGAACGTTCGCAAGCTTCGCTCACGCTCCTCGGGTCCCTCCGGCCGGAACCTCGAGGTCGTCGGCGGGATCACGCGCCAGCTCGGGACCCTGCTGGGTGCGGGCATCCCCCTGGCCGAAGCGCTCAACGCCCTGATCGACCAGGCGGAGACCCGCCGGCTCCAAACGATGTTCCGGCGCATCCGCGAGCGCATCACCCAGGGGGCGTCGCTCGGCGACGCCCTGGGAGACCACCCGCACATGTTCAGCGACATGTACGTGAACATGGTCAAGGCCGGCGAAGCCACGGGCCGAGTCGACCAGGTGCTCGGGCGTCTCGCCGACTTCATCCAGCGCAGCCGCGCCTTGCAACGCAAGATCATCTCGGCCCTGACCTACCCCGTGATGATGATCCTGCTCGGCATCGTGGTCGTGAGCATCCTCATGACCGTCGTGGTGCCGAAGATCACGGCCATGCTCGAGGACACGGGTCAGGAGCTCCCCGTCCCCACCCAGATCCTCATGAAGACAAGCGCCCTGTTCAGCGACTATTGGTGGGTGGGGTGCCTCGCCATCGCCGGCGCGTCGGCGCTCTTCGAGCGCTTCTACAAGACCGACCGCGGGAATCTCATGGTCGATCGTTTCCTGCTCCGGCTGCCGCTCCTCGGCGATCTCCTGCGAAAGGCCGCCGTCACCCGTTTCTCGCGCACCCTCGCGACCCTGCTCGAGAGCGGCGTGTCCGCGGTCCAGAGCCTCGAGATCACCCAGCGGGTCGTGGGCAACCGCGTCATCGCGGACGCCACGGGCCTCATCCGCACGCGCATCCTCGAGGGAACCGACATCGCGACGCCCCTGAAGGCGTCCGGTGCGTTCCCCTCGGTCGTGAGCTACATGGTGTCGGTGGGCGAGAAGTCCGGCGAGCTGGAGCAGATGCTCGACCGCCTCGCGGAGGCCTACGACGAGGAGATCGAGGTCGTCACCGAGCGCTTCACGACCATCCTGGAGCCCGTCATGATCGTCTGCCTCGCCGCCGTCGTCGGATACATCGTGTACTCGATCGTCCTCCCCATCCTTCAAGTAGGCTCCATCGGATGAAGCTCACGGGTCGGGTCGTTTGCGGGAACAAGACCTCGCCCGAAGCGTCCGAGTGCAACGGAGACGAATCCATGAAAATCCTCCCCCGAAACCACGGCGTCCGCGCCGGCTTCTCGCTCGCCGAACTGATGGTCGTGATCGTCATCATCGGCCTGCTGGTGGGCCTGGTCGTGCCGAACCTGTGGCGTAACTTCATCCAATCCCAGGAGACGATCGCGCGGGCAGAGATCACGAACATCATGAGCGCGCTCCAGAACTACGCCATGAACAACTCCGGGCAGTATCCGGATTCGCTCGAGCCGCTCGTCACGCCGGACGAGAAAGGCGAGGCCTATCTCGACACCGACGGCATTCCCCTCGACCCGTGGAGCAACGAGTACCAATACGAGCCGCCCGGCCCCGGTCAGTCGAAACCGGTCGTGTACTCGTTCGGGAAGGACGGGTCTCGCGGAGGCGAGGGCGAAGACGCCGACATCTTGAGCACCGACCTCAAGAGGAGGTAGGAAGGGCGTGGCCGTGCGCAGGGCCCGTAGCGGATTCACCATGGTCGAGATCATGGTGGTCATCGTGATCATCGGTCTCATGGCGGGCATCGTCGCGATCTCCTGGCAATCGAGCCTCCCGCGCGCGCAGCTCAACTCGACCGTGCGTGTCCTCTCGGAACGGATCCACGGAGCGCGCGCCGACGCCATCGCGCGCAACCTCGAGTTCCGGATCTACTACGACATCGACAACGACGAGTACTGGGTCGAGACGCCCTTTGCGCTGGAGGGAGGCCGGCTCGCGTACGGCGACGAGGAGCGGGTGCTCCTGTTCGAGACCAAGCTCGAGCCGACGGTCGCCTTCCGCGAGATCACGATCGACGGCGAGACCTACACCGATGGCGTCGTGTACGTTCGCTTCGATCCCCTGGGAGCCTCGAGCGACCACTGCATCGTCCTCGAACAGACCCTCTTCGAGCGCTTCTTCACGGTCGAGGTGCTCGCGCTCACGGGACTGGTCCGCTTCCACGAAGGCCTCTTCGAGCGCGAACCTCCGCGCGACGGAGACTTCGATTGAGGCCCATCGCCCGCAGGAGAGCGTCGGGGCGAGCCGGCTTCACGCTGGCGGAGGTGGCCGTCACGCTCCTCATCGTCGGCCTCGGGCTGGTCGTCCTCCTGCAGGGGCTCAACACGGCGAAGATGACCGCCGCCTACACGCGCAATCTGAAGCTCGCGAGCGAGCTCGCGCGACTCACGCTGGGGCGGGTGGCGGCCGGTCTCTTCCAGGACGAGCTCGACGAGGACGCGTACATGGACGGATCCTACGCGGACGAGGGTTATCCCGAGTTCTCCTGGGAGCTCCTCTTGGGCGACGAGACCTTCGGCGACCCGAAGGACGATCGTGACCGCTTCGACTCCTTCGACTGGGACGCGCAGGACGAGGACTCGGAGGAGGAGGTCGAAGAGCCCTACGACAAGGTCAAGGTGCGCGTCTCCTTCCCCGCCATGCGCGCGTTCGCCGACGGCGAGACGCGCGCGAGCCTGGTCCTCGAGGAGTGGATCCCGTGGAAGCAGATCTACGGGGAGGAGGAGGAATGAAGTCGTTCGAGAGAAATGCTTGCGTCGGACGCGGTTCGCGCGCCGGCTTCACCCTCGTCGAAGTGCTGCTCGTCCTCATGATCATGTCCGGGATCCTCGTCACGATGGCCGAGGTCCTGACCGCCGCCCGCACGAGCCGCGACACGATCCACAACGTCCGGGAGACCCAGCTCGCCGGACCGGCCATCCTGGATCTCATCGAGCACGACCTGCGCGGCATCTACGTCTTCAACATCGAGCCGAAGCTCACGCTGAGGATCGTCGACCGCGTCGAGGCCGGGCTCGACGCCGACCGGAGCGACTTCGTCACGACGACCAACGGCCTGGTGCTGGAGCCCTCCTCGTCTCGCTTCTTGCGCGCGGACGTCAACGAAGTCGGCTACTGCCTGCGTACGAACCCCGACAACAACGACTTCCTCGAGCTCTACCGCCGCGAGGATTTCGGTGTGGACGACGAGCCCCAGCTCGGCGGCAACTACACGTTCCTGCACGATCGAGTCGTCGGCTTCGACATCCGCATCTACGAGGAGGACGGCGTCGACGTCGACGAACACGCCTCTTGGGGATCGGACCACGACGAGTTCTCGGGCATTCCGGCCCGCATCGAGATCGACCTCTCGCTCGAGCTGGCGCCGCGCCTGCTCCACGAGCAACTCGCCCTCGCGCCCATCCACGCACGCACGGTGACGCACCGGCGGGTGATCCGCTTTCCCGAGGGCTTGCGCTCCGCGCAACTCGTCCAGCCCGTGCTCGCCATCCCCAACGTGAAAGCACCGGTCGTCGCGACCGGCGCCGGCGGAACGCCGGAGGATGTCGAGGACGACGAGGAGGAAGGCGGGAATGGCGACCCGGGCCCCTTCGACTTCGAGAACGACGACGAAGAGGGCGGTGGAGGCCTCTTCGGGGACATCGGCGGAGGCTGATGTGCCGCGCCGCGGGCGCGACCCGCGGTTCCGCCGCCTTCGTCGCGGCTAGCCCTTCACCCGCTCGCGCTCGTGTGCGCGACCGAGGACCTTCCGACCCCCGAGGTAGGGTCGCAACGGCTCGGGGACCGCGATCGTCCCGTCGGAGCGCTGGTGGTTCTCGAGGAGCGCAATGAGCATGCGAGCGGAAGCCGCGACGGTGTTGTTCAGCGTGTGGCAGACCTTCACGCTGCCTTCCGCGTCGCGATAGCGCAGGTTCAGGCGGCGCGCCTGGAAGTCGTGGAAGCGAGAGGCCGAGTGCGTCTCGCCGTAGCCGCCGCGCGAGGGCATCCAGGTCTCGATGTCGAACTTCTGTACCTGCGGGGCTCCGAGGTCCCCGCCGCACACGTTCACGACACGGTAGGGAAGCTCGAGCGCACGCAGGACCTCTTCCGCGTTGGCGAGGATCGACGCGTGATGCTCCACGCTGCGCGCTTCGTCCGCGACGTCGATGACGACCTGCTCGACCTTCTGGAACTGATGGACGCGATAGAGCCCCTTCGTGTCCTTGCCGTAGGTGCCGGCCTCACGGCGGTAGCAGGACGAGAGCGCCACGTAGCGCTTCGGCAGCTCGGCAGCGGGGAGGATCTCGCCCGCGTGCAGGGCCGTGATCGGGACCTCCGCGGTGCCCACGAGGCACAGGTCGTCGCGCTCGTCCGTGCGATAGCACTGGTCCTCTCCGCCCGGGAAGTAACCCGTGCCGATCATGGCTTCCTTGCGAACGAGCGTGGGAACGCTGAGCGGCACGAAGCCCTTGGCGACCATGCCCTCGAGCGCGAAGCGCATGACGGCGCCCTCGAGCAGCGAGAGGTCGCCCTTCAACACGTAGTTGCGGCTGCCCGCCAGCCGCGTACCGCCCTCGAAGTCGAGCCAGCCCTGTGCCGCGCCGAGCTCGAGGTGGTCACGCGGCTCGAACTCGAAGCGCGTCGGCTCGCCCCAGGTCCGCAGCTCCACGTTGTCCGAGTCGTCACGGCCCTCGGGAACCTCGGCCGCAGGCACGTTGGGGACGCGCAGCAGGAGCTCGTCCAGCGCCTTGCGCAATTCGTCCGTGCGATCCTCTCCCAGCTTGATCGCCGACTTGACCTCCTTCTGCGCCTCGAGGAGCGCGGGACGCGCGGCCGCCGGGGCGCTGCCGATCGCCTTGGTGGCGCTCTTCCCGCGCGCGCGTAGAAGGTCGAGATCCTGGCTCGCCCGGCGCCACTCCTCGTCCAACGCGAGGATCTGGTCCACGTCGCAGGGCATGCGCTTCTTCCGGGCCCCGTCACGGACGGCGTCGGGGTATTGCCGGATGAACTTGATGTCGAGCAACGCGATCCCTCCGATTCGGACGATGCCTGATATTGCCGTCGGCAGTGCGAAGCTTGCGGCGCGCCACGCGCTCTACTTGCCGGTCGGCCGCCAAGTGGATTCGATTTCCCCGAACAGCTTGTTCTTCTTCTCGACGAGCTGCAGCTCCACCGGAGCTTCCTCCCCGCGTTTGTCGATCTCGAGATCGCGCGGGAACCACCCCGCCTTGAAGCCCTCGCCAAACAGGGTCTCCTGGTCGAGCACGATATCCATGGTCTCCCCCCGACCACCCTTCTTGGTTCCCGCTTTGCGCAGGAACGCTTCGGGTTGGAGCGTGCAGTTCCACAAGCGCTCGTAGCGTTCCTTCGCGGCACCGAGGACCGCGACGCTCGCCCCCGTGATCTTCACCTTGCCAGCGGCATCGGTCGCCTTGAACTCGAGGTCGAAGGGCGCGCCGAGCGAGATCTCCGTGGTCTCGCCCGGTTTGACCGTCCAGGCCGCCATCCCGTCACCGGGCAGGATGAGAGCCTTCAGGACCTGGGTGCGCTTCCCCTTGCGGACCTCGCCGAAGAGGAGCGTATAGGAGCCGGTCGGGACTTGGATCCCCTTGCTGCCCCCGGCCATGACGTCGAAATAGCTGTACTCGAAGGTCCCGGCGCCGCGCACGATCAGGTAGAGCGGCGTGATTCCTTTCGCTTTCACCTTCAGCGTCCCCGTCTCGAGTTGCGCGGGGGCCGTGACGACGCGCGTCCCGTTCCGATCGGAGAGGAACTGGTACCACTTCGGGCCGACCGAGACGTACTCGCTCCACGGGACCGCGCGCTTCTCGCTTCCGAGGACGAGCGTGTCGATCACCGGTTCGTGGCGACCCTCGGTCAGGCCGAGATTCGCCCAGGACGTCGGCTGCGAGCCGTACACGCCGTCCATGTTCTCGTCGATGACTCGAAACGCCGTTCCATCGATCGATCCGATCATGCTCGCGCTGGGCGCAATGGGCACCGACAGGTAGGCGTCCGCGGGCTGCATCGGGACACCGATCCCCTGATAGACCTCGCGCTCGGTGAGGACGACCGACAGGAAACCCCACTTGCGCAGCGAATCCCCTTCTCCGACCGTGAACTCCACCGCCTCGATGTTCCCGGTGAGCGGGACGGGAAGATCTCCCTTCCCGTCACGGTCCGTGTCGACGTCGACTCCCCCACCCGTGCGGATCGCCTGCGGTCCGCCCGCGAACGTGTAGATCTCCGACACGGAACCCGATCGACCGAACAGGAGCTGGGTCCACACCATGGGCAGGTCGTGGAGCGCGTATCCCGGGCGCAGGATCGCCTCGATGTCGTCGACGCTCGAGAAGGTCAGGTCCTGCGGAACCTCTGCGCCGAGGGCGACCCCCGGCTTCTTGCGAGTGAAGGTGCCGCCGGGCTCGGGAACCGGCTCTCCCGACCTCTCCGCGTCGCGCTTCAGCGATCCGAAGAGCTGATCCGACCGCGCCTTCGCTTGAGCGTAGATGCGATCCTTCAAGTCGATCGCCACGCGCGCTTCCACGACCTTCGCGTAGGCGTCGCCCGCCTTCGCGAAGTCGGCATGGTTGCCGCGTACGTGCTCGTCGTAGCCCTGGGCGACGAGCAGCCAGCACTCGGAGACGTAGTAGTGATCTCCGGCGCTCGCGAACTCCGCTGCGAGGGTGGCGAAGTTGGCGCACGCGGCGTCGAGATGTTCGAAGTTCTTGGCGGCGACCGCCTTGTCGTACTCGCGCAGGTTCTTGCCGAAGTCGTCCTTCTTCTGGGCGCGAAAGGCGCGCACCTGGAGCCTCATCAAGGAGAAGTACTCGTACATCTCGGTCGCGAAACGCGATCCGAAAGCCTCCTTCCAGGCCGACTGCAACGCGCCGATCTCCTGCTCGAGACGCTCGTCGGTCTCCCGCGCGATGACTTCGCAGATCTCGATGATCAGAACCGTCGCCGTTCCCTCGTTCCGTTTCACGAGAGAGGCCATCTCGCTGTCCGCGCGATTCTCCATCGCGCGCCGGAACTGCTTCATGAACTCGTCGCGGTCCAGTTCGCGCTGTTGGAGGCTCGGAGCTCCAATCCACCCGACCGAGGCCGGTGCGAAGCCAAAGGAGAGGAGCGCGGGAAAGAGGAGCGCGAGGAAGACGAGGTGCGAAGGGCGGATCATCGTGAGGTCTCCACGTGAGGTGCAGCGCTTGAGTCTACCGCGGAGCCCGACGTGGACGGCCGAGCTACGGGCGGCGGGGATCCCCGCGCCTCGACGCACGCTTCAGAGCCGAGCGTTCCCCGGAGGTGAGGGACTGGATGCCCTCGCGATTGATCTTCGCGAGGATCTCGTCCACCCGCTCGCGGTCGCGCACGCGGCCGACTTCGCGCCGCCTCGCGATGCGGCGTTCGACCTCGGCGAACGGGTCGCGCCAGATCCACCCTGCGCGGACCGCCGCGAAACCGAAGGCGGCGCCGCCCAGGTGCGCGAAGCGCGCCACTCCTCCGGTGTGGTC
This sequence comes from uncultured Planctomycetaceae bacterium, assembly GCA_964413535.1. GTDB lineage: Bacteria > Planctomycetota > UBA1135 > UBA1135 > CAYPTB01. The sequence goes on along the minus strand of CAYPTB010000051.1, from coordinate 128,761 downwards.
GCGGGCGTCCGCGAGGGCCTGGAACACGTCCAGCGCGACGTAGACGATCGCGAGCGTGCGCAGCGTGATGGGGATGAACAGGAGCAGGATCGTCGTGTGCGGCCGCAGCGTCGCCATCGCGACCGTGATCCCGAGCGTGGCTCCGGAGGCCCCGAGGATCAGCCCCCTCTCGTCCGTCAGGAACGAGAAGAGGAGCTGTAGCAGTCCACCGACGATCATCGCACCGAGATAGACCGCCAAGAAGCGCCGTCCTCCGACGATGCCTTCGAGCATCGTGCCCATGAAGTACAGCCACAGCATGTTCCAGAGGATGTGCGACGGGCTGCCCGTGCTGTGCAGGAACCCGTAGGTCAGCGGCTGCCAGATCGGGAGGAAGATGGACTTCCAGGCGGACGGATCGATGGCGAACCAACGCTCGAAAGCTCCGAGCGCGGCGGGCGAGAAGGACAACGCGAACTGGAAGAGGAAGACGCCGACCGTGGCGAACAGGATGCGCTTCACGAACGGCGTCAGCGCCGGCGCTCCGAAGCGGAGGCCCGCGTCGCGCTCGGGGGGATCGGACCAAGAGTTCCGCATGTCTCCGGCTCTCAGTCGAGCGCGATTCCCGCTCGACGCGCCGCAGCGTGTGCAGTGTTCGACAGGAGCATCGCGATCGTCATCGGCCCCACGCCGCCCGGGACCGGCGTGATCCAGGACGCCACGGCTGCCACCTCATCGAAGGCCACGTCGCCGCGGAGCTTGCCGTCCGCACCGCGATTGATGCCCACGTCGATCACCACCGCGCCGGGAGCGACCCAGTCGCCCCGGACGAGCTCGGAGCGGCCGACTGCGGCCACGAGCAGTTCGGCTTGGCGACACACGCCCGGCAGATCACGCGTCTTGCTGTGACAGACCGTCACCGTCGCGTCGCGCGCGAGCAGGAGTTGTGCGAGCGGCTTGCCCACCAACATCGACCGCCCGATCACGACCGCGCGCTTCCCGGCGATCGCGATCCCGTGGCGGTCGAGGAGCTCGATGCAGCCCGCCGGCGTGCACGGTACGGCGCCGGGCTCCCCCATGACGAGCCGCGCGACGTTCTCGGGATGCAGGCCGTCGGCGTCCTTGTCGGGAGAGATGGCGCGCACCGCCGCGCGCTCGTCGAGCCCGTATGGAAGCGGGAACTGGACGAGGATGCCGTGGATGCGCTCGTCCGCGTCGAGGTCGCGGATCGCCGCCAGGAGCTCGTCCTGCCGCGTCGAAGGGGCGAGCTTCGCCGTCCGGACGTGGAAGCCCGCCTCCTCGGCGGCGCGGTCCTTGTTGCGCACGTAGACGTGACTCGCCGGATCGTCGCCGACGAGGATCACGCCGAGGCCCGGGCGCTGTCCCGCGGCCGTCGAACGCTCCGCCATGCGCCGCACGTCGCCGCGCACCGCCGCAGCCGTCGCCTTGCCGTCGAGCAAACGAGCGCTCACGCCGGTCGTCTCCATCAGGGATTCGGAGCGGAGGCGGTCTCGGACTTCGCGTGCGAGTGTTGCGCGAGGCGCCACGTGACGGCCGCGACGAAGACCAGGGCCTCGAGGGCGTAGAAACTCACGAGCACCGTCATCACGCCGCTCGTGAAGCCGTAGCTGTGCAGTCCGACTCCGAGCAGGTTGACCCCCCACCACGAGAAGGCGACGACGACGCCGCCGAGGATCGACATGAGCGCCAGGCCGAACTGCTTGACGAGGCCGCCGAGCCGGGCGTGGAGGATCATGAGCTCCCAGATGCAGATCAGGAGGGCGCCGTTCTCCTTCGGGTCCCACCCCCAGAAGCGGCCCCAACTGTAGTTGGCCCAGATCCCGCCGAGGATCGTGCCGACGACGGAGAACAAGAGCCCGAAGCAGATGACGCCGTACGTCATCCGCGTCACGCTCCGGAAGAAGTCCGGGTCGCCGCGCTTGAGGCCGAACAGCTTCGCGAAGATCCACACGTGGGCCAGGGCCGAGGCCAGGAGCCCCGCCGAGTACCCCATCGTCACGGTCGTGACGTGCGTCGCGAGCCAGAAGTTCGTGTCGAGCACCGCTACGAGGCTCGGCATCGTGTCGCCGGCCGTGACGGCTTCCTTCAGCTCGTACTTCGACGACAGGAACATGCCGATCACGCCGAGGACGCTCGACACGGCGAGCGCGACGCGCTGGCGGTTGATCCACTCGATCGCCATGCAGACGAGCACGCTCACCGCGGTGATGAACAGGATCGTCTCGTACAAGGTCGTGACGGGGGGGCGCCCCTGGATCACGCAGCGCAGCGAGACCCCCGCGACGAGCAGGGCGAGCGCCACGCCGCAGAGCGCCCAGATCGCGCGCGGGAGCCACACGCTGCTCGGGCGCAGCCACGAGAGCGCGACGAGCAAGAACGCCCCGAGGAACCCGATCAGCGCCCGCGTGAAGTACTTGCCCGCGTAGAAGGCGTTCTCGAGGGGGATGTTCGAGTACTCGCCACGCGCCTCGGAGCGGCCGACGAGCTCGTCGTGCAGGCCGGAGAGGGTGGCCGTCAGGGCCTCGGGCTCGCCGCGCTGCGCGACGAGTTCCTCGAAGGAGGCGACGATGCGCAGGTCGGCCGTCCCGCGCGGATCCGCGGACGCGAAGATCTCCGGGATCAGCTCGACGGGCGTGAGGTACTCGGGTCTCTCCGCCGCGGGCGCGATCGGGGCGATCAGCGCCAGCCCCGCGTGCGGGACCCGCAGAAAGTTCTCGAGCTCGTCCATCAGCGCCGTGGCCGCCCGCAGGTCGTCGTCGGACGCGGCGTGCGCGCGGCTGGTCGAGCGCTCGTAGAGCTGGCGCAGCCCGGGCGAGGCGGCCAGCACGGCGCCGATCCCCGAGGACCCGGCCCCGCCGAAGAGATCCTCCATGCCCTCCGAGCCGCGGGTCGTGTACCGGTAGCGCGCGAAGTCCAGGAAGTGCACGAGCTCATCGAACGCGCGCAGGTTCGTCGCCAGGGCCAGCGTCTGGCTCTCGATCAGCGTGAGATCCTTCGAGTCCTTGTGGACGAGCTCGCGGGCGCGCGCGAAGAGCTTGTCGATCGCGGGCGCGAGCTCGGCATAGCTGTAGCGGTCGCGCTTCTTCTTCCCGCGCAGGCCGACCCCGACGAGGACCTGCGATTCCTGGACGAGGAAGGTCTCGTAGTGTCGCGCGTCGTCCGGGAAGAGCAGGCAGTCGAGGATCCAGTCGACGGGGTCGAGCCTCTCGTCCGGCGCCTGCACCTCGATCGAGCGCCGCCCGTTCATCTTGAGGAGTTGGAAGCCCGCGAAGGTGGCGAGCGGCTTGACACGTCCACCCTCCTGCACGGGGAGCGCGGCGACGAGGTCTTTGATCTCCTCGCTCCACGGCGCCGTCCGCTCCCGCGGGTGGAGCCCGCCCTCCTGGGCGAGGCTCGGTCCCGCGAGCAGGGTCGAAGCCGCAAGGGCCGTCAGGCAGATCGATACGAGGCAGTTCATGCGGCGACCCTCTCGAGCGAGGAAGCGCGCTTCGCGTTCTGCGAGCGCGTGTACAGGTAGAGCTTGCGCGCGAAGGTAATCAGGAGCCCGACGCCGATCACGATGCACGAGTAGAGCGGCCAGTAGTCGGACGGGTTGCGCACGACCGCGAAGGTCGAGAAGAGCGGGTCGTTCGGTCCCGCGTTCGAGGGACCCCACGACGCCTGGAACAAGACGAGCCCGCCCGCGCGCAACGGCTCGTTCATCTCGATGCGCAGCGAGCGATCGTCGCCGTCCCCGAGCTTCGTCACGTCGCTCATGAAGCTCTTCGCGATACCCGTGCGCGGGTGCAGCTCGCGCGTGAAGTCGTCGAGGACGATCGTGTAGGGCATCTGGTAGCGCTTGTGGCGCAGCGAGAACGCCCACAACTCGTCGTCCCACTCGCACACCCACGGATACCTCTCGAGCCCCCCCAAGATGCCGCGCAGGGGCTCACGTCCCGCGCCCCGAACGGTGACGTAGAGTCCGGCCACGTTCGCCTCCGCCTCCTCCTCGAGCGGCAGTTCGCGCAGCGCGTAGCCGTCGACGACCGGGTGCGGCGTGTGCCACATGGGGCCTTTCGGCATGGGACGGCCGTTCGGGACGAAGTTCGACAGCTCGAACTCGAACGGGAGGTCCGGGCTCGTGAAGACCGCCGTCCTCCCGTCCACGAGGTCCCGCAGGTATTCGTCGGGGACCACGAGCTCGACGACGTCCTCGAGCTCGTTCGCGCGGAAGACCGCCACCTCCCACAGGTAGTAGCTCACGTACTCGTCGGAGCGCTGGCCCTCGTAGAGCGTCAGGTGTCCCTCCTCGGCCGCAGTGAGCTTCACGAGGCCGGCCGCCATCATGATCACGATCCCGACGTGGATCACCATCACGCCCAGTGTCGCCTTGCTCTTCCTGATGCGCACGAGCCCCCCGAGCACGACATTGACCGTCAGGAGCGCGAGGACGAGCGCGGCGCCGGGCAGCGGCACGCCGAACCCTTCCGTGATGGGATGCACGAGGAAGAGCGAGTTGAAGTACTTCTTCTGCACCTCGTGCAGGCCGTGGTCGACTTGCTCGAGCGTCCCGAGGAGCGTGAGCACGAAGAGCAACCCGAGCAGGATGCACGCGAACAGGTAGGACGCGGCGAAGTCGAACAGGCCCTTGGCGATCCGGCGCGGCATCTAGGACCTCCCGAGCGACCTGCAGAAGCGCAGGAAGTTCTCGCGCTCGGCGCGCACCTCGTCGCCGGCTCCGATCATCTTCACGAACAACGTGCGGTCGGCGAGCATGCACACGACTCCGAGCATCCCGGCGTCGTCGCGCTCGGCCGCTCCCATTCCGGAGAAGCTCCCGTAACCCTCGAAGAGCGCGGCTTCGACACCCAGGATCTCCACCGTCGGAAGGCTCGCGAACTCCGCCGACGTGAACGGTGCGAGTCCGAGCTGGTCGCGCCACCGATCCAGGTTGGGCTCGACTCCCCCGCCGTCGCCCCCCAGCACGGTCACGTAGCATTCCGTCTCGCCGTTCGCGCCGACCACGAAGCTCACGATGCGCATCGCGCGCGGCCCGCTCGTCGTCCATCCCGCAGGGACGTCCCAGACGAAGCCTTCCGCGCCGGAGCTCGCATCGGAAATCGCCGCGGAAGTCGCACCCGGTGCCGCACCCGAGGTCACGGACTCGGACGGCGAGTCGCCGTGGTCGTGGCCGTCGTGTTCGTGGTGCTCCTCCGCGTCGCTCACGCCTCCCAGCGAGGCGCAGAAGGCGTCGAAGCTCGTGCGCTCGCGCGCCACCACCTCGCGCGGTCCGGTCAGCTTCACGAACAGCGTCCCCTCCGGCACGGAGAAGATCGCGCCGAGCAGGGCGAAGTCGGGCTGCGGATCCCCCGTCATGCCGGCGAAGTCGCCCGAGAGCTCCACCAGCGTCGCTTCGCGTCCGAGGATCGGACGCTTGGGGAGCAGGCGGATCTCCTCGTCCGTCAGGGAGCCCTGGCCCATCTGCGCCCGCCAGCGATTGACGTTCGCGGCGAGCCCGCCGGCGTCCCCGGGCAAGAGCGTCAGGTAGCACTCCGCTCGCGGATCCCCGCCGACCTGGAAGTCGGCATAGCGCGTCGGCGTCGGCGCGCGCTCGATCCAGCTCTCGGGAACTTCGTAGCCGATCCGTCCGGCGCTCGGCCGCGTCGGCGCCGGCGCGGCGCCCGGCATGCCGGAGAAGCGCATCTCGTTCGTGGCGTTGGCCACCGCCTGTCGCGGTGCCACGCTCGTCACGCGTCGCTCGGGGATCGGCTGCGGGCCGGTGTGCTCCTCGCACGCGAGCACCAGCGCGCTGCAGACGAGTCCGAGGAGCGTCGATCGTACCTGAGGCTTCGCCATCGATTCCTTCCCTAGAAACTGCGCAAGAGGACGAACCCGCAGATGCGCTCGATCGAGGCGCGCGCGGGGGATTCGGGGAGCTTCGTCACCGCCGAGAGAGCCCCGTCTACGAGCTCACGGGCGCGGCTGTGGGCGAAGATCAGACCCGGCTCGAGGTCGACGGACTCGCGCAGGACTCGCACGCGCTCGGCGAGCCCCGGCTCGGTGTAGATGTCCCGGATTCGCCGCTTGGCGGCTTCGGAGGCGCGCGCATAGACGTGCAGCACGGGCAGCGTGACCTTGCCGTCCTCGACGTCGCACCCAACGGTCTTTCCGACGGTTTCCTCCGTGCCCATGATGTCGAGGCAGTCGTCGACGATCTGGAACGCGAGGCCGAGGTCCCAGCCGACTCCGCGCAGCCTGGCCCCGAGCTCTTCGTTGCCCCCGGGATAGCGCGCGCCGAGCTCGCACGCGGCGGCGTACAAGCTCGCGGTCTTCGCGCCGCACAGTCCCTCGTAGCGCTCCTGGCTCATGTCGAAGTCGTAGCGCGCGGCGCTCTGCTCGATCTCGCCCGTGCACAGGGTGCGCGTCGTCTCGGCCAAAACGCGGCTCGTGAGCCGCGAGGAGAGCTGCGTGGAGAGGGAGAAAGCCCGCGCATAGAGGTAGTCGCCGAGCAGCACGGCCACCTGATTGTCCCAGCGCTGGTTGACGCAGGCCACGCGGCGCCGTACCTGCGCCCCGTCGAGGATGTCGTCGTGGACGAGCGTTGCCAAGTGGATGAGCTCGACGATAGCGGCGATCGATGCGTGCTCGTCGGTGGAGTTACCCGTCGCCTCGCCGGCCAGGAGCACGAGCGCGGCTCGCAATTCCTTGCCGCGGAAACGGCCCACGTGGTCGAGCATGTCGCTCACGACCGGTGACGAGTCCCTGAGCTCGTCCCCGAGGACCGCGCGCACGCGCTCCATCTGGGATTCGATCGGCTGGAAGAGCTCCGCCAACAGCGCGCGCGACCGACTCACTCGAGGTCCTCCCGTTCCTGCGCCGGGTGCGCGAGCTCGCGCTCGTACTCGCCAGGCGTGTTCAGGTTCGTTGCCCATTCCCCACCTCCGCCGGCCGCAGTCGACGCAGCCAGGCGGCCGATCGAGAGCTCGCCGTGGAACGAGACCAGCCGCCGCTCTCCTCCATCGAGCGCCCTCCGGGCAGGTCCGGCGCAGGTCTTTCGGTAGACGCCGCACAGGGGCTCCAGTCCGCCTGGGGTTTCGAGCAGGCACGCGTCCAGATCGAGCTCCCGAGCGCGTTCCAGGAGAGCACGGAAAACATCACCACCGACGCGGGGCATGTCGCAGGCGACGACGCACAGCCATTCGCCGCGCAGGGACTCGAGCGCGGCGACCAAGCCGGCCAGCGGTCCGGCGCCGCCCAGCGCGTCGAGCACGAGCTCGCGTCCGAGATGCGCGTAGCGCGGCTCTTCGCCGCACGCGAGCACCACGCGCGGCGCGACGCCCTCGAGCTCGAGGACGGCGTGCTCGAGCAGGCTCCGTCCCCCGAGGTAGGGCGGCCGCAAGAGCGCCTTGTCGGCGCCCATGCGCCGGCTCGCTCCGCCGCACAGCACGGCTCCCTCCACTCCCGCCACCGGTCGCGGCGCGTACTGAGCTGCTCCGTCTCGCGATTCCTTCGTCTCTCGCGGCGGCACGGCGATCACTTCTTGTCTCGGTCTTCGTCCTTCGGGCGCTCGAGGAGCTCCGGGTCTTCCTTCAGCCCCTTCTTGAACTGCGTGATCGACGAGCCCATCGAGCGCGCCAGGTCCGGCAGCTTCTTGGCGCCGAAGAGGATCAAGAGGATGGCGAGGATGAGCCACAACTCGCCGCCGCCGGGAATGAGGAAAGCCAGTTCAGCCATGACCATGCGATGGGGGCCGGTAGCGCGATCGGATCCCTCGCCCCCCCAGGTGGGAGGGCGGCGAAGGGGAGGTCGGCGCAGGATCGAGGAACCCGACGGCGATTGCCGGCCATTCTAGGCGAACGGCCCGCGCTTTCCCTCCCCTTGCCTCGCGAGGGCTTCCGCGGCGCGGCGGATCCGGCGCTCGACCCGCGGCGCGAAGGGCGGCACGACACCGTCCTTGCTCGCCAGGGTGCCCTCGGCCTTCGCTCCGACGCGCCGACCCGGTCCGACGGCGAGCCCGGCCGCGGAGAGGCCGGCGCGCACGCGGGTCGCGGCGCTGTAGGTCGAGAGCATGCCTCCGGGGGCCATCGAGCGAGCGAGGGCGGCGAGGAACTCGGGCTCCCACGAATCGGGCTCGACGCGCGGCGAGAACGGATCGAGGAAGACGGCGTCGTAGCGGGCCTGCGGGAGGACCGCGAGCGTCTGGCGCGCGTCCCCGACCCACAGCCGAAGCGTCCCGCGCTCACCGAGCGCGGCGGAACCCACTGGGTCCGCGAGGGCGCCCTCCATGGCGTCGATGGCAAGCGCGTGCCAAGCTGCGCCGGGCGCGTCCGTCGCCGGGCCGAGAAAGCCCGGGGGGGGACGACGCGCGAGCTCGAGCGTCCGCAGGAGCACCGATCGATCGCGCTCGAGCGTGTCGACGCGCAGGGCGACCTCGGTCCCGGCCAGGGCCTCGAGCGCGGCGGCGATGTTCAGCCCGAGCCCCGTGCCGACGTCGAGCAGCCAGAGCTCCGTTCGGCCGCGCGCCCGCGCGGCGAGCTCGCACGGGACGGCGTAGCGCTCGCGCGCCTCGAGCCAGGCTCCCGAGCGCGAATGGCAGGTCTCGCCGTGCTCGGGGTGCGCGAGCGTCCAGGATCCGTCCTCCGTGACGACGACGCGCCACGCTCCCGCCCGTTCGGCTGCGACGGAACCGCTCTCCCTTCCGGCTGGCGGCGACGTGTCAGACCCGCGAGCCCAAGAGGAGCCCCGCCTCCCGCAGCCGCGCCTCCATCAACTTGCCGAGGTTCGCGGGCGTGCGCGACACCGTTGCGCCGGCCCGCTCGAGCGCGGCGATCTTCTCGCCCGCCGTGCCCTTGCCGCCCGAGATGATGGCTCCCGCGTGCCCCATACGTCGGCCCGGAGGCGCGGTCACACCCGCGATGAACGCCACGACGGGCTTCCTCACCTCCGAGGCGATGAAGTCGGCCGCCTGCTCCTCGGCCGTACCGCCGATCTCGCCGATCATCACGATCCCGTCGGTGTCGGGATCCTCGTTGAAGGCCGACAGGCAGTCGACGAAGCTCGTCCCGTTGACCGGATCGCCGCCAATGCCGATGCAGGTCGACTGGCCCAGGCCGCAGCTCGTGATCTGCCACACGGCTTCGTAGGTCAGCGTGCCCGAGCGCGACACGACGCCCACGCGGCCGGCGCGATGGATGTAGCCCGGCATGATGCCGATCTTGCACGTCTCGGGCGTGATGATGCCGGGACAGTTCGGCCCGATGAGGCGCGTCGCCGAGTCGCGCACGCGCTCCATGGTGCTCACCATGTCGAGCACGGGGATGCCCTCGGTGATGCAGACCACGAGGTCCAGCTCGGCGTCCACCGCCTCGAGGATGGCGGCCCTCGCGAACTTGGGCGGCACGTAGATGACGCTGGCGGTCGCGCCCGTCCGCTGCTTGGCTTCGGCGACCGAGTCGAAGACGGGCAGACCGAGGTGCGTCTCGCCTCCCTTGCCGGGCGTCACGCCGCCCACGAGCTTCGTCCCGTAGGCCGTGGACTGCTGACTGTGGAAGGTGCCGTGCTTGCCGGTGAATCCCTGGCAGATGACCTTCGTCGTGGCGTCGACCCAGATGCTCATCGCCCTCCCTCCAGCGCGCGCACCGCGCGGCAAACCTTCTCCGCCGCTTCGTCGAGGTCGGCCGCCGACGCGATCGGCAGGCCCGAATCGCGCAGGATCGCGCGCCCCTGCTCGACGTTCGTTCCCTCGAGCCTGACGACCAGGGGAACGCGCAGCGCGATCTCCTTCACCGCCGCACACACGCCCTCGGCGATGACGTCGCAGCGCATGATCCCGCCGAAGATGTTGATCAGCACGCCCTTCACGTTCGCGTCCGAGAGCAGGATCTTGAACGCGGCCGTCACGTTCTCCTTGGTCGCCCCGCCGCCCACGTCGAGGAAGTTGGCGGGCTCGCCGCCGTGCAACTTGATGACGTCCATCGTGGCCATGGCGAGGCCTGCTCCGTTCACCATGCAGCCGATGTTCCCGTCGAGCGCGATGTACGACAGATCGAACTTCTTGGCCTCGATCTCCTTGGGGTCTTCCTCGTGCAGATCGCGCAGGGCAACGAGGTCGGGATGGCGGTACAGGGCGTTGTCGTCGAAGTTGAGCTTCGCGTCGAGCGCGAGGACGTCGCCCTGCACGGTCGTGACCAGCGGATTGATCTCGGCCAGCGAGCAGTCGAGCTCGCAGAAGGCCTTCGCGAGCTTCGTCATGAGGACGGCGCCCTTGGCGGCGAGGTCGCCCTCGAGCCCGATGCCCGTCGCGAGACGGCGCGCGTCCGTCTCGGCCAGGCCCTTCGAGGGCGAGAACGGCGCGCGCAGGATCTTCTCGGGGCTCTGCTGCGCCACCACCTCGATCTCCATCCCGCCCTCGGACGAAGCCATCATCACGGGGAGCTGCTGCTCGCGGTCGACCGCGATCCCGATGTAGAGCTCCGAGGCGATCTCGCTCCCCTCCTCGACCCACAGCCGGCGAACGACCTGACCCGCCGGTCCCGTCTGGTGCGTGACGAGGGACTTGCCGAAGAGACCCGCCGCGGCCCGCTTCGCTTCCTCCGCGCTCTTCACGACCTTCACGCCGCCGGCCTTGCCGCGCCCGCCGGCATGGATCTGCGCCTTGACGACGGTGACGGGCGTGCCCAAGGCCGTGTGGGCAGCCCCGGCCTCGTCGGGAGTCTTGCACTCGCGTCCGCGCGGGACCGCGACACCGAACTTGGCGAGGACTTCCTTGGCCTGGAACTCGTGGATCTTCATTGGGTGAAGCGTCGGGGGAGCGTGGGGAGCGCGGGAGTCTAGCCGCGGCTCGGCGAGCCGACCACCGGCGCCGTCCTGGTGCCGTGGCATTTCTTCCGCGCGCGTCCCCGTCCCATCGGGCAACGCTCGAAGGGCAACGCTCTCGCTCGGCTTGCACCGACGCTGGGCGCCGTCACGATGTTCGCCTCCGCGATGGAGTTCCCCGATCATTCGATCCTCGTCGACCGCGGCATTCGCGCGCTCCTCGGGCGGGCGGTTCGCGCCGATTCGCCCTTCCTGCCGGAACAGGTGCAGCCGGCGAGCCTCGACCTGCGACTCGGCGCCGAGGCGCACGTGATGCGAGCGAGCTTCCTGCCCGAGCGCACCTCGATCGAGGAACGGCTCCGCGAGCTCTCGACCGGAACGCTCTCCCTCGCGGAAGGCGCGGTGCTCGAGCGCGGGTGCGTGTACCTCGTGCCGCTCGAGGAGGAGCTCTGCCTCGACGACGCGGTCTTCGCGCGCTTCAACCCGCGCAGCAGCGTCGGTCGCTGCGACGTGTTCGCGCGCGTCGTCGTGCCCGGCCACCCCCGTTTCGACGAGACGCCGCGCGGCTGGCGCGGACGTCCGTGGTTGGAGGTCGCGCCGCTCTCCTTCCCCGTGCGCGTGCGCCGCGGCGACAGCCTGTGCCAGGTGCGCTTCGCGCGCGGCGCTCCGGCCCTCGGACACGACGAGCTCGTCGCGCGCTACGCGCGCTCGCCGATGTGCCACGACGAGCGCGGGCCGCTGGCACCGGGGGCCGTCCGCTTCGACGGGACGGGCGGCCTCGAGCTGCGCGTCGGCTTGCGCGGCCGCGATCCGTGCGCGTGGCGCGCGCGCCCGACGTCGTCGGCCTTGCACCTCGCCGAACACGGTGCGCACGATGCGGAAGCCTTCTTCGAGCCCGTGCGCGAAGAGGACGGCCACTGCATCCTGGCTCCCGGCCGCTTCCACTTGTTCGCGAGCCGCGAGCGTCTGGCGATTCCGCCGGACCTCGCGGCGGAGATGCTTCCGGTCGACTTGGGGCTCGGCGAGCTGCGCAACAACTACGCGGGCTTCTTCGACTGCGGCTTCGGCTCGCACGCGCGCCGTCCCGCAGGAACGCCGGCCGTGCTCGAGGTGCGCGCCCACGACGTGCCCTTCCTCGTCGAGGACGGCCAGATCCTCTTTCGCCTGCGCTTCTTCCGCACCTCGGAGTCGCCCGAGCGCATCTACGGCGAGGATCGGCCCGCCGATTCCTATCGCGACCAGGACCTGACGCTCGCGCGCTCCTTCCGCGCACGGCGCTCCCCGTAGGCGCGTGCGGTAGAGCGCCGATCAGAGCTCGGGCAGCGCGCCGAGCTCGGCGAGTTGCGCCTCCGCGCGCTCGGCCCAACCCCCGTTCGCAGCGGGGCTGGCCGGGCTCGGATGCAACATGCCGCCGATGGCGAGCTCCGACCTCGCGACCTGATCCGCGAGCGCGATGCGCGCGCGCTTCTCGGCGAAGCGACCGACGCCGACGACGAGCTCGGGGCAGAGGCTTTGCACCACCGCGGCGAGCGCGGCGTCGCAGGCGACGAAGAGCGGTTCGCGCTCGGCCGCAGGCAGCGCGTCGGGCGTGCGGTTCCTGCCCGATGCCTCGACGAAGGCGAGCGGGCAGTAGTTCCACACGAAGAAGGCGTCGAAGAAGCGCTCGGGCGTCGTGAACCGCTCGCGCGCGAAACCCCACAGCCGAGCTCCGCTGGTCTCGCTGCGTTGGCAAGCGAAGCCCTCGACCGGGCGCTTGGGATGCTCGCGTTCCGGCCGCGCGACCGGGCCGTCGATCTCCAGCCAATCGCGCACGAACCCGATCTCGCCGAACGGCACTCCGGTCTGGACCATCCCGAACGGCCCTGGGTTCATTCCGAGCAGGAGCGTCGGGACGCCCACGCGCGCGTAGCGCTCGAGATAGAGCTCGGCCGTGGCGCGCGCGTGGACGAGCGGGTTGTAGACGTGCGTCACCGGAGGGCCGAAGGCGAGCTTCGAGACCTGCCGCGCGAGCTCGCGCGAGATCGGGACGAGAGACATGGCGAGACGAGCGTGGCTCCTCGCCCCGGGCGGTGCAACCACGGCGGTGGGACCGGCGTCGGGCGACGCGCCCGCTCGCCGATCCCGGAGAAGGCGTGAAACCCGTGCGCGACGCGGGCGAGCGGCGTCGGTCGAGACTTCGCGCTCGACTGCGGCCGTTGGGAGCCGATCGCTACGGGCCCTTTCCGCGACTACACTTGCGCGCGCCTTGGATCTCGACCGTTCGAAACTCACGGCCTGCCCGTGCTGCGGCATGGTGCATCGCTTGCCGGAGCTCCTCCCGGAGCAGGTGGCTACCTGTCGCCGCTGCAAGACCGTCCTGCACGCCCGTCACGGCGGGCGGCTCGCGAACCAGCGCGCGAGGAACTTCGCGCTCGCGGCGTTGATCCTCTTCCCGGCCGCCGTCCACCTGCCCGTCATGCACCTCTCGCGCTTCGGACACACGCGCGAAGCGAGCGTGTGGAGCGGATCGCGTGCTCTGCTCGAGGACGGTCAGTGGTTCGTGGGCGCCGTCGTCGTCGCGTGCTCGCTCGTGGTGCCGCTGCTGAAGCTCAGCGGGATCCTCGCGCTCACGGGACCGAAGGGTTTCCTGTCGCGCAGGAACCGCGCGCTCACCTACCGCGTGATCGAGTTGGCCGGGCGCTTCGGGATGCTCGACGTGTTGCTCGTGGCGTTGGTCGTCGCGTGGGTGAAGGTCGGCGACGTCGTAGAGATCCGCGCCGGCCCCGGTGTGCTCGCGTTCACGACCTGCGTGCTGCTCTCCCTCCTCGCGAGTACCTGCTTCGATCCGCACGCCCTGTGGCTCCGCACGGAGCCCGACTCCAATCCCCAGCCGAGGCCCATCGGCCTCGGGCAGGACGCCATGCGCGCGCGCGGGGAGCGAGCGTGACGGACGAAGGCCTCGAGCCGTTGGCTCGCGCAGTTCCCACGGCCCGGGCGGACGAGCGACGCCGGAGCTGGACGTGGCTCGTTCCGCTGCTCGCGCTCGCGGCGACCGTGGGACTCGGCTTGCGCGAGCGCGGAGAGCGCGGGTCGCTGCTCTCGATCCACGCCGCCGAGGGTCACGGGATCGCGCGCGGCGATCCGGTCCGCTACCGCGGCATCGACGTGGGACAGGTCGCGTCGGCCGAGCTCGCGGACGACTTGTCCTCCGTCGTGATCCGAGTCCGGTTGCAACGCGGAGCGGAGGGCCTCGCCCGCGCCGGCACGCGCTTCTGGATCGTGCGCCCGCACCTCGCCGTCGACCAAGTCGCCGGCCTCGAGACGATCTTCGGCTCGCGCTATCTCGAGGCGCTTCCCGCAGCGCGCGGCGACTCCGATGGTGAGCGCCAGACCGACTTCGTCGCGCTCGCGGAGCCGCCGGTCCTGGAGGACGTCCAGCCGGGCGGACTCGAGCTCGTCCTGCTCGCCGCGAGTCGTCACGGACTGGATCCGGGAGCCGCGCTGCACTACCGCGGGATCGCGGTGGGACGCGTGCTGTCGGTCGGGCTCGCGAGCGATGCCGCCGACGTCGAGGTGCGCGTCTACGTGCGTGCTCCCTACAGGCAACTCGTCCGCAAGGACACGCGCTTCTTCCTCGAAAGCGGGGCGAGCTTCGAGCTCGGGATCACCGGCCTCGAGGTGGGGCTCGATTCGCTGCGCTCCCTGGTCGTCGGCTCGATCGGGATGGCGACGCCGGATGCGCCCGGTGAGCTCGTCTCCACCGGGCACCGCTTCCCGCTGGCCGAGGCGCCGGAGACGAAGTGGCTCGCCTGGCGGCCGCCCCTGGCCGTGGGCAACGCGCTGCTTCCGTTCGACGCGCCGGCGCCGAGCCCGCTGCGGGCGACGGTCTCCTGGAAGAGCGAGCGCCTGTTCCTCGAGCGCTCCCACGAGCAGAGCGCGTGGGTCCTCGTGCTGGGCGGGGCGCTCCTCGGTCCGGCCGAGTTGCTCGCACGGCCCGAGCTCGACGGGGGCACGGACTTCGAGCTCGAGGTCGCGGGAGCGCGCTTTCCGTTGCTACCGGGGCCACCGGGGCCACCGGGCGCGAGCGCGCGGGCAGGCGCGGCGTTGCTCGAAGGTTTCGAGGGGATTGGCATTCCCTGGCCAAGGGATTTCGTGCGGCGGCCCGAGGCCCCCGAGGACTGCCTCGTCGTCGGCGATCCCACGGCGGCTCCGCTCGCGTTGTCCGCGGGGCGGCTCTCCCCCTCGGACGACGGCTGGAAGGTGGACCGCGCGTACTCGATCGGCCCGGAGTGGAACGGGGCCCCCGTGTTCGCGCGCTCGGACGGGAGGTTGGTCGGGATCCTGCTCGCCGCCGACGGTCGAGCCCGAGTCGCTCCGCTGCCCGAATCGTCCTGAAGAGCGCCAGCGTCGCGCTTGGCGAACGGGTCCGAGCTTTGCCCCAGCGCGTGTCGCGTCGATCGGGCTCGCCTTCGTTTCTTTTTGTGCGAACATCTCGCCCGTTCGAACCGTCTCGGATGGGAGCGGGCTCCACAGCTCCTCGAAGCTCGCGGCCGAAGGAGGCAAGGGCGATGGACCGATTGAGGATCGCGAGCAGCGTTCTCTGGGCCTCGGCGTGGGTGGCGGTTCTGAGCGCGGCCGCGAGCGCGCAGCTCGTGGACCCGCCCCTGGATCGCGGCAACTTCAAGACGCCCGAACGCGGCAGCGGGAGCGCCAACGGGAACCTGATCCCGATTCCGGGGGAGCCGCCGCCGCTGTTCGGCCCGAAGACGGCGCCGTTCAGGGTGCTCGACACGGTCGTCGGACCGTACATGAACCTGAACAACGTCCCGTTCTCCCCCATCGCGCTGTCGGCCAACCAGAACCGACTCGCCGCCGTCAACCCGCACGCGAACCTCGTCCGCATCTTCGACTGCACGAATCCGAATCCCGCGAACTGGGTGCTCGTGTCGTCCCTCAAAACCGCTTGGGGTCCCACGTCCTGCGCCTTCTGGGAGAGCGCGAACTGCGTGCCTGAGCTGCTCGTCACGTGCAGCAACTCCGACGCGCTCCTGTGTCTCGCCTACGACGGTCGCGTGGAAGGCCTGCTCGGTCTGCCGGGCGAACCCAGCGATCTCCTGGTCGACTCGGTGCGCAACGTGGCCTGGGTGTCGTGCATGGCGGAGGACGTGGTCGTCGAGGTCGACCTGCTCGCCAAGAAGATCCTGCGCAAGTACGCGATCCCCTCGAAGCACCCGGCCTTCCTGGCCTTCGAGAGCGGGAACACGGGGGCCGTCCTCGTGGCGCCCATGCTGTCGGGGAACAACACGACGGTGGATCGCGGCGCCCCGATCTTCAATGCCGGCCCGGGGGGCATCCTCGATCTGTCGACGGCCGTGCAGGGACTGCCGGATTCGGACCTCTTCCGGCTCTCCGGCGGCGTGATCGAGCCCGTCGTCGAGCGCGCGGGCACCGTGCTCTTCGCCCACGAGGGGAATCCCGTGTCGGGCGCGCACTGGATGCTCGGCACGGATGCGCGCAACGTGGCGCTCCAGAGCGAGCCGGAGGCGAAGGGCGTGTTCAGCGAGAACCGCCTGGCTCTGGTGAACGGGTTGCCCGCACCGGGCAACCCGCCCGTGCTCCCGACGCAAACGTTCGACCTGGACGACGCCGACCGGATCCTGCCGGGTGTGCAGTACGTCCCCACGCGGACGGTCGGTCAGCCCTACGCGCTCGCCTTCGACTCCGCGGGCAACGGCTTCGTCACGGGCATGCTGACCGACAACGTGACGATGCTCGACGTCAACGGGAACTGGGTGAAGGAATGGAACGTGGGCTCGATCCCGCGCGGCCTGCAGACGATCCAGAAGGGGACGAGCGAGTTCCTGGCCGTGTTCTGCTGGGGCGCGAGCACGGTCGAGATCTACCAGCCTGCGTTGGGGACGGGCCTCGTCGCCACGCTGTCCGTCGGCAGGGATCCCACCCCGACGGACGTCAAGCTCGGGCGGACGATCTACTACTCGGCCTCGAACTCGCAGCACAACAACCTCTCCTGCAACACCTGTCACGTGGACGGCTTCGCCGATCTCCTGGCCTGGGACCTGTCCGACCGCAGGAAGGACGCCACGGGCGCGCACACGGTCCCCGTCGACGACAAGGGCCCACTCGTGACGCAGACGCTGCGCACCCTGCTCGGTCAGTTGCCCTATCACTGGCGCGGTGAGCGCGCGGACCTGATCGACTTCAACGGAGCCTTCGAAGGGCTCCTCGGCGGAACGAAACTCGACGAGACGCCGGGCGGCGCCTTCGACGAGTTCGAGGCCTTCGTGTTCTCGCTGCACGAGCGCGCGAACCCCAACGAAGGCGTGCGGCGCCGCGTCAGCGATCACCTGATCCCGCCTTCGTTCCCGACGACCACGTCGGCGGTGCGCGGTCAGGACCTCTTCTGGGACGTCCCGTCGATCGGTCCCTTGACCTGTCAGCAATGCCACGCACTCCCGAGCGGCACGAACAACGACACCTTCCGGGACGAGGCCGACGCCGCCCACGCCGGACGCAGCCACTTCGTCGTCGCGCCGCTCATGTCGTCGTGGCGCAAGCTCCAACCCTCACGCGTGCAGGTCGAGTACGCGCGCGGCGTGACCGACGAGTTGCCCGTTCTGGGCGTGTCCCTCTCCGCGACGGGACTCGGAGACGACCTCCAGGACTTCATGCTGCAGGGCGGATTCGATCTCGGGCATCAGCAGCGGTTGGACATCGCCGCCTTCCTGATGCAACTCGACACGGGGATCCCGCCCCTCATGCACGAGGGCGTGCGCATCGGCTACGGATCCTTCTGCACTCCTCCCACGCCGCTCACGGCGCCGTCGCCCGGCAAGCCGGCGATGGGCGCGCTCGCGGGCGGGTCACCGAGCGCCGGAGGCGCGCCGGCGACGGCAGCTCTCTCTCCGGTTCCGGGCACGACACCGGCGGACGCAGCAGAGCTCGCGACGAACGTCGCGACCATCCATCAGCTCACGCAACGCGCGAAGCGAGACCACCTCGACCTCGTGGTCGTAGCCGAGCTGGCGGGCCAGAAGTACGAAGGCGTGTTCGATCCGGAAGTCCAGACCTTCGACCTCACCAACGATCAAGTCACCCCGGTCTCGCTGGGCAAGCAAGATCTCCTGAACGCGCTCGCGGCCCAGGACCTGGTCGGGATGCTCTTCCCCATGCCGCGCGGCATGGGCGACCCGTACGTCGCCTTCGACGAGCTGGCAGGCCCGCCGCCGGTCGTTCCCGGACCCGGTCCGACCTTCCCCGTCGCTCCGGGCGACGAAGGAGAGGAGAGCGGAGGCCATGCATCGACGTCGCCCCACGGGACTTCGTTCGGGCTCGGGTCGAGCCTCTCGCAGAACGACACCTTCTCGACCGCTCCGCCGATGTACGCCATGGGCAACGGTCCGGCGATCGAGGGCTTCGAGGTCGTGTACGCGACGACCCGTGTGGCGAAGCTCGTCTTCTTCACCGACGTTCACGCGACCGCGGTCGTCGAGTACACGCCCGCGGGAGGCGCGACGCAGACCTACACTTCCGCGAACCCGGCCGTCGCACACATGGTCTTCCTGCGCGACATCCTGCCGTCGAAGACCTACGACCTGCGCCTGGTCGTCACCGGTGCAGGCGGCTCGACCGAGCTCATCGCCAGCGAGGCCTTCACCTCGCACGACCTCTTGCAGCCGAATCACGTGCGCGTCAGCGCGCTCTCGGGGCAGGCGCCGATCCAGGACAGCGGCGGAACGCTTGCGTTCACCCTGGACATGGTCGTCCAAGAGCTCGACGGCGATGCGGGGGAGACCTTCTTCCCCGTGCTCGACGTGCTGGTCCACGACGTCACGAACGACGCATGGCGCGTCGACCAGAGCGAGGTCTCGGCGCCTCCGACGGGCCGCGTGGGCGATTCCAGCCTGCTCCTGTCGATCGGCGGACTGCTGCCCGGCGACGTCGTGCTCGTGAAGGTGGTCGACATCGATCCGCCCGAGGGGCAGAACTACGAGTGGAGTCTGCCCGACACGCTGCCGCAGAACCGGCTCATCGAGGTCGTGTACACCGGCACGGGTCCCTGACCCGAACCCGACGGCGAGCTCCAGACTCGCGAGCTCGTCCGCGCTCGCTAGCCGCAGGTATCGAGCTCGAGCGGCTCGTCCGTCTTCTTCTTCCGCGCACTCCCGCGCCGCAGCGCCGCGTGGAAGCGCTCCAGGAGATCGTTGCGACCCAGCGCGCGCAGGGCTTCCTCCACGTGGCGGCGCGACTCCGGCGCGCGCCAGGTCGCGAGCGCCTTCTGCATCCGGCGCTCTCCCGGTGAACGCGGCACGTGCAGCGCCTCGCCGTTCAGCGGATCGCGTCCCGTCACCCACTGCACGCATCCGCGCGTCATGGGGAGCGGGATGAACTCCTGCACCTGCTCGGGCGAATAGTTGCGCTCGAGCAGTTCCTCGAACAGGAGCACCGCGTCCTCGAGCCTCGTCCCCGGGTGCCCGACGATGAAGTAGTTCACGAGGTGCTGGTCCTTGCCCAGGGCCTTGCAGTCCTGCTTGTAGGCCTTCTCGTAGGCCTCGTAGACGTCGAACGACGGCTTGTTCATGGCGCGCAGGGCGTTCGGCGCAGCGTGCTCGGGAGCGAGCTTCATGCGTCCGGAGACGTGGTGGCGCACGAGGTCGTCGTGGATCGGCAAGAGGTCGCCGTGCTTGCCGCGCAGCAGGTCGTGGCGGATGCCTGAGCCGACGAAGGCGTGCTTGACGCCCTTCGTCCGCCGGACGAGCCCGAGCAGGCGGCGGTAGCCGTCGCTCGCCTTGTCGACCCGCAGCGCCGGGCAGACGTTCGGGGTCAAGCAGTCGCGGTCGAGGCAGGGCTCGCCCTTCTCGAGCAGCTTGCACCCGAGCCCGTACATGTTGGCCGTGGGTCCGCCGACATCGGTGATGGTGCCGCGGAAGTCGACGTGCTCCGCGAGCAGCGCGGCCTCGCGCAACACCGACTCCTCGCTGCGCCCCTGGATCGATCGCCCCTGGTGGAAGGTGATCGAGCAGAACGAACAGTCCGCCATGCACCCGCGGTGCGTGTTGATGCTGAAGCGCACTGTCTCGAGGGCCGGGATGCCGCCGGCCGCATCGTGGTCGGGGTGCCACGCGCGGCGAAACGGCAGGTCGTAGTACGAGTCGACTTCCTCCGTCGTCGAAGGCTGCAGCGGAGGGTGTTGGAGGACGAAGCGGTCGCCATGGCGTTGGGCCAGGGGACGCGCCCCGGGGTGATTCTCCTCGCGCACGGCCTCGAACAGCGGGGTCAACAGGTCGTGGTCGGAGTCGAGCTCCTCGAACGACGGGACGCGGCGCGCGTCCGGCGGCAGATCCGACTCGCGCACGACCTCGCAGGTCATGGCGATCCCCGCCAAGCCCCTCCCGCTCTCGCAGCGCCTGGCGATCTCGAGCGATTGGCGCTCGCCCATGCCCCACACGAGCAGGTCGGCCTTCGCGTCGACCAGGATCGAGCGCCGCATCCGGTCCTGGTAGTACTCGTAGTGCGCCAGCCGCCGCGGCCCGGCCTCGAGTCCCCCGACGACGACGGGCACGCCCGGGAAGTGGTGCCGCGCCTTCGAGGTGTAGGCGATCGTGGCGAGGTTCGGTCGTCCCGTCTTCCCGCCGGGGCGGTACACGTCGACGCGCCGGCGCTTCCGCGCCGCCGTGTAGTTCGTGACCATCGAGTCGATGGTTCCGGCGGTCACGCCGACAAAGAGCAAGGGCGCCGGGAGCCTGTCCCAGCCGGAACCGTCCTCCTCGAGCTCGGGCGCGTCCAGGATCCCGACGCGGAAGCCCTGCGACTCGAGGAAGCGCCCGATCACCGCCGCCCCGAAGGACGGATGATCCACGTACCCGTCACCCGTGACGAGCAGGATGTCGAGGGCATCGAAGCCGCGCTCGCGCATCCCGGCGCGGGTGCGCGGGAGGAAGGGGATCTCTTGGGTCATCGTCGTCGGGAGGGTCGGAACGCGCCGAGCCCTCCGTCCGCACTCTTCGAAGCGGGCGAGCTGTCAGAAGCTCCCGTGGCGGGCGCGCTGGCGGCGGTTGGTCTTGCGGCCGCCCTTCGTCTTCTGACGCGTGCGGTAGCCGTGCTGTCTCTTCCGCTTGTGCGTGCTATTGCGGAGGTTGATCTTCATCGAAGGAGGCGTCGTGGGACGCTGGAGCGGCGGACCGCGAAGGCGGCTGTAGCGGCCGAAGGGGAAACGGGGGCGAGGAGTCTACCGCTCGGATCGCGGAAGGGAAGCACGGCGCAGTCCGACCGCTCCCGGTCGTGCGCGGCGACCACCGGGCCTTCAGTCCGCGGACAGGCTCGTCACGAGGGCCCCGAGGAAGAAGGTCGGCGTCGCTGAATCCCCCTCCCCACTCGGCCGCGTAGTCCTCGAGGAGCTTCGCCGCCCGCATCTCCTCCAGGATGCGCCCGTCGTCCAGGGCCTGCGCCACCCTCCACGGGAACCGGCCGGCGAAGAACGCGTCGCCGAGGTGCAACACCTTGGAGCCCGTAGAGACCGTGCACGGAGCCCGCGACGGGCCCTGTTCGCGCTCGCGCTCGCCGGAGCAACCTGCGTGGGACGCGACACGTCTCCACGATAGCGTCGCTGTGCCGAGAACGCCCTGCCGTGGACTGCGTGTGTCGAGCCACGCGGCGGAAGGGGAAGCCGTCGTCGAGCGCGAGAATAGGCGTGGGGCGAGCCATGCCCTACCCTCCTGGGACATGCCCCCGTCGCGCGACAAAGCCCGGCGTTTCGAGGAGCAACCCATCCACGACCGGCTGGGCTTCCAGTTCCGCTCCCGCGCGAACGGTACCGCCGAGGTCGCCTTGCCGCCCCGCTCCGAACATCTCCAGTTGGACGGAGTCGTTCACGGCGGCGTGCTCGCCACGCTCATGGACACGGCCGCGGTGTACTCCATCTATCCCGACCTCGCGGGAGTCGCCACGCTCACGAGCATCGAGTTCAAGATCAACTTCCTGCGGCCGGCGAGACTCGAACGCGGCGAGCTCTCGGCCTGCGCGAAGGCGTTGAAGGTCGGGCGTTCGATCGCCACGAGCGAAGTGGAACTCGTCCAAGCCGGGGAGCTCATGGCCAAGGGCATCTTCACCTACTTCGTGCTCGAGGGAGGCCGCGCGGCCGAAGCTTGACGGCATCGACGGCTCCCGGTTCTACGCCTCTCTCCGAAGACGACCCAGCTATGCAAGACGCCCTGGAATCCCTGCGCCCCCTTCGCTTTGGAATCGTGCTCGCGCTCCTCACGCTGGTCTTCGGCTTCGCCCTCGGAGCGGCGTTCGGAGCCATCGAAGGCGACATGAAGGGGTACCTCGACGCCGAAGGCCGCGCCGTCCTCGCCAGCGTCTACGGCGGCGATGCGAACGCGCTGAAGTCCGTCACGGACAAAGCCTGGGTCTACTTCCAGCGCGCGCACCTCCACGCGAACGGCCTGGGCACGACGAGCCTCGTCCTGATGCTCTTGCTCGCCGCGCTTCCCGCGGGCCCCAGGACGAAGGGCGCGACGTCGATCGCGTTGGGACTCGGCGCGTTCGGCTATTCCCTCTATTGGTTGCTAGCCGGCCTGCGCGCACCGGCTCTGGGCAGTACCGGGGCGGCGAAGGCGACGCTCGAGTGGCTTGCCATCCCCTCCTCCGCGCTGTGTTCGCTGGGTCTCCTCGCGGTGCTCTTCTTGTCCGTGCGAGCTTTCGTCGCGCGCGCGTGAGCCCCCACGAGTCGGGTCCGGAAGCCGGGCGCTCACGTCAGGTCGAGACCCGCGGCCCCACCATGTCGGTGGGAACCACGGCTGCGTCGAACGCGCCGCCCGTCATCAGGCCGAGCGCAAGGACGGCCTCGCGCAACGTCGTGCGCTCTACGAAGGCCTTCTTCGCGACCTTGGCCGCGTTGTCGTAGCCGATGTGGCGGTTCAGCGCCGTGACGAGCATGAGCGACTGTCGCATCAGCGCTTCCACGCGTTCGGCGTCGAGCTCGAGGCCATCGATGCAGTTCGCGCGGAACGAGTCGCTCGAGTCGGCGAGCAGGCGCGCCGACTCGAGCACGTTGTGGGCGATGACCGGCTTGTAGACGTTGAGCTCGAAGTTTCCCTGCGAGCCGGCCATCCCGACGGCGGTGTCGTTTCCCATCACCTGGACACAGACCATGGTGAGGGCTTCGCACTGCGTCGGGTTCACCTTGCCCGGCATGATCGAGCTGCCCGGTTCGTTCTCGGGCAAGACGAGCTCCCCCAGGCCGCAGCGCGGACCGGAACCGAGCCAGCGAATGTCGTTCGCGATCTTCATCAGGGCGCAGGCCGCAACGCGATAGGTGGCGTGAAGGAACACGAGCGCATCGTGTCCGGCGAGCGCCGAGAACTTGTTCGGCGCACCGACGAACGGGAGGTCTGTCTCCTCGGCGATGAAGCGCACAGCGAGGTCGGCGTACTCGGCGTGCGTGTTGAGGCCGGTTCCCACGGCAGTCCCTCCGAGCGCGAGCTCGTAGATGGCTTCCATCGCGGAAGCGATCGCGCGCCGCGCGTCGGCCACGTGCTGCACGTAGCCGGAGAACTCCTGACCGACGCGTACGGGTGTCGCGTCCTGGAGGTGCGTGCGCCCGATCTTGATCACGTCCCACCAGGCATCCGTTTTGACCTGCAGGGAATCTTCGAGCTTCTGGAGCGCCGGCAGGAGCCTGCGCACGGTGGCTTCGGCGGCCGCGATGTGCATCGCCGTCGGGAAGGCGTCGTTCGATGATTGCGAACGGTTGACGTGGTCGTTCGGGTGCACGGGGTCCTTCGAGCCTCGCCGTCCGCCGACGATCTCGATCGCTCGGTTCGAGATCACCTCGTTCGCGTTCATGTTGGACTGCGTCCCCGAGCCCGTCTGCCACACGACCAGGGGGAAGTGCTCGTCCCATTCGCCTCGAGCGACCTCGTCGGCCGCCTGGATCAGCGCGGCGCGCGACTCTTTCGAGAGCGCGTCGAGCTCGCCCAACTCGTCGTTGGCCAGGGCGGCGCACTTCTTCGTGATGCCGAGCGCCCGAATCATCTCGCGCGAGAAACGGTGACCGCCGATCTTGAAGTTCTCGAGCGAGCGCTGCGTCTGCGCCCCCCACATCGCGTCCGCCGGAACGTCGATCGGGCCGAACGAATCCAACTCGGTGCGCACCTTCATGGGCTTCTCCTCACAGGAGCCCGAGGCTCCTCAGGCTCTTCAGGTCGGATTCGATGGCACCCACGGCCTTCTGCATCTGGATGCGTGCTTCGGTCGTGAGCGGGAGTTCCGCGATGTGCTCGACTCCCTCCTTCCCCAGGACGGCCGGTACGCCGCTGTACACGCCCTCGAACCCGTACTGGCCGTTCAGGTGGCAGGCGCACGGCAGGAGGCGCTTCTCGTCGAACAGGATCGAGCGCGCCATGGCGACCGACGCCGAGGCAGGCGCGTAGAAGGCGCTGCCCGTCTTGAGCAGCTCCACGATCTCCGCTCCTCCGTGACGGGTGCGATCGACCAGCGCTTCGATCTGAGCGCGGCCGACGAATGCCGACAGCTCCACTCCGTTGACGGTGCAGTACCGCTCCATCGGGACCATGGAATCCCCGTGCGCGCCGAGCACCATCGCGTCGACGTCCTTCACCGACGTGCCGGTCGCCTCGGCGATGAACCACGAGAGCCTCGCCGAGTCGAGAACGCCCGCCATACCGATCACGCGCTTCGAGGGAAATCCCGTTCGCGTGCGCATGAGCTGGGTCATGGCGTCGAGCGGGTTCGTCACGACGATGACGAACGCATTGGGGGAGCCTTCGCGCACGTAGTCCGCCACCTCGCCGACGATGCGCCCGTTCACCTCCAAGAGGTCCGAACGGCTCATGCCGGGCTTGCGCGGCCTGCCTGCCGTCACGATGAAGAGATCGCTGTCGCGCGCGCTGGCAGGATCGTTGCTCCCGACGATGCGCGTTCCCAGTCCCTCGATGGCGGCCGCTTGGTTGAGGTCGAGCGCAATGCCTTGCGGTCTGCCTTCGATGACATCGATCAAGACGACCTCGGCCGCGAGTTCTGCTTGCGCGCAGCGCTGGGCGCAGGTCATGCCCACGAAGCCGGCACCGACGACGGTGATCCTGCGCTGGCCGATCGAAGTCACGGAAGCCTCTCCCTGGAAGGGAGGCGCCAGCATAGGGGCTTGCTACGCGTCCACAAGGTCGCGTCGTCAGGGTCGGTGCGCCGAGCACGGGGCACCGCCGCGCGATTCCACCCCGATCGCCACCGCTCGCCCCGAGCCGCCCTCGGGGAACCCGACCTTCACGCCTTGCTCTGCTTCTTCCACCAATCGCGCCAGGCCTTGACCCTGCGCTCGCGCTCGGCCGGAGGTGCGTTGGGCTCGAATCGCAGGTCCTGGCCCGTGATCGTGCACAGCGCCAGGTTGGCCGCCTCGCGCACGGGCAGTTCCTCGTCCTCCAGGGCATCGACGAGACCCGGTATCGCCTCTTCGCTCCCGATGTCCCCGAGTACGCGGGCGGTCGCCATGCGAACGAAGATGTCGGGATCCTCGAGCATCGCGATCAGGTACGAGACGACGGCCGCGTCCTTGGTCGCTCCGAGCTCCGTGACCGCAGTCCAACGCGACGCCGCATTCGGGCTCTGGAGTCCGCGCGTATGCTCCATCCACACGGGCTCGGGCTCGGCCAACAGCTCCGTCGTCGACGTCATGCCGGCTGTAGCCTCCAGCCAGCGCTCGGCGAGCACGCCCACGTCGCGCTTCACCTGGGCCAGATCCGAGCCCAACGTGCGCACTTCGCCGCTTCGAACGGTCGCGCTCTGCTCGATTGCGTCGAGACGAATCGTGAGGGCTCGCAGGGCTTCGACGTCTCGTCGAAGCGTCGCCATGCTCTCGTCGTGACGTGCCCGAACTCGGTCCGCTTCGGCCTTCGTTCGCTCGAGTTCTTCCTGCACGAGCGATCGGTCTTCCTCTCGCCAGCGTTCGAGTACCGACTCCAGTCGAGACACTTCTCCGACGAGATCGTCCTCGACGCGCGCTACCTGCTCCATCGATGTTCCCCTCACGTCCTGCACTCGCTCGGCGAGGACGAACGTCATGAGACACGTCACGGCCAGAGCCGCAAACGCCAGCAGGCTAGCGAGGATCACGCCGACCGAGATCCTCGGCCTGCCCGGAGGAATCGCCATCGGCGGCGCGAAGACTCCCCCTCCCGCAAGGGGCTCCCTCGCGTATTCCGGGACCGTCTCCCCCGCCCTCGCCGCCAGCGGCTCGGTGGCGGTTCCGGAAGGCTCGTCCCAGGTCGAGTCGGGATGCGACATCGAGACCTCGCAAGTCGCGCACACGACGCGGCCCTTGCGGATGTAAGCCTTCCCCTGATCCAGATCGCTCTGGGGTACGGACTCGTTGCAGATGTCGCAAAATCGGATCTCCATGGCGAAGGTCCTCGAAAGACGTGCGCGCAAAGGTCGCCGGGCCTGGGCCGACCCCGGTGGGAAGCAGGTTGGTCCGCTATCCTGTATAGTCCTGGATGCGCCGCTCCCTACAAGAGCCGACCCGACTCCTACCTTCAGATCCCCGGAGTAGACCGTGCGAATGCGACTTTCCGAGCGAGCTCGTGAACGTCTGAGCCTGACCGGGCTCCAGTTCCTCGCCGATTTCCTCGAGGTGGAGGCGCGTCGCAACCCGAGAAACATCGAGGCGCTGGCGGAGCTCGGCCACGCCCTCACTCGCCTGGGTCGACACGAGGAGGGGCTCGCCGTCGACCATCGGCTGGTCCAACTCGCGCCGGAGAACTCGACCGTCCACTACAACCTGGCCTGTTCGCTCTCCCTCCTCGGACGGCCGAACGAAGCCATCCAAGCCCTGGAGCGAGCGGTCGAACTCGGATACGACGACGCAGAGCACTTGCTCCGCGACGAAGATCTCGCGAGCCTGCGTGGCGAGTCGCGGTTCAACGACGTCGTGCGCCGCCTGCGAGACGCGAGGCACACCGTCTAGGAGAACGGGTAGTCGCACCGGCCTCCGTGCGGGTGTTCGAGCCGAGCGACCGGATCGCGGGACGCACTTCGACCCCTCGCGAACTCGACCGACCTCGACCGTCACCGGCGTCTCTCGTCGAGCAGCCCCTCCCCCGTACGCGCGAGCCACCAGCCCTCCCAGCGGGCGATCGCCCGCTCGCGCTCGTCTTCCGAGGCCCGCGGGTCGAAGGCAAAGCTCTCGCCCGTGGCGTCGAAGAGTTCCTTCGCGCACAGGGACCGAGTGTAGAGGCGCGGATCGCGCAGCCCCGCGAGGAGGATCGGAATCTCGCTCCAATCGCCCAGACGCAGCAGCGTGCGCGCGTGTTCCAGACCGAGGTCGCCTTGATAGCGCTCCTCCGCCCAGGGAATGATCTTGAGGGGCTCGACGAGGCGCTTGTCCCCCGTGGCGCCGAGCGCCGCCAAGGCGGAGGCCGCCACGTGATCACGCGGATCCGTCGCGAGCTCGAGCAACTGCGGGTAGGCCGGTTCGCCGATGGAGGCGAACCAGCGGATCGCTTCGAGGCGCTCGACTCCGTGCCGCCAAGGAAGGCGCTCCGCTTCGTCGTCGATCTGCTGGCGCAGGATCGGCGAGGCGGGCAGCCAGCGTCCGTCGTCCTGCTCCGATCCGGGCTTCGAGGATCCCATCGAGGAGCATCCGACGAGCCCCGCTGCCGAAGCGACCGCCGCACCCAGGAACAGACTCCAAAGAACGCGGACGGGCCAAGATTGCTTCATTTCGGGGAGCTCCTCCGGGTCCGAGCCAAGCCTCGGTACCCGCGTCCCCTATCGGCTGGTCGGGCGGTGGCCTTGACGGGGCGACCCTCGACGCCTTCCCTGCCGCGCGAAAGCGAGTCCGGCCGTGAGACCGAGCCCCGTCCCCGCGAGGAGGAGGCGGGTGGCGCCCGTCGTGGGCTCGCCGCGACCGCCTCCCCCGTCGTCGAATCGGACGGCCGCAGAGGCGGCCACCGCCGGGGAGAGTGCGAGCCTGCGGGACGGGTCGGAGAACTCGGCCGGCCGCGGCCAGGCGCAGGGGAGCACGAGTTCCCCCCCATCGTCCGCCGCTCCGGAGAGCACGAGCGAGGCGTTTCCCACGCGCTCGACGTCGGCTGGGATCTCGGCGCCGAGGACCCCGGGAGTAGCCGCCTCCCGATACAGGACGAGCGGCCGCGTCGTACCGATTCCCGTCCCCGTGCGCAGGTGCGCCTCGACTCGCGGGGGGAGCCCGTCCGCTCCGCGCACGAGGAGCTTCGAGCCCTCGACGACGACGAACGGCGGAGCGGGGGCGCTCCGCCGCGCGAGCCAACGGAAGAGGGGCAGGAAATCGGCCGAGCGCCACACCCCGTTCGGGGCCCAGTCTCCGAAGGGAAGGGTCGCGAGAGCCGCCGTCCGGCCGAGCGCCTCCCGCGCGACGCCGAGGATCGGCTCGCCGTCCCCCGAAGCGAGCACGACTTCAGCGCCCAGACGCGCGGTGCAGCGCAGGTGGCGCGCAATGGGTTCGAAGCGCGCTCGAGGTCCGAGCACCTGGGCCGCCAGTCCCCCCTCTCGGGCGAACACCTCGATTTCTCCCTGTCGCGTGCGTTCGCGGTTGACCTCGCGGCGAAAGAGCTCGGCCAGCCCGGCGAGTTCATCGGTCGATCGGATCGCCTCCTCCGTCCCGGCGAGCCACGTCAAGAAGCGACGATCCGACTGCGGCCCCACGGCGAACACGACGAGCTCCGTACGCAAACCGGCGAGCGCCGCCGCGGCCTGACGAGCTCGTTCCTCCGCACGGATCACGTCGGGGGGCTCGCGACCGTCGGTCAGGAGCAACACCAACGCGCGATCCTCCGCCCCCTCGCGTTTGCTCACGAGCTGCTCGAGGGACTCCACGATTCGCGTGGACCCTCCGGGAACACGCGCGTCGAGGAGTTGTCGCGCGAGGTCCGCTGCCTCCGAGCTCGACGAGTCCTGCCTGCGCAGCGTCCGGGCGGGATGCAGCACGGCGGTGAAGAAGCAGAGCTCGATCTCGTCGCGCGGGGGCGCCGCGCGCACGAGTTCGCGCACGGCCGTGCGAACGAGCTCGAAGGGCTCGCCTTGCATGCTTCCGGAGCCGTCCACCAGGACGATCACGCGCCGGGGTTCGTCGGCGCCGGGATCGGGACGGAGTGGGAGGATCCGAGCCAGTTCGCCGGGTCGCGGCTCGGCGCTCCATCCGGCAAGCGCTCGGAACCCCCCCGCGACGAAGAGCCCTCCTCCCGTTCGGACGAACGTCGAGAGGAGAGCCGCGGGCAATTCGTCGAGCGGAACGTCGAACGCCAAGACCGCGTCGAGGCCGTGGAGCGCGGCCGGCAACTCGCCCGAGGACAGCGACAGGAGGTCGATCCCCGGCGGGGCCGGTTCGAGGAAGGCCGCAACGTCCGCCTCCAACTCGCTTGGACGAACGACGCCGACGACGAGGCTCTCACCCACCCGAACCGCGGCGTCGAGCTCGTCGTTCTCGGGCGTCGGATCGAAGCCTACTCGGGGGCGCACGCGCGCGCTCACCCGCGTTCGGCCTTCGGCCGGGGATCCCAGTTGGACGGTCACCGCGGTCGGAACGAGTGGAACGAGGGCGAGCGGCTGTTCCACCGCGCGCCGACCGAGGGCGTCCTCCACGGCCACTTCGAGGACGTGCTCGGGCGGGAGCACGTCGGCGCCCGGATGCAACAAGACGACGGCTGTCGCCGCGAGCGGTGCCCCGGACTCGATGCGGAGCGGCACCCGCAGGTCGATCACAGCCGCGTCGAAGCGCTCCCGCGGAACGGGATCGACCCCCAGCCAATCGATACCGAGGCCACGCAGTCGCTCGACGTGAGGTGCGGGGTCGTCCCCGGTGTAGCTCCCGTCGCCGACGAGCCGCAGGGAGCCGCCGGCTGCGCCGTGGGACGCGAGGATCTCGTCGATCAGCCGAACGCCGCGCGCGAGCTCGCTCCCCAGGTCGGCTCCCGAGTCCTCGGCAGCCACAGGCTCGAGCGGCTCGCCGCCGCGGCCCTCCAGGAGCTCGAGCAGACGCTCGGGGTCGCCTGGGCCGAAGATCCGACGGCAATCGGCAGCGACGGAGACGACCAAGATCTCTTCGTGACGTTCCCGGGCTCGCTCCGCCTCCCGCGCGAGGACCGCGCGCAGGAAGCGCCCGGCGGACGGCGCGGCGCGCGTGACGCTCGCGGAGACGTCGAGCAGGATCGATCGGACTCGAGGCGGGGGCACGCGCTCACGCGGGACGAGCAGCCGGGCCGCCGCGACGAAGGCGATCGCCGCGCCGAGACCGAGCGTGGTGACGACGAGCGTGTCGAAGCGTGCCGTGCGCAGGAGGCCTCCTTTGGAAAGCGAGCGAACGCCCCGTAGAGGCACCGGGTTCAGCCGGCTGAATCGGCGCCGCGCGTGGTCACAGCGACGTCCTCGACACCGGAGGACGTCGACGCGATCCAGCCTCCGCCCAAGAGACGGTCTCCGCGGTAGAAGGCAGCGCCTTGACCGGGTGCGACGGCTAGCTCCGGTTCGTCCAGGACGATCTCGGCTCGGGTGCCGGACAGCGTGACCGTCGCCGGCGCTGGCCGATGCCGGTAGCGCAACTGGATCTCGGCGCGGAACTCGCCCGAAGGAGGCGCATCGAACCCGATGAGATTGACCTCGTCGACCTGTACCCGGGAGCTCCCACACTCCTCGCGCGTGCCCAGGACGACCGTCCCTTCGGCCGGCCGCACGTCCACGACGTAGAGCGGCTCCCCGGCGGCCACGCCGAGCCCGCGGCGCTGGCCGACCGTGTAGTGCTCGGTGCCGCGGTGACTCCCGATGCGGCGGCCGGAAGTATCGACGATCGCTCCCGGGTGGAGTTTTACCCCGCGTTGCGCGAGCAACTCGCGGTAGTCGCCCGACGGGACGAAGCAGATCTCCTGACTGTCGGCCTTGCGCGCCGTGCGGATCCCGACGGACTCGGCCAGCGCGCGCACGTCGGGCTTCCGCATGCCGCCCAAGGGCAGTCGCGTGCGCGCCAGGTCGTCCTCGGCAACGCAGAAGAGTTGATAGCTCTGGTCCTTCTGGGCGTCGACGCCTCGTCGGACGACCACGCGCCCGCGCTCGGGTCCCTCGCTCTCCACCGAGACGCGGGCGTAGTGACCGGTGGCGACGCCCTCGGCGCCGAGCTCGTCCGCGAAGGTGAGCAGCCGGGAGAACTTGAGGTCCCGGTTGCACACGGCGCAGGGGTTGGGGGTCCGGCCGTTCTCGTACTCGCGCAGGAAGTAGGCGATGACGCGGCCGAATTCGGCCTTCAAGTCGACCGCTTGGAACGGAATTCCCAGCGAAGCCGCAACCATGCGGGCATCGCGAGCGTCACCCACGGAGCAACAGGATTTCTTCTGCGAGTCGTCCCCGGAGACTTCGACGCCGTTGCGCATGAAGAGTCCGACGACGTCCAACCCATCGCGAACCATGAGATGCGCAACGACGGAGGAATCGACGCCGCCGCTCATGGCGACGACCCAACGCTTGGATCGAGAGGACAAGGCTGTTCCCGAGGTGATCGTGCGGAGCAGGGTAGGACGGAACCCGGCGGCCCGCCAAGCGCGTGGTGGCGGAAAGCGTCTTTCCGCGCGGCTGCCCATCGATTAAGGTTCTCGCCCTCTTGGGGCGCGGGCTCGAACGAAGAGCGCGCGCCGCCGACGTCCTTCGCCGGAGGTAGCCGTCATGGATGCTCACATCGCCCTCACGCTCCAGGAAGCCCCGCCGGACGCAGCCCCCGCGAAGCCGGAAAGCCCCTTCAGCAGCCTGCTCTTCCCCCTGATCGTGATGGGGGTTCTCTTCTACGTGATCATGCTCGGGCCGGAGCGCAAGCAACGGAAGAAGCGCGAGGAGATGCTCGCGGCCCTGAAGAAGGGCGATCGCGTCCTCACGACGAGCGGGATGCACGGGTCCGTCGCCATGGTGACGGAGGACGTCGTCACGCTGCAGGTCGCGGATGGCGTGCGTCTGCGTTTCACGCGCAGCGCGATCCAGAGTGTCGTGGAGGGCGATCAGCTCGCGGAGAAGGAAGAAGCCAAGGTGGCGAAGAAGGGCTGAATGCCGCGACGGGTCCCGGAGCGCTCACCCGGCTCGCACGACTTGCTCGCCGTGGGCTGCTCGCCGCCCTGCCCCGCACTTCGCTTCTGTTGGACCTGTCGCTCGACGAGCTCGGCCGGGTCGGCGAGCGCCTCGCTGCGCGAGCCATGCGGCGCGAAGGCTGGCACTTGCTGGCCTTGCGCCTCGCTACGCCTCGAGCCGAGATCGATCTGGTCCTTTGGCGCGGCGCCGAGCTCTGCTGCGTGGAGGTCAAGACCGGTCGCGTACCGTTCGATGGCAAGGGCGAGCCCGTCCTTCTCTGGCGCCCTGGACTGCGGGTGAACGCGCGCAGGATCACTCGGCTCAGGCGAGCGGCGGATTTTCTCTCCGCCAAGGAGAACGCCAAGGCTCGCGTGGACGTCGTCGAGGTGCTGGTTGCACGGCGTGGCTTGCGCGTGGTCATCCTTCACCATCGCGACATCCGCCGACCGATCGCAGCGCCTCCCCATCGGGACCGTGCGTCGTGACGGAGCATTCGGGAGGCGCCGTGCGGGCCGGGAGTTCCCGTTCACCCGCCGCTCTCGCCCGGTCGATGGGTTAGATTCCGGAACTCCTCCTCCGCGTCTCGGTCCTCCCCCGCGGCCGAGGCCGCGCCGGATCCCTTCTCGCGGCCACAGCGGGATGATCCACGTCCTCCGACATTACTTCCCCCTCCGCAAGGCCTTCCTGGTCGTCAGCGAAACGATCCTGCTGACCCTGGTCGTGCATGCGGGGATGTCGCTGCACCTTCGCGGCGTGAGGCTTGGCGACCGCATCACGATGGTGCTCGCCCAGCAGGGACTGTCGTGGGACGACGCCGTCAACCGCTGCCTCGTGTCATCCTTCGCGGTCTCCGTCCTGGCTCAAGTCGCGATCGCGTTCAACGAGCTGTACGACTTTCGGATCTCGAGCTCACGCTACGACCGAGCAGCACGCTTCCTGGCTTCCACCGGGACTGCGGTCTTGCTCACGCTCGGAACGGTCGTCTTCCTGCGCCTCGCCGACTTCAAGCAGTTCCTCCAGTTTCCGGGCATTCCCCTGACGCAGCGCGTGCTGCTCTTGACGGTCAGCCTCGTCGCGGGCTTCGCGCTGCTCTATGTCTGGCGGAACCTGTTCCACTTGCTCCTGCGCCGTTGGAACTTCAACGAGCGCGTCCTGATCCTCGGGACGGGAAAGAGTTCTCGCGCCTTGGCTGCTGAACTCGTCGAGCGGATGGATACCGGCTACGAGGTCGTGAAGATCGTGGCCCTCGAAGTTCCACGGTCGACGGAGGTCGATCCGATGGGGCGATCCGCTGCCTCGCACTTCCTGTCCAGGACGCGCCGCGCCCCCGATGACGAGCCCAGTCCCGTGGAGAGCGGCGGGCCGGCCCTCGCACTGAAGCGGCGAGCCGAGGACCCGCAACGCCCAGGAACGACGATCGATCATGCGGGTTCCGCGGGAGCGAACCCCGATTCCTCATCACGACCAAGGAGCGACGCCACCTTGCTCCAACTCGTCCGGGAGTGGGATGCGGACACGATCGCCGTCGCGCTCGAGAACCGCCGCGGACTTCTGCCCACGGACGAACTCCTCGAATGTCGCCTCGCGGGCATCATCGTCGAGGAAGGCGAGTCTCTGTACGAGCGGGTCACGGGCAAGATCGCCGTCGAGGCCATGCGTCCCTCGTACTTGATCTTCAACCAGGGCTTCGTCCAGGAGGCTCCGGCGGAATTGGCCAAGCGAGCGATCGACGTCCTCGCGGCTTCGATCGGCCTGGTGCTGACTTGGCCGCTGATGCTGGCTACGGCCATTCTCGTTCGGCTCGACTCCCCGGGCCCCGTCTTGTTCCGACAGGAGCGCTGTGGGCGCAATGGCGTCCCCTTCACGGTCTTCAAGTTTCGCAGCATGCGAGCGGATGCGGAGAAACAATCAGGACCGGTGTGGGCCACGACGGACGACCCGCGAATCACGCGCATCGGTAGGTTCCTGAGGAAATCGCGGTTGGACGAGCTTCCTCAGCTCCTGAACGTGCTGATGGGCCACATGTCGATGGTGGGGCCACGACCCGAACGGCCGCACTTCGTCGACGAGCTCGCGATCAAGATCCCCTATTACAAGCAGCGCCACATCGTCAAGCCGGGTCTGACCGGCTGGGCGCAGATCAACTATCCCTACGCGAACACGATCGAGGATGCGATCCAGAAGCTCCAATACGATCTCTTCTACATCAAGTACCAGTCGCTCATCTTCGATCTCTCCATCTTGTTCAACACGATCAAGATCGTCCTACTTCGCAAGGGAACCTGATCGCGCTAATCCTCGTGCTTCACCAGCACCATGCGCAACCAATCCGCGCGATCTGCGACGTGCATGTCGCTGGCCATGTCGCATTCGAGGGAGACCTCCCGCGCCCCGGTGAGGTCTACGGGCGGAATCATCACCGGCGGCACTCCGCCACGCACGACGCCGCTCTGCCAAGCGAGCTCGCCGTCGACGTGGATACGGAATATCACCGATCCCCGTGCGGGCAACCGAAGCACGTCGTCGTCGATGACGACAGAGCCTCGCAACTCGTCCCACTCACCCTGAACGGCGAAGGTGAGGCGGGAGGGCGCGTGCACTCCGATCCCGCGCAAGAAGACTCGGCCGCCTGACACGAGCGGTCCACCGCTGACCGAGCGATCCATGCGGTGCGGCCACGTCATTCCCAGCTCATCGCCGAACGGAGAGCCTTCTTCCGCGGACGAGGGTTCGAGGTCCGAGAGGAACGCAACGCTGCCGTCGTCCAGGGACACCTCTGCGAGCGCAGGTAGCGGAAGGGCTACTTCCTCTCCTGAGACTCGCAGCCGGCAACCGTGGCGATCGAGCAACACGAGCCGGCCCCGTAGTCGTCCACCGTCGACCAGATCGCAAACAACCGCTGTTCCCTCCGCCTCCGGTTCGGGATCACCGAAGCTCTCGACGAAGAGCGCTCCGACATCGTTCCACGGGAACGTCTTCGTTCCCAAGACGCTCACGAAGGTCACGCCTCCATCGCTGAAACTCTCCACGGCGCCGTCGATGCGGTCGAGGTTTTCGCCGATCCGGCGATAGAGGCGATCCCCTTCGTTGGGAGCTGCGAGGCCAGCAATTCCCTCGACCGGAAGACGCCCGGGGAAGACGAGGCTGTGCATGCGTTCGATGCCCACCGACAGAGAGAAGGAATCAGCGACCTCGATCTCCAGAACCTCGTCGCCGCCGCCCGACACTCGGCCGCGCAACTGATCGCCGTTGGTGAGGACCAACTCCAACTCGTCCGAGGAGTGGGCTCGCGGGGCGCGCGCTTCGGCGAATCGGATCCATGCAGCTCCGACGTCACGCAACGTCTTGGTTTCGAACTCTTCGATGGACAGCGATTCGACCTCGCCAGCGCGGGATTCGACTGTGACACGCGGGCTGGCTGGGTCGATTCGCGACGATTGACCGGCCCGTGGGTCGACGACCAGGGTGAGGAAGAGAGTGGTCAGCAGAGTCATTCGATGCTTGTACGGCCTCGATCCCCCGACTGGAAACGCGCGTACCCAGGGTTTGAACCTCTGCCAAGATGGCGCGAGTCAACGGACGTTCGGCCGCAACCTGTCAAAAGGGCAGATGCGGAGTCACCGATGATGGGGACTAACCCCCTGCTCCCAAAGGAGATCGGCGCGAAGCAAGTGACAGGCACCCTTCTTGCTAACCGCGCGGCCCATTCCCGTCCCGCCCACGTCCCCGATCGGGTTCGAGCCAGCGTACCGACGCGTGCTTTGGCGGGCCGGTACAGGCGTGCAACGCGCTTCCCGTCTCCTCCGTCCACGAGAAGGCTCGAGAGAACAACAGAACAGAGAACCATGGCCAAACAGATGGTGTTCGAGTCCGACGCGCGCGAGGCGATCCGTCGCGGTGTCGAGAAGCTGGCCAGAGCGGTCACCAGCACCTTGGGTCCGCTCGGGCGAAACGCGATCCTGGACAAGGGCTGGGGCGCACCGACGATCACGAAGGATGGAGTCTCCGTCGCCGAGGAGATCGAGCTCTCCGATCCCTACGAGCAGCTTGGCGCCCAACTCGTGCGAGAGGTCGCCAGCAAGACCAGCGACAAGGCGGGCGACGGCACGACGACTGCAACCCTGTTGACCGAAGCGATCTTCACGGGTGGGTTGCGCGCCATCACGTCCGGGATCGCTCCGGCCCGATTGACGGCCGCCTTGCGCGACGGGACCGAAGCCGTCATCGCAGCGCTCGACAAGGCTTCGGCCAAGGTCAACACCACTGCCGAGATCCGGCAAGTCGCGACGATCTCTGCGAACAACGACCTGAGCGTCGGGAAGCTGATCGGCAACGCGATGGACAAGGTCGGCAAGGACGGGGTCATCACCGTCGAAGACGGCAAGTCGTTGGAGACCGACGTCGACGTTGTCGAGGGGATGCAATTCGATCGCGGCTTCCTCTCGGCCCACTTCGTCACCGATCCGGATCGCATGGAGGTCGAATTCGACCGTCCGCTGATCCTGATCCACGAATCGAAGATCTCCAACGTCCAGAAGCTCCTACCGCTCCTCGAGGCGGCCAAGTCGAGCAACCGCTCCCTGCTCATCGTCGCCGAGGACGTCGAGTCCGAAGCGCTCGCCACCCTCGTGATCAACAAACTGCGCGGGATCGTGAAGTGCTGCGCCGTCAAAGCGCCCGGGTACGGCGACCGTCGGAAGGCCATGCTCGTCGACCTTGCCGTCCTGACCGGCGCGACCGCCGTCATGAAGGATCTCGGTCGGGAATTGGACGAGATCACTCTCAAGGAACTCGGCACCGCTCGGCGCGTCATCGTTTCCAACGACACTACGACGATCGTCGGCGGCGCAGGGACCAAGGCCGACATCGATTCCCGCGTCGTTCAGATTCGCGCGGAGATGGACACCACCACCTCCGACTACGACCGCGAGAAGCTGCAAGAGCGGCTGGCACGCCTGACCGGCGGCATTGCGCAAATCAACGTCGGTGGGGCCACGGATACCGAAGTCAAGCAACGGAAAGCGCTGATCGAGGATGCGCTGCACGCCACGCGCGCTGCGGTGGAAGAAGGCATCCTGCCTGGCGGAGGAACCGCGCTGCTCCGCGCCAGAGAGGTACTCACGAAGCTCCGCAAGAAGGACGACTTCGAGTACAACGCGGGCGTCGACATTCTCTACGAGGCTCTCGCCCAGCCCATTCAGCGCATCGCCGAGAATGGAGGAGTCGACGGCGCTGTCGTCGCACATCGTGTCCTCCGCGAGAAGAAGCCGTCATTCGGCTACGACGCCCTGGCTCGCCAATACGGCGACCTGCTCGAATTCGGGATCGTCGACCCCACGAAAGTCACCAAGGCCGCGCTCCAGAACGCCGTCAGCGTTGCGAGTCTGCTCCTTACGACGGATGCCCTGATCACCACCAAGCCCGAGCCCAAGAAGAAGGACCACGGCGGCGGAATGGACGGTATGGACGGTATGGACGAAATGGGTGGTATGGGCGGTATGGGAATGGGGATGTAACGCGTCCGAGAGTCGACCCGAGCCAGAACACACAAGAAGAGAGAACGCATCCAAGCCATGGCCAAGCAGATCATGTTCGACGATGACGCCCGTGCGAAGATGCGCACGGGTATCGAAAAGCTCGCGAAGACCGTCCGTGTCACGCTCGGTCCTGCCGGGAGGAACGTCATCCTCCAGAAATCGTTTGGATCTCCCTCCGTAACCAAAGACGGCGTTTCCGTCGCCAAGGAGATCGAACTCAAGGACCCCTTCGAGAACATGGGCGCCAAGCTCGTCCTCGAGGTAGCCAACAAGACCAACGACGTTGCTGGGGATGGCACGACCACAGCTACCGTTCTCGCCTCGGCGATCTTCGACGAAGGCTTGCGGCACCTCGCCGCGGGAACGAACCCCATGGCCCTCAAGAACGGTATCGACAAGGCCGTGACAGCAGTCGTCGAACACATCTTGGGGCAGTCGCGCAAGGTCAAGTCGCGCGCCGAGAAGAGCCAGGTCGCGAAGATCTCCTCGAACAACAATCCCGAGATCGGGGAGATCCTCGCCGATGCCTTCGAAAAGGTCGGGAACGAGGGCGTGATCACGATCGAAGAGGGCACCGGGATCGAGACCGCTCTGGAAGTCGTCGAGGGCATGGAATTCGACAAGGGTTATCTCTCGCCCTACTTCGCCACCAATCCGGCGAAGCTCACGGCTGAACTCGAGGACTGCCTCATCCTCATCCACGAGAAGAAGATTGCGAGCGCTCGCGATCTCATACCCGTCCTGGAGTTGTGCGCACAGGCTGGCAAGCCTCTGCTCATCATCGCTGAGGAGATCGAAGGCGAAGCCCTCGCAACGTTGGTCATCAACAAGTTGCGCGGCATCCTGAACGTATGCGCCGTCAAGGCTCCGGGTTTCGGAGAGCGGCGCAAGGCGTATCTCGGTGACATCGCTTGTCTCACGGGCGGAACCGCGATCACCGAGGAACTCGGGCTCACCCTCGAGAAAGTCACCCTCCCCGCGCTGGGGAAGGCCAAGCGGATCAAGGTCAGCAAGGATTCGACGACCATCATCTCGGGAGGCGGGAACAAGAAGGACGTCGACGCCCGTTGCAGTCAGATTCGCACGCAGATCGAGAAGACGACCTCGACCTACGACCGCGAAAAGCTCGAAGAGCGGCTGGCCAAGCTCCATGGCGGGGTTGCCGTGATCCGCGTCGGGGGGAGCACCGAAGCCGAGATGAAGTCCATGAAGGACCTCGTCGAGGACGCGCTCAACGCTACTCGCGCTGCCATTGCCGAGGGCATCGTTCCCGGAGGCGGCGTGGCGTTGCTCCGTGCGGAAGAGGCTGTCGATCTCATGAAACTTCGCGGCGACGAGCGCTTCGGGGCCGAGATCATCAAACGCGCTCTCTCCGCGCCTCTGTGCCAGATCGCTGACAATGCCGGTGAGGACGGATCCGTGATCGCGGAGATGGTCCGCGAGAAGGGCAAAGCAATCGGGTACGACTCGCTCGCACGCGAGTACACCGACATGTTCAGCGCCGGGATCATCGACCCCGCAAAGGTCGTTCGGTCTGCGCTCCAGAATGCCGCCTCCATCGCGGGCCTGTTGCTCACCACGAACTCGATGATCACCGATCTCAAGGACGACCGGAGCAAGATCCAAGGAAGTCTTGCCTGAGCGGAGTCGGGCCGACACGAACTGGGTCCCCTCGGGGATCACCGAGCCACGGCGGGGCCCCCTCATGCCCCGCCGTCTCGCTTCGTGAGGAGTTTCGACGGGCGATGACATGAGCGACAAGCGCGACTACTACGAAGTACTCGGAGTCGAACGGAACGCCAGCCAGGACGAGATCAAGAAGGCTTATCGCAAACTTGCACTGAAGCTCCACCCTGACCGCAACCCAGGCGATGTCGAAGCCGAGACCCGTTTCAAGGAGGCGGCGGAGGCCTACGATGTCCTCGGCGACGAGGAGAAACGCCCCCAGTACGACCAGTTCGGTCACGCTGCCTTCAGCCAAGGCGGGTTAGGGGGAGGGACTCGCTTCTCGAACCTGGACGAGATCTTCTCCGCATTCGGGGACGTGTTCGGGGGTGGCGGCGGGATCTTCGGCGATCTGTTCGGCGGCGGTAGGCGCCGCCGAGGACCTACACGTGGACGCGATCTCAAGATCGTGCTCGATCTCACGTTGGAGGAGATCGACGCGGGAGTGGAACGAACCATTTCACTCAAGCAGCACGACCATTGCCCCGCTTGCGCCGGTTCGGGAGCCAAGCGCGGGACTGGGCGCTCGACGTGCTCCACTTGCTCGGGTCGTGGTCAGGTCCACCGGAGTCAGGGCTTCTTCACGATGGCGACGGCCTGCCCTGCGTGCGGGGGCGCCGGTCAGGTCCTCGAGTCTCCCTGCGATTCCTGCCGCGGCACGGGCAAGGAAGTCATCAAGAAGGACATCCGCATCCGTGTTCCCTCTGGCGTAGAGGAAGGCATGCGCATTCGCGTCGAGGGATCGGGCGACGCTGGCGATGCCGGAGCGCCACGCGGCGACTTGTATTGCGTGATTCGCGAGAAGGAGCACCGCATGTTCCAGCGTAGTGGCCCGGACCTGATGACGGAGATTCCCTTCTCGTTCAGCCAACTCGCTCTTGGTGACAAGGTGGAGATCCCTACCTTGCGCGGAAGGGTCGAGATGTCGATCCCGGCAGGGACGCAGAGCGGAAAGGTCTTTCGTCTGCGCGGTCAGGGTCTGCCGCAGATGGAGAGTCACGGCCGCGGCGATCAGCTCGTTCGCGTATTCATCGAAGTGCCGAGCAAACTCACCCGCGAGCAGAAGGACCTACTTCGCCAGTTCGAGCAGATCGAGGCCGACAAGCCCGACGCGAAGAGCTTTCTCGACAGGATCACAAGCTACTTCGGCGGTTGATCATGGAACACGAACCCCGAGACGGCCCGCACGACATCGGAGAGCTCGAAGATCAGGATTCGGACGCTCCCCTCTCGACCGGGAACGAATCGCTCGAAGACCTGCGCGCCCAGCGGGACGAGTACCTCTCGCTCCTGAAACGCGCGCAAGCCGACTACAAGAATCTGCGTCGTCGTGGCCTAGCCGACCTCGACGCGGGCGTGCGGCGAAGCCTACAGCCCTTGCTCGAGAGCTTGCTCCTCGTGCTCGACCACTTGGACATGGCGTTGACGACTCCCACTCGGTCCGAGGACGCCAAGAGTCTCGCAGTAGGGGTGCAGATGACGCGCGATCAACTCGTGGCCGCTCTCGAGCGAGAAGATGTGCGCGAGATCGATTCCAAGGGCGCCTTCGATGCTGAACGTCATCAGGCCGTCGCCACAGTGGAATCCGATGACGCCCGGGCTACTGGATCCATAGTGGACACGATTCGCAAGGGCTACACGTGGCGCGACAACGTCCTGCGACCCGCGCAGGTGTGTGTTGCGACCCGCGCGGCGGGCAACGTCGCACCGAAGGGTAGCCCAGCGGAGGATGTCGATCGGGCTGGCACCGAGAACATCGAAGAAGAGTGACGGCTCATGCCAACTTACGACTATCGCTGCGAGGCTTGTGGACACTCGCTCGAGATGTTCCAGTCCATGCTCGAATCCGCGAAGCGCAAGTGTCCGTCTTGCGGACGCCTGAAACTCGTGCGTTTGATCGGAGCGGGTGGCGGAATCCTGTTCAAGGGAAGCGGCTTCTATCAGACCGATTACCGCTCCGAGTCCTACAAGAGCGCGGCCAAGGCCGAGACGGATTCCCCAACCCCAGCTTCCGGAGGCGACACGGCAACCAACAAGCCGAAAGTCGACTCCAAGCCCTCCGATTCGGGCTCCGACTAGCGGCGTCCCAAGTCAAGAATTCGCGAGCGACAGCCGGTCCAAGGAAGCTTTCCGGCAGGGCGCCGAAGACGCAACTCGGGGGGCTGAAGGCGGCTTGATTTCGATCGCGAACTTCTGATTCACGCCACTAGGAATCGAACGGGCCGAAGAGTTCAGACACGAGGTCGCCGATCGTGTCCGTGTTGTTTCCCCCGATGACGCGATCCGCGCTCTCCAGTACGTCCGGCGACGCGTGTTCCATCGCGACGGCCAGACCCGCTTCCAGCAGCATCGGGATGTCGTTCATCGCGTCCCCTACTGCAACGACCCGCTCGCGGGGAATCCCGTAGTACTCCTCGAGTGCCCTCAACGCCTCGGCCTTCCCTCGACACGGCGGGTGTAGGTCGACGACGCTGAGTCGGCTCTTGCGATGGTCGGGAAGCATGGCGAGCGGAAAGCTCGTCAGGTAGACCGGGTGATCAAGGGCTCGACGTACTCGATTCTCGACTCCGACGTGATCGAGCTCGCGCGCGAACAGAGTTATGCGAATGAGACTCTCGCGAGGAAGTTCGCCGGCCTCGACGACCGAGATCCCGTGCAGACCACCGATCGCTGCCTCCTCCTCGGCGTCGCGCGGCGGGGGTGCGAACTTCGCTCCCGCCCGCATGACGACTGGGAGGAACCCCTCGACCTTCGCGATCTCGAGCGACCGCTCGACGGTACGGTTCGCGAGCACGCGTTCTTCGATCAGCAGGTCCCTGCGCGGGCAGTACACCGCAGCGCCGTTGTAGACGACGGCGAGGCTCTCGAGGCCGAGACCATGGAGCACGTGCGCCGTGGCGAGCTCGGATCTACCCGTCGCAATCATCACCCGCACGCCTCGCTCCCGAGCAGCAGCGAGAGCGGCGAGCGTCCCTCCCGGTACACGACCCGTGTCGTCCACCAAGGTTCCGTCGAGATCGAGAAGGATCGCGTCGTAGGATCGGCGGATCACGGCTAGATCCTATCCGTTGGCCGGCGCCTCGTGACTCGGCCGTCCGGATCGAGGTCGGGCCTCCGGACACGTCATCCGCCAGAGCCCGATCGCGATCGCGAGGACGAGCGAAATCCACGCCCCTTCAAGGCGACGCGAGGGTCACGCGAGAGGTCTCCCCGACGAGCACGTCGACGGTCCGAACGACGTCGGGAGGAACGGCTCCTCCGCCTCCGAACCCGAAGGCCTGCACGCCGACGTCCCAACGACCGGCTCGAAGGCCGGACAGAACGAGGC
This sequence comes from uncultured Planctomycetaceae bacterium, assembly GCA_964413535.1. Lineage (GTDB taxonomy): Bacteria > Planctomycetota > UBA1135 > UBA1135 > CAYPTB01. Next base: position 86,287 of record CAYPTB010000051.1, on the reverse strand, counting down.
GACCGGAGGGACCGACGACGTCCCTCACGGGCTCCACGCCCTCGCCCTGAAAGGTAGCGATGCACATACACATCCCTCTCGCACTCCCGTCGGGCGCGGTCACGGAGACCTCGATCTGTCCGGCGCCCTCCAGGGACAAGTCGACTTCCCTTCGAACCTGATCTGGGGCAACGTGTACGGACTCCGACTGCGCGGCCTCGAAGAACTTGGCATCGGCCTTCACGATGAGCTCCACGTCGGCCGGCACTCCGCGGAGCCGATAGGTTCCATCCTCCGCCGATCGAACGCGCTTGCCGGCCGAGCCGCCGCCCATGGTGACGGATTCGCCCTCGTCGTCGCCGCCGATCATCACGAAGTGACTCACGATGGTCGCACTGGGACCGCTTTGGACGCGCTCCGCCCAAACCTCGACGTTGCCCAGGGGATTGCCATCCCTGTCGGCGATCCGACCTTCGATCACGGACACGGTGAGCTCCACGTCGAACCGGGCGAAAACCTCGCCTCCGCGCTCCTCGACTTCCAACTCGCGGATCGCGGGAAGAACTCGCGCGGGATGCGTGATCTCGAGCGCGTACTCGCCGGGCTTGACCCCCTCGAAAGAGTAATGACCGTCGCCGTCCGACTCGGTGCTCGGTCCGCCTCCGCCCAGCATGCCCATCATCTGGATACGGCCCGGCGCGGCCCCCCCGGATTCGTCTCGCCGGTTGAGCCGCAGGGTGGCCCCGGCCAGAGGAATGCCCCCCTCGCGAACGCGCCCCTCGAGCCGACCTCGTGGAGGCGCAACCAACGTGAGCTCGCGCTGAGCATCCTCGGTGATCTCCACCTCGCTCCAAGGCTCTTCACCGTCGTCGGAGGGACCCCCGATCATCACGATCGACGACTCGCCGAAGAATCCCGCCGGTCCGCCGGCCCGTTCGGCGATGCGGAAGGCATGCAGCCCCGGTTCCAGATGCTCGAACACGACGACTCCCTCGGCGTCGGTCACGTGGCGCCCACCGTGCAGGTCGCCGAACACGACCGTTCCCTGGGAACGACCCGGCGGCCGATGCTCGACCTCGACGCCGGGCACGGGACCCCCTTCGTTGTCAACGACGTCGACCACGACGCTGCCACCGCGGAGGAGCCGAACCTCCTGCGCGATGCGTTGCCCGCGAGGCAGCACGAGGCCGTCGATGAGCGCAGGCGCGTGACCTTCGCTCTCCACGCGCAGTTGACACGTCTCGCCCTCGATGCTGGTGAGCACGGCCACTCCGTTTGCATCCGTACGCGCGCGCGAACCCTCACCTCCGCCGATGTCGATGTCCCCGACGTCTTCTCCGATCGAGACCTCCGCGCCGATCGAGAACACACCTTCCGCCGCCGGAAGCGGCTGACGCCGCAGGTTCACCCGAGCTCCCTCCACGGGTAGGCCGCTCCGATCGTCGACAACGGTCACGACGACGACCGGGACGGGCTCCAACTCGATCCTGCCGAGATCCAGGTCGCTGCCCGGCTCGAGCAGGATTCCTTCGCGCACGTAGTCGGCGTAGCCGGTGGCGCGAATCCTCAGCGTGACCGAGTTCTTGTCCTTCCTGGGGAAGAGCTCGGAAACTTCGACGCGGCCTTCGGGAAACTCGCGACGCACGCGTCCGTCCTCACCGCGCACGGGAAGGGGCCAGTCCATGCCCGCGAAAACCTCCATCGTGGTGATGCGTTCGCCACTGCGGGCGTCGGCGACGACGAACGCCAGCCTGGCGCCGAGGTTGAAGATCAGTTCGACGCCTCGGTCGCCGGCGCGCGCCCGCACGCTGTCGGAACGCGCTGCTCCCCCGAAGAAAGCGTGCTCGCCGGTGGCCGTGTCGCGTACTTGCAGATCGTACTGTTCATCCATCTGGAGGCCCGGCAAGAGGAAGGTGCCGTCGTTCTCGAGCCCTGCCGTTCGCACTCCGCGCCTCGAATGGCTCGAGAGGTCGTCGATCCTCGAGAGGTCGTCGATCAAGGGTCGCGCGCGCACGACGACCCGCCCCACCTTGTCCGGCGGGACACCCAGCACGCGACCAGCGATGGTCGCGCTGGGAGGCAGCCTGAACTCGAGTCCGAAGACCTCGGCCCCCGGCACCTCGGCATCCCCTTCGAAGACGGCCCAGGGCTCCGTCTCGCTCTGCACGAGGATCTGCCAGTGACCGCAGGCGAGTTCGTCGACGCGGAAGCTTCCATCCACTCCGGTGACCGAGAGGGGTTCGCGCAGACGACTCATCAAGACCTCGCTCGCGAAGAACCCGGCGCGGGCGCTCGCAAGATGGAGTTCGGCTCCTTCCACCGGCCGTCCGTTCGAATCGACGACCTGTCCCGACAGGATCGCCCCCGCGTGGAGAACGAAGTCGCCGAGGTCGTGCCGACGGCCCGCGGGAATCGGGACTTGGGACTTCTCGAGCGGTGAGAAGCCGCTTGCGCGGACGGAAATCGTCGCAGTTCCTGCGCGGGTAGCGGCGATCTCGAAGCGCCCGTCCGCCCCGGTCAGGGCTTCGATGCCTCCGTGCTCGCTCGGGGCGTCCGAGAAGATCGAATGGGGAGTCAGCAGACGCACACGTGCCCCTTCGAGCGGATTCTCGAACTTGTCGGTCACGCGCCCCACGAGGAGCGGTGTCCCGTCCGCGACTTCGACCTGCTTCTGGCGCTCGGGCGCCGGGGCGGCGGCAGGAGACAGGGCTCGTCGCGACGGACCCGCGGAATCGCCTTCGACCTGTTCCGGTACCTCGGGAACGGAGGAACTCCGCAGGGAAGCGACTTCCTCGGTCGCCCCGATTCGAACGGCGTCGACGTGAGGAGAAGGCTTGCTCCGCAAGGTCCAGACTGCGAAACCTCCGACGGCCAGGAGAGCTGCCACCAAAGGAACGACGATCCTCGAGCCCATGGAGCGAGTCCTTTCTCCAACGGGGAGCAGGGAGCGACAGGGCCCCGAGCCCGCGGTTTGGTTGAGATCGATCTTGGAAGCGGCGAACGGCCTCGCTACGGGTCGACCGCGTGGTCGGTTGGTCGTGCTCTTGTATATTCACGCATAGGTCGATGGATTGGGAAGACATCCCGTCCACCCAGCCCCTCCCTCCGCCCGAAGCGATGCCGCCGCCCCCCTCCTACTGGCTTGGTCTTGCCTTCGTCGTCGCCCTCGCCGGCTGCCGCGTGTCGCCCGGTTCTCTGCAGGATCCCACGCTGCTCATCGAAGGGAGCGCGGGCAGCGAACTCGGCGTGAACACGGACTACGGGATCCTCTTCCTGGGGCGGCGAACGTCGGCCGGCAGGATCGCGGTGACCGCGTGGTTCGGCGACGGACCGAACATCGAAACGACCATCGTGGAGCCCGTGGGCGGCGGCGTGTACACGGCCGAGGCCGAGATTCGCCTGCCCTCCATCCCCCTGACCTTCGTCGAACCCGAGGCTGGTAGGAAAGTGCTCGTCGTGGGGCGGCGCATGGGGCGGCCGTGGAAAACGGAAGCAACCGTGGCCACCGACCCACGGGTCGAGAGCGGAATCCTGCTCGATCTCGAAGCTCCGAGCGGCCTGGTCGAGGATCTGCTGGGAGCCCCGGTCCTGATCGAGATCAAGCGCGGCACCTGGCGCTGCCTGGGGATCGTCTCAGGCCGGCTGGAGCTCTCGGGCCCGGGCGGGCCCGCGACCTACCACACGGTCCTCGGTCCGCAGGTGACGTGGCGGCTCGTCGCCCACCGCCGAAGCGTCGAGACACGGCGGCGCTGGGTGTATCGCGAAGACATCCTCTGACGACCGGAGACGCGTCGCGCCGACCGTCCGGGATTCATGTCACCTGTCTCGATTCGCTCCTCGCGAACAGGGCTTCCACGTCGCCCAAGTTCTCGGGCAACGTGAACAGGATCATCTGATCTCCGTCCTCGACGACCGTGTCTCCCGCCGGGATCAGGACCTCGTCACCTCGCACGAGCGCGCCGATGACCGTTCCGCGCGGGAGCCCCAGATGTTTCACCTTGCGTGAGCCCTTGCCGCGCCGGTGGTGCACCTCGAGCTCGAGTACTTCGCCGCGACCGTCCGCCACGACCGCGATCGAGTTCACCGAGCTCGAGCGCACGAAGCGCAGGATGCGGTTCGCGCACAGAACGCGCGGGGAGATCGCCTGGTCGACACCGAGGAGATCGTAGATCTTCCGATAGGAGGCCTTGTTGATCACAGCCACCGTTCGCTCCACGCCGAGCGAGCGGGCGAGCTGGCAAGCAACCATGTTGTTCTCGTCGTCGCTCGTCGTGGCGATGAAGACGTTGGCCTCGCCGATGCGCTCCTCGAGCAGGAGGTCCAGGTCGCTCCCGTCTCCGACGAGCACCATGACCTCGCCGCCGAACTCCGTCGCGATCTCGCGCGCAACGGCCGGGTCCTTCTCGAGAACGCGGATCGAGATCCCGGGAACGCCCTCGAGCTTGCGCGCTATCTCGCGCCCCACGCCGCCGCCACCCATGATGATCACGGAGCGCCGACCGAGCTTGCGCGCGCCCGAGAGCAGCTCGAACTCGTCCAGATCGGGTACTCGGCCGATGACGTAGATCTGATCCTCCACGGCGAGTTGTGTCTCGCCCGTCGGCACGAAGAACGTGTCCTTTCGCAGCACCGCCGCGATGAGCAGGCCGCCGGGAAGCCGCAGTTGCGCCAGGGTCCCGGAGGTTAGCTCGCTCTCCTGGCGGATCCGCAGGCGCCGAAGTTGGACCCTTCCGTCGGCGAACGACTCGACTTCCAGCGCGTGTTGCTCACGAACCGTCGCGGCGATCTCTTCCGCAGCGAGCTCTTGCGTCGAGAGCACGACGTCGAACCCGAGGCTGCGTTTGTAGAAGTAGCGGTAGCCCGTGAGGCGCTTGGTGTCGCGCAACCGCAGGATGACGCGCCGCGCCCCCAGGTTCTTTGCCGCGAGGCAGGCGAGCATGTTCACCATGTCGTCGTTGGTGACCGCGACGACCAGATCGGCCTTGGAAGCGCCGATCGAGTTCAGGAGATCCGCCCGCGAACCGTCGCCGACGACGGTCTGGACGTCCATGGAGTCCATCAGGCGCTTGCTGCGGTCCGCTTGGGAGTCGACGACTCCGACACGGTGCCCCTCGCGGGAGAGGATGTCGGCCAAGTGGGAGCCGACCTCGCCTGCACCGATGATCACGATGTCCATGCGCGCAGAGGGTAGGAGCGCAGAGCCCTTCGAGCGAGACTCCGGCGCGGAGAGGGCGAGGACGGAGTTCCCACCCGCCGTCGCGTCGGTCTCATCAGGGCGGTCCCACGGGCTCCGTCCACTCGGGCCACGGGCCCGAGCTCGGGCGCCGGGGCTCGCCGTCGCGCGCGCCGAGGACATCCGCCGTCAGGCGATAGACCGGCTTGCCGAGCACGAGCCAGAGCCAGGCGATCACGGACCGGCGCGGCCGGGAGCGCATCGAGCGCGGATACGGCTCCGCCGCGCCGCCGCGACGCTCGTAACGCCGGCGGTGCTTCTCCACGTGGCGTAGATCCTCCCGGCAGCGGCTCCTGAAGACCGCCCCCCGACGTCCGTGCACGCTCGCGAGCTGAAAGTCGACGAGTGCCGGATGGCCGTCGGAGCGCACGATGACGTTCTGCTCCTTGTGCAGATCGTTGTGGCACACGCCGCGCCCGTGCACGGCGACGACGAGATCGCGCAACCGCTCGAAGAAGTCGCGCGGGAGGCTGACGGCTTCGTGCAGCGGGCTTCCTTCCACGTAGCAGCGAACGAGCACGCCCTTCGATCGGAAGTCGTCCTCGAGTCCGGGAACACCCGGCAATCCCTCCAGTGCGCACAGCGCGCGGCGCTCGCGCTCGAGCAGCAAACGCGCGAGCAATCGAGACCCTGGAACCCGTCCCCCGCAGGCAACGCGTCGCACGGAACGCCCCTTCGAGGACCGCACGAGCTCGACCTGGCCGAATCCGTCGCGCTTGAGCACGTGCTCCACTTGTGACGAGCCGGACACGCTCCTATTCTCCGCCCGCATGGACGGCGGTCAAACGCGGAGCTCCGTCGAGATCAGGGGGCTCACGCGGCGCTTCGGCCGCAAGGTCGCCGTACATCCGCTGGACATGAGCCTGGGTCCCGGCGGAATCACAGGTCTGCTCGGCCCGAACGGCTCGGGCAAGAGCACGTTGCTGCGCATGCTCGTCGGAATCGTTCGTCCCCACGGGGGTACGGCCACCGTCGCGGGAGTGGTTCTGCGCGGCGACGGAACCGCCGTTCGCCGGCTCGTCGCCTACGCGCCAGGCGAGATCGGCGTCTACGGCGAAATGAGTGGGCGCGAGCACCTGCGCTGGCTCTCTCGGGGCCGTGGTCGTGCCGCGCTCGTTCGGGCTGTGGAGCTCGCGGAGCGTTTGGGTCTACCGCTGCGACAGAAGGTGCGCGGCTACAGCCACGGGATGAAGCGCCAGATGTTCTTCGCAGCCGCCCTCGCGCCTCGCCTGCCGGTGCGGATCCTGGACGAGCCGACGGAGGGCCTCGACCCGTCGAAACGCCGCGAGGTGTTGGAGATCCTGGCCGAGGACGCCGCCTGCGGCACGACCATCCTCCTCTCCTCGCACCACTTGGCGGAGGTCGACCGCGCATGCACGCGACTCGTCTTCTTGAGCGAGGGAAACCTCGTCGCCGACGAGTTATCCGAGGATCTGCGTCGGAGAGCCCGCAGACTCGTTCGCATCACCTTCGACGACGACCATCCCGTCGAGGCGATCGAGTCGGCGTTGCGCCGCCTCGCGATCGGTGAGGTCCACCGGCGAAACGGATCCTTCGCAGTCGTGCTCGCCGAGGACGACCCGCGGCCGTTCTTCGACGCGCTGGCGCGCAGCACGGACCTGCCGACTCCGGAAAGCGTCTCCTACGGCGAGCCGTCGCTCCGGGATCTCTACCGCGACCTCTACGGCGTGGAGGGCGTGTGATCCCGCGAGCAGCGCGAAGCCTCCTGATCGTCACCGTTGCGTACTTCGTCGTCCTGGAGGCGATGCTCGTTGCGGCGATCACGTTCTGGCCCGACTTCGAGGCCAACATCGGCGCCGTCCGGCTCTTGACCCAGCTCAAGGTCCTGCGCGGCTTGCTCGGCGTCCTCAAGGAGGGCGAGCTGCCTGGTTACATCGTGTTTCAGCACTTCTTCAAGGACTGCAACCTGCTCGGCACGGCTGCCGCAGTGCTGTTCGCGGTCAACGCCGTGGCCGGCGAGGCGCACAGAGGGACGCTGGAGATCCTGCTCGCGCGACCTCAATCTCGCCTGCGCATCGCACTCGAACGGTGGCTGGCAGGGGCCGTCGCAGTCGTCGCTCCCGTGTTCCTCACGACCTGGACGATTCCCTACCTGCTCCAACGTCTGGACGAGACGATCGAGCTCGAGCCGCTCATGCTGGGCGCCGCGCACCAGTCGTGCATGTTGCTCGCCGTGTACTCGGTGACCTTCCTGCTCTCGACGCTCGGAAATCAGCCGATTCGGATCGCCCTCGGAATGCTCTTCTTCGGCGCGTTCGAGCTGGCGACGTACTTCGTCATGGAATTCACGCACTGGTCGGTCGTGCGCTTCGTCGACCCGCGCCTGTTCGTGGATCTCTTCGCGCGCCGCAGTCTCGACTGGGAGATCTGCGGAGGTCTGCTCGGCGTGTCGGCCCTGTGCACTCTGGCGGCGTTCGTGGCGTTCCAGCGGCGGGTTCCGTAGCGCACCTCCCCCAGGTACGCAGCGTCAGAAGAGCCGCGCCAACACCGCCCGCGCGGTCCAGCGGGTAGCCGTGCGCTTCTGATAGCCCACGGACTCCCCCGCGAGCTCCGCGACGCGCGCGAAGGAGCGCTGCGCCTCGTCCTTGCGACCCAGGGCGCGCAGGGCTCTTCCTCGGCGGTAGGCGCTCTCCGGGCTCTCGCCGTGGTTCCTTTCCACGCGGTCGAGGGCCTCGAGCGACCCTTGCGTATCCCCACTCGCGAGCCGCGCCTCCGCGAGTCGCATCGCAGCGCCCCCTTTGGGGTGCTCTTCGTCCAGCTCGCGGGCGCGCTCGAAGGCCAGGACGGCGTCGGCCGGACGTCGAGCACCGAGGAGCGCTCGCCCGCGCTTGAAATGCCACTCCGCGGATCGGGGCTCGCCCGCGCACGCTTCTTCGAAGAGCGGCACCGCGCGCGCGAAACGACCCTGCACGAGGAAGAGCGACCCCAGCTTGCCCTTGTTGTAGGGCGTGTCGACCGCCCCGAGTTCACGAACGAGGGCGCGCGCGCGCCGCATGCCGAGGGCCGCCTCGCCCCACTTCGTGAGCGCGAAGCTAACGAGCGCCGCCGCGGCGAAGAATCCGAGCAGCGGAGCACCGCCCGCCAAACGGCCGACGAAAGGAAGCCTCGTGAGCACGAGGAAGAGGACGAACGTCAGCCCGAAGAATCCGAGCAGCCGGAGCATCCGCGGATTGTAGTCTCGGCCTGCTGGTTCCCACGAGAACTGGGACGGTGCGCCGATAGCGCCCCGGGGCCGCGACACCGTCACGCTTCGACCTGGAAGCTCGCATGGACTCTCGGAGATGCGACGTGTCCAATGGACTCGATGATCGACTCTCCCCGTCGGAAGCCCGTGCAGGATCGCGAAGCGGCCTCGAGGGCATGAGCTCGACACCCACGCGCGTCGCGCTCGAGATCGCTCGCTCCGGACTCGGCCTCGCGCTCGTTCCCGCTCGAGCTGCCGCCTATCTCCTTCGTTCGGACCGCCTCGAGCGCGAAGCGCGCGCAGACCTCGAGCACTCGGTGCGACCGGTGGAGGCCCCCGCGCTGCCGCCGGGGACGGACTGGCCCGGTCGGCCCCTGCACGTGTTCCTCTCCTGCGCCGAGGTCTCGGGTGAGATCCACGCGCAGAACCTGGTCTCCGCGCTGCGTGCAGCCGCCGCGGAATGCGGGGCTCCGCCGCCGCGCTTCACGGCGCTGGGCGGGCCGGCGCTCGCCGCCGGAGGAGTCGAGATCATCGGCGATCCCGTCTCGCGCTCGGCGATGGGTTTCGACGTGCTTTCGGCGCTGCCGACCTATGTCCGACTGTTCCGAGATGCCACGCGCCACGTCGAAGTCGAGCGGCCCGACCTCTTCCTCCCCGTCGACTCGCCCGCGCTGCACGTGCCGCTCGCGCGCGCGGCGAAGGCCCACGGCGTTCCCGTCGTGCACTTCGTGACGCCGCAGTACTGGGGTTGGGCGCCCTGGCGCGTCGACTCCTACCGGCGTGCCGTCGACCTCGCGCTGTGCATCCTGCCCTTCGAAGCCCCGTGGTTCGCGCGCAACGGAGTGCGCTGCGAATACGTGGGCCACCCTTTGCTCGACGCGCTTCGCAGCGTCCGGCCCGATCGCGGCCCCGTCGACTCCAACCTGCTGGCGCTCCTGCCCGGAAGCCGCCGACACGTGGTCGAGCGCAACCTGCCGTGGATGTTGGACGCGCTCTCCCGCGCTCGTGCAAAGGCGCCGGGCCTCGAGGTCGTGATCCCGCAGAAGGAGTCCGCCGTCGCGCGGCTAGCGGGCGAGATCGTGCGCAGGAAGAGCGCGGAGAGTTGGGTCCGCGTCGAGGAGGAACTCCATCCTTGGCTGGCGCGCTCGAAGGCGGCGCTCTCCGTCTCCGGCACGGTGCTCCTCGACCTGCTCCACCACCGTCTGCCCGCCGTCGTCGTCTACCGTCTCGCCAATGCGCGCCAGGAATGGCTCCAGCGACACTTCCTCACGTCCCCTTGGTTCGCCTCCGTGAACCTCCTGGCCGGAAGCGAGGTCTACCCGGAGTTCTGCTTCGCCGGCGAAGGCCCGATCGAGCGCGTGGCCGCCGCCGTGATTCGTGGCTTCGAGGACGAGGACTGGCGAGCTCGGTGCCGCTGGAAGCTCGAGATCGCCGCACGACGCCTGGGACCGCCCGGTGCAACGGAGCGCGCGGCGCGTCACGCGCTGCACGTCGCGCTCGCTTCGGCGAGTCGACGTGTCCTGGGTGTCCGCTGAGCTCTCGACCCGCTGCCCCGCGCCGCGGAGGTCAGCGCAACACGCGGATCTCGTCCAGGGTCTTCCGGACGAGGTCGGGGACGAGACACCCGTCCGAAGCTCGTCCCACGGGGATCAACACAAAGGCGCGCTCGTTCTCCGGCCGACCGAGGATACGCGCCAGGAACCCCATGGGACTCGGCGTGTGGGTCAACGTCGCGAGGCCGGCCGCGTGCAGGGCAGCGAGCAGGAAGCCCACGGCGATCCCCACCGACTCCTGCGTGTAGTAGTTCGTACGGCGCTGCCCGTTCGCATCCACTCCAAAGGCTTGGCGGAAGACGGCGATCAGTGCCGGCGCGACCTCCAAGAACGGCTTCTCCGGACCCGTCCCGAGCGGCTGGAGCGCCTCGCGCCATTCGGCGGTCATACGCTCGGAGTAGGTCGCGCGCTCCTCCTCTTCCGCCGCGACTCGGATCGCATGCTTCGTCGCCGGATCCGTGACGACGACGAAGGTCCACGGCTGCCGGTGCGCACCGGAGGGCGCCGAACCGGCGGCGCGGATGCACTCGTCCAGCACGTCGATGGGCACCGGATCCGGAGCGAAGGAGCGCACGCTGCGACGCAGCTCGATCTCCTCGCGGAACACGCGCGCACGCTGCAGCATCTCCGCGGGAGAGCGTCGCTCGCCAGCGAAGGGGACGAACCGCGGCTCGGCCGAAGGTCCCGTCACGCCCGAGCCTCCGAGAGCGTCTCCAGGCAGGCCGCGGTTCGCCGCGGAAAGCGCGGATCGCCGGGATCGAGCAGCGCGAGATCCGCGCGCAAGCGCTCGAGGTCGAGCTCGACGTCGACGTCGTAGCAAGGATCGAGGACCGCGACGGACAGGCCGATCCGGCGCGCGTTCTCGAGCGTGCGTTCGAGCACGACCTCGGTGGACATGGGGACGTCGCGGAAGAGTTCCGTGTGGGCCTCGCGCATCCCGATCAGGTAGTAGCCCCCACCCGAGTCGGGGCCGAGCACCACGTCGGCGCCCGCTCCGAGTCGATCGTGGGCTCGCACGATCGCATCTACCGTCACCAGTGGAGCGTCGCTGCCGATGGCGACCGCCGTAGAGTCGACCGTCCCGAGCAACTCTTCACGGAAGAAGTGCTCCAGGCGTCGAGCGAGATCGGAGCCGACCTGGGGGCGCAGGTCACCCAGGGCGGGGAAGGAGCTCGAGAACCAGCTCCGGGACCCTTCGGGCGCGTAGTAGAGAGCCGTGTGGAAGGCCAGGGCCGGCGCGAACCGCTCGACCACGTCGCCGAGCATCGCCTCGGCGAGGCGCGCGGCTCCCGCAGCGCGCAAGGGCGGGCAGAGCCGGGTCTTCACCATGCCGGGCACCGGCTTCTTCGCGAAGATCGCGGTCGTGCGCCGCGGGCGCGGCGCGCTGAGGTTGAGCCCGTCCATGAACCGAAAGAGCCTAGCCCGCCCCGCCTGGAACGCCAGTCGACCGAGATCGAACCGCAGCCTAGGATCTCGCGTTCGGGTGTCGTGCCGCGGGCGCCGCGGCAGCGTTCTCGCGCTCGCGCAGCGAGCGGCGGACCTACAGAGAGACGACCATGCTCTTCGCTCCCCTCTTCGCCTCGATCCTCCTCCTGACTGCGTCGGCGCCCATTCAGGAGCCCGCCCTTTCGGCTCAGGGACTCGCGGACGAGATCGATCGCTCGGTCCGCTGGCTGCGCCAATCCCAGGATCTCGAGAAGGGCGCCTATGGCGACGGCAGCGCCGGCGACACGGCGAGCGCGCTGCTCGCCTTCGCGCGCTGCCCGCGGGCCTACCGGCGCGCCGACGGACCCTTCATCGCGCGTGCCCTCGAGCACCTCGCTGGCTTGCAGCGCGCGGACGGCGCCTTTCCGAGCGGTGAGATCCAGCGCGAGGGCGTCGACTCCAACACGGCGCTCGTGGTCGCGTGCTTCGAGGAACTCGGCGAGACTCCCGAAGGCGGGGTGCACGCCCGCGCGGTCGCCTATCTCGGGCCGCGCTCCGAGGCCTTCCTCAGCTACTATCGCCGCGGCACCTTTCCCTCGGTCGAGGCCGCCGCGACTGCGGCGCGGCAGCTACTCGCGGAGCGCTCGCCCGACGGCTCGTGGCCCGACGGCTTCTTGACGCCCGGACCGAGCGTTGCGCGCACGGCGCGCGCGATCCTCGAGCTCTCGGACGCCTACCGCGCGCTGCGCCAGGCGGAGAAGGCCGCGCCGACGAGCTCCGATGCCGCGCAGGCCCATTCGCTCCCGTCGATCGCTCCCGCGGATCGCGCGCGCGTCGAAACCGCACTCCAGCGCGGCGCGGCATTCTTGACGGCGAGCACGAAGAACGGTCGGTTCGGCGCTCTGGGGCGTGAAGACGCGGGGATCACGGCCATGGTGCTGGGGGCTCTGCTCGCAGCGCAGCCTTTCACGGACCCCTCCGAGGCCGAGCGCACCGTGACGGAGGCCGGGCTCGCGTGGCTGCGTTCGCTGCAGAAGGAGGACGGCTCGATCCACGAGGGACAGCTCGCGAACTACGTGACCTCCGCAGCGATCCTCGCACTCTCGCGCTCGGGTAATCCGAAGGACGCGGGGCCCATCGCACGCGCACGCGCCTTCCTCGTGGAACTGCAGGCCGACGAGGGCGAGGGCTACGACCCGAGCCACCACTACTACGGCGGTGTGGGCTACGGGGGCGACGAGCGCCCGGATCTCTCGAACCTGCAAATGGCGCTGGAAGCCCTTGCCGCGACGGGGAGCGCGGCCGGAGACGACACGTTCCGCAAGGCGCTGCGCTTCCTCGAGCGCTCGCAGAACCGCTCCGAGTCGAACGACATCGCGCTCGAGGCGGAAGGCGACGTGGTGACGAGCGGCAACGACGGTGGCGGCGTGTACGCTCCCGGCGATTCGAAGGCGGGCTTCGTCACCCTCTCGGACGGCACGCGCGTGCCGCGCTCCTATGGCTCGATGACCTACGCGCTCTTGAAGGGCTACCTCTTCGCCGGACTGTCCAAGGAAGACCCCCGCGTCGAAGCAGCCTGGAAATGGCTCCGCGCGAACTACACGCTGGACGTGAACCCGGGGTTCGAGGCCTTGGGCGATCCGAACGCGCCCTATCAGGGTCTCTTCTACTACTTCGCGACCATGGCGCGCGCGCTCGCGTTGTACGGCGAGGAACGCGTCGAGGACGCGGCCGGGATCGGACACGACTGGCGCGCGGAGCTCGCTGGACGGTTGATCGCGATGCAACGCCCCGACGGTTCGTGGGTGAACGAGAACAGCGCCCGCTGGTGGGAGGGCAATCCGGTGCTGGCGACGGCTTATGCCATGCTCACGCTCATCGACACGCTCGAGCGCGGCGCAGACGACGCCGCGGACGAGTGAACGAGGGGAGTGACGTCGCTGCCCACCCAAGTTCGCGTGTACACGCTCGCCCGGCCCACGCGATCGCGCGCGGCCCCGGCTGCCCCATCCCCTTCGAGTTCGATCCCGGACGCTGGCGAGCGTGAGCTCGTCTTGGAGCACGACGGACGGTTCCTCGACCTCTCCGGCTACCTCGCCGAGAGCAAGTGGCCCGGAACGGTGATCGAACTCGCGAGCATCGGTTTCTTCGAACGCGGTTCGCTCGAAGGGCTTCTCGCGAGCGACGAGCTGCGCGAAACGAGGGCGCTCTACGAAGGCCTCGACCGCGAGCTCGACGTCCCCATCGAGCAGGCGCTCGTCGGCAAGATCCTCGCGCTCGGGAAGAACTTCCGCGAGCACGCAGCCGAGTTCGGGGAAGCCGTGCCCGAGACGCCGCTCTTCTTCGGAAAGCTGCCCGAGACGCTCCTCCCCCACGGCGCGACGCTGACCGTGCCCGCGTGGTACGGCGGCCGTTTCGACCACGAAGCCGAGCTCGCGGTGGTCATCGGCAAGCCAGGCAAGGACATCGTCGCCTCGCGCGCGTACGAGCACGTCGCCGGATACGCGGTGGCGAACGACCTGACGGCGCGCACGCTGCAGGGTGAGCTCAGGCAGCGCGGGCACCCGTGGTTCGCCGCCAAGAACATGGACGGCGCCTGCCCGCTCGGTCCCTGCTTCGTGCCTCGCGATTACCTCGACGTCTCGGACCTTGCCATCACGGCGCGCGTGAACGGCGAGCTGCGCCAGGAGGCGCGCACGCGCGACTTCGTGGTGAGCGTACCGGAGGCCCTCGCGCACCTCTCGCGCCATCTGACCTTGCGCGCGGGCGACATCGTGCTCATGGGGACGCCGGCAGGCGTCTCACCGCTCTCCGACGGCGACACGGTGGTCTGCGCGATCGAGGGCATCGGCGAGCTCGCAACGGTGATCGCGCGGCCCCGAAGTCCGTCCCTCGGCTGACGGGCCCACTCCGCTAGCGCACGAGACCGATACGACTCAGGGGCCACAACCGTAGATCGACGCGGCCTCGCACGTACGCGGCCGGAACGAGGCCGAACTCACGGCTGTCGGACGAGCGCGGACGGTTGTCGCCAAGCACGAAGAAGTGCTCGTCGCGCACGGTGAAGAGCATCGGCGACTCGATACCGGAGAACTCGACGTACGGCTCGGGCAGGAGCTCGCCGTCGACCCACACCATGCCGTTGCACACGAAGACTTCGTCGCCCGGCAGACCGATCACGCGCTTGATGTAGTCGACGCTCGGATCGAGGGGATAGCGCATCACGATCACGTCCCCGCGCTCGACGTCTTCGACGGTGTAGCTCCAGGGCTCGACCAGGATCCGATCGCCGTCCTGGATGCCTGGCGCCATCGAGCTCCCGCGCACGACGGACAGATTGAAGAGCACGCAGTAGAGCAGGAAGACCGCGACCAGGGCGCGCAGACCTTCGGTCAGGATGACGCGACCGCGTCTGCGCCACGGGCGCTCGGGCGAGTCCGGTCGCTCGGGGTCCAGATCCATCATGCGGGCAACTATCGGGTGCTCGAAGGGACGGGCTGAAACTGCGACCAGCGTCCTCCCCGGCCCCTCGGCCGCTTCTCCCCGCTCGGATCAGCGACTAACCTTCCCGGAGTCCATGAACTCACTTCCCCACCGCCGCGCGGTTCTCGGTGCGGGGCTCGTCGGACTGTCGGCTGCGGCGGGCTGTCGAGTCCCGACGACGCACGCTCTCGTCCCGGAGGGG
Source organism: uncultured Planctomycetaceae bacterium (assembly GCA_964413535.1). Taxonomy (GTDB): domain Bacteria; phylum Planctomycetota; class UBA1135; order UBA1135; genus CAYPTB01. Next base: position 71,207 of record CAYPTB010000051.1, on the reverse strand, counting down.
GACGAGAGCGACGAGTTCTCGGCCGAGCTGTCCGATCAGGGCCACACGGGCATACCGATCTCCGAGACCGAACGATCCCTGCGCCGTGCCCGACTCGCCGGGCTCCTCGCGAACGAGGGCACCGACGCGCTGCTCGTCGAGCCGGGTGCGACGCTCGACTACCTGACGGGCGTCAAGTGGGGTCTCTCCGAGCGCTTGTTCGCGCTGGTGGCACTCGCCGACGGATCGCACTTCTGGATCTGTCCCGCGTTCGAGCGGCCCAAGGCCGAACTCGCCATCGGGGGCCCGGGCGGCGAGATCGCGACTTGGAACGAGCACGAGTACGCTACGCGCCCACTCGCAGCGGCCTTGCGCGAGCGCGGAGTGGCGAGCATCGCCATCGAACCGCGTTGCCGCTTCTTCGTGGCGGATCGCTTGGCATCGGCCTTCGGCCGCGGCTCCATTCGCTCGGGCGAGGTCGTCGTGCGCGAGTTGCGCGGGCGGAAGGACGCGCACGAGATCGCGCTCTTGCGCCGCGCGAACGAGCTCACCCAGCAGGCCATCGTCGCCGCGAGCCGAGTACTACGCGAGGGGATGACGGCGGCGGAGATCGCGGCGCTCGTACGGGGCGCTCAGGAACGGCTGGGGCTCTCGCGTGTGTGGACGCTCGCGCTCGTCGGACCCGCTGCCGCCTTTCCCCATGGACGAGCGCAAGAGGCGCCGCTTCGTCGCGGTGACGTCGTGCTCGTCGACACGGGCGGATCTTTCCACGGCTACCAGAGCGACATCACGCGCACTTGGGTCTTCGGAGGCGAACCCTCGGGCGAAGTGGTTCGTGTCTGGAACGTCGTGCGCGACGCACAGAAGCGGGCGTTCGATGCGCTGCGTCCTGGCGTGCGCTGCGGAGAGATCGACCGCGTCGCGCGCACCACCATCGCCAACGCCGGCTTCGGGTCGGGCTACGAGCACTTCACGCACCGCTTGGGCCACGGAATCGGACTCGAGGGACACGAAGAGCCCTACCTCGATTCCGGCAACGACCTCTTGCTCCAGCCCGGGATGACCTTCAGCGACGAGCCGGGGATCTACCTCTACGGCCGGTTCGGGGTGCGCATCGAGGACATCGTGACCGTGGTCGACGGGGGCGGGCTCGCCTTCGGGACCTGGCAAGCGTCACCCGCGTCGCCGGCTTGAGGACGGAGTCGGCTCGATCCGGCGCCCTGCGGCGCGAAGTGCCGGCAGTCCGCTCCCGCGAGCGCGCGGTGGGCCTCGGGCCCGGCCGAAGCGACGTCGGGTTCTCGACTTACGCGCAGCGCGCGCACAGTCCTGGATTCTTGCACCCCCCCGAGCCACTCCGCCCGGATTCCCCTGCGCTCCTCGAAGACACGAAGCAAGGAAATCGAGATGTTGCTCAGGTTGGCTGCTCACCTATTGTGCCGCGCGCTGGAGGTCCTCATCGGTCTCAGCGCCTTGCGCGCGGCCCTGTTCCTCGGCGGAGTCTTCTAAGCCCACCGGGGTCCGCAGCGCACCGGAGGGGGTCGGAAGAGGGGATCGTCCTCTGGACGAATCGGACGGACACGGACGGAGGGAAACGAGGAGACTTCCTCCGTCCCGAGGCTTCGGCAAGGAGCCTCGACCCTCGACCGACCCCCTCCACTTCCTGCTCGAAAACGCTGCGACCCGCTCGATCACGAGCGGCGGACGGCGCGGAGAAAAACCTCAGCCGCGCCGATGGTCGCGCCTGCGCTCGCGCGCACGCTGGGTCAGGAACTTGCCCGACCCCATCCCGATCTTGCGCACGCGCTTTCGACCTCGGGTAGGACCGCCGGACTTGATCTTGTGCTTGGCCATGACGGGGAGCCCTTCGCCTCGAAGGGGCCAAAGCTTGTAACCGCGCGGCGCGCAGCGGACAAGCGTCGGGGCGGAAATGGGCCCGGGGAGCCACTCGGGCTGCGCTCAGCGGCGCTCGGAGCGAACGCTCTCCCGATCCTCTCCCAGGTAACCGAGGCCTCCCAGGGCGTCCTCGTTGGCCGCTCCTCCGGCGGGCTCGATCGAGAGGTCGAGGTCGGCCCAGGGAGCCCGCAGCTCCTCGAGCCGCCGTGCGAGCTCGAGCGTGCGCTGCGTGTGGTCTTTGGCCACGTCCAGCACCCCGACCGGATCGGTCGCGAGGTCGTACAGATGGAACGTCGCGGAGTCCCCCACCCCCAAGCGGACGAGCTTCCAGGTCCCCGAGTACAGGGCGATGCGCACGTCGTCGAGTTCCTCGTGGTCGCGGTCCTCCACGAGGATCTCGCGGTCGGCCTCCCCGTTGGCGGAAAGGAGATCGACACCGTGCAGGTCCTCTGGGAGCTCCAGCCCCGCCAAGCTCAAGAGGGTCGGGGCGATGTCGACGCCGGAGGCGCGCAGCGAGCGCCGGCCGGTCTCTGGATCGGGTCCGGGAAGTCTCACGAGCAACGGCACTCGGACCTGCGGCTCGAGGATGTCGTCGTGCTCGAAGCGGCCTCCCTCCCCGAACGCTTCACCGTGATCCGACGTCAGGACGACGGCCGTGTTCGAGCGCGCGAGGTCGAGCGCGGACAGGAAGCGGTCGACCTCGGCGTCGAGTTGCCACATCTCGGCGTCGTAGAGCTCGCTCACGTGGCGACCGTCCTCGGGGGTCGGCACGTACCCGCGCGGATAGTTGTTGCTGCGGAAGAGGTATCCGTCCATCGGTCCCGCATAGGGGCGCACCCAGCGTTCGCGCGACTCGGTTCCGGGAACGTAGGGCCAATGGACGTCGTACAGGTTGACCATGCAGAACCACGGTCGCGGGTCCTCCTCTCCGATCCATGCAAGCGCCGAGCTCAAGACTTCGCTCGCAGGCCGCTGGAAGTCTTGGAACCAGTGCGGTTGTCCGTTCCCCTTCAGGACGCCGAGCTTGTCCGCGAGCACGGCCTGTACGTCGTGCACCATGTTCCACGCATAGGTCGAGCCGACGGCAGGATCGACTCGGTCGTCGTACACCTCGAACCCGCGTCGGATCCCGGTCATCGCGTGCAGAACCCAGGTCCCGACGAAGGCTCCGGTGCGATAGCCCGCGTCGCTGAAGAGGGTCGCGACGGACTCGCACAGCTTGGGATCGAGCTGCATACGCGAGATCATGCGCGCGCCTGTCGCGGCCGGGTACTTCCCCGTCAGCATCGACAAGTGCGACGTGAAGGTGAAGATCGAGGCGGAGCGTGCTTCCTCGAACACGATCGACTCCTCGGCGAAACGCGCGAGGTGTGGCGTAGTGTCTCGGTCGTACCCGTAGGGAGCGAGATGACCTGCGCGGGTCGTGTCCCACACGAGCAGGAGAACGTTGGGCTTCGCGGCGAGCTCCGGATCGACCGATGACGGCGGGTCGGGTCGAGACTCGGTCGGCGGAAGGAAAGCTCCGGCGGCTATCGAGATGGCGGCGACCGCGATCCCCACGGGCTTCCTCCGGATCCGTCGGCACAGGCGCGCCGCAACCGAGAGCCCGAGCCCCAGAGCGGCGATCGCAACAGCGAGCTCGAGCCATGGTCGCCACGTCCACAGCGCTCGCACGTTCTGTCCGATGCTCGTGTGGCGATCGAGCATGTGGTGCGCGAGCACCGGTGCAACCGCGAAGAAGACGAGCAGGAACGCCGGCCCGAGCCCGCTCCCCGCGGGAGCGGCCGCTCTCCTTCGGAGCCCGAGGAGGAGCGTGGGAACGAGAGCGAAGAGCGCCAGCCCCCCCCAGAGGAAGACGACGTGAAGAAAGGACACGGCCTCCGTCGGCTGGTTCGGGTGGGCCATGCGAACGAGGACGATCTCGATGGCCGCGAGCGCGAGGACCACCACGAAGAACGCGTTCGCGAAGCTGCTGAAGTGCTCGCGCGCTCTCACGGGGGCCCCCCGGAGCGCGCAGCACGAGACAGGGCGGGATGCCCAGACGATAGATCCCTCACCATCGGGCCTCGATCGAGAAGCATACGGTCGGGGGTCTCCGGCTCCAGCGCTTCGGCGCGTCCGGGACGATCAACGCGTGACCGAAGCATCCCTGAGACTCGGATCCACGACGACCTCGATGCTCGCACCTTCGATGTCCTTCCTCAGGGCGGTCTCGAGGTCGGCGAGCAGCCATTCCACTTTGGCCGCGAGGGCAACCGCGGTGTCGGGCGCCTCCGACTCGGCCGTGTAGCTCGGGACGCCGAAGGCGTTGCGACCCGCGAGAAACGTCTTTCCGAGGCGTCCGGGCAGGGGCAGGCGGACGACGACGCGCATGCCTTCCAGCTCGGACACATCCACACCGATGCCGGTGAGATCGAGCCCGTACACGGAGGGCGGCTCGCTCTCCACTTCCGATCGCACGGTGTGGGTCACGAGCCAAGGCTGACTCCACGAGACGCGCGCCGTGACGAGCCGCTGATGGATCGATGGTGCACCGAACTCGAGCCAAGCGCGTAGCCTGCCCTCCGGGGTTCGCGGGGCGTCGGCGAGCCGGCGCGCTACCTCCGCCTGCACGCGCGGCTGCTCGAAGCGGTAGACGCCCGCTCCCGCGCCGAGTCCGGCTGCGACGATCAGCGCGATGGCGACGATACCGGGCGCTCGGAATTCGTTGGACGACGTGGCCATCGGACGAGGATTGTGCTGGGAGTCCCGGAACCCGTCCACTCGACGGCTATACTCGCCTCGGTGTCGAAGCGTCACGCTTATATCGGCGACATCCAGGGGTGTAGCGAGGAACTCGAGCGCCTCCTGGACAGACTTCGCTTCGATCCCGCCTCGGACGAGTTGCTGCTGGTCGGGGACCTCGTGAACCGCGGGCCGGACTCCTTGGGGACTTTGCGCCTGCTCTCGAGCTTGGGCGCCCGATCCGTGCTCGGCAACCACGACCTGCACCTACTGCGTGTCGCCGCGGGACGCCGCGAGTTGCGCGCGGACGACACGTTCGGCGACGTACTCGCCGCGGACGATCGGGGCCCGCTGCTCGCGTGGCTCGGTAGCCAACCGTTCGCAAGGAACGAGGATGGCGTCTTGCTCGTGCACGCCGGAGTGAAGGCGGACTGGGGAGATCCGGCCGCGGTACTCGCGGGCAAGGACCCGCTCGAGCCCGACGAAGACACGGACTTCGCCACGCGCGTGCGCTACTGCTCCCGTGAAGGGAATCGACCCCCCTCGAACGATCCGTCGCCGGGGGCTCCTTACGCCCCGTGGTTCACTTTCCTCGAGGCGAGCGAGCGGACGATCGTCTTCGGCCACTGGTCCCTACAGGGGCTCGTCGAACGGCCTGGCCTGCGAGGCCTCGACACGGGCTGCGTGTGGGGCGGAACCCTCACGGCGTGGATCGCCGAAGAAGACCGAGTCGTGCAGGTGCCCGCAGCACGTCGCTACGGCAAGATCGACTGAGCCAGACTTCGTCGCCGGGTTTCGTCCCCAGCGGTCACGCGGAGATTCCCCCTCAGCGAGGGAATCTCCGCAGCGCTTCGGTCAGTCGCTGTACACGACATGGTTGTAGGGCTGGCTGACGCTGAACCCGCCGATCGACCACAAGCGGCTTTTGAAGACGATGCTGACCGCGTCGTATCGGACGATGTCGGGCATGGCATCCTTGGCGGCGGAAGCCACCGGTTGGTTCCCGAAGCTGTATCCGGGACCTCCCAACTCGAGCGGAACCGTCCAACTCGAGCCCGTGGACGAGCGCCACTGGTAGTTGAACGTGTTCTGGTAGCCGCCGAAGAGTTGGAGCTCGCCCATGAAGGACTCCGCCGAGTGCTCGATCATGGGCAGGAACGCGGCCGCGGCAGTCTCGAGCTTCCAAGTCGAACCGTTCGCAGTCGACCAGACGTCGTTGAAACGCACGAAGGTGTACGGCACCGAGTCGTCGGCCACCGCACTCCCGCCGATGACGTACAACCTGCCCCCGTGGACCGCGACGGCGTGATCCTCTCGGCCCTGCCACGGAGCCACGGTCCGCGTCCAAGTGTCCTGGCCCGAGTCGTAGGCCCAGACTTCGTTCGAGTAGAAGGTGGTCGGCTTCTGGGTCGAACTGACCTTGTAGTAACCGCCGAGTACGTAGAGCTTCCCGCCGAAGGAGATCGCGCGCGCGTTCTTGCGCGGGCCCGGCCCACCCTCAGCCAAGAGATTCCCACTCTCGAGCGTCCAAGAGCTGCCATCGGACGACGACCACAAGTCCGTCGCGTAACCCGAGTTCGTCGAGCCGAGTCCGACCCACAGACGACCCCCGTGCTGGGCTACCGCGGCGTCCGAGCGCGGCGAGAAGCGCGACGTCGTGTTCGGGTCGTTCGGCAACAGCTGGACCCACTTGACGCCGTCGAAGCGATGGACGTCGTTGGTGGCGAGGGTGGACGGACGACCTCCCACGAGGAATGCCAAGTTGCCCAGGACGCCCATGCCGTGTCCGTTGCGCGGCGACCAGGAGATCGGAGTGGGATCAACGACCCATTGGTGGCCCCGATTCGCACCCAGAGCGTTCGAGATCTCGAGGTGACCGGCCGCGTCGATGGTGATCGCCTGCACATAGGCGGTGGGCGACGCGTCGACGATCTTGAAGGAGCGAGTCGCCTTGCCGAGAGGACTGAGCGGCATGGCAATCGTCACAGCGGTATTGGCGAGCACCAGCTTGGCTCCAGCGAAGGAGGTGCCCGGGAGCAGTGCGTTGGTGCCGAACACCAGCATGCACAGCTGACCTTGTTGCGCCGTGACGGTGAACTGGACCGACCCGCCAGGGTGCATGGAGCCCTTGGCGGAGAGCACGGGCGAACCCGCACCCGATCCTTTGGCGAGTTCGAGCCAGGCATACGCGCCCGACGGCGAGGCATGAGACGCAACACTGATGAAGGATGCTTCATCGTCCGCGGCCTCGTCCGGGTCGTCGACATCGAAGTCCCCCTCGATGGCTACCCACGAAGGAACACTCGATGAAGCTTCGAGGACCCCGATGGAATCGAAGAACTCCGAGAGCGGTTCTGAATCGTCCTGCGGCATCCCCCATGCCGCTGTGCTGGAACCCAAGAACAAGAAGATGGAAACGAAGACGCCGGCGTGCCGAGCACGGAAATCGGCCATGGTGCAACTCCTGAGGTGCGAGACTTCCCTGGGCCCAGAGGGCCCCCCGGCGAGGTTCTCGGTACTTCGAATCATGCGGCTTGACCTCAACTTCGGCAAGGCTGGGGGACTGCCGAATTCTTACGTAATGGGGGTTTCAAGGGCCGGCGAGGCCCAACACGCGCGCGGATACGCCCCGCACCGCGTGCCTCGTTGTCGATCCGCTCAACCCGGGAGTTCGGAACGAACGGTCCCTGCGAAGATCGCGAGGGCTTTGGGCCTAGGTCGGCCTGGAGCATCGATCACAGGTCCGCATATGAATAAGCTTGGGAACGGGCCCGGATAAGAGAAGGAAAGGCCCCATAGCTCGTGAGCAGGCCTTAATCCCTACTCGTTGAGATACGCGGCGACTCATCCCCCTAGCGCAGCAACCAGCCATCGGCAACGAGAAGAGTTCGCGGACGTGGAATGGTTCACGGCAAACGGCGGGCGGAACGCGAGACGTGCGACGGGAGCCAGCGGTTCCATTCCCCTCGCCGAGAGACGCGAGAACCGAACGAGGCAGCTTCGTGGGGAACTCCTCGACGCGAGACGCTAGCTTTTCCTTCGTGGAGCCTTTGCGCATCAACGCGAACCTCGTGATCCCCTCCGATGAAATCTCGGCCCAGGCGGTGCGGGGCGGAGGGCCTGGCGGACAGAACGTCAACAAGGTCGCGACGAAAGTGGTCCTCTCCTTCTCGGTGGCGAACAGTCGCTCCCTCGGCGAGCGCCGCAAGGCGACGCTCCTCCGCAGGCTCGGCGCGAGACTCACGGCAAGCGGAAAGATCGTGATCCACGCCGGAAGGCATCGCGATCGGCTCACCAACCTCGAGGACGCCCGCGACAGGCTGGCGGCCATCCTGCGCGAAGGACTGCGCCCGGAGCGCCGGCGTGTCGCGACGAAACCGACGCACGGTTCGCGCCAGCGCAGGCTGAGCGAGAAGCGCCAGCACGGCGAGATCAAGCGCAGCCGTGGCCGACGCTCGTTCGAGGACTGATCGATCCTCCTTCCGGGATCGGTTGCCCTCGTGGCTGCCGAGGAGCCGATCCGAAGCGGCCCTCGGGGACGTCTCAGCGACGTTTGAGCACCCGATGCGCGCCCTGGCGGATCGTCACCCCCTGCGCGTCGAAGTACTCGAGCAGCGGGATGAGGAACTTGCGCGTCGTCGCGAGACGGTCGCGCAACTCGGGGATCTCCAGGTGGCCGTGGCGCTCGAAGCACTCGATCAGCGCCTCGCGAGCACGCGCGATGGCCGATGAAGCAAAATAAAGATCGGCGCCGACGTGCACCACGCGCTCCGTATCGACCAGATGGTCGAGCACGGGATCGATCTCCGCGCGCGTTCGGCCCAGAGCCGCGGGAAGTTCCGCGCGTCCGGGCGGCTGGAAGGGATCGGCTTCGAGCAAGACTACGAGGGCGTTCGCGATCTCCTCCACTTCCGCACCGAGTCCGCTCGATCTCCCGAGCTGCCGCACGCGGCCACCAGCGAGGATCTCGACCTCACCCCTGTCCCGAAACTCTTCGAGCAGGGCCTGCAGGAACGCCGGCTCCAAACCTGTCAGCGTGCGCAGCTCGCGGACGTCGACGAGCGTGCGCAGAGGGTGCTCGAGGAACCACGCATCGAATGCGGCGCGCACCTTCGACAGCGCCTCCTCGAGCCGATCCACGTGCAGGAAGCGACCGGACGCGCCGGGCGATGCGACCCTTTTCTCGCGGACGAGCTCGTCGAGGAAGGCTGCTACTTCACTCTTCGAGCGCTTGATCGCCGTCGTGAGGTCTTCGGCGGAGAAGGACTCCATGCCGCGACGCGCAAGGATCGATTCGAGCAACGCGACGGGCGAGCCCAAACCGGTTTCCTGGCGCCGCAGTTCGTCGATCACGAACTCCTTGAAGCGCTTGAGCCGATAACGGCTCTCTTCGAGAACGCGCCCGCCGCCGAGGGTGATTCCAGGAGAGAGCAACCTCAAGACGAAGGGATCGCCGGGAGCACATACGACGGGCTCGTCGAGGCGAATCTGCACGAGGCCCGTCTCGCCCGGCGCGAGCGCGTCCTCGTCCAAGAGGACGAGCTCGCCTGAAACGTCTGCGGTCCCGATGTGGAAACGCACGGGCATGCGGTTCTCGACGGCGCGCGTGTTGGACGGGAGCGTGGCGAGCCGGGCCCCGACCATGCGCACCGGAGAGAAGAAGCTCGGCGAGGCGGCCACGAAACCACGGCGCACGCGCTCGTGCGGAACGTCGGAGACGTTGAGCGCCGTCGAGTGACCGGCTCGCGCCGCATCCAGCGCCAGTCCGTAGGCCTGGATCCCGCGCACCCTCCCGCGCAGCCCGCCTGGCACGATCTCGATCGTGTCGCCGATCCCGATCCGACCCGCGACGGGTATTCCCGTCACCACCGTTCCGAATCCGCGCGCGGTGAAAACGCGTTGGATGGGCATGCGGAAGACGCCGTCGGCGGGTCGCGGGTCGGACGCCGCCGCCATCTCGACGAGCAGCGCGCGCAGTTCGGGAAGCCCTTCGCCCGTGACGGCGGAAACGCGCAGGATTGGCGCCTGCGCCAGGAAGGTTCCCTGCAAGAGCTCCCGCACTTCTTCCGCCGCGAGCTCGACCATGTCCTCCTCGACGGCATCGATCTTCGTCAGGGCGACGAAGCCGCGCGAGACGCCGAGCAGCTCCATGATCGCCAAGTGCTCGCGCGTCTGCGGCATGACGCCGTCGTCGGCTGCGATGACCAGCACCACGATGTCGATGCCCGTGGCCCCAGCGAGCATGTTCCGGATGAAGCGCTCGTGCCCGGGGACGTCGACGATGCCCACGAGCCGTCCATCCTCGAGGGGCAGGCGCGCAAAACCGAGGTCGATCGTGAGGCCGCGCTCCTTCTCTTCCTTGAGCCGGTCCGGATCGATGCCGGTCAGCGCGCGAACGAGCGTCGACTTCCCGTGGTCGATGTGGCCAGCGGTCCCGATGACGATGGGCTGAACGTCCACGGCGGAGAAGTGTAGCTCCGCGCTGGAACGTCACGCGCGACCGCGCCGTGGACGCGAGGCGACTGCTATCCTCTCCACCCGTCCATGAGCGTCGCCACTCCCTTCCGAACGTTGCGTCCGTGGCTACTCGAGACCTTCGCTCGGCCCGTACACCGCGTGGCGCTCGACGCCGGCTCCACGTGTCCCAATCGGGACGGATCGAAGGCCTTCGGGGGCTGCGTCTACTGCGACGTCGAGGGTTCGGGTACGGGGGCGCTGCGCAGCGGGAAGGAACTCGCGCAACAGCTCGAGGCGGGGATCGCTCGAGTGGCGCGCCGCGACCCGGGTTCCGGAGTGATCGCGTACTTCCAGTCCTACTCGAACACCTACGTCGAGCAGGAGCGGCTTCGGGAGGTGATCTCCGTCGTGGAGGCTCGTCTGGGCGATCCCGTGGTGTGCGTGAGCATCGCGACACGGCCCGACACGTTGCCCGACTGGGCGATCGAGGAACTCGGCCATCTCGCGCGACGCGTGGCGGTATGGGTCGAGCTCGGCCTCGAGGCCGCGTCCGACCAGGTCCTCGAGGCGATCCGGCGCTTTCACACCGTCGCGGAATTCGAAGACGCGGTGCGCCGATCTCGCGCTGCCGGCCTCTCGGTCGTCGGCCACGCGATCCTCGGCCTGCCGGGGGACGGTCGTGAGGGCGCGCGCCGCACGGCCGAAACTCTCGCCCGCGCGCGCGTCGAAGGCGTCAAGGTTCACGATCTGATGGTCCTGCGCAGGACGCAGCTCGAGAAGGAGTGGCGCGCTGGGCGGGTGGAGGTCCTCGACCAGACCACCTATCTCGATTGGCTCGCCGATTTCGTCGAGCGGCTCGGGCCCGAACAGGTGCTGCACCGCCTCACTGCCGACGCACCCCGGGCGCAGCGCCTGGCGCCCGAGCGCAACCTGGACAAGAACGGGGTGCGCGAAGCGCTGACCCTGGAGCTCACCCGGCGCGGCACCCGGCAGGGATCGCTGTGCGCCCCGCGTCCCGATGCGAGCCACGCGACGGTGCGTGAACGTCAGACTTGGGGCAAGTACAGGATCCGGTCGCAGCTCGGACACTGAATGAGCTCTCGACCGCGCGAGAGCTTCACGAACACGTTGGCCGGGACCTCCATGAAGCAGCCCTGGCATATGCGTCCCTCCAGCGCGGCCAGGGCAACCCCCTCACGCGCGAAGAGGAGGCGCTCGTAGATCGCCAACACCTGGGGATCGGCGTTCGCTCCCAAGCGGCGCTTGCGCTCTTCCTCGAGCTGGGCGAGCCTCTTCGACGCTCCGGCGACCTCGCGCTCGACGTTTCCCGAGAACTCCGAGAACGTCGCCTCCTCGGCAGCGAGCTCGTCGCGCAGCGTTTGGAGCTGCTTGGCGAGCTCCTCCGCCTTCTCGAGGAGCTGGAGTCCTTCTTCCTCGGCCTCGCTGATCTCTCTACGCAGCGCCTGGCGTTCGTGCTGGAAGGCGGCCAGGAGCGCCGCGTCCCCGCGCGACTTGTTCGACTCGTTCTCGACCTTGCGCATGCGCTGGCGCTGAACGGTCGTGTGATCCTCGATCTCCTTGATCTTTGCCCGGAGCTTCGCGAGTTCCGTTGCCTGGTCTTCGCTGCGGACGATGCGCGCATCGGTCTCTCCGCGCCTTTGCGACCGCTCCGCGGGCAGCCGGGCGAGCTCCCGCCGCACCTTGTAGATTTCGAGATCGAGATCCTGGATGTCCCTCAGTGCGCGCAGTACTTCGTGCATGCTCTCCTGTTCCAGCGCCATTCGAGCCGGAGAGTCTAGCCACGACCCGGGGTCGCAGAAAAGGGTGGAGGCGACGAGGGCCCCCCCGCCTGGCGGCTTCCCCCGGGGAGCGGACCGTGAGCCTCTCGAGGGAGACCGTCAGTTCAGGGGACCGTACGCCTCGGCCTCGAGCTTCTCGTCGGGAACCGACCCGTCGAGGAAGCTCGCGAGCTGGCGCGCGCGAACCGGGTGGCGCAGCTTCCGGACGGCCTTGGCCTCGATCTGCCGCACCCGCTCGCGGGTCACGCGGAAGATGCGGCCCACTTCCTCCAGGGTGTAGGTGTAGCCGTCACCGATGCCGTAGCGCAGCTTGATGATCTCGCGCTCGCGGAAGGTGAGCGTGGAAAGGACGTCGTTGATGCGCTCCTTCAGCATCTCGTGGCCGGCCGCCATCACGGGGCTCTCGGCGGACTCGTCCTCGATGAAGTCACCGAAGTAGCTGTCGTCGGACTCGCCGATGGGACGGTCGAGGCTGATCGGGTGCTTGCTGATCTTGAGCACCCGCTTCGCCTCGTCGACCGTGATCCCGGTCGCCTCGGCGACCTCCTCGACGGACGGCTCGCGGTCCTTGGCTTGGATGAGCTTCTTCGTGACGTTCCGCAGCTTGCTCATCGTCTCGATCATGTGGACGGGGATGCGGATGGTCCGGGCCTGGTCCGCGATCGAGCGCGTGATGGCTTGGCGGATCCACCACGTCGCGTAGGTCGAGAACTTGTAGCCGCGCCGGTACTCGTACTTCTCCACCGCCTTCATGAGGCCCGTGTTGCCCTCCTGGATCAGGTCCAGGAACGAGAGCCCGCGGTTGCGGTACTTCTTCGCGATCGAGACGACGAGCCGCAGGTTCCCGCTCGAGAGTTCGCGCTTCGCCTCCTCGTACTCGTCGTGGTGGAGCTTGATCTGATCGATGCGTCGCTTGAGCCGTCCCGCCGGCTCGAGAGCCAGGAGCTCGAGCTCTTGGAGCCGCTCGACGAACTCGCGCGTCTGGGTCGAGTTGCGCTTGCCGTTGCCCTTCATGGACGCGAGCTTGCGCTCGATGGAGCGCATCTCGCGGTAGGTCTCCTCCAACAGCTCGATGTACGGCCGGACCTTCTTGACCTGGAGGTGGCACTCCTCGATCAGGATCACGAGCTTGCGGCGCAGGAGCTGGACCTTGAGGAGTTGTTCGGAGCGCGTCGCCTTGCTGAGCTTGGGATCGAGCAGCAGGCGGTACTCCTCGCGAATGCGCCCCATCAGACGCTTGATCGTCTCGATGTTCACGGGCAGGCGCTTCGCCAAATTGGGCTTCCCGAGCGTCTCGACGATCTTCGGATCGTCGTCGGGCTTCGGATTGGGATTCACCTTGAGGGTGCGGTCGAACGCCAACTCACCGCGCTGAACCGCCTCGAGCGTGGCGAGCGAGACGTCCATGCACAGGCCGCTGCCCATGCACTTCTTGCGGAAGCGCTTGCGCGTGATCTCGATCGTCTTCGCGAGGAAGATCTCCTGATCGCGCGTGAGCAGCGGGATCTCCCCCATCTGGGTGAGGTACATCCTCACCGGATCGTCGATCTTCTCCGGCATGACGCCGCGAATCAGCTCGGGTGCGATGAGCGAAGCCCGGCTCGTCCCGGTCCCCTTGACGGGCAATCCGGACTCGGATCCGGTGTCGCCTTCGTCGAGGACCTCGACGCCGTTGTCCTCCAAGGCCATGAAGACCTGGTCCATGTTGTCGGGCGGAATGAACTGATCCTCCATCAGCCGGTTCATGTCCGCATAGGAGAGGAAGCCCTTCCGGCGTCCTTCGTCGACCAAGAGCTTGATAGTCTCGTCAATCCGTTCCGACATGGCTTCCTCTGGGAATCAGAGTTCCGTGAGCACGAGTTCCCGCTTCGGGAACATTGAGTCGTTGCTGGTGTGTTTTCCAGATCGCCAGCAGAGCTTGCGAGCTCGCACTCTCGTCGCTGGCGAGTGAATGGACTTGCTTGCGCTCGGCGACGAGGCGCCAAGCGGAGATCTCCGTGATGCAGCGCACGGCGCCGTCGGCCACCATTCGGGAGGTCTCTCCCGTGCGCGCGCGTTCCTCCAGAGGTACCACGAGATCGCGAGCCGGATCGTCGCCCAACGCGCTCATGACGAGCGTCGCGTCGACCGCATCGTCCACGTCCCCGTTCTCGTAGAGCTCCGAGACGACCCTCAGGATCGCGGACAGCCTCGGGTCGGGACAGGCATCGAAATGCTCGATCACCGCCGGGATCAAGCTGTTGTCGAGCAGCACGGCTCCCACCAGTTGACGGTAGGCCTCGATCTCGCGCGCGAGATCTCGATCCGCTCCCTTGCTTCCGCCGGGCACGGCGTCGGGCGGCGCCTCGCGACTCACCTCGGACCGAGCTTCCCGTGGAGCCGTCGCCCCGCGCCGCACGTGCAGGCCCTTGGCTTGGAGGCGCACGGCCTCGGCCGGAAGATCGAGCAAGTGGGCAAGGGTCGAGACCGACTCCGCCCGCTGAACGGGTTTGGGGAGGACCTGCACGAGGCGCAGGATCTCGTCGACCCCTTCCGAGAACTCGACGCCCGTCGTGCCCTTCACTCCGCTGGCAGCGAAGGCGAGCCAACCCAGGGCGCCCTCCATGCGGCCGGTCAGCCCTCCCGCACCCTCGCGCACGAGAATGTCGCAGGGGTCCTCTCCGACGGGGAGCCGCAGGACGTCGATCTCGATCGGCAAGGCCAGGAGCCCGGCGAGCGCCCGCAGACTCGCACGGCGACCGGCCTCGTCGCCGTCGAAGACGAGCGTCACGCGCCGCGCGCCCGTCCGTCGGACGAGCGCGGCGTGGTCCTCGGTCGTGGAGGTCCCCAGCACCGCGACGACGTTCCCGAGTCCGACCTGATGGGCAGCCATCACGTCCGTGTAGCCCTCGACGAGGAAGAGGTGTCGCTCGCGGCGCACGGAGGCCAGGGCGCGGTCGAGCCCGTAGATCAGCCGGCCCTTGTGGAACAACGGCGTCTCGGGCGTGTTCACGTACTTCGGCCCCTCGGGGTCGTCCGTGAGCTTGCGTCCCCCGAACCCGACGATCCGCCCCTTCTCGTCGCGGATCGGAATCATGAGACGGCCGCGGAAGAAGTCGTACGAGCGCCCCTCGGACGTGCGCACCAGACCCGCGGCAACGAATGCTTCGACGGCACGGCGGCCGGCCCGCCGCGCCCGATCGGTCAGCGGATTGCCCCTGTCGGGAGCGAGACCCAGGCCGAAGGCCTCCACCGTCTGGGCAACGAGACCGCGCCGTTCGAGGTAGGTGCGGGCTTCGGCGCCGTCCGCGCCGCGCAAGAAGCGCTGGTAGATCTCCTGAGCCTCTCCCAGCGCGCCGAAGAGCGGCTCGTAGCGCGAGCGGTCTTCTCCCGTGCGCGCCGCTTGCCAATCGCGCGGGAGCTCGACGCCCGCGCGGGTCGCGAGCAGGTCGAGGGCCTCGGAGAAGCTCACCCCGTCGAAGCGCTGGACGAAGCTGAGCACGTCTCCGCCGGCTCCACAGGCTCCGTAGCAATGCCACGTGCCGCGCCGCGGGTCGACCTTGAACGACGGAGTCTTCTCGTCGTGGAACGGGCAACACGTCTCGAGCAGAACGCCGGAACGCCGCAGGTCCTTCACGCGCTCGCGCACCGCATCCTCGATCGGGATGCGGAGCTTCACGGTCTCCACGAGCTGGCGGAACTCTCGAGTCTGCAAAGTCTGGGCTCTCGCGTCACACGCTCCGGGCCGTGAATCCGCGGACGATGGGTTTCACGGGGGAACGACGTCGGACGACTTTGGCCGAAGAACGGTCGGGGAGATCGGGAAGGAAGGACGACGGGCCGGCGGGGTGACCGGCGTGGGGAGAAGGATCACTCGGGTTCGCGACTCGAGTCCTGCGAAAGGCGGAGCGCCTCGAGTTCTGCACGAGCCCCGGGGAACGCTGGGACCCTTGTTACGCCTGCTCGGAGACCGAGATTGCGTCAGAAGCTCGCCTGGCCGCTCCCGCTTCTCTATGGAACACGGGCCGCAGGGACGGAATTACGGGGATCCCAGGTGCGTGCGGTGCGCTTCGGCCGTCTTGGCAAGCTTCTCCGTGACCCGCCTCTTCAATCGCGCCGCTCCGCTGGCCCGAGATAGGAAAATATAGCACCGCCAAACCCAGTGACAAGCAACTACGGCATGAGGGGCGGGATTCGATCTCGCCATTCGGGAGCGTCGGCGAGGTCGCGGAGCGCCTCTCGACCCAACGCCTCGGGACGGACCAGGGGGTCCAGTCCGACCCGCTGCAGGAGGGATTCGGCGGCCACAGGGGTCAGGAGAGCCCGGGAGAGCAACCCCCTCAGGGCCTTCCGACGGCCCGCGAACAGCCGGTCCACCAGGTCGTCCAGACGCTCGAGATCGGCGGCCGACGGTCGCTCGGATCGAAGCTCCAACCGCACGACGGCGCTCTCGACCTTTGGACGAGGCCAGAACAGTTGGGGCGCCACCCTGCGCAGGATGCGCGCCTCGTACACCGGCTCGAGTCGAGCGGACAGGGTCCCGCGGGAACGCGAGCCCGGGGATGCCACGAGCCGCTCGGCGACCTCCGCTTGGACCAGGACCGTCATGCTCCGGGGCGGATCCGAAAGCCGCGCCAGGACGACGATCAACGGCGAGGCCACGGAATAAGGCAGATTCCCGACGGCGTGCCAGGCTCGATTGCCCCGAGCGCCGAGCGCGTCCTCCACCACCGGCGAGATCGCGTGCTTTCCCGCCAGGACGTCCGTCCGCAACAGGCGCACTTGCTCCCCGAAGGGCGCGAGGAACCCACAGGCGATCTCGAACAGCCGTCGGTCGATCTCCACGGAGACCAGCTCGACCCCGAGGGTTGCCATCTCGGCGGTGAGGAATCCGCACCCTGCACCGACTTCGAGGGCGAAGTCTCCGCTCCCGAGCTCGGTGTCGCGGGCGATCCGCCACACCATGTTCTCGTCGAGGAGGAAGTTCTGACCGAGCCTGCGCGCCGGCCGGAACCCCGCGGCGTCCAATGCTGCGCGGAACTCGCCCCAGGGCGGGCGACGGCTCACTCGGAAGCGCCCTCCGCCAGCCATTGGAGGGACCTCGGTGCGCGCGGGCGGCGCGCGAGACCGAGCAGCAGGGACCGAGCCTCGCTCCCGAAGCGCCTCCCCACGGCGACGAGTTTCCCCTGCGCTCGCGCGTTCTCGCCGAACCGGCTGGCGAAGTTCCACAGGTACTCCTCTGCTTCGACGGCGCAGCGTACCCCGAGATCCTGCGCGCGAGTCGCCGGCGCAAGGCTGAGCGCGTTGAAGACGGGTACGCGGCTCGACGCGTCACCCGGCAGGCGGAACGTGGCACTCGAACGATAGTTGAAGCTCCCCCCCATCGCCGAAACGACCCCGAGGCTCGAGTCGCCGAGGACGTCCCCGCGCCCCAGGACTCGATCCGAGACCCATTCCCAGACGTTGCCGAGTTGGTCGTAGCATCCGAACGGTCCGCGCCCCTTCTCGAAGGTCCCGACGGGCGCGGGGCGACCGAGCTCGAGTTCGAGGGTGTTCGCAACCGAGGCCTGGAAGCGGCCTCCCCAGGGATAAGGGTGGCCCCGGGGACCCGCAGCGCAATAGAGCCATTCGCTGGCGGAGAGCAGTCGCATGCCGCGCCGCCGCGCGAGGTCCTGCGCCTCCAGTTGGGACAAGTGCACGGGCCAGCTCGACGGCACGTCCAGCAGTCCCGTGGACGGCGAGGGATCGGGATCGGGCGCGCCGAAGTAGTGCTCCCAATCGTCCCGTGTCACCTCGAACATGTCCACGAGCAGAGCTCGCTCCACGGCGAACTCGTTGAAGGGCGGCGAGTAGCCTTCGAGCAGGCACCGGCCAGGAGGAACGAAGGCCATGCGCTCGAGCTCGTACAACTCGCGCGACACCGGACTCCGCTCCTCACCCGAGCAGGACGCGAGGACGACGGCCGTGACGAGCCAGGTCCTGCCGCGAGATCGCGGAGACACGAGATGCGCGGTCGACCTAGCCCGCATCTCTCGTCCGTAGCCGGCTACAGCGCCCCCTGGTTGGGGATGCGGGCTAACGTCCTCCAGCGCCCTTCTCTTCCTCGACGAAGATCTCGACACGACGGTTCTTCTGCTTGTTCTCCGCCGAGTCGTTCTTGACTACCGGCTCGTTGGGGCCGAGGCCCGCAACGACGACGCGCTTCATGTCGACGACTCCATCCGCGACGAGGAGAGAGGCCACCTCGACGGAGCGCGCCGCGGAGAGCTCCAGGTTCCCGTGCGGATAGCGCTCCTTCGTCTGTTGCTTGACGATCGGATCGCTGTCGGTGTGCCCCCGCACCCAGACGCGCACGTAGGGTCGAGCCTTGATCTCGCGCGCGAGTTGCGCCAGGACCGCCTTTCCATTGGAGCGCACCTCGGATGAACCGGAGTCGAAGAGGACCGAGTCCTGGAGGCGATAACCGTAGCCCCCCTCGAACGTCACGAGCGAAACACCCGCGGTGTCGGAAACGCCGGCGATGCGCGCCTCCATCTGCTTGAGCTCTTCCAGGCGCGCGTCGATCGAACTCGCGTAGGTCGCATCCATCGCGAGCTCGCCCCCACCGAGGGCCACCTTGGAACGCAGCGCGTCGACCTCGGCTTCGAGCTGGTCCTGATACAGCTCGAGGTCGTGGACCATCCGCTGGTACAGCTTGGCCGTGTCCTGGGACTCCTTGTAGCGCTGCGCCGTGACGCAGGAATGGAGCCCGGTCATGGAAAGGGCGATGCAGGGGAGGACGATCCAGCGTCGGAACGCCCGTCTCACGTTGGCAGTCATGTTTTCGATCCCTTCCGCCGTAGCAGCGTTGCACCCTTCGACGAGCCTATGCATATCCCGTCGGGAGTCGCCGTTCAAGCGAACGGATGGGCTCGTGCAGCGGGCAGGCGCATCATCCACGACCTGCGAGCGACCCTCGCTCCGAGACGACCTACTCGGGAATCTCGGCGAACAGGCCGGCGATCCCGCTGGCCAGCCCGGTGAGCTCCCCCGACGTCGCCGCGAGACAGACCGGAATGGACAGGACGAGGATCGCCGTCGTGACGAGCATGAGGCCCCGCACCCACAGCTCCTCGGATTCGCTCTCGACGGCGGGGGTGAGGGACGTCGACGTACGACGCACACGACCCGCCGCCACCCGCGCTCCGTCGTCGCTCTCGTCGAGATCGATTTCCCCGTCGATCTCCCCGAGATCCTCGACGTCGTCCTCGATCAGGGTGTCCGCCTCGGAGATCTCCTCGGTCGCCATTCCCGCCGGAGCGCCCCGGACGTCGTCCTCGAAGACCAGGTCCTCTCCCACGTCTCCCAGGTCCACGACCTCGCCCCCCGAGAGCTCGGTGCGGAGCGCCTCGACGTCCGCGCGCCGCAGTTTCATGGTTTCGCCCTCTCGGAACGCCCGAATCTCGCCTTCCGAGACGAGGCGCTTCAGCTCCTCCTCTTTCAGGCGGAGCTCGTCTAGGGCCTCGTCGAAGCTGAAGAACTGTTCGTTTGCCACGGAGATCTTCCTGGGGTTGAAGAGAGTGCGAGAAGGCTAGCGATCGGTGGCCCCGCGACGGGGCTCCAGTTTGTCCCGCAGATCCTTGTAGCTGACCTCCGAGTGGTCGTTCCATCCGTCCACCGCGAAGTCGAGACCGATGTTGCGAGCGCCGACCCAACGGATCCCGGAGGTGCTCCGGCCGCCGCCATCGGCTTGGTAGACCGACAAGCGCTTCTCCAGCGTGTCGACCACGTACAACACCGAGGAGCCGGTGACGTCGACCCCCGTGACGGCGATCATCCGATCGTTGGAGTCGGCGGTCCCGAAAGCCGTCGGCCCCGGGACCGGGATGCCGGCATCCTGACGCGACTCGACGGCCCAACCGGCAGCCGCGAGCAGCACCCCCGCCGAGAGGAACCACGCAGGGCCTTCCATCCTTCGCGTCATCGGACGAGTTCGAGCATCGAGCGCAGGGCTGCGGGAGACCCGGCCGCGCCCGAGCGAGGATCCTATCCTAGCGGGCGAGCTCGGTTGCCTCCAAGGGTCGGAGAATCGCGCTCCTAGACCTGGAGGTCCCCCGAGATCGTCTCGACGAGATCCTTCAAGGTCACGAACCCGCGCGGTGCCGCACCCGTGCCCACCAGCGCGGCTCGCTGACCCGTGCGTCGGAGCCGGAGGATGGCGCGGTCCAGGGACAGGTCCGGTGGAAGCGCCGGCAGGGGCCGCAGGTGATCCTGCAAGCGGGCTCCCGGTCCGGCTCGCAGGAGATCGATCTGGTGCACGTAGCCCAGGACTCCGTCCCCGCCCACGACCGGCAGTCGGCTGAAGCGCGAATGGGTGGCCCTGCGGCGGAGATCCTCGTCCGGCTGCGCGGTATCGAGCGCCTCCACGCGCCCCCACGGAACCATCACCCGTTCGACCGAGGTCTTGCGCAGGGCGAGCACGTTGAGCGCCAGGCGCTCGACGTGGGGCTCGAGCCGTCCGGCGCGCGCGCCCTCCGCGATCAGGTCCACGACCGACTCGTGGCCGAGGGCGCGCGACAGATCGCTCTCTTCGACGCGCATCGATCGCACGGCGAGGTGCACGAGCCCGCGCAGGGGTATCACGATGGGCAACAGGAGGACTCGAGTCGCTGCGATCAGGGGAGCGAAGAACCCCACCAGGAGATGTGGGCGGTGTCGGAAGAGCTCCTTGGGAAGCAGTTCCGCGGCGAAGAACAAGACGGGCGTGAGACCTGCGGTGACCGCGATCTCGGTCCAGGCAGCGCCGACGAGTCCCGACCGGGACACGTAAGTCTCCGTGAGGATCGTCAGGAGCTGGTTCACCAGGTTGTTCGCAACGAGGATCGTGACGAGCAGCGTGTACTCGTCGCGCCGCAGCCAGCGCACGAGGCGACCGGAACGCCGGCCGTGAACGGCGTCCGCCTCCACGCGCAAGGAAGACAAGCAATAGAAACCCGTCTCGGACCCGGAGAACATCGCCGAGAGGAGGAGCAGCAAGAGCGCGAGGGAGAGCACCACGGGGAGCGTCACGCGTGCAACTCCTCCGATTCCGGGGCGAGGTGGATGTCGACCGACAGGATGCGCCGCCCGCGCACCTCGTGGACTTCCATCTCGAGCGGACCGTACCGAACGACATCGCCGTGTCTCGGAATGCGGCCCAGCAACGCCGTGACGAATCCCCCCACGGTCTCGAACTCGGTCGGCACCACGCGCGTGCCGAATTCCTCGTTCCAATCGCGGATCGAGAGGCCTCCGTCGACCCGGTGGCGTCCCTCGCCGAGCGGAACGGCCGCGCGCTCGGGAACCTCTTCCTCCTCGCGAAGATCTCCCACGATCTCCTCGAAGATGTCCTCGATGGTCACGACGCCGGCGGTCCCCCCCCACTCGTCGACGACGACGGCTTCGGCCGTGCGATCCTCGCGCAGTCCGTGGAGCAGGTCGAGCGCACTCGCCACCTCCGGAACGAACTTGACCGGCACGACCAACTGGCTCACCGGCCGGTCGGGCTGATTCACGAGGTCGCGTACGGCCACGCGTCCCACGACTTCGTCCGGACCGTTCCGCACCACGGGCAGCCAGGAGAGCCGCTGGCTCAAGGCGCGCTCGACAACGTCCTCCCGCCGATCGCGCAAGAGGTCCAGGAACACCAGGTCCACGCGCGGGGTCATGATCTCCCGCACGCGGATGCCGCCCAGCTCGACGATCTCCGAGAGGAAGTCGGCCTCGGTCTCGTGCAGCACGCCCTGGTCGGCGCTGTGCTCGAGCACCTGGGCGAGAGCTTCCGGTGTCAGACCGCGACCTTCGTGGAAGCGTCGTCCGAAGAGGGACAGGACCCACGCGAGCAGGACGGAGACCACGCGTCGCACGGGCCCGAGGGCCCGCACGAGCAGCAGGAACGGGGGACCGAGGACCCGCGACACGAACGGGCTGCCGCGCAGCCCGATCGTCTTCGGCAGGATCTCGCCGAACACGACGACGACCAGCAGCGCGCCCGCGCTCAGCGCCAATCCTCCGCCGGGATGGTTCGGCGGGACGAGCCGCAGCGCGAACGCGAAGAACAGGAGATTCACGATCAGGTTCGCGAGCAGGACGGTCACGAGCAGATCCCGCGGGTGCGCGATGAGCTCGCGGACCGCGGTTTTGGCGCGGGCTCGTTCCCCGGGCTTCAAGTTGAACAGCGCTGTCTCCGTCGCGCTGAAGCAACCCGAGACGAACAGCAGGAACGCGAGCAGCGGCCAGATCCAGGGATCGACGTGGTCGAGGCTCACGCATGCCCTCCTGGGCTCGGCGAGCCGGCGGCCACGGCGGGATCGCCGGGGTAGGCCGGCAACCAGAGCCTGACCGAGAATCCCGAGCCGGCGCGGCTCTCGATGACGACGCGCCCGCCGTGGTTCGCCACGACCTTGTGCACGATCGAGAGGCCGAGCCCCGTGCCCTTGCCGACGTCCTTGGTCGTGTAGAAGAGGTCGGAGACGTGCAGGAGCTGCTCCGACTCGACGCCGGGCCCGTCGTCCAGGACGGTGACCTCGACGCCGCCCTCGGTCTGCGCGAGGCGCACGTCGATGCGCGGGGGCTCGAGTCGGGTGCGATCGTCGGAGGCGTGCGCGTCGAGGGCGTTCACGAGCAGGTTGAGAACGGCTTGCCCGAGCTCGTTGCGTGCGCCGAGAACCCTGGGGAGCTTGATGCTCGAGCCCAGGGGCGGATCCCGAGCATCCTCCCCGACTCTCACCGGCTCGCACCCGGGAAGGTGCAGGTAGGTGCGCACGCCCTCTTCCGTCGCGCGGTGCTGCACGAGCGACAGCGCGTCCGCACAAACCTCCTCGGGAGCGACGGCGGCCATGCGCGAGTCGCGGGGAGTGAAGCGCAGCAGGCGGCTCACTGTGGTCTTGATGCGCTCGAGGCCGCTCGCCAAGAGCTCGAGGTACTGCGTCCGCTTCTCCGTGGACAGGTCGTCACGCTGGAGCGTCTCCACGGCATTGACCAGCCCTCCGAGGGGATTGTTGATCTCGTGCGCGATCCCGGCCGCGAGCTCCCCCATGGCTGCCAGTCGGCGCTGAGTCATCGCCGCACCCTGGGCCCGCCGCGCCTCCTCGGTCGCGCGGTCGACTTCCTGGCGCAACCGCTCGTTGAAGCCCCGCACCGTCGCCGTCATGGTGTTGAAGGCACGCATCAGGTCGGCGATCTCGTCCGTCCGCGACGGCTCGGGCAGGCGCGTGTCGAGATCCCCGTCCCGAACCCGTCGGGCACCATCCGCGAGCACCTCCACGGGCGCGAGGACCAACTGTCGCAACGCGAAGAAGGTCACCCCCGTGAGCAAGAGCGTCGAGAAGAGGAACCAAGGCACCAGGTTGGCGAACAACGGCCCCAGGTCCAAGGGCGCCGCCGTGCGGACCCAACAAGCCCCCCAGATTCCCCGCGGCCCTTCGATCGGCACCGCGCGGCCCCCCAGGACCCCCGTCACGGGCTTCCCCGTCTGCATGGCGCCGAGGGCCGCCCGCAGCACGGCGCCGAGGTCGAAGTCGACCGAGCGGCGCGCACTCCCGACGGGATTCAACACGACCCCGCGCGGCAGGATGCCGCCGTTCGACAGGCGCTCGATGTTGGAGTCCACGACGATCGCGTCCTCCACGATCGGCCACGACGCCCACTCGAGGATGCGCGCGACGTTCACGTCGCCCTGGGGACGGATCGTCGCCTGGATCAGCGTTCCGATCTCCTTCCCGGCGGAGCGTGCGTTGGCTTCGTCCACGCGGCGGTACAGGAACGGCGCCGCGGTCGCGAACGCGAGGGCGTTGAACAACGCCACCAGCAAGAGCACGCGTGCCCTGAGTGAGCGTCTCACGATCAGGCCGAGGATTGCAGCTCGTTCATGATGCCCATCAAAGGCATGTAGAGCGCGACGACGATGAATCCGACGATCACGGCCATGACGACCAGCAGAGCCGGCTCCAACACTTTGAAGAGAGTATCGATCTTCCGGTCGACTTGCCCTTCATAGGCGTCGGCGACGCGCAGGAGCATCGCGTCGAGCTCCCCCGTCGCTTCCCCGACGTCCACCATGTTCACGACCAGGTCGTCGAAGATGCGCGACTCCGACATCGGGGACGCGATCGATTCCCCCTCGCGCACCGTTCGCCGAACGTCCTCGACTGCGCGCACGAGCACGTCGTTCGGGCTCGTGTCGCGCACGATCGCCAGCGCGTCGAGGTGCGGCACGCCGGCCTCGATCAGCGTCCCGAACGTGCGGGCGAAGCCTGCGACGAGGCCCTGAGTGAGTACGTCTCCGAGGATCGGGACGCGCAGCGCGAGTCCGTGCACGGCGTACCGATAGCTACCCGCCCGCAGCATGAACAAGCCGTGCACGACGAGCAGCGCGAGCGGCAAACCGAAGAACAAGTACCAGTAGTCGACCGCCGCGTCGCTCACCGCCAGCAGGAGCCTCGTGATCTCGGGCAGCGGGAGGTCGAACGAATCGAAGATCTCACGGAAGCGCGGGATGACCCACACCACGACGACGGACACCACCACGACCGCGACGAGCATCACGATCGCGGGGTAGACCAGCGCCCCGATCACCTTCGAGCGCACCAGCGCGGACTTCTCGCGAAAGGACGCCAGGCGGCGCAGCACGGCGTCCAGCATCCCGCCGGCCTCGCCCGCGCGGACCATCGCGGCGTAGAGCCGGTCGAAGGCGCGCTCGTGCTTGCCCATGGCCTCCGAGAGCGGCGTGCCCGACGCGACGTCCTCCACGAGCTCCGCCAGCACGCGCTTGAACGCCCCCGGCCGCGTCTGCCCCTCGAGGATCGAGAGCGCCTTCACGATCGGGATGCCCGCGCCGGAGAGCGTCGCGAACTGCACGGTGAAGTCGGTGACGGCTTGCGCGCCGACGCGCGGACCGCGTCGGCGCGATCGACGAGCTCCCGTGGAGGCCGGGGTCGCCGCACCGCGTTCGCTCGCGCCGCGCGGGGCCGCGATCTTCCGCTGCAGCCGCTTCGCCACGTCAGGCGGCTCCCATCGTCTCGCGCAGCACTTCCTCGACGGTCGTGATGCCCTCCGCGACCGCGCGCATGCCGCTCCGCCGCAGCGTGGTCATCCCGGCCGCGCTCGCGAGCCGCCGGAGCTCGTCCGTCGGCGCACCTTCGAGGATCGCCCTCCGCAGCCCGTCGTCGAGCTCCATGATCTCGTACACGGCGATCCTCCCGCGATAGCCGGTGTGGTAACAGCGCTCGCAACCGCGCCCAAAGGAGAGCCGCCGGCCCGCGACGAGAGGCGCTTCGCTCCCCAACTCGGCGCACAGGTCTTCGTCCGGCTCGTACTCCACGCGGCATTCGGAGCAGACGCGGCGCAGGAGCCGCTGCGCGACCACGGCCTCGAGCGTCGCCGTCACGAGGTACGGCTCGAGCGCGAGGTCGAGCAGCCGCGCGACGGCGCTGGGAGCATCGTTCGTGTGCACCGTCGACAGGACCAGATGTCCCGTCAAGCTCGCCTCGACGACGACCGCTGCCGTCTCCTCGTCGCGGATCTCCCCCACCAGGATCTTGTCGGGGTCGTGGCGCAGGACCGAGCGCAAGACGTTGGCGTAGGTGACGCCGATGTCGTCCTGGATGGGGATCTGGACGACGCCGTCGATGTCGTACTCGACCGGGTCCTCGACGGTGACGATCTTGACCTGCGGATCGTTGATCTCCGTCAGCATCGCGTACAGGGTCGTCGTCTTTCCCGACCCCGTCGGTCCGGTGAGCAACACCACGCCGTGCGGCAGGGTCGCCAGGCGCGCCAGCGTGGAGCGGTCCTCCGAGGTGGCCCCGAGCGCTTCCAGGTCGAGGCTCACGGAGCTGCGGTCGAGCACGCGCAGCACCGAGCTCTCGCCGGAGATGGTCGGCAGCGTCGCGACGCGCAGGTCCACCGGCCTGCCGTCGATGGAGAGCTCGATGCGCCCGTCCTGGGGGAGCTTCGTCTCGGCGATGTCGAGGTCGCTCATCACCTTGATGCGCGCGACGAGCGGCGCGGCTAAGTGCGCGGGCGGCGCCTCGATCTCGTACAGCGAGCCGTCCACCCGATAACGGATGCGCAGCTCGCCGGGGAAGACCTCGAAGTGCACGTCGCTGGCGCGGTCCTTGATCGCGCGGTGCAGGATGGAGTTGAGCAGGCGGACGACGGGCGCGCTCTGCGCCGCGGACCTGGCGTCTTCCGTCGTCGAGCTCCGGGCAGCGTCGGCGATGGCGTCCTTCAGCGACCCGCTCTTCCCGTAGCACCGCTCCACGAGGGCCCGCACCCGCTCGCCGTCGGCCACGACGCCGCGAATCTCCCTGCCGGTCGTGAACGCGAGGTCCTCGAGCACGGGCGTGTTCAACGGATCCGCCAGCGCGATGACGAGCGCCTCACCGCGCAGACCGAGCGGGACGAGGTTGAACGCGCGCGCCGTCTCGCCGTCCACGAGCGCGAGCGCCTCGGCGCTCGGCTCAACGCCGTCGAGCTCCACACTCTCGAGTCCGGCTTGCTCCGCGAGCGCAGCGGCCACGTCCCCCGGCCGGACGTGACCGAGGCCCACGAGGATCTCCCCGATCAATCCGCCTTCCTTGCGCTGGCGCGCGAGCGCCTCCTGGATGCGGGCCTCGTCGACCTTTCCGCGTCCCTTGAGGATCTGCCCGAGCAGTCGCTTGGAACTCCGCTGTTTGCGCTCGGCCATCGATCAGAACCGTCCCTCGAGATCGCGGGGATCGGCGGCGGCTGCCAGCGCCGCCTCGCGGGTGACTTCCCCGCGCTTGACGAGCTCGAGGAGATGGTCGTCGAGGGCCATCATCCCCATCCGTCGCGAAGTCTGGATCGTGGAGGCGATCTTGTTCGTCTCGCTCTTGCGCACCAGGTTCGCGATGGCGGGCGTCATCAGCATCACCTCGAAGGCCGCGACGCGCCCTTCGCCCGTCGCGCGCGGCACGAGCACCTGCGACAAGACGGCTTCGATCGACACCGAGAGCTGGGAGCGAACCTGGTCCTGCCCCTGCGCCGGGAACGCGTCGATGATGCGGTCCACCGTTCGCGTGCTGCCCGTCGTGTGCAAGGTTCCGAACACGAGGTGGCCGGTCTCCGCCGCGGTGATGGCCGCGGCGATGGTCGCGAGGTCGCGCATCTCGCCCACCAGGATCACGTCGGGGTCCTGGCGCAGCGAGCGACGGATTGCCTCGGGGAAGTCCGGCACGTCCACGCCCACCTCGCGCTGCGTGACGATCCCGCGCTTGTGCTCGTGGTAGTACTCGATCGGATCCTCGATCGTCACGATGTGGCGGTCGTAGTGCGTGTTGATCCAATCGAGCATCGCGGCCAGCGTGGTGGACTTGCCCGAGCCCGTCGGCCCGGTGACGAGGACGAGCCCGCGCGGCCGACCGAGTAGGTTGCGCACTGCCTGCGGCAACCCGATCTCGTCGAGCGAGAGCAGACGCGAGGGGATCAGCCTCAACACCGCGGAGTAGCGCCCGCGCTGGCGCAGGACGCTGACGCGAAAGCGAGTCTTGCTCGCGTGCGCCAAGCCGAAGTCGCTCGTCCCGACCGATAGGACCTCGCGCCACTGCACTTCCGAGCACAGCGATCGGCACAGTTCCGCGCAGCTTGCATCGTCGAGCGGCGCGAGCTCGAGCTCGCGCAGGCCACCGTCGACGCGCAGGAGCGGCGGGCGCCCGGGATTGAGGTGCAGGTCGGAGGCCGCGCTCTCGATCGCGCGGTCCAACAAATCGGCGATCTGCATCAAACCGATACCTCCGCTTCGTCGGCGCGGGCGACGCGCAGGACCTCGGCGACGCTCGTCTCGCCCAGGAGGACCTTGCGCGCGCCGTCCGCGAAGAGCGGCCTGAGTCGCCCCGCCGTCTGGGCTGCGCGACGCAGGGTTTGGACGCTCTCGCCGCGGAACACGCGCTGGCGGATCGCGGCGTCGAGCTCGAAGAGCTCGAACAGCCCGATGCGGCCGCGGTAGCCCGAGCCCTCGCAGGCGCCGCACCCGGTCGGCCGGTGGAAGCTACGACCGCGCACGATCTCGAGCGTCAGGCCGATGCGAGCGACTTCGAGCGGGCTCGGTTCGTAAGCCTCGCGGCACTGGCTGCACAAGCGGCGGGCGAGCCGCTGCGCCAGGACGCCTTGGATCGCGGTGGAGACGAGGAACGGCTTCACCCCCATGTCCGCGAGCCGCGTGAGCGCGCTCGGCGCGTCGTTCGTGTGCAGCGTCGAGAACACGAGGTGGCCGGTCAACGAGGCCTGGATGGCGACCTCCGCCGTCTCGAGATCGCGGATCTCACCCACCAGGATCACGTTCGGCGCGCAACGCAGCATCGAGCGCAGGATGCGCGCGAACGTCAGCCCGATGCGCGGGTGGACCTGCACCTGGTTGATGCCGGGAATGTGGTACTCGACCGGGTCTTCGGCCGTGATGATCTTGACGTCGGGTCGGTTCAAGAGCGCGAGCGCGGCGTACAGCGTCGTCGTCTTCCCCGATCCCGTCGGACCGGTCACGAGCACGATCCCGTTGGGCCTCTGGATCATGCGCTCGAACCAGGCGCGGTCGTCGGCGCCGAACCCGAGCTCGGTCAGGTCGAGCACGTTCGACGAGCGGTCCAAGAGGCGCAGCACGACCGATTCGCCGTGGTTGCCGGGCAGGATCGACGCGCGCACGTCGATGGGGCGGCCGTCGATCTCGAGCGCGATGCGGCCGTCCTGCGGCTTGCGCTTCTCGGCGATGTCCATGTGCCCCATGATCTTGATGCGACTCACGAGAGCCGGCGCCAGGTGCCCGGGGTGCTCGGCCACCTTGCGGAGCATCCCGTCGACGCGGAAGCGCACCGCGACGCGGCCGGCGTGATTCTCGATGTGGACGTCCGAGGCGCGCATCGCCAGCGCATCGCGGAACGTGCGCGCGACGAGCCGCACGATCGGAGCCTCGTCGCCGTCGCTCGCTGCGGCCGGATCCGACGCGGCGCCGCCTTCCTCCGTCGCCGACCCCGGACCGTAGTAGAGCGCGATCGCGCGCGCGAGCGACTCCGGTCCGGCCAGGGCGCAGGAAACCGTGCAGCCGAGCAGGAACTCGAGCTCCTCGGCCACGATGCGCTTGAGCGGATCGTCGATGGCCACGACGAGCTTCCCGCCGCGCTCGACGAGCGGCAGGACGCCCTGGGTGCGCGCCACCTCGGCGGGCACGCGGGCGAGCACGCTCTCCGACACCCTCCCCTTCTCGAGGTCCACGAAGGGCATCCCGTGTTGGCGGGCGAGCGCACGGGCCACTTCGAGCTCGCCCACGTGGCCGAGCCGCACGAGCGCTTCGGCGAGCGGGATGCCGCGATTGCGCTGGTAGGCCAGGCCCTCTCGGAGTGCGTCCTCGGAGATCGCGCCGGTCTCGACCAGGAGCTCGCCCAGGGGTCTCTTCACGCGCTTGTCGCGCGAGCGCGGCCCGTTGGTCGAGCCGTCCCGCGCAGCCGGACACTAGCGCACGAGAATGCCCCGGGCTACTCCCCGTCGGTCCTGGGACGCATCGGGCCCGGACGAACGACGCCCGTGAACGGGATCTCGAGCGTGGACTTCGCAGGATGCCCGAGCTCGAGGACCACCTGGCCGCGGAAGGTGCCGGTGAGTTCGTCCGGCGCGCGCATGGTCATCACGACGTCGTAGTCCTTGCCTGCGACGACCGGCACGACCTCGAAGGTGACGTGGTCCGCGTACTCGAATTCGTCCGTGGTCTCCGAACCCTCACCCACCCGGAGGGGGACGCCCTTCATGGTCATCGTCGGCGCCGGCATCGAGACGTCGGCGTCGTGGTTCGAGATGCGCGCCGTGCGCGAGATCTCTTGTCCTGGTTGCATCAACCCGAAGGAGAAGAAGGTCGGGGTCGCGGAAACCATGCCGAGCACTTCCGCCATCGCAGTCACGTGCACGGTGTGCATCTGCGGCTCCCCCGTATGGGAGACGCCATGGGGCCCCGCGGCATGGGCGATGGGTTGATCGCTCGTGAAGAGCACTTGGTAGTGCTTGCGTCCTTCCGGGATGTTCGGTCCGAGAACGACCGTCGCCCGCCACGTTCCCGCGCGACCCTGCTCGTCGGGATCCTCGGGCCTGAGTTCAACGGTCAGCTCGTCCGGCATCTGAGCGGTCATCACGGACAGCATGTAGCGCTCCGCGATCGGGCTCGTGATCACGAGCTCCTGCTCGACGACCGCGTCCGCCTCGACCCTCCCGAAGTTGACGAGCTTGGGCTCGATCGCGAAGAAGGGCGACACGTTCGCCATGAGCTGGAGCTGGAGCTGTCCACGCGGATCGCTGCTCACGACCGTGACGACACTGCTCACGGCGGCCGTCTTCGTGCGCGTGTCGAGCTGCGCTCCCACGAGGAGGTGCGTGCCCGGATCGAGTGGCGTGCCCAGGACGTAGGGAATCTTGCCCTCCGCCGTCACGATCTCGGTCTGCGCCACGGTGCACCCGCAGCTCGTCTTGATCTCGCGCACGGTCAAGGGCCCGTCGCCGGAGGTCTCGAGCTCGAAAGTGTGCGAGACCTTGTCGCCCTGCGTCAGACGTCCGAAGTCGTGGATCGCGGACTTCTCCTCCACGCTCAGGAAGCCGTGGGGCCCGCCCGCGAGGGCGAACGTCTGCGAATCGGGAGGCCCGCCGGCATAGGTGGTCGCAGGGCGCTGGACCTGGGGCGTCTTCGAGCCGTCCGGCCCTGCGCCGTTCGCATTCGCAATGGGAGCATTCGAGCCCACTCGAACGCTCGACAAGTCGACGCCCGTGTCGAGCGTTTCCGGCGTCCAGGAGCTCTTCGCCTTGCCCGCTTCCGACCGGGCGCCGTTCGACGCGGGCATCGGCTGGGACGGCGGATTGGGCTGGGTGGACTGCGCGAGGGCCGCCGCCGTCGGGACCACGCTGGCGACCACGCCAGGCGTCGCGGGCGCCGGAGAGGCCGGGGCCTCGGCGGAGTGCGCTTCCGGCGCGGGCTCGACCGAGCAACTCGGAGCGACGAGGGCGCTGCCCACGGCGAACAGGAACGCTGCGAAGGGCGCGGACGAGCGTGCGATCCCGGCGGCCTCCCGGATCATCAAGACGGACCGCGAGCGTGTCGGGCTGGACTTCGAAGGACGACGGATCGGATGCATCAGCGCACGACTCCCTTGAACGGAATGGTGATCTCGGGTTGGTCCGGGTTCTCGGTCTCGAGGACGAGTTTGCCCCCGAAGAGGCCGTGACCCGCTGGCAGACCGTCGAGCAGGAGCTCGACCGTCCAGCCGGCCGCCTCCTCGAGCCGGGCGACGGTCAGGTGATAGCGCTCGTCCAGGACGAGCGGCTCGGCGTCGTGCCCGACCAAGCGCACCCGCGGATGCTCCACGGGAGGCACTTCGGCATAGGACTGGATCCTCACCGTGCGGGACACGGTGGTGTCGGGCGCGACGGGCCCGAAGAACATCTCGCGCGGGGAAACCGCGTAGAGCCCGAGGACTTCCGCGCTCACCGACACGGTGCCGCCGAGCCATGCGCGGGCATCCGTCCACGAGACAGGGTTCCCGTCCTCGTCCTCGGGCGCGTTCGGATTCGCGACGTCCGACTGCACTGCGACGTGGAACTGGAAGGGTCCCTCGCGCAGGCTCTCCCCCCCGAGCGTCACCGCAGCGAGCCACGCGCTCGAGCGACCCTGCCCGTCCGGATTCTTCGGCGTGAGGACGACGGACAGCGCAGCCGGACGGAGAGCCGGATTCGCCGAGAGCTTCACCGGTCCTCCATCGCGCGTCGTGAGCGTGACCTCGCCGGTGCGACTCGCGCCGACGGTGAGCCGGCCCAACTGCAGGTTGTTCGGAACGACGTTCAGGAACGGCTCGACGCGTCCGATCAGCGACAGGCGCTCCACGCCGCGCGGATCGTTGCAATAGACGTTGATGGACTTGGCGTGCGAACCGGCCTTGGCGTAGGTGTCGAACGTGACGTCCAGCTCGAGCCGCGCGCCGGGCGGCAACGGCGTGCCGACCTCGTAGGCGCGGCGCGCTCCGTCCTCTCCCACGGCGATCGGATCGGCCGCCGTGCAGCCGCAGCCGGGCTTGATCTTCGACACCACCAGGTCCGCGGTGCCGCTCGACTGGAGCTCGAAGGTGTGGCGCACGAGTGCACCCTCGAAGACGGAGCCGAACTGGAAGTTGGGGGAGGCAGCGCGCAGCGCGGGTCCCGCAGGTCGATCGGGCGGCCGATCGCCCGGCTCCCCGGTCCCAGGCTCCCCGGTCCCAGGCTCAACGGTCCCAGGCTCAACCGTCACGGAGGAGCGGAGCGGAGCCGACTCGGCCGGCGCCGGAACCCGGGCGGCCGCCCGGGACTCGTCGAGCGACGCGAGCACCGGGACCACGCGGCTCTCGCCGGGTCCGCCGGAGTCGCCCGGTGAGCAAGCCAAGCACGCGGCGAGCGCGAGCGCGGTGGTCGATCTCTGCACGGAAATCATGATGGAAGGAATCATCCTAACGCGCCAGCCGCGCCCTCCTCGGTGCGCGACCGAGAACCTCTGCCCGGGTGCCGAGCACGGCCGCGCCGGCGGGGACGGCGCGGCGGATACGTCGCGCCGAGCGGGGCGTGGGTTCCGGCCGAGAACTTCACTCCCTCGCGGAGGAAGTTCCCTATCCTCACGCGGCCCCATGCCCTCGCGCGTCGCTTCCGCCCCGAGCCGACGCCGCGGAGCCCCGGCCGGGCTCGCGGTCGCGCTCTTCGCCCTCGTGACCACCGCCTGCGTGTGTCGGCCCGAGGCGCAGGACTGGCTGGCGGCCGGAGCGGCGCCGTTCCGCACGCCCGAGGCCGCCTTCCGAACCTTTCGGACGGCGGTCGGCGGCAACGACGTCGGCCTCGAGTTCCGCTGCTTCTCGAGCGCTTTCCGGCGGAGGGAA
The DNA here is from genome assembly GCA_964413535.1 of uncultured Planctomycetaceae bacterium. Lineage (GTDB taxonomy): Bacteria > Planctomycetota > UBA1135 > UBA1135 > CAYPTB01. The sequence goes on along the minus strand of CAYPTB010000051.1, from coordinate 38,473 downwards.
GGCATCAGTCAACTCGTCTATCGAGAGTTCCGGGAGCGCCTGCTGAAGGAGAAGCCCTGGCTCGCGCGCATCTCCTGCGCGACCGTGGTCCTGGAAACCCGCCTCGACGGGGGTCGTGCCGAGGTCACGGCCGAGGTCGCAGGGCTCTTCCAGACGGTCCGGCTGCGCATCGGTTTCGTGCGCGAGGACTTCTACGAGCTCCACTCCGAAACGGAGCTCGTGGGCGACGATGGCGTGCGCCTGGAGGAAGTCGTGCGCCCGACGACGTCGAGAGCGGGCGAGGGCGGCTTGGAGCTGTGGCTCCCGCTGCCGCCCGGACGCACGGCGGGCGAGGTCTCCCAGATCGTCGTGGGCCGAGAATGGAAGATCGACTCGCTCTCCGCCTCGAGCGACGCAGAGCCCCGAGGAGAGGACCTATGAGCACCGCCCGTAAGCCGCGCTCGAAGACCGCTCGGAAGGGCGCGCCGCGACGCCCCGATCGCGCCCGGCCCCTCGTGTACTCGTTCGGTCCGAGTGGAGCGGACGGCGACCGCACGATGCGCGACCTGCTGGGCGGAAAGGGCGCGAACCTGGCGGAGATGTGCAATCTCGGACTGCCCGTTCCGCCGGGCTTCACGATCTCCACCGAGGTGTGCGGCGCCTACTACGATGCGGGCAGTCGCTACCCGAACGGTCTCGCGGCAGAGGTCGAGGCCGCGCTCGCGAAGCTCGAATCCGCCATGGGGAAACGCTTCGGCGATCCGCGCGACCCACTGCTCGTATCGGTTCGCTCCGGCGCGCGCGTTTCGATGCCGGGGATGATGGACACGGTGCTGAACCTGGGGCTGTGCGACGCGACGGTCGAAGGCCTCGCCGCGCGCTCCGGCAACGCGCGCTTCGCGTGGGACGCCTACCGCCGCTTCGTGCAGATGTACGGCGACGTGGTGCTCGAGGTTAAGGCGCAGCCGGGGGAGCATCGCGACCCGTTCTCGGCCGCCCTCGACGACCTGAAGCGGCGACGCGGTTGCGCGCACGACACGGAGCTGTGCGTGGAGGACCTGCGCTCGCTCGTCGGGGAGTTCAAACGCATCGCGCGCGAGCGCACGGGTCACGCGTTCCCCGACGATCCCATGCAGCAGTTGTGGGGAGCGATCGGAGCGGTGTTCGGCTCGTGGCGGAACGAGCGCGCCATCACCTACCGCCAGATGAACGGCATTCCCTCGAGCTGGGGAACGGCCGTGAGCGTCGTGGCCATGGTGTTCGGCAACCTGGGCCCGGCCTCGGGGACCGGGGTGGCCTTCACGCGCGATCCCGCCACGGGCGAGAAGCGCTTCTACGGCGAGTACCTGATGGACGCGCAGGGCGAGGACGTCGTGGCCGGAATCCGCACGCCGCTCTCGATCGAAACCCTCGAGCAGAGCTCGCCCAAGGCGTTTCGCGAGCTCCTGCGCATCCAGAGGAAGCTCGAGCGGCACTACCGCGACATGCAGGACCTCGAGTTCACGATCGAGGACGGACGGCTCTTCATGCTGCAGTGCCGGGCGGGGAAGCGCACCGGCTTCGCGGCCGTGCGCATCGCGGTCGACATGGTCCGCGAGCGCCTGATCACGAAGCAGGAAGCGCTCGCCCGCATCGATCCGGAGTCACTCGACCAGCTCCTGCAACCGGTCTTCGACGACGCGCAGCGCGAGCGCGCCAAGCGCGATGGCCGCGTGCTGACCAGAGGACTGAACGCGGGTCCGGGCGCAGCGACGGGTCGCATCGTCTTCGACGCGGAGCGCGCCGAAGAGCTGGTCGCGAGCAAGCGCGGCCCGGTCGTGCTCGTGCGCATCGAGACGTCTCCCGAGGACATCCGCGGCATGCAGGCGGCAGTGGGGATCTTGACGGCCCGCGGCGGCATGACCAGCCACGCTGCGCTCGTGGCGCGGCAGATGGGCAGGGTGTGCGTGGCAGGCGCCGGCGAGCTCGACGTCGACTACGAGACGCGCTCGATGACCGTCGGCGGCCGCACCTTGCGCGAGGGCGACTGGATCAGCCTGGACGGCTCGAGCGGCGAGGTCTTCGAAGGCGAGCTGGACACGCGCCCGTCCGAGATCATCGCCGCGCTGCTCGACCGGCCGCGTGCTCCCAAGACGAAGAGCTCGAAGGCGAAGACCGACGGAAGAGCGAGCCAGGGCAAGGCGCAGGGCGGCATGCTCGACGCCTTCGAGCAGATCATGAAGTGGTCGGACGAGTTCCGCACGCTGGGCGTGCGCGCGAACGCCGACCAGCCGGACCAGAGCGCGACGGCCGTGGCGCTCGGCGCCGAGGGCATCGGTCTGTGCCGCACCGAACACATGTTCTTCGAGGGCGCGAAGATCGACGCGGTGCGCAAGATGATCATGGCCGAGTCCGCGGCCGAGCGAGAGCTCGCGCTGGCCGAGCTCCTGCCGCTCCAGCGGCTGGACTTCGAGGGGATCTTCGCGGCCATGGGGCAACGGCCGGTGACGATCCGCACGCTCGATCCGCCGCTGCACGAGTTCCTCCCGCACGACGAGGAGACGATCCGCGACCTCGCGAAGGACATGGGCGTGTCGCCGGCGCGGCTGCACGCCAAGGTGGAAGCGCTGCACGAGCTGAACCCGATGCTCGGGCACCGCGGATGCCGGCTGGGCATCACCTTCCCCGAGATCACCCGCATGCAGGCCCGCGCCGTCTTCGAGGCGGCGTGCAACGTCGCGAAGGCAACGGGTGCGAAACCGCGGCCCGAGATCATGATCCCGCTGGTCGGGACGAGCCGCGAGCTCGAGCTGCAGGAGGCGCTCGTGCGCGAGGTCGCCGCCGAGGTGTTCGCCGCCAAGAAGATCGCGATCCCCTACCTGGTCGGGACGATGATCGAGCTGCCGCGCGCCGCCTTGACCGCAGGCGAGATCGCGCGGCACGCGGAGTTCTTCTCCTTCGGGACGAACGACCTGACCCAGACGACGTTCGGCATCAGCCGCGACGACGGCGCCAAGTTCGTTCCGGCCTACATCGATCAGGAGATCTTCTCCGCCGATCCCTTCGCGAGCCTGGATATCCCGGGCGTCGGACGCTTGATGGACATCGCGGTCGCGGACGGCCGCGCCGCGCGGGCGGACCTCAAGATCGGCATCTGCGGCGAGCACGGAGGCGATCCGCGCTCGATCGCCTTCTGCCACCGGCTGGGCCTCGACTACGTGTCGTGCTCGCCGTTCCGCGTGCCGATTGCGCGGCTCGCCGCGGCGCAGGCCGCCCTCGCTGCTGCCGTTTGAGCGTACGGTGCCAGTCCAACTTTTCACCTCACCGAGCAAGGGTGTCGCGGGGAGCAGGGATTTTGCGCGGTGAGGTGAAAAATTGGACTGGCACCGTACGCTCTCCCCGTGCGCATCCTCTTCCTCAACGACTTGTGGGACCCGCGCATCGGTTCGTCGATCCGCCAGATGTACCAGCAGGCTGCGCGCCTGCGCGAGCTCGGTCACACGACGGCGGTGATCTCCGCCACGCAGGACGCGAGCTTGGTCGGCCGGACGACGATCGAGGGCTCTCTGGTCCATCGCGTCTTCTCGAGCTACCCCGTCCGCTTCCGCTCCTGGGTCGCGCTGCGCAACCGCGCCGTGATCGGCCCCGTGCGCGAGATCCTGGCGGAGTTCCGTCCCGACGTGGTGCACAGCCACCTCGTGCACACGCATCTCTCCTATGCGTCGCTGACGGAAGCGCGTCGCGCCGGCGCGGGCGTCGTCTTCACGGCCCATGACTCGATGACCTACTGCTACCAGAAGCTCGACTGCTTCCACGGCGGCCCCGAGCACGACTGGCAGCTCAAGGAGTACACCGCGCACTGGTCGAAGTGCATCCCCTGCCAGCGGCTGCGCTTCCGGCCGGGACGCAACCGCGCGATCCGCAAGGTTCTCGCGCGCGACGTCGACCGCTTCACGGTCGTGACCGACGAGCTCGGCCGCGCGGTGAGCGAGAACGGCATCCGTGTCGACCGCACGATCAACAACGCGATCGAGCTGCGTCCGAGGGTGCCCGGGCCGGAGACCGTGCAGGCCTTTCGCGAGCGCTTCGGACTCGCGGGAAAGCGCCTCGTGGCGCTGGGCGGGCGGCTGCACGAGCTCAAGGGCATCGTGCAGCTCTTCCAGATGATGGCGATCCTGCGCCACGAGTTCCCCGACCTGCGGCTCCTCGTCATGGGTCGTGAGGACACCTACCGCGGCTTCGAGAAGCACGCGCGCGCCGCGGGCGTCGACGATCTGGTCGTGCCGACGGGCTGGCTCGACGGCGACGACCTCGCCTGCGCCTACGCCGTGCTCGACGTCATGGTCGCGCCGTCGATCTGCTTCGAGACCTTCGGGATGACGAGCCTCGAGGCGATGGAGCTCTCGAAGCCCGTGGTCGTCACGTCCTTCGGCGGCTGCCCGGAGGTCGTGCGCGACGGGGAATGGGGCTTCGTGGCGAATCCCTACCACGTGGAGGCTTTCGCCGAGCGCATCGCGGTGCTTTTGCGCGATCCAGAGCTCGCGCGCGCCATGGGCGCGAAGGGCCGCAAGCGACTCGAAGAGCACTTCCTGATCCGGCGCCTGACCGACGAGTTCCTCGAGGAGTACGCCGCGGCTGCCGCCATGGCCCGAGCACGCCGCCACGCCGCAACAAGCGAGTCGTACGCCCAGTAGCGCAATCGCGCGCGGCAACCTCCACCCCGACCGATGCTCTTCCCCAGTCAGGAGGTTTCGTCGTCGGCGCCGGCTCGCGCGGCCGAGCCGGCCAGGACCAAGCCCTTCTGGATGCTCGCCACCGCGGCCGTCTCGCTCGCGCTGATCCTCTACACCGGGCTCCGCGCGTGGAAGGTCCCCTTCACCTGCGACGAGAGCCTCACGTACGTCCACGCGGTGAACCGCACGGGTGAGGAGGCCTTCGCCCTCACGTTCAAGGACGCCAACAATCATCCTCTCAATACATGGGGCATGTTCGTTTCCAGCGCGCTGTTCGGAAACTCCGAGCTCGCGCTGCGTCTGCCGAACTTGCTCGCTCACCTGCTCTACTGTTTCGCGAGCTTCGCCCTGTTGCGCAGGATCCGCTCCGGACCCGCGGCGTTCGCCTTGTTCCTGGCCTTCAACCTGAATCCGTTCATCCTCGAGTACTTCGCCCTGGCGCGAGGCTACGGGATCGGACTCGGGTTCATGATGTCGAGCCTGTGGCTCGCCGGCGAAGCGTTGGAGGCGAAGGACGATTTGCGCGCGATCTGTCTCGGAGCGGCCGCGATCGTCGCGGCCACACTCTCGGCCTTCGCCAACTACGCGTTCGTCTTCTATCTCGTCCCACTCTGTCCCTTGCTCGTCGTCTTGCGCGCGACGAGCTACCGACCCGACCCTTCCGACTCCGTCCCCCCGCTCACCAACGGGAAGGCAATGCTGCTCCTTGGCGCCTTCACCCTCTGGAGCCTCGCCCTGTGCGCTCTCTCCCTGGGTCGCGAGATCGTCGACCTGCGGCGGCGCGAAGCCTTCTACATCGGTGGAACGCAAGGTCCGTGGGAGGGTTCCGTGCGCTCGATCTTCGAGGCGTCCCTTCCGGCGCTGCCCTGGCTGAGCTCGCCGCTCCGAATCGGTCTGGCTCTGCTCCTGGCCCCCGCGCTCTTCCTCCTTGCCAAGGCGTTGCTCCGCCGGAGGAAGCTCCCGCAGGCGGGCCTCCTCTTCGCGACTCTGCTCTTCTTCGCGATCACCGCGTTCATGGCGCTGGCGGGCAGGCTGCTCGGGGTGAACTACCTCGAGGGCAGGAGCGCGATCCTGTACGTCCCGCTGATCGTCGGCGTGTTCGGGTTCGTCTGGCAGTCGATCCCGCGACAAGCGCCGAGGAGCGTCGGCATGCTGAGCAAAGGAGTCGGCTCCGCGCTCGTGTTGCTCCTGTGCGCGAACCTCGCGCGGTCGATGAACCTCTCCACGACGTCGGAGTGGGGCTACGACGCCGACACGAAGACCATGCTCGGCGACCTCGAGCGCGAGTACGTGACCCGTGGGAACGAGGAGAAGATCCGTCTCGGCGTCGACTGGTGGCTCGCGCCGACGATCAACTTCTATCGCCTGACCCGGAACCTCGAGTGGTTGGAGCCCGTCAAGCGCAAGTTGGAAGGCGACTTCGATTTCTACTACTGCGACGTGGACAGCGAGACCCAGCTCGAGGGCCTGGAGACTGCCGTCGTGAGGCGATACGTCCACTCTCGCAACGTGCTCCTCGGGAACACGTCGCAACCGTAGCCGCGCGTCGCCGCTACCCGCTGCGTGCGAACGGCGTCGCTCACTCGAAGACGATCGTCACCGGCTCCGACCAGGGGCCGACGCCCTTGCGGCCGACGGACGCCGCGACGACTGCGTAGCGGCCATGCCACAGCGAGCGGGTGAACGGGAGCCAGGCGGCGTTCGGAAGCACGGCGATGGGGCCGAAGAACGCGTCGTCCGGCCCGTCCTCGGGCGCCCATCGCAGGTAGTACGCCACGATCTCTCCCGTCGGCGGAGGTTCGAAATCAAGCCGAAGGCGAGCGCCCTCTACGCTGATCGAGAAGCGCGGAGGCTCGGGCCGTTCGGCGGTTCCGTCGCGTCGCGGGGTGATGCGCAGGATCTCGAAGTCCGGTCCGGGATCCACGACGGCGTCGAAACCGCGCAGCGGGTAGAAGAAGAAGTCCGGCTTCTCGAAGACCGCGCCGCGCCAGTTCGAGGGATCCAGGCCGGTGAACGTCGCGAGGGTGGTGACCTCGCCCATGGCCGGCAGGACGAGGCTCGCGAGACACGGATCCGCACCGATGCCACCGATCGGATGCCTTGGAACGACGGCATACCATTCGGGCCGTGAGGCCAGTGCCAACGGATCCCACGGAACGAAGGTCACGGCCGCACCGAGGACCAGCTCCACCTGCGGGCTCGCGCACGCGACGGCGGCTCCGCTCGGCACCTGCTGACGCAACACCGCGGCGGTCTTCTCGAACGTCGTCTCGCGCAGGAAGAGCCGATCGATGTGGATCGAACGCGCGGCGGGAACGGCCACCAGCGCCAGCGTGAGCAGGCTGCACGCGAGCCAGCCGAGCTTCCCATGCCGCGCGATTCGTCCGAGCTGGATCCCGACCAGGACGCACAGCGCCGGGACGAGTGGGTTCAGCCAGCGCAGGAAGAAGCTGGTCCCGAGGCTCAGCACGAGAGCGTAGGCGACGACGAACAGCGCGATGGCTCTCGCCCCCGGATTCCCCGCGGCGAACGCCGCGATCAGTGCGAGCGCGCTGGCAACGGCGAACGGCCAATCCACGGCACGCACGAGGTGGAGGAAGGCCAGTTGTTGCAACCGGGACGAGAAGCCCGCTCCGGACTCCCCTGCGATCAGGAGCGCTCCGAGCATGCTGTCTCGGAACGCGTCGAACGCGAGCACGGTGTAGGGCGCGAAGCACAGGAAGCCCACCGCCAGCGCGGTCGCCGCGAGGATCGGCCGGGACCCGAACACGGCTCGCAGCCCGCGCTTCCCCGCCGCCCGTTCGGTGCGCCAGGCCATCACCCACAGCGGGAGGAGGAGGACGCCGGGGGCGTAGCGCGTGGCCGTCGCGAGCCCCGCCACGACCCCCGCCAGGGCGAAGGCGCGCGCGCTGCCCACGAGCCCCGCGCGGACGATCAGGGCCAGCGCCCAGGTCGAGGCGAACGCCGAGGGGACGTCGACGGTCCCGAAGTGCGCGTCGCGCACGGGAAGGAAGGAGAACGCGAGCAAGGTCGCGGCGGCCAGACCCGCCGCCGAGCACGCCACGTTCCGCCCGATGCGGTACACGAGCACCACGGTCCCGACCCCGAGGACCAGCGAGATCGCGCGTTGGATCAGCGCGACCTCGCTCGCGCGCTTCGAGAATTCGACGAACGTCCCGGCGCCTCCCGGATCGACGAGCGTCCGCACTGCGTGAACGACGCGCGTCACGCCGTACAGCAGGTAGAACAGCGCACCCCCGTATTCGAAGCGGTGCGGATCGAAGTCGCCGGTCTCCGCCATCCGCGCGACGACTCCCCGGAAGATCTCCTCGTCGGGCCGCAGCTCGAGCGGCAGCCCGAAGTCGATCCCGGCGCCCCGCAGCACCGCGGCCGACGCGACGACGAGGAAGAGTGCGATCCGGCCCGACGAGGTTCCCTGCGGGCCGGACATCGACCGCAAGTGTAGCGACGCGCGCTTCGTCCGAAGAGCGCCGGCCGTCCGCTCCTTCGTTCAACCGGAACGGGACGATCCGCGTCGCGCCCGGCGCGGCTCGCACAGGACGCTCGCGCGGAACTCCCGGATCACCGACAGCTCCTCGAGCCACGGCGAGGCATCGGCGCGGTCGGGGTCGAGCGGACTCGGAGCGCCGGCGTACCCCGCTGGGATCTGCGAGTAGAGCTCCGGAGGGTCGCAAGCGCGATCGACGAAGTGGTACTCGTACCCGGGCACGAAGATGTCCTCGTCCGCCGGAACGTGCAGCGCGCGCAACCCGAAGCTCGTGAGCTCGGTCGTGAAGGCCTGCGGCGGGTTGATCCACACGTGCGTCGGCGACGCGACGAACTGGTACTGGACGCGCCCGTTCTCGGACGCGACGCGGAACTTGCGCACGTCGCCGTTGTACAGCGCGCTGCCCGAAGCGTGCACCTCCAGGACCCCGTGCGCGAAGTCCGGGGCGAACCCGCGCGCGAAGACGAGCGAGTGCGGATCCCCGCGGCGCGTGATGCGCGCGACCGGACGTCCGCCGTGGATCGGCGTGCGACGCTCCGCCAGACGGCGCGGACGGGTGAAGTCCGCGTAGGGCTCCATGCGGCCGTCGGGAGCGTTGCGCAGCACGAGCCGTACGGCGTCGTCGTCGCGCCGCGGCTTCGTGCGGCGGCTGATCGCGTCGAGCGCGCCCTGGATCTCGTAGGGCAGGTTGGTCGAGTCCTCGTCGCTCGCGAGGTGCTCGCCGTGCTCGTCGCGCACCTTCTTCACGTCGCCCTTCCCGATCCAATCCTCCCCGTTCGAGCGGATCACGTGGCTCGCCACGCGCCACACGAGCGACGAGTCCTTGTAGAAGATGCGCGGGTAGAGACGCCGCACCCCGCGTCCGCCGCCGTCGAGCCCGACGTACGCGACGAAGAAGTCGAGCCCCTCCTCGAACAAGAAGTCCGAGAGGAAGTAGACCGCGTCGAAGAGCGACACCGCGTGCCGCGGCAGGTACGGCCGCTCGAGGAGTTGCCGCGGATCCCGCCGCGCCTCCCCCGCCGGCAGGAGCCGCGCGCCTTCAGCGAGCAGCGCCCGGAACTCCGTCGCGATCCGACGCGGGGAGTGCTCCCAAGGCCGCACGCCGATCACGACGGCGGCCTGCGGGCGCCGCTCGGGGCCTCCTCCTCGTCCTCGTTCGTTCGGCATCGAGCGGCGGCCTGGGGCCGGCGGCCCGTTCGGCGCGCGAGCATACTCGCGCGGCGAGGCGACGAGCCAGGCCCGAGCTCGCGAGCGCGCGCAGCGCGTCCTGCACGCGGCCCTCGACCAGCACTCGATCCGCGGCGCGGTGTGCGCGCCCGCGTCGGACGGCACGGAGGCGGCGAGGAGGAGCGCGACGAGCATCGGCCCTAGCGCTTCGCGAGCAGCGCGAAGAGGTGGTAGTTGCCGGCGCGCGGCTGGTGGCGCCCCTCGAGGGCGAGGCGCAGGCGGTTCAGGGCCGCGAAGCCCGGGAGGCGGGCGAGCGCGGCGCGCGCCGAGAGGCGGCCGTTCCGGGGCGGGTCGTCCGTGAGGCTCAGGTAGCCGAAGCTCTCGAGGTGCAGGAGCTCCAGGTCGAGCTCGGCGGCGAGCCGGACGACCGTGCGCGAGCGCAGGAACTGCAGGTGCTCGTAGTCGATGCGGAAGAGGAGCGGATCCTCCTCGCGCTCGACGAAGGTCGCGTTCGGCGTGAAGAGGTACAGGATTCCGCCGGGGCGCAGGAGTACCACCGCGCGCTCCAGCATCGCGCGCGGCGCGACCACGTGCTCGAGCACGTCCTGCAGCAGGACGACGTCGAACGAGCCGTCCGGCTCGCGGAGCGACTCGAGCGTCCCGAGCTCGACGCCCGCGATGCCGAGCGTCTCCGCGACGAACTCGACCGCCGCGCCGTCCGGGTCCACGGCGCGCACGGCCGCGCCGAGGCGCGCGAGGCGCGCGAGCATCGTCCCGATGCCGCAGCCGACGTCGAGCACGCGCGCGCCGGCGAGGTCCACGAGCGAGGCGAGCTCCTGGAGCCGCAGGTCGTCGAGCGGCCGCCCGCGCCGCACGTGGGCGGCGAGCGCCGCGCGGTCGCGGCAGGTCGGCAGGCGGCTCTTCGCGTGCCAGGGCGTGTCGCGCCAGGCGTCGACCCGGTGGCGGTCGTGGTAGAGCCGATAGAAGGCGAGCACGTCCGCCTCGGAGGGCGCGGGCGACACGTAGCACGTCCCGCAGGTCCCGCACGCGCGCACGGAAAGGCCGTCGGGCCTCACGAAGGTCGCGGGACCGCCGCCGCCGCAGAGCGGGCAGTCGCGCTCGGCGAGCGCCGCCGCGGCCCAGACCGGCGGCCGCGGATCGAGCGCACGCAACCGTCGCGGCGCGCGATCGCCCGTGCGCGGCGGGAGCTCCTGCTCCATCAGGCGGAGCCCGCCGTCGCGCCCGCGGCGCGGCCGGGCCCGTGGCGCATCCACAGGTCGAAGGCCTTGGCCTCGAGGCGCGCGAGGCGGAAGTCGCCGCGGCGGATGCGCGCGCGCGCGCGGCGCTCCCAGAAGCCGATGCGTCCGCGCGCGAGCCCGAGCGAGAGCGTGGCGTAGTGCTCGAAGAGCTTGCGCGCGCGCCGGACCTCGGGCGGGATCTGCCCGGGCCAAGCCTCGCCCACGTCGTGGTACTCGCTGAACTCGCCCCAGCCGACGGGGTCGGCAGGCGCCGCGAAGCCCTGCGCGAGCGACGGCGCGTAGAGCGCGGTGCCGGGGATCGGACGGAACGGCCACACGGCGGGACGCGCGCGCTCGGAGAGCGCCGCGACGCGCCGGCACTCCTCGATCGTCTCGAGCATCGAGCCCGCCGTCTCGCCCGGGTAGCCGATGATGTAGCTCACGAGCGCCTGGATGCCGCGGCTCGTGATGGCGTCCGTCGCGCGGACGTTCGCGCCGTCGGGCGTGCGCTTGCCGACCGAGCGCAGCGTGTCCGCGTCGCCCGTCTCGCCGCCGATGAGCACGAGGTACAGCCCCGAGTCGGCGAGGAGGTCGAGCGTGTCGGGCCGGTAGCGCACGATCGACGCGGCCTGCATGAACGCGTACCACCAGAAGTCGGCGCCGCGCTCGACGAGGCCCTCGGCGAACGCGCGCGCGCGCTTCTCGGCCACGCCGAAGTTCGCGTCGTAGAAGCGCACGCGGTCGAAACCCCAGCGCTCCTTCAGCGCGCACAGGTCGTCGAGCATCCGCTCGGCCGGCATCGCCTTCCAGCGCATGCCGCTCATCTCCGGCGAGCAGCAGAAGGTGCACGGCTCGGGACAGCCGAAGCTCGCGTAGTAGCTGATGCCGAAGTACGGGCGGTCGGCGTGGCCGGGCGGCGCGAGCAGGCGTCCGGCCTCGTGGCCGGGACGGCCGGCGAGCTGCGCGGCGCGATACGGCTCGATGTCGAGCAGGTGCCAAGGGCAGTCGAGGAGCTGGTCCCAGCCGACCACCGGGCGCGGCGCGGTGCGCACGACCTCTCCGTCGCACAGGAGCGCGAGCCCCGCGATCCTGTCGAGCGGCTCGCCCGCGTCGACGGCCTGCACGATCTCGCGGAAGGTGAGCTCGCCCTGCCCGATGCAGACGGCGTCGTAGAGCCCGGTCGCGAGCTCGAGCTCGGGCGCGACGGACGCCCACCAGCCTCCTATGAAGAGTGGCAACCGGGGGTGCGCAGCTTTCACGCGCTGCGAGCAGTGGAAGGCGTCCGCGACCTGGTAGGAGAGGATGCCCGTCGTGCCAAAGAGCAGCGCGCCGTCGGCGAGCTCGACCACGCGCCGCCAGGCATCCTCCGGCTCGTGGAGGTTCCCGTCGACGACGACGACCTCGTAGCCGTCGCGGTCGGGCCAGGCCGCGATCGCAAGGAGCGAGAGCGGCAGCAGGTCCTTGCTGGCCGGGTCCTCGCGCGTCGGGTGCGCCGAGCGCGGGTAGTAGAGGACGATCCGCTTCCGTCGCTGCATCGAGGTCTCCGCGTCAGGCGGGGCTCCGCACCGGCTGCGCGCTCGTCTGGGCGCCGGGTCGAATGCGCCCGCGGCGGCCGCGGTTCAGACGGCGCGCGAGCCCCGCGCAGAGGTCGAACGCTTTCGCCTCGAGCCGCGCGAAGCGTGTGCTCCCGCTCGCGATGCGCGCGCGCGCGCGCCGCTCCCACCAGCCGATCTCACCGCGCGCCAGCCCGACGGAGAGCGTGTAGTAGTGCTCGAACAGCCGCCGCGCGCGGTCGACCTCGGGCGGGATCTGGCCCGGCCAGCTATCGGCCTCGCCGTGGTGGTAGTCGACGAACGTGCCCCAGCCCTCGAGCGTGTCGGGCGCCGCGAAGCCCTTCGCGAGCGACCGCGGCCAGAGCGCGGTGCCGGGGATCGGGCGGAACGGCCAGACCGTGGGCCGTGCGAGCGGGGTCGCCGCGGCGACGCGGCGGCACTCGTCGAGGCTCGCGAGCATCTGCTCGGGCGTCTCGTCGGGGTAGCCGATGATGTAGAAGAGGAACGAGCAGATGCCCTGCTCGGCGAGCCGCACGGCGGCGTCGAAGTTGTCCGTCTCCTTGCTGTGCTTGCCGAGCGCGAGCATGGTCTCGTGGTCGCCGGTCTCGGCCCCCACGAGCGCGTCGAACATGCCGGCCTGCGGCAGCGCCACGAGCGTCGAGCGCTTGTAGCGCACGATCGAGGACGCCTGCATGAAGCCGTACCAGTGGAGGCCGAGGTCGCGCTCCAGGAGCCCCTCGCAGAACTCCGCCACGCGCTTCTCGGCCACGCCGAAGTTCGCGTCGACGAAGCGCACGACCTCGAAGCCCCAGCGTTCCTTCAGCGCGCACAGGTCGTCGAGCATCCGCGCCGCCGGCATCGCCTTCCAGCGCATGCCGCTCATCTCGGGCGAGCAGCAGAAGGTGCACGGCTCGGGACAGCCGAAGCTCGCGTAGTAGCTGATCCCGGAGAAGGGCCGGTCCGCGTAGCCGGGCGGAACCGCCAGGCGCGGGTGCGTGCCGCGTTGCGCGCGCTGGAAGTCGCGGTACGGCGCGAAGTCGACGAGGTGCCAGGGGTTGTCCAGGAGCTCGTTCCAGCCGACGACGGCGCGGGGCGCGGTGCGCACCAGCGCGCCGTCGCGCGACAGCGCGAGGCCCGCGACGGACTCGAGCGGCTCCCCCGCGTCCACGGCCTGCACGAGCTCGCGGAACGTGAGCTCGCCCTGTCCGACGCACACGGCGTCGTAGAGGCCCGTCGCGAGCTGCATTTCGGGCGCGGCCGACGCCCACCAGCCGCCGATGAACGCGGGAAGGCTCGGGTACGCCGCCTTGACGCGCCGCGTGCAGCGATAGCCGTCGGCGACCTGGAAGCCCAGGATGCCGGTCGTCGCGTACAGGAGCGCGCCCTCGCAGGCCAGGACCACGCGCCGGTGCGCCTCCTCGACCGGGTACAGGTTCCCGTCGACGATCACGACCTCGTAGCCGTCGCGCTCGGGCCAGGCGGCGATCGCGAGCAGCGCGAGCGGGATCAGGTCGCGGCTCGAAGTCTCGCCCTGCGACTCGTCGACGTGGTGCGGGTAGTACAGGACGAGCTTCTTGCGTCTGCCTGCTGCACCCCCGGCTCGATTCATCGCGGATCTCGCGTCCCGGGCGGATCACCCGTTCCCCGCACCGAGGCTACCCCATCCGTCGCGAACCGGGCAGTCTCGACGGTCCGGAGCGCCGCTCCTATCCTGGATCTCCGGGGCGGGCGCGCCGCGAGCGTCCCGGGTGATGATCGTCCTCGGACTCTTCGCCTTCGGAACGAACCCGGGCGCTTGCCTCCTGCGGGACGGCCGGCTCCTCGCCTTCGCCGAGGAGGAGCGCTTCGCGCGCGTGAAGGGCGCGCCGGGCGCGTTCCCCGGCGGCGCCGTGGCCTTCTGCCTGCGCCGCGGCGGCATCGAACTCGGCGAGGTCGACCGCATCGCCTTCGGCTGGGACGCGCACAAGTACCCCTACCGCATGCTGGGCCGGCTCGCATGGCAGCTCGTGCGCTGGGGCGGCGGGAGCGGCGGCGCAGCCACGAGCGCGCTCTCGTACCTCGTGGGCAACAGCCCGGGCCACATCCGGGACGGGATCCGGCTCGGCTTGCGCGCGCACGGCGTCGCGGGCGAGGTGCCGGAGATCGAGTTCGTGGCGCACCACCTGTGCCACGCCTACTCGGCGTACTTCTGCAGCCCGTTCGAGGACGCGCTGGTGCTCACGTTCGACGGCTCCGGCGAGGACGTCTGCACGCAGGTCGCGACGGGCAGCGGCGAGCGCCTCGCGGTGCGCGAGACGATCCCGATCCCCCACTCGCTCGGCTGGTTCTACGCCGCGTTCACGGCGTACTTCGGCTTCACGCCCTACCGCCACGAGGGGAAGCTGATGGGGCTCGCCGCGCTGGGCCACGAGCGCGCGGCGTCGAACCCGTGGCCCGAGCGGCTGTCGCGCGTGCTCGACGTGCGCGGCGGCTCGTACGAGGTCGACCCGACCTTCACGCGGCTCGGGCACCACTCGTTCGCCGAGCGCTTCACCGACAAGCTCGCCGAGCTCGTCACGGGCTTCGATGCCGACCTCCCGCCCGTGCTTCCGGACCGGCGCGGCGCGGGGAACGGCGGCGGCGCCCCGTACCTCGGTCCCGGCTACGTCGACCTCGCCTTCGGCGTGCAGCGCAAGCTCGAGGAGGCGGCGCTCGCCGTGGCGGAGGACGCCGCGCGGAGGTTCCCGCACCGGAGGCTGTGCGTCTCGGGCGGCGTGGGCCTCAACTGCAAGCTCAACGGCGCGCTCCTCGCCTCGGGCCTGTTCGACGAAGTCTTCGTGCAGCCGGCGAGCCACGACGCCGGGACGGCGCTCGGCGCGGCGATGGTCGTGGCGGAGGCAGCGGGCGACCCGATCCGCAACACGCTCGCGCACGCGCACTTCGGGCCAGCCTTCACGAACGCCGACGTCGCGCGCGTCCTCGGCGACTGCAAGCTCGCGGCACAGGAGTGCTCCGACGTCGCCGCGCGCGTCGCGGACGAGCTCGCCCGCGGCAAGCTCGTGGGCTGGTTCCAGGACGGCATGGAGCTCGGGCCGCGGGCGCTCGGCGGGCGCTCGATCCTCGCGAACCCCGCGCTCCGCGACGCGCGCGAGCGCCTGAACCGCGTGAAGCACCGCGAGCCCTGGAGGCCTTTCTGTCCCTCGCTCCTGTGCGAGGAGAAAGGCCGCTACCTCGAGGGCGCGCGCGCCGCGCCCTTCATGGCGACGACCTTCCGCGTCGCGGAGGCGCGCCGCGCCGAGATGGAGCAGGTCGTGCACGCCGACGGGAGCACGCGGCCTCAGACCGTCGCGCGCGAGTCGAGCCCGCTCTTCCACCGGCTGCTCGAGCGCTTCCGCGACCGCACCGGCCTGCCGTTCGTCGTCAACACGTCGTTCAACGTCGACGGCGAGCCGATCGTCTGCACGCCGATCGAAGCGCTGCGTTGCTTCTACTCGAGCGGGCTCGACTCGCTCGCGATCGGCGACTTCCTGCTCACGAAGACGTAGACGTCCACCGGGAGCCACGGGTGTCGCCACGCGCGCTCGAAGCAAAGCTCCGCGCCCGGTGCGCGGCGGGCGTCGATCTCGAAGAGCACGTGCTCGCGCGCCACGTGTCTGCGGTTGACCCCGAGGAGCGCCGTCCCGATGCGGCGCGCGGCCGCCAGCTCGTCCAGGAAGGCGCGGATCGCGCGCGCACCGTCCGGCCCGCCGTCCCACTGCGAGCGCCAGGCCGCGGGGAGCCCGCGCGCGGCCCCGACCGCCGTCGCGACGTAGGGCGGATTGAACACGGCGGCGTCGAACGGCCCGGCGACGCCCGCGAGCAGCGAGGCGCGCACGAGCGACAGGGGCGCCCCGTTCGCGCGGATGGCGGCGGCGGCCCCCGCGAGCGCGCGCGGATCGAGCTCGGTGCACACGACGCGCGCCCCGCGCTCCCGCCAGGCCCACAGCCCGAGCACGGCGCTCGCGCCCGTCCCGACGTCGAGCAGGCGCGCGCCGCGCGGGAGGTGCTCGCGCAGCGCGTCGCGCAGGGCAACCGTCGTGGCGTCGAAGTAGCGGTCGCCCGGCTCGAGCGGAAGGAACGCTCCCCCGAAGAGGAGCCGCGCAGCGAGCCGCGAGCGCGTCGCGCGCGCGAGCATCCCCTAGGTGCCGAGGACCTTCGCGAGGCGGTCGACGAACGCTTGGTCGAACATCGCGAAGAGCCCGGTCTCGTCGATGCCCTGGGCGCGCACCTGGCAGATGTGGACGCCGCTCACGAGGATCTGCAGGTCGAAGCCCCCGCCCTCGTTCTTCAGCACGCCCTTGTGCGCGCCGTACTCGATCAGCTCCGCCCCCGGTCCGAGCAGCGCTGGATTCGCGACCCACATGGTGAACATCTGGACGAGCGGCGAATCGGCCGTGACCGTGACGGAGACCTCGCCCCGCTCGCCCTCCTTGCGGTACTTGCGCTCGACGACGCTGCCGACGCTGGCCGCCATGGCTGCAGCAAACGGGTTGGGACCCTCGTCGGTCGCGTCGGGGACCGCTTTCCAGCCGGCGGGAGCGGCAGGCAGCGACTCGCGGATCGACTGCGCGCGCTTCTCGGAGGCGAGGCCCAGCGCCGTGCGCAGCTCCTTCACGCACGCGCCGAATTCGCCCGACTCCCACGCCTTGCCTGCCGCCGCGAGAGTGGCGGGGAAGTCGGCAGGGCCTTTCTGGGCCACGCGCTTCTGCAGCGCCGCGGACGAGAGGAGCAGGACGCCTGCCACGAGCAGGACGGCGATCGGGTGCTTCGACATGGTTCCTCCGGGATCGGTTGCGGTTTCGACGGGGCCAGTCTACAGGCCGAGCTCCGGCTCCTGGAGCCCGGCGAGCATGCGCAGGACGAGCCGCGTCACGCGCCGGACCTTGTCGCAGTCGACCTTCTCCGCGGAGTCCGTGGGCTGGTGGTAGTCCTCGTGCACGTCGGAGAAGAGGAAGCAGATGGGGAGCCCCATGTTCTCCTCGAACATCGCGTGGTCGGAGCGGTGGTAGTACTCGTCGGCGCTCCCGAGCTTCGCGAAGCCCTCGAGCCCGCACAGGTCCTCGGCGAGCCGCGTCAGGCCGTTGTACTTCTCGTGCTCGCGTGTCGGCGTCACGAGGAGCTCGTCCGGCGCGTTGCGCCCCACCATGTCGATGTTGAGGTTGCACACGGCGTGCGAGCCCGCGGGCAGCCACGGATCGAGGGACCACGCGCGCGAGCCGTACAGCCCCTTCTCCTCGCCCGACACCCACATCAGCATCACGGAGCGCTTCATGGGCCCGTGCAGGACGAGCGCCTCCGCCAGCGCGAGCAGCGCGCAGGTCCCCGACCCGTTGTCGTCGGCGCCGTTGTAGATCTCCTCCCCGCGTCGACCGACGTGGTCGTAGTGCGCCGTGACGAGGATCACTTCCTTCGAGAGGACGGGATCGCTGCCCGGCCACAGGCCGCACACGTTCTCGACCGACACGGGGGCCGAGTCGGGATCGATCCGGCGCCGCTCGCGGAACCGAACCGGGAGCTCTGTCCCGACCGGCGGTGGCTTTGCACCGAAGCCGGCCAGCGCGAAGAGCTTCGAGGACGCCGCGCCCGAGAGCGAGGAGACGCCGAAGGCCGTCGGCGCCGCCTCCGGATCCGCCGGCCAGCCGATCCGACCCGCCCGACATTCGGCGGTCCACTCCCGGAAGCGCGCGTCGAGCGCCCCATCGTCGCCGGAGGGCGCGGCGAGGATCAGGCCGACGGCTCCGGCCTTCTCCGCCAGGTACTCGGGCCCGCCCCTCCGGCGCGAGCCCGCGGGCGGCGAGACGAGCGCGAAGCAACCCGCGACGTCGGCTTCCGCGAAGTCCTCGCGCGCGCCCGCTCCGAGGTAGACGATTCCGGCCTCGACGTCGCGGTTCGCCAATCCGCGCGTCGAGAAGGCCCAGTCGACGCCCCATTCCAGTGCGACGGTCTCGCCCGCGCCCTCGAACGCGGCGCTCGTGCCTCCCTCGTCGACGCGCTTGCGCTGCAGGAAGTAGGTGTAGAAGAAGCCCTCCGGGGCGCCCGGCGTGAACCCGAGACGCTCGAGGCGCGCGCGCAGGAAGCGCGCGGCGATGCGCAGTCCCGCGCTCGGCGTGTCGCGACCCTCGAGCGCGTCGTCGGCGATGAAGTAGAGATCGGCGCGGATCCCCTCGGCGTCGATCCCGTCGAGCGCGAGGTCGAGCGCGGGCGCCGATCCTCCCTCGCCGCCCGGGACGAGCGGCAACCCGAGGACGAGGAGCGCGGCGCAGGATTGGACGAATGTGTTCATGGGCTTCACAGGTCGAGAACGTCGCCTTGCAGCGCGTCGATCATGCGCAGGACGAGGCGCGACACGCGCCGGATCTTGTCGCAGTCGATCTTGTCGGCCGTGTCGCTCGGTCGGTGGTAGTCCGCGTGCTCTCCGTTGAAGAGGAAGACCACGGGAATCGCGAGCTCGGCGAACACGGCGTGGTCCGAGCGCTCGTAGTAGCGGTCCGCGCTCCCGAGCACGGGGAACCCCTCGAGCGGCGCCAGGCGCGTGGCGAGCTCCACCAGTCCGTTGTGCTTCGGATGGCGGCGCGACGGCGTGACGTACAGCTCCTCGGGCGCGTTGCGGCCGACCATGTCGAGGTTGATGTCGCACACGGCGCGCATGCCGGCGGGCAAGGTCGGCGACTCGACCCACGCGCGCGAACCGAAGAGTCCCTTCTCCTCGCCCGACACCCACACGAGCATCACCGAGCGCCGCAGCGGGTAGTCGGCCAGCGCATCGGCCAACGCCAGCAAGCACGACGAGCCCGACGCGTTGTCGTCGGCGCCGTTGTAGATCTCGCCGTCGATCACGCCCTCGTGATCGTAGTGCGCGGACACGAGGATCACCTCGTTCCGCAGCACCGGATCGCTTCCCGGGAGGAACCCGCACACGTTCTCGACCACGACCGCGCCGGCCTCACCGGGCAGACGCCGCTCCTCGCGCACGTGCACCTCGAGCGTCTCGCCCAGCGCGGGCAGCTCGGATCCGCCCGCGAGGTCGAAGAGCGCGCGCGCGCCGCTCGCCGTCAGGTACGCCTGGTGGAAGGTCGGGAAGCGCCCGACGCTCCCCGGCGGCTGATCGGCCCGGGCTTCGATCTGCACCCGGCCGCGCAGCGCGTCGGCCGCCTGGCCGACGAGTTGCGCTCCGTGCACGAGCACGCCCGTCTCCGGATCCGGGACGACCAAGAGACCGAGCGCGCCCGCTCTGCGCACGAGGTTGCGCCGTGAGTTGGGATGGAGCTTTGAGTCGACGCACAGGGACCAACGGCCGGAGAGCTCGAGCCCGTCGAGCTCCCCGCCCGTCCCCGTCCCGCAATAGACGACGCCGCCTTCCACCGTGCGGTCCCCCACCTCCCACGGACTGAAGAGGTAGCCCTCGCCGAACGCGAGCGAGCGGGTGCGTCCGTCCGCGGCCTCGAGGTCGATCCGCGAGCGCGTCGGATCGACGGCGAGGTGCTCGAGCGACCACGGCTGCAGGTAGTCCTCACCCGCTCCCGGTTGCCAACCGAGACTCGCGATCCTCGCGCGCAGGTAGCGCGCCGCGACGCGCAGCCCGCGGCTCGGCGTGTCGCGCCCCTCGAGCTCGTCGTCGGCGAGGAACCGCACGTCGGCGCAGATGCGCTCGCTCTGCAGTTCTGCGAGCGCGCCGTCGAGCGCCGTGCCGCTCGACGGCTCGGCGAATGCCGGACGCAGCGCGAGGGCGAGGAGGAGGAAGGGCAGGAACGCAGCCGAAGGGTGGCGCATGGGTGCTTCCAGGGAAGGTCGGCATGGTACGCGCGGATTCCCCGCCTGGCACGCAACGGCCCGAGTCGAACGAAAGAGTTGCAGGTCGTGGGCGCGAACCCGGGCGACGGGTGCGTTCGGTCTCAATGCACCTGCGCGCGCGCCTGGACGAAGCAGTAGAAGAAGACGGAGTTCGGGCTGTGCGCCACCTCCTGCAGCTCGGTCTTCATTCCCGCGACCGTCGCGGCGGAGACCTTGCCGGCCTTGTGCAGACCCGGCGCTCCCGACAGGAGCAGCTCGGTCCAGTAGGCGATGAACTCCGCGCGCTCACCCGGGTGGCGGTTGTCGAGGTGGATCGGCTTGACGACGACTTCGATGTCGCGGTAGCCGACGGCTTGCAGCAAGTTGCCGAGCTTCGCGCCGACGAACGGGTCGCCGCCGAGCTCGAGCTGATGATCGTTGAACGCCATCCAGTACGACAGCGTGTTCGGGCTGTACGGTTCCAGGAAGAACGTCGCGTTGAGCACTTCGGTCACGACGATCGGCGCGCCGGGACGCAACACGCGCCGCGTCTCGGACAGGACGAGCATCGGATCCGGAACGTGCTCGAGGATCCAGCACAGGAACGCCGAGTCGAACGTCTCGGCGTCGAACTGCATGTTGCCGGCGTCGCCTTCGACGAACACCGCGCGCCCCTTGGACCAGGGCAGGGTGGCCATGTGCTTCTTCGCGCGCTCCAGGTTCGGTGCCGAGGCGTCGATGCCCGTGACGTGCAGGTCCGGGTAGCGGCGCAGGAGGACGTCCGTCTGCGCGCCGACGCCGCTGCCGACCTCGATCAGGTTCTTCGCGCGGCGAAAGGGCAGACCCTCGTGGACGCGCGGCTCCAGGAAACGCGCCTGGCGATAGAGCCGCTCCTCTTCGCCGCGCGTGAAACCGTGCACGTAGCCGCGCGTGTTCTTCTGCTTCTTCTTCTTCGACTCGGCGGCCATGATCGGTCTCCCCTGCGCGTGCGGCGGTCGCGCACGAACCCCGCCCGCTTCTCCTGCGGGCGCGTCCCGAACCGGCCCTCGAGCTCGTAGCCTGCGAACGACTCGCGGCGTGCGTGCCTCGGGGCCACTTCGGGAACCGTGCGGCGGAGAGGATAGCGACCCGCCCTCGTCCTGCGAGTCCGCGGGGTCATCCCCGCGCGAGGTAGACCCAGTTCGTCTCCGCCGCCCCGTCGAGCGCATTCTCGAAGTCGATGCGCTCGACCCCCACCTCGCCGAACACCGCGCGCAGCGCCGCTTCGAAGTGCGGGCTCTCGGCGTACGACCACACGCCGAACACGCCGTCGGGCGCGAGGTGGCGGCGCGCGAGCGCGAGGCCGACCGTGGAGTAGAACGAAGCGCTCGAGGGACCGAGGCGTTCGTCGGGCGAATGGTCGACGTCGATCAAGATCAGGTCGTGTCGCTCGGTCGGCGCGCCCAGGAGGCGCGCGTAGACGTCGGCGCGCTCGATGGCGAAGCGCACGTCGGCGCGCAGCTCGCCCCCGAGCGGGACGAAACCGCGCTCGTGCCAGTCGATGACGGGTTGGAGGAGCTCCTGGACGAGCACGCGGGCGACGCGCGGAGAGCGCAGCAACTCGTGCGCGGTCGCACCGAGACCCAGGCCGCCGACGAGCGCTCGCAACGCCGTCCCGCCGTGCAGCGCGAGCGCACACGCGGAGAGCGCGCGCTCGGAGGCGGTCGTCGCGCTGCTCATCAGGAGCTCGTGATCCAGCGAGATCTCGGCGGCGATGCCGCCCGGCGCCGATGCCAGCGGGCGATGTCGCATCCAGATCAGGCCCAGCGAGGTTTCCTCGGAGGCAATCACTTCGAAGTCCAAGGATCTCATCAGCGGGTGCCTCGAGCTGCGGGGTAGGAAGCCGGACCGCCTCCGGGAGGACGTCGCGAGCGCTCCATCATGACGACTTCGAGGCGGCACCGCCCGCGCGCAGTGGCGCCGATCCGGGCCGGAAGTCGGTCGAGGCGACTAGTGGCGGGTGCGCGAGCGCAGGTAGCGCTGGGTCGAGGCGCGGATGCGCTCGAGCAGCGCGTCGAGGTCGCCCTCGCGTTCGGCGCGCTCGAGGTCGTCGAGGGTCGCGCGGCACCACGGACACTTCATCTCCTCGACGTGGAAGCGCACGAACTCCGACGGGCCGGGCTCGAGCGTTCCCGACAGGAGCCGGGCGAGCCAGTGGCGCGCCGGGCAGGAGATGCGACGCTCGCGCCACACGTCGCGGACGTCGACCGTGAGCACGCCCTCGTCGCCCATGTCCGCCGCGGCGGCCAGGAAGTGCAAGAGATCGTTGCCCGTCTCGCGCACGGCCGCGATCTCGCGCAGGCGCTTCAGCGCGCGGAACTTGATGCCGGCGACCGAGGTCTCGTCGCGCAGGTCGAAGCGCCGCCACGTGTCGCGGTTGCGCCAGCCGCCGGCGAACAGCGCCTCGATCACCATCAACCGCACGAACTCGCCCTGCTCCCAGGTCTCGTCCACCCAGTCGCGCAGCATCTCGCCGAGCAGCGCCTGCGCGCGCTCGCCGAGCTCGCGCCCGCGCACGATGGCGCTCGGTGTCTCCGCGTCGCGGGCCAGGGCCTCGAGCCCCGGCCGGCCGTCCTCGTCCTCGCCCTCCTGGATGGTCTTGGTCCGGCGGCGGCGCAGGTGATCGATGGTGCGGTTGCGGCAGATGCCGAACACGTACTGCTCGAAGGTGTAGACGGGGTCGAAGTCGGCGATGCCGCGCACGGCGCCGAGCAACGTCTCCTGCACGATGTCCTCGCTCGCCTGGTGATCGCTCGTGCGGCGCTGCGCATAGGCGAGGAGCCGCCCGCAAAACGCGCGCTCGACCGCGAGCCACTCCGCGTCGTCGAGTGCCTGGAGACGCGCCAAGTCGGGAGTCCAGTCGTCCACCAAGGCTTCACCCGATCGGGGCGATGGCGAGCATTCTACAGCCGATCGAGCGCGAGCCGGCGAGGCCGAGCCGCTGTCTCGGCGCGTCAGCCCACGAAGAACATGAGCCCGAGCGCGGCGAGGACGGCTCCCAGAACGGCGAGGAGGACGAGGAACAGCACGAGCTTCAGGACGGAGCCCAGCGCTCCGGGAACGAAGCGCAGGACGCGGTCGACGCCGCGACCGACGCCGCGCAGGACGTACAGGATCGGGCCCGAGACGAGCGCGACCATGACCTCGAAGCCGAGGGCCACGGTGGCTGCGAACGCGCCCGCGACGCCGCCCTCGGCTCGCGGCGGAACGGGAACGGTCCGGCCCGCGGTCAGCGCTCCGGCGGGCAGCGCGTCCCAGGGCCGAAAGGCGCCCAGCGCCGCCCCGATCGGCACCGGTTTGTCGGACGCGCCGTCGCGCAGTGCGCGCTCGCGCGCCAGCAGCGCGAGGAGACCCCCCCGACGCGGCGCGGCCTCGCCCTCCGGCTCGTCGAGCGTCTGGATCGAGACCACCTCCGCGTTCGCGCGCAGCGCTCCGTTCTCGCGCTCGAGGAACTCGTCGATGTCCGCGGGCGCCTCGATCTCGGCGGACGAGTCGGCGCCCGAGGGCGTGCCGAGCACCTCCGACGAGCGCGCGACGACGCCATCCCACACCCCGCGCGCGACGCCCACGGCTCCGCGCGCGAACTCGGCCGCGGTGCGGCGCAACTCGCCGGGACCGATTGGCCTTCCGGCATCGCCCGGCGCCGTCGGTGACGACGGCTCCGTTCCTTCGGCCAGGAGCGCGCGGGCGGGCGCCGGGGAGGGCGCGGCGAGCAGCGTCCCGAAGCGGACCGAGTCCCCCTGGCGCGCGGTCTGGCCCATTTCCTCGAGGATCTCGAGCACGCTCCAGTAGCGCTGCTCCGGGTCGAGACGCGTCGCGCACTCCACGACCCCGCGCAGCGCCGTGGGGAAGTCGTCCCCGAACTCGGGCGGGTCGTCGTCCTCGCGCAGGATCGTCTCGCTGCTGAGTCCGAAGGGCAGGCGACCCGCGAGACCCTCGTAGAGGATGATCCCGAGCGAGTAGATGTCCGCGCGGTGGTCCGCCCGGTTCTTCAGCATCTCGGGCGCCATGTAGTGCGGCGTCCCGCGCCCGAAGCTGAGCGTCTGGCGGCCGTCCGAGAGCAGCTTCGAGAGTCCGTAGTCGCCGACGCGCGCGACGTCGCCCTTGATGAAGATGTTGCTCGGCTTGAGGTCGAAGTGCGCGAGCCGGCGATCGTGGAGCGCCAGGACGCCGCGGCAGGCCTGCACGAAGTAGCGCACCATCGACTCGCGGTCGATGTCGCCGCGCTTCATGCCGCGCGCGAGCGTGTCCTCACCCGCGTAGCCCATGAGCACGTAGGGCACGCCCAGCACCACGCCGACGTCCTCGATCGTCACCAGGTTGGGATGATCGATCGCCGCAAAGTAGGAGACGTGCTCGAGCTCGCGCAGGACGACGTCTTCCTCGGACACCTTCAGGAACTTGACGGCGTAGACCTTGCCGATCGACTGCTTCTCGGCCTTGTAGACGTCGCCGAACGCTCCGCCCCCGAGCCGTCCCTGGATCTCGTAACCCGGCAGGAAGCCGGGGGTCCGGAGGCGATTGTAGAAGAGCTCCCAGTCGACCATCGCCTTAGCAGCCTACGCCCTCGCGCGGCTCTCTACCGCTCCTTCGCCGTCGCTTCGATCGAGACCGGGTGACGGGCCCGAGAATCAGGCGGGCCGCGCTCCCCGTCCTTCCAGGGGCAGGAAGACGAGCGCGAAGGGCGGGCGATCGGCCGTGCCCTGGCCCACGAAGAGATCGACTCGGCGCGGAGGCGGTGCGGGAAGGTGGACGACCTCGGAGCGCGGCTCGCCCGCTCCCGCGAGGCCGCCCTTCGAGCTGACGCGCAGGCGCCCGCCCGAGAGCTCGAGGACCAGCTCCGCCGCGAGGGCCCACGCGCGCAGGTGGCAGATCGGGCTCGGTCCGATGCGCAGCCGACCGGACGGTCCTTCGTCGAGGAGCACGATGGCGCTGCACCCCCGGCACTGGGCGCCGCGGCGCAGCTCGAGCACCACGCTGGTGCTCGCCGGATCGGGGCGGAGACAACGGAAGGCCAGGTTGACGCCGAGCTCGACCTGGTCGCCGTGGTGGAGGCGCCGGCCTGCTTCCGGGACGGGCTCTCCGTTCGCGGAGACTCGCTCGCCGTCGAGCGGAGCGATGAACCACGCCGTGCCGGAGCGGAACGAGGAGCGGCGCGAGAGGAGCGCATGGCGCGGACCCACGTCCGCCAGGAAGGGCAGGTCCGCGCAACCCTCGCGCAGGTGCCCGATCACGAGCTCGGGCTCGGACCGCACGAGGAAGGTTCCGAGCTCGTCGACGGACAGCACGAAGGGGCCGGATCGCTCGAGCATCATGACGGTGCGGCCGCGAGTGCGCCGCGCCGAGCGAAAGGTTCTCCGGATCTCGTGCGCGACGAACCCCGGCGCGCAGGGGGTGGATCAGTTGCCTTCGCAGGGCGCGGCGGAGCGGAACGCGTCGCGCGCCCGAGCGAAGAGGTCCTCGCGACGATGGACCTCGGGGTGCGGATACGAGGAGATACCGACCGAGATTTCGAGCCGGTCGCCGACGACGTCGCGCAGCCCGCGCTCCTCCACGCGATCGCAGATGCGGGTGGCCATCACCTGAGCGCCGTCGGGACCGGTGTACGGCAGGAGGAACAGGAACGAGCTCTCGTCGAAGCGTCCGAGCACGTCCGTGTCGCGCGAGAACTGGAGGAAGATGCCCGCGAGCTCGCGCAGCACGTCGTTCTGCGCCTGGCCGTCGAAGCCGAGCATCACGCACGCCAGGGGGTGGCGGAAGCGCTGCGCGCGCTTGAACTCCTCGTCGAGCTTGTAGGTGAGGTACTCGTAGCTGAAGAGGCTCGTCTCCGGGTCGGTGATGGCGGCGACGATCGACTCCGAGCCCTCGCCCACCAGGTCGCGCACGAGCGCCTCGGGGAGCTGCGGCGTCTCCGGGCGATCGCGACGGCCGTCCTTGGGCAGTGCGGCCGGCGGAGCCGTGGCCTCGAGCAGCCCGCGCAGCGCCGACGCGGAGAGCGGCCGACCCAAGACGCCCGTGGCGCCGCAGAACGACGCGATCGGCTCGGAGACCGCGAGCTCGGCGCCCGCGACGAGGAACGTGCGGCAGCGCGTGACACCGGTGAGCCGGCGACACGTCTCGTAGACGTTGTGGCCGAGGGTGGTCGCCCAGCCGTCGAGCAGCACGACGTCGCCGGGCGCGGGCGGATCCGAGAGCAACGCGGCGGCGTCCTCCACTTCCACGAGCTTCCAGCCTTCGATGGGACCGGTGGCGGCGCGCGCCGAGGACAGCAGGACTTCGTCCGTGCTCACGATGTGGATCGAACGCTTGGGATCACCCATGTCGGTCTCCTGCGGGGCGCTACTGGCGGCCCGAGGGTAGCTATACCCCTTTCGCACGCCGGGCTCCAGGCCCGCGCGGCGCCTCCGGTCTCAGCCGGCGCCCAGGAGATCCTCGAGCCACTCGTCGGGAACGTCGTAGTTCGAGTAGACGCTCTGCACGTCGTCGTTGTCCTCGAGCTGCGCGATCAAGTCGATGACCTTCTTCGCGTCCAAGCGATCGGCGACCAGGACGCGATTCTGGGGGACGTAGCCCATCTCGGCCGACAGGAACTCGAAGCCGCGGGCGCCGAGCGCCGCCTTCACGCCCAGGAACTCCGTGGCGGGCGCGTAGAACGTGGCCACGTCACCGTCGATCTCGACGTCGTCGGCGCCCGCTTCCAGAGCGGCTTCCATCAGCTCCTCGTCTCCCATACCGGCCCGCTGGATCGCGAGGATCGAGCAGAATGCGAACGAGTAGGCGACCGAGCCCGGCGAGCCGAGGTTGCCACCGCGCCGGTCGAAGATGTGCTTGACGTCGGACGCCGTGCGGTTGCGGTTGTTGGTGAGACAGGTGACGAGCAGGGCGACGCCTCCCGGCGCGAAACCCTCGTAGACGAGCTCCTCGTACTCGTCGCCGGACTTGTCCCCCGCCGCCGACTTGATCGCCCGCTGGATGTTCTCCTTGGGCATGTTCTCGGCCTTGGCCTTCTCGACCGCGTACTTGAGCTTCAAGTTCGCGTCGATGTCGGGGCCGCCCTGACGCACCGCGGACATGATCGCCTTGGCGCACTTGCTGAAGATCTTCGCGCGCTTCGCGTCGACCGCGTTCTTGCGGCGCGCGATGTTGGCGGAGTGGGAGTGGCCTGCCATGGAAGCGAGCGGTGCGCTGCGACCGATGCAGCGAGCGTCTAGCGCTTCGAGAACTGGAAGCCGCGTCGAGCGCCGCGCCGACCGTACTTCTTGCGCTCCTTCATCCGGCCGTCCCGGGTGAGGAGGCCGGCCCCGCGCAGGGCTTCGAAGCTGGCCGGAGCCTGCGACTTCAGCGCGCGGGCGAGCCCCAGCATCACCGCGCCCGACTGACCGCAGTGGCCGCCGCCGGTGACCTTGCAGAAGATGTCGTAGCGTTCGCGGCTGTCGGAGGCGACGAGCGGAGCCAGGGCGCGAGTGCGGTCCTCGATGCAGCGGAAGAAGTCCTCCATCGTCTTGCCGTTGATCTGGAAGGCGCCGGAACCGGGCTTGATCCTGACCCGGGCCACGGCGCTCTTGCGGCGCCCGAGACCCCACGTGTAGGAGGTCGCAGTCATGAGAGGGGAGGCTCCACCTTCACGGGTTTCTGTGCGGAGTGCGGGTGGTCTCCGTCACCGTAGACCTTCAAGTGCGCGAGCATGCGATGACCCAACCGGGACTTCGGAAGCATGCGCCGCACGGCCAGGCGAACGATGTCCGCCGGGCGCCGCTGGCGGACGATCTCGATGGGCCACAGGCGTCGACCCCCGGCGTAGCCGCTGAACGTCACGTACTGCTTCTGCTCGTCCTTCTTGCCGGTCAGGCGCGCCTTGGCCGAGTTCACGACGACGACGTGCGTGTTGCCGTGCTCGCTCGGCGTCCAGCTCGGGCGGTCCTTGCCCTGGAGCCGCATGGCGATCTGGGCCGCCATGTGCCCGAGGACGTGCTGGCTGGCGTCGTACAGGAACCAGCGCTCTTCGGTGTCGCTGGCCTTGACGTGAGGGGTCCTCATGGCGGCGGAGACTCGAGCGGGCGAAAGCCGGGACGGGCGAAAGCCGGGATGTGCGAAAGTGGAGAGGGTGGAGCCGTGCGGGCACCAAGCGCGACTCCCTGCCGCGCAACCGAGCGCGAGAAGGTAGCGGTGAGCTCGGGATGCATCAATGGGATTCTGTTCGGAAGCCCACCAGGCGCAGCCATCCGGGGCCGAGCGCGGGCCCCCCCGTGACGCGGGGTCCACCGCCGCCCAGGGACGCCACGAGCACGGCTCTCCCCGGCGGCAGCCCGGCGACGAGCCAACCCGGCGGGGGGTCGAGGGCGTCGCGGGGAGGGGGAAGGGGTGCGCCGCGGGACCAGGCTCCGCGGGCGCCGAAGCTCTCCCCCGCTTCGGGCCGCAGCCACGCGCTGCAGAGGTCCGCGAGGTCGTTCCTGCCCGCGTCGATCCGGACCATCCGGTCGATGCCGAGCGCGTCGACCACGGCCGTGATCCGCCGTCCGGGAGAGCGCAGCGTCCAGCGCTCCGGCGCGCCGAGGCGCAGCTCGGCGACGAGGTCGGCCGGAGCGGTCCCCGGTCGGACGGACAGCGCGAGCAATGCCCGCCCGTCGACCTCGATCGATCCGAAGCCGGACTCGATCCACACGAAGCGCCCGCTCGCCCCATCCCCTTCGAGCACGCGGATGGGAGCGTTCTCGGGAGAGCTCACGACGGGCGGCGTAGCGAGCAGAACGAGCGCGCCGCACGCCACGAGCCGCGCGGCGCGCACGCGCCGGCGCAGCAACAGGACCACGGCTCCGGCTCCGACGAGCGCGACGAGCGCACTCGCGCGGGGACGCGGCCGCAGGCGCTCGGGCGCCGGAGGCGGGCGGCTCCCCAGACCGCGCGGCAGCGCCGCCAAGCGACCCGCGCGGTCGTCGTCCTCCCATCCGATGAAGCGCGCGGTGAAGCGCGCGAGCTCGGACGCCGGATCGGTCGCCGGAAGCCGCTCGACCCCTTCACCACCGACGAACGGAACGCCGACGAACCGGCGCTCCCCCGCCGTCAGCGGTCCGTGCACGAGCGTTCGCGCCGCTCCACAGCGGAGCTCGAGCGAGTCGAAGGGTCCCGCGAGCTCCATCCGAGCGACGCGGATCCGCGCGTCGAGCACGCCGATCGCATCGCCCTGGTTCGGCCCGAGGTGGGCGAGGGCCACGAGCGCGAGCGCGATCACGAAGCCTTCCTCCGCCGGCGATCGGCCTCCGTCAGGACGAGGAGCACCAACGCGCCCGCCGCGACCGTGGCGAACTCCACGGCTCCCACCGCGCGCCCGCTGGCGAGGCGCAACGCGGTCTCGAGCGGACTCGCGCCCGCCACGCGCTGGGCGAGCGGGAGCGGAGCTTCCCCGACGCCTAGGATCGTCGCCCGAACGAGCGCCGGCGGGCCCGCGACCAGGACCAACCAGCCGACCGGATGGATCCATCCAGCGGGCGCCGCGCGACGCGCAGCGAGGACGAGCAGGGCGAGCGCGCACAGCATCCCGCAGAGCCCCAGGGCGAGCCGCTCGAAGGAGGCGCCGCCCGCCAGGTCGAGGTGCGCGGCGAGGACGAGGGGCGGGAGGAAGAGCGCCGTCCAGGGCAAGCTGGGCTCCCCCGCCGTTCGCCGTGCCCCGCGCGGGAGTCCCGCGAGCGCGATCCACGGCAGGAGCACGAGCCCCGTGTGACCCAAGCTCCCTCCCGTCGGGCCGACTTCGATCCACGCGGCGGCGCACAACGGAGCCGCGGAGAAGAGCCACGCGAGGACGGCGAGGGCGGTGCCCACCGCGCTAGTCTCCCGCGCCGTCCACTTCGGGCGGCTCGCGCTCGAACACGCGGATCTCCGCGCGGTCCCAGCGCACGTCGACCCACTCCCAGTCGACGCGCGGAGCCTCCGAGCGGAGGAACTCGAGTGCGCGACGGACATGGGCCCACTTCTGCTCGACGGGCAAGCAGCCGGGCTCGCCTTGACGCGGCGCGCGGCCGAACCAGATCTCCCGTCCGCCCTCCATGTAGATCCGCGCGCCGGGTTCCTCGGGCGAGGTCCCGCGCGCACGGCCGGCGTCGATCCGCGTGCGCCCGAGCGTGCGCCAGTCCTCCTCGGTCAGATGGATCCACATCGACACGGCGATGTCGAGGGCGTCGAGCCGCTCCTCGTCCTCGATCCGGTCACCCGGCGCGACGTCGTGTGGCTGTGCCGCTCCGATCACGGGCAGCCAACCACCGCCGACCTGCGGCGGCGCGGTCCACTCGCCCGAGAGAATCGTCCCGTCCGCGGCGACCGCGAGGTAGGCGCCGCCGACGAACAGCGTCCCCACGGGATTGCGGAACGCGATCCGGACGCGCATGCCGTCGGGCCACAGGACTTCGCAGGGACCGGCGCTCGCGACGAAGGAGAGCGACGCGATCTCGGCCAGGACCCGCGCGCGCTCGTGCTCGTCCTCCGCGTCGATCGACCCCAGCCGCGCGAGCCGCCCGGCGAGCTCTTCCTCCCAGCGCGCATCGATCCAGGTCTCTCCCGCGTCGAGCCGGACGCGATTGGTCTCGACCTCCTGGAAGCCGCTCTGCGCAACCCGGCGCTCGAGTCCCCCGACGAGCCACGCCGCGACGCCAAGCAGAGCGACGAGGAGCATCCAGCCCACGTGGCCGCCTCGGGCGCGCGTCGTGCCTCTGCGGGTGCCTCCCATCGGTGCCTGCGGTGCCTGCGCCGCTCGACCCCTTGGTCGCGACGGCCGGGACGAGTTCCCGCCCCGCGCCCCCGCGCTTCCATCAGCGGCGTGTCCAGCGGCGCGTCAGAGCCTACTCCGCGGAGCTCAGTTCACGCGCGCGGGAACGATCTCGACGTCGGAGACGCCCATGCCGCGGGCGCCCGAGGTGCTCCGGCTGCGCAGGATCTCCTCGATGAAGAGATCGAGGGTGGTGCGGATCTCGGTCACTTCGTCGCGTGAGAGGGTGATGCGCGCCCCGTTCTGAGCGTGGAGCTCGTGAGCCAGGAGGCGCGAGAGGATCTTGAGGTGGGCGAGTTGGCGCTCCACGTGGTCGCCGCGGGAGATGCTCTGGTTCCGTTCCATGGGGTGTCCTGTCGCCTCGCCGATCGGGTCGAAGTTCGGCGGGGGCAGCTCTTCGCCGAGGTCTCGGGTCCGCCCCGCACCTCGCATCGGACGCCCGCCGCTACGAGTATGTCTAGATACCGGTTCCGCGCGGCGATTCCAAGCGCAGGCCGAAGGCTTCGTACACGTTCTCCCGAGTCGGAGCTCCGCCTGCTCTCCACCGACCTCGAGTCGCGAGCGAGATGCAGCCTCGCGCCCGACGCGGCTCGTCTCGGCCGAGGAGGGCTTTGGGCCGTCGGGCACGCCGCCTGCGCCGCGCTCTTTCCTTCGCGCGGACTCGGGGGCAGGATGCGCCGGCCGTATGCGCGAACGAGCCCGGAGACGTCGTTCGACAAAACCCCTCTCCGCCGGCGAGAGCCCGGCGCCCGTGCGCTGGAAGGGCTACGCGCTGATCGACTTCCAGGTCGAAGCGATCGAGGCCGTTCGCGCGGGCAAGAACGTGCTCGTCAGTGCGCCCACGGGAGCAGGCAAGACGCTGATCGCGGAGTACGCGATCGAGGACGCCGTCCGCCGCGGACGCCGCTGCGTCTACACGGCGCCCATCAAGGCGCTCTCCAACCAGAAGTACCGCGACTTCCGGGACGATCCCGACATCGACGTCGGCCTGATGACGGGGGACGTGACCATCCATCCCTCGGCGCAGGTCCTGATCATGACGACGGAGATCCTGCGCAACGCGATCTTCGAAGACCCATCGAAGCTCGCCGACGTCGAGTACGTGGTCTTCGACGAGGTCCACTACATGGACGACTTGGAGCGCGGCTCGGTGTGGGAGGAGAGCCTGATCTTCGCTCCCAAGGAGATGCGCTTCATCTGCCTGTCGGCGACGATCGCGAACCTCGAGGAGCTGGGCGCGTGGATCCGCGAGATCCGCCCCCACGACCTCGTCACGGTGCGCTCCACGAACCGGCCGGTGCCGCTCCAGCACCGCATGTTCACGCAGTCGAGCGGGATCTTCGCCTCGGAGCGTCTGGATCACGCGCGGGCGCGCGAGCCGGGCGGAGCGCGCGAGCGGCGCGCCCGGGGCCGGCGCGGCAAGGAGCGCGAGCGCCCGCGCGGATCGGACCGCGACGAGCGCAAGACCTTCCTGTCCCTGCTCGACACGCTGCAGCGCGAGGACCTTCTGCCCGCGCTCGTCTTCGCGTTCAGCCGCAAGGACTGCGAACGTCTGGCCTACCGCAATCAGCGCCGCAAGCTGCTCTCGGAGGCGGAGGCGCTCCGCATGCGCGCGCTCCAGGAAGAGCTCGTGCGGCTCTTCCAACTGGACAAGGACGAGCTCTCGGGCGTCATCTTCAAGCTCGCCGCGAACGGCCTCGGCTACCACCACGCGGGCATGCTCCCGATCCACAAGGAGCTCGTGGAGCGCATGTTCACGTCGGGCCTCTTGAAGATGCTCTTCACCACGGAGACCTTCGCCCTCGGCATCAACATGCCCGCGCGCACCGTCGTGTTCTACTCGCTGCGCAAGTTCGACGGCGTCCAGTTCGACTTCCTGCGCACGCGCGACTACATGCAGATGGCGGGGCGCGCCGGCCGCCAGGGCATCGACAGCGCGGGGTTGGTCGTGTCGTACCTCGACGACCGCGACCTCTTGGAGGCGCCGATGGAGCGCATCGTCCACGGGGCGGTGGAGCCCGTGCGCAGTCGCTTCCGTCTGGCCTACTCGTCGATCCTGCACTTGCTCGAGCGCCTCGGACGCGAGCGCCTCCACGAAGCCTGGGAGAAGTCCTTCAACCACTTCCAGCACCGCGAGAGCACCGACAAGGCGCGCGAACGCAATCGGCGCGCGCAGCGCCGGCTCCTCGAGCTCCACCTCGAGCTGCTCCAGGACCTCGACTACATCGAGGAGGACGGGCGAGAGCTCACCGCCAAGGGACGGCTCGCGCGGCTGCTCTACGGCTACGAGCTGCAGATCACGGAGATGCTCTTCCGCGGAGCGCTCGAGAACCTCCCTACCGCTGCGCTGGCGGTCGTCTTCGTGGCCTTGATCTACGAGGACCGCCGGCGCGCGGGCTACGTGTCGCCGCGCATCTTCGGCGGCGTCCGCCGCCACGTCGACCAGATGCTGTCCTGGCTCGCCGCCCGCGAGGCCGAGTTCGGGATCCCCACGCCGATGAAGCTCCCCGACTGGGGTCTTTCCCCTGCCGTCGTCGCGTGGCTCGAGGGCGCGAGCTTCGTGGACCTGGAGGAAGTGACCCCCGTCCCGGCGGGCGACATCTGCCGGACGTTTCGCATGGCCTTGCAACTCGTGCGGCAGGTTCGCCGCGCCATCGATCCCACGTGGGACCTCTACGACCGACTGGAGGAGGTCGTCGTCGCCATGAACCGCGACGAGGTCGACGCCCGGCGCCAGCTCGAGCTCGGCTGATCCGGGAAGGCACGAATCTCGCCGGTCGGTAACTCTCGCTCCGCGCTTGGCTATTGCGGGCACGGGTCGGCCCAGTAGATTGGGCCGGCCCGAACCCAAAGCAGCACGCCTGCGCCGAGCGCGACTCCCCTCCCCAACGACCCCACCTCCCGCTCTCCGGCGCAACGGATTCGGGCTCCCTCACCCTGGGGAGCACGGCTCCCGCGCGCGCCATTGCACCGGCCATGCTTCTCTTCCACTTCCTGCTCGTGGGAGTCGCCGTAGCGGCGACGCCCACCCGAACGACTCCGATCGTCCCGGTCCGCGGCGGCAAGGCGCCGGCGGATGCCGTGCGCGTTCGGACCGACGACAGCCTCGAGCTCGCGGGCCTGTACTACGCACCGAAGCCCAGCACCAACCGCGTGCCGGCGGCGATCCTCGTGCACGACGCGGGGGGCAACAAGGAGCAGATGACCTTGTTCGCCGAGCGGCTCCAGGGGCAGGGCCTGGCGGTGCTCGTCCTCGATCTGCGCGGCCAAGGCGAGAGCAAGACCAGCGCCCTCGACTGGGGGCGCCTCGATTCCTTCGAGCGCACGCGGATGTGGGCCTACACGACGCGCGACATCGAGGCCGGGTCCGCCTGGCTCAAGTCGCGGCGCGAAGTGCACTCGGCGAGCCTGGCCGTGGTGGGCTTGCGAGCGGGTTGTTCCCTGGCCGCGAATCACGCGGCGCGCGACGGCAACGTGCGCGCAGTCGTCCTGATCGAGCCCTCGTTCGAAAACCTGGGCTTCGACCTCGCGGGCGAGATCTCCTCGCTGGCCGGCCTCGAGACGAAGGTGTTCTCCTCACGCGAGCACCAGGCGGAAGTGGAGGAGATCAAGCGCAAGGCCTCTGCCGCGAACGAGGGCGAGGCCTTCATCGAGATCGATCTCCTGAAGAGCCGCGGGGACGAGCTCCTGCGCGACCGGCGCGTGGCCGGCGACCTGGCGAAGTGGGTCCAGGACCGCGTGTTCCCCAAGAAGGGCAGCCGCTGAGGGCTACGCGCCGGTGCCGCGCGCGCCGGGTCGCCGGGCGCCCGCGGCCGTAGCACTTCCTACATTTCGCCGCCCATTCGGGAGCCGGGCGGGCTACCGCCCGCGCCACCAGAGCCAGCCCAAGAGCGCCGGCAGCACCGTGGCGACGAGGAGCTTCGCCCGGAAGCTCTGCTTGCGCGTCTTGTGGCGAAAGAAGGCCGACCCGATCCACGCGCCGGCGGATCCCCCCAGCGCGCTCCCGAGCAGGAGCCAGGCTTCGGGGATCCGGGAGCGACCGCGCCGCGCCGAGCGCTTGTCCCAGTAGAAAAGAAGGAACGTCGCGGCGTTCAGCGCGAGGAGCGCGAGGAGCACGGTCTTCACGGGCGGCTCTGCGCTCCCGGGCGCCCGTGGGGAGGCGACGCGCTCTCGTCGCTCCAAGACCCGTCGCGTCGACGACGTCGAGCGACGCTCCGCGCGCCGGTCGGGGCTTGATCCGAAACCGCGCGGCGTTCCAATCGTCGCCGATGAGCATGGAATCGGCCGACGCTCGGGAGGACTGGACCGCGCTCGAGGAGGCGATCGAGCGCTCGTTCGGGATCCGCACGCTGCGGCCCCTCCAAGAAAGAGCCATGCGGGCCGCGCTGGCGGGAAGGGATCTCTTGCTCGTCCTGCCGACGGGCGGCGGGAAGAGCCTGTGCTACCAGGCGCCGGCGCTCTTGCGCGCCGGACCGACGCTCGTCGTCAGCCCGCTCATCTCCCTGATGAAGGATCAGGTCGACGGGCTCACGGCCTGCGGCGTGCCCGCGGCCATGCTGACGAGCGCCCAGGACGCGAGCGAGCGCCGCCGCGCGCTCGAGGACTTGAACGCGGGTCGCTTGCGCCTGCTGTTCGCTGCGCCCGAGCGCTTGGGTCAACCGGGCTTCGCCGAGTTGCTCGCGCGCGTCGGGACGGAGGTGATCGCGGTCGACGAAGCCCATTGCATCAGCCATTGGGGGCACGACTTCCGACCCGAGTATCGCCAGATCGGCGAGTTGCGCGCGCGCTTGCCCGGGGTGGCCGTGCACGCGTTCACGGCCACCGCGACCGCGGAGGTGCAACGCGACATCGTCCAAGAGCTGTTGCTGCGCGATCCGGAGATCCTGGTCGGCTCCTTCGACCGCGAGAACCTCACCTATCGCGCGCTGCCGCGCCGCTCGTTCCAGGAGCAGCTCGCGGGTGTGATCGCGCGGCACCGCGGGGAAGCCGGAATCGTGTACGCGATCTCGCGCCGCGAAGTCGAGCGCATCGCAGCCGCGCTGGAAGAGAGCGGCGTCCGGAGCGCGGCCTACCACGCGGGCCTCGATCCCGACGTCCGGCGCCGCGCGCAGGATCGCTTCCAGGCCGAGGAGCTCGACGTGATCGTCGCGACGGTCGCGTTCGGCATGGGCATCGATCGGCCCGATGTGCGTTTCGTCGTCCACGCGTCCCTCCCCAAGGGCGTCGAGCAGTATGCCCAGGAGACCGGGCGGGCGGGACGCGATGGACTGCCGGCCGACTGCACGATGTTCTACTCTGCGTCGGACTACCACACGTGGAAGGAGCTCCAGGCGCGCGCGAGTGAGGAGAGCCCCCCGTCGGAAGCGCAACGCCGCGCCCAGCTCGAACGCCTGCGCGGCATGTTGGCCCTGGCGACGGGGACCACCTGTCGGCATCGCGCGCTGGTCGAGTACTTCGGCCAGACGTGGGAGCGCTCAAGCTGCGGCGCGTGCGACGTGTGCCTGGGCGAGCTCGAGGTCCTCCCCGACTCGCAGGTGCTCGCGCAGAAGATCCTCTCGTGCGTGGTGCGCTGCGAGCAGCGCTTCGGAGCCGGCCACGTGACGGACGTCCTGCGCGGCAAGGCCACCGCGAACGTTCGGCGCGCGGGACACGAGAATCTATCGACCTTCGGGCTGCTCTCCGACCGCGGCGCGATGGAGGTGCGGGCCTACATCGACCAACTCGTGGCGCAGGGCCACCTGCGCCAGAGCTCGGGCGGCTATCCGACGCTCTTCATGAGCAACACGGGCGTCGAGGTCATGCGCGGAGGCGGGGCCATCGCCCTCGCGCGCGTCCGTTCGTCCAAAACGAAGGGCCGCGCCGCTCCCGTCGACCTGGTCGAGGCGGGCTCGCCCCCCGTTGACGAGCGCCTGTTCGAGCGCCTGCGCGTCCTGCGGCGCGAGATCGCGCGCGAGCGCGGCGTCCCGCCCTACATCGTCTTCGGCGATCGCGTCCTGGCCCAGATGGCCGCGCAGCGCCCCACCGACGTCGCAGGGTTCCGGCGCATCAAGGGCATCGGGGACGTGAAGGCGCGCGACTTCGGCCCGCGCTTCCTGGAGCTCCTGCGCGGCGAAGGCACCGGCGCGGCGCCTGCGGGGTAAGCGAACGGTAAGAATTTCGCGTTTCCAGGTCCGAGAGCGTGGCCGACGCGCTCCCGGGCGTTTGCATGTCTGTCCGTCGCGTCACGCTCGCTCGCTCCGCAGGGCCCCTCGCAACCCCGCATCCGATCATGATCCACGACGCCTTGACCGCTGCGTTCCATTCCACGTTCGCCCTCGCCACCGCGCTGCTCTCGTTCGCAAGAGTCCCGATCGCACCGGGCGGCGCAGATCTGCTGCGCTTTAAGGGTGAGGACCTGTCGGTGGCGGAGCTCCCCCCCGACTTCCCCGAGGAGGCGCGCGCAGCCGCCGAGTACTGGGCGCCCTGGGCGGAGGAGCACGACTACCGGATGTCCTTCACGGACGACGGGCGCGTCGTCGTCCTCGACCGGGAGAAGAAGCTCTCGGCCAAGGATTGGAAGCTCGTCGTGGACACGCTCAGCGCCTGCGACGCGCTGATGCCGCTGCCGGAGCGCCCCGAGAAGCCGGAGCCGACGGAAGCCTCGGCGGGCGAGGGCACGATCTGGTCCTTCGGTGACGTGGTCGAGCTCGAGCACGAGACGGCGGCGTTCTTCCGCATGCGCGAGAAGGAGGACTTCAGCTCGATGCTCGCGTACGTCGCCGAGCGTGAGGGGAAGGACTCCTTCTGGGTCAGTCGGATGGAGGATCACACCGGGCTCCTGATGTACCGGCCCCTGGCGGGAGCGGTCGTGGAGGCGGCGGCCCAAGAGGAATGGGACGCCCAGAACGAGATGGTCAATCGGATCGCGCGGCTCCTCGTCGTGCGCCGCTTCGGGCGCGCTCCCCACTGGCTCTCGATGGGCAGCGCCTGGCACGTCGAGTTCCAGCTGCGCAAGTCGATCTACTGCTATCCCTTCCGCGACAGCTTCGTCGGCGTCGGAGAGCACGGCGGCTGGCGCAACAACCTCGAGAGTCAGTTCCGGAGCAAGCAGGCCGTGCTCGACTTCAACCGCCTGGCTTCTTGGCAGGTCGGAACGTACGACGATCTGCAAGCCGGTCGCGCGTGGGGCGCGGTCGGATTCATGCAGGCCAAGGAACCAGGCGTGCTCGGCCTCGTGCTCGAGGACCTGCGCCTCCTGATCGAGGAGCGTGGCCGCGTCGACCACGCGGACGGCACCTGGGAGCTCATCCCCGACTTCGAGCCCTCCCCCGAGGATCAGTTGGCCGTCCTCGAGAAGCGCGTCGACCCGGAGTTCATCGAGGAGCTCGTCGAGTTCTTCCGCAAGGGCATGCGCCCTCCCAAGGACCGCTGAGGCCCGCGCGCGCCCCGCACCGCCCGCGCTTGTCGCCGCCGCACGGGAGGGCGAGAATGTCCGCGCGATGCGCGTTCTCGAGCTCGAGGTCAATGGCGATGCCGTCTCGGTGGCCGCTCCCGACCATTGGACGCTGCTCGAGGTCCTGCGCTACCGCATGGGGCTCGCAGGCTCCAAGCAGGGCTGCGACAAGGGCGACTGCGGCGCCTGCACCGTGCTCCTGGACGGGAAGCCCGTGATCTCGTGCCTGACGCTCGCCGCGCTGTGCGAGGGACGCGCCATCACGACCATCGAGGGACTCATGCCGGCGCACGTGCGCTCC
>CAYPTB010000050.1:0-48363 GCA_964413535.1 uncultured Planctomycetaceae bacterium | reverse complement strand
GATGTCGATGACGAGGCGGCGGCCGCCGTTCTGCTCGAGGCTGCGCGCGACGCCGAGGTAGATCAGGCGGGCCTCCTCGCGGCCGGAGATCACCTCGATGAAGTGGCCGAGCGCCTCCTCGGCGCGCGTCAGGAACGCGCCCGCGTTGCGGGCCTGGCGCAGCGTGTTCGTGCCGACGGCGCGGACGCTGCCGCGCGGCATGTCCTTGAGGCGCTGGCCGAAGCGGTTCAAGCAGGCGAGGGCGCGCTCCTGCGACTCCTCGGTGAGGCGCTTGCCCTCGAGGCCGCGGGCGAGGGCGACCTGCTCGCGCAGGCGATCGATGACGCGCAGCTGTCCGTCCACGAAGCGTCCCACGACCATGTGGAAGCTGTTCGACCCGAGGTCGACGGCCGCGACGTTGGCGGGGGGGGCGGTCGTCGATTCCTTCGGGCGCATGGAGGCGGAAGTACGGTACCGCGCGCTCGATGACAAGCGCCTCCGCGGCGGTCGGCTGCCGTGGAAGCGTCGCCGGGCGGCGCTTCGGGATCGAAGCGGCGCGTCCCGCGGCTAGACTGGAGTCGATGACATCCGAGAAGACACCCGCGAGCGAAGGAGTGGGAGCACCGAGTTTCGACGCGCGCCTCGAGCGGCTCGAGGCGATCGTGACGGAGCTCGAGGAGGCGGGCTTGCCGCTCGAGCCCGCGATCGAGCGCTACCAGGAGGGCATCGAGCTCCTGCGCCAGTGCCATGGCGTCCTGCGCGGCTTCCAGAAGCAGGTCGAGGAGCTCACGCGCGACGCCGAGGACGCGCTGCGCCCCTTCGACGGCGACCCCGACGTGGCGCGAGAGCGGACGTGACCTCCGGGCTCTCCGCCGCGCAGCTCGACCCGTGGCTCTCCGACTGCCGCGCGTGGTGCGAGCGCGAGCTCGACCGGCGCCTGCCCTCCGCCTCGACGCCGCCGGTGCGCCTGCACGAGGCGATGCGCTATGCGCTCTTCGGCGGCGGCAAGCGGCTGCGTCCCGCGCTCGTGCGCCTCGTGTGCCGCCATCTCGGCGGACGCGACGAGGACGCCGCGCTGCCGGCGGCGGCGGTCGAGCTCGTGCACACCTACAGCCTCGTGCACGACGACCTCCCGTGCATGGACGACGACGACCTGCGCCGCGGCCGTCCCACCTGTCACACGGTCTTCGGCGAAGCGCTGGCCGTCCTCGCGGGGGACGCGCTGCTCACCTGCGCCTTCGAGCTGTGCGCGCTCGCGCGACCGGAAGAAGCGCGCGCGTTCGCGCGCTCACTCGCGCGCGCGTCGGGCTCGCTCGGCATGGTGGGGGGGCAGACGTTCGACCTCGACGGCGCCCCGGCCGAGGAGGCCCAAGACCCGCGCCGAATCGTGCACCGCATCCACTCCATGAAGACGGCGGCCCTGTTCGCCGCGTCCGCGGAGCTGGGCGCGATCGCGGCCGGCGCGCCGCCCGCGCAGCGCGCGGCCGCCTTCGCGTTCGGCGAACGCTTGGGCCTCGCCTTCCAGGCGATCGACGACGTGCTCGACGTCACGGGCGACGCGGCGACCTTGGGCAAGACGCCCGGCAAGGACGCGGCGCTCGAGCGCTCCACCCTGGTCGCGGCGCTGGGCCTCGAGGCGGCGCGCGAGGAGGCGGCGCGCCTGGCCGAGCGCACGCGGGAGGGGGCGCGGGAACTCCCGGGCAGCCAGGGAGCGCTGCTCGAGGCCCTGGTCGACTTCGTATCCCGGCGCAGCGCCTAGCAGCGCCGACGCCTTGAAGGGATCGGGAGGGGCGGGTTATGGTCGGCGGCTCTCGAGAGCGTCCACGCCCTTGTCCGCACGCGAGCTCCGCGAGCCGTTCGAGCCGCCGACGGCGGCACCCATGACCGAGCCCGTCATCCGCGACCACGAGGAGCGTCTGTCTCCCGTCGGATCCCCCGAGGAACTGAAACGCCTGGCGGTCGAGGACCTGCCGAAGGTCTGCGAGGAGCTGCGCCGCTTCCTGCTCTACACGGTGCAAGCGACCGGCGGACACCTCGGCAGCAACCTGGGCGTGGTCGAGATCGCGACCGCGCTGCACTACGTCTTCGACTTCCGTCGTGACCGGCTCGTGTGGGACGTGTCGCACCAGTGCTATCCGCACAAGGCGCTCACCGGGCGGCGCGGCCGTTTCGGGACGCTGCGCCAGACCGACGGCCTGTGCGGCTTCACGCACCCCCACGAGTCGCCCTACGACCTGTTCCACACCGGGCACGCCGGCACGAGCATCAGCCTCGGGCTCGGCCTCGCGAAGGGCCTCGCGCGCGAGGCGGACCGCCCGCACGTCGTGAGCGTCATCGGCGACGCGAGCCTCGGCGCCGGCATCGCCTTCGAGGCCCTCAACCACGCGGGCGCCTCGGGCGAGCGCCTGATCGTCGTCCTGAACGACAACGAGTGGTCCATCAGCAAGTCCGTCGGCGCGCTCGCGAAGTACCTCTCGCGCATCCGCTCCGCGCGCGTCGTGCAGCGCGCGCAGGAGGAGATCCACGGCCTGCTCTCCTCCATCCCCATCATCGGCGACAAGGTGGAGACCACGCTGCACCAGGTGCGCGAGGTCCTGCGCCACACGATCGTCCAAGGCCACGTGTTCGAGGAGCTCGGCGTCACCTACGTCGGTCCGCTCGACGGGCACGACGTGGAGCTGCTCGTGCGCAACCTGCGGCGCGTCTCCGAGCTCGAGGGCGTCGTCCTGCTCCACACGCTCACCGAGAAGGGCAAGGGCCACCCGAAGGCCCCGACGCACCCCGAGCGCGTGCACGGCGTGAAGGGCCAGGCGCGGCCCGAGTCGCCCAAGCTCGAGGCGCCCACCGAGAAGACCGCGACCGAGAAGCCCTTCACGCAGGCCTTCGCCGAGGCGCTCACTGCCTGCGCCGAGCGCGACCTGCGCGTGCACGTCGTGACGGCCGGCATGCCGTCCGGCACCGGCCTCGTGGCCTTCTCGGAGCGCTTCCCCGGCCGCTTCCACGACACAGGCATCACCGAGCAGCACGCCGTCGCCTTCTGCGCCGGCATGGCGAAGGCCGGCCTGCGCCCCGTCGCGGCGA
The DNA here is from genome assembly GCA_964413535.1 of uncultured Planctomycetaceae bacterium. Classification (GTDB taxonomy): domain Bacteria; phylum Planctomycetota; class UBA1135; order UBA1135; genus CAYPTB01. Next base: position 45,303 of record CAYPTB010000050.1, on the reverse strand, counting down.
TCTACTCGACCTTCCTGCAGCGCGGCTACGACCAGGTCTTCCAGGAGGTCGCGCTGCAGAACCTGCCCGTCATGTTCTGCCTCGATCGCGCGGGCCTCGTCGGTCAGGACGGCCCCACGCACAACGGCGTCTTCGACATCGCCTACCTGCGCACGCTCCCGAACTTCGTGCTGGCCGCGCCGCGCGACGAGACCGACATGCGTCGCATGCTCGCCCTCGGCCTCGCGCACGATGGACCCGTCGCCCTGCGCTACCCCCGCGACGGTTGTCCCGCGCGCGAGCACATCTCCGAGAGCGAGCGCGAGCCCATGCTGCCCGGGCGCGCCGAAGTGCTCGCGGAGGGCAAAGACCTCGTCGTGTGGGCCTACGGCGCGCTCGTGCGGCAGGCCATGGCGGCCGCTTCCCTCCTGCGCGAGCGCGGCATCGAGATCGGCGTCGTCGACGCGCGCTTCGCGAAGCCCCTCGACGAGGAGCTGCTCGCACGGCACGCGCGCGAGTACCGCTGGATCCTGACCGTCGAGGAGCACCAGCGCGCGGGCGGCTTCGGCTCGGCCGTCCTCGAGGCCTGGAGCCGACTCCCGAAAGCCTCCGCGCGCGTGCGCATCCTCGGCATCCCCGATCGCTTCTGCGATCACAAGACGACCCGCGAGGAGCAGCTCGCGGACGTCGGGCTCGACGTGGAAGGGATCGCGGCGCAGGCGGTCATGCTCCTGCGTCCCACCCTGGTGTGAGCGAGCCCGTGGAACCGAGGGCTTCCCCGAGTTCCGCGCCGGACCAGGGAAGCCAGGCCGGCGCGGGAACGCAGAAGGCCGCCGCGATGTCCGCAGCGATCGAAACCGCCATCGTCATCGCCGACCACGAGAAGACGCCCGTGCGCGCGTTCCTGGGCGAGCTCCTCCCCTGGCTCCAAGCGCGCCTGAAGACGGTCCAGGTCGAGGAGCTCAAGGCCTTCACCGTCGCGCAGGAGCGCCGCCTCGACCGCGGTGAACCGGGCCTCTCGCCGCACCTCGCGATCGTGCTCGGCGGCGACGGCGCGATGCTCGCCGCCGTGCGCGCGTTCCGCAAGCAACCCGTGCCCACGCTCGGCATCAACTTCGGCCGCGTGGGCTTCCTGGCCGCCACGCCGGTCTCCTACTGGCGCGAGACGCTGGCGGGCATCCTGGCGGGCGAGGGCGTCGTGGAGCCGCGCACGCGCATCCGCTTCACGATCGAGAGCGCGGGCGGCAAGCTCGTGCGCAGCGGCATCGCGCTCAACGACGCGATCGTCAACCGCGCCGCGCACCAGCGCATGCTCACCGTGTCGCTCTCCGTCGGCGACACCTGGGTCACCGACTACCGCGCCGACGGCGTGATCATCGCGACGCCCAGCGGCTCGACCGCCTACTCGCTCTCGGCCGGCGGCCCGATCCTCCTGCCCTCGATGGACGCGATCGTCGTGACGCCGATCTGCCCCCAGGGCCTCGCGGCGCGCCCGATCGTGATGCCGCCCGACACGCAGCTCTCCGTCCGCCTCGCCTTCGCCTCGGGCATGACGACACTCGTCGCCGACGGCCAAACGCACTACCAGATGGAGATCGGCGACCGCGTCCTCGTCGAGCGCCACCCCGAGCCCTACCCGCTCCTCGCCATGCCCGAGCTCGACCCCTACCGCCGCCTGCGCGAGCGCCTCGGCTGGGCGAAGAACGTGGGCGACGAGGTGAGAGACTGAGCCCGGAGACTGGGTCCAGCAAGCCGAGATCATCGAGCCAGGCCGAACAGCGAGACGAATGACGAAGCCGGCCGTGTATTTGGAAACCAGCGTGGTTGGCTACGCGACGTCGAGGCCCAACCGCGATCTGGTCGTCGCAGGACACCAGCAAGTCACGCGCGATTGGTTTTCTCGCCAGGCTGGCAACTACGAATTGTTCGTCTCCCAACTCGTCGTGAGCGAGTCATCGGGCGGCGACGAAGAGGCGGTGATACAGAGGGCGGCTTTTCTCCGGAGCATCCCGTTGCTCGGTATCACCGAGGCGGCTGGCCAACTTGCGGCCACACTAGTGAGGAGCGGAGCTGTACCCCAGAAGGCTGCTGAAGATGCCCTTCACATCGCCGTCGCCACAGGTCACGGAATAGACTATCTGTTGACCTGGAACTGCAAGCACATCGCGAACGCGGCCATGCGCCAATCCATCGAAGGTGTATGCCGAGAGGCAGGCTACGAGCCGCCGGTGATCTGCACGCCCGAGGAGTTGACGAGTGACCAAGAACTTGAATGACGAGATCATCGAGGAGATCCGCCGCCGTAGGGAAGCTCACGCGGAGTCGCTCGGCTTCGATCTGAAGCGCATCGTCGAGGATCTTCAGCGCCAGGAGCGGGAGGCCCACGCTTCGACGATAGAGCGCGCTCCGCGCAAGCCGCGAAGCATTCCGAAGCGATCATCTGGCTGAAGAACGATGCCATTCGGAACAGACTTCGGTGATGAGCGTGGTGGCAAGAAAGTCGGAGGGTTGATCCGTGCCGTGGTTTCGTTGCTCGATTCGGGGTGAGAACTTTCGCATGCGAATAGACGGGAACGTCGACGTGGTCGGTTTCTACACGACTCGTTTCGTCGAATCGGCTACGCCCGACGCAGTTGAAGAGGCCGCTGTTGCCCTGATCAGGCAAGATCCGGACTTGAAGTACGCGGTCGTGAACGATCGCGACGATCTACCGATGATCTTCGTTGACGAGATCACGGAGATCCCCGAAGCGAATGTTCCGGGGGTCGGCCGAGGATTCACATTCTTTTCCGCTCCAGACCCCTGACGCGTGACTCTTCGGCGTCGGTCGCGGCGTGATAAGGTCGCGGGCGGCAGGCAACGTCGTTCGAGTTCAAGGGGCGCGCCGGCCTGTGTCGCCGATGATGCGGCCGTCGCCTATCGAGAGGGTGCGTTGGCAGCGGCGGCGCGGTGTTCGTCGTGCTCGGCGAAGCGCGACTTCGGGCGACAATCGAGAGTCCGAGATGCCGAGTTTCCCGCGCGAGCGGCAATCCTCGAAGGCCGAGTGCTCGACGTCACGACGGACTCGAGACACGACAGGCCGGTCAGCCGGATCCGGGACTGCGGCGCCGGCCTCGGCGAACCGCCCTGTTGGGATCCAAGTTGACAAAGTGTTGACGAAACGCGGCCTCGTCCACCCCTCCCGGCCTCGCGAAACCGCCTCCGGGGCTCTTCCCTGTCTCCCAAGTTGACGAAAGGGTTGACAAAGATCAGGCATGTTCGAAGCCGTCCAAGAGCTCTCGAAGGGCAAGCTCACCACCGCACCGCAGGCACACTCCGGCGAGGGTCTGTTCTTCTCCTCGCGCGCTGTCGACACGTTCGATCTCGAGGCCAACGGCGTGCGCTGGTCGGTCGATGCCGTGCGCGGCGATCAAACCCTCGCCGCGGCGCCGAGCGTCCCCGGGACGACCGCCCGATTCGCCGTCGATGCGCGCACGGATCGCTCGCTCGACCTGGTGTTCGCGCGCTACACGACCGACTTCGAGTTCGACAAGACCCGCTGCGTCGTGCACCTCTTCGAGCACGGCGTACGCTTCGTCTCCCGATCGGAGGCCAAGCGGCTCGTCCGGCGCCTCGATCGCTTCCGAGAGGTCGTGGTCGACTTCGACCGCGTGGAGTCGGTCGGCCAAGGCTTCGTCGACGAGCTCTTCCGCGTCTGGGCCAAGCTGCATCCGGAAGTCCGCCTCGTCCCCACCAACATGAATCCCTCGGTCGAGTTCATGGTGCGGCGCGGACTGCCGGGGCCGTCGAAGCACAGTTGATCCGGCGCGGAAAACCCAAGGGGCGTCCGAGAGCCCGGTACCGCTAGGACATTTACGAGGCCGAGTCGCCGATGATGCGGCCGTCGCCCATCGAGAGGGTGCGTTGGCAGCGGGCGGAGAGGCGTTCGTCGTGCGTGACGAGGAGCAGCGTGAGCTCGAGGCGCGCTTGCTCGGCGAAGAGGAGGTCGAGGACTCGTTCGCCGGTGGCGCTGTCGAGGTTGCCGGTGGGCTCGTCGGCGATCAGGAGCGGCGGGTCGTGGAAGAGCGCGCGCGCGAGCGCGACGCGTTGGCGCTCGCCGCCGGAGAGTTGTGCGGGGTGGTGCTTCAGGCGTTCGCCGAGGCCGAAGCGTTCGAGCATGCCGACGGCGCGCGCGCGCAGCTCGCGGCGCTTCCTCATCCAGGACAGCGCGCCCTCCGCGATCATGGCCGGCAGGAGCACGTTCTCGACGGCGTCGAGCTCCGGCAGCAGGTGGTAGAACTGGAAGACGAAGCCGATCTTCTGGTTGCGGAGCTGCGCGCGGCCGGCGGTCGAGAGGCTCCAGGCGTCCACGTCGTCGATCGCGACGCTGCCTTGCGTCGGGCGCTCGAGCAGACCGAGGATGTGCAGCAGCGTCGACTTGCCCGCGCCCGACGCGCCCACGAGCGCCACGACCTCGCCGTGGCGGAGCTCGATGTCGACGCCGTGCAGGATCTCGAGTGAGCGGTCGCCGATCTGGAAGGACTTCACGAGGCCGGTTCCGCGCAACAGCGTCGGCGCTGCGGCGTGCGCGGCGCGCGGGACGTGTTGCTGCTTGGCGAGGTCGGGCATGGCGAGGCTCACTCGTACCGCAACGCTTCGAGCGGATCCAGCCGCGCGGCGCGCCAAGCCGGGATCGACGCGAACAGGAGCGCCAGGACGAAGGCCAGGACGAACAGGAACGCCACGCCCAGCGGCTCGACCCGGCTCGGGAGGTGGTCGAACGCGAACACGTTGCGGTCGAAGATCTCGAAGCCAAAGACGGAGGAGATCCAGCGCTCGAGGGCGTCGATCTCGAGCGCGGCCCACACGCCCGCACCCGCACCGAGCGTCGCTCCGATCAACGCGTCCCAGAATCCGATCATCAGGAAGGTCGCGAGGACGCCGCGCGGCGTGGCGCCGACGGCCGTGAGCACGCCGATGTCGCGCCGCTTCTCGGTCACGAGCATCATCAGGATCGCGAAGATCGTGAAGCCGGCGACGACGAGCACGAGGCTCAGCATGAGCCCCATCATCACGCGCTCGTTGCCGATGGCGGCGAGCAGGCTGCCCGTGTGCTGTTCCCAGGTGCGGACCTCCGCGGAGGGCTTCGCCACCCCGGGCAGGTGCCCGAGCAGGAGACCGCGCTCGACGCCGGCGGCGCGGATGTCCGCGCAGAAGGCCTCTGCGTCGCGCTCGTAGTCGTGCAGCACGACCAGGATCTCGCTGAACGGGCGGTCGTCGCGGAGGAAGTCGGCGAGCTCGCTGCGCGCGAGCAGGATGCGTTGGGTGTCCGGCGCTTGCTCGCGCGAGCGGAAGGTCCCGGCGACGACGAACTCGCGCGTGGCTGGAACGAGCTCGCCCGTGTCGGGGTCGGGCACGACGGTGCTCACGTGCAGCACGGAGCCGCGCTGCAGACCGAGCGCGTAGTAGAGGTAGTCCCCGACGACGACGCCCGCGCGCGGGAGGCCCGTGGAGCGGTCGCGGCGCGGCGGGGTGAACGGGAAGAAGGGGTTCGCGACGAGGACCCCGTTGTCCGGCTGCCGCACGAGGGACTCGTAGAGCTCGGTCGCGTCGAGCTCGTCCTCGAGCGCGAGGCGCGCGTCGAAGCCCTGCAGGGAGAGCAGCGCCAACAGGGTGAGGAGGGCGAGCTTGTCGGAGGTGAGCACGTCGACGCCGACGAGCTCGATCGCCGACAGGCGCCCGTACTGGGTGCTCGTCAGCAGGCGCTCGGAGTGGGCCGCCGAGTCGCCGCCCTGGCTCGCGACGCCGTACCACGCGAGGCGCGCCGTGGCGTGCGCGACGCGCGGGTCGGCGCGCACGAGCTCGAGCAGCGGCCGCGGATCGCGCTCGACGGCGGAGCCCGCGGCGTCGCCGCGCGCGACGAACAGGGGCTCGATCAGGACGTCGGCGAGGTCGCCGCGCAGCGCTCTGCGATGCTCGTCCAGGAAGCCCGACATGATCGAGAGGATCAACACCGGGACCGCGACGCCCAGGAACAGGCCGACGATGCCGATCAGGTTGGTGCGCCGCGAGACGAGGTAGCGCCAGCTCAGGAACGTGCGGTACACGGGGCGTCGGATCAGTCCGCCGGCTTGGGCCGCAGGGTGGGGAAGAGCAGCACGTCGCGGATCGAATCCTGGTTCGTGAGCACCATCACGAGCCGGTCGATGCCGATGCCGAGGCCGCCGGTGGGGGGCATGCCGTACTCGAGCGCCTGCACGTAGTCGAGGTCGACCTGGCCGGGCGCCTCGGGATCCTTGCTCGCGACCTGCTCCTCGAAGCGCGCGAGCTGATCGGTGGGATCGTTGAGCTCCGTGAAGGCGTTGGCGAGCTCCATGCCCGCGACGTAGAGCTCGAAGCGCTCGGCGTAACCCTTCTTCGTCGGGCTCTCCTTCGCGAGCGGGCAGATCGGGAGCGGGTAGTCCGTGACGAACACGGGGCCGGCGAGGTGTTCCTCGACGGAGGCGTCGAAGACCTCGGCGGCGAGCTTCCAGTAGCCGTGCGCCTCGAGGCTCGCGGGGAGGCGCAGCGCCTGCGCGCGCGCGCGGACGCCGCGCTCGTCGTCGAGGTCGCAGCCGTTGTGCTCGCGGAAGAGCTCGGCGTAGCTCATGCGCGCGAAGGGCGCCTTCAGGTCGTAGCTCCCGCCGCGGAAGGAGACCTCGGTCGTGCCGTGCAGCGCGCGCGCGAGGTGCTCGAGGAGCGTCTCGGTGAGCTCCATCATGTGCGTGTAGTCGGCCTGCGCCTGGTACAGCTCGAGCATCGTGAACTCGGGGTTGTGGCGCGTGGACAAGCCTTCGTTCCGGAAGTTGCGCGAGACCTCGAACACGCGCTCGAGCCCGCCCACGATCAAGCGCTTCAAGTAGAGTTCGGGCGCGATGCGCAGGTACATGTCGGCGTCGAGCGCGTTGTGGTGCGTGACGAACGGGCGCGCCGTCGCGCCGCCCGAGATCGGCTGCAGGGTCGGCGTCTCGACCTCGAGGAAGCCCCGCTCCTCGAGGAAGCGGCGCGTGAGCGACAGGATCCGGCTGCGGCGCTGGAAGACCTCGCTCACGCCCTCCGAGGCCCACAGGTCGACGTAGCGGCGGCGGTAGCGCTGCTCGACGTCCACCAGGCCGTGCCACTTCTCGGGCGGCGGAGCGAGCGCCTTGGCCTGCAGCACGACCTCCGACGCCCACACCGTCGGCTCGCCCTTCTGCGTGTGGCCCAGGCGCCCGGTGACCGCCACGAGGTCGCCCGAGTCGAGGAGCTTGCGGTTGGGCCACCAGGCCTCGAGCTCGGAGCGCTGCAAACCGACCTGGATGCGGCCGCTGCGGTCGTAGACCCAGGTGAAGACGAGCTTCCCGAAGTCGCGCAGGTCGCGCATGCGGCCGGCGACCGTGACCGTCTCGCCGGCCAGCGGCCCCGGCGCGTCGGGGGTGCCGACCTGCCCGACGAGCTCCGCCGCGTGCGTCGCGACGACGCCGCGCGGCGGGTAGGGATCGGCGCCCTGCTCGCGCAGGCGCGCGAGCTTCTCGAGGCGTTCGGCGTGGGCGATCTCGGTCATCGGCTTTCGAGGCGCGCCGGAACGGGAGCACGCGATGCGCTTCGCGCGAGCGCCTCGTGCCGAGGTCGCGGAGAGTTTCGTCGTGGGATCCGACTCAGCGATGGGAAGCTTTGGAGCGCGCGGCCGACTCCGGAACGATCGCGGCCGCCAGGGTGGTGGAGGATAGGGGACTCGAACCCCTGACCTCTTGAATGCCATTCAAGCGCTCTACCAACTGAGCTAATCCCCCGCGTTCTCGGGCACGTGCGGCTCCGTGGCGGCGCTAGGGTGGTGCGGCTCTCGCTCGGAGTCAAGCCGCGGGCTCGTGCGCGCGGTCCGTTCGCTCGGAATCGCTCGGAATTCGGCGTCTGCGGCCGAGCCCGGGCGAAGCGCGCTTCCGCGGACGCTGCTTCGTCGCGCGATCTCGCCGCTCCGCGCTCGGGTTGCCGGGGCTATGCTCTCCGCCCGGCGTCCGCCGGAGATCCGATGACCCGCTACGACCCCCACGCGATCGAGGCGCGCTGGCAGGCATTCTGGAAGCAGCACGCGACCTTCCGCGCCGCGAACCCCGGCGACCCGGACTTCGACCCCGAGGCGCCGAAGTACTACGTGCTCGACATGTTCCCCTATCCCTCGGGGGCCGGCCTGCACGTCGGGCACCCGATGGGGTACATCGGGAGCGACATCGTCGCGCGCCGCAAGCGGATGGAGGGCATGAACGTCCTGCACCCGATGGGCTACGACGCCTTCGGCCTGCCCGCGGAACAGTACGCGATCACGACCGGCCGGCACCCGGCCGAGACGACGGCGGCGAACATCGCGACCTTCCGCCGCCAGCTCCAGATGATCGGCCTCTCGTACGACTGGGAGCGCGAGCTCGCCACGTGCGACCCGGCCTACTACCGCTGGACGCAGTGGATCTTCGGCCGGCTCTTCGACCGCGACCTCGCCTACCAGGCCGAGGTGCCCGTGTGGTGGTGCGAGGCCCTGAAGACCGTGCTCGCGAACGAGGAGGTCATCGACGGGCGGAGCGAGCGCGGCGACCACCCCTGCGAGCGGCGCCCGCTCCGGCAGTGGATGCTGCGCATCACGGCCTACGCCGACCGGCTGATCGACGACCTCGAGCTCGTCGACTGGCCCGAGTCGGTCAAGACCATGCAGCGCGAGTGGATCGGGCGCTCCGAGGGCGCCGAGATCGAGTTCCCGCTCGCGGATCGTCCCGAGAGGCTCGTGGTGTTCACCACGCGGCCCGACACGGTCTTCGGGGCCACCTTCATGGTCGTGGCGCCCGAGCACGAGCTCGTCGGACGCATCACGACGCCCGACCGCAAGGCCGCGGTCCTGGCCTACGTGCGCGCCGCGGCCACGAAGACCGACCTGCAGCGCACGGACCTCGCGAAGGACAAGACGGGGGTCTTCACGGGCGCCTACTGCCTGAATCCGCTGCTCGATCCGTCCGACCGCGCCGCGAAGATCCCGATCTGGATCGCCGACTACGTGCTCGCGAGCTACGGCACCGGCGCGATCATGGCCGTGCCGGGGCACGACACGCGCGACTTCGAGTTCGCGCACAAGTTCGGGCTCGAGATCCGCGAGGTCGTGCGCCCGCCGGCGGGCGTGCCCGGGCTCGAGGGGGGCGTGTGCTTCACGGGCGACGGGACGGCGGTGAACTCGCCCCCGATCGACGGGCTCTCGACCGCCGAGGCGAAGCGGCGCACGATCGCGCTCTTGGCCCTGAAGGGTTTCGGGCGTGCGCGCACGACCTACCGTCTGCGCGACTGGCTCTTCAGCCGCCAGCGCTACTGGGGCGAGCCGTTCCCCGTGTTGCACACCGACGACGGACGCACGCTGCGCGTGCCGGACGAGGAGCTGCCGGTCGAGCTGCCGCCGATGGAGGACTTCACGCCGGCCGACGACGGCTCGGCTCCGCTCGCGCGCGCGCGCGACTGGGTTCGGACGAGCGCGCCGGACGGAACGCCCGCGCGGCGCGACACCGACACCATGCCGGGCTGGGCCGGCTCGTGCTGGTACTACCTGCGCTTCATGGACGTCGCGAACGACGCGCGGCCCTTCGACCCGGAGATCGAGCGCTACTGGGGCTCGGTCGACCTGTACGTCGGCGGCGTCGAGCACGCCGTGCTGCACCTCTTGTACGCGCGCTTCTGGCACAAGGTGCTCTACGACGAGGGCGTCGTGTCGACGAAGGAGCCGTTCACGAAGCTCTTCAACCAGGGCATGGTCACGGCCTTCGCGTACAAGGACGCGAGCGGAAGGCTCGTGCCGGCCGACGAGGTCGAGGAGAAGGGCGACGCGGCCGTGTCGCGCGTGAGCGGCGAGCCGCTCGAGCCGGTCGTCGCCAAGATGTCGAAGTCGCTCAAGAACGTCGTCAACCCCGACGAGGTCATCGCGGAGTACGGGGTCGACACGTTCCGGTTGTACGAGATGTTCATGGGGCCGCTGGGGGACTCGAAGCCCTGGAACCCGCGCGACGTGCCCGGCTGCCGGCGCTTCCTCGACCGCGTCTGGCGCATGCTGGTCGACGAGGAGTCGGAAGCGCCGTTGCGCTCCGACCTCTTGCCCTTCGACGCGCCGTTCCAGGGCGAGACGCTCGAACTGGAGAAGTCGCTGCACCGCATGCTGCAGCGCATCGACGACTCGTTCGCGCACATGAACTTCAACACGGCCGTCGCGGCCATGATGACCTTCGTCAACGACGCGTCGAAGCGCCCCGGCGCGCTCTCGCGCTCGCAGGCCGAGCGCTTCGTGCTCGCGCTCTCGCCCTTCGCGCCGCACGTCGCCGAGGAGCTCTGGAGCCGGCTCGGCCACGCCGAGTCGCTCGCGCGTGCGCCGTGGCCAGAGGTCGATCCGCGCTACCTAGCCGACCTCGAGGTCGAGATCGCCGTGCAGATCAAGGGTAAGGTCCGCGGCCGCGCGGTGGTGCCCGCCGGCGCCGACCACGACGTCCACGAGGAGCTCGCCCGGGCCGCCGTCGCGTCGCACCTCGCGGGCGCACAGGTCCTGAAGACCATCGTCGTCCCCGGCAAGCTCGTGAACTTCGTCGTGCGTTAGAAGCCCGGGACCTTGGCGGCCTTGGCGTAGATCGCCTTGGTGACGAGGAAGCCGATGACGAGGATGACGGGCAGGGCGACGTAGGGTTCGTAGCCGAGGATCGCACCCTGGTCGACCGAGACCATGAGGAGCAAGAGCGGCACCGACATGTAGGTGTTGTGCTTGCTGCGCAGGCCGGCCATGCCGACGTCGGCGCCGTCGGGCGCCTGGCCGTTCTTGATCGCGGTGATGATGCGCTGCTGGCAGGGCCAGATGCGCATCCACACGTTGGCGGCCATCGCCGTGCCGAACAGCGCGCCGACGTGGATGTAGGCGGCGCGGGTCGAGCACTCGAGCACTTCGATCAGGTACGCGGCGAAGCCGATGGCGAGGAGTCCCCAGACGACCACGGCGACGGGGTGCTGGGTCTTGCCGAGCGTCTTGAACAGGATGTCGTAGACGAGGAAGCCGACGACGACGCCGAGGAACGGCTGGATCCACGTCGCGAGCTCGGGCTTCGTCCCCGCGTGCAGCGACGCGTTGTCGAAGAAGTAGCCCCCGCGCGTGTAGTAGATGAGGAACATCAGGAGCACGCCGAAGATCCAGGTGTAGGCGGCGCCCCAGCGGAAGAAGTACAAGGCGCGCGGCATCAACTGCGGCACGACCTTCTTCTTCGTCTCCGCGTCCATGGTCGGCGCGAAGGAGCTGTTGACGAAGTTGAAGAAGTACAGGAGTCCGATCCACAGCACGCCGGCCACCACGTGGGTCCAGCGGAAGAGTCCCTCCACCGCGCCCATGACGTTCGAATCGGATTGCAGCAGTGCCAGCATGATCGCGCTCCTTCTTGACTCCCGCGTCGAGCAGTCTCGCTCGCCCGGAACGGGCGCGCGACAGGGGGCGGAGACTACGAAGGCGGTGCCTCGCGAGTCAACGACGCCGCGCGGCGTCAGCCCTCGGCCTCGTACGTGAAGCTCACCTCGGCCGCACCGGAAGGGGCGACGACGACGTCCTCGCGCAGCTTGCCGTACACCTCGTGGATGGCTTCCAAGGAATACTCGCCGGGCGGAACCCCCTGGATCACGAGCTCGCCGCTCGCGTCGCTGACCCCGAACCAGGGGTGCTCCTCGACGTGCACCCACGCGCCCATCCAGGGATGGATGTCGCACTTGACGGGAATCGATTGCTCGGCGCGTCCGAGGTCGAACTCGAGGGCGGGCGAGCGCGGCGCCTGGTTCACGTTCTTGCGGTCGTTCCTCTTCGCGCCGAAGTTGACGTTGTGGTTCAGCGGGTCCTCGTTGCGTACGAGGAGCTTCTGTCCGAGCTGGAGCGCCACGACGTGCGGCGTGTAGAGGCAGCCCTTCTGGTCGAGCTGGACGGGATCCGCCGGGGCGCTCGGGATCTGCCAGGCGTTCTGACCGCTCTTGATGCGCACGTAGACGTTCGCGAGCTTGCCGTCCGCCGCGACGACCTTCTCCGAGAGCGGCGGCGTCGCGTGGACGTCGCAGGCGGGCTCGCGCGAGACGTCGATCTCGCCGCGCTTGGGCGGATTGCCCGCGAGCAGGCAGCGCACGCGAATGGAGCCCAAGGTCGCGGGATCGATCGGCTGCGGCTCGGAGGGAGCGTCCTTCCGCTCGGGCCGTTCGCGGTCGCTGGACTCTGCCCGTGCGGGGGACGACGGGCGCGCGGACTCGCTCTGCCGGCTGCTCGCCGTGCGCCCGCTCTCCGAGCACGCGAGGGAGAGCGCGAACGCGAGGAGCGGGACGAGACGCGCGCCGAGCGAGGGGAGCAGCATGGTGGGCCTTCGTTTCCTGGATGATCGCGCGCCGCTTCGAGCGCGTTGCGCCGGGAGGGTACCATCCGCGCCCGCGCAGCGAACCGCGTCGGCTTCCACGCGTGCTGCGTCCCCCCATGTCGACCGACCCTCGCACACGCCGGCGCGCTCTCGTCACGGGCGCGAGCCGCGGCATCGGCGCGGCGATCGCGCGCGTGCTCGCCGCGAGCGGCTTGGACGTCACGGTCACCTACCGGACGGGCGAAGCCCTGGCGCGCGCGCTGTGCGCCGAGATCGAGGATTCGGGCGGCAGCGCGCGGGCGCTCGCCTTCGACGTGTCCGATCGCGGGCGCGCGCAGGAAGTGCTGCAAGCAGACGTCCTGGAGCGCGGCGCGTTCTGGGGCGTCGTGACGAACGCGGGCGTGACCGCGGACGCTCCGCTGGCCGGGATGAGCGGCGAGGACTGGGACCGCGTGCTCTCCACGAACCTCGACGGCTTCTACAACACCCTGCGGCCCTTGATCATGCCCATGGTGCGGCTGCGCGCCGGCGGGCGTATCGTCTCGATCGCGTCCGTGGCGGGGTTGCTCGGCACGCGCGGCCAGGCGAACTACGCGGCCTCGAAGGCCGGGATCATGGCTGCGACGCGCTCGCTCGCGCGCGAGCTCGCGAAGCGCGGGATCACGGCGAACTGCGTCGCGCCGGGCTACGTGGACACGGACATGACGAGCGGGCTCCCGCGCGCGGAGATCGAGGCCGCGGTTCCCCTCGGTCGCCTGGGACGCCCCGACGAGGTCGCGGCGCTCGTCGGCTTCCTCTTCTCCGAGGGCGCGGCGTACATCACCGGGCAGGTGATCGCCGTCGACGGCGGCCTTTCCTGAAGAGCGGCGTCAGGTGCTCCAGCGCGACGGCGCTTCGCCGCGCGCGCGCGTGGCGGAGGAAGGCAGCGCCGGCGGGGGGATTTGGGCGAGCACGCGCCGGCACGTCTCGAGCAGGGTCCGCCGGTCGACGGGCTTGCTGACGTACTCCGTGCAGCCAGCCGTGAGGCACTTCTCGCGGTCGGACGTCAGCGCGTGCGCGGTGAGCGCGACGATCGGGGTGGCGAAGCCATCCGAGCGCAGGAGCTCGGTCGCGCGGTAACCGTCCATGACGGGCATCTGCATGTCCATGAGCACGAGGTCGTAGGGCGAGCCTGCGTCGCGCGCTTCGTGCGCGCGGCGGTGACCCTCGAGCCCGTTCTCGGCGACGTCCACCTCGCAGCCAGCCTTGCGCAGGAAGGTGGCGATCAGGACCTGGTTGACGGGAACGTCCTCGACGAGGAGGACGTGGCACGCGAGCGGAGCTTCCTCTTCTCGAGCGGACGCGCCGGGTCGACCCGCGCCGCTCGAGCCCGAACGGGGAAGGCTCGACGCATTCTCGAAGACGAGCGAGAAGGTGCTGCCCACCCCGACCTCGCTCGCGACCTCGATCCGACCGCCGAGCGTCTGCGAGAAGCGCTCGCAGATCGTCAGGCCGAGTCCGGTCCCGCCGACGGCGCGCGTGGTCGAGTTGTCGAGCTGCGTGAAGGCCTCGAAGAGCGACGGGATCTTGTCCGTCGGGATGCCGGGTCCGGTGTCGTGGACGTCGAAGCGCAGCCCCGTGCCCGCACTCGATTCGGTCGTGCTCACGGCCAGCCGGACGGAACCCCTGTGCGTGAACTTGACCGCGTTCCCCAGCAGGTTCAGCAGCACCTGGCGGATGCGCGCGGGGTCGCTCGTGAGGACCGCGGGTACGTCCTGCGTCACTTCGAGGACGAGCTCGAGTCCCTTGGCGGCCGCCTGCGGCCGCGTCTGGTGGACGACCTGCTCCAGGAGCTCGGGGAGCGCGAACTCGACTGCCTCGACCTCGAGTCCGACCGACTCCACGGCGGCGAGGTCGAGGATGCTGTTGACGATCTCGAGCAGGTGGTGCCCGCCGCGCTTGATGGTCGCGGCGTAGGTCGCTTGCTCGGGCGACGGCTCTAGGCCGTCGAGGAGCAGGTCGACGTAGCCCAGCATCGCGTTCATGGGCGTCCGGATCTCGTGGCTCACGTTGGCCAGGAACTCCGACTTCGCCCGGCTCGCCGCTTCCGCCAGACCCATCGCATCCTCGAGCGCGCGGTTGCTGTCGGCGAGCGAGACGGCGAACTCGCGCGCCTCGCGCTCCGCCTCGAAGAGCTCCGCCATGCGCTCCTTCTCGCGCAGGACCGTGTTCCACTTCTCCGTCAGGGCGCAGGCGAGCTGTCGCACCTCGACGGGCTCGAACGGCTTCTTCAGGATGAGCAGGTTGTCCGAGGCGCCCAGGCGCTCGATGATCTCCTCGAAGGAGTAGTCGGCGAACGCCGTGCAGATGACGACCTGCAGGTCGTCCTGGACCTGCCACAGGCGCTCGATGGTCTGCACGCCGTCCAAGCCCGGCGGCATGCGCACGTCGACGAAAGCGAGGGCGAAGGGAGTGCCGCGTGCGCGCGCTGCGCGCACGGCTTCCAGTCCTTCCTCGCCCTGCGCCGCCATGGCGAGCTCGAAGGTCGACAGGGCGGCGCGCGTGTCCGCGGATCCGAGGAACGCCGAGCGTGCGCCGCTGTGCGCCGGGGAAACGGCGGGATCCGCCGCCAGGATCTTGCGGAAATCCTCGCGGACCGACTCGTTGTCGTCGATCACCAGCACGCGCCGGTTCTTCGCGCGGGGCGGGGTATTCATGCCGCCTGCGCCAGCGCGCGCTCCTTCAACGGCAATTCGAGGACGAACGTCGCTCCGTGCCCGATGCCGCGGCTCTCTGCTCGCAGCGAACCCTTCATCTCGGTCGCGGCGTTGGCCGAGACGTGCAGCCCGTAGCCGTGGCCTTCCTTCTTGGTCGTGAATCCGTGCTGGAAGACCCGGGTCAGGTCGGAGGGCGCGATGCCGAGGCCGTTGTCGGTCACCTCGATGCGCACGCCGCCCGCGTCGGACCTTTGCAGGCGGAGCGTCAGACGCTTGTTCGGCACGTCGACCGAGTTCAGGGCGTCGAGCGCGTTCTTCACCAGGTTGACGACGATCTCCATCAGCTTGTGTCGATCGACGTCGAGCAACGGGAGATCCGCGTAGTCGCGCACGAACTCCACGCAGCTCGTGTCCCGGCCGGCCTGGCGACAGATCGCGAGCGCCGCGTTGAGCTCTCCGGCGAGCGACGTCGGCTCGAGGACGCCGGCTCGCCCGGCGCGGCTCTGCTGGCTGCGCACGAGCTCGCCGATGTGCTCGACGCTGCGGTTGAGTCCGCCGAGCTCGCTCAGGATGGCCTGCTTCTGGGCGTCGAGGGACTGGGCCAGCTCGCTCAGGAACGGGAGCAGATGCTTCCCGCGCGGGTCCTCGGTGACGAAGCGGCCGAGATCCGACTCGTTCGCTCGCAGGACCTCGCGCACGGCGACCAGGTCGCCGATCTGCAACTGCTCGGTCTTGCGTGTCACCAGGTTGGCCGAGACGTTGACGCTGTTGAGCACGTTGCCGACGTTGTGCAGGACGCCGGTCGCGATCTCGCTCATGCCGGCCATGCGCGCCGTGCGGATGACCTCGCGGCGCGAGGCCTCGAGCTTCTCGAGCATGCTGTCGAACTCGCTCGAGAGCTGCCCGATCTCGTCGTCGCGCCGGATGTCCGTGCGCACGGACGTATCGTCGGTCTTGCCGATCCGTGTCGCGAGCGCCGTCAAGCGAGTGAGCGGACCGATCACGATGCGTGAGAGCATGCGCGTCAGGAGGAACAGGATCAGCAAGCCCGTCCCGAGTGCCGAGGCGAGGCCGTAGTCGACGAGGCGCTCGCCGCCACGGGTGATCTCGGGAGCGCTGGTCGTCCGCAGGAGGATCGTCGGCGCTCGGTCGATGTCCCGCAGCGTCGTGTAGACGTGCAGCATCCCATCGGAGGCCGTCCAGTGGATCGGCTCGGACGCCGTGGTCACGCGATCGAGCAGGTGGTGCTCCTCCGAGGCGAGCTTCGGCGCGGAGAGCGAGGAGAGCTCGAACTCCACGCCGACCGTCCGGCGTTCGATGGACGCCACGAGATCCTCGTCGAGGAAGCGTCCGAGGATCAGCGTCGCGACGTGCTCGCCCGTCTTCGTCGAGTGCAGGACGTGCGATCCCACGAGCAGCCCGCCGTGGTCGCGGGTCATGAGGAGTCCCGCCACGCCGTCCGCGCGGGCGTGCACGATCAGCGGATGCGACTTCGACAGGGCCCCCTGCGGGAGCTCGCGCAAGGACATCGGCTCGCCCGACTCGGGATCTTCGACGCGCGCCCACAGGACCTTGCCGTCGGGAGCGCACAGGTACACGAGGTCGAGGTCGTGGGGAGCGAGCCCGCCCGCCAGGTCGGAGTCGAGAAGAGCCACGTCGCCCTGGACGGCTCTCTGCAGCGCGTCGCGCGCGGACCAGTCGCGCACGCGCACGCCGAGCTCGGTCCCCGCTGTTTCCAGCGCGACGACGACGCGCTCGAGGTCCTGCTCGGCGCGATCGCGTTCGACGTCGGCGAGTCCGTTCGTGAACACGAGGCGCTGGACGAGGTGGTCCAACGCGACGGAGCCCGCCACGATCAACGCTAGCGTCAGGGTGATCTTCGTCCGCAGGGACATGGGGAGGATCGTGGCCGACCGAGATCGATCGAAGGAGAGGGGAAGCTCGAGAGCTCTAGCCAGCGGCGCGCAGCCCGTTCGTCTGCTCGTGCGGCGTTCGCTCCGCGGAGAGGAACCGGACGGCGGAATTGATCCGGTCGCACAGCTCGTGGAGCTCGTCGTCGTGGCGAATGCTGCACGGGGCGATCTCCTCTCCGCGCGCGATCCCCTCGAGGTAGCGCTCGAAACGGTAGATCGGGCCTGCGATGCGGAACGTGAGGACGACTCCGACTGCCAGCGTGAGGGGGAAGAGCAGCCCGAACGAGACCCCCAGGACGCCGAGCAGGAGCCCGAAGGCTTTCGCGGCCAGGATCTCGCCGCCTTCGGGCATCGCGAGCGCGAGGTCCGAGAGCTCCTTGGCGAGCAGGATGTACTGGAGCAGGAAACCCAGCGCGGACATCCCGGCGAAGGCGCCGATGAGCTTGAGTTGGAGGCGCGGCTTGATGAGCCTCCGCCGGCGCTTGTAGTGGGTGGTCGTCATGGCGTCGTCAGGAGGGGGGCAGGTGGGGCATCCCATCGGTCGTCACGGGCGGAACGCCACTTGAGCAAAGAGACGCGGAACCCCCGAGGGCGTGGGTCGACCGGGAAAAGCTTTTCCACGGCGCGCGCGGCCGAGAGGACTCCTAGCGCGGGAGTCGCGAGAGCCGCGACAACGCCAGCTCGGCCGCTCGACGCACCGACGCGTCGGAGTCCTTCGCGGCCTGCAGGAGCTCGGGCTGGAAGGCGCGCGAACCGAGTGTTCCGAGCGCCGCGCAGGCGAGTTTGCGCAACTCCGGTTCGGGCCGGTCGAGGACGGGCAGGATCGCGCTGGCGAGCTCGTGTCGGAACAGCGATCGGTTCGCGAGCGCCATCACGGCTCGGGCCACCTCGGAGGCATCGTGGGAGGTGAGCGCGGACATCGTGCGATGGGACTCTTGGCGCCAGAAGCGGAGCTCGTTGCCATACCAGGCGTCCCAGCGAACGACGTCGAGTCCGAAATCGCGTCCGGTGATCGATCGGAGCGCCGAACGCACCGCAGGTCGCACCAGGGGATCGTTCGTGCGCATGAGCGCGATCAGCTCCGGGAGCGCGCCCTCGTCGCACAGGGCGCCCGACGCCCCGATCGCGGCGCGCGCGAGATTCGAGTCGAGCGATCCCATGTAGTCCCGCACCCTACCGCGCACGTACTCGTCGCGGACCCCGCGCTCGAGTCGACCGAGTTCCGAGATCTCGCTCAACACGAGCACGTCCGCCGCAGGCACCACTCCCAGGAGACCGGCTAGGACGGTCGGACAGTCCGGAGTCTCTCCGCGAGCAACGGCCCCCAACACCGACGGCCACAGCGCCGGGTGGACCGCGGCGAACAGCTCGGCGATCCAGCGCATGGTTCGCGGATGTCGTTCCAGGAGCTGGGCGAGACCCGTCGCGAATCCGAAACGCACGACGTCCGGCACGTCCTCCGCGCCGGGAGGGAAACTCAGGCTCGCGAACAGCGGGAGGTCGCTCGAATTGCCCGTGCCGCCCAAGAGCCGCAGTGACGTTGCGCGGGTCCGCGCCGGGTACTGGACGTCGGCGAAGCGCGCGACGTACTCGCGCACGGCGCCGGGCCGCATCTCCCCGAAGGCCGCCCAGATCGCTCCGAGCAACTCCGGCGACGCCGGCGCGGCTCCGCCTCCGATCTCTCCCGTGGGGACGATACCCGTGTCGAGCACCGCAAAGAGCACGGGGACGGCCGCATCGCCCGTTCGTGCGAGCGCGTGCTGGAGCGTCATCGCGTCGAAGCGCTCGGCGCGTGTCGCTTCGCGCACGAGCTCGAGGCACGCGCGGAGCGCCGCGGCCTCCCGCGGATCGTCGACGGGGACGGCGGAAGCGCACAGCCACGCGAGAGCGGCGAGGCTCGTGCTCTGGATACGGGCGAGCCGGATCATGGCGTCTATTGGGCGGCCAGGACGGCGGCGAGGTCGCTCGGTGCGAGCGCGGCGGCGGCGCGGTCGAGGACGGTCGAGGAGAGGCCCGGAGACTGTGCGAGCAGGACCTCCATCAGGTGAGTCGACCCGAGGACTCCCGTGCTGACGCGCGCCAGGATCGAGTCGCTGAGCGGAACGTTCGCGAGGAGCACGTCCCGCAAGTGGGAGCTGGTCATCGCGGGCACGCGCTGGATCGCGGAGCTGATGGCCACCTTCGAGAGGGGCGACGAGGCGACGAGCACGTCCCTCAGATCGCTCGAGCTCATGCCGACTTGTTCGATGACGTCGATCAGCGCGTCGAGCAGTCCCGAAGCCTCGCTGCCGGCCGCTGGAGCTCGCGTTCCGACGACCAGCCTTCCGTCGCGCGAGAGGTTCAATACCTCCGCGACCTGCCCCCAGTCGAATCCACTCTCCATACCGTCGTAGTCGACCAACGCTCCCACGCCGTTCTCGAAGGTGATCGAAAGCGGGACGTCGGCGTGGGCCGCGGCCGGTGCGCGCAAGGCGGCGGGATCGAGGCCCAGCCGAGCGAAGGGGCCGCCCGCCGCGTCGATCTCGTTCCCGAGATCCAGGATCCGCCACGAGATGAGCCTCGGCTTGCGCGCCTCCGCCGCGACCTCCACGAGGTGCGCGTCGAAGTGCAGCCGCGGCGGGCCGGCGAAGGTGACGGACTGCGCCACGAGCGCGCCGAAGAGCTCGAAGCCCTCCGGGATCGAGAGCTCGGCGTCGGGAGCGTAGACGACCGCGTGGATCGGGGAGCCCTTCGGCAGGACGATCGGAGTCTGCGGGCTCGCGGTGATGGTCAGCGACAGATCGGCCGGGTCTTCCGTGGAGCTCCTGATCTTCGCCGTGGGCGCCAGGTCCGCCACGGCCGTGACGTACAGGGAGACCGGACCGTCCGTCGCGTCGACGTAGAGCTTCGCGTTGCTCCTGAGCCGCAGCGTGCCGATCACGAGCGTGGCCGGTCCCCTCACGATCACCTCGGCGTACTCAGCCACTTCCAAGGCGGGCAGCGAGCCCTCGCCGGGGAGCACGATGAAAGGCGCTCGCCCGCTGTGCTGGATGGAAGGAGAGACGGGCAGCGAAGGCACGTGGATGTCGGGGAGCGACGTGGGCGCGGGCGCCGGCGCCGTTTCGCCGGACACCGAGACGTCGCCCGAGAGGGATACCTGGCCGCCCGGTCCGGGAACGAGATCGCCCTGGATCGTGCTCGGAAGCTCGGGAGTTCCGCTGACCGTGATCCCGCCACCGGAGGCGATGCGGCCGGAGAAGGCGTCGCCGTCGTCCCCGCCGAGCAACGGATCGAGCACGGGATCGAGCACCTCACCCACGTCGTCGAGCAGGCCGCCGCTCTGAACGGCCGCGCTCGCTCCGTGCGCGTCGCTCCCGTCGCCGAGCAGACCGTCGAGCTGGTCGGAGAAATCGTCGAGCAGGGCGTCGAGGTCGAGCGGCGCGATGGCGCCGTCCTCACCGTAACCCAGGCGCGAGTCGTAGCCGTCGACGAAGGAGCCGGGCGGCAGCGTCATCGGCGAGTCCGAATAGACGCCCAGCGCCGCGACGCTTTCCTTTCCTTCCTCCACGACGAGCGAGAGCGTTGCGCGGCCCGAGCCGACCAAGCCCGTGCTGTCGAGTCGCACGAAGTCCAGGCCAGCCGCGCTGGCCTCGACCCAGAAGAGCCCGTCGCCGTAGATCGCCGGATCCGCTTCGGTGCCGACGTTGCCGGTCTTCCTGATCTGGACCGCGGCCCAGGCTTCCGCCAGGCCCGCCTCCGCCAGGTAGAAGGCTTGCATCTTGTCACGCGTGTGGACTTGGCGGCGGGAGACGGCGGTGGAGAGGTGCAGGAACGCCGTGGTGAGCGCAGCGACGGTCACGACCGACACGAGGGCCATGACCAGGGCGCCGCCGCGCTCGGACGAGCGCGCCGCAGCTTCCGTGCGCGCGAGCATGAAGGGTCTCATCGTCGTCTCTCCTAGTTGCGCACCGTCACCGTGGTCTCGACCGTCTGCGCGATCGGTTGGTTGTCGGGGCCCGCGCGCTCGACGCTCAGCCGAATCGTGATCGCGTTCTCGTCGAGCACGAAGGACAGCCCCTTCTCGTCGACGATTCCGTTCGCGTTGTCGTCGTCGCCGTTCAGCAGCTCGCCCTCGAGGAACGGTCGGACGACATTGCACCACGCGACGCGCAGCTCCTCGGGGGTGTCGGGATTCTTGCGCCACAGGACCTGGGACTCGTCGGCGGACAGCCCGATCTCCTCCTCGTCGTCCCAGACCACCTCGCCGTCCTCGACGCCCAGGCTGATCGCGAAACGCAGCGACGTGCTGAAGATCGGCGACTCGGGATCGGGGAAGAGCGATTCACGATCCGACCCCATGACGGCATACGCGATCTGATCGAGAACACGTCGCGCTTGGTCCTCGAGCGTCATGGCGGCGCTGTCCTGGCGCTGCGTGTCGTTCGCGGAGGTCAAGACCATGGCGGCCTTGATCGCGATGATCGCGAAGAGCCCCATCGCGAGCACGAGCTCCATCACACTCATGCCGGTCCGCCTCCGCCGACGCCGTGCGCGGACGAGGGCAATGCGGGCGGCGAGCTTCACTTGCGGAACTCCGCGAGCATCGAGTGGAACTGGAGACGGCGCGATCCGAACTTGCCCTTCCACCTCACGACCACGCGCACGGGGAGCAAGGTGTAGTCGGCCGCGTGGTCGAGGTCGTCGACGAGGCTGTCGCCGTTCAGGTCACGCGGCATGCCGAGCAAAGCGTCGACCGTGTCCTCGCGCAGCGCGATGCCGCCGAGGCCGTCCGCGAGCGCGGGAAAGACGATCTCACCCACGAAGCCGCCGGGAGCGTCGTCGAGCGGCGCGAGACCCGTGACGGCGAAGCGGTGGCCGGGACCCGTACCGGGCCCGTCGGGATCGTCCGTCGGATCCGCGTTGTAGAGCGCGAAGACCTCCTCGAACGAGCGGTTGCGCATGCGCTCGAGCGTGACGCGCACCGCCTCGGATGCGACCGGGTACTCGTGGTTCGTCACGCGTTGGCGCGAGGTCGCCACGACCATGCTGGAGAACATGCTCACCGCCACCGTCATCACGGCGAGCGCCAAGACCGTCTCCAACAGCGTCACGCCGGCGCGGCGACTCGGTCTCGAACGAGGACTTCGGCGGGACATCGACCCTAATAACGGATCGGCGCGGGAGCGATCCGGCGGAAAATACCCCAAGAAAAGGAGGGCGGTCGGGAGTTGCTCGGGGATCTTGCTCGCGGACGAGGCGCGCGCGTGCGTGCGGGGGTGGGCCGCGCTAACTTTTCAGGGAAGGGTTTTCGGGGGGGGGAGTGGGGGGGAAGAAGAGAGAAGAGAGAAGAGGCATGAGAGGGTTGCCGTGGTCGCAGGACGCGAACCGGTGACGCGCAGTGCGCGGGCGCGCACTGCTGCGACAAATGCTCCCTTCGGTCGCTTGTCGCGCGCGCTAACCGTCTCGGGCTGGAAGCCCGAGACGGTTGGCGCGCCAGGCGCGCACCCCGCCGAGCCCGAGCTTCTTCATGCGCGACAGGAGCGTGCTCGGATGGACGCCGAGCAACGCTGCGGCGCCGCCCTCGCCCCACAGCCTGCCGCCGGTCGTCTCCAGAGCGCGTTCGACGTGCGCGCGCTCGACGTCGCGCATCGTGAGGATGGCC
Source organism: uncultured Planctomycetaceae bacterium (assembly GCA_964413535.1). Taxonomy (GTDB): domain Bacteria; phylum Planctomycetota; class UBA1135; order UBA1135; genus CAYPTB01. Next base: position 22,694 of record CAYPTB010000050.1, on the reverse strand, counting down.
GCTTCGGGCTCGCTCAGGGGGAAGGCCTGCGTCGCCGGCGCGGAGTCGAGCCGCAGTTCCTTCCCCGGATTCAGCACGGTGGCGCGCTCGAGCGCGTTCACGAGCTCGCGCACGTTGCCGGGCCACTCCCGCGACTGGAGCTCGGCCACGGTCTGTTGCGTGAGACGCCAGGGACCGCGGCCGGTGCGGCGCGCGAGCGAATCGAGGAACGCCTCGGCGATCGGCGCGATGTCCTCGCGGCGCGCGCGCAGCGGCGGGACGTGGATCGGGAAGACGGCCAGCCGGTAGTACAGATCCTCGCGAAAGGTCTTCTCCGCGACGGCCTTCACCAAGTCCTTGTTCGTGGCCGCGACGAGGCGCACGTCGACGCGCACCGTGCGGTCGCTGCCGACCGGCTCGAGCGTTCCCTCCTGCAGGACGCGCAGGAGCTTCGCCTGCAGCCCGGGCGGGATCTCGGCGACCTCGTCGAGGAAGAGCGTGCCGCCGTTGGCCGCTTGGAACCTCCCCATGCGCGTCGTGGTGGCTCCGCTGAACGCGCCGCGCACGTGTCCGAAGAGCTCGCTCTCGATCAGGCCCTCGGGGAGCGCGGCGCAGTTGACGCTCACGAGCGGTCGCTCCGCGCGATCGCTCCAGGCGTGCAGGGCTCGGGCGAGGACTTCCTTGCCCGTGCCCGTTTCGCCCGTGATGAGCACCGGAGTCGAGGTGGCGGCGACCTGCTTCGCGAGCCGCGCCACGTGCGACATGGGCTGGCTCCGCGAGGACTCGATCCACGCGCGCGGATCGTTGGCCCCCGAGATGCGCTCCGCGAGCAGACGGTTCTGCTCCGCGAGCTGCGCTTGCATGCGCACCAAGCGCTCGGATTGCCGGCCGTACTTCAACGCGAGCGCGAGCGCCTTCCCGAAGACGTCGGCCAGGGCGACGATGCCCTCCGGGTACGTGCCGCATTCGCTGCGATCGAGCGTCATGACGCCGAGCACTTCGGAGCGCGTCGAGAGCGGCACCACCATGCACGAGTGCCCGTGGGGGAGGTCCAGCACGCCGTCGAACGGATCGCCGTCGCCCGACGCGTGGTCGTCTTCGCCGAAGGCGCGCGCGCGCCCGCGCACGAGCACCTCGCGCAGCGACGGGAAAAGGTCGAGGTCGAGCTCGTGCTCGAGGACGGACGGACTCGAGAGACGGCCGCGCGCGACCCGCACGCTGAGCCGTTCGCCCTGCTTCTCCATGATCGTCGCGAGGTCGAAGGGCACGAGCTTGCCCAGGGCTTCGAGGGCATCCGCCAGGAGGTCGTCGATGGCGCGCGGGGAGGTGGAGAGCCGCGCGACCTCTTCGAGATCGCGGGTCAGATCGAGCACGTGTCGCTGGGTCATGGGGCGGGTGGGGAACGGCGACGGCAGGGGGAGGGAGCGCTCCTCGCGCACTTCGAGATGTCGAGAGCATGGATCACGGATCGCGAGATTTCGCGATCGAGACCTCGACGCTTCGCGATCCAAGCCACGGCTCGGGGACCGATTCCCGTTTCAAGCCTTTGGCAGGGCGATGTTTAGGATAGCCATGCGCGCTTCGGCACAGGCCTTGGTTATCCTGCGGCCGCGGGTGCCAACCGACCCGGGCGCCTCAACCACCAAGCTTCGACTTCTGGAGGATCACGACATGGCAGAGCTGAAGGGCTCCAAGACCCACGAGAACCTGAAGGCCGCCTTCGCTGGCGAGTCCCAGGCCAACCGCCGCTACCTGTACTTCGCGAAGATCGCGGACGTGGAGGGCTACCCGCAAATCGCCGGCAACTTCCGCGAGACGGCGGAGGGCGAGACCGGCCACGCGCACGGCCACCTCGACTACCTGAAGAAGGTCGGCGACCCCGCGACGGACCTGCCGATCGGGGACACGACGAAGAACCTGAAGGCGGCCGTCGCCGGCGAGACCCACGAGTACACCGACATGTATCCCGGCATGGCGAAGGCCGCGCGCAAGGAGGGCTTCGGCGAGATCGCCGACTGGTTCGAGACCCTCGCGAAGGCGGAGAAGTCCCACGCCGGCCGTTTCCAAGAGCTCTTGAACAGCATCACCTGAGTCGGGTCATCGAGACGGGCTCCCGCGCGGCAGCGCTCCGGGAGCCCGTCGCGTCGCCCCCCGAGCTTGGCAAGCTCGTGAACCAAACGGCGGCGACCTCATGGCCTGGTGCCGTCGAGCTCCGCGCGAACCGCGAGTCCGCTGAGTTCGCGCACGCAGAGACAGGATCGCGGGCGAAGCCATGACACAGAGCGGCAACATCTCCTATCACCCGACCGACGGGCTCACCTACGACCCGAGCGAGCCCAAGTACTGGGACCCCGCCGCCCTCTCGAAGGAGGTGACGCGCGTCTTCGAGGTCTGTCACGGCTGTCGCATGTGCTTCAAGTACTGCGATGCCTTCCCGACCTTGTTCGGCCTCCTCGACACCGTGCACGACGGCAGGGTCGATCGCCTCACCCCTCCGGAGACGGAGCGCGTCATGGACGCGTGCTTCCAGTGCAAGTTGTGCGAGGTGCAGTGTCCCTACACGCCGCGTGACGGGCATCCGTTCCAGCTCGATTTCCCCAAGCTCGTCCACCGCTTTGGCGCCCAGCGCGCGAAGCGGGAAGGAATCTCGCTGCGCGCCCGCGTGCTCTCCGCTCCCGACGGAGCAGGCCGGCTCGCGCGCGCCAGCCTGGGCGCGGCGAACGCCATGAACCGCGTGAAGCTCCACCGCTGGTTCCTCGAGAAGCTGCTCGGCATCCACCGCGACAAGCTCCTGCCCGAGTTCGCGTCCACGACCTTCGAGCGCTGGGCGCAGGCGACCGGGCGGATCTCGGCCGAGCCCGGCGGGGAAGCCGTGCTGTTCCCGACCTGCTACGTGCAGAACAACGAGCCGCAGATCGGCCGCGACACGGTCGAGGTCATGGAGCGCAATCAGGTCGACCTGCGCTGCACGAAGGGTCTCGCCTGCTGCGGGATGCCCGCCTGGGAGCACGGCGACCTCGAAACCCTGCGGGAGAACGCGCACGCGAACCTCGATCGGCTCCTGCCCTTCGTCGAAGCCGGTGCGAAGGTGCTGGCCGTGAACCCCACGTGCTCGATGATGATGCGCCGCGAGTATCCCGAGCTGCTCGAGGGTGCGGACCGCGCGCGCGCCGCGAAGCTCGCCCAAGCCGTCATGGATCCGAGCGAGTTCCTGTGGTCGATCCGCGCCGAAGAGCGCTTCGACACCGACTTCGCGACGACGCCCGGCCCGGTGGTGGCCTACCACGCGCCCTGCCACCTGCGCGCGCAAGCCGTCGGTTTCCGCGGCCGCGACCTCCTGCGCAAGATCCCCGGCGTCGTGCCCGAGATGACGCTCGAGTGCTGCGGCCACGACGGCACGTACGCGATGACGGTTGAAGGCTTCGAGCCCTCGCAGCGCATCGGCAAGAAGGCCTTCGACGGGATGGGGGAGGCCGGCGCCGAGGTCTGGGTCACCGACTGTCCGCTCGCCGCCCTGCAGTTCGAGCAGCACGCCGGGAAGGAAGCCCTGCACCCGATGACCGTCCTCGCGCGCGCCTATCGCGAAGACGGCTTTCCGACGAAGATCGAGCGCGACCCGAACGGACCCGAGGAGGCGGCGTCGTGAAGAAGCTCCGCCGCTCCGACATCCTCGATGCCGCGACCTACGAGCGCATGCGTTCCGCGCTGCGCGAGCGGGCCATGCTGGAGAAGGAGCCGCGCCGCATCCACCTGGGCGAGCACCTGACCTTCCTGTTCGAGACGACCGAGACGATCCGGATCCAGATCCAGGAGATGCTGCGCATCGAGGGCCGCGCGTCGGAGGAGGACGTGCGCCACGAGCTCGACACGTACAACGAGCTCCTGGGCGACGAGGGAGAGCTCGGCTGCACGCTCCTGGTCGAGATCGAGGACGAGCGCGAGCGCGCCGGCAAGCTGCGCGCGTGGCGCGGGCTCGTCGACCACCTGTACGCGCTCCTGCCCGACGGCCGGCGCGTCGCCGCGGTCTACGACGCGCGGCAGGTCGGCGACGACCGCCTGTCGGCGGTGCAGTACCTGAAGTTCCCAGTCGGCGCCGAAGCTCCGCGCGCACTCGGCGTCGACATGCGCGAGCCGCCCCTGCGGATCGAGGTCGAGCTCACTCCAGAGCAGCGCGCGGCGCTCGCAGCGGACCTCGCCTGATTCAGCCGCGCGCGATCGCGAGCAGGCGCTCGCGGCGCGCGGGATCCGCGCCCTTCGGACCCTCGTCGAAGGGCAGGATGCGCTCTTCGAAGTAGCGCTCGTCGGGGATCGCCGGGAGCGGCGTGGTCACCTCTCGAGCTAGCGCCTTTCCTGCGCGGCGCTCCACACGCCGCCCGCGAGCGGCTCGGCGAAGGAGACGTCGTACGGCGGGCGGCCGGGTTCGCGGATGCGCAGCGCCGCGACCTTCTCCTCTCCGAGCCCGACGTGCACGGTCGGATGGCTCGCGCCGAAGTACGAGGGAGCGGGACCCGCGGTGCGCAGGAGCTTGCGCCCGGACGCGAGCTCCAGCGTGACGCGCGCGCCGGGCGCGAGACCGCGCAGCTCGAGCGCGCGCCCGCGCGCAGCGTCGTTGCGGAAGAGCTTCGCCGCTCCACCGCACTGCGTCAGCACGAGATCGAGGTCGCCGTCGCCGTCGAGGTCGCCGGCCAGGAGCGAGCGCCCCACGAAGGGCTCTGCGGTGAAAGCTCCGGCCTCCTGGCCGAGCTCGCGGAAACGACCCGTCCCGTCGCCCGCGAAGAGCTGCGCCCGCTGCCGCCAGGTCTGCGCCTCGTCGTACAGGTGGATGTTGTCGATGATGTGGCCGTTCGCGACGGCCAGATCGAGGTGGCCATCTTGGTCGAAGTCCTCGAGCAGGCAGCCGAAGCCCACCGGCATGCGGCTCGGCGCCTCGAGCCCGCTCGCGACGGTGGCGTCGCGGAACATCCCCCCGCCCTCGTTCAGGTAGAGCGTGTTCGACTCGTGGTCGAAGTTGGTCACGAACAAATCGAGATCGAGGTCGCCGTCGACGTCCGCGCACGCGAGCCCCATGCCCGCCTCCGTCGCGCCGCGCGCGTCCACGCCGGTGCCCGAGAGCAACGTGTCGTCGACGAACGTCCCGTCGCCGGCGTTGGTCCACATCTGGTTCAGCACGCTGTCGTGCGCCACGTAGACGTCGAGGTCGCCGTCGTCGTCGAGGTCGGCGGCGATCGCGCCGAGCCCCTTGCCGATGCGCTCGCCCACGCCCGACGCGCCCGATACGTCCGCGAACCTCCCTGCGCCGTCGTTCTTCCAGTAGCGGTCGCGCAACCCTGCGTAGTGGTCGGGGTGGCAGTAGGAGCGCCAGCCGGGCTCCTTCCGCCCGCACCACGTCGGGTGCTCGACGTCGATCGCGACGTAGGCCGTCACGTACAGATCGAGATCTCCGTCGCCGTCCCCGTCGCAGAACGTCGCACCGGCCGTCCACTCGTCGTTCGAGAAGCCCGAGGACGCCGTCGCGTCGGCGAAGGCGAGCTCGCCCGCGTTCGCGAAGAAGGCGTCGGGACCGAAGTTCGTGACGTACAGGTCCGTTCGGCCGTCGCCCGTCGCGTCGCCGGCCGCCACGCCCATGCCGCAGGCGCCGTGGGCGGCGGCGCCGCTCGCTGCGCTCGCGTCCTCGAACCGGCCGTCCCCCGAGTTGGCGTACAGACGGTTGTGCGGACGCGGCGCCGCCGCTCTGCGCACGGCCGCGGTCGGCACCGCGCCCGACTGCACGAGGTAGAGGTCGAGGTCGCCGTCGGAATCGGCGTCGAACAGCGCCGCTCCGCCGCCCATCGTCTCGGGCAGGTGCTTCTCGGGGCTCGCACCCGCGTCGTGCACGAAGTCGAGGCCCCAGGCTTCGGTCACGTCGGCGAACCACGCTCCGGCGGCAACGCCCGCCGTTCTATCGTGCGCTCGCGCGGAGGACGACGCCTCCTCCGGCGTCACCTCCGAGCAGGCCGCGAGCGCGACGAGGAGACTGGCGGCGAGATGCGGCGCGGCGGAGCTCATCGATCTCCGGCGAGGCGCGCCCGCGCGGCGTCGAGGCGTTCGCGGATCGCCGCGGAGCCCGGGTCGAGCTCGAGGGCGCGCTCGAGGTGCCGCACGGCGTCCGCCGGCCGGCCGGTCTCGGACAGGTAGTCGCCCGCGCGCACCAAGAGACGCGCGTCGGACGAGCGCTCGAAGCTCCGCTCGAGCACGGCGAGCGCCTCGCCGGTGCGGCCCTCGTCCTCGAACAGGAGGCGCGCGAGACGCAGCGCGATGGGGGGGACCTCCTCCGCCCGCGCGAGCTCCAGGGCGCGCTCGTAGGATGCCTTCGCGCGCTCCGTCAGTCCGAGCTCGCGCTCGCAGTCGCCGAGCTCCGCGAGGTTCGGCGCGTGCCGCGGCGCGAGGTCGAGTCCCCTCTGGGCGAACTCGAGGGCGTCGACGAGCGGCACGCGGCGACGGTGCTCGGCGAGCACAGCGAGGCCCTCCTCGCGCTTCCCCTGCGCGAGCAGCGAGCGACCGAGGGCGAATCGCGCTTCCTGCGCGAGCGGATCGAGCGCGAGGGCCCGGCCGAGGTGCGCCAGCGCCGACGCGTGGTCGCCGCGAGCCGCGCTCGCGATCCCGCGCAGGGTCTGGATGCGCGCGTCCTCCTCGCCCAGCACCACGGCCGCTTGCTCGAGCGCCGCGCGCGCTTCCGCCTCGCGCCCGAGCGCCGTCAGCGCGTCGTGCCGCGCGAGCGTGTGCGCAGGATCCGCTCCGTCGAGGAACGCGAGCGCGTCCTCGTAGCGGCCCAGCAGGTAGAGCACCTGCCCGCGCGTCGCGTCGAACTTCGGACCGAGACCGCCGAGGCGGCTCCAGGCCGACGCGTAGCGGTGGACCGCGATCTCCCACAGCACGAGCTGCTCGTGCGCCTCTGCGTCGTCCGGCCGCTGCTCCAGTGCATGCGCGAGCAGGTCGACCGCTTCGATGCGTCGCCCCTCGGCCCAGGCGGCCGTCGCGGCCGCCGGAACCTCGGCGCACGCGAAGAAGAAGAGCGCGAGGAGCATCCCGGCCAACCTATCATCGCGCGGCGGAGGACGCATTCATGGACCTGGGGCTCACAGGCAAGGGAGCGGTCGTTCTGGCGTCGACCGCCGGACTCGGCTTCGCCGTCGCGCGCGCGCTCGCCCTGGAAGGCGCGCGTGTCGCACTCTCGGGCCGCGACGCGGGGCGCCTCGCGGCCGCGCTCGACGAACTCGCGGAGCTCGCGCGCGCTCCCGCGTCCGCAGGCTCCGAGCGCGCGCGCTCCGCGGCGTCCGGCGGAGCGACCGGTCGCGCACGCGTGGAGGCTCGCGGCGAGCGCGTCTTCGGCGAGGTCGTCGACGTCGCGGACGGGCGTGCCCTCGAGCGCCACCTCGCCAGCGCGCGCGAGCGCTTCGGCGCCGTCGACGTGCTCGTCCTGAACGCCGGCGGCCCGCCGCCCTCCGCCGCCGCGACCGCGCGCGAGGAGGACCTCGACCGCGCGTACGCGACGACCTTCAAGTCGGCGGTGCGCGCGGTCCAGACCGTGCTGCCCTGGATGCGCGAGCGGCGCTTCGGGCGCATCGTCGCCATGACCTCGATGTCCGTGCGCCAGCCGATCCCCGAGCTCGTGCACTCGAACGCGATGCGCGCGGCGCTGACGGGCTTCCTGAAGACGCTCGCGGACGAGGTCGCGTCCGAGGGCGTGCTCGTGAACACGGTCTGCACCGGCCTCTTCGCGACCGAGCGGCTGCGCGAGCTCTTCGCCGCGCGCGCGCAGAAGAGCGGCCGCAGCGTCGCCGAGGAGGAGGCGCTCGCCGTGCGCTCGATCCCGATCGGCCGCTTCGGCGACCCGGCCGAGTTCGGCGCGTTCGTGGCCTTCCTCGTCTCCGAGCGCGCGTCCTTCCTGACCGGCGCCGCCCTCCCGCTCGACGGAGGCGCGTCGCGCTCGCTCCTGTGAACGCCGCTAGGAATCGCCCGGCGGGAGGGCGGCGCGGATCATCTCCGCGAAGGCGGCGCGGTCGGCGGAGCCCTGGTGGGTCGAGTGGGCCTTGCCGGCCGCGTAGACGATCGTGTGGGGGAGCGCCGTGACGTCGAACGCTTCCTGCGCGCGCTCGAGGTCGTCTTCGAGCGCCACGATGGGCAGGTCGATTCCGTGCCGCGCGGCGAAGGCCGAGATCTTCGCCGCGGAGTCTTCGCCCGTGGAGGTGAGGTCCATGCAGACGGCCAGGATCTCGAGCTCGCCGGCGCCGAAGTCCCCGCGCACAAGGACGAGGTCCGGCATCTCCGCCAGGCACGGTTGGCACCAGGTCGCCCAGAAGTTCACGAGCACGACGCGCGCGGGGCTCGACTCGATGCGCCGCAGCAGGCCGGCGGTGTCGAGCACCTCGGCGTCCCCGCCCGCCGCCCGCGTGGAGCAGGCAGTGAACGTCAGGGCCGCGGCGGCCAGCAAAAGGAAGGAGCGGCCGCGGCGCTCGGGCCCGGCCGCTCCGTTCGTCGTTTCGATCACGCGCTCTTCTTGCGCTTGATGGAGCAGCCGAAGTTCTTCGTGCGCTCGAGAGCGACCTTCTCTCCGCGCATCAGGTTGCCGATGGCATCGCGCATCCAGTGCTTGGCTTCGTCGCCCTTGTCGCCCTTCTGATCGTTGTCGACGGCGCCGATGTAGCGCAGCACGCCTTCCTTGTCGGCGATGTAGACGTGCGGGGTCGTCTGCGCGTCGAGCAGGTCGGCGAACTCGTTGTTCTCGTCGATGAGGATCGGGAACTCGATCTTCTCTTTCTCCACGTAGGCGCGGATGCTCGCGTAGGGGTCCTCGCCGCTCGTGTCGATGTCCGGGTAGCAGGAGTCGATCGCAAGCAGCACGACGTCCTTGTCCTTGAACTCGGCGTGGAAGCGATTGAAGCGAGCCTCGTAGTCCCGCGACACCGGGCACTTGAACGACCAGAAGTCGAGGACGACGGTCTTGCCGCGGTAGTCGGAGAACTTGTGCTCCTTCCCGTCGATGTCGCGCATCGAGATGTTCGCGGGGATCGCGTCGCCGATGGTGAGGATCTTCTCTTCCCCTGCGACGACGGTGGCGGCCCCGGCCGTGAGCAGGCCGGCGACCAAGGTGGCGATGGTGATGTTGCGCATGGTTTCTCGTGGCTGCGGTGGTGGTGACTCGCTCGCCGCCCGGGGCGTCGGCCGCGGTCGGCGAGCGATGTACAATCCTTTCAGGCTAGCACAGGCCTAGCACACACGAGCGGGCCTCGATCGATCGATACAGCCCGCTCGCGCGATCCTTACGGGGACTCGGCGCTTCCGAGACACTCTTCGTCGATGAAGGAAAGCTCATGATCTTCGAGCAGATCTACCTGGGGTGTCTTTCCCAAGCCTCGTACCTCGTCGGCGACGGCGGCGAGGCCGTGATCGTCGATCCGCGCCGCGACGTCGACGTGTACCTGTCGGCCGCCAAGGAGCGCGGCCTCTCGATCCGGCACGTCCTGCTCACGCACTTGCACGCGGACTTCGTGGCGGGGCACAGCGAGCTGGCGCGCCGCACCGGCGCGGAGATCCACATCGGGCATCGCGCCGGCGCGCTGTTCGAGCATTCGCCTGCGCGCGACGGCGACTTCATCCGAGTGGGGGAGACGACCCTGCGCTTCCTCGAGACGCCGGGGCACACGCCGGAGAGCCTGTGCGTGCTCGTGTCGGACGACACGGGTGCGCCGGCGAAGCTGCTGACGGGCGACACGCTCTTCATCGGCGACACGGGGCGGCCCGACCTGGTCGGCTCGCAGGGTCTCACGTCGGAGGAGATGGCCGGGCAGCTCTACGACTCGCTGTGGAAGAAGATCCTCCCGCTCCCCGACGAGGTCGAGATCTGGCCGGGGCACGGCGCCGGTTCCGCTTGCGGCAAGAACCTCTCGAGCGAGCGCTCCTCCACGCTCGGCGCGCAGCGCCGCGCGAACCCGATGCTGCAGCCCATGCCGCGCGCCGAGTTCGTGCGGCTCGCGACGGAGGGGCTCGGTGCGCCGCCGCGCTACTTCGCGCACGACTCGGCCTACAACCGGCGCGGCGCGCCGGGTCTCGACGAGCTCGGCGATCCGGCGCCGCTCGCGGCCGAGGACGCGCGGCGCGCCGTCGAGCGCGGAGCGCTCACGCTCGACGTGCGCGAGCGCGAAGCGTTCGGGCGCGGTCACGTGCCCGGCGCCCTGAACGTCGGGCTCGACGGGAACTTCGCGAGCTGGGTCGGGGCGCTCGTGCCGGCGGAGCGCACGCTGGTGCTCGTCGCGGCGGATGCGGCCGGCGCGCGCGAAGCGCGCATGCGTCTTGCGCGCGTCGGGATCGAGAGCGTGGTCGGATTCCTCGCGGGCGGCGTCGAGAGCTGGAGCGCGAGCGGCCGCGCGCTCGCGACGCTGGAGCAGGTCACGCCTTCCGAGCTCGAGCGCCGGCTCGCCGCGGGCGAGACGACCGTGCTCGACGTACGGGGTCCGGGCGAGTACGCCTCCGGTCACGTTCCGAGCGCCCTGTCCATTCCGCTGCCCGAGCTCCCCGAGCGCCTGGCCGAGCTCGACCTCGCGCGTCCGATCGCCGTCGTGTGCCAGAGCGGCTTCCGCTCGAGCGCAGCCGCGAGCCTGCTCGCCGCGCGCGGCGCACGCAGCCTGGTCAACGTCCGCGGCGGGACGAAAGCCTGGATCGACGCCGGCCTCGCCACCGAGCGCGCGGTCGTCCAGCCCGCGACCTGAGCTCTGCGACCGAGCTCGCACGCCGCGACGCGTCACGCTGCGCGCGTTGCGAAGGCGGGCCTTGCGCGAGGACGCCGCGCGAGGGCCGCGCAAGGGCCGCGCGAGGATGAGGTGCGGCGCCCGCCGCTCGGTCACGACGAATGCCGGCGAAGCGCGTCGCCTTGCGTGCGCGCGACGTTGGAGGTCCCTCCCGCTCCGCGTAGACTCCCCGGCCGCCTTCCCGAGGAGTCATGAACGACGCGCACAGCCCGAGCGAGACCACCAGGCCCTATCCCGACGTCGAGCCGCAGCCCGATTTCCCCGCGCTCGAGCGGCGCGTGCTCGCGCGCTGGGAGCGCGAGGGCACCTTCGCGGCCTCGATCGCGGCGCGGCCCGCGGGCGAGCGCGGCGCGAACGAGTTCGTCTTCTACGACGGCCCGCCCTTCGCGAACGGCCTGCCGCACTACGGCCACCTGCTCACGGGCTACGTGAAGGACCTCGTGCCGCGCTACCAGACGATGCGCGGCCGGCGCGTCGAGCGGCGCTTCGGCTGGGACTGCCACGGGCTGCCGGCGGAGATGGAGGCCGAGAAGGAACTCGGCGTCTCGGGTCGCCGCGCGATCACCGAGTACGGCATCGCGCGCTTCAACGAGCACTGTCGCACCTCGGTGATGAAGTACACCGCCGAGTGGAAGCGCTACGTCGACCGCCAGGCGCGTTGGGTCGACTTCGCGAACGACTACAAGACGATGGACCTCTCCTACATGGAGAGCGTCATGTGGGCCTTCAAGTCCCTGTGGGAAAAGGGGCTCGTCTACGAGGACCACCGCGTCATGACCTACTCGTGGGCGGCGGAGACGCCCGTCTCGAACTTCGAGACGCGGCTCGACGACTCCTACCGCGAGCGGCAGGACCCGGCGGTGACCGTGCGCTTCCGCCTCGCGCGCGAGGCGGGGGACATCGGGCGTGAGCCCGGCAACATCGGCCCCACGGACGTGTGGGCCTGGACGACGACGCCGTGGACGCTGCCCTCGAACCTCGCGCTCGCCGTCGGACCCGAGCTCGAGTACGCGGTGTACGACGTCGGTGGAACGCGCGCGATCCTGGCCGCCGCGGCGGCGTCGAAGTACGAGCGCGAGCTCGCCGGCGCGGAGCGCGTGGGGACGCTCACCGGCCGCGAGCTCGTGGGCATACACTACGAGCCGCTCTTCCCGTACTTCAGGAGTCACGCGAACGCGTTCCGCGTGCTCGCGGGCGACTTCGTCACGACGGACGAGGGGACCGGCGTCGTGCACATGGCGCCCGGTTTCGGCGAGGACGACCAGCGCGTGTGCCGCGACAACCAGATCGAGCTCGTGTGCCCCGTCGACGAGAAGGGGAACTTCACGGCCGAGGTCGCGGACTTCGTCGGCCAGAACGTCTTCGCGGCCAACAAGCCGATCATCAAGCGCCTCAAGGACGAGGGAAAGCTCGTCAAGCACGAGACCTACCTCCACAACTACCCGCACTGCTGGCGCACCGACGAGCCCTTGATCTTCAAGGCGTTGCAGTCGTGGTTCGTGAAGGTCACGGACTTCCGCGACCGCATGGTCGAGCTCAATCGCGGCGTGAACTGGATCCCGGAGCACGTGCGCGACGGCCAGTTCGGCAAGTGGCTCGAGGGCGCGCGCGACTGGTCGATCAGCCGCAACCGTTTTTGGGGCTCGCCCATCCCCGTGTGGAAGAGCGACGACCCGCGCTACCCGCGCATCGACGTCTACGGGAGCCTCGACGAGCTCGAGCGCGACTTCGGCGTGCGCCCGACGGATCTGCACCGCCCGGCGATCGACGAGCTCGTGCGCAAGAACCCCGACGACCCCACGGGCCAGAGCACGATGCGGCGCGTCCCGGACGTGCTCGACTGCTGGTTCGAGTCGGGCGCGATGCCCTTCGCGCAGGTGCACTACCCGTTCGAGAACAAGGCCTGGTTCGAGGACCACTTCCCGGCCGACTTCATCGTCGAGTACATCGCGCAGACGCGCGGCTGGTTCTACACGATGGTCGTGCTCTCGACCGCGCTGTTCGACAAGCCCGCGTTCCAGAACGCGATCTGCCACGGCGTCGTCGTCGACTCCGAGGGCAAGAAGCTCAGCAAGCGGCTGCGCAACTACCCCGATCCCGACGAGGTGTTCGACACGCGCGGCTCGGACGCGCTGCGCTGGTTCCTGTGCTCGTCGAGCGTGCTGCGCGGCGGCGACCTCTCGATCGACCGCGAGGGCAAGGCCATCGGCGAGTCGATCCGGCTCGTCATCAACCCGATCTGGAACGCCTATTACTTCTTCACGCTGTACGCGAACCGCGATGGAGTGACGGCTCAACGCCGAACCGATCAACGCTCGGTGCTCGACCGCTACGTGCTCGCGAAGACGCGGCAGCTCGTCGAACGCGCGACGAAGGCGCTCGACGCCTACGACGTGCCGGGTGCCTGCGAGGAAGTGCGCGGCTACCTCGATGCGTTGAACAACTGGTACATCCGCCGCAGCCGCGAGCGCGCGTGGCGGACCGTGGACGATCCCGACAAGCACGACTTCTACGACACGCTGTACACCGTGCTCGAGGCGCTCACGCGCGTCGCCGCTCCGCTCCTCCCGCTCATCACCGAAGAGGTCTACACGGGACTGACGGGGGCGAAGAGCGTGCACCTCGCCGACTGGCCACGAGCCGAGGATTTTCCGCGCGACGACGCGCTCGTCGCCGCGATGGATCGCGTGCGCGAGGTGTGCTCGGCTGCGCTCTCGCTGCGCGAAGAGCATCGGCACCGCGTGCGGCTTCCACTGGCGCGGCTCGTCATCGCGGGCCGCGACGCGCGCGTGCTCGCCCCGTACAAAGACCTCGTCCGCGACGAGGTGAACGTCAAGTCTGTCGATCTGCTCGAGGACCTGTCGACGGTCGCGTCGTTCGTGCTGACGGTGAACGCGCGAACCGCCGGCCCGCGCCTGGGCCAATCGATGAAGAACGTGCTCGCAGCGGCGAGGGCCGGCGATTGGCGCTCGCGCGCCGATGGCCGCGTCGAGGTCGGCGGCGAGTTGCTTGAGGCGTCCGAGTTCGCGCTGCGCCTCGAGCCGCGCGCCGGTGTCGCCGATCTCTCGGTGCGCGCCTTGTCGTCGAACGACGTCGTCGTCGGTCTGGACGTGCGTCCGACACAGGAGCTCGAGCGCGAGGGACTCGCGCGCGACGTCGTGCGCCTCGTGCAGCAGGCGCGCAAGGACAAGGGGCTCGACGTCTCTGACCGCATCGACCTGCGGCTACAGCCCGCGAGCGACGAGGTGCGTGCCGCGCTCGAGGCACACGGCGATTACGTGGCCGAGCAGACGCTCGCGTACGCGTTCGAGGCCGACGCCGGCGCGCGCGCCGGTGACCACGTGCAGTCGGTCGATCTGGCTGGCAGCAAACTCGTGATCGCGTTCTCGAGGTGGGACCGACCGCGCTGATCAGCGCGCCGGAAGTGCGCAGCCCGCGAGCGCGTTGGGAACGAGCTACGGCCGTGTGCTTCACGCTTCAACGAGGCCTATCATGACGGAGTCGAGCCATTCGCACCGATCGACAACGCTTGATCGGCCGCCTAGAGCCGCTGCAGTCGACGGCCTGCGGCTGAGCGCCAGGCCGTTAGCTGGACAACCGGATGAACGCTGCTGAGATCGAACGATTGGTGCATGACGGCATCGGCGATTCGTGGGACGTTACGAACCATCACGGAGTCGACCTTCGAAAGGCACTGGTCCCGCCGCACTTGATCAAGGTTATCCAGCGCCTCGTCCGCGCGGGAGAACTCCATGACGTGGTGATCGATGCGTGGCTGGTCTTGATCGAGAAGCCGGAGTCGGGCGAAGGCTACCGGATAGTCGCGGACGCCGATGGTTCAACTTTCGGTCTCGCGTCCGAGGGCTTCGCGAGCGACGAACACTTGGTCCTCTGCGGTTGGTACGGTTCCTTTTGGACGACGTTCGAAGCGATGTAGCCGTGAATTGCCAAATGTCGCGGGGCGCGTCGACGCCTGAGTTCGGAGCGGCGACGTCCGGCCAGCGCGGTGACGAACGAGCTACGGCGTGAGCTTGACCGCCTGCTTCAGGAGCGCAGCGAACGGTTCCTCGTCGATGTCCTTGGTCGTGCGCACCTTGATGTGGCGCACGTACGCGCCCTTGCCTTCGAGGAGCTTCTTCGGGTCGCGGAGCTTCGAGCCGTACATGAACCCGAACTGCGTGAAGTCGGGGTCGCCCGCGTAGACGTAGGCTACCGGCTTCGCGCCCTTCAGCCAGCAGCCGTTGCCCCACTTCACCGACTCCACGAGCTCGGGCTGGACGCGCTTCACGAACTTGCGCAGGGCGCGGATGACGGTCTGGTTCTTCGGCCGCTGATCCTTGAGGTAGAGGTCGAACGTGGCGTAGGCCTTCATCTTCGGCATGGGCGTCTCTTTCGGAGCGGCAGGAGCGCTCGATGTGCCGACCAAAGATACGCGAAAGCACGTCGGGTGCGGCGCCTGCTGCGAGCGCTCGCCGGCGGTGGTTCGGGATGAGCATGGGGCCGGCGACCCGGGCTCCGGCGATGGGCTCCAAGCATCGAAACACCGCTATCTGCGGATCTGGCGCAATGCGCCGACCGCTTGAAGAATGCGCCTCCGACTCGCACCGAAAGCGAAGCCTCGCCACTGGACGGGGTTCACCCGAGCGAGTCTGCTCTCAGGTCATGAACGGAGCGCTGACCGGACTCGTCCTCGTGCTTGCGCCCGTGCTCACCATGGGCCAGGACTCGGTCCAACGTTCACCGTGGCCCCACGAGCAAGAACGCGGTGTGGGTGCGGGCCAAGAAGGGTCGCCGCGCAGCGAACTTCCCGAGTACCTCGCCGCCATGCTCGAGGAGATCCGCCTCGCGCGCGAGGGGGGCGACCTCGACGCCGCCCGCGCCGTGTTGAAGGCGATCTTCGACGAAGGGCCCTACGAGCAGTTGCTCGCGGAAGCGCACGCGGTCGTGCTCGCGGGACTCTCCGCGCTCGAGCAGACGGCCGAGTCGATGAGCGTCCCCGAGCTCGGGCGCCGCGTGCAGACCGAGAGGGTCGAGCGCCTGTCGGCGACGCTCGCGGAGGACCACGCCGACCTCCTCGATGCCGAGCAGGCCCTCGGCTCCACGCTCTACCTGCTCGGCGACTTCGCCGGTGCCCACGCGCTGTTCGAGGCCGTGCACTCGTCCCGCGCACGCCTGCTGCCCGCGGACCATCCGGACTTCCTCGAAGCCGAGCAGAACCTCGCGGTCACGCTCAAGGCGAAGGGAGACCTCGCCGGGGCCCTCGCACTCGAAGAGCACCTGCACGCGGTCCGTGAGCGCCTGCTTCCCGCGGATCACCGCGAGCTCCTCATCACGAAGTCGAACCTGGCGCTCACGCGCTACGCGCTGCGTGACCTCACGGGCGCGCGCGATCTTCTCGAAGAGGTGCACGCGAACTGGGAGCGCCGCGTGCCCGCGGACCACCCTGATCTCGTCGTCGTCAAGCTGAACCTCTCCTCACTGCGCAACGCACTCGGCGACCTCACTGGTGCGCTCGAGCTGCTCGAAGTCGTGCACGCCGTCTGGGAACGGCGACTACCTGCGGACCATCCCGATCTCCTCCTTGCGAAGGTGGGCCTCGGCGCCCTGCGTCACGCGCTCGGGGATCTCGCGGGCGCCCGGGCCATCCAGGAAGACGTGTACCGAACGCGGGCGCAGAGCCTGGCAGCGGACCATCCCGACGTGCTCGGCGCGGAGCAGAACCTCGCGCTCACGCTCAGCGCGCAGGGCGACCTCGCAGGAGCCCTCGCGCTCGAGGAGCACGTGCACGCGGCCCGCGAGCTCGCCTTGTCGCCGGACCACCACGACCTCCTCATGGCCAAACAGAACCTCGCCGCGACGAGACACGCGCTCGGCGACCTCGACGGCGCCCTCGCGCTGCTCGAACACGTGCACGCGGCCTGGAGGCGCCAGCTACCCGCGGACCACCCCGACGTGCTGCTGGTCGAGCTGAACCTCGCGGGGACGCTCCAGGTGCAGGGCGACCTCGCGCGAGCGGTCGCGCTCATCGAGCACGTGCACGAGGCCCGCAGGCGCACGCTGCCCGCGGACCACCCCGACCTCCTCGCGGCCAAGCAGAACCTAGCGGGCGCGCGCCAAGTGCTCGGCGACTTCGAGGGAGCGCTCGCGCTCCTCGAACACGTGGTCGCGACCTGGGAACGCCTGCTGCCACCGGACCACGCCGACCTGCTCGGGGCCCAGCTCAACCTCGCGAGCCTGCGCTACCTGCACGGCGACCGCGAGGAAGCGCTCGCGCTCCTCGAGCACGTGTACTCGGCCCGCGAGCGCCTACTGCCCGCCGACCACCCGGACCTCCTCGGCACCCAGCAGAACCTCGCCTTCGTGCGCGCGCAGCTCGGCGACCACGCGGGCGCGCTCGCGCTGACGCGCTCGGCTCTCGAGGGGATCCTCGCCGTGATCGCGGGCCTGCACGGCGAAGCGCCGCGACACGCGCGTGCTGCGGCCGTTCGCCAGGTCGCGAATTTCTCGGAGGCGCTCTTCGTGAGCGAGCTCGCCACCGCGGCGGGAAACGAGCCCCTCGATGCCGCGCTCTTCGGTGTGCTCGAGAGCCTACGGATCGCCTCCACGAGCTACGCCGAGTTCGCCCGCGCTGCGGCGCACGATCCGGAGCTCTCCCTGCTGCGCGAGCGAGTCGCAGCGCGCCGTAGGGAGCTCAGCGCTCTCATTCTCTCGCCGCCCGCCGATGCGGCGGAGCTCGCGGCCTGGAGAGCGGCGCTGTTCGAGCAGAGCGAGGAGCGCGATCGGTTGGAGAAGGAGCTGCGCACGAAGATCGCGCGGCAGGGGTTGGCCCACAGCATCACGCCCGCCACGGTGGGAAAGACCCTCGCGCCCGGCTCCGCGTGGGTGAGCTTCCTGCGCTACTCGCGTCGCTCCGCGGAGGATCCCGAGACGAGGCAGGCGCCGCCGGCCGTGGATTCCCTGCTCGCCTTCGTCGTCACGCCCGACTCGCGCGTGCGGCGCATCGAGCTCGGAGCGAGTGCGGAGATCGAGGAGCTCTCGGCGCGCTGGCGCGCGAGCGTCGGCCGGCCCGTCGCAGCTTCTGCGCAGATCGAGCAGGCAGGCGGAGCCGCGCGCGGCGTCGGTGTGGGAGCGTCGGCCGCGAACGACGAGCAGGAGGTCGCGCTCGGCGCGGAGCTGCGCGGGCGCGTGCTCGATCCGTGCCTTGCGGCGCTCGAAGACGATGCGGTCTCGACGGTCCACCTCGTGCTCGACGACTTCCTCCACCTCGTGCCGTGGGACGCCTTGCCGAGGAAGGACGGGAAGCCGCTCGGGGAGACTCTGCGGTTGCGCATCGTGACCTCGGCTCGACGTCTGATCTCACCCGCCTCTTCGCCCACCGAGGGCGTGCTGCTGGCGGTGGGAGGGGTGGACTTCGACGCCGGCGGCGGCGAGAGGGCGGCCGAGCCGGCGACCGTCGCGGCGACGCCGCTGGTGCGAGGATCGCCGCGGAGCCCGAGCGCCCCAAGTCGTTTCGAGCCGCTCGGACAGACGCTTCCCGAGGTCGAGGCGCTCGCCGCGCTCTTCGCAGAGCACCGCGCCGAAGAACCCGTAGTGTTGCAAGGCAGGTCGGCCACGAAGAGCGCCTTGCAAGCGGTCGCTCCGCGAGCGCGCTATCTGCACGTCGCCACGCACGGTTGGTTCGCGCCGGAGACCTTCACGTCGATGATCGACGGCCTCGAGGAGGAGTCCGAGCGCGCGTTCTTCGTGCGCGCCGGAGAAGACGTGCGCGGCTTCGCGCCGGAGACCCTGTGCGGGCTCGCACTTGCGGGAGCGAACCGCGGCGCGAACTCGCCCGGCGAGTTCCCCGGCATCCTGACCGCGGAAGAGCTCGCGACGCTCGGCCTTTGGAACTGCGAGCTCGCCGTGCTTTCGGCCTGCGAGACGAACGTCGGGCTGCGCCGCGCGGGACAAGGAATCCACTCGCTCCAGGCCGCGCTGCATGCTGCCGGAGCTCGCACGGCGATCACTTCGCTCTGGCGCGTCGACGACGCCGCCACCCGGCGTCTGATGGAGACCTTCTACGCGAAGCTCTGGGTCGATGGCCTCGGCAAGGCAGAAGCGCTCTGGCAATCGAAGATGGTCCTTCGCAGCGACGGTTACCCCGTGCGCGACTGGGCCGCGTGGGTGTTGACTGGCGAGCCAGATTAGAGAACCTGGCCGTGGCTGTGCACTCGCAGGAGGCGGGCGAGGATTGCAGATCGCGCCGACGCGCGTCCGCTCATTGGAAGAGCGAGCTGCCGAGCGCGCCGATCCAGTCGCCGACGGTTCCGAGCCAGTGGTCGGCGAACGTGCCGTCGGGGCCGAAGTCGATGGGTTGGCCGACGGCGTTTCCGCCGGCTGCGAAGACGCCGCGCGCGTCGCCGCCGATCGCGTAGTAGCCGCGCGCCATTCCGCCGAAGGCGACGTAGCCGAGCGAGAGGCCGCCGATGGAGAACGCGCCGGCCGCGACGCCGCCCGACGCGATGCCGCCCAGGGCCATGCCGCCGAAGGCCAACAGAAGGCCGGCGGAGAGGCCGCCCCAGGCGAGCAGGCCGACGGCGATGCCGCCGCAGGCGAGACCGCCGAGCGCCACGTCGCCCGCGGCGAACCAACCCTTCGCGACGCGAACGCGCTGGCCAGGCCGACGTCTCCCGAAGTGGACGTGCACGAGCGGCAGACCGAGGAAGGTCGTCGCCGACTTGAACTCGCCCGCGTGGAGCGCCGACGACATGCGCAAGGCGGTGAACGCGCGGCGCAGCGGGCCGCCCTCGTCGGCGCGTGCGCGCGTCGTCTCGCCGCGCGCGAGCCGCGCCAGGTCCGCCTGCATGTCCGCGACGCTCGCGTAGCGCTGCTCGGGCAGACGCGCCATCGCGCGCCGGCAGACTGCTTCGGACTGCGGTGTGCACTCGGGCGAGATGCCGCGCAGCGCGCGCGGCATCGCGTTCTTGATCGCCTCCAGCACGGCCAGCGCCGTCTTGCCGTCGAACGGCCGTCGGCCCGACATGGCCTCGTACAGGGTCACGCCCAGGCTGTACACGTCCGTGCGGTGGTCGACCACGGCCTCGATCGTGAGCGCTTGCTCGGGCGACATGTACCAGGGCGTGCCGATCTGATCGCCCGTGAGCGAGAGCGCCGGATCCGCGTCGGCCTTCGCGAGCCCGAAGTCCGCCACGACGGCGCGACCGTTCGTGCGCAGGAGGATGTTCGAGGGCTTGACGTCGCGGTGCACGATGCCGATTGCGTGCGCGGCGGCGAGCGCGTCGGCGACTTCGGCGAGCAGCGCGCCGATGCACTGCTCGTAGGTAGCTCCGAGCTTGGCGAGCGCGGCGATGCCGGACGCGTCCGCGAGGTCGCGCGGCTGCCAGGGCCGGCCGCGTTGCGCCCGGGGCCGATCGCCCGCGCCCGTGGGCAGCGCCTCGAGCACCTGCGCGAGCGTCTTGCCCGCGACGTACTCCATCGCGATGTAGTGGTAGCCCCGCGCTTCGCCCACGGCGTGGATCTGCACGATGTGCGGGTGGCGCAGGCGCGCGACGGCCAGCGCCTCGCGGCGGAAGCGGTCGATGTGGCGCTGCTCGATCGCGAGCGCGGGCCGCAAGCACTTCAGCGCGACTTCGCGTTGCAGGTCCTGCTGCTCGGCGAGCCAGACGACCGCCATTCCGCCGCGGCCGAGCTCGCGCACGAGCCGGAAGCCGTCGAGCACGTCGCCGGGCGCGAGCCCCGCCGTCGCCCGCGGCGCGCGCGCCATCCCGACCTCGAGCATGCGCAGGCTGCGCTCGAGCCCGGCGCGCTGCTCGGCCGGCACGCGGGCGAGGAAGGCCGCGCGATCGGCGCCCGCTCCGCGCTCCAGTTGGTCGGAGTACTCGGCCACGATCCGGTCGAGGAGCTCATCGAGGGGTTCGGTCGGCATGGGGGGTTCGAGCGCGAGGCGCGGCGCGGCTCGCCGCGCGATCTCGCGAAAGTCAGTCGAAGGCGCGGCTCTCGCGCTCCCAGGCCTCCAGGGCGCGGCGGTAGAGCGAGTGAACGGCCGTCTCCGAGCGCCCCATGCGGCGCGCCGCCTGCGCGGCGGAGAGCCCCTCGAAGTGTCGCAGTCCGATCACGCGGCGGTGGTCGGGGGCCAGGGCGAGGAAGGCCTGCGCGAGCGCGAAGGAGGTTTCCGATCCCGCGGCGCGCGTGGCGGGCCCCGGCGAAGCCGCGCGCACGCCGCTCGCCCGCACGGCGCCCGCGCGACTCCAATCCGAGTGGGCCAGGCGCTCGGTGCGCCCGTCGCGCTTCCAGGCGCGGATCGAGCGCGCGGCGTCCACCACGGTGTTGCGGGCGATGCGCGCGAGGTAGCGGTAGAGCGCCGCGTCGCGCTCGTCCTCCGCGACGCGTTCCGGCCAGGCGTTCCGGTCGGCGAGCGCCCTCAAGAAGACTTCCTGGACCAGGTCCTCGGACTCGACCCGTTGGCGGACGGCGCGGCCGGCGAGGTGCAGGAGGAGCAGGCGCAGCCTGTCTTCGTGCAGACAGAGCCGCCGGCCGGCGGCCGACGGAGCGCGATCCTCCTCTTCCTCGTGCGCGGACATCGGGGACGGGCACTCGAACTCC
The DNA here is from genome assembly GCA_964413535.1 of uncultured Planctomycetaceae bacterium. Taxonomy (GTDB): domain Bacteria; phylum Planctomycetota; class UBA1135; order UBA1135; genus CAYPTB01. The sequence goes on along the minus strand of CAYPTB010000050.1, from coordinate 1,329 downwards.
GAAGACGCTCGAGCGGGACGCCCTCGAGCGTGGACGGAACGGGCCCCGTCGATATGCTGGGGGTCTTGCCCTCGCGCAGCAAGCGCTCCCCTACCTCTTAGATCCCCTCAGAAGATCCCCTCAGATCCCCTCGGCAGGTCCGACCCCGATGAGTCGCGAGGGAGTCGCGAGCGGGATCGCGAGCGCTGCCGCCACGCCTTCCCTTCCCGAACGGTTGCCATGGGCGAGAAGCACGTTGCCACCTCCCAAGCGGACAGCCAGAAGATGCGCGCGTTCACGCGCGCCCTGCTGGAGGACGTGCACGCGCTGGAGCGCATGATCGAGGCGGGGCTGATCGAGAGCGGCGTCCGGCGCATCGGCGCGGAGCAGGAGCTCTTCCTCGTCGACGAGAGCATGCGGCCGGCGCCGGTCGCCTTCCGCATCCTCGAGACGGAGCGCGGCAAGCAGTTCTCGCCCGAGCTCGCGACCTTCAACCTCGAGATCAACCTCGACCCGCAGGTCTTCGGGGGGGACTGTCTCTCGCGTATGGAGCGCGAGCTGGTGGCGAAGCTCGGCGTGGCCAAGGAGCTCGCGCGCGAGTTCGGGGCGCAAGTGCTCATGGTCGGCATCCTGCCGACGCTCGAGCAGAGCCACCTCGGGCTCGAGAACATGGCGCCGATCCCGCGCTTCTACCAGCTCAACCAGATCATGAGCGAGCTGCGCGGCGGCGACTTCCACACCTACATCAAGGGCGTGGACGAGCTGCAGGTGATCCACGACAACGTGATGCTCGAGGCCTGCAACACGAGCTTCCAGGCGCACTTCCAGGTCGGTGCCGGGGAGTTCGCGCCGCTCTACAACCTGGCGCAGCTCGTGACGGCGCCCGTGCTCGCCGCCGGCGCCAACTCGCCCGTCTTCCTGAAGCACCGGCTGTGGAAGGAGACGCGCGTCGCGCTGTTCCAGCAGTCGCTCGACGTGCGCTCGCAGGCCCACCAGATGCGCGGCCGCCGCACGCGCGTGAGCTTCGGCGACCGCTGGGTGAAGGAGTCCGTGCTCGAGATCTTCCGCGACGACGTGGCGCGCTTCCGCAGCCTGATCACGATGGACACGGGCGAGGATCCGATGCAGGTTCTCGAGCGCGGCGAGATCCCCGCGCTGAAAGCGCTCTGCCTGCACAACGGCACGGTCTATCGCTGGAACCGACCGTGCTATGGGGTGAAGAACGGGGTGGCCCACCTGCGGATCGAGAACCGCACGCTCCCCGCCGGTCCATCGGTGGTCGACGAGATGGCGAACGCCGCCTTCTTCTTCGGTCTCCTGACCGCGCTGGGCGAAGAGTACGGCGACGTG
>CAYPTB010000049.1:0-76637 GCA_964413535.1 uncultured Planctomycetaceae bacterium | reverse complement strand
GCCTGCTCGCCGGCCAGCGCGTCCGCGCGGCGGGGTTGCGGGCGGAGGCGGCGCGCCCCGCTCGGGAGGGGGCTCGGGCCGAGCTTCAGCGCCTATCGGCGGCCCTTTTCTCGCGCGAGAGCGCGGATTCCGAGGCCGCGCTCGAGCCCGAGTGGTTCGCGACGCTCGAGAGCCTGCGGCTTGCCTCGGTGGCGAGCGGGGAGGTGGCGCACGCACTCGCCGAGCGCCCGGAGCTCGACGCGCTCGTGCGGGAGCTCGCCGCGACCCGCGCGCGGCTCGGCGACGTCGCGGCGACGGGACCTGAGCACGCGGACTCGGTCGACGCGTGGCGCCGCTCGCTCGTCGAGCTGGCAGAGAAACGAGACCGGGTCGAGCGCGATCTGCGGCGCCGGCTCTCCGAGGCGGGCGTGTTCGACGGCGAGGTGGACGCGGCGGCGGTGGCGGCGCGGCTCGGGGCGAAGGGGGCGCTCTCGTCGTTCCTGCGGTACACGTGCTACTTCGAGCGGGATCCGGAGACGGGCGAGCGGGCGCCCGCCGTCGATTCGCTGCTTGCCTTCGTCGTTCGGGCCGACGCGTCGGTGACGCATGTAGATCTCGGGCCCGTCGCCGAGATCGACGCGCTCGTTGCCGGTTGGCGGACGGCGCTCGGGCATCCACTCGAAGCGCGTGGCATGGCGGTCGTGAGCGCGGGGGCGCACGAGATGCGCCTCGAGGATGCGGGCCGGCTGCTCCGCGAGAAAGTGCTCGATCCCATTCTCGCCGCCTGCCGCGAGGTGGACGAACTCCACGTCGAGCTCGACGACGCGCTCTTCCTCGTGCCGCTCGACGCGCTGCCGCTCGCCGATGGACTCGTGGGCGAGCGCATCGCGATGCGGGTCGAACCGTCGCTCTTCGGACTGCTGCGCGGGGAACGCGCGCTCCCGGAAGGCGGCGGACTGACGCTCGTGGGCGGGATCGACTACGACGCCGAGGTCGAAGGCGCCGTGCCTTCGGGCCTTGTTGCCGCGACGCTACCGCTGGACGCGGGAGGGCTGCGCTCAGGCGCGGGCACGTTTAGGTTCTTGCCGGGCACGCGGGAGGAGAGCGCCGCGATCGCGGACCTGTACGCCAGCGTGCACGGAGAGGACGCGCGCATCCTCTCCGGCGCGGCGGCGACGAAGGCAGCGCTGTTCGCCGCGGCCCCGAAGGCGCGCTTCCTGCACCTCGCGACGCACGGCTGGTTCGCGAGCGAGAGCTTCAAGTCGCAGCTCGACACTCCGAGCGAGCGAAGCGCCCGCGACGTTTTCGCACGTGCCCAGGAGAGCCTGACCGGCTTCGCGCCGGAGACCTTGTGCGGTCTCGCGCTGGCCGGTGCGAACCGCGGCGAGGACGCCGCCGACCGCGTGCCGGGGATCGTGACGGCGGAGGAGCTCGCGAGCTTCGACCTGCGCGGCTGCGAGCTCGCGGTGCTGTCGGCCTGCGAGACGAACGTCGGCATCCGCCGCGCGGGACAGGGGATCCAGTCGCTGCAGACCGCGCTGCACGCCGCCGGCGCGCGCACGGCGATCACGTCGCTGTGGAAGGTCGACGACGCCGCGACGCGGCGGCTCTTCGAGCTCTTCTACACGAAGCTCTGGAACGAGAAGCTCGGGAAGGCCGACGCCCTCTGGCAGGCGAAGATGGCGCTACGCGACGAGGGCCATCCCCCGCGCGACTGGGCCGCCTGGGTGCTCTCCGGCGAGCCAGACTGAGGCTCTCTGCCCCGGAGCCGCCGAGCATCACTCCAGCGCAACCTTGAACTCCTCGACGGAGATCCCTGCCAGCCGGATCAACTTGCGTAGCGTCCCGGGGGCCAGCTCTCGGTGAGCCGGGATCGAGAGCGACACGATCGAGCCGGGTCGGGTGAGGATCATGTGGCTCCCCTTCTGTCGCCGGAAGGTCCACCCGCACCGCTCGAAGGCGCGGCGTGCATCCTGCCCGGAGACGATCGGGAGCTCAGGCAACGGAGACGTCGACCTGAACGGTCCTGACCGTCAAGGGCATCCCCTCCTCGGCGCGCACCTCGAGGCAGGCCACGATGGCCTCGTGAATGTTGACCAGCGCCTCTTCCTCGGTACGGCCCTGACTGACGCAGCCCGGGATGGCGGGGCACTCGGCGACGATCATGCCTGTCTCGTCGCGTTCGAGGGTGACGGGGAGCTTCATAGGTGACGGAGCCTACCACCTCGCGAAGCGTCCGGCAGGCACGAGCGAGCGACGGCCCGCGCATGGATCCGACAGCGGCCCGCGGACTCGACTCGACCCGACGAGGAGCTGCGACTTGGTCGGGAGGGTGCTCCCGGCGATTCGCGGCGGGCCGGCGGGCGCGTGGCAACCGCCGCACACCAACCCGGAGCGAAGCCCGACAAGAGAGCGCGTCGAGGCCAACCGAGTCGCCGAAGCGGCGGCCTCGACGGGTCCGAGGGCGCGGTGACGCGCTCTCGATCGAGGTCGTGGCGGCCGGCGACGAGGCCGTAGCGGTCGAGCTCTCACTCGTCGCAGCGCCGCAGGCGCTCCAGCTCGCCGACCGGGAGATCGCCGTCTTGACCGGGGACGAATCCAAGGGCGAGCCCGGCGAGCAGTGGAATCAAGGTGTTCGTCAGCGCCACTCGCCGCTCAGCACGAACGCTCCCCAGGTGCTCGGCAGCGCGTCGCCGTGCTCCATGCGGTTGCTGGCCAGCATCGCGAGCTGCGCCGCGCGCAAGGCCTCGTGTCGGCCCATGCCCACGAGCCACAGGTTCTTGTAGAAGTCCCGCATCAGCTCCGCCGTCGACTCGTCCTTCACCGACCACAGCGAGCTGACCACCGTCTGTGCCCCCGCCATCTCGAACGCACGGCGCAGTCCGATCAGCCCCTCGCCCGACTGCGCGCGCCCGAGGCCCGTCTCGCAGGCCGACAGCACGACCAGCTCCACGCCCGAAAGATCCAGCCACCCGACCTCCTCCGCCGTCAGGTAGCCGTCGTCGCGGCCTTCTTCCGCCTCACGGTTCGCGCCCGCGCACACCAATCCAGACAAGAGGCCCGGGTGCTTGCCGACGAGCTGCGCGGCCTCCTCGCTCATGCGCGTCTCGCGCCTTCCCTGCTCGTCGAGCGCCGACTCCCACATCGACGCCGTGCCCTCGGGCTGGAAGAAGCCGTGCGTCGCCAGATGCAAGACCGCGTGCCGGGAGAGCTCCCGCTTCAGCCGCTCCTCGGTCGCCGCCGGACCGAAGAGCAGCAGCTCCTCCGCTCCGCTCCCCGCGTGCAGATCGGCCACGGCCCGAGCCTCCGGACCTGTCGCCGGCAGTCCGCGCCACGTCATCCCGAACCCGCCGCGCAGGGAAGAGGTCCGCCCACCACCGGCGACCGCGGCCAGCGCCAAGTCTCCGTCCTCGCCGCGGTTCTCGAAGTCCACCGCCCCAACGGCCAGCAGCGAGCCCGCCGCGGGCTCCGGCCCGGCCTCCTCTCTCGCGATGGACGTGACGTCGGCCAGATACACGAAGGCCAAGTGCTCGACGAGGAAGGTCCCGTCCTCCCGCTCGATCGTCTCGAAGGGCAGCGTCCCCAGGGCGCCGTCGGGCGACACGAAGAGCGTGTCGACGCCCTCGAGATGCGGCGCGAGCGGGTCCCACAGGAGGCGTCGCAGCTCCTCCGCCGCGCCGCGCGCAGCCCGCTCGGTCCCGGCGAGCGAGACCCCGCGCTGTGCCAGGACCTGGCGGCCTCCGGCCACGACTCGTTCCAGGTGGCCCCGGACTGCCGTCCCGAGCGCCGTCGCCGGACCAAGGTCGACGCGCGCCAGCGGCGACCCCTCGCCCTCCGGCCGGGTGATCCAGGCCACGACGTGATTCTCGCGCCACGTGCCGTGCTCGACGAGTTGCTCGTCCTCCCAGCGCGCCGGCGTGTAGATGCCGTGCACGAAGAGGTCCAGCACCGCCGCGTCCGCGGGCAGCGCCGCTCGCAGGTCGTCGAAGGAGACCTCCGGCTCGGACGCGGCGTCGAGGGTCCGGGTCAGCTCCAGCTCCAGCGCGTTGCGCTCTCGACTCAGCGCGGCCAGGTGCTCCGCCTGCTCCGGCCCCGCCTCATCGGAGAGCAGCCGCGAGAGCCGGGCCTGCTGGGCCCGCAGCCGCTCGACCAGGCTCCGCTGCTCCTCCGAGAGGTCGCGGGCGAGCTGCTCGCGGCTGGCGATCACGCTCCGCGCGATCCGGCCCTTCCAGGCCAAGAGGCCCTCGTAGCCCTGGACGAGGACCGCGGGGTCCTCGGAAACGCAGAGGCTGAGGACAACCTCTAGTTGCCCGTGGAGCTGCGCGAGGTACTGGAAGCTCTCGGCTTCGGTGAGCCCACCCAGCACGCGCTGCACGTGGGCCCGCCGGCGGTGAGCCGACCGCGAGAGCATGCGCCGGGCGCGCTCGAGCTCGCCTGTGTCGGCCAGCAGGATGGCCAGGTTGTTCAGACTCCTCGCGGTACCGGGGTGCTCGGGCCCCAGGACCTTCTCGGTGATCGCGAGCGCGCGCTCGTACAAGGGCCGCGCCGCCGAGCAGTCTCCCTGCGCCCGCAGCACCACGGCCAGGTTGTTCAGGCCCGTCGCGGTCTCGGGATGCTCGGGCCCCAGGACCTTCTCCTTGATCGCGAGCGAGCGCTCGAGCAGGGGCCGCGCCGCCGAGTAGTCCCCCTGCGAATGGAGCAGCCCTGCCAGGTTGCTCAGGCTCTGCGCGGTATCGGGATGCTCGGGCCCCAGGACCCTCTGGGTGATCGCGAGCGAGCGCTCGAACAAGGGCCGCGCCACCGAGTAGTCCCCCTGTGCCTCGAGCAGCCCGGCCAGGTTGTTCAGGCTCTGCCCGGTAGCGGGATGCTCGGGACCCAGGACCTTTTCCCGGATCGCGAGCGAGCGCTCGTACAAGGGCCGCGCCGCCGAGGTGTCCCGCTGTGTCTCGAGCAGCCCGGCCAGGTTGTTCAGGCTCGCCGCGGTATCGGGATGCTCGGGCCCCAGGACCTTCTCCCGGATCGCGAGCGAGCGCTCGTACAAGGACCGCGCCGCCCAGTATTCCCCCTGCGAATGGAGCAGCAGGGCCAGGTTGGAGAGACTCGTCACGGTCTCGGGATGCTCGGGACCCAAGACCTTCTCGTTGATCGCGAGCGCGCGCTCGTACAGGGGCCGCGCCGCCGGGGAGTTCCCCTGCGCCTGCAGCATCGCGGCCAGGTTGTTCAGGCTCTGAGCGGTGTCGGGATGCTCGGGCCCCAGGACCTTCTCCCGGATCGCGAGCGAGCGCTCCACCACCTCCCCGGCCTCCGCGTAGCGCCCCTGCCGGTAGAGTTCGACCCCGAGCTCGTTCAGCTCGTGCGCGACGGCTTCGCTCTCGGGCCCCTCCGCCTCCCGGGCCACCTGGACGCGACGCTCCGCGTCCGCCATCCCAGCCGCGGCACGGTCGGCCGCCGTGAGCTCGCGCGGCAACCCGCTCGCGAGCACGAGCTCGAAGGGGCCGCGGTCCCCGTGCAGCGCGCAGGCTTCCAGCACGTAGCTCGTCCCGCCTGCGAACTCGAGGGCGAGCAGCGCGTGCGTGGCGAACAGCCCGTCGTCGTTCTCGGCGAGCACATTGCCATCGGCGTCGCGCACGACCAGGTAGGCGTTGAAGCTCCAGGAGCGCAGCTCGACGTGGTAGGGACCGGACTCCGGGACCTCGATGCGGTACCTGCGCCCGACGGTGGGTGTCGCGCTGTAGCTCGCGTCGAGGGTATCGGTGCGGACCTCGGAGTCGCCGTCCTCGATCACGCCCTCGACCGGCTCACCGACGCGCAGGACCGGAAGATCACCGCCTTGTCCGAGGACGAGCCAGGGAACGAGCCAGGAGAGCAGCGGAGTCCGGAACTTCATCAGCCGCTATGGAGGTCCGGCATCGAGCACTCGTGGGTTGCCAGGCTCTCGCATGGCCGAGCCACATCGGAGCAGACCTAGGGCAGGTCGCGCGCGTGGTGTGCGGAGTCCGAACGACATCGTCAGGGAGGCCGAGCCACGAGCCAGCATAGCCACCCCCTGTCCGCACGTGTCGGTACGGTGCCAGGCACGCTTCCATCGGATTCGTGACGAGCGCATGAGTGAGCAGCGCAACGGAGCGAATCCGATGGAAGCGAGCCAGGCACCATACCGACACTCGTCGCGACGAGTATCTCACGCGGCTACTCGACCACGGCTACTCGACCACGGCTATTCGACGACGTTGCTACTCGACGACGCGACCGGCGCGTAGGAACCAGAGCTCGAAGCGCGGCGTTTCGGGGAGGGCGAGGGCCTCCTGCACCGCTACGACGTAGGAGCGGCCCTGAGAGCGGTAGTGAGCCGCGCGCTCGCGCAGCGACGCGTCGTCCTCGACCGCGTCGGTCTTGTAGTCGGCCACGACGATGCGGCCCGTGGCGGGATCGCGGTAGAGCAGGTCGATCGCGCCCGAGACGAAGCCGACGGGGGCCTGCGGGTCGGCTCCGGCTACGTCGTCGTCGATCGGGAGCAGCACGGGGAGCTCGCGCGCGAGGATCGCGTCGCGCAGGGACGCGAGGCGCGCGAAGAGGCCGTTCGACTCGATGCAGTCCAAGAGCTCGACGGCGCGTGCGAGCGCGTCCGCGACGTGCTCCTCGGCGGCGAGCGCGCGCACGATCGGCTCGAGCTCGGTCTTCCAACGCGCGATCTCCACGGCGGGATCGCGCGCGAGGTCGGCGAGCTCGAGCACACGGTGCACGGCCGTGCCGGCCGCCTGCGCGGCGCCGCGGCCGATGGACGCCGTCAGGTCGCTGGTCTGCGCCGCTGAAGCGCCTTGTGCGCGCGAGATCGCCACGCGCTTCTTGGACGAGGTCGGCTCGCGGCTTCCTCTCGACGCGTGCAGCGGCGACTTCGTGTCCCGCTGGCGCCCGGCGTCAGCCGGCTCGTCAGCGTGCTCGTCAGCCTCTTCAGCCTGCTCTTCAGCCGGCGACGACGGGATCGGCGAATCGACGAGCGCTTCCTCGTCTCCGTCGTCGACCGCAGCGCGCGCGGCTTCGTCGCCCTCGCCGAGGCTCGCGACCGAGACTTCGGCCGCCGACTCGGTTGCGAGGCCCTCCGCGTAGCGGCGTAGCGCGCGCGACTCGGCGCCGTCGGCGTGCGCCTCCTGCGAGGCCGCGCGGTGGAACGGACGCGCGCTGCGCACGGCGGCCGTCTCGCGGTCGGCGGCGAGCAGCGCGGACTCGCGCGCGATCTCCTCCAGCGTCGCGACGGGTCGCGCGTCGCCGGCGTCGCGGCGCTGCGCAGCGGATTCGCCGCCGAAGAACGCCGTGAGCTTCCACTGCACGCCGTTCGGATCCGTGAAGCCCTCGTACTCGCCGCGCCCGGCGCGTGCGACGAGCTCCGCGATCGCCGCTCCGGCGCCGGCGCGGTGCTCGATGAGATCGAGGAAGGAGCGCGCCTGTCTCCACGGCTTGCACTTGTGCTCCGTCGCCCACCCGCCGAGGACGACCAGCCGCTCCCGCGCGCGCGTGAGCGCGACGTAGAGCAGCCGCACTTTCTCGGCCGAGTCGGCATCGTCGCGCTGGACCTTCGCCTCGAACCATGCGGGACTGGGCGCTCCGAACAAGAGGTAGGCGGGACCCTTCGCGCCGGAGCGCCGGTCGAACTCGTTCGTTTCCTCGCCGAAGCTCCCGTCCTTCTGCAGCTTGTGCGCCTGCGCCAGGTACACGTGACGGAACTCGAGCCCCTTCGCGCCGTGGATCGTGAGGATCTTCACCGCGTCCTGGCCGGAGTCGCTCGGACGGCTGCCCTCCGAGCGGTCCTCGCGCGCCAGGTTCGCGCGCAGCGTGCGCACGATCGACTGCACGTCGCCCGCGCGCTCCTCCATGGCGCGCAGGAGCTCGCGGAAGAAGCGCTCGAGGTTCGCGAGCCGGTATGCGCCGAGGAAGCGCGCCGACTCGGCCACCTCGGGCAGGAAGAGCGAGCGCAGCGTGTCGACCCAGCAATCCGCGGGCTCGGAGTGGAACGCTTGCCGCGCGACCGCGAGCGCGCCGAGCCCCGCGACGAGGCTCTCCTCCCATCCGGCGAGCGCGGCGAGACCGGGAATGGCGTCGGCGGGGATCCTCTTCGCCACCGCGCGCGCGAGCTCCGCTAGCTCGGCCAGGCGCCCGGCGTCGGGCCGGAGGAGCCGCGTCACCTTGCCGGGGAAGCCGCCTTCCCACAGCGGCAGGAGCGCCACGTCCGGCACGCCGATCATCGGCGAGCGCAGGAGCGTCACGAGCGCGAGATGGTCGTGGGGATCGATCGCGGCGCGCACGAGCGCCGTGGCGTCGATCACCTCGCGGCGCTGGTAGTACTTGCGGTCGCTCTGCACCTCGTAGGGGACCGCGAGCTCGCGCAGCTTCTCGAGGTACGGCTCGATCTCCGTGAAGCTGCGGAAGATCACGGCGAAGTCCGACCACTCGACTTTGCCGGGAGCGCTATCACGGCGCGTACGCACGTCGCGCGCGAGCGCGGCGGCCTCGACCGCGTAGCTCGCGCCGCGCCGTCCGACGGACGTGTCGAGCGCGCCCGTCTGCGGATCGCGCGGCCAGGAGACCCAGTACTCGATCGCGGCGGCCTCGTCCGCGTCCGCGCGTCCCGGCACGAGCCGCGCGAAGGGCGGTTGCACGCCGCGCTTCTCCTCCATGACGGGGCCGACGGCGCGCTCGACCTCGTCGAGCACGGCGCGGCGCGAGCGGAAGTTCGCGGAGAGCTCGAGCCGCGAGCCGCCGGCGGCCACGACGCGCTCGGCGAAGGCGTCGAAGGCGGCGAGGTCGGCGTTGCGCCAGGCGAAGATGGATTGCTTGGGATCGCCGACAAGGAACAGGGACGGGCGCTCGTTCGCGCGCCCGTCGAGCCCGATCGCCGCGACGATGTCGCACTGCAGGGCGTCGGTGTCCTGAAACTCGTCGACGAGCAGGAGGTCGAGGCGGCGGCGCTCGCGCGCGGCGATCTCGGGGTGCTCCACGAGCAGCGCGCGGGTGTGGGCGAGCAAGTCGTTGAAGGTCACCACGCCGCGGCGGCGCAGCTCCGCCTCGACCTTCGCCAGCACGCGGTGGACGACGCGCCGCGCGGGCTCGAAGAGCTCCGGATCGAGCTCGAGGAACGGCTCGAGGGCGAGGTGCAAGCGCCCCGCGCAGCCGACGAACGCCTCCGCGCCCGAGCCGAGGAGCTTGCCGTCGGTCGTGTTGGCCTCCTTGCTCCAATCCTTCAGCCGCTCCGCGCGCCGCTTGTCGCCCTTCCAGATCTCCTTCAGGGCCCTCACGAGCGCGGACAGCCGCTCGAGCGAGGATCCGCGGCACGCGTCGAGCGCACGGCGCGTCTCGGGCAGGGCCTGGAGGGCGAGGAGGCTGTTGCCCTTCGCTCCGGCCAGCGGTTTCGCCGCGCGCTCGAAGGCCGCGAACGCGCTCTCGAGCTCCGCGACCAAGCGAGCGCACGTCGCGCCGTCCAGCGGGTCGTTCGCCAAGTCGTCGGCGCGCGCGCCCTTGTCGAGCAAGTCGATCACCGCGCGCTCGATGTCGGGCGGACCCACGCCCTTGCGCGCGAGCAGCACGAGGTCCAGGTCGACAGGCTCCGCCCACGCGACGCGCAGGAGCTCTTCCAACACGTCGCGCACGCACACCTCCGTGCGCGAGAACGTCGCGTCGACCTCGAAGGCAGGGTCGAGCCCGACCTCGAGCGGGTGCGCGGCGAGCAAGCGCCGGCAGAAGGCGTGGATCGTGCTGACGTTCAAGTGATCGAGGGCTGCGCGCAGCGCGCGGGCGCGCTCGAAGAGCACGCTCGGGTCGCTCGGCAGCGCGTCCTCGAACAGCCCGATCGGAAGCGCGTCGTCGCCGGCGCCGGCGCCGGAGGTGCCTCTGCCGGTGGCGTCCTTGCCGGAGGCGTTCCTGCCGGCGGCGTCATCCGAGCGCTGCTTCGTCACGCGCTGCAGCCGCGCGAGCGCCTGCCCCACGCGCGTCGCCATCTCGGCCGCGGCCGCTTCCGTGAACGTGATCGCGCTGACTCCGCGCAGCACGCGCACGGCGACGTCCTCGGGCTCCGTCACCTGCGCGCTCGGCGTGCGGGTTGCGCCAGCATCCGCGGCGGCGCGCGCGGCTCTTTCCCAGCCCGGTCCGACGCACCAGTGCACGACGCGCGCGACGAGCGTCGCGGTCTTGCCCGTGCCGGCGCCGGCGGAGAGCAGGATCGGCCGCGCGAACTCGGTGACCGCGAGGCGGCGCTCTGCGACGTCCGCCGGCTCGCGCTGCGCCGGCGCCGGCGACGCACGGCGTCGGGGCGCCTGAGGCTCCGCGAAGAGGTCGCCTTGCTTCACGCGCGCCCTCGCTTGGTTCCTTTGGAAGGCTTGGCGGACTTGGCCGCCGCCTTCTCGACCTTGCTCGCATTCGGGAGCCTCCACAGCGCACCGAGCTCGGCGCTGCCGCGCTCCACGGTCGTCTCGCCGAGACCCAGGGCCACGACCGCGCGCCGCGCTCCGCTGTCGCCGCGCAGGCAGGCCTGCGCCACGTGGCACAAGCGGCACGCATCCGCCTCCTTGTCGCCCAACACGTCCGCGAGCCGCGGGAAGAACGTCCCCGCCGACCAAGCGTCCGCCAGCGTGCCGAGCGCTCTTCCGAATCCCTCCGAGTACTCGTGCGCCTTCTCGGCGAATCCGACGTCCATCTCCGCCGCGTCCTGCGCCGCGAGGAACAGGTAGCGGCCGCGCGCCTTCACGCGGAGCGCAGCCGCTCCGAGCGCGTAGGCGAGCGGCTGCAGCGACTTGCCGGCGGGGATCCCCTTCACCATCTCCTCGTAGTCCAGCTGCTTGCCCGTCTTGAAGTCGGTGAGCACGACCACATCGCCGCGCTTCTCGACGCGGTCGGCGCGGAAGAAGACTTCGATGGCATCGGGGGCGCGATCTCCGTCGGCGGGACGCGCGACGAGCGCACGGCCTGTCACCTCCGCGCCGAGCACGCCCCAATCGCCGAAGCGCGCCGCCTCGGCGCGGTCGAAGGCGCGTGCGTGCTGCAGGTGCGGCCACACGCACTCCGCGATCATGCGCACGAGACCCGGAACGGGTGCGCGCGCTTCCGCGATCGAGCGGCGCGCGACGTCGAGGCACAGCTCGAAGAGCTCCGGATCCTCGGGCCAGACGATCGGCACCGGGTCGCGTGCGAGCACGTCATCGAGACTCGTCCTTTCCTTCCCGAGCACGCGCTCGACGAGCCGCTCGATGACCTTGTGCGCGACGTTGCCGATCAGGAGCTTGTCGATCCCGGGCAGCGCGTCGAGCGGATCCGGCGCCTGCTCGAGCCGCAGGAAGCGCGTGAGCACCGCCTGCCAGGGGCACTTGGCGAGGCCTTCGTAGCGCGTGACGTACAGCGGATCGACGCGCGGGTCGGGGCGAATGCCGACCGTATCTTGCGCGCCGAGGAAGCCGAGATACGGGGCGAGCCGCTCGGGATCGCGCGGACCGTCTTCGAAGGCATCGAGCACGCGGCCGCGGGTGCGCGCGAGCGCGGCGACGTCCGGCGCGTCCACGCCACCCACCGCTCCGCGCGGCCCCAGGGTCTCGGCGAGCGCGAGCTCGAGGCGCTCCTCGTATCCGCGCCGCTCACGGTGCAGGCCGCCGAGCACCGCGTGCGCCTGTGCTGTGCGCGGACCGCCCTCGCGCGCGTGGTCGATGCGCAGCGGATGGAGCGGCGGCGCCGTACGCACCTCCTCCTCGTCCTGCTCGCGAAGGCACCGCTCGACGAGCGGCGAGACGACCTTGCGCTTGCCGTCGTCGTCGGCGAGCTGCCACGAGACCGTCACGGACGGGCTCGACGAGAGGAGCTGCGCGAACAGGTAGCGATCCTCGTCGCGGCCGCGCGAGGGCAGCGGCACGTCCGGCAGGAGGTCTTGGAGCGCGCGCCGCGCGTCGTCGCCGAGCAGCGGGTCCTCGCGCACGACGCGCGGGAACACGTCGCGGTTCACGCCGAGCACGAACAGGTGCTCGAACGTGCGCGCGCGCGCCTCCATCGCGTCGAGCACCGCGACGCCGCCGCCCTCGCCGCCGAGCGGCGGCGACGCCGCGGGGACGAGCGAGCGCCGCACGAGCAGCGCGAACTCCTCCGCGGTGAGCTCTTCGCCCGCGAGCCCTTCCGCCAGCCGATCGAGGGCCGCGCGCACGCGTCGCTCCGCCGGGCCCATGCGCCAGCCGAGGTTCGTGCGGCGCAGGCGCGCGAGCTCGGCCAGGTGCTCCTCGAACGCGGCGCGCTCCGGCCAGCGCGCGAGCCGCCGGCGGATCGCCGCGGCCGCCGTCACGGCGCCGCGCAGGTCGAAGCCTTGGACGGAGTCCTTCTTCGACTTGAAGCCGACCCGTCGGCTCTCCTCCGCGGCTCCCTCGGCGCCGCTGGGGACGTCCTTCGGCGTGTCGCCGGGCATTGGCCTCCCCGTCTCGACACCCTTGCACACCGGCAGTCGCATGAAGTCGTGCTCGCCGAGATGCGGCGTGAGATCGAGCTCCGCCGTCTCGCGCAGGCGCGCGGCGCCGGCGACGCGCAGGCCGAGCCGCAGCCCGTGCGAGGGGCGGCGCGTGAACAGGGCGCCGTCGCGCTCGAACGGGATCCGCTGCACGGCGTCGAGCCAGCGGTCGGTGGGCGTCTCGTCCTTCTGCTCGACGAGCTCGACGAGCGCCAGGATCGCGCGTCCCGGTCCGTCGACGGGCGCGCGCGCGCGCAGCGCCGACGCGCTCACGCCGAGCTGCCCGAGCTCGCGGCGCAGCGCTGCGCGGTAGCCCGACAGGTCGCGCGCGACGACGCCGATGCGCTCGGGTCGCACGCCCTCCTGCACGAGCGCGCGGATCGAGCGCGCGACGGCGCGGACTTCGGCCTGCGCGCCCGGCGCGCGGAAGAGCTCGAGCACCGGTGCGACGACCGCGCGCCGCGCGGCGTCCGAGCCCTCGCCCGACGTCCCCTTGCGGGACTTCGCGCCGTCGGACGTCGCCGATTTCGCCGCGGGCTTCGCCGGCGCGCGACCTCCGAGGCGCTCGACGAGCCGCTCGCTGAAGACGCAGCCCAGGTCGGCTCGCGACGGCTCGTCGGGATCCGAAGGATGATCGACGAGCACGCGCGCGCCCGCGCGGCGCACGAAGGCCTCGAGCAGGTCGCTCGCGCGTCCGGTCGCGTCCGCGAAGCCGTGCACGACGAGCTGGCGAGCGGGCAACGCGCGCTCGGGATCGGCTTCGAAGACTTCCCGCGCGCGAGAGAGCAGCGCCGCGCGGCCACCCACTCCGCGCTCCGCGAGCGCGGCTGCGACGCGCGCGGCGGTCGCGACGACTGCCGCGGCCCGCCGGCGCTCGTCCGGGGGCAAGCTCGTCTCGCGCAGGCGCTCCACCACCGCGTCGGCGAGCGCAGGCTCGAAACCCGCGTCCAGGAGATCGCGCACCGACCCCGACACCGTCCGGTAGCCGTCGCGGAAGGCGTCGAACACCTCGGCCAGCGCGCGCTCCTCGCGCGCGAAACGCCGCGCGAGCACCTCGACCAGGAAGTCGGCCCCGCCCGTCGACTCGCCCGCGCGCTCGAGGATCTCGAGCGCGACGCCGTGCAGCGTCTGCACCGCGACCCCGGCTACCGAGCCGAGCTCGCCCGTGATGCGCTCCGCGACGTGCAAGCGCAGCGAGCGCGACGGCACGACGATGCGCGCGGGACGCGCGAGCAGCCGCGGATCGCGCCGCGCCTCGTCGCGGAGCTCCCCCACGAGCTCGAGCAAGCGCGCCTCCGTCGCCCGCGCACCCGGGAGGATCTCGACCGAGCTCACCCCTCCCTCCGAAAAGCTGCGAGCCATGGCCGAATCGTAGCGAACGCGACGCGCGCTTCCTCGCGAGCGCCGCCACCCTCCCCGCGGGCGTCTGGAGCACCGCGAGTTACGTCGGCACGCTGGACCTGAGCTCGGCGGGCTCTCGGGTCGCACGAGGCCCTCCGTGCGCATGCGGTGGTCTCCACATCTCGAAGCGCCGCAGCGGCGACCCACTTCGCAACGAGCTCTTACTCGGAACTGCCGCAGCGCGCGCGCTGCGTCGATAGCGTTTCGAGCCTCGGAGGTGATCCCCATGACCGCGAAGCTCTTCGTTCCGCTCCTGCTCGTCGCCGGCGCCGCCGGTCCCGCTCGGCCCGACGGCTCGGCGCCGCGCGCTGCCGATCTCCTCGACGTCGCGACGCTCGACGGCATCCTCGCGGCCGTCTACGACGTCATCTCCGGGCCGGCGGGCGGTGCGCGCGACTGGGACCGCTTCCACACGCTCTTCCATCCGGAGCTCGCGCGCCTGATGCCGGTCGGCCGGAACGCGGAAGGCCAGCTCGGCGTCCGCGCGCTCACGCCCGCGGAGTACGTCGAGCGCACCGCGCCGCTGTTTGCCGAGCGCGGGTTCTACGAGAGCGAGGTCGCGCGGCGCGTCGAGCGCTTCGGCCACATCGCGCACGTCTTCAGCACCTACGAGTCGCGCGACGAGCCCGCCGCGAAACCCTTCGCGCGCGGGATCAACAGCATCCAGCTCCTGTGGGACGACGAGCGCTGGTGGGTGCTCGCGATCCTGTGGGACCAGGAATCGCCGGAGCAGCCGCTGCCGGCCGAGTACCTGGAGACACGGCGCTAGTGGGTCCGCTTGCACACCGGAACGGCGGTTGGCCGGCGGGTTGGATCAGACCTACCTCTAGCGCGGCTCGCCCGTCAGGACCCAGGCGGCCCAGTCGCGCGTCGTGTAGAGCGGCTCGCCGCGCTCGTCCACCGCCTCGCGCAGGCGCTTCCCACAGGGCCTGACCCTCTGATTTGAATCGGCAGTCCTGCGTCGCTCCGAGCGAGTCCAGTCGTTGGGACGAACGGTCTGGGGCATTCTGATCTCACGAGCACTGTCATCGCACTCCGCGCGGAACGGGGGTCACACGTGCCGGACGGGCGGAGCGTCGTCGCGCAGCTGTGGAGAGTCGAGCGCCGCCTCGCGGCGTAGGCTCGCGCTCGCGCGCCAGGCCCAGGCGGCGGCGCCGAGGACGAGCAACGCGACGGTCGCTGTGAGAGCGGCTTCGCTCTGCGCCTTCGGCAGTACGCCGAGCTCGACCGCGCCGAGCACGGCGAGACCGGTGAGCGGCCCGAGCGCGTAGCCGCCGCCGATCAGCGCCTCGTGCGAGCCGCCGGCTTCGATCTCGGCCGCGCCGTGCTCGAGGGCGTAGGCGAGCGCGGCCGTGTAGAGCAGGGCCGCCCCCGCGCCGAACGCGAGCAGGCCCACGACGAAGACGCCGAGCGCGATCGAGCTCGGCGCGAGCGGTGCGAGCACTCCCAGCGCGAAGCCGAAGATCAGGGACAGCACGCCGGCGACCGCGCTCGCGATCCTTCCGTGCCAGCCGTGCCAGCGCTCGAACACGAAGAAGCCCGCGACACGCGCGGCCATCCAGATCGAAGCGAGCGGCGTGTGCCAGGCAGGCGCGACGTCGAGCGCCGTGAGCACGACCGGCAAGTAGGGTGAGAACGCGAAGAGCGCCAGGTAGCTCGCCGCGAGCAGCGGGCGGTGGATCGCGAGGAGCGCTGGATGTCCGGGACCCGCGACGGCAGCCGGGACGGGCTCGACGCGGCCCGGCCGCGACGGCAGCGGCTTCAGGAAGAGGAGGCTCGCGGCATGGATGATCGCGAGCACGAGGAACACGTCGAGCGGCGCCTTCGCGACGAGCGGGGCGACGATCCAGAACGCGAGCGCGAGCGAGCCGCTCCACACGACGTTGAAGCGCCCGATCGAGCGGTGGAGGTTCGCGCCGACGCGTCCGCCGGAGACGTAGCTCTCCACGATCGGCCAGAAGGCGCCGGAGATCGGCATGTAGAGCGCGGCGAGCGCGAACACCGCCCAGGGGCGCTGCACGGTCCACGGCAAGAGGCACGCGAGCGCGAACAGGAGCGTCCCCGCGAGGAGCGCGCCGCGCGGCTCGAGCCCGCCGCGCCGCAGGAGCGCGCGCAAGAGCGGGCCGGACGCGAGAGCTCCGACGATGTACGTGACGCCCATCAGCACGCCGAGCGCGTAGTTCGCCGCGGTCGAGAACGCGAACGCGCTCTTCGTGAGGAAGAAGATCCCCATCGTCGCCGTGCCCGTGCCCGCGCTGTTGAGCGCGGCGAAGACGAGCAGCGGCCCGAGCGGGGCAGCGGGCGCGAACAGATGAGGAGTTGCGGTGCGCACGGGGCGCCTCGCGAGGAACTCCCACGCGGGGCTCTGAACGCGAAGCTTCTAACCGTTGGCGGGACGCACGAGAAGGCCCGCCTGCGTCTAACACGCTGCTGCTTCGACGGACCTGACGTCGGCGAGATCGCGGGTCCTCGTCGCTACCCCATGTCTCGAATACGTTGCGGAGGCCTCTGCGGCTGCCCTACACTTCGCGGAGGATACCCATGAACACAACACGACAGTTCACGGCTGTGATCGAGCGCGAAGGCGACCTCTTCGTCGCCCTTTGTCCGGAACTCGACATCACGAGTCAGGGATCAACGGTCGAAGAGGCTCGCTCCAACCTTGTCGAGGCCCTCGAGCTGTTCTTCGAGTCAGCGTCACCCGAAGAGCTGAAGGAGCGAATACACGAAGAGGTGTTCGTCACCCGCGTCGAGGTCAGGGTTGCCTAGACTGCGACGTCTCTCGGGACGCGAAGTGTGCCAGATCCTCGAGTCCCAGGGCTTTCTTCGAGTACGACAACGCGGAAGCCACGTCGTAATGCAGAAGCGGATCGAAGGATCGACGATAACGGTTCCCGTTCCCGACCACACGACGCTCGCGATCGGAACTCTCTCGAGCATCATCCGTCAGTCGAAGCTCCCTCGGTCAGCCTTCGAGAGCGACTAGGGTGCGCCTGTTGAGAGAAGCTGAGCTTCTGACGCATGAGCTGGGCTAGTTCGTCGAGATCCCGGCGTCGGGCGCTTCGGAAAAGTTCCGCTCGAGTCCTCGACAAGTAACGGCTCGCACGTCACCCGATCGCGCGGTCACTCTACTCGCGATGGGCTGCGCGCTCGCATGGTGAAGCGGTACGGGACAGGGTCGTTTCGGCGTTGCCCCGGGGTGCGGCTGGATGCCAGGGCGCATCGACGGCTCCTTCCTCGCGGCGCGACGGGTTCCGAGAGGGCGCGTAACGCGGTCGCACCGCCGCGGATGAGGGAGAGCAAGTCTCCATCGGCCCCTTTCGGAGGAACGACTCATGGAAGTCTCGTCGAGTTCGATCGTGCGCACCGCGCTCGTCGCGTGGGCGACAGCGTGTCCCATCTTCGCCATGCCCTGGCAGGCTCCGGGAAAGAGTGGAGGTCCGACCGCGCTCCCTCCGGAAGCGGTCAGCACGGCGCCCAAACTGGAGTCCCTGATCCCGCTCGCGCCGCCGAATCCGATCCCCATCGACGCGCTGCCCTTCACGATCACGCAGGCGGGCTACTACCGCGTGACGCAGCACCTGGGCGGCGTCGCGGGCGAACACGGGATCTTCGTGCAAGCATCGAACGTCGTCATCGACCTGGACGGGTTCGCGCTCGTCGGCGGTCCCGGGTCGCTGACGGGCATCGAAGCGTGGAGCCAGACGGGACTCCTGATCGTGCTCGACGGCAACATCTCCTCGTGGGGCACCGGCGGTGTGTCCTGCAACTCGAACAGCGTGCTGTCGCGCCTGCGCATCGCGAACAACCAAGGCGACGGAGCCGTGGTCCTGGCAAACACCCTCGTCCAGGACTGCCGGTTCATCTCGAACACCGGGAGAGGGATCTTCGGTCAAGGGTCCCTCACCATGCGCAACTGTTCCGTGACGGACAACGGCGGGGACGGTATCGCCGCCTTCGACGATGGTCACATCGTCGACTGCATCGTCGATGGCAATGGCAACGATGGGATCCAACTGAGAAATCGCGCAGAGGTGACTGGATGCTCGTTGCTGCACAACACGAGCTCCGGTCTCGAGACGGGAACACATGCCATCGTTCGGGACACGACGGCGCAGATGAATGGAGCCAGCGCCTTCATTCTCGGGGACTCGAGCCGCATCGAAGGCTGCTTCGCCCAGGACAACGGGAAGGGCATCGTGACCGGCAAGGCCGGCCACGTCGTCGATTGCACCTCGATCTCGAACGGATTGGAGGGCATCACCGGGCTCGAAGGCACGCTGATCCAGCGCTGCATCGTGAGCTCCAATCAGAGCGGCATCATCCTCCCCCAGAAGGGCTGCCGCGTCTCGGACTGCAAGGTGGAGAAGAACGTCGACGACGGCGTGGGTGTCAGCGGCAACTCGGTGGTCGAGCGCTGCTCCGTTCAGGGCAACAGGAGCCGCGGCATCTTCGCCGTCTCCACCGGCAATCGCATCGACGGCAACGATGTGGCCGACAACGGCGTCGGCATCGCCGTCCTGGCGGGGCACAACCTGATCGTGCGCAACACGCTCGCGTTCAACGGCGTGCACCTGCAGATAGCCGCCGACAACCAGCAGGGCCCCTTCATCAAGGCCAAGGGCTTCATCCAGAACGCGAACCCCTGGGCGAACTTCGACCTGTCGTTCCCCGCGACGTTCCCCTGATGCCGAGGAACCTGGCGCTCGACAGCTCGGTCGGATCGCGTCCTCTAGAGTCAGGTTGGGTCCCCCACCTCGTGAAGGGGGGGACGCCGCGTTGAGTGGTCAGGCGGACGTTCGAAGGCGAGCCGTGGTCGATTCCGCTCTGCCATACTGGACACTAGGACTCAGGGGGCGCGCCCGTTCGGTCCCGAGATGCAGCGATCATGTCCAGCGAACGCTCGGTGCTCCTCGATCGTCTGGCCATGAGCCTCTTCTCCCGCGACCCGGAGCTCTTGAAGCTCGCCCGACGCGTGACCGAGGCGACGGGCGCACCGGTCGTCGACGGGATCGCCGTGTTCCTGCACGGCTATCGTCGAACGACCGAGGACATCGATCTCTATGCTGCGGATCCGAAGCAGGTGGGGGCCGCCCTCGAGGCCCTCGGGGCGCGCTGGAATCGCGAGCGGCGCGAGTTCGAGCTCGCGGGCGTGGCCATCCACCTGGTGACGGACCGCGAAACGGGCGGGGCCCCCCAAGCGACCGAGACACTGCGGGGCGTGCTGGTTGCGAGCCTTCGGGATCTCGTGCGCACCAAGCTGCGCTCGGGCCTCCGCAACCCCAACCGAGCTCAGGACGTCGCGGACGTCGTGGAGCTCATCCGCAGCGTGCCCCTCGACAAGCGCTTCGCCGCGCGCCTTCCGAACGAGCAACGCTCCGCGTTCAAGAAGCTGGTCGACGCGGTGCGAGCGTCGGAGCGGTAGTCGGAGACTCGGTAGGCCTCGCCACCCGCCGGACTTCGAGACGGCACGGGAGCACCGTCGCTGCCGATGTGGTATTCAAGCCGGCTCTCCGAAGTCCCACCAAGCCCCGATGCCGCGCTCCCTCGTGCTCTCGTTCGTCGCCATGCTCGTCCTGGGCTTCGAGCGCGCGCAGGAATCGCCGCCGGCCGCGAGCGACATCGAGGTGCGCTGGAAGGCGAGTCACGCGGCCTTCGCGGAGGAGCTCGCCGCTCTCGCGCGCTGGGCGATGGAGAAGGATCTCTACCGCGAAGCGGGCTACCTCGTGCGCGAGGTCTTGCTCGTTCTCCCCGAGCACGCGGTTGGCGAGATCGGGGCAGAGATTCGCAAGCTCTCCGCGGACGACTTCAGCCGCGGCTACGAAGATGCGCTTCGGAAGAGCGGGAGGGAATTCGCTCGACGCGAGACCGCGCTCGCCCAGCCATTTGCGAAGTCAGCGGTCGCGCTGGCTGGGGAGGCTGAGAAGGCGGGCCAGAGCGCGTTCGCCGAATCGGTGCTGCTCGCGGCGCTGCGCGCGGATCCCGACTGCGACGCGGCGGCGAAGGAGCTCCGGAAGCGCGACTACGACGTGATCTTCAACTACGGCGCGGTGCCGAAGAGCGACAAGGAAGCTGCGCGCAGGGCTCTGAAGCAGCTGGGCGGCGGTTTCCTCACGCGGCGCGACCTGGACGACGTGCTCGACTTCTGGTCCGACGCCTGGGGTCTCGACACGGAACACTACAAGGTGATCACCAACGCTCCGCACCGGACCGTCTTCCAGTTCGCACAGGCATGCGAGGACTTGTTCGGCGCGTGGGAGCAAGTGATGCGCGAGGGCGGAATCAAGTTGCGCCCGCCGAAAGATCGCTTCGAGGTGTGGTTCTTCGACTCACCGGTGACGTTCGAGGCGCTCTTGCGTGCGAACAGGATGGATCCACCGAAGGAAGTGCTCGGCTTCTACTCGGGAGAATCGAAGACCGGGTACTTCTTCGACTGGCCCGAGTTCTACGTCGGCGACCTGACGCTGCTGCTCGAGACGCTCTACCACGAGGGCACGCACCAGCTCTGCGACCTGCGCATGAAGGCCACCGATCGCGGCACGCTCGCCAAGTTCCCGCTGGCCTGGATGCAGGAGGGTTTCGCCTTGTACATGGAGCTGCTCGAGGTCCCGGCCGACACGGATGACAAGAAGCGCTCGTTCGTGCTCGGGGAGTTCGTCGACGACGACCTCGGCGGTGCGTTGGCGGAATCGGAGGCCTTCTTGCCCTTCGAGGAGTTCGTGCACATCGCGCCCGATGAGCTCGCGAACTACGAGTACCACTACCCGCACGCCGCGCTCGTGACGCACTTCCTGCTCCACGGTGAGGGCGGCGCATGGCGCAAGAAGGGCATTGGGCTGCTCGAGAAGGTCTACGAGTCGGGCGGTATCAAGGTCTCGCTCGCCGACTACCTGAAGGTCGATCAAGAGGACTTCGAAGCGGCTTTCGCCGAGCACATCGCGATGATCGCGAAGGACCTGCGCCGCCGAACCTACCGGGAGTGACCGGGGCACTCCCCGTTCGTCGAACGAGCACCGCAACTCTCGTGGATCCGACGAACGGCTTTCGCCTGGGTATTGCGAGGCGACCTGGCGCCGAGCCCGTCGGACCCATTGCGCTGGCCGCTCGGCGAACGTCGCGCTCCGCGGCGGCTTGACTCCGAGCGCTCGTGCGCGGAGTCTCTTCCGTCCCTGGCCGTCGGAACGCGCGCCCTCTTCCGTGATCGTCGACAAGAGCCAAAACCGCGTCGTCGTCGTCGAGGCGAACCTCGATCGGTACCTCGCGGGGGCGCGGCCGGCGGCGCGGCGGCTCGCGCCGGACGCGCCGCTGCGCGCGGGCTCGGGCCTCACGGCGCGCAAGGCGGTCGAGCTGTTCGAGGACCAAGCCGCGAGCCGCGCGCTCGACGTCGTCGCGCGCGAGCTCAAGAAGGACGGGCGCTCGTTCTATACGATCTCGAGCGCGGGGCACGAGCAGAACGTGGCCATCGGCGCGCTCCTGCGGATCGACGATCCGTGCTTCCTGCACTACCGCTCGGGCGCGCTGATGCTCGCGCGCGCGCGGCGCGCCTCGCTCGGGCGCGGCGGGCGCGGCGAGACGCCGGTGTTCGACACGCTGCTCGGGCTCACGGCGTCGTCCGACGATCCCATCGCGCAGGGGCGGCACAAGGTGTTCGGCAGCAAACGCCTTTGGGTGCCGCCGCAGACGAGCACGATCGCGTCGCACCTGCCGAAGGCCGTGGGGACGGCGTTCGCGATCCCGCGCGCGAAGCGCATGGGGGTCGAGCTCCCCGTCGCGCGCGACGCGATCGTCTGCTGCTCGTTCGGCGACGCGTCGGCGAGCCACGCGACGGCGCTCACCGCGATCAACGCCGCACGCTACGCGTTCCGCGGAGGGCGGCCGACGCCGATCCTGTTCGTGTGCGAGGACAACGGCATCGGCATCTCGGTCGCTACGCCGAGCGGCTGGATCCGCGAGCGCTTCGCGAACCTCTCGCACGTCGCGTACTTCGAGGCGCGCGGCGCGCTCGACGAGGTGTGGGATACGGTGGAGGCGGCGATCGTGCACTGCCGCCGCGCGCGCGCGCCCACGTTCCTGCACCTCGACTGCGTGCGGCTGTGGGGACACGCCGGCAGCGACGTCGAGACCACGTACCACACGTACGAGGAGGTCGCGGCCATCGAGGCGCGCGATCCCTTGCTCGCGAACGCGATGTGGCTGGTGGAGAGCGGCGCGGCGAGCCCGGACGAGCTCGCGGAGCTCCTGGCCGACACGCGTGAGCGCGTGCGCGCCGCCGGCGACGAGGCGGCGTCGCGCCCGAAGCTCACCACGCGCGCGGCGGTCATGGCGCCGCTCGCGCCCTACGATCCGCAGGCCGTCGCACGCGAGGCCGCGCGGCCCGTGGACGCGACGCACCGCGCGGCGCTGTTCGACGGCGGGCTGCCGGAGGAGTCGCGCTCGCCGGCGCGCCGCACGCTCGCGGCGCACGTCAACGCCGCGCTGGCGGACGAGCTCCTGCGGCGGCCCGAGGCGATCGTGTTCGGCGAGGACGTCGGCAAGAAGGGCGGCGTGTACGGCGTGACGGCGGGCTTGCAGCGCCGCTTCGGCACGGCACGCGTGTTCGACACGCTGCTCGACGAGACGACGATCCTCGGCGTGGCGCAGGGAGCGGCGCACGTCGGGCTCTTGCCCGTGCCCGAGATCCAGTACTTGGCCTACGTGCACAACGCCGTCGACCAACTGCGCGGCGAGGCGTGCTCGCTCGCGTTCTTCTCGAACGGCCAGTTCACGAACCCGATGGTCGTGCGCGTCGCAGGCCTCGCGTACCAGAAGGGCTTCGGCGGTCACTTCCACAACGACGACTCGATCGGCGGGCTGCGCGACATCCCCGGGCTCGCGATCGCGACGCCGTCGCGCGGTGACGACGGCGCGCGCCTCCTGCGCGGCGCGCTGGCGCTCGCGAAGGCGTGCGGGCGCGTGGTCGTGTTCCTCGAGCCGATCGCGCTGTACCACGAGCGCGACCTGTACGACGACGGCGATGGGCTGTGGCTCACGGACTATCCGCCGCCCGTGGCCGATCCGGCGTGCGCGCTCCTGCCGGGCGAGGTCGGCCTGTACGCGCCGGACGCGACGGAGCTCCTGATCGCGAGCTACGCGAACGGGCTGCGACTCTCGTTGCGCGCCGCACGCGAGCTCGAGCGCGAGCACGGGATCCGCGCGCGCGTGCTCGACCTGCGCTGGCTCGCGCCGCTGCCCTTCGAGGCGTTCGAGCGCCACGCGCGCACGTGCCGGGCGACGCTGGTCGTCGACGAGTGCCGCGCGACGGGCGGCGGCCCGGCCGACGCGCTCGTGGCGCACCTCGCGGAGCGCCGCTATCCCGGCCGCCTGGGCTCCGTGCGCGCAGCCGACAGCTACGTCCCGCTCGGCCCCGCCGCCGACACGGTGCTCGTGAGCGTCGCGGACATCGTCGCGGGAGCGCGGGAGCTCTCTGCATGAAGCGTATTGCGATCCTGTGCGCGGGCCGCGGCTCGTACACCGAGAAGACGCTGCGCTCGCTGCCGGCGGATCATCCCTTCGTGCGGCGCGCGGACGAGCTGCGCGCGCGGTACGAGCTCGCGCCGCTCACGGAGCTCGACGCGGCCCAGAAGTTCCGGCCGGACGTGCACCTGCGGCCGGCGAACGTGTCGCCCCTGATCTGGCTCGTGACCCTGCTCGACGCCGCGCGATGCGCAGGCGACACGGGAGGCGACAGCGGACCTGGCAAGAGAGGCACGGGCAGCGCGAGCTGGAGCCTCGACGTCCTGCCGCGACCGGACGCCCGAGGCGCAGCGCGCGTCGTCGCCGTCGCGGGCAACTCCATGGGCTGGTACAGCGCGCTCGCCGTCGCCGGCGCGCTCGACTTCGACGACGGCTTCCGCCTCGTGCAGGAGATGGCGCTCCTGCAGGAAGAAGTGGTGGGCGGCGGCCAGATGATCCATCCGATCGTCGGCGAGGACTGGCGCGTCGATCCCGAGCGCGTGCGTGTCGTGGACGAGGCGATCGCAAGCTCCGAGGGTCAGGCCTTCCCGTCCATTGCTCTCGGCGGCTACGCGGTGCTCGCCGCGTCCGACGCCGGGCTCGCGCACCTCCAGCGCGCGCTCCCGCCTGCGCAGCTCGGCAAGAACCGCTATCCCTTCAAGCTCGTCGGCCACGGTCCCTACCACACGCCGCTCGTCCTGGAGGTCGCCGAGCGCGCGCGCGAGCGGCTCGCGAACCTCGACTGGCGGCGCCCGCGCGCGACGCTCGTCGACGGCCGCGGCGCGCGCTTCACGCCCTGGTCGGCGGACCTCGCGGAGCTCTGCGACTACACGCTCGGCCGCCAGGTCGTCGAGCCCTACGACTTCACGCACTCCGTGCGCGTCGTCCTGCGCGAGCACGCGCCCGACGAGCTCGTGCTGCCCGGCCCCGGCAACACGCTCGGCGGCGTGTGCGGCCAGATCCTCGTAGGCGAGCGCTGGCGCGGCGTCACCTCCCGCGCCGACTTCGAGGCGATGCAGTCGAGCGCGCGGCCGCTCGTGTGCTCGATGCAGCCCTGAAGGAGCTGCCCCCCTCCCTGAATGTCGCCGCTCGCCTGGTCGGTGTCAGCCGTCAGTGGATCGTGGAGATCGAGAATGGCAAGGCGCGCTCCGATTCTCGTGCGGCCCCGAATCGACGCCGTCGACGATGGAGTGCCGAAGACCGGACGGCGCTATTCGAGCCGGTCGCGCAGGGCGCGGCGCACGACCTTGTTCGACGGCGTGCGCGGGAGCGCGGCGATCGGGCGGACCTCGGCTACGCGGAACAGCGGGCTCAGGCGCTCGCGCAGCAGGCGGTCGAGCTCGCGCGGCTCGGGCGCGTCGCCCACGACGAAGACGACGAGCTCGTCGCGGCCGTGCCGGCGGCGCGCGACTGCGGCGCACTCGACGATCCTCTCGTGCGTCCCGAGCACGGCCTCGATCTCCGCGGAGCTGACCTTGATGCCGCCGAGGTTCATCGTGTCGTCGGCGCGGCCCTCGGCGCGGAACATGCCGCCGGCGAGGCGCCGCACGAGGTCGCCGTGGCGGCGCAGCGGCCCGCGGTCCGCCACGCGCGGACAGCCGGCCTCGTAGCAGGCGTCGTGATCGCCGTGGAGCAAGGACTGCGAGAGGCCGATGGCCGGCGGCTCGAGGAACACCTCGCCGAATCCGCCGACCGGCACCTCCGCGCCGTCGTCGTCGAGGACCACGAAGTCGAGGCCGAGGGCCGGCATCGCGAAGGCGCCGGGCGACGCGGGCAGCGCGAGGCTCCCCGTCAGGTACGCGCCACCGATCTCGGTGCCGCCGCAGTACTCGACGACCGGCGCGCGGTACCCCGTGCGGCTCGCGAGCCACAGGTAGTCGCGCGGATTCGACGCCTCGCCGGTCGACGCGAAGAGGCGCAGGCGCGGCGCGAAGCGCGGCTCGCGGTCGAGCCAGGCCGCGACGAGCGACGGCACGACGCCCTGGACCGTCACGCCGGCGCGCTCCGTGAACTCGATGAAGTCCGTGCTCGTTGGCGCGCCCTCGAACAGCGCCAGCGCGGCGCCGTTCAGGAGCGCCGCGTACACGAGCCACGGCCCCATCATCCAGCCCATGCTCGTCGGCCAGCACACGAGGTCGCCGCGTCGCACGTCGAGGTGCAGGTGGGCGTCGACGGCGCACTTGAAGGGCGTGAGCTGCGTCCAGGGGATGGCCTTCGGGTCGCCCGTCGTCCCGGAGGAGAAGAGCACGTGGCTCGCGCGCTTCGGCTCGCGCTCGCCGCCGATCGTCGCGCCGCCTCCGGACGTCCACGAGCGCCACGTCTCGTCCCCGACGCGCACGACGGGCGCGTCCACCGCGACGCGCTCGGCGATCGGGATGCGCTTGCCGCCGCGGATCGTGTCGTCCACCGTGATGACGAGCTTCGCGCCGGCGAGCGCGACGCGCTTCGCGATCTCGGACTCCGAGAGCGACTCGGCGACCGACACGCACGCGAGGCCGCTCCCCACGATTGCGAGGCAGGCGGCGACGCACTCGGGCGTGAGCGGCATGCACAGCGCGACGGCGTCGCCCGCCGCGAGGCCCTGCCGCGCGAGCCCGGCCGCGATGCGCCGCGCGAGGTCGTCGAGCCGCCCGACGGACCACGTCTCGAGCTCCGCGCTCCCCTCGCGGCCGAACACGATCGCGCGCCGCTCGCGGTCGCCGCCGAGCGCGAGCCCGACGAGGTCGACGCGATCGTCCGGCAGCCAGCGCGCGCGGCCGGCGGCGTCCGTCGCGAGAACCCTGCCCGCTACCTCGAGGCCCGTCCAAGCGAGCGCCGCGCGCCAGAACTCGCCGCGCTCACGGCACGACCAGGCGTGCAGCGCGTCGGCGTCCGCGCATCCGTGCGTGCGCGCGAAGTCCTCCAGCACCGAGCCGCCCCCCGGCCACCACGTGCGCAACGGCAGGTGCTCGGGCTGAGCCGCGGAGAGCTCGCCGAACGCATTCCAATGGCTCGCAAACGGCTCGGTGGCGGCGCGCGCGGCGACGAACTCCCGCCATGCGAGCTCGGGTCGGGTGGGCTCCGGTCTCATGCGCGCGCACTCACCGACGGTGAACGCCCCTTCGTCGCGCGGCCGGCTCCTTCGTCCTTCACCGCGTCATGAGCCTCGCGAGCTCGCTCTCGATCCAATCGTCCTGCCACGCGAGGAAGCTCGCGGGTGCGATCACCCCGTCGATGCAGAACTCCTCGAGCCGAAGCCCGGCGTCGGTGAAGAAGTACAAGCTGACGTAGCCGCTGTCGGCGCCGAAGCCCGGCACGGTCAGCGTTCGGTGCGAGGTCAGCGAGAGCTCGGCCTTCGTTCCGTCGTGCTCGAGCACGATCGTGTAGGGCGTGTGGAAACGGTACCGCCGCGTGTCCTGGTCGCGAGTGAGCTGCCCTTCGTCGACGGACACCAGGTCGTCCGCATTGCCGGCGACGATGCGATTCCCGCGCTCGCCGAGGATCACCTGGAGCAGCGTGAATTTCTCCGGCTCTCCGGGAGCGCTCGGATCCGTGTAGACGACGCGCCACGTGAGCGAGATCGGAGCGACGAATTGGAGAGCACTGCGCAGGTAGTGCTTGCCCGATGCACGGAGCGCGTCGTCCTCGACGGTCAGGCGAGCCTCGTCGTCGGGCGTCGCGAGGTCGATCCCGTAGGGATCTGGCTGGGACAGGACGGTCCAATCCTCGAGTTCCTCGGGACCGTCGAACGTCCAAGTGATGCGCGCGCGGCCGCTCTCCCGGCCCTCGAACCGGCCGCGAATCCGCTCGTCCCAGTACGGATCGGAGAGTCCGCGCAGGGTGAACGAGCGGCCGAGCATTTGGATCGCGAGCTGGCGCAGGGCCGCCGCGCGCTCCGCCACGAGGTCCGCGCCCGCTTCCGTCTTCCACAGCTCCTGCAGGGTCGCGAGCGCGCGTTGGGCGGTGTCGAGAGCGGCCGTCTCGACGGGGATGCGCGCGAGCTTCTCGATTTCGGCCACCGTGGAGCCCAGGGCCAGCAATCGCGTCAGGGCGCCCTCGTCCTCGAGGAGTGCCAGCTCCGCGGGAGAGGTCCCGCCCGCGGCGCGCTTCCAGTTCTTGCGCCCGGCGAGGAACTGCGCGAGCGCGTGCGTCGCGGGAGAACCGAGCTCGAGTTTCTGCTCCTCGCACACCTTCACGAGCGCCTCGATGCCGAGCTCGTCGAAGGCCATGCCAGTCGTCTCGCCCTTCGCGAGCGCGAGCGTGAGACCGTCGGCGTCGACGCTCTGGATCGTCGCTACGCGAGTGCGTCCGTCGATCTCGACGCGCAGCTTCACGCCGTCGTCGCGACAGCGCGCGAAGAACGCATTGCGCAGTTCGATCAGCGCGTGGGCGCGACCTCGGTCGCGCTCGAGCAACGGCCGCGCGGCGTCTCCGTCCGCGGTCTCGGCCACGAGCTCATCCAAGGCTCGGGCGGCGATCGCGAGCTCGCCGTCGGCCAATCTCCTGAGGGCCAGCCCGTGAAGGGCCTCGGGCGAGAACGGCGGCTCGAGCAGCGCAGTCGCCTCGAAGCGCGCGTCGAGCAGTCGGCTCGCCGGCGGCGTCGTCGCCGGGAGCTTGCCTGCGTCCTGCGCCACGGCGTTGGCCGTGAGGACCGCGATCGAGACTGCGAAGCCGCCAAGGAGCGGGCCTCGCCTCACCGGTCCTCGTGCGCTGGATGGCGTCGACATCGGGAAAGGCAGGATTCGACGGGGAGCCTTCGCCGATCGAAGCGCGGGCTCGCAGACCGGATCCTCTCACCAAGGTAGCGAACGCACGCGAGCGGGAGGGTCGGCCCCCGCCGGAAGGTTCGGGCCTCATCGATGGCACGCGCCGCGCGGATCGCCTGCCGCGGGCGGGCTCGACCGATCGCGACCTGCGTAGAATCCGCGCAGGAGAGCTCGACTTGCAGGCACTCACTCTCGGATGACCTCCCCCACCCCTTCGACGAGCGACTCGCAGCAGATCGGCGCCTATCGGACGCTGCGCGAGCTCGGGCGCGGGGGGCAGGCGATCGTGTGGCTCGCGGAGGACTCGCGCATCGGACGGCAGGTCGCGCTCAAGGTGCTGCCCCACCTGGGTCCGGGCGGCGAGGAGGCCATGCGGCGCTTTCGCCGCGAGGCGGAGGTCACGGCGCGCTTGGAGCACCCGGCGATCTGCGGCGTGCTGGAAGCCGATCTCGACCGCGGCACGCCCTACATCGCGATGCGCTACGTCGCCGGGGAGACGCTCGCGCGGCGGCTCGCCGTTGCGCGCGAAACTGGAGATGAGCCGCCCCGTGCCGAAGCGTTGCGCGAGCTCGCGCGCTTCGTCGAGACTTGCGCGCGGGCCCTGCACCTCGCGCACGAGGCGGGCATCGTCCACCGCGACGTGAAGCCCGCGAACCTGATGGTGACGCCGGAGGGCGAGCCGGTGATCCTCGACTTCGGGCTCGCGCGCGAGGACGACGGGGCGGGGCAGAGCCTCACGGGCGAGGCGTCCGGAACGCCGGCCTACATGAGCCCGGAGCAGATGACGAACCGCGCGCGCCCCGACCGCCGCAGCGACGTCTGGTCGCTCGGCGTCGCGCTGTACGAGGCCGCCACGCTCGCGCATCCGTTCGCGGCGGCGACGCGCGAGGCGCTGTTCCAGACGATCCTCACCGCGGAGCCGCCCGATCCACGCCGCGCGAACCGCGCGATCGATCGCGACTTCGCGACGATCCTCGAGACCGCGACGGCGAAGGAGCGCGACCGGCGCTACCAGACGGCGCTCGACCTCGCGGAGGACCTGCGGCGCTGGCGCGCGAACGAGCCGATCCGCGCGCGGCCCGCCGGTCGCTTCGAGCGGCTCGCGCGCTGGGCGCAGCGCAACCCCGCGCTCGCGGCGAGCGGTGCGGCGATCCTCCTGCTCGCCGTCGCGGCCGTCGCGCTCGGCGCCTACGGCGCGGGTGCCGCGGGACGGGCCGACGTCGAGGCCGGGCTGCGCGCCGAGGCGGAGCAGGCGCGCGCAGTGGCCGACCGCGAGCGCGCCGAAGCCGTGGAAGCACGCGCGGTGGCCGATCGCGAGCGAGCCCTGGCCGAGGAGGCCCGGGCGGTGGCGGACACCGCGCGCTCCGCGCTCGTACAGGTGCGGGCGGACCGCGCGCTCTCCGACGAGCTCGACGAGCTCGACATGCTGATGGGAACGCTCTGGATCGGCCTGCGAGACGTGAAGACGGTGTCCGCGCTGCGGCCGCGATTCCTGGCGGCCTTCCGCGCCTTCGGCGCCGATCTCGAGCGCGACGTCGAGGGCTCGATCGAGCGCCTCGCGGCGCTCCGCGCGCGGAACGCAGAGCTGTGGCCGGTCGTGCAGAGTTCGCTCGAGAACCTGGCCTCGATCGCGGAGTCCGATCCTTCCCCGGAGGCGACGGGTTCGCGCTCGAGCGCGCTCGCGGTGCTCGCCGCGTTCCCCGAGGCGAGCTGGGCCGAGCTCGCCGTGGCGGAGGAGCGCTGGAGCGCGGAGGGCGTCGACGTCTTCGACGCGCTCGTCACGGACGAGGCGCTCGCGGGCAAGAGCTCCGAAGAGCTCTACCGCGTCGCAGGCGCACTGCTCCTCGTCCCCGGGCGACTCGACGACGCAGGGCGCGTGCTCGAGCGCGCGCTCGAGCGCGACCCGGGCTCGTTCCGCGTGCACTTCCTCGTCGGTGCGCTCGAGTTCATGCGAGTGGCGGAGACGATGGCGAACGGCCCCGACGCGTCGCGTCCGGCCGCCGAGAAGCTGCTGCACCACATGTCGGTCGCCGTCGCGCTGCGCCCGCGCTCGGGCTTCGTGCGCGCGATGCTCGCGAACGCCTTTGCCACGAACCAGCGCTACGACGAGGCTCAGCGGACCATGGACGAGGCGACGGACCTGGAGCCGGAGAATGCGCTCGTGTGGTTCCTGCGGGCGCGCTTCTACGGTTTCACGCCGTCGCCGCAGGTCGGCGTCGAAGCGTGCAAGAAGGCGCTCGAGCTCGACCCGACGCTGGGCGGCGCGGCGGAGCTACTCGCGGAGCTCGAGGCGAAGGTGAAGGGCTGAGTCGACCGGGAGCGGACGATGGAGACGTCGCGATCCCGTCTGAGCGGAGGCGCTTTCCTATCCTGTTGCGCGGGTCCTCGGCTCTCGCCGCTCGGGTCCCCGAGAAGACGATGCACCATGTCTTGCAGCAGAGCCACTCCGGAGGACCGAGCGTCTCCTGGAAGAACGGGTGCGGCCGAACCACCGAGCTCGCCCTCTGGCCCCCGTCCGCCTCCTTCGAGGGCGGCGACTTCGATTGGCGCCTGTCGGCGGCCGAGATCGGAGCGAACGTCTCCTTCTCTCCCTTCCAAGGTTGCGAGCGCATCTCGACCGTGACGAGTGGAGCGGGGCTCGTCCTCGCGCATGGGGCCGACGCGCCGCGCGCGCGCCTGCGGCGGCTCGAGCCCTATCGTTTCTCCGGCGATTGGCCCACGACGGCGGAGCTCGTGGCCGGCCCCGTGGCCGACTTCGGCGTGATCCTGCGCCGCGGCCGCGCGACCGGAGACGTTCAGGCGCTGCGGCTCGGCGCGCGCCGCGCGCGCGAGATGCTGCGCACACAGCAGGCGTTCGTGTACGTGCTCGCGGGCGCGCTCGCCGCGCGCGTGACGGGCGAGGAGGAGCCGTTCGAGCTCGAGCACGGCGACAGCCTGTGGCTGCGCGGGCTCTCGGGCGGCGAAGAGCTGGAGCTCGTCGGCGCGGCGAGCTCGTGCGAGCTCTTGCTCGTGGGACTGACGTCGTCGTAGCGCCGCACCCCGCTACGGACGTTCGCTCGCTCCGCGTGGGAAGCGCTCGCCGATCTCGATCCCCTCCTCGCGCTCGATCTCGTCGGTCGCTCGCATGACGATCGCGTCCCAGGCGAGCTTCTCGCACACGCGCACGCAGATCACGCAGCCGATGCACTCGTCGTAGCGGATGCGGACGGGCGGGATCTGGCGGTTCGGATACGCATCGGCGGGCTCGACCTCGATGCAGTCGACCGGACAGAAGGGAATGCAGACCTCGCAGCCGGTGCAATTCGGCTCGATGATCTGCGCGACCTCCTGGGGACGCTTCTTCTTGCGCGTGTACTTCGCGGGGATCTCGGGGATGTCCGCGAGGAGGTGCTTGAGCTTCTTCTCGTTGTAGACGCCCATGGGATCGTCCTCCGCAGCGGAGTGTCTCACGGTCCAGCCGATACGACCAGGATCCGCTCCCCGTGCGAGGTGGTCTAGAGCTCCTCGCAGGCCTCGAAGTAGCCTTCGGGGATCTGCTTGTCGGCGACGTGGCGGCGATGCGTCTGCAGCCTGCGAGTGACGCGCACGCCGTCGTCGAGCCGCACCGGACCGAACGTCTCGCTTCCGCGAACGAGGCCTCCGCCGTCGAAGAAGTAGGCGACGAAGGGCGCGAAATCGACGAGCAGGACGTCGCCCTTCGGCGCGGACGGACGCGATGCGCGCCCTGCGACGACGTAGGCGTCCGTGACGACGAAGAGCTTCGTGCGTTTGGTGCGCTCGAAGTAGCGCGCGAGGGTGTCCAACTTCATGGCGCCTCGTCGGCCGGGAGCAGGTCCGCGAAGACGAAACCGTCGCGCTCGACGATCTCGCCGGCGCACACCGGGACCGGGTGCGCGAACATGGGTCCGTCCCAGACGAAGGTGTGGAATTCGCCCCGCTCGCCGCACGGATCGACGCCGGACGGAAGGGCGTCGAGGAGCGCGCTGTCGAAGGCTCGGCCGGCGAACTCCGCCGGGCACGCCCGCGGATCGACGCTCGCGAGCAACGCGCGACACCCGCCGTCGATCATCTCGCGCGCGAGCTCGCGCGTGTCGCGCCCCCACAGCGGGAAGAGCGGCCGGACGCCGGTTCCGGCGAGCCGTTCCTCGCGATAGCGGCGGACATCCTCGAGGAACAGGTCCCCGAAGGCCACCGCCGACACGCCGAGTCCGACGGCGTACGCCAGCACACGGACCATCGCCGCCTCGTAGTCGGCGTTCGTGCAGACCGCGGGGATCTCCACCGGGACGAGCTCGATTCCGACGGCCGCGGCCTGCGCGCGCAAGAGCTGCGTGCGCACGCCGTGCATCGACACGCGATCGTACTCGGACGTGACGGTCGTGAGCAGCCCGACGACGTCGACCTGGTCCGCGAGCCGGAGCTCGTGCAGCGCCCACGCGCTGTCCTTGCCCGAGCTCCAGGAGAGCAGGACCTTCGGCTTCGCGCAGTCCCGGCCGTCCGCGACCGTCCGAGCTCCACGCGCGGCCGGTAGCGGCGGAGAATCCCTGTCGCGCACCTTCACGACACCGAGCTCGTGACGACGCGCGGCAGCAGCGCGGGGAAGCGTCGCTCGGACCACGCCAGCGCGCCGAACAACGCAGCGGAGAAGACGACGTGTCCGAGGAGATCGTTGCGGTAGAACGGCAGTGCCGCGCCCAGCGACTGGAGCAGACCCCCCAGCGTGTGCGGATAGTCACCCGGACCCGCCCAGACCGCCGTGTTCGAGACGAGGTAGAAGAGCGTGGCGGATGCGCCGCACGCTGCGAGGACGCGCAGCGGTCCGCGCGCCTCGGCGAGGAAGCGCCGCCCGCCCCACACGCTCGCCGCGAAGAGCGCGTAGACGATGGGCAGGAATCCGTGGAGTCCGGCACCGGTCGTCCACTCGAGAGCGAGGTCGCTCACGAGCATCGCGAGCAACGGAACGCCGAAAGCCGCGCGCCGGCCCGCGAACGTGGCGCCGGCAAAGAGCGCGACTGCGCCGATGGGCGTGAAGTTCGGCGGATGCGGCAGCAGGCGCGCAGCGACGGCGGCCAGGACGAAGCCGGTGAGCACGAGGACGCGGGGCGTGACGCGCTGGGACGAGCCGGAGCTCGCGAGCGCATCGTGAACGGGGACGCGAGCGGCCGCAGGCGGCGTGCTCGATCGAACGTTGGGAGCCATGACGCTTGCCTCCGTGGGACCCGAGAGGACGAAACGAACGGGCCGTCCCGGGCCGTCTTCTGGCTCGCGCGTCGTCCTACCGGTCCTGCCTTCCCAGCGCAGCGCGCCAGTGGCTCGTTCTGGGACTTTCGTCAGCGCTCACAGCGGCGGGTCCGCGGAGGCATCGCACCTCACTTCCGTACCCGGGGGGCTAGGCGGCGACTCTAGCACCGCGAAGGCCGTCCCGAAAGCCGGGGCTCGCAGCGCGGGCCGAGCGGTGGGGATTGCCGGGATCCGCGCTCACGCGATCCAGTCGTCGATCACGCGTCCGGCGACGTCCGTCAGGCGGAAGTCGCGGCCTTGGTGGCGGTAGGTGAGGCGCTCGTGGTCGAGCCCGAACAGGTGGAGCAGCGTCGCGTGGAAGTCGTTCACGTGCACGGGGTCCGAGACGGGCGCCCAGCCCAGCTCGTCCGTGGCGCCGTGCACCATCCCGCGCTTCAACCCGCCGCCGGCCATGAAGATGCTGAACGCGCCGGGATGATGGTCGCGGCCCGTGTTCGGTTCGGCGCCCAGCCGATTCTCGCCCAGCGGGGTCCGCCCGAACTCGCCCGCGAACACGACCAGGGTCTCGTCCAAGAGACCGGTGCGCTCGAGGTCCTCGAGCAACGCGGCGATCGGCTGGTCGGCCATGCGCGCATTGAAGCCGAGCTCGACGTCGAGGTTGGAATGGTGGTCCCACGAGGAGTGGATCAGGTTGACGAAGCGCACCCCGCGCTGCACGAGACGGCGCGCGAGCAGACAGCTCGCTGCGAACGAGCGGTACTGACCCGGTCCGCCCGGGCGGTCCGCCACGATCTCCGGGTCCTGGCGGTCGACGCCGTACAGGTCGAGAACGGCTCGAGGCTCGCTGGAGAGGTCGATGAGGTCGCCCGCGGCGCTCTGCATGCGGAACGCGAGCTCGTAGTTCGCGACGCGGCTCGCGATCTCCGGGTCGAGGACTTCGTGATAGCGGGCGAGGTTCAAGTCGCGCAGGGCATCGAGTCCCGCGCGCTGCATCCTTGGCGAAATCCCCGGCGGGTTCTCGAGGTCGAGCACGGCGTCGCCTTGGCTCCGGAAGGGAACGCCGGCGTAGGTCGACGGCAGGAAGCCGCTCTGCCAGAGCGTGGAGCCGCCGCTCGAGCCGCCGCCGGCGGTGAGCACGACGTAGCCCGGCAGGTCGCGCTGCTCGCTCCCCAGACCGTACAGGACCCACGAGCCGAACGCCGGCAGGCCGAAGGTCCCTCGGCCGCACTGCAGCGTGAGTTGCGCGGGATGGTGGTTGAACTGATCGGTGTGCATCGAACGGACGAGGAGCAGCTTGTCGGCGTGCCGCGCGATGTTGGGAACGAGGTCCGAGAGCTCCATGCCGCACGCGCCGTGCTTGGCGAAGCGGACACCCGTTCCCTTGAGCACCGCCGTCTCCTTCTGGATGAAGGCGAAGCGCACGTTCTCGACGAAACTCGCGGGGAGCGGCCTGCCGTCGAGCTGGTCGAGCCTGGGCTTGGGATCGAAGAGGTCGAACTGGCTCGGCCCGCCCGCCATGAACAAGAAGATGCAGCTCTTCGCGCGCGGGGCGAAGTGCGGCGCGCGGGGGCGCGTGGGATCCGGGAGGCCGTCGTCCCCGAGCGCCCGCTCGCCGTCGCGGTCAGCGAGGAGACCGTCCGCGCGCAGCAGGGAGCCGAGCGCGACCAGTCCGAGCCCGCTGGCCGAGCCCAAGAGGAACGAGCGCCGATCGAGCGCGACCCGGCGCTCGAAGCTCGCTCGCAGGTCTTCGGGAGTCATGGCGGCCGGCACCGGCTATTGGCGCGTCAGACTCTCGTCGAGGTTCAAGATCACGCGCGCGGTCGCGACCCAAGCCGCGCGCTCGTGAATCGGAACGTCCGGCATGCTCCCGCTCAGCGCCATCTTCTCCGCGTCGAGAGGGTGCTCGCGGTACCAGTCGCTCGCCTCGGCGAGCAAGTCTTGGAGACGTTCGCGTTCCCCGTCCGACGGGACTCGCGACACCGTGCGCAGGAAGGCCTGGTCCAAGCGCTCTTCGTCGCTCGAAGCGCATTCGAGCAACAGGTCGGCGAAGGCCTGGGATGCCTCGTGGAACACCGTGTTGTTCAGCGTGGTGAGCGCCTGCAGCGGCGTGTTGGAGGTGCGGCGCGATGCCGCCGTCCGGTTTGCCGAGGGACAGTCGAAGACGGAGAGCGTGGGGTGCGGCGCGGTGCGTTTGACGAAGGTGTACAGACCCCGGCGGTAGCGATCCTCGCCCTCGCTCACTTCCCACTGCAGCGCGTACGCGCTCCGCACGTCGAGGAAACCATTGGGAAGGGGCGGGAACACGCTCGGTCCGCCGATCTTCTCCGAGAGCACGCTTGCCGCGGACAGGAACTGATCGCGCACGAGCTCGGCGTCGAGGCGCCGGCGGCTCTGACGGGCC
Organism: uncultured Planctomycetaceae bacterium; assembly: GCA_964413535.1. Classification (GTDB taxonomy): domain Bacteria; phylum Planctomycetota; class UBA1135; order UBA1135; genus CAYPTB01. Next base: position 40,912 of record CAYPTB010000049.1, on the reverse strand, counting down.
AGCAAGCGGTTGTCGGGATCGACGTCGACGAGATCGGTGCGGTGCTCCGACGCGCGGCGGTACGTCGCGGAGGTGACGATCGTGCGCAGGAGCGCCTTGCGGCTCCAGTCCAAGCGGATGAACTCGGAAGCCAGCCAGTCGAGGAGCTCGGGGTGCGTCGGCGGCTCGCCGCGCACGCCGAAGTCGTCGATCGTGGGCACGATCCCCTCTCCGAACAGGTGCTCCCAGATCTGGTTGACGGCCACGCGCGACGTCAGCGGATGGGTAGGATCGACGAGCCAACGGGCGAGATCCAGCCGATCGGGCTCGCGCCCCCGCACGCGGGGCGCGAGCGGCGGGAGCGTCGCGGGGACGTCCGGCTCGACCGCCTTCCCCGGTCGGAGGAAGTCACCGCGCAGGAGGACGTGGCTCGTACGCCGCGCGTGCTCGCGCTCCGCCAGGACGGCCACTTCCACTTGGTGCGACGCGGGCTCTCGTGCATCGAGCTCCGCGAGCCGCTCGAACGCGCCCTTCGTGATCGGGTTCGCTCCGTGGAAGACTGCGCGCAGCTCCGCCAGCGCGGCATCGTCGCCCTCCGGCGAAGCGAGGAGCACGGAGAGAGGTCGGCGCACCTCCTCGGCGAGGTCGCCCCACGGATCGGGTTCGGTCAGGGGACGAACCCTGAAGCTCCCGAGGTTCCGGCCTCCGCCCGCCGCCGTGGTGAGGAGGATCCCGAGGTCATACCTTCCCTGGTAGACGAGCGGCTTGTCCAAATAGAAGCGGATCGTGTTCTCGGCGCCCGGGCTGCCGGGTCCGAATCCGCTCTTCTCGTCGTCGTCGATCGCGGTCGAGACCGGGGCGTTCGTCTCGGGCCCGAAGTAGCGCGCGCGGACCGGCCGAAGCTTGAATCGAGCATCCGGCTTTCCCTTGCCCTGACTGACCGAGATTTCCACGCGAGCATTCGACAGGACGAATTCGCCCTCGGCTCCGCGACCCGGTCCACCGCGGGGCAGGGACGGATGCCGCAGTGTCTCGAGCTCGAAGCCCGTGAGACTCTGGAGCTTCATCGGGAAGGTCACGGTGTAGCGGTCGACGCCCCGCTTCTTTGCGCCCTGGGTCAGGAACGAGCCGTCGGGAAGGATCTCGAGCGGAGTCTCGCCCGAGGACGTCGCTGCGCTCGGCGCGATCTCGAGCGCCGGCGCGCGAGCGCGAATGGCGATCTTCCCGTAGGTCGCGCGCAGGCCTTCGGCCCAGCGCAGGAAGTCGCCTTCGACGGTCGAGGCGACGGCGGCGAGCTCGGCCTCGGCCGCGTCCCGTTGCGCGCGCCAAGCATCGGCTTCCGCGAGCCTCGCGATCTCCAGAGGATCGGGCCGTCCGCGCTGGCCCGATGTCGGCGGCAACGCGCGATCCACTTCGTCGGCGTTGTCGAAGAAGGCGTAGAGCCGGTAGTAGTCTTCTTGGCTGAACCGGTCGAACTTGTGGTCGTGACACTGGGCGCATCCGACCGTCAAGCCGAGCCACACCGAGCCCGTCGTGTCGACGCGGTCGAGCACGGCCGCCACCCGGAACTCCTCCTCGTCGATTCCTCCTTCGCGGTTCGTGAGAGTCTGCCGGTGGAAGGCCGTGGCAATGCGTTGGCTCGGGGTCGCTTCGGGCAACAGGTCGCCGGCGAGCTGCTCGATCGTGAACTCGTCGTACGGGAGGTCGGCGTTGATCGCGTCGATCACCCAGTCGCGGAAGATCCACGCATTGGGTCGCGGATTGTCCTTCTCGTAGCCGTCGGAGTCGGCGTAGCGCGCGCGGTCGAGCCAGTGTCGCGCCCATCGCTCGCCGAAGTGCGGCGATGCGAGCAGCGCGTCGACCAGACGCTCGTAGGCGTCGGGCGACTGGTCTTCCTCGAACGCCTGCACCGCTTCGGGCGTGGGCGGTAGACCGAGCAGATCCTGGTGCAGGCGCCGGACGAGGACGTGACGCGGAGCTTCGTCCGAAGCCCGGATCCCCTCTCGCGCCAACCGCGCGAGGACGAAGGCGTCGATCGGATTGCGCGCTAGGTCGTCCGGAGCGACGTCGGGGGGCTCGTGGCGAACGACGGGCCGATAGGCCCAGTGCAGCGCGTCCTCGGAGGTTTCTACATCGTCCGCGAGCGCACCCGCGCGCACGAGGCCGCTCGGCCATGGCGCGCCGACTTCGATCCAGCTCCGCAGGAGCAAGCGTTCTTCGCGCGCGAGACCGACCCTTCCGGAGGGCGGCATGACGTCGAGCGGGTCGTCGGCCTCGATGCGTCGGATCAGCTCGCTCGCGTCCGGGTCACCCGAAACGAACGCCGGGCCCGCGTGTCCGCCGCTCAGGGCGAACTCGCGCCGATCCAGTCGCAGGCCGTTCTTCGCCTTCTCGGCTCCGTGGCATTCCGTGCAACGCGCGAGGAGCGGACGAACACGTTCGCCGAGGACGGCGCGTTCCGTGTCGTCGTAGGTCGAAGAACCCAGGCCGAGTGTTCCGAGCAGGATGATCGCGAAGTGCAGGATCGTTCTCCGGGAGCCGTTGAAGCCGACGTCTCTAGAACGACATACGAGAACGGTTTCGAAGACCCGGTAAGGGCCACGAAAGGATGACTTCCCGTGCGATCGCGCGCGATCGAGATCGCACATCCCACGCGAACGGCGAGCTGAGCGTCCGGCGACTCGAGTCGGTACGCGTCGAGAAGAATCGACGCGCTCCTCACCGGAGACGTCGGCGACGAACGCGGCTCAGTCGTCGCGGAGGTTCTCGCCGAGCGCGAAGAGCGTCGCGATGCCCGCGACGTTGATCCCCTGCTGGCGGTGGAGCTGGAGGATCCGCGCGAAACGATCGAGCATCGCGGCCGCGACCGCGATCGAGCCCTCGATCGCCTCCCCGCGACCGAGCAATCCATGCTCGTACACTTCCTCGATCCACACGACTTCCACCTCGTAGCAGCTCGCCAGGGTCTCGAGCGTGAGGTAGACCTGACCGTGGATGACGAGCTCGGGCGCTCTCACGTCGCCGTCCTCCGCGCTCCACCCGTGACGGCGTCGGCGCTCGCGGAAGCGAGCTCGCGCAGGAGCTCGCTCTGGCGCGGCGTCAGGTCCTTCGGCAGGACCATGCGCAGCACCGCGTGGAAGTCGCCGCGACCGCCGCGTCCGTCGGCGAGGCCTTGCTCGCGCAGGCACAGCCTCGCGCCGGACCGACTGCCGGACGGGATCGTGAGCACGACCTTTCCGCGCGGCGTCACGACGTCGGCCTTCGCGCCGAAGACCGCTTCCCAGGGCGCGACCGGCACGTCGCCCTCGACGTCGGCTCCGTTCACGCGATAGGTCTCGTCCGAATCGAGTCGCAGCGTGAGGTGCAGATCGCCGCTCTCGCCGGTCCCGTCGGCCGGTTCGCCGAGGCCGCGCAAGCGCAGCACCATGCCGTCGCGCACCTCGGCCGGGATCGCGAGCTCGACCGTCTTCGACGTGCGCAGGCTGCCGAGGCCGGTGCAGGTCGGGCAAACGTGATCGTCGACGAGCCCGACACCGCCGCAGCGCGGGCAGGCCACGGAGGCCGGTACTTCGAAGGTGCTCTTCCCTCCGCGGATCGCCGCGGTCACGGGAAGATGCAGCTCGGCGCGCACGTCGGCGCCGCGATAGCGGTAGCGCGCGTGGCGCCCTTCGCGGCGCTCGAAGTCCTGCCGGAAGATGTCGCCGAACATCTCCGAGAAGAAATCGGAGAAGCCCGAGCCGCCGCCGAAGGCGCGCTCGAACTCCTCGCGGTTCATCGTTCGCTGTCCGGGCGGCGGACGGAACTCCTGGCCCTGCTCCCAGTCCTTGCCGAAGCGGTCGTAGCGCTCGCGTTTGGCCGGATCCGACAGGACCTCGTAAGCCTCGTTCACGCGCTTGAACTCGACCTGGGCCGCCTCGCGTTCCGCTTCCGGATGGCGATCGGGGTGCCACTTCAGCGCGAGACGGCGATAGGCTTTCTTGACGTCCTCCGCGCTCGCGTCGCGCGCGACGCCCAGCACCTCGTAGTAGTCCTGGAACTGCACGGCTAGGGGGAAGCATTCTGCCGTGGGAGGGGCGCTTCCACCATTCGCTCGCCGGTGGCGCCCAGCTCGCTCCGGGAAGGAAACCGCATGAGAACGATCACCGCCCCGCGCGTCGCCAGCCTCCTCGTGCTCGCCTCCTTGGCGTGCTCCCTCGTCGCCTGCGACGGCAACGGAGACGGAGGCGGGTCCCAAGCGCCGGCCGTCCTCTCCTTCCCGCCGGCGAACGCCGTCACGGATCAGGGGATGGTGACGGTGCGCGGCCGGACGGTGAACCCCTCGATCCTCGCGGCGGTGCGCATCAACGGCGTGCTCGCGACCACGACCGACGCCTTCGCGACCTTCTCGGGGAACGTGGCGACGCCCGTGGGCACGACGGAGATCGAGATCGAGCTCGAGAACCTCTCGGGCGCGACCTTCAGCTTCGTGGCGTCGCGCGTCGTGAACGGGGGACCGCTGCTCGAGGAGCCGAGCGACGTGCGCTTCCAGACGGCTGCGAACCGCTTGCTGGTGGCGGACCGAGGACTCGGCATCGTGTCGATCTCGCTCACGACCGGCGTTCGCTCGATCCTGTCGTCCGATACGGTCGGCAACGGCCCGGTGATCCCGACTCCCGTGGGACTCGTCCTCGACCCCGCGGCCGGCGAGGCCATCGTCCTCGACGTCGACGGAGCGCTCTTCGCGGTGGACCAGGGCAGCGGCAACCGCACGCAGCTCAGCAGCGGAGCCGCGCTCGGCTCGCCCGGCGGCGGGATCGACCTCGGCCTCCTGGGCACGACGGCGCTCGCGCCCACGACGGACGACGACGGGCTGTACGAGGTGGATCTGATGTCGCCGCCGAACGGCGCCGAGACGCTGATCTCGGGCGGGAATCCGATCACGGCGGGCGCCGGGCCGGCGCTGTCCACGCCGCTCGACGTCGCGCTCGACGACTCGGTCGTGCTGCCGCGCGCGCTAATCGTCGATTCGGGTACCAGCAGCGTCGTCGCCGTCGACTTGCAGGTCGGTCCCACCTTCGGCGACCGCACCGTCGTATCGAGCAACTCCCTCGGAGGCGGCCCCACCTATGGCCTGCTCGCATCGATCGCCTTCGACGCGCCCAACCAGCGCGCCTTCGTGGCCGACGCGGGTCCCACGCTCGTCTACGACGTCGAGCTGGCGGGCCCCACGGCCGGCGACCGCACCGTCCTGTCGGGCGTGGATCTCGTCGCCCCGCTGCAAGTCGGTACGGGAACCCCGTTCGGGAGTCCGGCGGGCATGGATCTCGACCTCGCGAACGACCGGCTGTTCGTCGCCGACAGCGCGCGGCGCGCGGTCTTCGCAGTGGCTCTCGCCACCGGCAACCGCACCGAGCTCGGCACGCCTGGGATCGGAACGGGCGCGCGCTTCACCGATCTGCGCGACCTGGCCTTCGCGCCGGCCGCGGAGCAGATCTTCGCCCTGCACGGCACACCCCTCGTGCTCGTGCGCGTCGATCCGGCCACCGGCAACCGCACGATCGTGTCGGGTAACGGAGTGGGGTCCGGCCCCGACTTCATCGACGGCGCGGACCTCGCGCTGGACGAAGCGGGCGGACGAGCGTTCGTGATGGGGGCCATGTCGGTCTTCGCGGTCTCGCTCGCTTCGGGCGAGCGGACCTCCCTCGCGGCGCCTGCGGACGGCGGGGGCGCGATCGTCACCGTGGTGGCCTTCGCGTTCGACGCTCCCGGCAACCGACTGCTCCTCGTCGACACGGCCATCGACTCGGTGATCGCGCTCGACCTCGCCACGCTCGCGCGCACGATCCTCGCCGGCCCCGGCATCGGAACGAGCGACGAGATCGACGACCCCGTCGCGATCGTCGTCGACTCGGCATCGCGCGCGCTGGTCCTCGACCGCCAAGGCAGTGGTCGGGTCATCGCGATCGATCTCGCTCCGGGCGCGATGCTCGGCCAGCAGACGGTGATCTCCGACGGCAATCTCGGCGGCCAAGGGCCGTCGTTCCCTTCCGCCGTGTCGCTCGCGCTCGATCCGGCGGGCCAGCGCGCCTTCGTGCTCTCCGACGACGGGCGCGACGTGCTCGAGATGGACCTGTCGGTCGCGAACCTCGGAATGCGGACGCTCGTCGCCGACGAGGTCACGGGCGCGGGTCCGCTCGTCGGCGCCAACGATCTCGCCTTCGACGCGGGAAGCGAGCGGCTCCTCTTCAGCGACGACTTCCTGCGCGGGATCGGAGCGCTCGACCCCGTGAACGGCGACCGGGCGCTACTCTCGAAGTGAACTCGCGTCAGTCCTCTTCGGCTTGAACTCGTCCTTGTCGAGACCGTAGCGCCGCCACGTCGGCCGTACCGCGGAGTACGCTTCCGGCACGCCTCCCGACGGGCGTGGATCCATCGATCGAGGGGTCCGCAACTCGGCCAAGCCTTGCCTTTGGGAGAAGGCTACCCAGTTATCCCGAGGGTCACCGGACCAGACGTTGCCCTATGACTGTGTCGAGTGCGCGATCCCCCCGCGCGCGCCCTGACACGGAGGCAAACGATGCTCAGCTGGTCCCTGATGTTCCTACTGCTCGCGCTCGTCGCGGCCGTGTTCGGCTTCACGGGCATCGCAGCGTCGGCCGCCGGGATAGCGAAGGTCCTCTTCTTCGTGTTCCTCGTGATCTTCGTGGTGAGCCTCGTCTTCGGCCGCAAACGGGTGCTGGACTGATGGCGTCGCACAGAGGCTCACGGCTCGAGCGCCCCTCGGCCTGCAGTGAAATGGAGAGCAATCGTTGATGCGCGCTCGGAGCGCAAGGTCACGAACCTGAGAACAGAACCCCCCCTGACAAGGAGTCACCCATGAAGATCCTGAAAGCCATGAAGCACTGTGTATTCGTCGCCGCCGCGTTGGTCCCGACCCTCGGCCTGTACGGCTGTCCAGATGACGGCATGATGGAAGAAGCCGGCGAGAACGTCGACGAGGGAATCGAGGACGCGGGCGAAGCCATCGAGGACGCCGGTGAGGAGATCGAAGACGCCGTCGACGAGTAAATCAATAGGTAGCCGGCATCCACGCCGGCGGGCCCGATGCAGGCGACCGGGGAAGCTCTCCACGAGCTTCCCCGATTTCGTTCTGCGTTAGCGGCGCTTCCCGCTCGAGCTCCGGAACGCGATCTCGCCCGGCCCGAGGAGCAGGATCGCGAGGGCGCCGAGCAGGTAGAGCATGGGGAGCTCGATCGCCCAGTTGCCGTGCTCGCCGATGGAGAAGATCTCCGCCGAGTGCGCGACGTAGATCGCGACGACCATGTTGAACGCGAGCACCAGCGCGGCGATCGACGTGAACACGCCGGCGATCAAGAGCACGGGCGCCAGGATCTCGCCCGCGTACACGCCGTAGGCCAGCACTTCGGGCAGGCCTTTTCCCACGACGCCGGCTCGAATCCCCTCGATTCCGTGCTGGAGCTTCGCGATCCCGTGGAAGAGCATCATTCCTCCGAAAGTCACGCGGAGCAGCAAGCGGCCCCAGTCGCTCCTCGAGTAGCTCATGATCGTCGGCTCCTCCTCACGGGCAAAGGGAAGGCGGGCGAGCCCGCCGGAAGGCCCGGGATCCTCGCGATCCGGGACCGACGCATCAAGCCCCGCGCTCTCGCCCCGTCCCGTACGAGCTCCTCCGGATCGAGCGCATGAGCCGGCCCTTTCGAAGTCGAGTGCTCTCGACCGCCAACGCGCGCATCGCCGAACGAGAGTGGCGGTCCGTCCCACCTCTATGGGTTCACGATCCGGTCGATGTCATCCTCGCGGCACACCGGATCCGCGGACCTTGGACGGTGCGGACCGGATCCATGCCACGTGCGATGCGTCGTGTTGCATGCGCCGGTGCAGCGCACCGGCGCATGCGGTGACATGCTCGTCCGCGAGCGGCAGCGCAGATTCGGCGGTCAGTAGGCCTTCGACGCCGCTCCGGCCACGTCCTTCGAGTTGATGTCGAAGGTGATCATGAAGCCGTTCGTGCCCTTGAACTCGTAGGGCTCGTCGCCGGCGCGATAGGCTTCGATCTCGTTCGCCATGAGGACGAAGCCGTCGTTGCGCGGCGCTCCCCAGTACTTGAGGTTGTGGATCACGATCGGATCGTTCGTCATCCCTATCTCTTGGTTGCGCACGAGCACGACCTCGGCGACCTTGCCGCCGTCGAGCTTGGCGACCGCTCGGTCCTTCCCGCCCTTCCACTCCATCGCGTGGTCGGCGCCCACCTGGAACGACTGCCACTTCACGGGATAGAGGTGGCCGAGGATCGTCTGGATGCCCTCGCGCTGTTCTTTCTTGACCGCGGGGTCGAAGTGCAACACGGCCCAGTTCATCTCGCCCTTGGAGAAGTCGCCGCCGAGGTCGCCCGCTATCCAGAACTTGGCGCCGTCGAGCTTGACGGCCCCGAAGCTTCCTTTGTTCACCTGGAAGGCGTTGTTGAAGCGGCAGTACCGCGGCGCATCCTTCGGATCCGAGCCCGGCGGGCAGCAGCCCGGGAAACTGGCAGGCTCCGGGTTGAAGTAGCACTGACAGAACATCGGGCAGCTGCATGCCTCGATGATGGTGGCGTTCAGGCTCCATTCGGCCTCGGCCGCGCGAGGCTCGACCGGAGAAGAGAGCGCGCGCGCCGCTGCGAGACCCGCGAGAGCGGCGCAAGCGAGAACGATCGAAATCAGTTTGTTTCGCATGGGGTACCTCCTTCGTCTCCCTTCCCGCAGAACGGGGAAGGGCAGGGACACGATCGGCGGACATCACACCAAGACGACCCACCGTCGACTGCTACCTATATACCCAGGGCCGCCAGCGTGCGGGAAGGATTCATGGATCGCGATCCGAGAAGGTGATGGCCCCGTGGTGCTGTCTTGAACGCGCGGTCGCCGAGCGCGCCGTGAAAGCATGCGTGCGGCGTTCCCAATGAGCGCGTTGCCATTCGAGGTGATGTGCTGATTCCGCCCAGCTCCAACGCTCCCGTGCTCTGCCCTGCGAGCGGGCCGCGCGTTCTGGCGAGCGCTGCCCTCGAGATCGGCTCGGTGCGCGTGCGGCGGGTCGAGTACGCGCCCGGTCTCGTGCAGGTGCCCCATGCGCACGACGCCGCGAGCATCACGCTGGTCGCCGCGGGTGTACTCGAGGAGACGACGCCGTGCGCACGCCGTCGCGCGGGCCCGGGGGACTGCGCGACGAAACCGGCGGGCGTTCGCCACGCGGACGAGTTCGGCACGGCGCCGGTCGCGACGCTGCTCCTCGAGCCCGTGCGGGAGCGGGAGTTCCTGCCCGAGCTCGGCCCCCCGCTCGAGTACCGCTGGGAATCGGGCGGCACGCTTGCCAGGGCGATGTTCGCGTTGCTCGGCTCGATGTCGAACGGCGAGAGCGAGCTCGAAGAACGCGTCGACGGCGTGCTCGCCGCGCTGCCGGGCGAGGAGCGAGCGACTGGGGCCGCGCCTCCTTGGCTAGCGGATGCCGAAGACTTGATCGAGGACGAGCTCGACCGCCCGCTGCGCGTGCGCGCGCTGGCGAACGCGGTCGGCGTCCATCCGATCCACCTCGCGCGCGTCTTCCGGCGCGTGCACGGACTCGGGCCGACGGAGTACGTCCAACGATCGCGCACCCGCGCCGCGACGCGGCTCCTCCGCACGACGAGCGCCGACCTCGCGGAGGTTGCCTTCCGCGTCGGCCTGTGTGACCAGGCCCACCTGTGCCGGCTCTTCGCGCGCTGGGTGGGGCTCTCCCCTGCCCGCTACCGCGTGCTCGTGCGCACCGCGCCGGTGCAGGTTGCATCCGTCCAAGACGCTGCGACGATCCCTTGCCACGCTGCGAGCACATACACGAGGAGACTCCCATGTTCACGCAGCTCTGCATCGCGCCGACGTTCCTGCTGATCCTCGGTTGGAACCCGGCGGCTCACGGTCTGGAGGACGGGACCGCGGTGCGCCGCGTCGAGCCGGAGCACAGCGCCCTCGCTCCCGAGCTCGAAGGGCTGCGCGAGCGCTGGGCCGCGGCCCACGGGGAGTTCTTCGTGCCGGGCTTCGCCGTCGTCGCGGTGAAGGACGGCGAGGTGCTCCTGCTCGACGCGTTCGGTGAGCTCGATCCCGCGACGCACGCGACGGTGACCCTCGATACGGCCTTCTACATCGCGTCGGCGACGAAGCCATTCGTCGCCATGACCGTGCTCGCGCTCGTCGACGACGGGAAGCTCGACCTCGACGTGCCCGTGAAGGCCTTCCTCCCGCGCTTCGAGCTGCCCGACGCCGAGCGCGCGGCCGCGATCACGCTGCGCGATCTCCTGTGCCACCGCGCTGCGCTCGATTGCCCTCCGATCGTGCTGCTCGACGCCTACACGGGCGAGATCACCAACGACCGCTACTACTATTTCCTGCGCACGGCGGCGACGGCGGGCGACGCTCCCGCGTACTCGAACATCCACTTCACGCTGCTCGGCCGCGTGATCGAGTCGGTGGCGAAGAAGCCGTGGCAAGAGGTCTTGCTCGAGCGCGTGCTGCGGCCGGCCGGCATGCTCGCGACGACGCCCTACGCCGATGAGATGTACGCGCGCGCCGACGTCGCACGTCCGCAGCAGACGAACGGCAGCCAGCTCGTTCCCGCACCGCACAAGACCAATGCGACCATGCACGCGGCGGGCGGGCTCGGTACGACGGCGCGCGACCTCGCGCGTTGGCTGCGGCTGAATCTCGGGCGCGGCGCCATCGACGGCAGGCGCATCGTCTCGGAGGAGTTGTTCGCCGAGATGATCGGCCGACAGTGCGATTTCCCGCCGAGCGGCCGCATTCGCGTCCAGCAGGGCTTCGGCCTCGGCTGGGGTCGCGGCACCTACCGCGGTCGTCCCTACGCGTTCCACAACGGCGGCTACCTCGGCGCTTCAGCGCACACGTCGTTCCTGCCCGAGCACGGAATCGGCGTCGCCGTGGTGACGAACTGCGACCTGCCGGCGTCGCTGTTCATCGATCAGATCGTGTCGGTCGACCTGTACGACCGCCTGCTCGGCGAGAGCGGCCAGGATCTCCTACCGGGCTTGCGCGAAGAGGTCGCGCGCAACTTGCCCGGCCTAGCCGAGCACCGGCGCCTGCCCGAGCCGCTCGGCGCACACAATGGCCTCTCGCTCGCGCCCGAGCGCTACGCCGGCATCTTCGTGAACGAGCACTGGGGCACCCTGACGATCGGCGTCGCGGGCGAGTCTCTCACCGTCCGCATGGGCTCGCTCGAATGCCACCTCGCGCCGGCTGGACCCGATGCGTTCTCGCTGCTCATCGGAGAAGAGCCGCGCAGAGGAGCGTTCGAGCGCGATCGCGACACGATCGTGCGCATTCGCCTGGACGACGGCCCGATCGAGTTCGTGCGCAGGTGAGACCCATGTTCGCGGCCGCAGAGGTCGCAGTGGGCAGTTCGCGCCCGCTCCAGCGTTTTCTCATGACGCTCACACCACCGCGACTTTCACGCAGTGGATCGGCGGGAGCGAGTCGAACAGGCACTCCCACTCCTCACCGCCGTCTCGGCCCATCCACAACTGTCCGGTCGTGGTCCCGAAGTACAGGGCCGGTGACTTGAGCTCGTCGACGTCGAGCGCGTCGCGCAATACGGTGAAGAAGCTCTCCTTCTTCGGCAGTCCGCGGGTGAGCCGCTTCCACGAACCGCCGCCGTTCTCGCTGCGCCAGACCGCGGGAACCCCGCCCGGACAGGTGCGCGTCGTCGGCTCGAGCGGGACCACGTAGACCGTGTCGGCGTCGTCGGGATGCACGACGATCGGGAAGCCGAAGTCGGACGGGAGACCCTTCGCGATCGAGCGCCAGGTCTTGCCGTAGTCGTCGCTGCGCAGCACGCCGATGTCCGGCCGTGGCCCGCCGGGTCCGTCCCAATCGGCCCAGCCGCCGTGGTTCTGCATGTAGAGCCGGCCGGGCGCGTCGGCGTGCTTCGCCATCTTGTGCACGCATTGGCCGAACTCGGGGTAGGCCTCGGGCATGAACCCGGCGCCGACTCCCGTGTTGGAAGCCGTGAAGGTCGCGCCGCCGTCCTCGCTCAGGTAGTGACCGCCGGTCGAGATCCCGAGGTGCACGCGATTCCCATCGCGCAGGATCGTGTGCATGCACAACCCGCCGTTCCCCGGCTGCCACTGCCGCGAGTGGGCGTGGTTGCTGATGCCCGGCACCATCTCCCAGGAATCGCCGCCGTCGCCGCTCTTGAAGAGCGACGCGGGCTCGACGCCGCACCACAGCTCCTTCTTCGTGTCGCCCGCTTCGAGCGACCAGATGTTCGCCAGCGCGCGACCGTCCTCCTTCGGGAAGGCCGGAGCCGACTTGGTCTCCTTGAACTTCTTCCCGAGGTCCGTCGAGCGCAGGATCTTCATGCCGAAGAAGGCGTTGCAGCTCGAGGCGTAGATGCGCGGCGAGCCGCGCGTGTCGATCAACGCCGCGTTGATGCCCACCCCGGATCCGAAGGGTCCGCGCAGCTCGAACTTGCGCCGCGTCTTCGGTCCCTCGGCGACGAACAGACCCTTCTTGGTCCCGATGCACAGAACGACGCGGTCCGACATGTTCAACCTCCTGAAACTGCGGGCAGGATCGTGACGACGTCACCCGGGGAGAGCTCCGTGTCGAGCCCCTTCCGCTCGCGCACGTGGGAAGCGTTCACGAACAGGTTCACGTGGCGGCGCACCGCGCCGGTCTCGTCGCAGACGCTCGAATGCAGCGATGGGTGGAGCTCCTCGAGCCGCTCGAGAACGCCGCGTACGCTCGAAGCCGAGAGCTCGAGCTCCGAAGCGCCCTCACAGTAGGCGCGCAGCGCCGCAGGAACGCGGATCGTGACGGTCATGGCTCGGGGCACGGCGGAAAAAGGTGCCGAGCGCCGCTGGGGTGCGCAAGCGGGGATTACTGAATCGGAAGGTGAATCCCTCGCCAAGGAAGAGTCAGTGTCCGGCAAGGTCGTCGCGGGCGGCCTCGCGGGCCAGCCGAAGCAGGCGCGGCTCGACTTCGAGTCGAGCAGCCCAAGTCTTCAAGTAGTCGAGGTCGAGTGAGCCGCTGAGCGCGAGAAGATCGACGACGTCCGAGTCGTCCTTGTGCCGCCCCGCGATCAGCTTGAACAAGACCAAGTCCTCGACGGTGATGACGTAGAAGCTCACCCCGCGGAAAGTCACGGACCGCTCCCGACCGCGCTCAAGCACACGCTGATGATTGCGGCCGGCTCCCAGGTCGCATGCACCGCTGCCAAGTTCCGTCGTCCGAGGCGCTTCGCGTGGTCGTGCGGTAGCGCACATGACCTGCGCGTCCGGGCGGCGCACTCGTAAGCGACGCGCAAGAAGTCGGTCGGACGCTGCGGTGGAAGGCTCTTCGCTGCAAGATCCGAGCGTCGACGCGCGCGATGCGCGCCCGGAAAGGAATCGCCGACGTGAACCTCGCCGCCGCTTCGATCGCTTTCTTCCTGTCCGTTTCCATCGTCGACGACGCGGCCACGCTGCAGCGCGGACGAGAGCTCTTGACCGCGGGTGACCTCGCCGGCGCCGCGGGCGTGCTCGCACTCGTGTGCGAGCGCGAGCCCTCGAACGCGCTCGCGTGGCAACTGTACGGCTTTGCGCTGCACAGCAGCGGTCGGATCGCGGAGGCGCTCCCCGCCCACGAGAAGGCCGCTGGCTTCCCCCAAACGGCCGGCAACGGCGCCTACAACGCCGCGTGTGCGTGCGCGCTGCTCGGCCGCGCGGACGAGGCCTTCGCCTGGCTCGACAAGGCGCGCGCGGCCGGCTTCGCCGGAATCGAGAACGCGCGCAACGACCCCGACTTCGCCGCCGTGCGCTCCGACGCGCGCTTCCAGAGTCGCTTTCCCCCGGTGCTCGCGGGGGACGAGCTCTTCGCCGAACGGCCGCGCATCCTGCACACGCTCGTCGGCGAAGCGCCGGGCGACCAGTTCGGCTGGGTCGCGCGTCCGCTCGGCGACCTCGACGGCGACGGCGTGATCGACTTCGCCACGACGGCGCCCACGCACTCCGCGCCGAACGAGCCCGGAGCCGGCGCGGTCTACGTGCACTCCTCGCAGAGCGGCGTGCTGCTCTTCCGCGCGGACGGCAAAGCCGGCGACGCCCTCGGATGGAGCGTCGCGGCGGCGGGCGACGTCGACGGGGACGGAGTCGGCGACGTGATCGCCGGAGCGCCGGGGAACGCGCGCGGGCGCGCGCTCGTCCTGTCGGGAAAGGACGGGCATCTCTTGCGCGAGCTCCGCTCCGGCGCGTCGAACGACGGCTTCGGCGCCGGCGTGTGCGGCCTCGGCGACCTCGACGGCGACGGCCGTGCCGACGTCGCGGTCGGCTCGGCGCCGATCGGCAACGCGCCGGGCAGGGGAAGCGTGTACGCCTTCTCGGGCGCCGACGGATCGCAGCTCTTCGCGCTGTCCGGCGAGGCCGAGGGGGATTCCTTCGGCGCGAGCATCGCGAGCGACGGTGACGGACCCGAACGATTGCTCGTCGTGGGCGCGCAGACCGCCGGCGCGCGCCGCGTCGGCCGCGCGTACGTGTACCGCCCGAATGACGCGGGTGCGGAGCTCGCCTTCACGATCGATCCCGACGCGACGTCCGCCAACCTCGGCCAGTTCGTCGCCGTGCCCGGCGACGTCGACCTCGACGGGTTCCCCGACGCCTACGCCTCCGACTTCAACAACGGGGCGCTCGGTCCCGCCACGGGCCGCGTGTTCGTGCACTCGGGCAAGACCGGCGAGCGCATCCTGGTCCTGACCGGCACGCGCGCGGGCGAAGGCTTCGGCACGTCACCGTCCGTCGCGGGCGACGTGAACGAGGACGGCCGAGCCGACTTCATCGTCGGTGCGTGGCAGAACGCCGAGGGCGCGCCCTCGGCAGGCAAGTGCTACTTGCTCTCCGGAGCGGACGGCTCGCTGCTCGCGGCCTACACCTGCCGCCAGTCCGGCGACACCTTCGGCTTCGACGCGATGGGGCTCGGCGATGTCGACGGCGACGGCGGAATCGACTTCCTCCTGACCTCCGGCTGGAGCCCAGCGCTCGGCCCGCGCACCGGCCGCACGTTCGTGATCGCGGGCCCCGTGTTCGAGTAGGCGAACCGCGTCCGAGAGTTTGGCTCGGCGGATCTCGGTCACGAGCACGGGTCCGGCGTGGGCTTCGCTAGACTGGTCGATCATGGAAGAGCGCGTTGCGAAGTCCGAGGCGGAGTGGCGGGCCGAGCTCACGCCCGAGCAGTACCGCGTGACGCGGACGGGCGGGACGGAGCGGCCGTTCACGGGGGCGTACACGAACGAGAAGCGCGCGGGGACCTATCGCTGCGTGTGCTGCGGGTTGCCGCTCTTTCGCTCGAACGCGAAGTTCGATTCGGGCTGCGGGTGGCCGAGTTTCTTCGAGCCGCTCGACGGCGCGAACCTGATCGAGCTCGAGGACGCGAGCCACCGCATGCGCCGCGTGGAGGTCCGCTGCCGCCGCTGCGACGCGCACCTCGGACACCTCTTCGAGGACGGCCCGCCGCCGACGGCCTTGCGCTATTGCATCAACTCGGTGTCGCTCGACCTCGAGCTCGAATCGGGCCCGTCGGGGGACGGCTGAGCGTTCGCTGATTCGCTCCGGTACTTGCCTGCAACGTCCGCCCGCTGTCCGGTACCGCCTGAGAATCGCGTCGCGCCTACGCACGTCTACCCACAAGGAGCTCCTCGGCTTCAGCGAATGACCGCTGCGCGTTGCGGCCGAGCCTGAGACCGTATTGACGATGGACGGAGTCGAAGAGGTCGCCGGTGGTCCATGACGACGAAGGTCTGCCCTTCACCGTCAAGTACCACCTGCTGAGCTCAATGCTGCTCAACGAGCTCCAGAAGGTCCCAGAACAGCACTCGCGCGAACTCGAGGCGCATGAGCGCGAGCTCGAAGAGTTGCGCGCCAGGCTCACGTCACGCGAAGGCACGAACGGCTCGGCCGCGGCACCACCCCCCGAGACTCCGTAGGCGAGCAGGAACCGGAGGTAGCCGCGAGCGGCGCTCATGCGTGAGTCGGGCGCGAAGCGGTCGCGGCGCTCTGGACCCGCTCGCGCGGCTGGGCGGAACCGGTGGGCTCGTGCGCAGGTCCCCCTACCGAGAAGAGCGCATGCATGAGCGGCCTCCGCGTGCCGATGACGGGGGCAGCGCACACCGCGCTAGGGGTCATCATGCTCGAGCTGACGAAGATCCTGGGCGAGGAGCACGCCGCGATCCGGCAGGCCGCTGCCTGCTTGATGGAGGTTGCCCGCCGCGCGAGCGAGACGGGGGAGCTCGAAGCCAGAGCTGCGGTCGAGCTCGTGGAGTTCTTCGAGGACTTCGCGGACGGAACCCACCAAGAGAAGGAGGAGCGCTGCCTGTTCCCCGCACTGCTCGCCACGGGAATCGCGAACGAACGGGTCGGCGAGCTCCTTGGCGACCACGAGCAAGAGCGATCCCTGCTCGGGGGACTGCGCGCGGAACTCGAGGGAGCCGCCTACGGCGAACCTCTGGCGCTGGACGCGTTCGTCGCGCGCGCGAACGCGTACGCGGAGCTGCAGAGCGCCCATGCCACGAGCGAGGATGAGCTGCTCGTGCCCTTGGTCCAGGAACTCTTGACGCCGGCCGAGCAGCGCTCGGTGCTGGCGGGCTTCGCCGCGGTCGAAGCACGCACCCTCCAGCGGCCCGCCGCGCTGCACATGGCGCGTCTCGCGCGCATCGCGCGCGAGCTGGGCTCGATCCTCGACGCGCCGGCGAGGAGCGCTGCGGAGCTACGCGGAAGGCGCGCCTCGGCTACGCAATGTGGCCCACGGCTCGTTCGGGGCGGCCGCGGGACAGTGGTACACGGCGGACGGAGCCCGATCGCTCCGCCGCAGACACCATGAAGACCATGACCCGAGACGAAGTCATCGACGACCTGCGCAAGAAGCTGCTCGAGACCGCAGGCGACGAGCACTCGATCTGCCACGTCGCCAAGGAGAAAGGGCTCTTCTGCCACGGCTTCGCGCAGTGGAAGCTCTACGAGCTGAAAGCGCAGTACCCGCAGATCACCCGCTCGCGCCGCCGGCTCACGCGCGAGAGGATGGAGGACCTCGCCGACCGCTGGCAGGTCGCGCGGCAGACGGCGACGGGGAAACCGCTCGCCTGCGACGTGCAGATGGGCGAGGGACGGTTCCAGACATGCAAGGGCTGGGACGCGTTCGACGACGCCGAGCTCGCGCGTTTCCACGCGGAGATCTGCGGCGAGGAAGTAGAGATCGAGAGCGATCCTGCGCCGCGCCATTCACCTGGATCGGGGAGCTGCTGCGGATAGGGTCGGGGACGGACGTCGTGCTGGAGCCGCGAAGCTCGGACCGTCCTCGATCGCTCGTGCGAGCTCACGGCGAACCGGTGCAGGTGCGTCCGCCTCGAACCTCGCCTTCCGCCTCGTCGGCGCGAGCCCATCAAGGCGTCTTCGTCGCGAGCGGCCAGGGTCCGAACCCGACTACGGCTCGACCCTGCTTCCCCACACGATCGGCTGCGATCATCGAGTAGCGGGCGAAGCCCGAGCCGAGCGGATAGCATGTCGGCCCGTACGAGCCAGGAGACTCGAGCCACCACGCCACCGACGACCGCGATGAAATCCAGAGCGCCCGACATCACGCCCCCCGCCGACGGCGAGACGATCTCGATCCGAAACGGCGTCCTCCAGGTCCCGAACGTCCCGATCGTGCCGTTCATCGAGGGCGACGGCACGGGGCCGGACATCTGGCGCGCGTCGAAGCGCATCCTCGACGCCGCCGTCCAGAAGGCCTACTCGGGCGATCGGCGTCTCGCCTGGATGGAGGTGTACGCGGGACAGAAGGCGTTCGACCTGTTCAACAGTTGGCTGCCGGACGAGACGGTCGAGACATTCCGCAAGTACCTGGTCGGGATCAAGGGACCGCTCACGACGCCCATCGGCGGCGGCATCCGCTCGCTCAACGTCGCCTTGCGGCAGATCCTCGACCTGTACGTGTGCCTGCGGCCGGTGCGCTGGTTCAAGGGCGTCCCCTCGCCCGTGAAGAGCCCCGGCGAAGTCGACATGGTGATCTTCCGCGAGAACACGGAGGACATCTACGCCGGCATCGAGTTCCAGGCGGGCAGCGAGGCGGCCGTGAAGTTCCTCGCGCTCCTGCGCGAGAACTTCCCGAACGAGTTCAAGAAGATCCGCTTCCCGGGCTCGACGGGCATCGGCATCAAGCCCGTGTCGCGCGAGGGCACGGAACGCCTCGTGCGCGCGGCGATCCTCTACGCCATCGAGCACAAGCGGAAGAGCGTCACGCTCGTCCACAAGGGCAACATCATGAAGTTCACGGAAGGCGCCTTCCGGAACTGGGGCTACGAGCTGGCCGAGCGCGAGTTCGGGGAAAGCGTGTACACCTGGAATCGCTGGGAGAAGACGAAGGCCGGCAAGGGCGAAGAGGCGGCGAACGCCGAGCAGGGCGCGGCCGTGAAGGCCGGCAAGGTCGTCGTGAAGGATTCGATCGCCGACATCACGCTCCAACAGGTGCTGACGCGTCCGAACGAGTTCGACGTGATCGCGACCTTGAACCTGAACGGGGACTATCTGTCCGACGCCTTGGCGGCGCAGGTCGGAGGCATCGGCATCGCGCCGGGTGGGAACATCAACTACACGACCGGACACGCGATCTTCGAGGCCACGCACGGCACCGCGCCCAAGTACGCGAACCAGGACAGGGTGAACCCGGGCTCGCTCACGCTGTCGGGCGAGATGATGCTGCGCTACATGGGCTGGACGGAAGCAGCCGACCTGACGCTCGCCGGCATGGACGGCGCCATCGGCGAAAAGGTCGTGACCTACGACTTCGCCCGGCTCATGGACGGCGCGCGCGAGGTGAAGTGCAGCGAGTTCGCGAGCGCCGTGATCGCCCACATGTAGCGGCGGCGCGATGAGTCGCGCCGATCCTCTGGCCGAGGAAGGTTCGAAGGCGATCCTGCTCGCCTTCGCGCGCTATCGGCTGCGCTTCCGCAAGGCCACTCGCCGAGCGTGGCGGCGCTTCGAGCGGCGCGAGTGGCTGGAGGGCCAACGCGACGCGCGCGAGCGCCTGAAGCTCTACCGATTGAGCGTGCGGGTCGCCGTGAGCGACCTGAAGGCGCATCTGGGCCCGCGCGTCATGGAGGCGGAGCTCTGGCGCGAGATGAAGTCGCTCTACTCCGAGGCCATCTTCGCGTTCGCCGACGTCGAGCTCGCCGAGACGTTCTTCAACTCGGTGACGCGCCGCATCCTCGACACGGTCGGCGTCGATCCCGAGGTCGAGTTCGTCGACCAAGACTTCCGCCGCGCTCGTCCGCCGAGCGACATTCGCGTCCACCACACCTTCGCGCGCCGGACCTCGACCGCGGCGCTCGTTGCCGACGTCCTGGCGGCGCAAGCCTTCTCCGTGCCTTATCGCGACCTCGCCGGTGATTCCGAGCGCGCCGCGCAGCGCATCGAGGCGAACTGGATCTACGCGAGCGATGGCGACGGCGCGCCCATCGAGACGATGGATTTCGTCGACTCGGTCTTCTTCCGCGGATCCGGCGCCTACCTCGTGGGACGAGTCCGCGGCGGCGGAAGGACGGTTCCGATCGTCATCGTGCTGCTCAACTCCGACGAGGGTCTCGAGATCGACGCCGTGCTCTCGACGGAGAGCGAGGTGAGCGTCGTCTTCAGCTACACGCGCTCCTACTTCCACGTCGAGATGCTGCGCCCGAGCGAGGTCGTGCGGTTCCTGCACACGCTGATACCGAAGAAGCCGATCGCCGAGCTCTACATGTCGCTCGGCTACGACAAGCACGGCAAGACGGAGATGTACCGCAGCCTACTCGCGCACCTCGAGCGCACGACCGAGCGCTTCGCCTTCTCCCCGGGCGCGCGCGGCATGGTGATGATCGTCTTCGCCATGCCTTCGCACGAGTACGTGTTCAAGATCATCCGCGACGAGTTCGCGTACCCGAAGACCACGACGCGCGCCGACGTGATTCGGCGCTACCAGCTCGTCTTCCAGCACGATCGCGCGGGCCGCTTGGTCGAGGCGCAGGAGTTCGAGCACCTGACCTTCCACCGCGACCGCTTCGAGCCGGACCTGCTCGCCGAGCTCGAAACGAAGGCCGCGCAGAGCGTGACGATCGAGGGTAGCGAGGTCGCCATCCACCACCTGTACATCGAACGGCGCGTCAAGCCGCTCGACCTGTTCCTGCGCGAGGCCCCCGAGGTCGACACCGTGCACGCGCTGCTCGACTACGGCCAGGCGATACGCGACCTCGCGGCGTCGAACATCTTCCCGGGCGACCTCTTGCTCAAGAACTTCGGCGTCACGCGCCACGGCCGCGTGATCTTCTACGACTACGACGAGCTGTGCCTCGTCACCGACTGCCAGTTCCGCGACCTGCCCGCCGCGCGCAGCATCGACGAGGAGATGTCGGCCGAGCCGTGGTTCTATGTGGCCGAGAACGACGTCTTCCCCGAGGAGTTCACGCGCTTCCTCGGCCTCTCCGACCTCCAACTGCGCTTCTTCCTCACCGCGCACGGCGCCGTCGTCACCGCCGACTTCTGGCGCGAGCTGCAGGACCGCCACAAGAACGGCGAAGTCCTCGACATCTTCCCCTACCCCCCCTCCAAGCGCCTTCCGCGCGCGAAGACACGATCCACGTGACGGCCGAGCCCGTACGCGAGTCGGATCCCGGCGAGCCCGCCGACCGCCGCGGAAACGACTGCAATCGCCTCCAGCGTCCTCGACCCGTAGAGACCGCGGTCGCCGAACATCAGGACGCACTCCAGCGCGAGCCCGACGAAGAACGCGCTGCGGGTCACGAGCCCCCGTCGGCTGGGCGCGAGGGCGCCGGGAACGCCGACCGCCAGCAACCCGGCGAGGCCGTTGAAGAGCACCAAGCTGGCGCAGACCGCGAACGCGCCCGGTGGATCGAACGCAAACCCGATGGCGACCGCCACGCCTTGAAACGCGACCCAACAGCCCAGGAATCCCGACGGAACGACGAGGCACCAGCGCACGACATCCCAGTGCCCGATCGCGCGTCCGTCTGCTGCGTCCGTGCTCGACATGGGGTCTTCGCTCGCCTGATGGCGGCGGCGCTAGGGTAGCCTCGTCCCCGAGTTCCGGGAGGAAGCCGCCATGTTCGACCCGCAGATGCATCTCGTGACCGCGCTGCTCGCGCGCAGTTCCGCCGCGCTCGCCGCGAATCCCTCGGACGCCGGCGCCTGGAGCGAGGCGCACGCAGCGGTCGCCGCGCTGGAGCCCCCCGAACCCGAGCTCGCGCGCGTGATCGACGCGCGCGACGCTGCTGCGCTCGCCGCGCTCGTCGCCGAGTGGAACTCGGACAAGCGCTTGTTGCCCGTCGCGGACCGCGAGGTGCTGAAGCGCGGTCTCAAGGCGTTCCGTAAGAGCTTGAAGGTGACGCGTCTCGACGCGGAGTCCTCGATCGGCGGCGGCCCGATGAGCGCCGGCCGCCACTCCGGCATCCTCGGCATGCGCCCGCCCGACCGCTACCCGATCGAGGTGTGGAACGAGCTCGCGCGCCAGGGCCGCCTGATCGCCGCCAAGCACGGTTTGTTCGAGCTGCCGCCGGAGTGAGACGCGCTCCCGCGACCGGGCCACGACGTCGAGCCCGCCGTCCTCGCGTCCGCACGCTCGCGCCGCCGACTGCATCGGCAGAGCAAGGGCAAGATCGGCCGCGAAGTCGACTTGCTCAGCGCTCACGCAGGTGCGCGAGGGCGGCGTCGAGCACGGCATCGCCGTGCCCGAGGAAGTCGCCCGGCGCGGGTTCGACCGCGAGGTCGGGCTCGATCCCGCGGCCGTCGATGCGACGACCGTCGCGGCGAAAGGAAGCCATCGACGACAGGCGCACGCTGAGTTTGGAGTGCACGAGCCCGTAGCGGAGGGCGCGACCGCTGCCGCCGCCGCTCTGCTGGCCGATCAACGTGACGCGCGGTCGGCCGGCGAACGCGGCAAGGAAGACGTCGGTGGCGCTGAAACCGTCGGCGTCGAGCAGGATCGCCACCGGCTGCGAGTAGGCGTACGCGCGCGGCTCGTCGGCGCGGCGCAGCACGAAGTAGTGCCAGGCGCTGAAGCAACCGGCCGGGAGCCGCCATTCGGGCGTGAAGGTCCGCGCCAGCGCGTCGATCGCCGCGCGCTCCCCGCTCGACCAGCGCGTCGACGACGCCGGGAACGCGAAGCGATTCGCGAGATAGCCCTCGGGCGCGTCGGCCGCGTCGCCCGGCGCGAGCCGGTACGCGGCGACGTTCGCCACGTAGGCCTCTTCCGCCGCATCCAGGAAGTACGGCAGCAGGGTGAGCAGGGCCGCGCGGCTGCCTCCGCCGTTGCCGCGCACGTCGATGACGATCCCGCGCGTGTCGCGGAAGCCGTCCATGGCCTGGACGAGGCCGTCGAGGAACTCCCGATCGTCGTCCATGCGCTCAAGGCGCAGGTAGCCGACGTCGTCTCCGAGTCGCCGGTGCGAGCCCGAGATGCGTTGGCCGTAGAGCGGCCGCTCGCCGGCGAGCTCGAGCTTCGCGACGCGGCGCCGCTTCCCGTCGAGACTCGCGAGCTCGAGCTCCACCTCGCTCCCGGGCTCCAACCCGAGCTCGAGGCGCAGCCACGCCACGTAACGCAGGTTGCGGATCGCGCGGCGACGCACCGAGCTCGGCGCGCCGCGCGCCTCGATCGACGCCGCGGCGGCGATCCAGCGCTCGACGTCGACGCCGTCGAGCGCAAGGAGCACCGGATGCTCGCCGTCGACGAACCCCGAGCGGTCGGCTCTCAGCGCGAGCAAGCGCCCGCCCGTCTCCTCGACCAGCAGCGGTCCGTAGCCGCGCGGCAAGAAGCTCGTGACCCCTTCCACGCCCGAGTGCCCGTCCCCGAAGAGCGCGAGCAGCTTCGCGAGCTGCACGGCGAAGGCGGCAACGTCGACCCCATCGCCCAGACCGGAGCGCACGGCGTCGAACGCCGCTTCGAAGTCGACGCCCTCGAGATCGCGGTAGGAGTAGCGTTCGACGATCAGCCACTCCAGTTGGTCGAGGTCCAGGCGAGCGCTCGCGCCCGAGAGGACGAGGCCGCTCTCGAGCGGCAGCATCCGAGCCAGGAACGCGAACGGCGACGCGGAAGCGGCGTCCGGGCCCGAGGCGGCGTGCTCGCGGCCGATGGCGGCGTGCTCCCGGCCGATGATGGCGTGCTCGCGCACGACGCGCGGGACGTTCGTGACCTCCGCGTCGCGGTTCCTGCGCTCTTGCGCCGCTCTCCAGACGCGCTGGCGGTTCTCGTACGTCATGGGCACGGCGTCGAGCTTCACCTCCGCGCGCGTCTCGACGTCGACGAGCACGAGATCCACCTCGTCGCTCGGCGCGTGGCCCATCTCGGACAAGGCCTGCACCAAGTCCTCCTCGAAACGCTTCTGCGCGCGATCGCCGTAGGCGCGCCGGCAGAACGCGAGCAAGTCGTCCAGCGCCACCCCGTCGATCGAGCGCGGCTCGTGCCAGCGGCCGCGCAGGAGCACTTCCGGGCGCGACTCCTTCCAGCGCACGGCCTCGAAGGGCGAGAGCTTCGGCCACTCGGAGCCGGGAAAGCCGACGAGACAGGCGGTCACGACCAGAAACGCTCGAGCGAGGAACATGGGACCTCCTTCGTTGCCATGCGGGACACGCGGGGCCCGCGACCGGCGGCAGGATTTCCACGGAAACCCGCCGGCGAGCGCTCTCCGCGCGTGTTGCTACATTCGACGCTAGCCCCATGCAGCTCTCGGACGAGAACCTGTGGAGCCTGGTCGATCGCGGCGGCGCCGCGCTCGACGAACACCTCGTGCGCCACCCCTCCGACCGCGCGCGCGTCGACGAGCTCGCCGCCGCGATCGGGGTCGCCGCCGCGAGTTCGCGCGCGGTCGCCCAGCCGGCGCCGCAAGTCATCGGCGCCTATCGCATCGAACGCGAGATCGGTCGCGGCGGGATGGGCGTCGTGTACGAAGCCTGGCAGGAGAGCCCGCCGCGCCGCGTGGCCCTGAAGGTGCTGCGCGACGTCGACGCCGGCGACCCGTCGGCCATCCTGCGCTTCGAGCGCGAGGCGCGCGCGCTGGGCCGCCTGAGCCATCCCGGCATCGCGACCGTCTTCGAAGCCGGACGCACGCCGGAGGGACGCCCGTTCCTGGCCATGGAGCTCGTGCACGGCGCGACGCTCGCGCGACACGTGCGCGGCGAGCGACTCGACCTGCGCGGCCGACTGGAACTCTTCCGGCGCATCTGCGATGCCGTGCACCACGCGCACCGCCAGGGAGTCCTGCACCGCGACCTGAAGCCGACGAACGTGCTGGTCGACGCGGAGCGCGGACCGAAGGTCGTCGACTTCGGCCTGTCGCGCATCCGCGAGCCGCTCGCGCCGACCCTCACGCGCACGAACGCGGTGCTGGGGACGATCGGCTACATGAGCCCCGAGCAAGCGCGCGGCGATGCGTCGCAGATCGACGAGCGGTCGGACGTCTATTCGCTGGGCGTGATCTTGTACGAGCTCGTCACCGGCGAGCTGCCGTTCGACCTCGCGGGCAAGAGCGCGCTCGAATCCCTGCGCACGATCAGCGAGACCGAGCCCGTGCGGCCGCGCGCGCGCGAGCGCGGGATCGATCGCGACCTCGAGACGATCGTCCTCACCGCGATCGAGAGGGATCCCGCACGGCGCTACGGGAGCGCGGGAGCGCTCTCCGAGGACCTCGCCTGCTGGCTCTGCGGCCGCCCGATCCTCGCTCGGCCGCACGACCTGCCCTATCGCTTGGGCAAGCTCGTGGCGCGACATCGAGCGCTCACGGCGGCTTTCTGCTTGGCGTTCTCGCTCGTCGTCGTCCTCACCGTGGGCGCGACGTGGCGCGACGTGCTGTTCGAAGCGACCGGGACCTGGTGGGGGGAAGCGTCCGCGTTCGACGCCCTGCACTGGGTCGGAGACCAACCGCGGATCGAGCTCGACGGAAGGGAGTGGGACCTCGCCGCCATCGACGGCCTGCACGTCGACTACGTCATCGGCGTCTGCAAGCAGCAGTGGGGAAGCGCGTGGCGCAAGCGCTTCTCCGAGGACCTGCGACTCGCGCTCCACATGAGCGGGAGCTGGGCGATCTTCGACGTGAGCCTGACGTTGCGCGACCCCGAGGACGGCCACTCGGTCGAGGTTCCCGACGTCGCGCTCTCGCGCGCGAGGCATCGCAAGCTGGTCGTTCAGCGCAACGCCTGGCCGTTCGCGTACGCGAATGGACGGGAGCGGACGCTCGTCGCATTCGAAGGCCAGCCGTTCGAGCTCGTCGCCGTCGCGGACCTGCGCTTCGACGAACTGCCCGAGCACGAGCGCAGCGCCTACCCCGGGAAGCTCTACGACCTGTACTGCGAACGCGTCGGCCGCTCGCCGCCCGCCCGGTTGCGCTTGGAGCTCCGCGACCTCGCGACCGGCGCGGTGCGCGTGGTCGACGGGATCGACGGGATCGAGCGCTCTACGTTCGGAAGAGGACGTTGAGCTCGCGTGCCGATCTGACCCCGTCGCTGCTCGTCGAGCTGCGCGCGGGCGGCCCCGCCGCGGGCGAACGGTTCCAGCGCCTGTTCCGCGAGCGCTTGGTCGGCTTCTGCCAGGGTTACCTCGGTCGCCGCGACGAGGCCGAGGACGCGGCCTCGGACGTCACGCTCAAGGTGCTCGCCTCGCGCGACCTGCCCGACGACGTCTGCGTGTGGATGTTCCGCATCGCGCGCAACAACTGCCTCAACCGCCTGCGCGACCGGGCCCCGCGGCGGCACGAGCCGCTCCCGAGCGAGCTCGACGTCGCGGCGCGCACGACCGGGCCCGTGACGGCGCTCGCGCGCGCGGACGACCGCGCCGCGCTGGCCCGCGCGCTCGAGCGCCTGACCCCGCACGAACGCGAGCTCCTGCGCCTGCGCTACGGCGAAGACCTGTCGCGCGAGGAGATCGCAAGCCTGCTCGAGCTCCCGGGATCGGTGGTCAAGTCGCGCCTGTACGAAGCCGTGGCCAAGCTGCGCGCCGACTCACCTCCGTGACGCGCTGGGGACGCGGACGACGACGTGCGGGCGTCCAAGCACTGATCGTCGGATCCCTTCGCTTCGTTTGCGGGTTCGGCTCCGCTCGTCCGACTTGTCGTCGGCGAAGGCCTGCCTGCTCGCACGGCGTCACCGCAGATCGAATTCGAGCGGAGGGTTCGCCCCCGCGAGCACCTCGATGGCTCGAGTGAACGAGGGCGCGCTCGCTTCGAGCTCCGAACGCTCGCCGATCCACAGGACGTGCTCGCCCACCGGCACACCGCGCAACGCGAACGATCCGTCGGAAGCGATCGGAGCGAACGGCGCCATGGAATCGCCGAGCCGCACCTGAGCCGGCCGACCGGCGTCGTCCACGAGGGCGATCAGTAGCTCGCGATCGGGGTCGACTCCCCTCGCTCGGCCTTCGAGGTCGCCGGTCTCGTCGAGCTTGAACTCGAAGCGATAGTCGCCCGCCTTCAGATGAAGCAACCCCGTGCCCGTCGGGTGGTACTTGCGTCCGTCGTCTGACGTGGCGCGGACGCCGATCCAGTACCAGCCCTCGTCGAGCATCGGCAGGTCGAACGAGCTGCCGTCCGTGCCGACATAGGAACCCTCGAAGGTGCCGAGCTCGCTGATTGCGCCGGCCTGGCCGCCGCCGAACGCGACCGTGGCGCACGGAAGCCATCCCGCTCGATCGTGGATACGTTCTTCGCGCTTCGGTTCACGCGCGACGACGCTCTCCGGATCGCGCGCATGGAGCTTCGAGATCGCGACGCTGAGCGTCTTCACCGCTCCGCCTGGCGGCGAAACCACGTCGACGTGCACGCGCACGCTCGCCGTGTCGACGAGCGGGAGCTCGAGCCCCGTGCTTCCGGCCTCGATGCCCACGAAACGCTGTCGAGCGAAGCTCCACGTGAAGAACCGGTGCCCCGGGTGGTCCACGACGAGGTCGTAGCTCCCGGGGAGCAGGCTCGGGACGTGGAAAGACCCATCGTCAGCGCTCACGACCCTTCGCGCCCGCGACGTCTCTCCGAATGCAACCGTCGTCGCCCCAGAGGGAAGGGCTCTGATCACCGTGGCAACATCGTCGTCTGCGCCAGCGACGATCCGCCCCGCAATCCCCGTCGTGGCTTCGAGCACGAGTACGACTTGCGCCTCCTGCGCCGACATCTCGTCCACGCCAACGATCTCCTCGGCCGCGTAGGCGACGTCCGGATGGCGACGCCAGGAATCGAGCAGGTCCGCGTCGACGTCTGTCGCGACGACGACGACGCGTGACCCCTGCAGCGGCAGAATGCGCTCCCACACGAAGTAGCCGTGCTCATCCGCAACAACCTTTGCCCGCGCGGCGCCCATTCGCGGATCGGGCACGACCACGAGCTCGCGAATCGCGACGAACGCGCCCGCTGCCGGCCTCCCGTCGGCGTGGACGACGCGACCGCGAAGCGCGAAGCGTGTCTCGAGGACGGCGGTGAGCTCCAGCGTCTCGCCAAGCGCCACCCGGATCGGTTGACCAGCCTCCCGCGAGCCGTCGAGCAGGAGCTCTCCGTCGCGCATGCGAACCGCGACGATCCCGCCCGCTTCCGTGTGACACGTGATCTGCAACCTGCGCCCGGCCCACACCGCGGGGAAGTGGCTGACGCCATCCGTGGTCGTTGCCCCTAGCATCGATTGGGAGTCGAACGAAACCTTTCCCTCGGGCTCGCTCGGGGCGATGACCGCGGTCGCGCCTTTCGCTTCGATCAGCTGCCCTTTGCCATCGACGAGCCGCAACTCGATCGCGCCCGTGCCGGCCACGACGACGCGAACTGGATCCCATCCACCAGTGGGAAGCTTCTCGAGCGGCGGCGAAGCCGTGACTTTGAATCGCTCGGAGAACGTGCGGAACACCGACGCGCCGCCGAAGTTGGCGAGCGCGAATCGACCGGCCTCGTCGGTGATGAATCGCAACGAGCTATCCTCCAAGTAGCCGAGCGCTCCCAATCCAGTTTCCTCCAAGCCGAACTCGAGCCCCGGAACAGGTGCGCCAACCAAGTCGACAGCGATGCCTTCGAGGACGCCGTGCGCCACGCGTTCGAGCATGACGTCGGTAACCTCAGGCACCCCTTCGCCCACTTCCAAGGGGACGGAAGCTCCGCGGTACAGCTCGTCCGCGGAGGCGCTGATCCTCAGGCGAACGGGGCGTTCCGGCGGCTCGACCAGAGCGATGCGAAAACGGCCCTGATCGTCCGTCGTCGCCTCGGTGTCGTCACTTCGCCCGGAGCCGAACGACGCACGGACCACGACTCCGACCTCCGACGCCGTGTCGATGCCTGGATGGGGAACGTTCCGCACGAAGCCGGAGACGACGAGGCCCTTCTCTGTCCTAGGTACGATGCGTCGCTCCGCCCCGGCTTCCAGTTCGCTCGCGCGCGCTTCAGGCTCGCGCTCGGTTGTTGGCATCGCCGTCTCGAGCACGGTCCCGAGGTCTTCTCCGCCGCCGGTCGGCTCGAAGACGAGTTCGCGTGCGACGAGTGCCGCGCCGCCGATGGCGACACCGATCGCGATCGCGGCAGTCGTCTTCGACCACAAGGCGACGCTCGCCGCCGCCCCGGCTCCCGCGACGCCGCTGGCGGGAGACTCGCTCCTCACGAGCGGCGCGAGGGCCGCGAGCCAGCGTTCGCGCCCGCCCGAATCGGCGTCGAGCCGTGTGCGCAGCTCGTCGAGACCGCGCGCGAGTTGCTGGCGTACGGCGGCGGGCGTGCTGCCGCGACGCGTCGCGATCGCCGCCACCGAGAGCTCCTCGAGGTGGCGCAGCAGGACGACGGAGCGGTAGGGCTCCGCGAGCGACATCACGGCCTCGACGAGTGTTCGGTGCAGCTCGGCGTGCTCGATCACGTCAACGGGGGCGAGAACTTCCGCGTGTGCACCGTGTCGTTCGCGCTGTGCTCGGCGGCGTTCGCTGCGCCGTTCTCCGAACGCGAGCATGCGCGTCGTGCGGGCGAGCCACGCGCGCAGCTTGGGGCCGGATCGAGCGTTCGCCGGCAGCTTCTCGAGCGCGAGCAGCGCCGCGCCCTGGGCGACGTCCTCCGCGCGGCCCGCATCGGCCACCAAGCCACGCGCGAGCGACCGCACCCAACCCATCTGAGCCAACAGCTCGGCGGTCGTGGGTGAGGCAGCGCGGTCCATGGCATCAGGATGCCGCCGACGACGAAAGTGTGACGGGCATCTTCGCCGCACGACGCGCCGGGGGCGGGTCGATCGGATGTGCGGCCGAGTCAGGCCTCCTTCTGCGCGAACGGGGACGCCGAGGACGAGGGCGGCGGTGGAGTGCATGGGCGCGACGAGCTCAGCCGGATCGGCCGATTTCCAACGCCATGAGACCCGGTTCAGGTGCTGCGCCCATCCCGGCGCCTTTCGCAGCCCAACGCACCGCCTGGCGCGCATCGTTCGAGCTCGAGTGGTGCCGTGTCCTGAACCTGGGTCGCGCGCTCGGCGCGACGGTCTCGTCGCGCCGAGCGGCTCGCTATCCTTCCGAGCTCGTGCGGGTAGTCCGCGCGCGGGGAGAAGGATCGTGGCGAAGAAGAAGAGCAAGCGGAAGGTCGCCCGGAAGAGTTCGCGCCGCCCGGCGGTCGGGGGCGGGACGGCGGCGAGGAAGCGGTCGAAGAAGCGCGCGTCGAAGCGCACCGCGAGCCGCACGCGGTCGGCCGCGCCGCCGCCGGCGCTCGGCGGCAAGTTCCCCGAGCGCTCGGGGTTCGCCCTGTCGGACGAGCAGGTGGAGACCGCGCTCGTCACGGGCGAGCACGCCGGGCTGCTCGAGGACTACCTCGGCACGGAGAACTACCGCGAGCTCTCGGAGCTCGCGCGGCAGGCGAGCTCGCGCTCGGTGCGCGGCGGGCCGCGCGTCTTCGTGCTGCCGGGCATCATGGGCTCGAAGCTCGGCATTCCGCGCAAGGGCTGGTTCGACGACGTGCTGTGGCTCGATCCGCTCGACATCGCGCGCGGCGAGCTCTCGAAGCTCGCCTTCAAGGGCGACGCGGGGAAGATCCGGCCGCTCGGCGTGCTGCTCTTCAGCTACCTGAAGCTGAAGCTCAGCCTGAAGCTCGACGGCTTCGACGCCGACTTCCATCCCTACGACTGGCGCCAGGGCCTGGGCGGGCTCGGGCGCGAGCTCGCGCGGCGCATCGTGGCCGAGAAGCGGCCGGTTTCCCTCGTCGCGCACAGCATGGGCGGACTCGTGTCGCGCGCGGCGCTCACCGATCGCGCGCTCGACGCGCAGGCCGTCCCGCGGCTCGTCATGCTCGGCACGCCCAACGCGGGCTCGTTCGTGCCGGTGCAAGCGCTGCGCGGCATCTACGGCGTCGTGCGCAAGATCGCGGCGCTCGACCTGTCGCACGACGCGGAGGAGCTCGCCACCAAGGTCTTCTCGAGCTTTCCCGGCCTCTACGCGATGCTGCCGGCTCCGAGCGCGTTCGGCGACCTCGACCTCTACGACGACGCGAACTGGCCCGCGCAGGGACCGCGTCCGCGCGCGGCGCTACTCGCTGCGGCGAAGCGCGCGCAGGACGAGCTCGCTCCGCCCGACGAGCGCTTCCGCCTCATCGCCGGCGTGAACCAGGAGACGATCACCGGCCTCGCGTTCGACGGGACGGAGTTCGCGTACGAGCACAGCTTGCTCGGCGACGGCACGGTGCCGCTCGCGTTCGCCGAGCTCCCCAGCGTGCCGACCTGGTACGTCGCCGAGTCGCACGGGAGCCTGCCGAACAACGGTCGCGTGGCCGACGCCGTCCGGGATCTGCTCCGCTCCGGCGACACGGGCGAGCTCCCGAAGTCGTGGTCGCCGGTGCGCGCCGTCACGCGCACGATCGCCGAGTCCGACCCCGTGCCCGCGCCCTTCGACGGCCGGCGCGGCTCCGAGCTCTCGCAGAACGAGGTGCGGCACCTCGTGGAGGAGCTCGCGGCGCCGGACGCGCGCGTCGCGCCGACCGCCGTCTCCGCGCCCTCCGCCGCGGCCGCCACCGCCTTCCAGGGCGTCGTCGTCGGACGCCGCGGCCAGCATCGCGTCGACATCCAGCTCTCGCGCGACAGCATCACCGCCGCCGACGCGCGCGCCTACGTGCTCGGCATCTTCCACGACGTCGCGCCGGCGGGCGCCGCGAACGCGATCGACCGGCACCTCGGCGGCGCCGTGCGCGAGTTCACGGCGCGGCGCATGTTCTCGGGCAACGTGGGCGAGGTGTTCGACATGCCGGCGGGCCGGCAGACCCTGTACGCCGATCACGTGCTCTTCGTCGGCCTCGGGCGCTTCGACCAGCTCGACGACGAGGTGCTCGAGCTCGCCGCGGAGAGCGCGATGCGCACGCTCGTGCTCACGAAGGTCGAGGATTTCGCGACCGTGCTCTTCGGCACGGGCTCGGGCTGGACGGCGGCGCGCAGCCTGAATGCGCTGTTGCGCGGCTTCCTGCACGCACTGCTCGACGCCGACGGCGCCCGCCGCTTCCGCAGCATCACGTTCTGCGAGACGGACGGGAAGCGCTACGAGGAGCTGCGCAACGAGCTCTACCGGCTCGCCGGAACCGCGCTGTTCGACCAGGTCGAGGTGACGATCTCCGAGCTCCCGCCGAGCGCGCCGCAGTTCGCGCCGCCCGAGCCCGCCCTGCGCGGCGCGGCCGCTGCGCCGCGGCCCGTCTACCTGATCGTGCGCGACGAGGGACCCGGTCCGGCGGGCCGCGGAGCGAAGGGCGAGACGATGCTGCGCGCGTCCCTGCTCGAGGCGCACGGCAAGGCCGCCGTGCTCACGGAGCAGCAGAGCGTCTCCACCGCCGCGCTCGAGACGCACCTCGCGAAGATCGAGAAGTCGGGCTTCACCGCCGCCTCGCTGGTTTCGTTCGGCGAGCGTCTGGCCGAGCTCGTACTGCACGAGCGCATCGCGAGCGGGCTGCACGCGAGCGCCGGACATCCGCTCGTGCTCGTGCACGACGCGCCCGCCTCGCGCATCCCGTGGGAGACCCTGTGCATCCGCGGCCACTTCCCCGCCTCCGAGGGCGGCCTCTCGCGCCGCTACATGGCCGAGGACCTCTCGATCGCGAAGTGGCTCGAGGAGCGCCGCCACGACGACGTCTTGCGCCTCCTGCTCGTCGTGAACCCGACCGAGGACCTCGACGGCGCCGAGGAGGAGGGCGAGCGCGTGCGCGCGCTCTTCGCCGGCAGCGGCTCCGTGCGCATCGACGAGCTCGGCGGCGAGCGCGCGACGCGCGAAGCCCTGCTCGCGCGCTTCCGCTCCGGCGACTACGACGCCGTGCACTACGCCGGCCACGCCTTCTTCGACCCCGCGCACCCACAGCACGCGGGCCTCCTGTGCGCCGGCGAGCGCGTGCTCTCCGGCGCCGACCTCGCGCGCCTCGGCCGCCTCCCGAGCCTCGTGTTCTTCAACGCCTGCGAAGCGGGCCGCGTGCGCGGCCGGCGCGCGACGAAGACGACGACGCGAGCGCTCGACGTCCAAGGCCGCCTGCGTCGGACCACCGGCCTGGCCGAGTCCTTCCTGCGCGGCGGCGTCGCGAACTACGTCGGCACCTACTGGCCCGTCGGCGACGCGCCCGCGAAGGCCTTCGCCGAGACCTTCTACACGCGCCTCCTCACCGGCGCCCCGATCGTCGCCGCGCTCCAGGCCGGCCGCGAAGTCGTGCGCGACCAGGGCTCCGTCGACTGGGCCGACTACATCCACTACGGCTCCCCCGAGTTCCAGCTCAAGGTCAAGACCGAGCCCGCCGCGCCCGCTCCCGCGCCGCCGAAGAGCACGACCGCGAAGAGCTCCAAGCCCAAGAAGAAGACGAAGAAGACCAAGAAGAAGAAGAAGAAGAGCAAGACCGCGCGCAAGAAAGCGGCGCGCAAGCGAGCGAATCGAACGCGCGCCTGAGGGCTGCTCGACTGCGAGTCGGTACGGTGCCGCGACTCTCCTGGCCGCTGGGGCGTCGCAAGGATCGAAGGCGCGGTCGATCCGGCTATGCTCGGCGCGCGATGGAGTGGAAGCGGATCTTCTCGGGGAAGCCCTCGACGCCGGCGGCGGCTCCCGAGGATCCGGCCCAGCACGCGCGGCGCGTCGTCGCGGCGTACCACGAGACGACGAAGCACGCGCCGGGGCGCTTCGCGCGCGGGCCGGGTGAGCTCGACTGGGACACGCAGCCGGATTCCTTCCGGCGTTGGGCCGGCACGGAGCTCCTGCCCCTCGCGCACGCGCCGATCGGTGAACTTCCGCGCTACGAAGAAGTCTTCGTCGAGGGCCTGCTCGCCCCGCGGCCGCTCGATCGCGCGTTCGTCTCGCAGCTCTTCGAGGACAGCCTCGCGCTCTCCGCGTGGAAGCGGCTCGGCGCGGCGCACTGGTCGCTGCGCGTGAACCCCTCGAGCGGCAACCTGCACCCGACGGAGGGCTACCTCGTCGCGCCGGCCGTGCCCGAGCTCTCCGACACGCCGTTCGTCGCGCACTACGCGCCGAAGGAGCACGCGCTCGAGGTGCGCGCGCGCTTCGACGCCGAGCTGTGGGCGCGGCTCGCGCGCGGGCTCCCGCCCGGTGTCGCGAGCGGGCCGACCTCCGGTGCCGTGCTCGTCGGCCTCGCCTCGATCCACTGGCGCGAGTCGTGGAAGTACGGCGAGCGCGCCTACCGCTACTGCAACCACGACGCGGGACACGCTATCGCGTGCGTGACGCTCGCCGCCGCCGCCATGGGCTGGCGCGCGACGCTGCTCGACGGCCTCGGCACCGACGAGATTCGCGAGCTCCTGCACCTCGGCGACACGACGCCGCCGGAGGCGGAGGAGCCCGACTGCATCCTCGCGATCCATCCCGCGCATACGGCGTGCGCCGAGCCGCGCCTCGACGCGACCGCGATGGCCGAGCTCGCGCGCGCGACCTGGCGCGGGACGCCGAACGCGCTCAGCCCCGACCACGTCGACTGGGAGGTGATCGAGCTCGCGGCCCAGGCCGCGCGCAAGCCGCCGAACGCGCCCACGCACGAAGGCCATCCCGTCGCATCTCCCGGCGATCGGCCGAGCCCCGAGCCGAACACCCCCGGGCCGCCACTTGCCATTGCCGAGCCGCGTGCTCCCCAGCCGGTGCTCGCGCGCACCGAGTCGGGCTCTCCGTGGCCGCCGCTCGCCGTCGGCGACGAGCCGATCCCCTTCCGCCGGATCGTGCACCAGCGCCGCAGCGCCGTCGCGATGGACGGCCGCTCCGGCCTCGCGCGCGACGCCTTCTACCAGACGCTGCGCCGCACGCTGCCCGGGCGTGGCGAGCACCCCTTCACCGCGCTCTCCTGGACGCCGCGCATCCACCTCGCGCTCTTCGTGCACCGCGTCGCCGACCTCGAGCCCGGCCTCTACTTCCTCGCGCGCAACCCGGCCGACGAGCCCGCTCTGCGCGCCGCGTTGCGCCCCGAGTTCCTCTGGACGCGCCCGCCCGAGTGCCCCGCCGAGCTCCCGCTCGCCTTCCTGCGCGCCGCCGACGTCCGCGGCCTCGCCGCGCACGTCTCGTGCGACCAGCAGATCGCCGCCGACGGCTGCTTCAGCCTCGGCATGCTCGCGCGCTTCACGTCGTCGCTCGAGGAGGACGGCGCGTGGATGTACCCGCGCCTGTTCTGGGAGGCGGGCGTCGTCGGCCAAGCGCTCTACCTCGAAGCCGAAGCGCTCGGCATCCGCTCGACCGGCATCGGCTGCTTCTACGACGACGCCGTCCACGCCGTGCTCGGCCTGCGCGACCGCGCCTGGCAGAGCCTCTACCACTTCACGATCGGCGGCGCCGTCGACGACCCGCGCATCACGAAGGAGCCGGCGTACGCGGAGCCGCGAGAGTGATCGGGGAGTGACCGGCGACCGCCCGTAGTCGGCCGCGGTCTCGAGCTCGCCTCGGAACGCGACGTTCGAGGAGACGCGGCGGCGCGCACATCACTTCGTCCAGCGGATCCCGCGGAAGGATCCCTCCCCGAGGAAGCGGCGATCGACGAAGTGATCTGTCAGAGGCTCGCTCGATGTCGGCCGCGCGCTGGCGAGGATGGCCTCGACGTCGTGCAGGACTCGCTCGAACGTTGCGTTGGTCTCGATCTCCGGCCACCGATCGCCGACCCACTCCCGCTCCAAGGGCACCTCGATGGATTCTGCTCCGCCGCCCTCCAGGGCGCGCGCGAAGGACCACATCGACGGATGGTGCCTCAGCGATCCCCAACGGGCGGGATGGCGAAAGAGAGCGGACTCCTCGATTTCGACGGACAGCCTGCGGGCCCTGATGGAGGGGATGCGGCCGACTCGCAGCGAGTCCGTCGTCGTCCAGGGGTAGGAGATCCCGATGTCGGCGAAGAGCACGACGCCATCGTCCCAAGCTGCGAACGCTTCGTTCTTCCCCTCTGCTTCGATGTCGTAGCTGTACCAAGCGGCCCGAGCGATCGGCTCGCCGAGCTTGTCGGCTTCCGGATCGTCGAGGGGGAGCTCGTTGCCGGTGCGAAGCTCCCGCGGCGTGATGTCGAAGGAGTCGCGCGCGTCCTCGTTTGCTCCCGACGACAGGAGGCGTTCGTAGAGTGCTGCGTCGCCGCGCTCGGCCGCGACGTGTAACGCAGTACGGCCGCTCGTACTCGCCATCCCCACGTCGGCTCCGACGGCGATCAGCGCGTCGACGGACGGCGCGTCCCCGGAGGGCACGGCACGCATCAGCGGAGTCCAGCCGAAGATGTCTCGCGCGTCGAGCGCGTTCGCCGCGGCGGCGTCGCGGGCGAGCGCTCGCACGGCGTCCGCATGTCCACAGAGCGCTGCGAGATGGAGCGGCGTCCAGCCGAGGTGGTCGGCGACCGAGGCGTCCGCGCCGCTCGCCAAAAGCTCCGTGACGACCTGCGGAGAGCTTCCGAGAGCCGCGAAGTGCAGCGGACTCCGACCGAAATGCGTCCGCGCGACGCTCGGGTCGACGCCATGGTCGAGCAGAAGCGTCGCGACCGGCGCGCTGCCGGCGAGCGCCGCGCCGCAGAGCGGCGTCATTCCGTCCACTGCGCGGGCCTCGTCGACCGGCGCGCCCGCCTCGACGAGCGCAGTGGCGAGATCCGCGTCGCCATCGGCAGCGACGAGGAAGAGCAGGGATCCGAAGGGTGCCGAGGCGCCCTGCCCCGGATCACTCGCCAGCAGCAAGAGCCTGCGCACACCGTCGTTCTCCCCCGCGAGGGCGCGGCTCGCCACCTTCCTTGCGATCCGCGAGTCCCCGGGCACCACCGCTCCGTGCATGAGCAGGAGGGCGACGACGTCGACGTGTCCCGCACGCGCGGCGTGCTCCAGGAGGCGCGAGCCGTCGAGATCCTCGTTCGGATCCACTCCGGGCGCGAGCAGCGTCCGCACTTCGTCGACACGACGGTCGGCCACCGCCCGTGCGAGGGCCTCGAGGCGTTGTCGCTGCCGGCGCTCCGAATGGAGCGCCGTTCCGACGATCAAGGTGCCGATCGCGGCAAGGAGCAAGAAGGCGCGCACGCTCGTACGAGCCTAGCAGCGGGCAGGCTCGGCGCCGGGGCCGCTTCCTGGATCACGCGCGGCCGTCGACGATCAGCCATTCCGAGCGCGAGGATCAGGCTCGGCGTGCGCGTGACCTCCGACCCGGCCGCACGACGGATGGCAGGCACTCACTCGTTCGCCCAGCGGAGGCCTCGGAACTCTCGCGCTGCGCCGTCGGCGCTGTCGACGAGGTGATCGGTCAGGGGCTCGGTCAGCGCTGGTCGAGCGCTCGTGAGCACGTCTTGCACGTCGCGCCAGACGCGAACGAGCGTGGCGTTGGTCTCGGGCTCGTGCCGCCAGTCGATGTCGGTGAAGTGCGGCCCGGATGGCACCTGGAACCATCGCTCCTGCTCCTGGCCCGGCGCCGCGGCGCGGTACATCACCGAGCACGTGCTGCCGTGCTCCGTCACCCTCCCCTCGTAGGCGGGATGGCGGAACAGAGCGGACTCCTCGAGCTCGACGGCGAGGCGTCGGACGCGCGCTGGCGGGATGCGACCGAGCCGGAAGGACTCGGGAGTCCACCAGGGCGATCCTGGATCGCTGGAGCACACGACTCCGTCTTCCCACAGGCGGAACTCGTCCACGCCGCCGTCGAACACGACGACGTTGAACCAGCCGCTGCGGACGATCGGGTCACCGATCGCTCCGGCGTTCGGATCGCCGAGCGCGGGGTGCTCGTGCATCTGCAGCTCGCGCGGCGTCGTCCCGAGCGCGTCGCGCGCCTCCTCGTCCCCACCGGCGGCGAGGAGTCGGTCGTAGAGCGAGTCGAGATCGCGCTCGGCGGCGACGTGCAGCGCGGTGCGGCCGCTCGCGCTCGCGGCGCGCACGTCGGCTCCCCGACCGAGCAGCGCGCCGACCGCGTGCGTATCACCGCTGGACACGGCTCGCATCAGCGGAGTCCAACCGAGGACGTCGGCGGTGTCGAGTGCGTGCACGGCGGCGGCCGGAGATGCGAGCGCCTCCACCGCGTCGCCGTGGCCGGACAGGGCCGCGAGGTGGAGCGGCGTCCAGCCGAGGGTGTCGACCGCGGAGGGGTCGGCGCCGGACGCAAGGAGCAGCTCGACGATCTCGGCCGACCCGCCGAGCGCCGCGTGGTGGAGCGGCGTCTGGCCGAAGTGGGTCTTCGGCCCCGCTGCGCTCGCGCCGTGGTCGAGGAGGAACCGCGTCATCGGGACGCTCCCGGCCATCGACGCGCCGGAGAGCGGGCGCATCCCGTCCCGCGCGCGCGGC
Organism: uncultured Planctomycetaceae bacterium; assembly: GCA_964413535.1. GTDB lineage: Bacteria > Planctomycetota > UBA1135 > UBA1135 > CAYPTB01. The sequence continues at coordinate 3,198 of CAYPTB010000049.1, read as the reverse complement.
TCGTCGAGCGCGAAGCCCGCGTCGCGCAGCGCAACGGCGAGCTCCAAGTGACCGAGGACGGCGACGTGGAAGACCGGTCCCGAGTCGGAGTCGGCCAGCAGCAGGAGCCGGCGCACCGCGTCGTGCCCGCCGGCCTGCGCGAGGTTGGCCGCGCGCTCCTCGGGTCTCGAGCGCTCCGGGACGACGGCGCCGTGCGCCAGCAGGAGCGCGACGACCTCGAGGCGTCCTGCGCCTGCGGCGCGCTCGATCGGGCTCGGGCCGTCGAGCGTCGCGTTCGGATCCACGCCGGCCGCGAGCAGCGCCCGCACTTCGTCGACACGGCGGTCGACCACCGCCCGTGCGAGCGCCTCGAGGCGTTGTCGCTGCTGGTGCTCCGAATAGAGCACCGTTCCGACGATCAAGGCACCGATCGCGGCAAGGAGCAGGAAGGCGCGCACGCTCGTACGAGCCTAGCAGCGTGCAGGCTCGGCGCCGGGGCCGCTTCCATGGATCACGCGCGGCCGTCGACGATCAGCCATTCCGAGCGTGAGGATCAAGGCTCGGCGTGCGCGTGGCCGCCCGACCCGGCCGCGCAAACGCGAGCATGCGGTACGTAGCCTGACTCACACTTCGAATTGTCTTCGATCGTCCGAACCCGGCCGATCCGAGGGACGTTCCCTTCGTGCAACGAGAACTTGATTCGGCAGTCATTCGTTCGACCATGAGAGACTTCGGAACGTGCCCTCCCCGATGCCGTGGCGATCGACGAAGTGATCGGTCAGGGGTTCGGTGAGCGTCGGACGCGCACTAGCGAGGATGGCGCGCACGTCGCGCCACAATCTTTGCACCGTCGCATTGGTTTCAGGCTCGAAGCGCCAGTCGATGCTTGCGAAGTCTTGCCCGAATGGCATTCCGAACCACTCCTTGTTCTCTCCAGCTTGCTCTGCACGACGACCCACGTTGCGCTCCGTGCCGTGGTACTTCTTCACACCGGCGTAGATAGGATGGAGAAAGAGAGATGACTCCTTGAGCTCCACGGAAAGTCGCCGTGCACGTGCGGCGGGAATACGGCCGATCTGCATGGTTTCGCTCTTCGTCCAAGGGAAGGACGGTAGTAGTTCGGAAAAAGCAACGACGCCGTCCTCCCAGGCAACGAACTCCATGCCTTCCCCGCCGCCGGAATCGTGATTGAACCATCCGGCGCTGACGATCGGCTGACCGAACCTGCGAGCCTCCAGATCGCCGAAGGGAATCTCCTCGGTAGCGCGCAGCTCGCGCGGTGAGGTATCGAAAGAATCGCGCGCGTCTTCGTTTGCTCCTGCCGCGACGAGCCGTTCATAGAGAGCGTCGAAACCGCGCTCGGACGCGACGTGCAAAGCGCTACGGCCGCTGGCCGTAGCCACCTGAACATCGGCTCCACTCACGAGCAACTCGTCGACGGACCGCGCATCGCCGGACGCCACTGCGCGCATCAACGGCGTCCAACCGAAGACGTCGCGAGCATCGAGGCAATTCGCTCCAGCGGTGGGCGCAGCGAGTGCCTGCACGGCGCTCCCGTGGCCGCAGAGCGCTGCGAGGTGGAGCGGGGTCCAGCCGAGTTGGTCGGCGACCGAAGGATCCGCTCCTGCCGCCAGCAGATCCTCGACGATCTCCGGCGCGCCGCCTAGAGCCGCGTGATGCAACGGTGTGCGCCCGATGTGCGTGCGCACTGTCGCGTCAGCTCCGCGGGCGAGCAGGAGCTTCGCGATCGGCACGCTGCCGGAGATCGCCGCGCCGCAGAGCGGACTCATCCCGTCCATGGTGCGCGCCTCGTCGAGCGGAGACCCCGCTTCGACGAGAGCGCGAGCGAGCTCCGCGTCGCCGTCGGCGGCGACGAGGAAGAGAATCGACCCGAACGGAGGGGTCAGGAGCCGCCAAGGTCCGGGTGGGGACACGGGAGGGAACGAGCTCGCCAGCAAGAGCAGCCGCAGCACGGCGTCGTGTTCGCCGGCGAGAACGCGGCTCGCTGCATCCATCTCGGAGCGGGACTTCCCTGGAATCACCGCGCCGTGCGCGAGCAGGAGCGCGACGACGTCGAGATGCCCGCACCGCGCGGCGTGTTCGAGGGGACGCATGCCCTCGACCTCCTCGTTTGGATCTATCCCGGCTGCGAGCAGCGCGCGCACCTCGTCGGCGCGTCCGTCGCTCGCGGCGTGCGCGAGAGCCTCGAGAGCGGGGCGCTGTGCGTGCTCCAGGTAGAGCGGAACGCCGACGATCAGGGCACCGACGAGCGCGAGGACGAGAAGAGCGCGCACAGCACACGAGCCTAGCAGGAGTCTCGCGCGGAACGGGGCGCACGAGGCGGTGCTCGCGCTGGCGCTGGAGGGATCGGCCGTGACCCTCGCTTCCGACCGCGACGGCGGCCTCGAGATCTACACGCTGTCCCTGCTCGATTGACGATCGGCTATCGCGAAGGCTTTGGAGTTGCGAAGATGTCCGCCTAGGTCACGCGGACGGCTCTCGATCGAGCGTTGTCCGACGAGAGGGAGGACGATGAGCGACGAGAAGCGGGACGCGGCGGGCGCGGGCGAACGAGCGAGCGCGTCCCACTCGGTGTTGGCGTTCCTCCACGATCGGACGGGGCTCGTGCCGGGCGTGTCGCTGCGCGACGAGGATTCGGCGACGGCGGGCGCGCCGTTGATCGATCCGAGCTCGGAGGAGAAGCGCGCGTTGCCGCGCGGGCGTGCGAGCTACCAGCTCCTCGGCGAGATCGCGCGGGGCGGGATGGGCGTGATCCTCAAGGGTCACGACACCGACCTCGGGCGCGACGTGGCCATGAAGGTGCTGCTCGAGAAGCACGCGGGCAGCGACGCGATCCTGCAGCGCTTCGTCGAGGAGGCCCAGATCGGCGGGCAGCTCCAGCACCCGGGCATCGTCCCGGTCTACGAGCTGGGGCTGATGAACGACGAGCGGCCCTACTTCACGATGAAGCTGGTCAAGGGTCGCACGCTGGCGCGCCTGTTGGCCGAGCGGGCCTCGCCGGCCGACGACCGGCGGCGCTTCCTGGCGATCTTCGAGAAGGTCTGCGAGACCGTGGCGTACGCCCACTCGCGCAACGTGATCCATCGCGACCTCAAGCCGGCCAACATCATGGTCGGCGAGTTCGGCGAGGTGCTGGTGATGGACTGGGGGCTGGCACGCCTGATCCGCCCGGATGCCTCGTCCGCACCCGATGACCGC
>CAYPTB010000048.1:0-9603 GCA_964413535.1 uncultured Planctomycetaceae bacterium | reverse complement strand
TACACCGCCGGACTCGCGAGCACCTCTTCGAGCTCGAGCTCCTCCACCGCCGCCTCGAGCCCCGCCCGCAACGCCGCACGCACCCGCTGCGCCAGCACCGCCGCGACCTCGTCCGTCCCCATCGCGCGCGACACCCCGCGAAACCGCCGCACGATCTTCTGCTCGTCGACCGTCAACCCGGATCGTTCAACGCATTCTGAATCGCCCGCAACACTCGCGGAGCCGCCCCGAGCTCCTTCCGGCAGCGCTGCAACTCACGCCGAATCCGATCGAGCACGACCTGCTCGATGGGGAGTGTCTTCGCGGGATCGGAAGTCATAGTCGTTGGAGAACCTACTGGCCGCCTCCGAAGAACACCGTCAGGTCTTCGACGTTGGCCGATACGAGGTCGATCTCCCCGTCGCCGTCGAGGTCCGCCGCTGCGACGGACCGGGGAAAGTCGGTCGTGCCCGGACCGCCGAGCGTGGGCGGCGCTGGATCGAAGCTCCCGGGTGAGCGCTGGAAGAAGAGCGACAGCGTGCTGCTGCCCGAGTCGGTCAAGACGAGGTCCACGTCGCCGTCCCGATCGAGGTCCGCGGCTGCGACGACGACGGTCTGTTGATCGTCGGTCGTGACCGAGCCGCTGAGGACGAGCGGCGTCGGATCGAAGCTCCCGGGTGAGCGCTGGAAGAAGACCGTCAGTTTGCTGCTGAAGCCCACGGGGCCCCAGTTGGCCGATACGAGGTCGAGGTCGCCGTCTTCGTCGAGGTCGGCTGCCGCGACGGACCGGGGATCGGTCATCGCCCCGATGTTGCCGAGGGTGAGCGGCACCGGGCCGAAGGCTCCGGCCGAGCTCTGGAAGAAGACCGTCAGGCTCCCGCCGTTGAAGCCCGCGTTGGCCGAGGCGAGGTCGAGGTCGCCATCACCGTCGAGGTCCGCAGCCGCGACGGACTGAGGGCGGAAAGTCGTCGCAGGGCCGCCGAGGACGAGCGGCGCTGGACCGAAGCTCCCCGGTGCGCCCTGAAAGAACACCGTCAAGTTGCTGCTGTCTGCGTTGGCCGACACGAGATCGACATCACCGTCCCCGTCGATGTCTGCCGCCGCGACAGCAACGGGTTGGGGATCGCCGGTCGTCACGCGGCCACTGAGAACGAGCGGAGCTGGGTCGAAGGTCCCGGGGGAGTCCTGGAAGAACACGGACATCAAGTCGTTGCTGTTGTGATGAGGGCTGGCGGAGACGAGGTCGAGGTCGCCGTCGCCGTCGACATCCGCCGTGGCTACGGACTGGGCAAAGCCCGTAGTGACCGGGTCGGCGACGACGAGCGGCGACGGATCGAAGCTCCCTGGTGAGCTCTGGAAGAACATGGTCAGGTTGCCGCTGGCGCCTCCGGGGCCTGCGTTGGCCGAGAGAAGGTCGAGTTCGCCATCGCCGTCAAGGTCCGCCGCGGCGACGGATCGGGGATTGTCGGTTCGGCCTGGGCCGCCGATGACGAGCGGCGACGGATCGAAGCTCCCTGGTGAGCTCTGGAAGAACACAGCACCGAAGTTGACGAGGTCGAGGTCGCCGTCGCCGTCGACGTCCGCTGCTGCAACGGATCCGCCGTTGGCGGCGCCGAGGACGAGAGGCGCCGGATCGAAGCTCCCAGGTGAACTCTGGAAGAACACCGTCAGATCATTGCCAAAATTGTTGGCCGAGACGAGGTCGAGGTCGCCGTCGCCGTCCAGGTCCGCCGCTGCGACAGAACGAGCAAAGTCGGTCGTACCTGGACCGCCGAGGACCAGCGGCGCCGGATCGAACTTCCCTGGTGAGCCCTGCGAGAATACCGTCAGGTTGCCGCCAAAGTTGGCCGAGACGAGGTCGAGGTCGCCGTCGCCGTCGAGATCCGCCGCTGCGACAGAAAGAGGTAAGTCGGTCGTGCCTGGACCGCCGAGCACCAGCGGTACCGGATCGAAGATCCCGGGCGAGCTCTGGAAGAACACCGTCAGGTTGTGGCCGAACTGGAAGCGTCCGTTGGCCGAGACGAGATCGAGATCGCCGTCCTGGTCGACGTCCGTCGCCGCGACGGATCTGGGACCATGGATGCCACCGAGGACGAGGGGTGCCGGATCGAAGCTCCCAGGTGACCTCTGGAAGAACACAGTCAAGTCGTTGCCGACAACGTTGGCCGAGACGAGGTCGAGGTCGCCATCGCCGTTCAGGTCCGCCGCTGAGACGGACGCGGGACTGTCGGTCGTGCCGGTACCGCCGAGAGTGAGCGGCGCCGGATCGAAGCTCCCGGGTGAGCTCTGGAAAAACACCGTCAGGTTGCTGCTGTCGCCGTTGGCCGACACGAGGTCGAGGTCACCGTCACCGTCCAGGTCCGCCGCTGAGACGAATTGGGGACTGTCGGTCGTGCCGGTGCCGCCGAGAGTGAACGGCGCCCGATCGAAGCTCCCGGGTGAGCTCTGCAAGAACACCGTCAGATCATTGCCAAAACTGTTGGCCGAGACGAGGTCGAGGTCGCCGTCGCCGTCCAGGTCCGACAAGGTGCCGATGCCCGAGCCAGCAAGCGTGAGCGGCGCGCTGTCCAACGCCGCCCGAACGCGCTTGCGCGCCACGCCCTGCGCGAACGAACCCGCCTCGGAGTCGCGAGCGATCGCTCGCAGCAACGTGGATCCTCCGCCAGGGAGATCGATGCTCGTGTCCCAGAGGAACGCGGTGGGTGTTCCGATCGGAGAGCCTCGCACGGATCCCGTGAGTCGACAAGCTCCGGTTGCCCCATGGATCGGAGCGAATGGGCGTTCCACGCACAGACGCTGCTCCACGGACTCGTACGCGGCGATCGTGCGGCGCTGCTCGACCCCTCCGCTGATGGCCACGCCGTTCGTGGATGGGAGCGCCATCACGCGCAGTGCGGCGACCCCCGTCGCGATCGACGCGCGCTCGTCGAAGTCTTCCGCGAGAACGAACACGGCTGAGTCTCCAACTGCGTCGCCGTCCCAATCCGGCGCACTCCGCAGATCCAGACCGCGCAAGAGAACCTTGCCTCCCAGTCGCTGCACGACGGTGAGCAGCCGCGCGCCGTTGCGTTCGAGCGCTAGCGCGCGCGGGTTCGGGAGCGGCAAGCCGGTGCTGCCAAGGATCTCCGCGGGCACCGTGGTGAGCGCGCGGGTCGCGAGGTCTACATGCACGACGCGGTGTTCCGTGCGCAGCGCCACGTAGGCGTGTTCGACCTCGAGGGGGTCTGCGACGACGCCCCACGGCTCGCCCAGGCCGGTGAAGAGCGGCACGGAGCTCGACGGAACGGCCGCGAAGTTCAGGCGACTGAGATTGTCGTCGACGGTGGCGAGCGCCGTCGAAGGGCTCGTCGCCGCGAGACCGCGGATGCCGTCCGGGCTCGCGGACGTCCCCACAATCGAGCCCGATGGCACGGCCGCGCCGCCAGCGAGGTCGAAGCGGTTCACGGTCCACTGCCCGTTCGACGAGGCAACGAAGAGTGTCTTCTCCCGTCGTGTGAGGGCCATCGCCGTCGGCGTGCCGCCCCCCGTCGCGAGCTCCGAGAGGACCTCGCCTGTCGCGAGCTCGATCTCGCGCACGCGCCAGCCACCATTGCCAGTGCCGTCCAGCACGAGCGCAGTGAGCCCGTCACCGAGTGGCAGCGCCGCCACCGGCGTGTCGAGAGGATTCGTCGCCCAGCTCGACTCGAGGAACTGCGAGGCGCGCAGGAGCTCCAGCGTACCCCCGACGAGGCCGCGCGCGACGATCCAGCTCTCCTGCTGCGCGAGCTCGGGGAAGCGCACGGTCGTTTCGTCGATCGGGATCGCGCGGCCGCGCGCGTAACGCGGGGCCTCCGTGCAAATGTGGTGCTCGCGGCGCAGGTCGGGGTCCGCGAGGATCACGTCGAGTGAGGCGTTCTCCGTCGGAAGCGGCGGGTAGGCTTCGCCTTCTCGCCGCCACTGGAAGATCACTTCGACCTGGTCGCTCTCCTCGTCGATCACGCGGTACGGGATCGGGATGCCGCGACGCTCGTCGGGGTTCGCGAGCAGCGCACCCGAGTCGAACTGGATGATCGGCGCCGCGTTGTTGTCGATGCGGAAGCGGCGCGTGAGGACGGGCGCGCCGATGCCGAGCGGGTTGCCTTGCTCGTCGAGGTCGTTCGGCGTGATGCGGAAGATGACGTCGTGCTCTGTGCGGCCTAGGTCGGCGAGCGGGTTCCAGAAGAAGTCGACGCTCGTTCCGTCCTCGGTCGTCTGGATCGACTTGGGCGGCTGGCCGTCGGGGGTCGCAGCGTGGAACGCGCTCGCGTCCGGTAGCTCGCCCGAGTCGACGTCGATCCCGTCCGCGATCGCGTACTCCACGCTCAGGTCGACTTGGTCGAGCGAGCTGTCCGCGACGAGGAACGTGACGCGCACGAGCCCGACGACCTCTTCGCTCGGCAGGTCCGCGTCCGCGAAGCCGGCGCCGTCCGTGACGATCGCCGGCGGATCGTTGCCGATCCCGAGCAAGGCGGCGTTCGCGCCGAGCGTGATCGCTTGCACGCCGCCCGCGACGCGCGCGTACACCTGTACGCCGGTGGTGAACTTGCCGGAGCTGGGGATGCCGGCTTCGCGCGTGAAGAACCAGTCGAAGGAGTGCTCTTTGCCTTGCGGGGAGGTGTCGAGCACGAGCGGGTTCGCGACGGACGCGCCCCCTTGCTCCATGTGCTCGAGGCGCGCGCCCACCACCGCTTCGAGCTGTCCGGCGCCGTCCGGATCCGGCGCGTCGTAGAGGAGCTCGACCTCGATCGCGTTCGACTCCGCGTCCGCGAGCACGAAGCGGATCCGCGCCGGCTCCGCCTTTGCGTCCTCGACGGCGAAACCCGTGATCGCGGCGGGCGCGTTGCTCGCGCTCGCGTCGTCCGAGGCGGCCGACGCTGCGCCGGCCGTGATAAAGCCGCAGCTCGAGGAGAGCCCGGCCAACGTCACGGCGATGAAGCGCTTCTGCATGATCCTCCGCGGTATCGATCTCGACCCGGTTCCTCAGTGATGGAACGAGCGAGTCACGAGACCGTCACGACCCTCGGCCTCTCCTCTCCCGGAAACGCCTTCGGGCCTCCCAGGCTACGCCCGGATCGCAGGGCGACAAGTCGCCGGGGTCCGGATGGCTCGTCGATCCCCGGCGCGAGCCTCGTCGAAGCCGACGCTTGGGCAATCCGCGAAGCTCGGCCTCGTGAGCTTCCGTCATCCAGTCGGTCTCGGACTCGACCCAAGGCGTCGAATCCGCACCAGGACTCGACCCTGCAAGGCTTCCGGCTCGTGGCGCGATGGACCGGCTCGAGCGCGCCGTCGCCTCGGGGCTTCTTCACCCGATCGTCCGCACCCAGCCCGACAGGCGTTCGAGCAGCGCGCGTTTCGCGCGCACGAGGCGCATGCTCGCGGCGCCGCGCTCGATCCCGAGCTCGTGCGCGATCTCCGTCGCGCCGAGGCCTTGGAAGTAAGCCATGTCGAGGATCGCGCGCTCGTCGTCGGCGAGCAGGTGCAGCGCCACGCGCACGGCGGCCGCGTCGTCGCGGCGGTCGACGGCGCCGAGGCCGCCCGACGTCGAGATCTGGCGCGCGATGACGTCCGTGCGCGCCGACTCGAGCGGCGAGACGCCGCGGCGGCGCAGGTGATCGACGAGGAGCCGCCAAGCCGCCTTCCACAGGTAGGCGCGGAGCTGCGCGGGCTTCTCGAAGGACGGCGGCGCCTCGACGCGCAAGAGCTTGAACACGGCCTCCTGCGCGAGGTCCTCGGCGCTCGTCGACGCGCTGAGCTGATCGCCTGCGTGGCTCTGGATGCGGCGCTTGAGGAACGAGACCTCGTCGCGCAGGAGCGCGTCGAGCGCCTCGACGTCGCCGTCCGCCTGCCAGCGGCGGAGGAGGTCTTCGCGCGCGTCCGAGCCGTCCGGAGTCACCCGTGGAGCGCCGCGAGCCTCTCGGCGAACTCCTTGGCCGAGGCGTAGCGCGACTTCGGTTCGGAGCGTAGGCCGCCCTGGATGGCGAGGTCGAGGCGCTCGTCGACCTTCACGCCCTTCGCGGCGGTTCGCAGGGACGGCGGCGTCGGCCCGATCTTGGCCTGGAAGACCTCGAGGAAGTTCGCGCCTTTCCAGGGGAGCTCGCCGGCGACGAGCTCGAAGAGCACGGTCGCGACGTTGTAGAGATCGGATTGCACGTCAGGGGCTTCGCCGCCGAACTGCTCGGCCGGCGCGTAGTAGGGCGTGCCGATGAGCGCGGTCTTGTCGCCCAGGTCCTTCGCCATCCACAGGCCGGAGGTGATGCCGCCGTCGACCATGCAGGCCGTGGTCTCGGTTCCCTTGCCCTCGACGAAGATCGTGTTGGGTTTGACGTCGCCGTGCACGAGGCCGTGGCCGTGGATCTCGTCGAGGCCGTGGAGGAGCTGGAGGCCGATGTGCACAGCATCGTGTGGTAGGAGGCGCTTCTCGCGGTCGAGCCGCGCGCGCAGCGACTCGCCGCGCGGGAAGTCCGTCACGAGCACGAGTCCGGCGGACTCGACGGCGAGGATCTCGCGCACCCCGAGGACCGCCGGCGACGCGACGCGCGTCCACGGATCCCAGGACGCCGCGAACTCCTGGACCTGCGCCTGGCTCTCGAACAGGCCGCCGGGGAAGAGCTGCATCTCGAGGCGCTCGCCGCTCGCGACGTCCTTGGCCTCGAAGGCGACCGAGAGTCCGCCGCGGCGGTTCGCGCGCACGATCTCGAAGCGCTCCGAGACGACCTGACCCGGGGCCAGGCCGAAGGCGAAGGTGCTCTCTCTGCTCACGTCACTCCTCCGGTCGATCGAGGTGCTCTCGCAGGAACGCGAGCGTTGTCTTCCAAGCCACGTCTCTGGCCGCGCGGCATTCGTCGCCGCGCTCGTCGAGGAAATCGCCGACGCCAGGGAGCACCACGATATCGCAGGCCAGCGCGAACTGCGAGGCGACCTGGCGCAGGCGCTCGATCCCGTCGACGGGGGTCGCGGGATCGCGCTCGCGGAAGACGGCGAGGAACGGCGCGGACAGGTTCAAGGCGAGCTCGAGCGGTTGGTGGGGCCGATCGGCCGAGAGCTCCGCGCGCACGAGCGATCCGCCCAGGCTCGCCGCCGCCGCGACGCGCCGGCTCGTGCACGCGAAGAGGAACGCGAGCAGGCCGCCCTCGGCGATCCCCACCGCGCCCACGCGCTCGCGCTCGACGCCGAAGCGCTCGACGAGCGCGGCCGCCGCTCCCTCGAGGTCCCCGAGCGCGCGGCGATCGGGTACGACGCCGCCGATACGACCCCGAGCGAGATCCGGCGCGAGCACGGCAAAGCCGACAGCGACGAGTCGCTCCGCTGCGCTGCGCGCGCTCGTGTCGAGGCCACCCGCGCCGTGCACGAGCACGACGCCCGACGTCGCGCCATCGCCCGTTCGCGTCGCAAGGGCCGCGAACCCCTCGATCTCCTCGCCACCGAAGCCGGGGAAGCGAATCCCTTCCAGAGTCACGGAAGCTGGCATCGTTCCGGATGCGTACGGAGCCGCGACCAACGCCAACGGATTCGACCAGCTGGGTACTCCCGACCAGAAAGAACGCGCCGAATCCGTTGGCGTTGGTCGCGGCTCCGTACCATCCGGCTCCGTACCATCTCGTCAGTACGTCCCCGACGACGCGAACTCGCGCCAGCGCTTCTTATCGCGCAACTCGACCATCGCGTCGGCGAAGTGGTCGAGCTCGTCCTGGCGTGTGTAGAAGTGGGGGCTCACGCGGATGCCGGCGCCCGGCCGGTGGTCGACCAGGATCGCGCGGTCGGCGAGGGCGGCGACGAAGCCCGGGCCGTGCTCGTCGGGCGCGAGGCCGACGGTGAGCGTGCCGCCGCGCTTCCTCGGATCGGCGGGGCTCGGCACGCCGAAGCCGCGCGCGAGCATCGTCTCGCGCAGGCGCTCGGTCAGCGCTACGGAGTGGGCGCGGATCGCGTCGACGCCGACTTCACGCACGATCTCGTAGCCCGCGGTCGCGGCGAAGAGCGCCGCCACGGCAGGCGAGCCGTGCAGCAGGCGCTCGGGCCCGCTCGCATAACGCTGGGCGCCCGTCTCGAACGCGAAGGGCGCCGCGTGCGCCGCCCAGCCGGTGATCTCGGGCTCCAGACGGCCGCGCAGGTCGGGGCGCACGTACAGGTAGCCCGCGCCCGGTCCGCCGCACAGCCACTTGACCGAACCGCCGCAGACCATGTCGACGCCGAGCTCCACGACGTCGACCGGCACGGTGCCGAGCGACTGGTAGGTGTCGAGCACGACGAGCGCGCCGACTTCCTTCGCGCGCGCGCAGATCGCCGCGGCGTCCTGCTGGTAGGAGCTCTTGAAGCACACGTGGCTCACCGGGACGACGAGTGTCTCCTCGTCGATCGCGGCGAGCAGGCGCTCCGTCGGCGCGCCGATGCCGTCGTCGCTCGGGACGCACACGATGCGCGCGCCGCGCCGCCGGCAGGCTTCCCAGACGTACATCACGCTCGGGAAGTTCTGATCGGTGTACACGACCTTGTTGCGCGGGCCCGAGAAGTCGAGCGCCGAGGCCACGAGGGCCTCGATCACCGACACGTTCTGGTGCATCACGACCGAGTCCTTCGGCGCGTTCATGATGGGGCCAAGGACGTTCCCGACGTCGATCGGCGACTGCCACCAGCGGTCCTCGGACCACGCGCGCACGCCGTGCTTCGCCCACTGGTCGGCGAAGTCGCGCAGCTTGTCGTAGACCGCGCTCGGCATGGCGCCGAGGCTGTGGGTCACGAGATAGGTGGACTCCGCGAGGATCGGGAAGTGCCCACGCCAGCGGTCGGGATCGTGTCGCGCGTTCATGCTCCTGGTGAGTCAGACGGCCGCGGCGCCCTTCGGCAGCGCGAGGCCGAACTCCTCCGGATCGGGAAGGCCGAGCCCGCAGCGCGCGAGCATGGGACGAATCGCGGCGACGTAGCGCAGGATCACCTGGGAGTTCGTCTCCGCACGCAGGCCGAGGTCGACGGCGCGCTGGTCCCCGGGCGTTCCCGGTCGCCCGAGCGAGCGCACGGCGATCGCGAACCAGCGGTTGAACATCTGCTGCGCGTGCGGGCGATGCGTGGGGTCGGTGCAGAACTCGGCGAACTCGGGGTCCTCGAGGTTGCCGCGACGCCCGTCGAGGAACGAGCGCGCGATGGCCGCGAGGTCCTTGTTGGCCGAGTCGGCGTAGCCATCCATCGCGATCGCGAGCGCGAGCCCGCACAGGTGGCGGAACACGCCGAACTCGAGACGCGACTCCGGGTACGGGATGCGCGCCATCTTGTCGCGCACAGCGGACTCGACGTCCTCCCAGCCCAGGTCGCGGTAGAGCGCGCGCACCTCACGCAGGATCGCGAGATTGCGGTAGAGCTCCTCCGCCAGCCCGACCTTGCCCTCGATGTCCGTACAGAACTTGAGGCAGTGCCCGCGGATGTTCATCGCCATGAGCTGGCGATAGGCCTGGGCCTCGATGATCCTGCGCAGGATCGTGCGCCCCTCCTCGTTCACCTCCCTCGTCGCCTTCATGGAGTCAGATTCTGCTCCAGACCCGGAGTGCGGTGCCAGTCCCGTTTTTCACACTTCCGTGGAGGCGAGTACGGTGCCGCGACAAACGCCAACGGATTCGA
>CAYPTB010000047.1:0-41592 GCA_964413535.1 uncultured Planctomycetaceae bacterium | reverse complement strand
TGCTGCGGCTCTCCTGATCTACTACTTCCCGGAACCTCGCGGAACGCGAGGATTCCGGGGGAGGAGATCCCGCGGCCGAAGGGCCGCGGCCGCCGGCCGGGGGCCGGCGTGCGCCGCAGGCATCCTCGGCGCGCGCCGATGAGCGCCGAGTCATTGGGTTGCGGGCGTCAGCCCGCGCTAGCAGCCCGTTGAAGAAGTCATCCGGCGCCATGAACCCGTCCTCCACTCCAGTGCGGCACCCGAGAGCCTCGGAGAATTCACCAATTCGCCTGCGTTCCCGGGCACCACACCGAAGCGGATGCCGGGCCCCTGGCATCCGGAGCACTTCTTCAACGGGCCGCTAGGGGCTACTTCCAGTACTTCGCCCACTCTGCTTCGAACCCGTCGAGGTCGAGGTCGAAGATCTTGCGCAGGGCGTCCTCGATCGCCGCGACGTCGCCGCGCGGCAGCGCGCCGATCGCGTGCAGGAAGAGCTGGAACCGATCGCGCGTGCGGCGGCTCTCGCGCACGAACTCGATGATCGACGCCGCCTGCAGGTAGTTGCTGCGCGCAGCCCCGCCCTTGGCCTCGTCCTGCCCGCCTCCGGCGATGAGCTGACTCAGGGCGAAGAAGTCGCGGAAGGGAACCTGCGTCCCGTCCTTCGCGCGGCCCTTCGCGTAGGAGCGCCGCTCCGACGAGCGCGTCGACATGTACTCCGCGACGCCCTCCTGGAACCACGATCCGCCGCCGCCGAGACGCAGCCGATTCCTGAAGACCTGGTGCGTCGCCTCGTGCAGGTGCACGGGATCGCCCGGCGCCTCGTACACCGACGAGTACAGGTCGCTCATGGCGACGCCCGCGGTCGCTTCCGCCTCCTTGCGCGTCATCCCGCGATCCTCGAGGAAGTCGTGGTATTGGTCGGACGTGAGGAAGATGAAGACCGGCATGAGCTTGCGGCCCGGCACCTCGTCGAACGGGTAGACCTTCCGGATCGCGTCGTAGAACTCCTCCATCTTCTTCGCGAACAGGTCGCCACCCGACGAGTTGCCGAGCACGATGAAGTGCTCCGTCCGGATCGGCTTCTTCAGCTCCCCGTGCATCTCGGGCCGCGTCTCGGCCAACCAGCGCCGCTTCACCTCCTCGTCGGTCCACTCGGGATCGCGCAGCGGCCCCTCGTAGCGGATCCCGTTCCGCAGGAAGTCGTGCACGAGCGCGTTCCCCTGCGCTCCGAGCGGCGGCTTGCACTCGACCTGCACCGCGTAGTAGCGGTCGGCCAGGACGCCGCCCAGCACGTGCGCGTCGTAGACCCGCTCCGCCGTGATGCGGATGCGCGTCGACACGATCGAGGCGTAGGGAACGAAGCCGTAGGGCCCCGGCCACAGGTAGGCCGGGCGAGGTTCCGCGTCCTTCGGCTTCTTGCCCCCGCTCGGCTGCGCGCGCAGGAGGTCGTCGAGCGTCCGCGGGGCGAGCATGTCGGTCACGTCCTCGGGCTCCGTGATCCCGCGCGCGGTCTCTCGCGACACGATCTGCACGTGAACCATCGACTGCTCGACCTGCCCCTCCCAGGCGGCGAGCAAGTCGCCGTAGCTCTCGAGCGGCGCGAGCTCGGCCAGCCCGCGCAGGTCGAAGGAGAGACCGAGCTCGGGAATGCTCCGTTTCCCCGGGTCGTCCGCGACCGCCAGAGCCTGGACCAGAACGAGTGCGACGTGGATCATGCTCCGCTCCGCCGCATGCTACTGCGCCGCGACCCGCCCCCTTTGGCGTGGCCCCCATTCACCGTTTAGGGTGGTCCTCCCCCGCCTTCCCGGCCCTTCGCCCCGGGTGGCCCCGAATCATGACGGAAACCGAGCTCACCGATGCCTCGGCCTCGGAACCGGACCTCCATCCCGAGCTCGCCCGCTCGGTCCTGGAGCGCCTCCCCGCGCGCGACCCCGCCGCCCTCGAGCTCTTCTTCGACGCCTACTTCGACCGCGTCTTCGGCTTCGTGCGGAGGCTGGTCGATTCGGAGTCCCTGGCCGAGGACCTCACGCAGGACATCTTCCTGCAGCTCTACCAGGGCTTCCCGAAGTACGACCCCGCGCGCGAGCTGCGGCCGTGGGTCTTCACCGTCGCCGCCAACAAGCTGCGCGACTTCTGGCGCTCGCGCCGCCATCGCGATTCCCTACTGGAACAGAGCGTCGATCGCGTCGACGAGGACGGCCTGGGCCTCGAGCTCCCCGCTGCGACGCCGCGCCCGGAGGACGACCTCGAAGCAGCGGAAGCGGCAGAGAGCGTGCGCGCCGCCGTCGACGCGCTGCCCGAGGGCATGCGCATGACCGTGCTCCTGCGGGTCTACGAGGGGCTGTCGTTCGAGGAGATCGGCCGGATCCTCGGGCGCAACGACATCGCGGTCCGCAAGCGCTACTCGCGCGCCCTCGAGGTCCTGCGCCGCGCGATGGAGCTCGAGACCCCCGATGAGGCCTGATATGGAGGCAGGGCGGCCCGATCGAGACGACCCGGAGCTCGAGCGCGAGCTCGCCCGCAGGCTCCCGGCCCCGAGACCGCGAGCGGACTTCGAGGCCGAGCTCCGCGCGCGTTTCGCGGGGAAAGAAGCGGCCCGCGGCGGGTCACACGGTCTTTACGACACCCGTACGACCGGCTCGTCCATGCTCGAAGACCGCCTGAGGAAGCACCCGCTCGCCGCCCCCGCCCGCCCCGAGTTCCGGGCCGGGCTCGCGCGGCGCTTCGTCTCGGGTCGGTTCGGGTCCGAGGTCCGCACGGCTCCGGCCCCGCGCGGTCCCTCGCGCGAGGATCCGAGGTCCGCCCCGCGAGCCCTGCGCTCGGGACCCTACCCGTGGCAGGTCGCCCTCGGCTTCGCGGCGGCCGCGGCCGCCGTCGCCTGGCTCGTGATCGGGACGCGCGACCCGGGCGGCACGGAGCGTCGGGATCCTCCGATCGTCGACACGCTCCGCGGGTGGAAGGTCCGGCACATCGGCCGGTCCTTCGCGGTGAACGACCAACGCGTCCAGACGGCCAACCTCGCGAGCCTCGCGAAAGAGATCGAGACGGCGAACTGCGTCGGCTGCTACGAGGAGGGCGCGGAGCTCGAGCTCCGAGGCGAGTTGCGCCTGGGCTTGTCCCCCTTCAGCAGGCTGGAGCTTCCCGACGAGCGCACCCTGGACGACCAAGCTCTGGACCCGACGTGCGAGCTCGAGTACGCGCTCGATCGCGGAGCCGTCCAACTCGAGCGCAAGCCCGGTTGCTCACGCCCGCTCGTCGTCTCCACGCCCCACGCCAAGATCCGCATCGTCGGCACCGTGCTCGCCATCGAGGTGTTCGAGGGCAAGGGCACCTGCATCTGCGTCGCGCAGGGCCGCGTCGAGGTGCAAGTCCTCTCCGGCGGGAGCCAGCAGGTGATCGTCGAGGGCGATCAGACCTGCTTCGTCTTCGACGACGCGCGCGCGCCCGAGCACGGCCGCACCGGCGACATGGTGGGAGACGAGCACGCCGCACCGCTGCGCGAGTTCTACGCGAGGTAGTTCGAAGTCTCGATCGACGCCCGCGCGGGCAGTAGAGTGCGCGCGCAGCGCCGGCCCGGGGTTCCTGCCGGAAGCCGCCACACGGGGCTGGAACAGGGAACGCTTGCGTGTCGAACCTGGCCTATCGCGTCGCTCGCCCGCTGCTCTTCGCGCTCGGCGCGGACCGCGCGCACGAGCTCATACTCGCGGCGCTCGGGGCCGCGCCCAAGCTGTGGGGATCGCTCGCGTCGGCGGTTCCACCGCCGTCCCTCGCGCGCGAGGTGTGCGGGCTCTCCTTCGCGAGTCCGATCGGGCTCGCGGCGGGGCTCGACAAGGACGGAGTCGCGCTCTCCTTCTGGCCGCGACTCGGGTTCGGGTTCGTCGAGATCGGGACGGTCACGGCGCACGCCCAGCCGGGGAATCGGAAGCCGCGCATGTTCCGCATCGTCGAGGATCGTGCGCTCGTCAATCGCGCGGGCTTCAACAACGCGGGCAGCGCGAAGCTCGCGCAGCGGCTGGCGCGCCTGCGCTCGAGCGGGGCGTGGCCGTCCGTTCCCGTCGGCGTGAACGTGGGCAAGAGCAAGGTCACGCCGCTCGAGGAAGCGACGGGCGACTACACGACGTCGCTCACGCGGCTCGCGGGGCTCGCCGACTACTTCACGCTCAACGTGTCGTCGCCCAACACGCCCGGGTTGCGACAGCTCCAGGAACGCCGCTTCCTCGAAGAGCTCCTACCGGCCTGCATCGCGGCGGCCCGAGGGACGCCCGTGCTGCTCAAGCTCGCACCCGATCTCGAGGACGAGGCGCTGGCGGAGGCGGTGGAGCTCGCCGTCTCGCTCGGGATCGCCGGCATCATCGCTACGAACACCACCACGACGCGAGTCGGGCTCTCTCGCGATCCGGGGGAAACCGGCGGCATGTCCGGACGGCCGTTGTGGCCCCTCGCGCGCGAAAAGATCGGGGTGGTGCTCGGCGCCGCCGCCGGGAGGGTGCCGGTGATCGGCGTGGGCGGGATTTACGCCGCGTGGCAGGTGGAGGAGCTCCTGGACGCGGGCTGCGCAGCCGTCCAGCTCTACACCGCGCTCGTGTTCGAGGGCCCGGGACTGCCCGCGCGGCTGAACGCCGAGCTCGCGCGCTCCAAGGCTGCGCCGGAGGATTCAGATTCGATCAAGCGGAGGTGAAGTGCGAATGGATTGCGGATCCAGTCTGGTAGCCAGCGCTTCGGTGCGACGACAATCGCGCGCGTCGAACCCAAGTAGGACGAAAGCCGTTCCCCGCATGGACGTGGGGGACGCGCCGCCGAGACGATCCATGTCGAAAGAGACGGTCCTCGTGATCGAGGACGAGCCGGACATCGCCGAGCTCGTCCAATACAACCTGGAGCGCGAGGGCTATCGCGTGCTGGTGGCCAAGGACGGCGAGACGGGGCTGCGCGACGCGGCGACCCGCGCGCCGGACATCGTGCTGCTCGACATCATGCTGCCCGGCATGGACGGGCTCGAGGTCTGCCGGCGCCTGCGCGACGAGCCGACGACCGAGGCGATCCCGCTGATCATCCTCACGGCGCGCTCGGAGGAGACCGACGTCGTCGTCGGTCTCGAGCTCGGCGCCGACGACTACGTGCCGAAGCCCTTCAGCCCGCGCGAGCTCGTGGCGCGCGTGCGGGCGCTCTTGCGGCGGACGGCCGTGCGCGAGCAGGGGCGGCGCCAGGCGCGGATCGAGCGCGGCCAGGTCGTGCTCGATTCGGAGCGGCACGAGGTCTCGGTCAAGGACGAGATCGTGCCCTTCACGCGCGCGGAGTTCAGGCTCCTGTGGGCGCTCTTCACGCGGCCGGGGCGGGTCTTCCCGCGCAGCGACCTGGTGGACATCCTGACGGACGGCGAGGGCTACATCCTCGAGCGCAACGTGGACGTGCACGTGAGCGCGGTGCGCAAGAAGCTCGGGGAAGCGGGCGACCAGATCGTCACGGTCCGGGGAGTCGGCTACAAGTGCCGCGACTGAGCTTCCCGCGCTCGTCGTTCTACTGGAAGCTCGCCACGTCGCACGCAGCGATCGCGCTGCTCGCGGCGCTCTTCATCGGTCTGCTCCTGCGCCACCAGCTCACGCGCGACCTGCGCGTGGAGCTCGAGCAGACGCTCCAGAACACGTGCCTCTTGCTGGCGCCGTACGCCCGCGCGGACCTGTCCGCTCCGGACGTCCTGCGCTTCGAGGAGGAGTTCCAGCGCCTCGGACGCGAGACGGGGATCCGGCTCACCTGGATCCGCCACGACGGCACCGTGATCGGGGAGACGCACGCCGAGTCGCGCCTGCTGGAGAACCACGCGGATCGCCGAGAGGTCAAGCAGGCCTACCTCGAGGACTTCGGCCGCGAGGAGCGCAAGAGCACGTCGATCGGGCGCGAGATGAGCTACGTCGCGCGCGCGATCGAGGTGGACGGGGAGCCCGTCGGCGTGATCCGCGCGGCCTTGCCGCTCGACACCGTGCACGAGCGCGTGGACCAGATGAGCCGCGTCGTCGTGTGGGGAACGCTGCTCGGCGCGCTCGCCGCGGTGTTGGGCGGTCTGTACGCAGCGCGGCGGATCGCGCGGCCCATCGCGGCCATGACGCGCACCGCGGAGGCCCTCGGCCGGGGCGACCACGCAGCGCGCGCCCGCGACCTGCCCGGCGACGAGATCGGCGCCCTCGGGAGGGCGTTGAACGAGCTCGCGGCGGCGCTCACGCGGCGGCTCGCGGCGAGTTCGGCGGAACAGGCGCGACTGCGCGCCGTGCTCGCGGGAATGATCGAGGGCGTCGTCGCGGTCGACGGCGAGGATCGCGTGCTCTTCAGCAATCGTGCGGCGCGCGAGCTGCTCGTGGGCGACGCGGACCGCGCGTTGGAAGGAAGGCTGTGGGAGCACGTGCGCGTGCCCGGGCTCGGCGAGCTGTTGCGCGAGGCGCAGGAGTCGAGCGGGCTCGCGCGGCGCGAGCTCTCCGTCATCGGCGAAGAGGGGGAGACGTTGCTCGACGCGCACGCGGCGCCGTTCCGGGGCGGAGGGGCGCGCGGCGTGGTGATCGTGCTGCACGACGTGAGCGAGCTGCGCCGTCTCGAGCGCATCCGGCGCGACTTCGTCGCCAACGTGTCGCACGAGCTCAAGACGCCGTTGACGGCCATCCACGGCTACGTCGAGACACTCTTGTCGGGCGCGCTGCACGACGAGCAGAACAACGAGCGCTTCCTGCGCAAGATCGACCACCACGTCCAGAGGCTCGTGCACCTCGTCACGGATCTGTTGAGCCTCGCGCGCATCGAGGCGCAGGAGGGCGAGGCGACGCTCGTCTCCGTCGACCTGCGCGGCGTCGTCGCCGAGGTCGTTCGTGAGCACGAACCCGAGTCGAAGGTGCGCAAGCAGGAGCTCGTCTACGCGCGCGCCCCCGAGCCCGTGGTCGTGGAAGGCGACCGCGACGGTCTGATCCAGGTCGTGGGCAATCTGCTCGACAACGCGATCAAGTACACGCCCGTGGGCGGCCGCATCGAGGTCCAGGTCGGCCGCAGCGGCGACGTGGGCTGGGCCGAAGTGCGCGACAGCGGGATCGGCATCCCGCCCGGCGAAGTCGAGCGCATCTTCGAGCGTTTCTACCGCGTCGACAAGGCGCGCTCGCGCGAGATGGGCGGAACGGGGCTCGGCCTCTCGATCGTCAAGCACCTGGTGAGCGTCATGCGCGGCACGGTCCACGTCGAGAGCACGCCCGGCAAGGGCAGCAAGTTCCGCGTCCAGCTCGCGTGCCCGCCCGCGAGCGTCCAATGATGCCTGGATGTCTGCGAGGCCTGGTGCACTTCGACGCGCAGTTGGACCTCAGCGTGGAACGAAACACGCTCGATCGGCGGCGAGGCGCATAGTAGAGCCTTGTCGTTGTCACGAAGCATGGCAAGGCGACGACCTCCGAACGGCCCGGCGGGGGCCCTACTCCTCGAACGCGTAGCCAAGCTCCGAGATGCGCGCGCGCGCGGCGTCGTCGAGGGGCTCCAACGATCGCGAGCTCGTGCCCAGCGTGCTCTGCAGCTCGAGGAGCTCGCGGCCGAACGCGATCACGCGCTGCACGCGCTCCGGCACGGGCGCGCGCGGCACGAGCTCGCGCGGATCCGCCGCCAGGTCGAACGTGCGCTCGATGGCGCCCTCCTCCCAGGTTTCCGGGACGCGATTGGCGAGCCCCACGATCGTCTTCGTGCGGCCCTCGCGCATGGCGAGCCCGGTGACGAAGTTGTCGACCTGCGCAAAGACGGGGCGCTCCTCCGCATCGCGCAGGAGACTGCGACCCTGGACGAGCGGCGGGAGCGGCAGGTCGAGCGCGTCGAGGATCGTGGGGGCGACGTCGGCGATGGAAACCGGCGTGCTCGACCGGCCGGCAGGACGACCCGGCACGTGGACGAACAGCGGCACGTGCAGGATCTCCTGGTGCAGCGAGTGGCCGTGGTTCACGGTTCCGCGCTCGCCGATCTCCTCACCGTGGTCGGACGTCACGACGACGATCGTGTCGTCGGACAGGCCGAGTCTCTCGAGCGCGTCGAGGATCTCGCCGACCGCGGCGTCCGCGCAGTGGAGCGCCGCGTCGTAGAGCTCGAACAGGCGCCGCCGCTGGTCGTCCGTCGGCGTTCCATGCTCCGTGCGCAGCACGTGGATCGCGCGATCGGCCGGTCCCTTGGGCGCGAAGCCGAGCGCCGCCAGGTGCTCCGCCGGCGGGTCGTACTCGTGCACCTGGTAGGTGTGGAAGAAGAGGAAGAAGGACTCGTCGGCGTGGCGCTCGATCCACTCGATCACGGAGGGGAGAGAATTGTCCTCGACGAGCGCGAGGTCGCGATCGGGCCGAGCGTCGAGGACTCCCCGGATGCGCGCGGAGTCGAGGTCGACGACGGTGTCGATCGTGCCGTAGCGCTGGAAGCCGCGCCCGAAACCGAAGGTCGGATCGACGAGGCCGCCGCCCGTGAAGGCGCCCGTGACCCAGCCGCGCTCGCGCAGGAGCTCGGAGAGCAACGGGCTCCGCAGGGGATCGATGCGCTCGCCCGGCCGCTGCACGCCATGCACCCCCGGCATCTGCCCGGTCAAGAGGCTCACGTGCGAGGGCAGCGTGTAGGGCGCCGTGGACCAAGCTTCTTCGTGGACGACCGAGCGCCCCGCGAGCTCGTCGAGCCGCGGCGTCGTTCCCGCTGGCCCACCGTAGGCTCCGACGCGGTCAGCGCGCAGCGTGTCGATCGAGACGAGCAGGACGTTCGGTCCCGGACGCTCCGGGCGCGCTCGGACGAAGCGCGGTGCGCCGAAGACCGCGACCTGCGTGGATTCGGGATCGGACGCGGCTTCGAAGCAGAGGTCGACGCGCCGCCCGCGGAGCTCCGGCGGGATCGTGGCGACGACGCGCTTCCAGCGCTCCATGCCGGGTGAGCGGCTCTCCAGCTCGTGCTCGAGGAGGGGAAGGGAGCCGCCGGAGGTTCCATCGAACGCTACGGAGAGCCGCGCGCTCTCACCGTCGCGCGAGAAGCGCTGCGGGGCGAGCCCGAGCCAGACCTCGAAGGCCTCCGCGTCCTCGGGGATGTTCGTGGCAACACGGACCCGCTCGCCGGCGAGCATCGCCAGCGCGGGGCGACGCACGCACCCGAGCGTGAACGCGCCGACGGGCGCGCCCGCTTCGAGATCGAAGTCCGGGTCCTTGCACGCGGCGCGCAGGTGGTCGACGGGCGCGGACTCCGTCAGGCGGATGTCGCTCCACGCGACACGCGCGTCGGGATAGAAAGGCGACAGGTCGAGGGTCAGGAAGACGCCGAGCACGCGCGTCTCCGGAGAAGTGCGAACGAGCAGCGAGGTCTCTCGATCGACGCCGTCGCCGTAGGTCGCGGGCGCGCGCGTTTGCGCGACGAGGACGCGACCGAGCTCCTTCGGAGCGAAGCTCGACGGTCGTTCGCTGAACTCGGTGAGCGTGATCCGCGCCTTCTTGCGGCCGGGCCCCGGCGCGAGCCCGACGGGGTGCGCTCGAGCGGAGAGGTGGACCACAGTTCCCGGCTCGACGCCCTCGACGAGCGTCCCGAAACCGCCCGAAACGCCGTCGATCTCGACGTGGTCGCCCAGGGCTCGCGCGTGCGCGAGGAATGCAGCGCGTTCGGCGTCGCTCGGCTCGCCGTCGAGGCCGGCGAAGGGCTCCCAGTGCGCGACGTCCTCTCCGCGCAGGAGGACCCCCGCGAGCGCGTCCCGATCCGGCCGCTCCATATAGGTCGTGCGCGCGGGATCGCGAGCGAGCTCGAGGATCTCCTCGGGGAGGTCCTTCCCGCCGCAGCTCGTGGTCGCGAGGAGCCACCCGCCCACGAGGCCGATGAACGCGCGCCGCTCGATCGATGCGAGTTGCGTGCGTCGCGCGCGGCTTGCTCGTCGTCGGATCGTCGCACCGCGTCCGTCGACCAGCCCTGCCATGGGGCCAGTATGGCAGAAGCACGCACGCGACCGCCTCACCTCGATCACCCGCGCAGGAGTCTGCTTCGCCAGAGCTAGCGAATGTGACGGGACAGGGAGCGCGCTCGACGCACTTGATGCCCGACGATCAACCCCAGGATCGCGATTGCGGAGAGAAAGATCAGGTGATGGCCCAGCGGACGCGCCAGGGCGGGGCGCAGCAACACCGAGTCGGCCCACAGCACTCTTCCACGGGCTCGCCGGCGAGGAAGCGGTCGAGGTCGTCTGCGAGCGCCGACGCCGAAGCGTATCGATCGGCGGGGTCCTTCTCGATGCAGTGCAGTACGACGCGCTCGAGCTCGCGCGGAACGCTCGGGTCCACTCCGCGCGGGCTCGTAGGCTCGCGCTCGAGCACGGCGAGGAGCCCTCCCCTCTCCTCCCCAGCCACCCCGACGACCGTAGGTCTCGCCCTGCGGATGTCAAGTTGGGAGGCCCGGCGGCCGAGCGCCCGCTGCGAGGGGGCGCACCATCTCTCCTAGTTCAGCGCGAAACGTCCGCTGCGGATGTTTGCGCGTGCGGTCGCTCGTCGCACCACCGACCGTGGAAACGCCTCTCCCATCCGGACTCGGCGCTGAGCGAAACGGGCTTCACGTCGCCGAGCTTTCGCCCCCCGGCGCAGCGATGAGCGACGTAGGTCGCATGCGCGCCGAAAGAGACCGTGAACACGCGCGCGGGCACGAGCTGTCCGAGGTCCGCGCACCAGGCGTAGTGTGGATTGGCGCGCAATTCGTTCTCGAGCTCGCGGGCGATCCCGAGCGACGAAGCGAGTGGCGTCTCGATGAAGAGCACGTACCCGGGCCCTCTCGAGTCGCACGGTGCGAGCATGGCGAACGAAGATTCGATGTGCGCCGAGCGCAGGACGCGCTCGAGCACGCCCGAGACGAAGCTGTCCGAGAGCTTCTCGCCGCACAGGTCGACGATGCCGTCCTCCTTGCCGACGAATTCGAGTGACGGCGTGCGAGCCACGTGTCTGTCGACCCGCACACGGTCGCGCAGTCGGTAGCGGTACAGTCCTCCGCCCGTCGTGACCACGACGGAGTACTCGGCGCCACACTCGAGCTCCCCAGCCGTTCGCACGCGACCGTCGGCGTCGACGAACTCGAAGAAGTGGCTTCGAATCGCAATCGGGTGCAAGCCCGCGAACGGCAGCGAGATGAACGCCTCCGTGGCGACCAATCCCTTGCCTTGGATCTCGACCTCGGGCAGGAGACGTCGCACTCGATCGACCGCGTGCCTCGCGGGGCCGTCCGTCCAACAGCTCACGAGCGCCAGGCGCGGCCAGATGCTCGCGAGCGAGTCGGGTCCCGCGGCTTCGAGCTCGCGCGCGCGTCTTGGAAGCGGCCTGAACTCCCGCTGGAAGAGCGCGCCATGTCGCGGGTTCGCCGCGCGCGGCAGGCTGCACACCCCTCGCCGCACGTCGTCGACGAGTTCCTCCCAGTGCCTCGGGATCTCGTCGAGGAGCAGCGTGAGGAACGAGGGATGCCAGACGGAGACGAGCGCCAGATCGCGCGCGCGGAGCAGAAAGAACAACGTCGCGTACCGGAACGCCTCGACGTCCTCCAAGTGCCTCACGCGCGCCGGAACCGCGAGGGTCGCATCGACCGCATGTTTCAACCAAGGGCCAGCGTAGTCGCTGTCGTCCTCGAACCCGACCGGTACGTCGGACGGCTCTTCCTTCAGGGCGGGCGAGATCGACCAGTACGCGCGGCCGCGTCGGAGTTCGCCTCGCCGCATGAGGTCGACCACCCACGGTCCGATCGCGCGCTGCATCTCTGCGCGGAGTGCTCGGGTATACGGGATCAGCTTGCGCGCTGCGGACGAGCCGCTGCTCGGGACGAGGCGATCGACGCGCTCGGCCGTCAGGACCCCCTGGTCTCCGCGGCGGACCCTGGCCAAGTCCGCGTCGTAGTCGTCGTAGGTCGTGAGCGGAACGGCGCGCTGGAAGTCGTGGATCGACGCGAGCCTCGCGAACTCGAACCGGCGGCCGTACTCCGATCGCACGTTGCGCGTGAGGATGCGGCGCAGGACGTCCTCCTGCGCTCGCATCGGATCGTCCAACGCGCGCAGGAATCGAGCGTGCCGGCCGCGGTTCGCGGCGCACCAGATCGTGTTGGCCACGCGAGCGAGCATCAGACTCGGGAGGTTTCCGCCGGCCGCTCGGCGCCGGCCATCCGCCGCCCTGCTCCGGTCAGGTTGGACTCGGAGAGCTCCGTCAAGCACACCAGCTCGTCCCCGCGCACGTGACCGGGATTCGCGCCCGCGAAGAACGCGAGGTGAGGATCCGATCGGCGCTCCGCTGGGATCGCGCAGAGCTCGGGCCGGAGCACCTGCGCGTGCGCGAGGCGCACGATGCCCTGCTGTGCATCGAAGCGAGCGCCGTAGCGCCGGCGCGCGAGCTCGTGCATCAGCTCGCGTCGAGGCACTGGCGTGGGCGAGTGGAAGCACGGGAAGAACTCGCGCCAGAACACCGGCAGGAAACGGTACGTGCGGATCCCGGAAGTCAACAGGAGCCAGACGAGGCGGCCGCGCGGATCGGCGGCGTGAACGTCCCACACGGAGCGGACCCACGTGCGGCTGAGCGCCGAGCTGCGCCACGCGCGTCGGTCGACGATCGTGTCGCCGGAGAACACGACCGCGAGCTCCTCGCCGCGCCACGTGCAGCGCTCCACGACGAAGGTCGAGAAGCCCGCCAGCGCGCCGCGCTCGTCGGTGATCCTCACCACCCATTCCTTCTCGTCGAGATCGCGTTCGAACTGCGCCGGGTCGACGCCCTCGAAGTGGCGCGTCAGGAGCGCGAGCATCGCGCGCCGCTCCGCGCTCCCGAGATCCCGGCGCAGGATGAGCTCGCCCTTCACAGCCGCGCAGCCTCGAAGTGCGGAACTCCCGGGCCGGCGTGCACATCGATGTGTTGCGTCCCCGCCGGATGCACCGTGTACAGGAGGCTCTCGACTGCGCGCGGTCGGATCTCCGCTTGGATCACTGCAGCGAGTGGATGGGCTGCCGCGAAACCAACGAGCAGGAGGTCGAGCTCTTTGCACTCGGGGGCGCGCGCGACGGCGCGCACGAGCGCGAACAGAGCTTCGGGGTCTTCCGCGTCGACGGCAGCGTGGGAGAGGAAGGCCATCCTCAAGGCGCTCCCGATCGCGGGCAGGCGCCAAGTGGTCAAGCGTCGCAGCACGGGTGCTAGGAGCATGCGCACGAGCGGGACGCCGAGGGTGTATCCGTGCAGGACCACCTGCTTGAACGCGCGCTGATCCCAGAGAGCCGAGCAGCCGACGAGCTTTCCGCTGCGCAAGGCGAGGAAGAAGCGGTCTAACGTGAGCCCGCGCGAGCGGATCGGCGAGAGCAGATCCGCCTCCGTCCAGACCGGCGCGAACGCATGGTGCGAGAGGCGGCGCTGGAGGAAGCTCGCGATCGCAGGCGCATCCGCGTCGACCGCGCGGCGGATCTCGAGCGACTGTGTCCCCCTCGAGCGCGCCGGCGAGAGCTTGCGCGCGGCGCGCACGTCGATCGCGAACGTCCGGTAGCGGCAGAGATGCTCGTACGTCGGGAGCCCCGGCAACCCGCTCTCGAGCAAGCGCCGCGCTCGCGTGTTCTCGGCCAGGATGCTCGTGACGTCGAAGGGGAGCTCGTCGGCGCAGCGCGAGGCTTCGCAGGCGGCGAATCCAGCGGCCGCGACGCCGCGCGCCAGGGGGCGATCCTCGTCGCGGCGCATGTGCGAGAGGTATCCCACGAGCTGCGGCCTCCCGTCGATCCAGGCGCTCGACACCGATCGCTGCGCCATGCCGAGCACCCGCCCTGTCTCGGGCTCGCGCAGCACGAAGACGTGCGTGCGCTCGCCGTCCACGGCGGAGCCGAGCCCGAAGCTCGGCTCGCGCTCGAGCGTCACCCGCACGCGCCCCGGCATCGGATGGCGGCGCAAGAGCGCGCGTATCGCGGCATCGTCCTCCGCGAGCGCGCGCTCGAACCGATGGACCGTCGGCAGGGCCGTCGGGGGGGTCTTCGGGGCCTTCGCGATCATGACGCGGCCTCGATCAACGTCCCGTTCCAGTTGCGGTCTCCCAGCGGCAGCCCGTTGCGTCCGTCCACGTCGCTGCGATGCATGGCGTTGATCACCGCAAAGTTCGCCAGCATCGACGGGCTCCTCCAGTTCACGCGCTGCGCCCCGCGGCGGAGGATGCTCGGCCACGAGTAGAAGGAGCGGCGCGCCGCGATGCACTCCGATGCGAGCATGGCGGGGCTCATCCCGTGCGGGCGGAACGGGATCATGTTGTAGCGGTACTCTCGGTCGAGCCACCACGCGTCGTAGAGCAGGCGCCCCTCGTCGCGCAGGCGCGCGTAGAGCGGGGTCCCGGGGAAGGGCGTGATGTGGTTGAAGGCCGCGATGAAGAGACCTTCGCCGCAGGCGAACTCGACCACTTTCGCGACGCGCTCGGGTGTGTCGTGCTCGTACCCGAACACGAACGTGCCGTAGACCCGCAGCCCGTGCCGCCGCATGTTGGCGAGCGCCTGCGAAGGTCCGCCCTTCATCAGGTTGAAGCCCTTGTTCATCTGGCGCAGCGTATCTTCCTCCAAGGACTCCAGTCCGAGCAGGAGCCCCTGGCAGCCGCTCGCGCGGAAGAGCTCCAGCGCCTCGTCGTCGTGCGCGACTTGGATCGCGGATTGGCTCACCCAGCGGATCCTGTGCGGCATCAACGCGCGCGCGAGCTCCTTCGCCTGGTCGATGTCCGAGGTGATGTTGTCGTCGATGAAGAACACCATCTGACCCGGGCGGCGCACGCGCAGCACCTCGTCGACGACGCGGTCGACCGGTCGGTGTCGGTGGCTCGCGCCGAAGTACGACTGCACGGCGCAGAACTCGCATCGGAAGCGACAGCCGCGCGCGAACTCGACCAGACGGATCGGGAGATAGCCCTTGCCCTCGAAGATCGAGCGGTCGGGATCGTGAACGAGCGCGGGCCGCTCGGACGACTGGTAGCGCTTGCGCGGCGTCCCGTGCCGGTAGTCGTCGACGAGCTCGGGAAAGACGCCTTCGGCCTCGCCGATGACGATCGACTCGCAGTAGCGCTCGACCTCGTCCGGGCACAGCGTGGCGTGGAAGCCGCCCATCACGACCGGCACGCCGCGCCGGCGGTATTCCGACGCGATCTCGTACGCGCGGCGCGCGGTGTACGTCTCGACGCTGATGGCGACCAAATCGGTCGGCTCGTCGTAAGGGAGCGCCTCGACACGGTCGTCGTAGAAGCGCCGCTCGACCTCGGGAGGCAGCAGCGCCGCGATCATCGCGGCCGGGATCGGCTCCATCATCCACGTGCGCAGGTAGCGCTCGGCGCCGAGCCGGCGGCCCACGCACGGATGCACGATCGTGACGCGGAAGCTACGCGGTGTCTGCAGCATACGGAGGCTTCAGGCACGCGCGCCGGTCCACTCGGACGCGCGCGGGGATCGATGCGACTCGATGACGGACACGGGCACGTCGCAGGTGTAGAAGCGCTCGAGCCGCCGCGCGTAGTAGCGGTAGCCGAGGTTCGTCAGCAGCGCCACGTGCGGCTTCGCGGCGGAACGCGCGAGACGCGACGCGATCGCCTTCCAGGCGTACGCGATGTTCCAGGCCTCGCTCGTTCCTGCTTCGAGATCGCGCGCCGACATGCGCGCCGGACGGAACACGGCGTGCTGCCCGTCGTACAGGCTCCAGTCGCGAGTGAGCAGGCGTCCTTCGGCCGCGAGCCGCTCGTACAGCGGCGTCCCCGGGAACGGAGTCGCGATCGCGAAGCGCGGCAGATCGATGCCGATCTCGACCGCGAAGCGCGCCGTCTCGGCGAAGACCTCCGGGCCGTCGCCGTCGAACCCGAACACGAAACAGCCTTGGAGCGCGATGCCGCGCGCGTGCAGCATCTCGACCACGCGCGCGTAGCCGGAAGGATCGTTGAAGCCCTTGCCCGCGCCGCGCAGGTCGCTCGCGGACAAGGTCTCGAAGCCCATCAACAGGCCGCGACATCCGCTCCGCGCCGCGAGATCGAGGAGCGCCACGTCGTCGCACAGGAGCGTGGTCGCCAATCCATACCAGCCGATTCGCAGCGGCACCAGCGCCTCGAACAAGAGCGCCGCGTGCCCGGGGTCGGCGACGAGGTTGAGGTCGACGAAGATGGCGCTCCGCGCGCGCCGCTCGGCGATGTCGCGCACGACCTCGGCGATCGGCTTGTGGAACGGTTTCCTGCCCCAAGCGGAGGGGACGACGCAGAACTCGCAGCTGTGCACGCAACCGCGTGTGGCCTCGAACACGTTCGCGGTCAGGTATTTCCGCCGCGGCAGCACGCTGCGGTCGGGCAGCGGATATCCGCCGAGAGCGAAGCCCTTCGACTGCACGTAGAGCGGAGCGAGCGATCCCGACGCGTGATCGCGCAGGAGCCTCGGCCATTCCTCTTCCGCGTATCCGACGACCACACTGTCGGCGTGCCCTCGTGCGTCGTCGGGCACGAGCGTCGGGTGCGGCCCTCCGAGCACGACGGGAATACCGCGGGCGCGGAAGCGCGCCGAGAGCTCGTACGCGCGCGGCGCGCTGCCGGTGATCACCGTCATCGCGACGAGATCGGCGTCGAGCTCGGGACCCACGTCCTGGATGCCTTCGTCGATGCAGGTGATCTCCGCGCCGAGCTCCGCCGGCACGAGCGACGCGAGCGTCGGCAGCGTCAGCGGCATGTAGCGCAGGCTCTGGCGAAAGATCCCGCCGCGCCGGCGGTAGAGCGGACCCTTGGGCGAGATCAGCGCGATGCGCAGGCGGCGTTTCATGGGTTGGTGACCCCCTTGGGGAGCACTGCTCGCGCCGAGCGCTCGATATGGCCGGGAAATCGCTGTGGCATCGATCGCACACGAACTGTGTCGCGGGGATCCGCGCCGCGCTCGGCGCTCGCGCGCGTGTCGACAGAGGAACGGAAGAGGCCGAACAGCATTCCCTGCTTGCGCAGCGCCTCGCGGCCGTAGAGCGGGTTGTACTTCAGGTACACGCCGAGCCGGGTCGGCGAGCTCAGGTGGGTCCGGAAGTCCCACATGCGCGTGAAGATCGACCACGGCGTGTTCCAGCGCCGCCGGCAGTTCCAGCAGGCCTCGGTCAGCTCCTGCGGGCTCATGTTGCGCGGGACGAAGGCGGCGTGGTTGAAGCGGTACTCGGGGTGCAGCCACCACTTCCCGTCCCACAGGAGGCGCCCCTCGCGCCGCAGCCGCTCGTACAGCGGAGTCGAGGGATAGGGCATCAGGATGTTGAAGGCCGCGAAGCAGAAGCGGTTGCGCAGCGCGAACTCCAGGGTCTCTTCGATGGATGCCTGTGTGTCGCCGTCATGGCCGAGCGTGAAGGCCGCCCACGTCTGGAGGTGGTGCTCGCGCAGGATCTCGCAGCGCCGCTCGTAGCGATCCCAGCCGCCCTTCTGCAGGTTCGGCCCCTTGCGCATGCTCCTCAGGTTCCCGGGATCGATGGACTCGAAGCCGATCACGTTGCCGATGCATCCGCTCTCCACCAGGAGATCCATCAGCTCGGGATCGTCGGTCATGTCGAGCGAGGCCTGCGAGACCCAGCGGATGCGCAGCGGGACGAGCGCGCGCAGGAAGCGCTTGGCCGCCGCGTGGTCCGAGAGCAGGTTGTCGTCGACGAAGAAGACGAAGCGCCGCTCCTGGTCCTCGATCTCCGTCACGACTTCGCTCGGGCTGCGCGTGTGGTGGCGGTGCTCGAAGAAGACGCTGATGGCGCAGAAGTCGCAGCGGAAGCGGCAGCCGCGGCTGAACTGCATCAGCGTGACGGGCAGGTAGCCCTTGCCGGCGAAGATCTCGCGGTGCGGCTTCACGCCGCCGAGCTGCGGGATGCCCGGGGGAGCGCGATAGACGGGCTGCAGTCGGCCGCGCCGGGCGTCCTCGACGACCTGGTGCCAGGAGAGCTCGGCGTCGCCGATGAAGATCGAGTCGGCGTACCGGCTGCACTCCTCTGGGATCAGCGTCGGATGGAAGCCGCCCAGGACGACTGGCACGCCGCGCTGGCGGTACTCGGCCGCGATCTCGTAGGCGCGCCGCGCGGTGTAGATCTCGACCGTGATGGCGACCAGGTCGGTCTGCTCGTCGTAGGGGATCGGCTCGATGCGATCGTCGTACAGCACGCACTCCACGTCGGGCGGCGTCAGGCCGGCGAGGACGCCGAGTTGCAGCGGCTCCATGCGACCCTCGTCGACGTAGAGGCTGTGCTCCAGGCGGCCTATGTTCGGCTTGACGAAGGTGATCTTCACGCCGGCGACTCCACCAGGGCATCGCCCAGCTGTCGGCCCTGCTTGCGCCGGATCTCGCGGCGCGAGACCAGGTTCGAAACGAGGTACAGGCCCAGGCGATAGGGGCTTCGCGAGTTGGTTCGCGGAGCGAGCATGCGCCGGAAGATCGAGGAGTAGGCGTTGAACTCGCTGCGCGCTCGGTAGCAGCCCGCGGTCAGCTCCTCGGCGCTCATCCCGCGCGGGTGGAAGGTGGCATCGCCGTAGCGGTAGGCGGGATCGAGCCACCAGCGCTCGTGGATGAGCCGCCCCTCGCGCCGCAGCCGCTCGTGGAGCGGCGCGCCGGGCGTCGGCGTGAGCGGGTTGAAGTTCGCCAGGTAGAAGCGGTTTTTCATCGCGAACTCCACGGCCGGGTCGAAGGAGTCGCGCGTGTCGCCGTCGTAGCCGAAGACGAACGTGCCGTAGATCATGATGCCCGCGTCCTGGAGTACGGCGATCGAGGTCGCGTAGTCGCCGTGCTTCAGGTTCCAGGACTTGTGCATCTGGCGCAGGTTCTCCGCGCTCAGCGACTCGAAGCCGATGACCGCCGTGGTGCAACCGCTCGCGCCCATCAGGCGCACGAGCTCGCGATCGGCCGCGATGTCGATCGAGACCTGGCAGGACCAGGTGATCCCGAGGGGGATCAGCGCGTTGAAGAGCTCCTTCGCCCTGGGTACGTCTACGAAGATGTTGTCGTCGACGAAGAAGACGTGCCGGCGGCCGAGCTGCTCCAGTTCCTCCACGACCGCGCGCAGGGGACGCTGGCGCACGCTGGAGCCGTAGAAGGCCCGGATCGAGCAGAACTCGCAGTTGAAGCGGCAGCCGCGGACGTACTGCACCAGCGCGACGGGAGCGTAGCGCTTGCCGCGGAACACGCTGCGATCCGGGGCCCGTCCGTCGAGCGCCGAGAAACCCTCCTGCCGATAGCGCGGGCGGAGCCGCGAACGGCGCGCGTCCGCAAGCACCTGCGGCCAGAGGTCCTCGGCGTCACCTTCCACCACGGCGTCGGCGTGCTGCAGCGCCTCTTCGGGCACGAAGGTCGGGTGGTAGCCGCCCATCAAGACATGGATCCCGCGCGCGCGAAAGCGCGCCGCGATCTGGTACGAGCGTCGCGCCGTGTGCGTCTCGACGGTGAGCGCGACGAGGTCGGTCTCGAGATCGAAGGGGACGGGCGCGAGCCGCTCGTCGTGGAAGTCCGTCTCGACGTCGGGCGGCGTCAGGCTCTTCAGGATCGCGATCGAGAGCGGCTCCATCGCATCCGACGAGCGCGCCGCGATCATGTTCGGACGGATGAAGGTGACCCTCACGGCGGCTGGGGCCTTCTTCCATCCCGCACGGAACTGAGCCGTGGCGAGCTGCAGAGTTGGGACATCCTGAGCGGCCTCCCGTGCGCTCGAGGTGCGAGAAGAGTGACGAGCGCTAGAGTATATTGCGGGCCGTCACGAGAGGAGGATGCGTGGTCCGGATCGTCCTTGTCTCCGCTGAAGGGCAGCCGTATCGCTGCCGCGTCGGGAACAGCGTCTCGGATGTGCGGGGGGAGGATCTCTGCGAGGCCTTCGTTTCCTGGGCCCTCGCGCGTCCCCTGGCAGGATTCCCCGTGGACTTCGCCTCGCTCGCGCGAACTGTGCAGCCGCGATGAGTGCCGCGCTGAAGGACCCGTTCCTCGTCGGTCTGGCGTGTGTCCAGCTCGTCATGGTCCTGCTCGATCTGTGGGATCGGCATCGCCATCGCGAGCTCCACTACGGCGCGGAGCGACTGCGGGCCGGGAGCGCGATCTTCCTCGGCGCCGTGGCGTTCTCCTTCCTCGCGATCCAAGCGTGCGGCCTGGCGCTCGTACCCTCCGCGCAGGAAGTCATCGACCGCATGCGCGACGCCTTCGCCGGACCTTCCGCCCGGGCGCCGGCGAGCGGGCTCGCGCGGCTCGCGATCGCGCTCTTCTGCTTCTACACGGCCGGGCTGTGGGACTACCTCGTCCACCGCCACGTCAGCCACCGGCGCTGGCTGTGGTTCACGCACGAGTACCACCACTTGCCCAATCAGGTGTTCCTGACCGTGCCCGGCGTGTGCGGCCGACCGTTCCTCGTCGTCAGCGTGTTCCTCACCACGCTGGCGACGGCCCTGACGGTTCATCTCGTGCTGCGCAGCGGGGGACTGCCGCTCATCGACGCACGCGGACTGCTGCACGTCCTGGGCGCCATCGTGGTTGTCGGGACCGCCAGCCATTCTTCGTTCCTGCGTCGCAGGAGCTGGGCCCGCCGGGTGTTGAATTGCCTCGGCCTCACGTCGCCACAGGAGCACGTGCTGCACCACACGCTGGCGATGGACGGGAACTACGGCAACTTCGTGATCGTCTGGGACCGGCTGTTTCGGACGTACCTCGATCCGCGCGACGAACGACGGAGCGCGCGACCGCTTGGACTGCCCTACGACCAGGACTTCCTCGGCACGCTGACGCTCGGGCGCTTCAAGCTCTCCCCCGCCCTGCGCGAGCGCTTCCAGCTCCACCGCTACTGCAACCTCGATCCACCCGGCGCACGGCGTGATGCGCCGTCTCCACTCCGCACCTCGCCCGGGTGAGGCATCGAGCTCAGCACGAACGAGATCCACTTCCAAGAGGAGATCCATGAAGAACAATTCGCTCCAACTGCTCCGCGCACTCCTATGGCTCATCTGCGCGAGTCACCTGGCCATCGGCGGCGGGCTCAATCTGAGCGCGGATGCGGCACCATTCCTGGCCAAGCTGTACGGGGCCGAGGTCGAGTGGACGTCCGAGTTCCGCTACGTCCTGAAGATGCTCGGCGTGTTCATGCTCACCGTGGGCTTCGTCACCGCTGCCGCGGCGTGCGACCCGCTGAAGTACGGCGCCGTGGTCTACGCGCTCGCGGCGCTCTTCGTGATGCGCTCCCTCCAGCGATTCCTGCTCGCCGACGAGATCGCGCAGACGTTCCGGATCGACTCGAGGCGGAACCTGGCCAACGCGGCCTTCTTCCTGGTGCTGGCGGTGGTCCTGGTCGGCCTGCACCGGTCGGCCTCGAAAGGAGCACGGCTCTCCGTGCCCGCCGGCATGGCGCGCGCCTGAGTTCAGACTGTCACGGCTCGCCCGGACGGGAGCGCTGGGAATCCGCACGGCGCCAAGCGCTGCGGCGCCAGGAGTGCTCACGCTCGAAGAAGCAGGCGATGGGTATCCACATGTGCGGGTCGGGCGGGATGCGGGGCCTCTCCTTTCCATTGGAGTAGGACCGCGCGTAGCGCTCTAGGCGTACGCGTCGGGCTGCGCCACGACCTGCACGGCGCTCGATCGCTCGTGGAACGGATGGCCCGGCGTGCGCGCGACCTCGTGGGTCCTCGAGTGCGCGAGCTCGAGCGTTCCAGCCGCGCAGCACCCGGATCGATCTCCTGATGCAGTCTTAACACCAGGTTGATGATCAATTCAGGCCTCCTTAGTCGGGGATCTCGGATCATGGACCGAGTTCCAAGAAGCCAAAGGACAAAGGAATCCTCTACATGAAAGCCACTCGTTTGCTCGCGGGATGCGTCGCGCTCCTCGCAGCGACCGCCTCCCTCTCGGCTCAGGACCAGGTCCGCGTCGACCCGAAGCTCCCGTCCTACCGCCCCGTCCAGGGTGTGTCCGGGAGCATCAAGAGCGTCGGCTCGGACACCATGAACAACTTGATGACCCTGTGGGCCGAGAAGTTCAAAGAGATGTATCCGAACGTCTCGATCGAGATCGAGGGCAAGGGTTCCTCGACCGCGCCGGCCGCGCTGCGCGAGCGCGCCGCGAACTTCGGCCCCATGAGCCGGGCCATGAAGGACCAGGAGAAGGACGAGTTCGAGAGCCAGTTCGGCTACAAGCCGACCGAGGTGCGCACGTCGATCGACATGCTCGCGGTCTACGTCCACAAGGACAATCCGATCGCTCGCACCGGTCTCACCCTGCAACAGGTCGACGCGATCTTCTCGAAGTCCCGCAAGGGCGGCTTCGCGAAGGAACTGAAGACCTGGGGCGACGTGGGCCTCACGGGTGAGTGGGCCAGCAAGCCCATCAGTCTCTACGGACGCAACTCGGCGTCGGGCACCTACGGCTACTTCAAGGAAGTGGCGCTCTTCAAGGGCGACTTCCGCGACGAGGTCAAGGAGCAGCCCGGCAGCTCGTCGGTCGTCTCGGGCGTCGCGAACGACCGCTACGGCATCGGGTACAGCGGCATCGGCTACCGCACGGCCGACGTCGCCGTCGTTCCCCTCGCGGCCGACGAGAAGGCCAGGCCGGTCGAGGCCTCCGCGGGCAACACCGAGGACTATCCGCTCTCGCGCTATCTGTACGTCTACCTCGATCACAAGCCGGGCACGGAGATCGATCCGCTGCGCCGCGAGTTCCTGAAGCTCGTCTTCAGCAGGGAAGGTCAGGAAGTGGTCGTGAAGGACGGCTACCTCCCCGTCGGCGCGGCCATCGCCCGGCAGGACCTCGAGAAGGTCGGCATCCGCACGCAAGGCTGACGCGCGGAAGAGCGGCTGCGGACGTCTCCCGTCGAGAGTTAGGGGGGCGTCCGCATGCTCGCACGCGCTGCGACCGGAGATCCAACCGAACGACGACGCAGGATGAACGAAGAGCGCAGGGCATTCACCGGTCGCATGCGCGACCGCCGGACGAAGCGCAGGGTTCGCGTTGCCGACGTCCTTTCGCGAGTCCTGATCACCGGCGGCGGCATCGGCACGATCGTGGCCGTGACGGGCGTGTTCGTTTTCCTCGCGGTCGTCGTGCTTCCGCTCTTCGGCACGGCCGAGGTCCGCGCCGCGAACGCGAGTGCGGCGGCCTTCGACGTCGCGTCCGATGCCGACCGCGGCGAGCCCATGGGACTCGGTCTGGACGAGTACGGTGTCCTCGGCTGGTCCCTGTGGTCGAACGGCAGCTTGGACGTCTTCCGGCTCGACGACGGCGTCCGCAAGCACACGGAAGAGCTGTTTCCGGCCGGTGAGCTGACCGCTGCGTCGATCCCGCTGCTCGGCGACGTGGCC
The DNA here is from genome assembly GCA_964413535.1 of uncultured Planctomycetaceae bacterium. Classification (GTDB taxonomy): domain Bacteria; phylum Planctomycetota; class UBA1135; order UBA1135; genus CAYPTB01. The sequence continues at coordinate 18,348 of CAYPTB010000047.1, read as the reverse complement.
GTGTTCGGCCTCTCCGACGGCTCGATCCAGCTCACGCGCATCGGCTTCGTGACGCAGTTCCTGCTGGACGACTGGGTCGCGCAGGAGGTTCGCGACCAAATCGACGAGCTTCCGGCCGAGACTCCATTCGACTACGAGGGTGGCATCCTGCAGCGAACCTCGCAGGGCCAGTACCGCCTCCAGAAGCTCGAGATCGAGCCCATCCGCGCGCGCCGTGTCGCGGACGGTCCGATCCGGCACATCGACCACGTCGAGCTCTCGCGCGGGCCGCTGATCGTGGCGCTCGCCGACTCCGCGGACGGAGCCTCGAGCCGGCTCTTCGCCGTGCAGTGCCATCGGAAGAACGACTTCGCCACGGGCGGCACGACGTTCGGCTTCGATCCGACGGTTCCGCTCCCGCTCGACGCCGACGCGAGCGTTCCGGACTTCCTCGCGATCGCCGGGACCGGCAAGGACACGTTCCTCGGCTGGAAGTCGGGCCAGTACACGCGCATCCAGAGCCTCGCGCAGCTCGACGATTCGTTCGTCGCCGAACGCGGAAGGCTCGGGGACGGCGCCGAGATCGCCTTCATGGACTTCACGCTGGGCGAGAACACGCTCTTGTGGGGGGACGCCGCCGGCCGCGTGAGCGCGGGCTTCTGCGTCCGCACGGACGACCTCGCCGACCACGGTCGGATGTTGGCGGAGTCCTTCGACCCGCGCACCAGCTACGGCCTCGTGCGCGCGAAGGATCTCTGCGACGAGGGAGCCGCCGCGACCTCCATGGACGTATCGCGTCGGAATCGGGTCGCAGTGTGCGGCTTCGAGGACGGCGAGGTCGTGATCTTCAACGTCACGAACGAGTCGCGGCTCGCGTCCTTCCACTTGCCGGTGGGGGAGCCCGTGCTGCGGCTCGGCGTCGCGCCCAAGGAAGACCTGCTGCTCGTCGCCAGCGCCTCCGGTGCACGACTCTACGAGATGGACCTCGAGCACCCCGAAGCGGACGCTGCGTCGCTCTTCGGGCAGGTCTGGTACGAGGGCTACGGAGAGGCGGAGCACACCTGGCAGAGCTCGAGCGGGCACACCGGCTTCGAGCCCAAGTTCGGGCTCGTGCCGCTGATCGTCGGCACGCTCAAGGCCACCCTGTACTCGATGCTCTTCGGAGCTCCGCTCGCGGTCCTCGCTGCGATCTTCTCGAGCGAGTACTTGAAGGGGCGCACGCGAGCGGTCGTGAAACCCACGATCGAGCTCATGGCCAGCCTCCCGAGCGTCGTGCTCGGATTCCTCGCCGCGCAGGTCATCGCGCCTTTCGTCGACGACGTCCTGCCCGGCGCGCTGGCGCTGATGCTGTGCCTCCCGCTCGCGTTCGCCGCGTCGGCGTACCTCTGGCAGTGCCTTCCGCGCGACGCCTCGATCCGCCTGGCGCGCTTCCGAATGGCGTTCTTCGCGCCCGCCCTCGCGCTCGGGATCGCGCTTTCGACAGTCGTCGGGCCGGCGCTCGAGAGCCTGCTGTTCGCAGGCGACGTCAAGGGTTGGCTCTCGTGGGACGGCCGTCCGGGCGGCGAGCGCTTCGAGAGCGCGTTCGGCGGATTCGTGGTGCTGCTCCTGCCGCCGTGCGCCCTCGTCACGGCGCTCGTGTCGGGCCGCTTCGTCGGACCGTGGCTCCGAGCTCAGTCCGCCCTGCGGCGGCGCGGCGAGATGGCGCGGCTCGACCTCGTGCGAGCCCTGGCGTTCGCGGCGCTCGTGGTCGCGGGCAGCGCAACGCTCTCCTTCGGTCTGGACGCGCTCGGCTTCGATCCGCGCGGCAGTCTCTCGGTGTGGGGCATCGACTTCGCCCCGTTGGGCACCTACGAGCAGCGCAACTCGCTGATCGTGGGGTTCGTGATGGGCTTCGCGGTCATCCCCATCATCTACACGCTCGCGGACGACGCCCTCACGTCCGTGCCGAACCACCTTCGCTCGGCCTCCCTGGCGTGCGGCGCGACACCCTGGCAGACGGCCGTGCGCATCGTCCTGCCGACCGCGATGAGCGGCATCTTCTCGGCGCTCATGATCGGCCTCGGGCGCGCCGTGGGCGAGACGATGATCGTGCTCATGGCGACCGGCAACACGCCGATCCTCGACTTCAACGGGTTCAGCGGCTTCCGCACGCTCGCGGCGAACATCGCGTTCGAGCTGCCCGAGGCCGTGCGCGACTCGACGCACTACCGGACGCTGTTCCTCGCCGCGCTCGTGCTCTTCGCGATCACCTTCGCCGTGAACACCGCCGCGGAGAGCGTGCGCCTGCGGTTCCGCAGGCGCGCTTACCAGCTATGAGCGAGAGGGTCCTGGAACCGCCCCTGCGCACGCGCACCGCCTCGGCGGTTTCGCGGCCGCGCGCCAAGCCCGGTCGCATCGTCCGCCCGGAGCGCACGTCGCTCCAGGCCGAGGGTGAGCTCATGGTCTGGCTGACGGGCGGCGCCCTCTTCGTGTGCGCCATGATGATCGTCGGGCTCCTGGCGCTGATCGCGGCGTTCGGCATGGCGACCTTCTGGCCCCAGGACCTCCTGCGGCTCCGCACGCTGGACGGGCGGACTTACATGGGGGAGGTCACGCGCACCGAGACCTATCGCCCCGACGACTTCATCTTCGAGCAACTCGATCCGAGCATCGCGGAGACGGCTCGCGCTCGCCTCGACGCGGACGGGGCGGGTGTGCGCAACCTCGTCCGAACCGGGAACTTCAAGCTCACCCAGAACCACTTCAACTGGGTCGACTCCTTCCTCGTGGAGGAGACGGCGCGTCCGGAGTGGGCCGTGGTCGTCGAGCCGCTCGAATGGGGCCGTTTCTACGGGTTTCCCGAGGCCTTCGTGTTCGCAGAGCCGCTGGCTCGCCGAGACGCGGACGGTGAGGACAAGGCGAGCGAAGTCTTGCGCGAAGAGGCGCGGCGCTTGCTCGACGGGTTCACGGCGCGCGAGGGCGGAACACCGTCGCTCCTCGTCGCGCGCGAGATCGACGGAGAAGAGCGCGTGCTCCCCGCGCCGGTGGCCGAGCTCGAAACGGCGCAGGTCGTCGGCATCGCGGAGCTCGTCGTGGGGCCGCAGCGCGCCTGGGAGCTCTTCCTGCGCTATCACGACGCGGTGCGCGAGCGCTTCGGCGTTCGACGCGACCTCGAGAAGTACGACACGGGCCGGGTGAACCGCATCCAGGAGGAGGCGCGGCTCGCGGTGCGCGAGGCCGAGCTCCAGCTCGTCGAGACGCGCGAGGAGCACGGGAGCGCCTCCGAGCAGGCCGAGCGTGCGCGGCAGAACCTCGCGGAAGCCGAAGCGGCCTTCGCGCAGCGGGAGAAGGTCGCCGAAGCGGAGTTCACGCGCATTCGAGCGGAGATCGACGCGATCAACCGCGAGAACGCCGGCTACCAGCTCCTGTTCAGCACGGCGGGCGAGGGCTCGAGCCCTCCCCAGCAAACGCTCATGGCCCTGGGCGGGATCGTTCGCGCCTATCCCGCGAACCAGCTCGGGCTGGTCGAGCGGCTCGGCATCTACCTCTCGCGCTGGTTCGAGTTCCTCACGGCCGAGCCGCGCGAGGCGAACAGCGAGGGCGGCGTCCTACCCGCGATCTTCGGCACCGTGGCCATGACGCTGATCATGGCGCTCGCCGTCGTGCCGTTCGGCGTGCTCGCAGCCCTGTACCTGCGCGAGTACGCGAAGGCGGGACCGATCGTCAGCGCCGTGCGCATCGCCGTGAACAACCTGGCCGGCGTACCGAGCATCGTGTTCGGCGTGTTCGGCCTCGGGTTCTTCTGCTACGTCGTCGGCGCCAATCTCGACGAGCTCCTGTTCCGCGCCCAGTTGCCGAACCCGACCTTCGGGAAGGGCGGCTTGATGTGGGCTTCGCTGACGCTCGCCTTGCTCACCCTGCCGGTCGTCATCGTCGCGACCGAGGAAGCGCTCTCTGCCGTGCCGAACTCCATGCGCGAGGGTTCGTACGCCTGCGGGGCGAGCAAGTGGCAGACGATCAAGCGCATCGTCCTGCCGCGCGCGATGCCCGGCATCATGACGGGGATGATCCTCGCCATGGCGCGCGGCGCCGGCGAGGTCGCGCCCCTGATGCTCGTCGGCGCCGTGAAGCTCGCGCCCGAGCTACCGATCGACGGCTTCTTCCCCTACGTGCACCCGGAACGGAGCTTCATGCACCTGGGCTTCCACGTCTTCGACGTGGGGTTCCAGAGCCAGAACTCGGAGGCCGCCAAACCGATGGTCTACACGACCACGCTGCTCCTCATCGCAATCATCTTCCTCCTGAACGTGGCCGCCATCGGGCTGCGCAAGCGACTCGGCCGTCGCTTCGACTCGGGAGCGATCTGAGAAAGGAAGATCCGATTGACCACCATCGACCCGACGCCGCTCACCCTCGAAGACGTCACCGTTCTCAGGAACCCGAGGAGACCGTCCGTGGCGCGAATCGACAATCCGAAGCGGGATCGCCTCGAGGCCATCGTCCGGGGCGAGCGCGTGCCGTGCGAGACCCACGCGGAGCTCGTCGACGCAGCGGGCGTGCTCGAGATCGAGTCCTTCAACCTGTGGTACGGCGCGAAGCAGGCGCTCTTCGACATCCAGATGGCCATTCCGCGCGGAGTCGTGACGGCGATGATCGGTCCTTCGGGCTGCGGCAAGAGCACGCTCCTGCGCTCCGTGAACCGTATCAACGACCTGATCGACATCGTGCGCATCGAGGGCGAGATGCGGCTGAACGGCGACGACATCTACGGCCAGGGGGTGGACGTGATCGCGCTGCGCAAGCGCATGGGAATGGTCTTCCAGAAGCCCAATCCCTTCCCCATGACCATCTACGAGAACGTCGTGTACTCCCTGCGGATCGACGGCGAGCGCGACAAGACCTTGCTGGACGAGATCTGCGAGCGTTCCCTGCGCGGAGCCGCGCTCTGGGACGAAGCGAAGGATCGCCTGCACGAGAACGCGCTCGGTCTGTCGGGCGGCCAGCAGCAGCGCTTGTGCATCGCGCGGGCGATCGCGGCGGAGCCGGAGGTGTTGCTCATGGACGAGCCTTGTTCCGCGCTCGACCCGATCGCCACCGGCAAGATCGAGGACCTGATCCACGAGCTCAAGGGTGACTACACGATCCTGATCGTCACCCACAACATGCAGCAGGCGTCGCGCACGAGCGACTACACCGCATTCATGTACCTGGGGCAGCTCGTCGAGTACGGGCCCACCCCGGTGATGTTCGAGAACCCGCACCTCGACGAGACCGAGGCCTACATCACGGGACGGTTCGGCTGAGCCGGCCCGAGCCATGAGGAGTTCGACCATGTCCAAGAAAATCGCGTGCATCCTTTCCCTCTCGCTCTTCGTCGCTTGCCAGAGCGAGCCCCCCCGCCACACGGCCAGCGCCGGGGAGCCGATCGCCGCCGAGCAGGCGAGCTTCTCGGCCGCGCCGCGCGCCGAAGCCGCGTTCGCCAAGCCCGGGTTCGTCACCCGCATCGACGAGAACCGCCTGTGGGTCTTTGCCGAAGGCCAGACGACCGAACCGTCCGAGAAGAGCGTGACGCTCGTGGGCGCGGGCCCGAACGGCATGACCGTGAGGGCGAACGACCGTGCGACCGCGGTGGCGTACCTTGCGACGCGGCCCGGGTTCGAGGTCGAGGTCGAGGACGAACGCATCTGGGTCTTCCGGGAGGGCGCGAGCACCGAGAAGACGGAGAAGTGCGTGACGTTGGTCGGTGCGGGCCCGCTGGGAAGGACCCTCAAGGGGCAGGATCGCGAGACCCTCGACGCCTACCTCGCGTTGCGCTGAACCGCAGGCTGGTGTAGTTCTCTAAGACCATGTCGATCCACATGCAGAGGCAGATGGACAAGATCCGCCGGATGATCTTGTCCTTCGCCGCCGACGTCGAGCAAGCGCTCCGACGCGCGATCCAGGCCGTCGAGACGCGCGATCCGGAGCTGGCGCGAAAGGTGATCGATCACGACGCTGCGATCGACAAGATGGAGATCGACATCGAGGAGGAGTGCTTGCACGTGCTCGCCCTCGAGCAGCCTCTGGCCATGGACCTGCGCATGGTCGTCGTCGTGCTCAAGATGAACAACGACCTCGAGCGCATCGCCGACATCGGAGTCAACATCGCCGAGCAAGCGCGGTTCTTGTCCGAGAAGGGATGGGTCGACCTGACTCCCTTCATCCCGGGCATGGCGCAGGAGGTCCAGGGAATGTTGCGCGGGGCGCTCGACGCGCTGCTCGAGGTCGACGCCGAGAAGGCCGACCGCGTGCGTACGGCCGACGACCGCGTCGACGCCATGCACCGCCGCACGTTCGAGCGCGTGGAGGCGGCGATCCTGGCCAAGCCGGAGAACTGCTCCCAGTACATCCACATGCTCTCCATCTCGCGCAACCTCGAACGCGCGGCGGACCTGGCCACGAACATCGCGGAGGACGTCATCTACCTCGCGCGCGGCGAGATCCAGCGCCACCGCGAGCAGCTCGTACCCGCCCGCGAGTGATCTCGCGCGTTCTTCATCTTCCGGCAACTCGGGCTTCGCGCGTCCCTGAGAAGCTTGGGGGCGTCGCGGGACTCTTCGTTCCCGAGATCGACCGAAGACCATGAGCAAGTTGCTCCTTGCCGCGCTCCTTCTCGGCGGCGCACTCTCGAGCTTCGCCGCACACGACGAGGTTCGCTACACGAAGCCCGATCCCTACACCATGGTCGGGTCGAAGAACCTCTTCACGGACTTCGCGCCGCGCAACCCCGACGGCACGATCACCGCCGTCGTGGAGATCCCGGCCGGCACGACCGACAAGTGGGAAGTCGTCGTGACGGACGGCACGCTCCACTGGGAGCTCGAGAAGGGCGAGCCGCGGGTCGTGAAGTACCTCGGCTATCCGGGGAACTACGGCATGCTGCCGCGCACGGTGCTCTGCGAAGCGGAGGGCGGGGACGGCGATCCGCTCGACGTGGTCGTGCTGGGACCGGCGCTCGAGCGCGGAGCGGTCGTGCGCGCGCGCGTCCTCGGAACGCTCAGGATGCGGGACCGCGGCGAGCGGGACGACAAGCTGCTCGCCGTGATCGAGGGAACGGCCCTCGCGGAAGCGCAGGATCTCGCCGAGCTCGACCTCATGTTCCCCGGAGCGACGGCGATCGTGGAGACCTGGTTTCGAAACTACAAGGGCCCGGGCGCCGTCGAGACGGACGGCTGCGGCGGCCTCGACGAAGCCGAGCGCTTGCTCGCCTCGGCCATCGCGGCCTTCGAGCGCGAGCACGCGCCGGAGGCCAAGTGAAGCGGACCCGGGACGAATACGACGTAGATGACCCCGGCGCGCACCGCGCGCCCTCGCCAATGACGACCGACGAATGACGACCGACGAATGACGACGACCGACAATCACGACGCTGAGCACTTCCTCCGGACGCTGCGCATGGGTGGCATCGAAGGCTCCCCCTTGTGCGACGACGACGAGCCGATCCTCGATCCGATCGAGACCGAGAGCCAACACCTGCGCGTGCGCATGCGCAGCCTGACGGTCGAGCTCGAGCGGCTGCGCGACCGGCTCCAACGCTTGGAGTCCGCGCGGGGCGAGCGCCCCGTGTCGCTGCGCTAGCCTTCCCGACCACGCGAACCTTCACGGCGCGGGCGAGGAACCAGCGCGCGTCAGGCGCGGCACGCACGCGACCACCGCGGAGGTTCCGGCTGCGGCGACGACCAGCGCCACCCAGGCGTCCGTTCCGCGCGCGAGTAGGAACAGGCCCAGGGCGAACATGGCCCCGTACGTGGCCGCGATCCCGCCGAGGATCGCCACGAGCACGAGCCATCCGTCGCGCGGCGCGACGACGTCGGGTGCGAGCTCGCGCACGGGACCCCACGCTCCCAGCGGTCGCACGCGCCGGTAGAACGCGACCAACGAGCGCGGGTCGGGGCGAGCGGTGACGGCGAGCGAGACGAGCGCGGCCGCGAGCGAGACCAGGACGACGATCGCGATCCGACCCGCGTCCGAGAGCTCTCCCCCCGGCGAGAGCGCCGTGGCGGCGAACGGGATCGACAGCCGCGGGTGATCGAGCGAGAGCACGAGGGTCGTCGCCCACGACGCGGCCATGGCCGTGAGCTCCGTGCTCGCCTTGACGCGCCACCAGAGCCAGCGCAGGACGTACACGGGCCCGATCCCGGACAGGAGCGACAGGAAGAGCGTGAACAGCTTGGCGATGGAGTCCGCCTGCCAGGCGACGAAGGCCCCCAGCGCGAGCACGCCGACGCCGGCGAGGCGCGCCACGAGGACATAGTGGCCCGGTCCGGCGTCCCGGCGCACGAACCGCCGGTAGATGTCGTTCACGAAGAAGGACGAGGCCAGGTTCACGTGCGTGTCGACGGTCGACATGAACGCAGCGAGCAGCGACGCGACCACGAGGCCCAGCAGCCCGACGGGCAAGTACTTGGCCATCATCGCGGGATAGGCCCGCTCGGAATCGGTGCGGGCGAGCACGGCGCCCGCCGCGATCGCCTCGCCCTCCGCGAGCGTCCGAATCGGCCGGGGGCGCCAGTACGGATCGGCGTGCTCGTCGAGCCGCACGGTCGTCACGACCTCGCCGCCGCCAGGAGAGCGGATCTCGATCGCCGTGGCGGAAGCGGCTCCGACCTCGCCCGCGACGGGAGCGCGGACCACGATCGGCGGCAGCACGGCGAGCGACGCCAGCGCCACCGCGATCCACGGCCACGGGCGCAACGCGTAGTGCGCGACGTTGAACCACAGGAAGGCGAGCATGCCGTGCCGCTCGTCCTTCGCCGCCGCGATGCGCTGCACCGCGATGGGTCCGCCGTCGACGTTCTCGTTGGCCCACCACTGCACGCACAGGAAGATCGCGAGCGCCGCAACGGGGGCCGTCCAGAACGACGCGTCGAACGGCCCGCCCGGTCCGGGCGGGGGGAGGAGAGCCACGGTCTCGGGCGAGATCGCGTCGCCCGCGCCGGCCAGCACTCCCGCGATCCCCCCGAGCTCGCTCCACACGATCACGGCCAGCACGATGGCCCCGACCATCGTCAGGACGAACTGCGGGAGATCGGTCAAGACGACCCCCAGCAGTCCCGCGCTGGTCGAGTACGCGAGCGCGATGAGGCACAGCACGACGATCGCGACGAGCGGGTGTCCGCCGACCAGCACGTCCATGATCTTCATCCCGGCGAGCAACACCCACGCGAGCACGAGCTCGTTCTTCACGAACGCGTGGTAGAAGCCGACGACGCCGCGCAGGACCGCCGCGCCCTTCCCGCCGTAACGCAGCTCCGCGAGCTCGGCCGTCGTCATCACCGCTCCGCGGCGCCAGTAGCGCGCGAAGAGGAACGTCCCGAGGAACCCGCTCGTGGCGAAGCACCACCACTGCCAGTTCTGCCAGATGCCGAAGTCGCGCACCCAACCGGTCACCACCAGCGGAGTGTCGGCCGCGAAGCTCGTCGCGATCATCGACGTGCCCGCGATCCACCACGGCAACCGGCGCCCCGAGAGGAAGAACTCGTCGACGCTCTCGCCCGCCCGACGCGAGGCCACGAGGCCGATCCACATGCTCGCGACGAGGTAGGAGCCGACGATCAGCCAGTCGAGTGGAGCGAGCTGCATGGGCCGAGAGCGTAGTGTCCCGCGCGAGGCCGTGCAGCGAGCGGATGCCGCCCCGCGAGAGCGGCTCGCGAGGCGGCGGAGGAATCCCGATCTCCTCCCCTGCGGGAGTGCGGCGGGAGCCGCACCCGCGCTACAGGAAGACTTGGAAGCGCGTCATGTAGGCGGTGCCGCCCTCGTCGAGGCCGATCGAGTTGGCGTCGAGGTCGAAGTCGACCACGTTGAACATGACGCGCGTATTGGTGTTGAGGTACCAGTTGAAGCCGAGCGTGATGTCCCGGAGGTCGTCGTCGAAGAGACCGCCGCCGCCTGCGCGCACGTCGTCGAACTCGACCATGCCGTAGCGCAGCGCCACCTCGAAGGCTCCCGTCCCGCCGTCCTTGCCGAAGACCGTCTTGGTCTTGACCTTGTCGAAGGTCGCCGTCGACTTCTTGTAGCCGCGCGTCTCGCCGGTGAGGAAGTAGCCGGTCGCGAGGTAGTAGCCGTTGATCGACGCGTCGGAGCCACCGTCGTCCGCGTCGATGTCGTTCATCATGTACTCGGCCTGACCCCACCAGGGGCCGACGATGGCCGCCGCCTCCACGCCGAGCAACGTGTTCCGATCGGCCATGAACGCCGTGTTGCGCAACAGGCTGGGCGACAGTCCGCCGCGCGCCGTGGGGGCGCTGAAGTCGGCATCGAACATCTCGTTGCGCGGCTCCCGCAGGCTGCCGGCCACGCCCAGGTGCACGAGCTTCTGGCCCTCGTCCTCGTACACCGGCAAGCCGGTGACACGCGCCGTGAAGGCGAACTCGCCGGAGTCGGAGACGCCGGCGGTGCCGCCCGTCTCCGCGTCCTCGTCCTTGAAGACGCCGATCCCGTACGTGAGCGTCTCCGTCTCCGAAGCGCCGTGCAGCATGACGCCCGTGTTGCGCGCGGGGCCCATGCCGAGCACCGACGGCCGCTCCATGAACGCGATGTAGTTGCTGCTCGTGAGCTCGTCGAGTCCGAACGGCTCCTTGAACTGCCCGACGCGCACGTTGAAGCACTTCGACGCCAGGTAGCCCACGTAGACGTCGGCGAAGTCCGAGTCGTTGACGAAGTCGAGCTGCGCCTTGAACTCGACCTTCTGGTAGAGCAGCGCCTCGAGATACAGCCGGACGCGGCGAAAGGCGGCTCCGTTCTCGAAGTCGAAGCTCGGGTCGGCGTCCTCGATGTCCTCCGAGAAGAAGGCCCAGTCGTGCTGGATCCGGCCGCCGATCTTCGCCCGGAACTGCTTGTCGTTCGTCTCGAAGGCAAGCCCGTCCCTCCAGCTCACCTTGAAGGTCTTCGGGTCGTCCTCGAGCGCGGGGAGGCCGACGTGCGCGTGCGGCTCGGTGGTCTCGAGGTACTTGTGCGCGAGGGGCTCGAGCGGCTCCGCAGTCGGGGTGTTCGCCGCCGCGACGGCCGGAAGGGCCGCGAGGGACAAGACGGCAGGGCGCCAGTGGGTCTTCATTTTTTCTCCTTGAGATATTTACGTGACGACTGGCGCGCAAGGTCGGCCTTCGGGCTCACGACGTCGAGTCAAGCGTCCCTCCATAAATTGCAAAGACGCCTTAATGAAGCAACCGGCGCTTCGGCCGAGGAGGTGCCGAGAGTCTCCGTGGGCGAGCGAGATCTTCACGGCGCCTTGATCCTCCTCCACCGAATCGTGAAGAGATCTTCAACATCCGAAACGGCGCCTTCCTCCTAGAATCAGCCACCCGAAGGGCGCCGGGGAGTGCGCTCCGCTCCCCCGACGTGTCCCAGAACCTGCTCCACGACCTGGACGTGATGCGGCGCGATCTGCTCGAGATCGGCGCCCGTGTCGAAGGCGCCGTGCGGCGTTCCATCGCCGCCCTGCGGGAACGCAGGCCCGAGCTCGCCCGGCTCGTCGTCGACGGCGACCGCGACATCGACCGGCGCGAGATCCAGCTCGAGAGGGAGTGCCTCGAGGCCCTCGCGCGCCACCAGCCCGTCGCCCGCGACCTGCGCTTCATCGCGTCCTGCCTCAAGATCAACAACGACCTCGAGCGCGTCGCCGACCTGGCCGTCAACATCGCCGAGCGCGTGGTCGAGTTGTCCGACCTGCCCTTGCTCGCGCACCCGGGTCTCTTGATCGAGATGGCCGAGGACTCGATCGAGCTCCTGCGTGACGGTCTCGACGCCTTCGTCAGCGGGGACACCGTCGCGGCGAGGCGGGTGTGCGCGCAGGACCAAGCCGTCGATGCGCTCTACGAGCGCGTCGTCTCCGGTCTGCTCGACGAGATGCGCCGCGACCCTGCGCGGGTCGATCGCTCGCTGCACCTGATCCTCGTCGCCCGCGACCTCGAGCGCATCGCCGACCACGCCACCAACGTCGCGGAGGACGTCGTCTACATGGTCGAGGGGGCGATCATCCGCCACCCCGAGCCGTCGCTGCGGCCGGCTTGAGAGCCGCCCCGAGCGCGCGGATTCCGCGCCCGGGCGACGTCCACCTCGATCGCTTCGCCGACGGCGCCCCGCACGGCGGGAAGGGCGCTCGGTCCGCGATCTCGGCGCTCCAAAGGACGCCGCCGGCGCGCGGGTCCATTGACCCTCCCGCTCGGCGCGTGTAAGGGGAATCGATGCTCGACAAGAGATCGATCCTCGTCACGGGTGGCACCGGCTCGTTCGGAAAGGCCTTCGTCCGCGAAGTCCTCGAGAAGCACAAGCCGACGCGCCTCGTCGTCTTCAGCCGCGACGAGCAGAAGCAGTACGAGATGGCGCGCGAGTTCACGACGGAGCAGTACCCGTGCATCCGCTACTTCATCGGGGACGTCCGCGACCGCGACCGCCTCGTGCGCGCCATGCACGGGATCGACACCGTCGTCCACGCGGCGGCCATGAAGCACGTGCCGATCGCCGAGTACAACCCCTTCGAGTGCATCCACACGAACGTCGGGGGGGCCGAGAACGTCATCGCCGCCGCGATCGACAGCGGAGTCGAGAAGGTGATCGCGCTCTCCACGGACAAGGCGGCCAACCCGATCAACCTCTACGGCGCCACGAAGCTCGCGTCGGACAAGTGCTTCATCGCGGCCAACCACGTGGCCGGCGGGCGCAAGACACGCTTCAGCGTCGTGCGCTACGGCAACGTCGTCGGCTCGCGCGGGAGCGTCGTCCTGCACTTCAAGAAGCTTGTCGAGGACGGCGCGCGCGAGCTCCCGATCACCGACGTGCGCATGACGCGCTTCTGGATCACGCTGCGGCGCGGCGTGCGCTTCGTGCTCGACCGACTCGCGGTCATGCGCGGAGGCGAGCTCTTCGTCCCGAAGATCAAGAGCATGAAGCTCGTCGAGCTGGCCCAGGCGATCGGACCCGAGTGCGACCTCGTCGAATCCGGGATCCGCCCCGGCGAGAAGCTGCACGAGGTGCTCCTGCCGCGCGAAGAGGCCCGCCTGACCTACGAGTTCGCCGACCACTACACGGTCCACCCGGTCTTCGAATGGTGGAAGCGCGCCGAGCACACGATCGAGAGCGGCGAGCAGGGGCGCCCCGTAGCCGAGGAGTTCGAGTACGCGTCCAACACGAACGAGAAGTGGCTCTCGCGCGCCGAGCTCGTGGGCATGCTCTCGGAGTGATCCACCCTTGAAGTCCCGCTCCGACTGGCGTCGACCGCTCGCGCCCATCGGCTACGGCCGTCAGACGATCGACGAGGGCGACGTCGACGCCGTCGTCACGGCGCTGCGCGGCGATCACCTGACGCAGGGTCCGCTCGTGCGGCGCTTCGAGGAGGATCTCGCGCGCGCGACGGGCGCGCCGCACGCCGTGAGCGTCGCGAACGGAACCGCCGCGCTGCACGTGGCCATAGCGGCGCTGGGCCTCGGCCCCGGAGCGCGCGCGGTCACCAGCGCGAACACCTTCCTCGCCTCCGCCACGGCCGCGCTGCACGCCGGCCTCGAGGTCGACTTCGTCGACGTCGAGCCCGCCACGGGCAACCTCGACCCGGCCCGACTCGCGGAGCGCCTCGAGCGCGGCGCCCGCGTCGACCTCGTCGTCGCGGTGCACTTCGCCGGCCGCGCCTGCGACCTCGACGCGCTGCTCGCGCTGAAGGAGCGCTTCGGCTTCCGCCTCGTCGTCGACGCCTGCCACGCACTCGGCGGCACCGCCCGGGTCGGCGGTCGGGCGCTGCGCGTCGGCGAGGTTCCGGGCGTCGACGCCACGGCGCTCTCCTTCCACGCCGTGAAGCACGTCACGACAGGCGAGGGCGGCGCCGTGCTCTTCGCACGGGGCGAGCTCGCGCGGCGCGCGCGGCGCTTCGCCGACCACGGCCTCGTGCGCGACACCGATCGATGTCCGTTCGCGGGCGACCCGAGCACTCCGCCGTGGTTCGCGGCCCTCGAGGGGCTCGGCTACAACTACCGCCTGACGGAGATCCAGGCCGCGCTCGGTCGCAGCCAGCTCGCGCGCCTGCCCGACTTCGTCGCGCGCCGACGCGAGCTCGCGCACCGCTATGACGCTCTCCTCACGGGCTGCGAGAAGCCGGAGCTCGAGCCCGCCACGCGCAGCGCGAGCACAGCCAGCAACGCGAGCGCAGCCAGCAGCGCGAGCGCGCCGAAGGGCGCGGCCGTCGAGCGCGACGCCCACGGCGGCCACGCCTGGCACCTGTACGTCGTGCGCGTCGCGGCCGAAGAGCGCGACCCGCTGATGGCCTTCCTGCGCGAGGGCGGGATCGGAACGCAGCTCCACTATTACCCCGTCCCGCTGCAGCCTTACTTCCGCGCAGGCGCGGGGCTCGCCTCCTGGCGCGTCGGACGCCCGTGGACCGAGGCCGACTTCCCGAACGCGGTGGAACACGCGCGCCGCTCGCTCTCCCTGCCGCTCTACCCGTCGCTCGCCGACCACGACCAGGACCGCGTGATCGCGGCCTTCGCCGAGTGGCGGAACCGCTGAGCGAGCGCGTGCTCCTGTGGGCGGCGAGCGGCCCGTCCATCGGCATGGGCCACGTCGTGCGCACCTGCGCCGTGGCGCACGCCGTCGCCGCGCGCGGCGGAGCGCCGCTCGTGCTCGTGGAGGACGCGACGTCGCTCGCCGACGTGCGCGCGCGCGGACTCGCGGGCGAGCTCGCACCGGAGTGGGAGCTCGTCGCGGCGCGCGGCGCGACGGACGACGGGAGCGAGGTGGCGATCGACGGGAGCGCCGCGACAGTCGACGAGCGCGCCTTGGCGGAACCGACGCGATCGAAGCGCGGCGGTTCGCCCAGCGGAGCGCGCGAGTCTCGCGCGGCATCTTTCGACCTCGAGCGCCTGCTCGGCTCCCCGCGCTCCGCCTGGCTCGACGGCGTGCGCGATTGGTCGCCGATCGTCGAAGCGCTCGCCGCCGCCCGGACGCGCGTCCTGCTGGTCGAGAACCGCACGCGCGCGCGCGAGCAGGCCGACCTCGTGATCCATCCCGCGCTGCACTTCGTGCCCGACGCGTGGGAGCGCGCGCATCCCGAGCGCGTGCGCGGCGGCCCCGCGTGGATCCCGCTCGCGCCGGAGGTGTTAGCCGTGTCGCCGCGGAGCGAGCGGCCGATCGACTTGCTCGTCACATTCGGCGGCAGCGATCCCTACATGTCGACCGAGGCCGTGCTGGCCGCCCTCGCGCGCATCCGCTTCGAGGGCCGCGTGCTCGCCACGCTCGGCGGGCACATGTCGCCGCGCGAGCCCGAGCTCCGCCGCCTCGCCGCCGAGCTCCCGCAGGCCGAGATTCGCCCGAGCAGCCGCGATTTCCCGCGCTGGATCGCCGAGAGCAAGCTCGCGGTCACGGCGCTCGGCACGACGCTCTACGAGCTCGCTCACCTCGGCGTGCGCGCGCTCGTGCTCGCGAACTTCGAGTCCGACCGCGCCGCCCTCGCCTTCTACCGCGAGCACGGCCCGCACCTCCCGCTCGGCATCGCCGGCGAGCTCGGGCCCGCGAACCTCGACCGCGCGCTCGAAGCAGGCCTCGCGCGGAGCTCGGCTCCCGTGGCCGCCCGGTACAGCCTGGGCTGCGGCGCCGAAGCGCTCGCGCGCGAACTCCTAGCCTGAAGGAGCGACGAGATGAGGTCGACCCAGCCGGCCGAGAGTCACCCGTTCCCGGAACCGAAACGGATCGGGTCTGATCTCGCGATCGGCTCGTTGACTCCCGAAGCGCGCTCTCGACACCGCACGCCACCTGGCCGCTGCTCGTCCTTGCTGATCCCAAGCGTTAGGCGTCGAAGCAAACCTATCACGCGGTAGACGCTATGCGACACAGCGAGAGACACAGAACTCACCGGACAGGCTGGCTTCGCGCTGCCGTTCTTGGCGCGAACGACGGTATCGTTTCTACTGCTAGCCTTGTCTTGGGTGTCGCTGCGGCAGGGGCAGACACCAAGGGCATTCTGGTTGCAGGCGTCGCTGGCCTTGTCGCCGGTTCCATGTCCATGGCTGCAGGCGAGTATGTTTCGGTCAGTTCGCAAGCTGATACTGAGGGCGCGGATCTGGCGCGGGAGACCAAGGAGCTAGCCGAGCATCCCGCACAGGAACACGCAGAACTCATGGCTATCTACGCCAAGCGTGGACTGGATGAAGACCTGGCGTCGAGCGTTGCTACTCAATTGATGCAGCATGATGCACTTGCCGCACATGCGCGAGATGAACTGGGCATATCGGACACGCTGGCCGCGAAACCAGTGCAAGCCGCATTGGCCTCGGCAGGTATGTTTGCAGTGGGCGCAGCGCTTCCTCTTCTGATGGTTTTCTTGCTTCCAGTTTCTCTACTCATGTGGGGTCTCGCCGGCAGCTCTCTCTGCTTTCTTGCACTGTTGGGCCTTCTGGCGGCCCGCGCAGGCGGTTCACCCGTGATTGCGTCTGTAACGCGCGTCACGTTGTGGGGCGCTTTGGCAATGGCATTGACTGCTGGAGTTGGAGCCCTCTTTGGCGTGGCCGCTTGAGATCTATGGCACGTAGTAGCTCGACGCCAAACCCTTCGCCCAACCGGACGCATTACAGCGTGGCCTACCGCGCTGCTCGACGGGCTCCGACGGCGAGGCGGGCTGGTCACGGAGCCTGGGCGCGGCGGCGGCGCTCGACGAGGTCGTCGAGTAGGGCGGAGGCGCCGATGCGGAAGCGGGCGGGCGTCGTGCGCGCGCGGCCGAGCGTGTGGTCGGCGAGGGCGAGGTAGCCGAGCGCCGCCTGCGCGGTGCGGATTCCGCCGGCGGCCTTCACACCCGTCGTGCGTCCGGTCGTGCGCTCGAAGTCGCGCACGGCTTCGAGCAGGAGGAGCACGACCGGCAAGGTGGCGCCCTGCGCGATCTTGCCCGTCGACGTCTTGACGAAGTCGGCGCCCGCGTCGAGCGCGATGCGCGCAGCCAGGAGCACCGTGTCGTAGTCACGGAGCTCGCCGACCTCGAGGATCACCTTCAAGAGCGCCGCGCCCGCCGCTGCCTTCACGGCCGCGAGCTCGTCGAACGCGCGCGCGTGCTCGCCCGCGAGCAGAGCCGTGCGCGACATCGGCACGTCGAGCTCGTTGGCGCCCGCGTCGACCGCGCGGCGCACTTCGTCGAGCTTCGTCTCGCGGAACGATTGACCGCTCGGGAAGGCGCCTGCGACGGACGCGACGCGCACGGAGCTTCCGGCGAGCGCACGCACCGCCGTCGCGACGAACACCGGGTACACGCACACCGCGGCGACCGGCGGCACGCTTTCGTCCGCCGGATCCGGTCGCATCGCCCGAGCGCACAGGCGCCGGACGCGCTCGTCGGAATCGTCGCCCTCCAGCGTCGTCAGGTCGATCGCGCGGATCGCGAGGTCGAGCGCTCGTCGCTCGTCGATCGGCGAGAAGCGCGCGCTGTCGGCCGCGATCCCCGGGTATCGGGATGCGAGCTCGAGGGCGCGTGCTTCGAGGGCGGCCGAGTCGATCTCGGTCGGCGGCTGGCGGTCGTTCGTCATCCTCTCGCGCGTTGCTCGCGTCTCAACGATCCACTGCGAGCTGGATGCGGCCCGAGAGCTCCATGTCCGTCACGAGCGGGTCCACGCCGGGAATCGACGTCGTCAGCGTGCCCTCGAGGTCCTGCAGGATCTCGGCGACGACGACCATGCCGGTGCGCCGATCGATCGTCAGGCGGCCGCGTTGCGTGCCCTCGAGGTCGAGCTGCATCTGTGTCAGGCCCGACTGGACAGAGGGGGCCGAGGCGAGCGACTTCACGACCGAGCGGATGGTCACCGTCGCCCGCTCGTCGTCGAAGGCGCGGAGCTCGTAGGTGTTCGTCTGCTCGTGCGGAAAGCCGCGCGTGACCTGCATGCGGCGCGTCCACTCGTCGCCCACGCCGACCTCTCGATCGGGGTAGATCGAGAGCACGGTCTGCAGCATCTCGCGCAGGGCGTCCTCGCCGAAGTGCCGGCGCAAGTCGTCGCGCACGGCGGCGGGATCGACGCCCGCCGGCAGCACGAGCTTCGCGATGACGCGGTCGACGAGGCGCGTCACGTCGGTGAGCGAGCGGATCTCGCCCGTCGGACCGATCTCGAGCCGCACACGCTCGCCCACGACTGCGTCGAGGCCGAGCGCGAAGGGCGGGACGGTCGCCGTCGGCGCCGCCGAGTCGTACTCGATGCGCCCCGTCTCCGGACCGTCGAGCGCGAAGCGCGCACTCTCGTAGGTGAACGCGACGACGGCCGTCCCGTCCGCCGCCACCGACTCGACCTCCTCGCGCCACGTGATGGCGATCCTCTGCGAGGTCTCGAACTCGTGCTCGCCGTAGTCCTGCCGGACGTCCTGCTCCATGACCATCGCGACGCCGAACGACTGCCCCGG
>CAYPTB010000046.1:0-23594 GCA_964413535.1 uncultured Planctomycetaceae bacterium | reverse complement strand
CCTCATCGTGTCCGTCGTCGCCGGCGGCGCTGCGCCGGAGGGGGCGCGTGTGCACGACTGTACGGGGCTCTCGGTCTATCCCGGCCTCGTCGAGGCGCACCTCGCGGTCGACGCGCCGTTCGCCGCGAGCGAGACGACGACGGACCACTGGCACCACGTGCTCGTGACGCCGCAGCGCTCGGCGCTCGACGGCGCGGGCCTCCCCGAGAAGGAGCGCGAGGCGCTGCGCGCGCTGGGCTTCACCGCGGCGTGTATCGTTCCGAGGGAGGGGATCCTGCGCGGGACCTCGGCCGTGGTCGCGCTGGGCGAGCCGGCGAGCGACACGGAAGCGCCGGGAGCCACGGTCGTGGCGCGCGAGCGCTACCAGGCCTTCGCCTTCGACACGGCGGACCGCGGGCAGCGCGCGGACGGCGCCGGCTATCCCACGTCGAAGATGGGAGCCATCGCGCTCCTGCGTCAGACGCTCTTCGACGCGGACGACTATGCCCTGCGCCGAAAGGTGCGCGCGGCGGTTCCCGGCGCGAGCGAGCCGCCGTGGGAGGACGACGCGCTCGCCGCGCTCGCTCCCGATGCGCTTGGAACCGTTGCCGGGCCGCCGTTCCTGTTCGACGCCGCGGACGAGCTCGAGATCCTGCGCGCGGCGCGCATCGCGGACGAGTTCTCGCGCCCGCTGCTCGTCAAGGGCTGCGGCACGGAGTTCCGCCGACTGGACGCGATCGCGGCGCTCGGGCTGCCGCTCGTCGTGCCGCTCGCCTTTCCCGACGAGCCGCGTGTCGCGACGCACGCGGAGGCGGAGCAGGTCTCGCTGCGCGAGCTCATGACCTTCGAGCAGGCTCCGACGAATCCCAGGCGTCTGGCGCACGCGGGGATCCAAGTCGCCCTCACGACCGACGACCTCGAGGAGCGCGCGGACTTCCGTGCGAACCTGCGCGCAGCCGTTCGACACGGCCTCGGAGAGGACGCGGCGCTGGCGATGCTGACCGTGAATCCGGCGCGCATGCTCGACGTCGCGGGCGACCTGGGGCAGGTCGCGCCCGGCTTCCTCGCGTACCTCACGGTCACGGACGGTCCCTGGCTGGCGGAGGACACGGCGGTGCGCGAGGTGTGGATCGGCGGACGGCGCTACGAGGTCGAGCCCCTGCCGGAGGACGCTGCCGCCGGTGTGTGGACGGGAGCCGTGGCGGAGTGCTTCGGCGCCGACGCGCTGGACGTGAGCTTCGAGGTGAAGGAGAAGGAGCTCGTGGTGAAGGCTCTCGCCGGGGAGTCGAAGGCGCGCGCCCTCGTCCGCGAAGGCGAGTTCCTCGCCTTCCTGGTGGACGCCGATCCCTTCGGCGTCCCGGGCACCTGGTCCTTCTCCGGCGCGGTCGAGGGCGAGGCGCTCCACGGCGCGTTCTTCGCGCCCGACGGAACGCGGGCGGGAGTGCACCTCGCGCGCACGGCGGGAGCGGGGGAGCAGGAGGAGGAGGAGGAGGAAGCGGACGACCCCCCCGCCGTGCCCGAGTCGTTCGGGGTCCCCTTCGGCGCGTTCGGCCTCGACGCGTATCCACAACAAGCGACGCTGCTCCTCACCCACGCGACGGTCTGGACCTCGAGTGAGGACGGCGTACTGGAGGACGGCGCCGTGCTCCTGCGCGCGGGGAAGATCGAGTACGTGGGACCCACGAGCGCGGCGCCGCGACCGCCGGATGCCGTCGAGCTCGACGGCTCCGGGAAGCACGTCACGCCCGGGTTGATCGACTGCCACAGCCACACCGGTCTCGACGGTTCGGTGAACGAGATGGGCCGGCGCGTCACCGCCGAGGTGCGCACCGGGGACGTGATCGACCCCGACGACGTGAACTGGTACCGGCAGCTCGCCGGCGGACTCACGGCGGCCAACCAACTGCACGGTTCGGCCAACGCGATCGGCGGACAGTCGAGCGTCGTCAAGCTGCGCTGGGGAGCGGCTGGAGGGGAGGACATGCTGCTCGCGGGTGCGCGCCCCGGCATCAAGTTCGCGCTCGGCGAGAACCCCAAGCGCGTCGCGCGCGGAACGGCGCAGGACGACGAGTACCCGCAGACGCGCATGGGCGTCGCCGCGCTGATCGAGGACCGCCTGCTCGCGGGCCGTGCGTATCGCGCCGAACGCGAGCGCTACACGGCGCTCCCCGCGGAGGCGCGAGCGCGCGCGCTCCCGCCGCGGCGCGACCTCGAGCTCGAGGCCCTGGGTGAGGTGATGGCCGGGGAGCGGCTCGTGCACTGCCACAGCTACCGCCAGGACGAGATCCTGATGATGTGCGAGCTCGCGCGCAGGCTGGGATTCACGATCGGGACCTTCCAACATGTCTTGGAGGGCTACAAGGTCGCGGAGGCCATCCGCGAGGCGGCGCTCGGCGCCTCGACCTTCTCCGACTGGTGGGCCTACAAGTTCGAGGTCGTCGACGCGATCCCGCACAACGCCGCGATCCTGCACGAAGTCGGGGTCGTGGCGTCGATCAACTCCGACTCGAACGAGCACGCGCGGCGCTTGAACACGGAGGCGGCCAAGTCCGTGAAGTACGGCGGACTCGAGCCGGCGGAGGCGCTGGCGCTCGTCACGCTCAACCCCGCGATCCAGCTCGCGGTTGCCGACCGCATCGGCTCGATCGAGGTCGGCAAGGACGCCGACCTCGCCGTGTGGTCGGGGAACCCGCTCTCCTACAGGAGCCGCTGCGAGCGGACGTTCGTCGACGGGCGCGAGCTCTACTCGATCGAGAGCGACCGCGAGCTCGTCGCTTTCGCGGAGAGCGAGCGCGCGCGCATCGTCCAGAAGATCCGCGCGAGCGGGAAGGATACGGAGGACGACGAGGAGGAGGACGAAGAGGACGCGGTGGATCCCGCGAGCGAACCCGGCGCCGCTCCCGAGCGCCGCCATTCCGGCCTCGGGTCGCGCGAGATCCACGAGGACGATTTCGCGCGCGGCGAATGCGGCTGCGGGGAAAGCGAGGAGCTCCGATGAGCTCACGCTCGAGCCAGTCGTCCCTCCGGCGCGCCGGGTGCGCAGGCTTCGTCCTCGTCCTCGGCGCGGCGAGCGGCGCGCAGGACCTCGGCCACAAGGCGCCGCCGCAGAGCCGGCCGATCGGCATCCGCGGCGCGACGCTGCACACGGTCGCGAACGGAACGCTCCCCGGCGGAGCGCTCGTCTTCGACGGCGGCGTGATCCGCGCGGTCTTCCCCGCGGGCGCACGCCCGACCGGACCCGCGGACACGCACTGGATCGACGTGGACGAGAGCGTGCACGTCTACCCCGGCTTCGTGGCGTTCCAGAGCGCCATGGGATTGGCCGAGATCGGCAGCGTCGACATGACGCTCGACCTCGACGAAGCCGGCGGGTTCTCGCCCGAGGTGTGCGCGGGCGTCGCGGTGAACCCCGACTCCTGGGCGATCCCGGTGACGCGTGCGAACGGCGTCCTCACCTGCGGCGTGTTGCCCACCGGTGGGCGCGTGCCCGGGCGCGCGAGCGTCGTGCGCATGGACGGGTGGACGTGGAAGGACATGGCGCTCGTTCTCGACGCGGGGCTCGTCCTCACCTGGCCGTCCATGGGACCTTTCGAGGACGACGAGGACGGGAAGGCGGCCCAGGAGGAGTCGGAACGGGCGCTCGGCGAGCTCGACCGCTTCTTCGACGCGGCCCTGGCCTATGGCGCGGCGCGCGCGGCCGATCCCGCCCTTCGGACGGACCTGCGGCTCGAGGCGCTCTTGCCCGCCGCGACCGGCGAGTCGCGCGTCTTCATCGGAGCGACGCGCCAGCGCGAGATCGAAGCCGCGGTGCACTGGGCGCGCGAGCGCGCACTCGACTTCGCGATCGTCGGCGCCCACCAGGCCCTCGAATGCCAGGACCTCCTCGTGCGCCACGACGTACCGGTGGTGCTCGTCTCCGCGCACAGGCTGCCGCGGCGGCGCGACGTCCCCTGGGCCGAACCCTACGAGCTGCCCGGCCGTTTGCAGGCTGCGGGCGTGCGTTTCGCGCTCGCGATGCCGGCCGGCGCCGATTCGAACGCCGAGCTGCGCAATCTGCCCTACGAGGCCGCAGCCTGCATTCCGCACGGCCTGGACGAGGAAGCGGCGCTGCGCTCGATCACGCTGTCGGCCGCCGAGCTGCTCGGAGTCGGCGCCGAGCTGGGCTCGCTCGAAGCGGGCAAGCGCGCCACGTTGTTCCTCGCCGACGGCGACGTCTTCGAGCTCACGACGAACGTCGTGCGAGCCTTCGTCGACGGGCGCGAGATCGACCTCGCGACGAAGCAGACCGCGCTGGCGGAGAAGTACCGCGCGAAGTACCGCGAGCTCGGTTTGCTCGTGAAGTGACCGGCGTGGCGGTCGGAACCTTTGGACTTCAGTTCCCCGTCGCGCGGCGCGTGATCTCTTCCTGGAGCTCGAGGTTGGCGGCGAAGATGGCGGACATCATCTCCTTCTTCGCGAGCGCGTGGGACGCGCCCGAGTCGAGGCCCTGCACCGTGCGGTAGATCGAGGAGAGGCCCGGATCCACCTCGCGCAGGAGAGCCATGCGCGCGAGCTCACCCTCCGTGGCCTCGAGCGAGCAGGTGAGCTTCCCGATGCGGCGCTCGAGCACGTCGATCTGCCGGTTGTGCTGGGCGATCAGCTCCTGGATCCGTGCCTGGAGAGCGGATTCGCGATCCTCGCCGGGGCCCGCCGCCTCGCGCGTGCCGCGCTCGCCCGCGACGGAGGGCTCGGCGACCGCGTCCTCTTGCGCGAGCTCGACGACCAGCAGGTCCTGCAGCTTCTCCGCCAGGGTCAGCTCGGTCGGAACGCTCGCCGGCTTCGGGGCGGCCACGTGCAGCGAGTCGCGCAGGACGCGCATGCGCTCCTCGAGCTCCTTGCGCAGGTCCGCGAACGCGGCGTCGGAGCCGACCTCCTCGCCGTTCCACTCGACGAAGCGCGCTCCGCCCGCCCGGCCGGCCTGCTCCATGCCCTTCTCGGCCACGCCCAGGAGCTCGTCGAAGGTCTTGCATCCGTCGCGACCGGCGTACGCGGCGCCGATCGAGAGCGACACGCGCAGTGTGCGGCCATCGCATTCGAAGACGAGCTCGCGCGCCCCGGAGAGGAGCCGCTCGCCCAGCGCCCGCGCGCCGTCCGCGGTCGTGAACGGCAGCGCCAGGACGAAGCGCTCGCGCTCGCGCAGCCCGAGGAAATCGCCCACGCGCAGGCGTGAGAGCAGGAGCTCGACCACCGCGCCGAGCACCTCCTCGCGCGAGGCGTGACCGTGGAAGTCCGTGAGCTGCTCGATGCGGTCGACCCCCACGAAGAGGCACGCGAGCGGGTGGCGGTAGCGCGCGGCGCGCTCGAACTCCGCGCCCATGAGGGCGCGGATCTCTCCCGGCGTGAAGAGCGCTTGCTCCGATCCGGAAAAATTGGCCGTGGGGCTGTCGATCAAGGCGCGTTCCCGGGCCCTGACGAGGAGGGGACCCGAGCGGGCTCTTCGTCCGCCCCGGTCGGGGCGCTTGAGCCCGCCCGGGTCGAGGCCTCCCTCGGACGGCGCAGAAGCCCACCTTCGCCCCCAAAGCGCTCAGAAGGCCTCGGCCGCGATGCGCGTGGCGTTGGCCATGAGCGTGAAGGTCAGGTTCTTCGCGGGCAGGAACGGGAAGGTCGAGCCGTCGGCGATCCAGACGTTCTCGAGCTCGCGGTACCGTCCGTCGCGCGTCGTGCTGGACGGGAGCTCCGCGTCCGTCATCGGGACGGTGCCGGCATAGTGCACGCTCGCCCCCATCGGACGCACGTGCGTCATGCCCGGCGGGACGATGCAGCCCAAGGCGCGCAGGGCGCGGCGGAAGCGGCGCAGGGCGTCTCGGATGCGCTGCGGCTCGAGCGGGTCGGGCTCGTAGCGCACGCGGAGCGCACCGGACTCCGTGAGCTCGAGCAAGTTCGTGCGCCGCCGCGTGTCGTGCAGGTTCACGTTGAGCAGCCCGAGAGCGGCGTGCGCGTGCCGGAAGACGAACAGGGCCGTGCGCAGGTCGAACGGCACGCTCTGCACGATGGGATGCACGAGCGCCGTCTTCAGCGTCGTCACGAGCCCGTGCACGTTGCAGGCCGCGTCCTCCCCCTCGAGCGTCAACGCGAGCTGGTGGTATTGGTACGACTCCGGCTCCCAGGCGCGGCCGAGCATGCGCAGGTTGACGAAGGGCATCAGCACCTGGCGGTTGTCCATCAATCCCGTGAGCGCGGGCGCCCGACCGTGCGCGCGTCGCAGCGACTCGAGCAGGATGCGGCTCGTGGAGAGCGTCCCCGCCGCGAGCACGAGCCGCTCCACCTCGTGCTCCTCGCGCTCGTCCCCGTGGGCGCACACGAGGCGCGTGGCGCGCCCCCGCGCGACCTCGAAGTGCGTCGCATAGCGACCGGAGAGGTAGGTGAAGCGCGGGTGCCCCTCGAGGTCGCGGAAGCTGAGCCAGGGCGTGTAGAGAGCGTCCGTCGGACAGGTCCACAGGCAGCGCCCGAGGTTCGCGCAGGCCGCGCGGCCCGAAAGCTCGCGCGTCAGCACGGCCGAGCGCGAGCGTCCGAGGTGGAAGCCCGCCGCTCGCAGGCGGTCGCGTTTGCGCGAGTAGACGTCGGTCAGCGCGCGTGCGTGGCGGTCGAGCTCGAGCGGCTCCTGCAGACCGGCGTGCACCGGCAGGAAGGGCGCGAGGTCGTCCTCGCAACCGGAGATCCCGATGCGGCGCGCCACGGTCTCGTAGTGCGGCCGCAGGTCCTCCCAACCGATCGGCCAGCAAGCGAGCTCGGCCGCGTTGAAGGGGTACACGCCGCCGGTCCAGGCTTCGGCCAGGCCACCCTTGGCGAACGACGAGAGCGGCGCGAAGCCCTCGGGCTCGAGCTCGAAGAGCTCGAGTGGTTGGAACACGTGCGCCTTGTTGGGCGGGAAGCCGTAGTACTCCGTCCCGTCACCGGGCAACACGAGACCCTCGCAGGACGGGCCCAGGAAGTAGTCCGCAGGGTCGTCGAGGTTCCGCTTGAGCTCGCGGAACGTGTCGCCCGGCCGGACGCTCGCCGGGCGCGTGCGACCCACGTCGATCACGACGACCTCCAGGCCGCGCTCGAGCGCCGTGAGCGCGAAGTGGGCGGCGCTCGCACCCGCTCCCACCACGTGGACCTTCACGCGCCGGCCCCGTCGTCGGGGGCGCGCGCCCGCCCGAACGGCAGCCAGGCGGCGACGAGCGCGACTCGCGCGACGAAGCCAGCCGTCTCCAGGACGAAGCGCGCGAGGAACGGCGCGACCGGTCGCAGGAGTGGTCGGTCCAGCGCTTCGTCGAAGGGCGAGCGCGTCTCCAGGATCGCGAGCAGGAGCACGAGCTTCTTGCGCACGCGCGAGGTCGGCGCGAAGACGCGCGCGTACGCGTCGGCTGCTCGAGCCCGGCGCGCGCCGCGTCGCGCGAGCTCGAGCAGGAGCACGTCCCGCCGCCGCGCGCCGTGCGCCAGGGCGAGCCGCGCATCGCGCGCGTGCGCGCGCAGGTAGGCCTTCTGCACGTAGGCGTCGGCTTCACGCCCGACGAGGTAGCGCGTGAAGACCGAGCACTCCGCGGCGAGCAGCTCGCTCGGCTCGCCGAGCACGGACGGCGTTCGGCCTCCCCCCCCGCGTTCAGCCACGCGCGGCGACCTCCGCGAGCACGAGCTCGAGCGCCCGCATGTCAGGAGCGAGCTCACGCCACAGATTGCCCTCGCGCACGACCCCGTCGTTCGCGAAGGCCGCGAGCTGCCCGGCCGTCACGGGCAACAGTGGAAGGAGCAGCGGCTCGAGCACCGCGAGCGCGAGCCGCGTTGGGTAGAGCGGAACGTGGAGCACGCGCGGGTCGCGGCCGCGCAGCGCCCGGGAGAGACGGCGCAGGAGCTCCTCGAACGACAGGGCCTCGGGTCCGCCGAGGTCGAAGGCGCCCTCGACGCTCTGCCCGCGCTCGACGCGCTCGAGCAGGGCGACGAGCCCGCGCGCGACGTCCGTCACGTGCACGGGTTGCACGCGCGCCGCACCGAAGACGGGGAGCAGCGGCAGGCGCGCCATCGAGCACAGCGCCGCCGCGGCCGGCGCGTCGGGACCGAGGACGATCGTGGGCCGCAGGATCGCGTGCCGCAGGCCGCTCGCTCGCACGAGCTCCTCCGCGCGCTCCTTCGATTCCGCGTACGGGTAGGCGCGCTTGTCCGGATAGGTCGCGGCGATCGAGCTCGTGTGGACGAAGACCTCCACCCCTGCGCCGCGCGCGGCCTCGAGGAGCCGCCGCGTCCCCTCGACGTTCGTCTCGAAGAACTCGCGCGGTCGGGCCTTCCGGGTCCGGGCGGCCAGGTGAACGACGCTGGTGACGCCCGCGAGCGCCGCCGCGAGCGAGCGCGCGTCCGCCAGGTCGCCGCGCACGGGAACGACCCCCGGCGGAAGCTCGCAGGAACCGCGCACGAGGGCGCGCACGGTTCGAGGCGGCGTTCCTGCCGACCCGAGGAGCGAGAGGAACGTTCGGCCGACGAAGCCGGTGGCGCCGGTGACGAGCAGCATGGAGGGCGCCTTCCCGCGGCGCACGGCCGTGCATTGGTGGCTTTCCCCGTGCGGCGGTCAAGCCCGACCTGTGCCGCGGGGCCGCTCAGATCTCGATCAGCGGGTAGATCTCCGTCGCCCAGGCGACGAAGTCCCCGAACTCCTTGGGACCCATACGCAGCAGGTGAGCGGAGAGGGCGGCGAGCTTGCGCGCCGAGCGCTCGAAGGTCGACGTCTCCAGCCGGTAGGCGACCTGATCGGCGACGGCCACGACCATGACGAACGGATAGTTCTCGATGTAGGAGCGCGGGCCGTGGTGGTACTCGATGACGGTCGCGATGCTCTGGTGGAGCTGCCAGCGCGCGGCCACCGCCGCGCCCACGGCGGCGTGCGAATAGCCGAACGTCTCCTCTTCCACCTGGTGCAGCGGGCGACCCGAGTCGCGCGCGATGCGATACGCGTCGAGGTACTCCTCGCCGAGGGTCTCGAGCAACACGACCTTGCCGATGTCGTGGAGCAATCCGCAGGTGTAGAACTCGTCGGGGGGCATCCCGCGGATCTCCGGGGAGCGGATCGACAGCTCCTGGGCGAGTTGGCCGACGAAGACGGCGTGGCGCCACAGCATCTCGAGGTCGAAGTCGTGGACCAAGGCGATGCTCTCGTAGTGCTGGACCACGGAGGCCTGGAGCGCGATGTTGCGCAGCGTTCGCGCGCCCACGACGGTAGCTGCGCCGAGCACCGACGAAGCGGGCTCCTTGAGGCCGTAGATCGCGCTGTTCGCGATGCGCAGGACCTTCGAGGCGATCGGCGCGTCCTGGGCGACCACGGCTCCGATCTCCTCCAGCCCGACCTTCGGGTCCTCGACCATGGAGTTAAGCCGGCGCACGACTTCGGGCAGCGTGGGGATCGAGACCCGCTCGGCGAGATCCTCCAGTTCGACTCGGGTGTGCCGTGTTTGCATCAGGGCGAGCGCAAGGGGCGCGGACGGCTCCCTATCGAGATCCGCTTCCCACGGGTCTGAAGCACCCCCGCGAGAATCCGCTCACGCCGTGGAATGCCTTTCCCTGGTCGGTCGAGAAAGTGCGCCACGGTCCCGGATCGAGGCGAAACGGGCGCGCGCGATCGGGCCGAACGCTCTCGTTCGAGCGGGCGGACGTGTACGCTCTCGGCCCCTTCGACGTCGAGGCCCGTTGCACGCCGCCGAGGAACCGTGGAGTAGGGCCGTGCGCAGGAGCGATGTCGTCTTCTTCCTCTCCGGCGCGGCCGCTCTCGTGTACCAGGTCGTCTGGTCGCGGCTGCTCGCGCGGCTGCTCGGGAGCGATGCCGTCGGCGTGGCGCTCGTCCTCGCGGTCTTCATGGCCGGGATGGGGGTGGGTGCGCTCGTCCTCGCCGACCTCGCACGGCGCGCGCGCGATCCGCGCCGGACCTTCGCCGCGATCGTGGGCGTGCTCGCCGTGTGGGCAGCGCTCTCGCCGTACGCGCTCGCCCTGCTCGATCCCGTGGCGAGCTTCGCCGCGCGCGCGGGCGTCGCGGTGCTCGTGCTGCTCGTCCCCACGGCGCTGATGGGCGCGACCTTTCCCCTGATGGGGAGACTCACGATCGCGGGCGATCTGGACGCGGGTCGCAACGTGTCGGGCTTCTACGGAGCGAACACGCTCGGCGCCTCGCTCGGCGCGCTCCTCGCCCCGTTCGTCCTGTTGCCCGCGCTCGGCCTTCGGAACGCGCTCGTCGCCGGCGCCGTCCTCGATCTCGCGGCGGGGGCGTTGGTCCTGCGGCTCGTCCTTCCCGCAGCGCCGCCGCGCGAGAGGGAGGCCCGGTCGACGCGCGGTGCGCCGTCGAGGGTCTCGCCGAACGGGACCCAGCCTTCGCTCTTTCGCCCGCTCGCGATGGTCGCTTCGTTCGGAGCCGCGAGCCTCGCGCTGGAAGTGCTCCTGACGCGCGTGCTCGTGACCGTGACGGGAGCGTCGGTGTACGCCTTCGCCATCGTCCTGGCGGTCTTCCTGCTCGGACTGGGCCTGGGGAGTCGCCAGGCGGCGGCGTGGCTCTCGGGCGAGCGCCGGGCGCTCGACCTCGCGCGGCGCTGTGCGCTCGTCACGCCGCTCGCCGGCTTGCTGGGCCTGATCGCGTTGCGCTGGCAGCTCGGGGAGAACGACTTGTTCGGGCCCCTGTCCAACCGCATGCCCAAGGACACGGCGCCGCTCCTCCTGTGGAGCTCGCACGCGTTGTTCGCCGGGCTCGCCCTGTTCCCGCCTGCCGTCGGCTTCGGGATGGCGTTGCCGGCTTGCACGGCGGTGGCGCTCGCCCGGCGCGGGGAGCGCGGGCGCGAAGCGGTGCTCGGCCGCGTGTACGCCGTGAACACGTTGGGGGCGACGCTCGGAAGCCTGGTCGGAGGCTTCGTGCTCCTGCCACTCGTCGGCCCCCGGGCGGGGGTCGCCCTGGCGCTCGGCCTGTGCCTGGTGGCTGCGGGCTTCGCGCGTTCGGCGGAATCCGTGCGGCCGTGGGCGCGCGAGCTCGGCCTCGCCGTCGCGCTGTGCGCGGGCCTCGGAGCGCTCGCGCTCGGGGGAGCTCGCTCGAGCGGCGACGGACGCGTGCTCTTCCACGTCACCGGACGCGATTCGACCGTGACCGTCGACGAGGCGCCCGGAACGGCTGCTCCCGACACGTCCGCTCCCGTGCGAGCCCTGCGCGTCGACGGAAAGGTCGTCGCGACGACGGCCGCCGTGGACCTGCGCCAGCAACGCTTCCTCGGAATCGTCCCTGGCCTGCTCCACGGAGCGCCCGCGTCCGCGCTCGTGATCGGACTGGGGACCGGCATGACGGCCGGCTCGCTGCTCGCGTTCCCGAGTCTCGCGGAGCTCCGCGTGTACGAGATCTCGTCCGCGGTCGTGGAGGCGGCCGCGTACTTCGGAGCCTTCAACGAAGGCGTGCTCACGGACCCGCGCACCCGCATCGAGATCGTCGACGGCCGCCACGCGCTGGCCCTCGACGCGCGGCGCTACGACGTCGTCACCTCCGATCCCATCCATCCGTGGACCCGCGGTTCCAGCAACCTCTACGCGCTGGAGCATTTCCAGCGCATGGCCGCGCGGCTCGCGCCGGGGGGCGTGGCGTCGCAGTGGCTGCCCCTGTACCAGCTCGGTACCGAGGACGTGGAGACGGTGATCGCGACCTGGTGTGCCGCCTTTCCCCACGTGTCGGCCTGGCTCACGGCCTACGACCTCGTGCTGGTCGGCGCTTCCGAGCCGATCGACGCCCAGAGGCTGGGCTCGATCGCCTTGCCCGAACGCGTGGGGACGCTGCTCGGCGAAGCGGGCGTGCACTCGGGCCTCGAGCTCGCCGCCCTGGAGATCGCGGGCGACGACGCGCTGCGCGCGCGCGCGGCGGGCACTTCCCCCATGACCGAGGACCGACCACGCCTCGAGTACCGTGCGCCCCTGGCGTTCCTCTCCGGCTACTCGGTCGAGGTCCTCGCCTGGGCGGCGCGCCGCCCGCCCCCCGCGCATCTCCCGCCGAACGTCCGCGAGCGCGCCGTCGTGGTCCGCGGACTCCTCGAGGACTTCCTCGCGGAGCTTCCTTCCGGCCTGTCCAGCGCGGCCGAGCACTACGGCCGCGAACTCCTCGCGCTCGAGCCGCTGAGTTCTCCTTAGGCCCTTATACTGCTCGACCCCGAAATGGAGTCCTCGGCGACGGAAGCCTCCGTCCACGCCCAGCCGGAAAGCCCCGAGAGGCCTTCGGTGCGCCCCCCCGCCGTGGCGATCCAAGACCGCTGTCGCCGCCCGAGCGCGCCTCCACACGCTTCACCGCCTCGGACGGAACGGCCCTCCCCGCAATGACCCGTTTCGCTTCCGTCCACCGCCGCTTCCTGGACCGAGCTCGGGCGCAGCCCGACGCACCCGCGGTCGTCGCCGGCGGGAGAACTGTCACCTACGGCGAGCTCGCCGCGCTCTCGCTCGGCACGTGCGAGCTCCTGCGCCGGCGCGGCGTCGGGCGCGAAGCGCGCGTGGCGCTGTTCGCGGATCGATCGCTCGAGATGATCGCGGGCGCCCTGGGCGTGCTCGAAGCCGGCGCGGCCTACGTGCCGCTGGATCCCGCGCATCCGCGCGACCGCTTGCGCCTGATGGTCCTGGACTCGGGAACGCTGCTCGTCCTCGCGAAGCGCGAGCTCCTGCAGCGCGCACGCGAACTCGGCCCCGAGGCGCTCGCCTTGGAGGACATCGAGCCACGCCGACCCGAGGAGCCGCCCGAAGTCCATCCGCTCGCCCTCGCCTACGTCGTGTTCACGTCGGGCTCGACCGGCCGACCGAAAGGGGTCGCCGTCACGCACGGCGGGCTCGCGAACCACTGCACGAGCATGCTGGAAGCGTATGCCCTCGACGCGGCGGATCGCGTGCTGCAGTTCGCGTCCCCGAGCTTCGACGTGTTCGCCGAGGAGGTCTTTCCCACCTTGGCGGCGGGCGGCGTGATCGTCGTCCGAGACGAGCGCGCCGTCGCCTCGTTCGCCGACTTCCACGCCTTCCTCGAGCGCGAGCGCGTCAGCGTCGTCAACCTGCCCGCGGCCTTCTGGCACGAATGGGTCCTCGACCTCGAGCGCGGCGGCGAGCGTCCGCCCGACTGCGTGCGCCTCGTCGTCGCAGGCAGCGAGCGGGCACGTCCCGACGCCTGGCGCGCATGGCGGCGTCGCGTCCCGGGGAGCGTCGCATGGCGCAATGGCTACGGACCGACCGAGACCACGGTCACCGCGACGCTCTTCACCCCGGGGGAGGACGAGGAGCTCGACGGACTGGAGAGCGTCCCCATCGGCCTACCGATCGAGGGGACGACCGCCCACGTCCTCGACGGCGACCTCGATCCCGTCCCCGGCGGCGCGACGGGCGAGCTCGTGCTCGCCGGCGCCGGGGTCGCTCGCGGCTATCTCGGGAATCCCGGACTCACGGCGGAGCGCTTCGTGCCCGACCCGCGGGCGACGCATCCGGGAGCGCGCATGTACCGCACGGGAGATCGGGTGCGGCGGCGCGACGACGGCGTGCTCGAGTTCCACGGACGCGCCGACTCGCAGGTCAAGCTGCGCGGCTATCGCATCGAGCTCGACGAGATCGAATCCGCGCTTCGCGCGCACCCGCGCGTGGTGCAAGCCGCCGTCGTCCTGCGCGAGGATCGCCCCGGATTCCCCGCGCTCGCGGCCTACTTCGCAGCCGACGGTCAGGCGCCGACTCCGGCCGAGATGCGCGCGTTCCTCGCGCAACGTCTCCCCGAGTACATGCTGCCCGCGGCCTTCGTCGGTCTCCCCGCTCTGCCGCTCTCGCCGTCGGGCAAGGTGAACAAGAGCGCGCTGCCCATCCCCGAGCGCACGCGACCCGACCTCGAGGTCGACTTCCTCGCGCCGCGCAACGCCGACGAGGAAGAGCTCGCCCGACTCTTCTCCGAGCTCCTGGGCGTCGAGCCCGTCGGGGTGCACGACGATTTCTTCCAGCTCGGGGGGCACTCGCTGCTCGGAACGCGCCTGGCCGCGCGCCTGCACGAGCGTTTCGGGACCGAGCTCTCCTTGCTCGACGTCTTCGAGTGTCGCACCGTCGAACGCCTCGCCCGAACGATGCGGGAGACCGGGACGCGTCCGCCCCGCGAGCTACCGCCCGTCGAACGCGTGCCGCGCGACGGCGTGCTCGAGGTCTCCTACGCCCAGGAGCCGATCTGGTACCTGCTCCAGCTCGAGCCCGGCAACCTGGCCTACAACACGCAGCTCTCGATCCACCTCGCGGGCCGCTTGGATCCCGATGCACTGGCGCGCGCGTTCAGCGAGATCGTGCGGCGCCACGAGATCTTCCGCACGACCTTCCGCGAGCAGGACGGGCGGCCGGTGCAGGAGATCCATCCGCCCTACCAAGTCGAGCTCGCGCGTTGCGACCTCTCGGACCTGCCCCTCGACGAAGCACGGCGCAGGGCGGCCGCCCTCGCGGCCGAAGCGGTCCGGCACGCGTTCGACGTCACGCGCCTACCGCTCGCGCGCTGGACGCTCATCGCGATCGCCGAGCGCGAGCACGTGCTCGTCCAGACGGAGCACCACTTCGTCCACGACGGAGCCTCGATCGCGCTCTTGATGGCCGAGATGAAGGCTCTCTACGAGGCCTTCGTCGCCGGACGGCCTTCACCGCTCGCGGAGCTCCCCGTTCAGTTCGCGGATTTCGCGGCCTGGCAGCGTCGGGTGATCTCCGGTGCGCGGCTCGAGAAGCTGCTCGACTTCTGGACGAAGACCCTCGCCGGAGCCCCGCCGCTGCTCGAGTTGCCGACGGATCGTCCGCGACCGCGCCTGCAAACCTTCCGCGGGAACACACACGTCCAGCAGTTGCCGCCTTCCCTGTACCACGGCGTGCAAGAGTTGTCGCGCCGTCTGGGGACGACGCCCTTCATGACGATGATGGCGGTGTTCGACGTGCTGTGCGCGCGCCACTCCGGCCAGAAGGACCTGGTCGTCGCGACGACGGCGGCCAATCGCAGGCGCGCCGAGCTGGAGCCCATGATCGGCATGGTCGTGAACCCGATCGTGTTCCGCACGAAGGCGCACGGGGATCCCACCTTCCACGAGTTCGCGGCGCGCGTGCGCGAGACGGCGCTCGCCGCCTACGTGCACCAGGACGTGCCCTTCGAGAGGATCGTCGAAGCGCTCGCGCCACGGCGCGACTTCAGCCACAACCCGATCTTCCAGGTGATGTTCAGCTTCCACGACAACCCTGTTCCGGACCTCTCGTTCGAGGACGGGCTCGTCGGCGAGGTCGAGTACACCCACAACGGGTCCGCGAAGTTCGACCTCAACCTGATCGTCATTCCACGCAGCGAGCAGCGCGTGGGCCGGGCGCACAGCGCCGAGGACGAGACCGACGTGATCGTCGAGTGGGAGTACAACACAGACCTCTTCGACGAGGAGACGATTCGCCGCCTCGCGCTGCACTATCGTCACCTGCTGGAAGCGGCCGTGTCCGATCCGGAGCGACCGATCTCGCGGCTCTCCATGCTCGGTACCGAGGAGCGCGCCGCGCTGCTCGCGCGCCACGAGCGCAGCGGAGGCGAGTACCCGCGCGACGCGTGCGTGCACGACCTGGTCACGCGCACGGCGCAGCGCTTCCCCGACCGCATCGCCCTGTCCTTCGCCGGCGATCCGTCGCTCGATCTCTCGTACGCGGAGCTCGAGCGGCGCTCGGCGCGGCTCGCCGGCCTGCTGCGCGCGCGCGGCGTACGCCGTGGAGACCGCGTGGCCGTGCTGCTCTTCGCCTCGCCCGAGCTCCCGATCGCGCTCCTCGCGGTGATGCGCTCTGGAGCTGCCTGGGTGCCCCTCGACCCCGAGCACCCGCGAGCGCGGCGTGAGTTCGTGATCGCGGACGCGCGGCCCGCGCTGATCCTCACGGAGAGCTCCCTCGGTCAAGGGCTCGCGATCGGATCCACTCCGGTGCTCTTCCTCGACCGGGAGGATCTGGCCGGCGCGCTTCCCCTCGCGGAGCGGGTCGCGGGATCCCTGGACCCCGCCTACGTGCTCTACACGTCCGGTTCGACGGGACGCCCGAAGGGAGTGACGGTGCCTCATCGCGCCGTCGTGAACTTCCTCGCGTCGATGGCCGTGCGTCCGGGGCTGCGCGAGGACGACGTGCTCTTCGCATTGACCACGTTCGCGTTCGACATCGCCGTGCTCGAGCTGTTCCTGCCGCTCTCCCGCGGCGCCAGGGTCGTGCTCGCTCCGCGCGAAGTGACCTCCGACGGCGCCGCCCTGTCGAAAGCGATCCGCCAGTCGGGGGCGACGCTCGTGCAAGCGACTCCCGCGACCTGGCGCATGCTCGTGGACGCGGGGCTGGATGACGCAGAGCCCCTGGTCGCACTGTGCGGAGGCGAAGCGCTGCCTCCCGACCTCGCAGCCGAGCTGCTCCCGCGCACCGCAGCGCTCTGGAACATGTACGGGCCCACCGAGACGACCATCTGGTCCGCGGTCGCGCGCGTCTCGGACGACCGCGTGACGCTCGGTGATCCGATCGACAACACGCGGCTCTTGGTGTTGGACGAACACTGCGAGCCCGTGCCCGTCGGAGTCGCCGGCGAGCTCTACATCGGCGGCGACGGTCTCGCCCACGGCTACCTGGGTCGGCCTGCGCTGACGGCCGAACGCTTCGTTCCCGACCCCTTCGGCCGCGGCACGCGGTTGTATCGGACGGGTGACCGCGTGCGGCACTCGGCGAGCGCGGGGCTCGAGTTCCTGGGTCGCACCGACCAGCAGGTCAAAGTGCGCGGATTCCGGATCGAATTGGGCGAGATCGAGGCGGCTCTGCGCGAACTTCCGGGCGTGGACGACGCCGCCGTGGTCTCGCGCGGCGAGAACAGCGGCGTGAGGCTCGTCGCGTTCGTCACGCGCAAAGGGAACGGCGCGCTCGTCGCGAGCACGTTGCGCGAAAGGCTGTCGGAGAGGCTTCCCGGCTACATGGTTCCGAGCAGCATCGTGGAGCTCGACGCGTTTCCGCGGACGCCCAACGGCAAGCTCGATCGCGACGCGCTTCCCGAGCCGTCCCCGACGGAACGCGAGACGGATTCCGAGGGCCCTCGGACCGCCACGGAGCACACGTTGGCCCGCGTGTGGAGCGAGGTGCTGGGCAACGACCACGTGACGCCCTTCGACAATTTCTTCGACCTCGGGGGACACTCGCTCTCGTCCGTTCGGGCGATCGCGCGCATCGAGGAAGAGATCGGAATCCGCCTGTCTCCGCGCCAGATGATGCTGCAAACCCTGGGGCAACTCGCAGCCGCCTGCGACGAGCGCCTGGCGGCCGGAGAGGGAGGTGCAGAACGGAGAGTGCAGGGGAATGATCGAACGAGCGTTGCCGGACGGCTCTTGCGCTCGCTGCGCGGTTGGGTCGCCTCCAAGCGCGAGGAGTGACGCCGCTTGACCCATCCCCTCCGATGGACGAGACTCCCGCCGGTCTCGTCCCGCGACGAACGAGTATCCCGAGCCCGAAGTGAGTGCACCCGATTCGAATGCCTGCGAGCCCTCGACGGCGTCGACCACTCCCGGCTTCCTCGAGCGCCGCGATCGTCACCCGCGCGCGGCGGGAGCGAGCCTCCTGGACTCGACCCGGGTGGCCGCGCCGGCGCGCCTCGCCGCGCTGCAGAAGAGTATCCGTTTTCCTGACTCGGCTCACTAGAGGAGCGCCATGCCCCAAGGGCCGAGCGAACCCTTCTACTTCGGACGGGAGGACGAACAGCTCTTCGGCTGCCTGCACTTCTCGCCGCGCGCCGGTGCGCGGGACAGCGGAGTCGTGGTGGTGCCGCCGATGGACCAGGAATACCTGCGGGCGCATCGCGGCCTGCGCCAGCTCGCCGTGCGCATCGCGGGCGCCGGCTACCCCGTCCTGCGCTTCGATCTGTTCGCCTGCGGGGACAGCTCCGGCGAGTGCGAGCTCGGCAGCATCGAGCGCTGGATCAGCGACGTCGACACGGCACGCTCGGAGCTCAGGGCTCGCACGGCGGCAACCAGTGAAGCCCTCGTGGGATTGCGCCTCGGCGCGCTCCTCGCCGCGCGCTCGGCGATCCGTGGCGGCGGCGTACCTGCACTCGTCCTGTGGGATCCGGTCGTCTCGGGCAAGTCGTTCCTCGCGAGCCTGCGGCGCGCTCACGAGGAGATGATTCGCAACTTCCGGTCGCGCCCCAAGCCGGATCAGCGCGACGAGAGCGCCCAAACGGACATCCTCGGCTTCCCCTTTCCTGCGAGCCTCACGGAAGAGATCGAAGCGCTGGACCTGCTCGACCTGGAACGCACGCCCGCGGAGCGGGTCCTGCTCCTCACGAACGGCGAATCGGCCGAATGCAGGGAGCTCGCGCATGGATTGCGCGCGGTAGGCGCGAGTGTGCGCGTCGAGGAGATCGGGGGTCCGCGCGTGTGGGAGGAAGACGCGAGCAAGGCCCTGATCCCGCACCGTGCGCTGGAAACCATCGTCTCGTGGATCGCCGAGGTGCTCCCGTGAGGGAGGAGGCCCTGGTCTTCGGGACGTCCAGCCTGGTCGGTGTGCTGACGCACCCCGAGCGACCTTCGGATCGCTCAGCCGTCCTGCTCCTGAACGCCGGGCTGATCCACCGGGTGGGTCCGAGCCGCTTGTACGTGAAGCTCGCGCGCGCGCTGGCGCGCGAGGGCTTTGCGGTGCTGCGCTTCGACCTGTCGGGGGTCGGAGACTCCGATACCCGGCGGGACACGGCCACGTTCGAGAAGAACTCGATCGCGGAGACGCGCGAGGCCATGGACGAGATCGAACGCCGCCTCGGCATCGAGAGTTTCGACCTGATCGGCTTGTGCTCCGGGGCACTCGTAGCCTTCTGCACCGCTTGTGTCGACGAACGCGTGAAGGGAGTCGCCTGCATCAACTCCCCCGGTTTCGAGCACGTGATTCCGGACAAGCTCGTGGAGCGCATCGATCGCAGACAGGCGGCCCGCTACTACTGGAGGGTGGCCCTATCGAACCCGAAGAGTTGGTGGAAAGCTCTCTCGAGTCGCGTCGACTACCAGAGCATCGCCTCTGCCGTGGCTCACGCGGCGTTGCGTCCGTTCCGCAGTCGCAAGGCGACCACGACCGGCAACGACTCGGTCGGCGTCCTGGAACGCTTTCGCGCGCTGTTCCGCCGCGGAGCCGAAGTCCTGCTCGTCTTCTCCGAGGGAGACTGGGGACAAGACTACGTCGAAGTCGTCCTGGGAGACGAGTTCCGCAAGCAAGGTCCGGAGCCTCGCCTCTCGCTCGAGATCGTCTCCAGCTCCGACCACATCTTCACGTTGCGCAGGAATCAGGACGACCTCATCGCCCGCATCCGGAGGTGGGCGTCGTGAAGGCGTCCAGACCGGGGTGCGAACGCGGTCAGGCCGTGGCAGAACGCAAGGAAGCCGCGCCCAGTCCCGAGTAGGGGCGCTCCGTCGCACCGCAATAGATCTGCCGCGGGCGGCCGATGCGGAAGGTCGGGTCGCGGCGCATCTCCAGCCACTGCGCGATCCAACCCGGCAGCCGCCCCATCGCGAAGAGCACGGTGAAGATGTCCACCGGGAAGCCGATCGCCTTGTAGATGACGCCGGAATAGAAGTCGACGTTCGGATAGAGCTTGCGCTCGACGAAGTACTCGTCCTCCAGGGCAATCGCTTCGAGACGCATCGCGATCTCGAGCAAGCGACTCGACGTTCCCAAGCGCTCGATGACCTCCGCGCAAGCATCCTTCAGGATTGCCGCACGGGGATCGTAGTTCTTGTAGACACGGTGACCGAACCCCATCAGGCGCGTGGTGTCGTCCTTGTCCTTCGCCCTCTGCAGGAATCGATCGGCGCTACCGTCCACCGCCGCTATGTGTTCGAGCATCTCGATCACCTTCTGATTCGCGCCTCCGTGGAGGGGTCCCCACAGTGCGCTGATCCCGGAGGAGATGCTGGCGAAGAGGTTCGCCTTCGAACTGCCCACCATGCGCACCGTGCTCGTGGAGCAATTCTGCTCGTGGTCGGCGTGCAGGATCAGGAGCATGTCGAGTGTGCGCGCGACGACGGGGTCGACGGCGTACTCCTCGCACGGGGTGGCGAACATCATGCGCAAGAAGTTCGAGTGGTAGTCGAGGTCGTTGCGCGGGTAGATGGTGGGCTGACCGAGGGAGTGCTTGTAGGAGTAGGCCGCGATCGTCGGCATCTTCGCGAGCAGCCGGATGATCGACTCCTCGATCCGCTGCTCGGTCTCGGGGTCCTGGTAGAAGGTCGCCAGCGCACCCACGGCCGCGGCACAGACCGGCATGGGGTGAGCGGCTTTGGGCAACGAGCTGAAGAAGCGCCCGAAGTCCTCGTGGAGCATCGTGTGGTGCGTGACCCGGTCGGTGAAGCCCGAGAGTTCGTCGCGCGAGGGCAATTCGCCGTGGATGAGGAGCCAGGCGACCTCGAGGAAGGTGCTGTGGCGCGCGAGGTCGTCGATCGGGTAGCCGCGGTAGCGCAGGATTCCCTTCTCGCCGTCGATGAAGGTGATGTCGGACCGGCACGATCCCGTGTTCGCGTAGCCGGGATCGAGCGTGATCATCCCGGTCCGCGCTCGAAGCGTGCTGATGTCGATCGCGAGCTCCCCCTCGGTTCCCTCGACGACCGGTAGCTCGAAGGTGCTCCCGCGAAAGCCCACCGTGACCGTCTCCCCGTCCGATTTGCTCATCGTGCGTCCTCGTGCCTCTCGACCCGCGTCACGGGACCGGATCCACCCTCGATCGTCGGCATGGGAAGCTCGGCATGCGCGCATCTTAGTGGGGTGACGGACCCGTCACAAACCCGGCGCTGTCAGGAGAATCGATTTCGAGCCCGATCCTCGCCCAGGACGCGACAGTACCTTGCGCACGTCGGGCTCGAAACCATTTCCGCACGCACATCGAATCTCCAATCTCGACTCGCGACGGCCGGAACAAGGGCATCTCGGCCGCACACTTTTTCACGACTTCGAGCCGTTGTCCGTAGGCCTCGAAGCGAGGCCTAGCGGGATCCATCCAAGGTCGAAGTTGCTTTCCTGCTTGACGACCCCCCCATACCGGGGTTCCCTATCGTGTTCGACCTGTACCCGTTGAAGGTCGCCATCGACCTTCTCGCGCCCTTGGCTCGCGGCTTCGCGCGGGCACGATCGGGGTCTCCGCCCATCTCCCCGCGCGGGTCCAGAACCACTGTCAGACAAGCAACTAGGAGCGTGAATCGGTGAAAGCACTTGGGGAAACCGTGGTACTCGCCACTCTGGCAGTTGCCGCAGCCGGGCTCTATGCCTCGGGCGCATTCGACTCACCGGAAGTATTCTCCGCGGAGCCGGCCATCGCCGAGCCAGCCGAGGAGGAGCCTTTCGTCCTGAAGGCTCCGGAGGCTCCGACGATCCCCTCGAAGGTCGTCTCGACGGATCTCAGCGAAGATCGCGGCGACTGGCGCGGGCAGCCGTCCGTGGCGGACCTCGACGGCGACGGGAATCTCGACCTCGTCGCCTCCATCCGGCGTTGGAGCTCCTCGGAGAGCGCCGACGGCATGCGGGTCTGGCTCGGTGACGGCGCGGGCGGCTTCCAGCTCGCGATCGACGGGATCCGCCGGGACATGGGCTACGGCGGAGCGGACACCGGGGACATCGACGGCGACGGCCTGCTGGATGTCGCCTTCTCGGGCCACGACACGCCGCCTCAAGCCTTCCTCAATCAGGGTGACGGCACTTGGCGCGAGTCGTCCGACGGACTCGTCAGCCAGGGGGTTTCCGTGGACGTCGCGCTGGGCGACTTCGACGGAGACGGAAAGACCGACCTGGCGACCTTGGGCATGTTCCCGGGCGATGGCGGCCTGCTCGTCTTCCAAGGCGACGGTGCGGGGGGATGGGAGCTTCGCGAAGAGTTCCTCGACGTCGAGGAATTCGGCAATGCGCTCCTCGCCACCGACATCGAAGGCGACGGCCGGCTCGAACTCGTCGCTGCGACGAGCACCGGTATTCGCGTCTGGTCCCACGACGGCACCGCCTTCGTGGATCGTTCGGAGGGCCTGGCGCCCCCCGCATTCGATGCCGAACAGGACAGCTACATCAGCGGCTCCGACCTGGACGTCCTCGCCTACGACTTCGACGGCGACGGGATCCAGGAGCTCTTGGCCTTCGGCATGATGTACCCGGGTCACGAACCCGTACGCGGCTTCAAGCTCGACGAACACGGAGTCTGGCGCCCTTGGGGTAGCGGGTTCCCGCAGGACGAGGCCGTCTTCGACGCCGAGCTGGCCCAGATCGACACAACCGATGCCGTGCTCGACAGCGACGGCCGCAACCCGCCCGAACTCGTCCTCGCTTGCAAGTTCGGGGTCAAGATCGTGAGCATGCAGGCACCTGGAGAGTTCGTCCTCGAGGGACGCGTCGCGGGTACGGACGGGGTGGTCAACGTGACCGCCGGCGACTTCGACAGCGACGGTCGCGACGAAATAGTGTTCATCGGATTCGGGGGAATCCGCGTGCTGAAACCGAGCCTTAGGGGAGACATCCAATGAGTGGCAACGTCCTCGAAATCACCATCCGCAGGATTGCGATCGTGGCCCTGGCCGGGGCCGTCGGCTTCGGCGTCTGGCGCATGACGGGAGGCGCGAAGGATGCCTTCGCCATGGCCGAAGATCGTCTCGGAGAGCGCGTCGAGGAGTACCTCGCGCTGCGCAAGACCGACGACCAGGTCGCGATCTACAACCTGATGGATCCCGAGCAGCGCAAGATCAAAGACCTGCGGACCTACCTCGAGTTCCACGTCCCGGGGGTCATCAAGACGATCGAGTTGAGCTGGGAGAACCCGCACATCGACGCAGCCACTCGCAGGGCGACCGTCATGGTCAACTCCACGGTCGAGTTGGTTCCCGGACGCCTGCCTCCGCCCTTCAGCGACCTGAAAGAGGAACACGAAGAGCACCTCCGCCGGGAAGGCAGCGAGGAGCTAGAATGGGTTTGGAGAGATGACAATTGGTTCCTGCGCATGGATCGAACGTTCGTGACGGGCAAGTCGCCCGACGGACGCGAGATCCGGCCCTTGAAGCCAATGGAGACTAGGTGACGGCAACTGCCGTGAGCTCCCGAGCGACCTAGGCAAGTCAGCACAAGAAGGAGGGGAGCTCAGATCCGGAGAAGCGGTTTCTCCGGCCGTTCGGCGCGCGAAGACGGCGGCCCAAGGGGCTTTCGTGCGCGCCGGGACGAACAGTAGTAGGCAGCAGCAGCGTAGGAGTATCACCTAGTGAAGAACCCTGCTTCGTTCTTCGCCTCGGCCCTCATCACGGCGGCACTTGCCCCCGCGGCGATCGCCGATGGCCTCAACCCGGGTAGCGTCCTCGTCTACCCGATTCACCGTTCGAGTTTGCCCAGCGGCGCCGCGTTTTTCACGGTCGTCTGCGTCACGAACACGAACCTGAACCCCACTTCCGGCAGCACGAACGTTCACTACGAGTACGTGAACGTCGTCCCGGACCTGGGTCCCAACGCCAACCAGCACAAGCCGATCCACTGCAACGTGGTGGACCGGATCGAGATGCTGACCCCCGCCGACACGAAGTGCGTGCTCACGAGCTGCCACAACGCGTCGTCCGGTGAGGAGG
Source organism: uncultured Planctomycetaceae bacterium (assembly GCA_964413535.1). Taxonomy (GTDB): domain Bacteria; phylum Planctomycetota; class UBA1135; order UBA1135; genus CAYPTB01. The sequence continues at coordinate 15 of CAYPTB010000046.1, read as the reverse complement.
GCTACCTCGTGGTTT
>CAYPTB010000045.1:0-130053 GCA_964413535.1 uncultured Planctomycetaceae bacterium | reverse complement strand
TCGGCCTCGCGCGCGGCGCAGACGGTCGGCCAGGAGTACAGGCCGTGCACGTGGCAGACGTCGAACTCGGACAAGCGCTCGCGCAGCGCGGCGCGCAGCGACGGCGCGTAGTGCAGGCGGCGCGGCGCGCGCGCGGGGTGGTAGCGGATCTCGACTCCGTCGATCACGGCGCGCTCGGGCGGCGGCGGCGCGAGCGGCGCGAAGCCGTCCTGGTCCGTGGTGAACACGGTCACCGCGTGGCCGCGCGCCACGAGGTGCTTCGCGAGCCCGTGCACCGACGCGATCGGGCCGCCGTAGCGGCGCCCGGGCAGGTAGCAGGGCACGACGTGGAGCAGCTTCACGGCTCTTGGAGCCTCGGCCGCCTCGGGATGGACGGCAGTGCGCGGCCTGCGCCGCGGGGAGAGCCGCGCTCCTCGCCGCGATCGCGTGCGCTCCGCGCAGGGCCGAGCGTTTCGCGCGGCGCGCAGAGGCGCAGCACGACGTACAGCACGAGCGCGAGCTGGAGGATGCCGCCGAAGACGAGGCTGAAGTCCGACTCGATGTTGATGAGTTCGGTGAAGACGACGGCGCCGATGAGCGTCGTTCCGTCGCTCGCGCCGGGATGGTCGAGCTTCATGTACGCGAGCCGGTAGAGCACTCCCAGGGCGAGCATCCCGAAGAGCACGCCGAGCGGTCCGAAGTTGACGAAGAGCTCGACGATCTGCGGCAGGTTGACCGAGGTCCCGCGGTCGTGCGGACCGATCGCCGCGTAGCGGTGCCCGAAACGCTGGCCGAGCTCCTTGGTCGGCTTCTCGCGCCACAGGATGCGCGGGACGAAGCTCGACGCGAGCGTCTTGTAGGTCTCGCCGCCCCAGTAGGGCACGACCTCGGGCGTGCGGTGCACGGCGTGCGCGAAGAGCCCGAGCTGGGACGTGCGCGAGGCGATCAGCTCGACCGACTCGTCGAGGGTCTCGAGCGGCCGCGTCGCGAGGTTCTTGCGCACGATGCCGGCGTACAGGGCCGAGCTCTCGAACGGACCCAGTGCGGCCACGTCGTTCGAGCGCCAGACCATGGTTCGGAACTCGGGCGCGGCGCCGCGCAGCAGGATCGCGCACAAGGTCAGCGCGGCCAGCTTGATCCACGGCAGACGGAAACGGTAGGCCCACACGAGCAGCAGCACGAAGGCCAGTGGTCGCACGAAGGCGCCGATCTGACCCGTGCTCAAGTGGAAGAAGAGGTAGGCCGGCACCACGAGGAACCACAGCGCGACGTGCATCGTCCGTCCCGTGCTGCCCTTCAGGTCCAGGACGATCAGGATGCCGAGGCCGACGCGCAGCATGAGCGTGAGGAGCCGCACGAGCTGGACGATGGAAGCGGGGATTGAAACCAGCTCGCCGGCGACCAACGCCGCGCACCCCACGGCGATGAAGGCGAACGCCGCGCTGCGTGCGCGGTCGTCGTTCCAGGGAACCTGCAGCGGCCGCGCGTGCACGGCCAGGAGGCGGGGAGCGAGCAGCCAGAAACCCGCGTAGAGCGCGAGCAGACCGAGCAGCGCGAGATCGAGCGCTTCCGCGACGGCGAGCACGTTCGGTGTCAGGTCCATGAACCGGACGTGGTCGCGCACGAGCACCGGCAGGCCGAAGTAGATCGCGAAGACGACGCCGATGATCGGGAGGAACGGCAACGGCTCGGCGTGCGCGGGGTCGCGGCGCACGCGCCGCAGGTAGGCGAGCCCGGGCGCGAGGCCGAGCAGCACGATGGCGAGGCCCTGCAACGGCACGAAGTATCCGTCGGGTCCGAAGTCGCGCCGCAGGGCGAGCCACGTGCACAGCGCGCCCAGACCGACGCCGAGCGTCCAGGGATTCGGAGCGTTGCGCGCACGGCGTGCGACGGGTTCGAGCGCGGGGGCGTCGGGGGTCGCCGGAGCGGGGAGGGAGGGCGCGCGCACGGCCTAGTTCCCTTTCGACGTTGGCGTCGCGGACGCCCCGCGCCGCGGAAGGGCGGCGGGAATCGTCTCGACGTCGCCCAGGATCCGCGCGACGGTTCCGAGCTCGGCGGGTGCATCGCCGCGCGCGACGCCCTCGAGCAACTCGCGCCAGGCCTCGACGCACACCGAGCGTTCGTGGTGGCGCAGGAAGTGGGCGCGTCCGCGAGCGCCGAGCTCGCGGCACGCGCGCGCGTCGCGCTGGAGACGGCGGATCTCGCGCGCGAGCGCGTCCGAGTCCGCGGGATCGAAGACCGCTCCCGCGCCGGCGGCGACGATCGTCTCGGCCGATTCGCAGCGCGGACTCCCGATGAAGAGCGCGGGTCGGCCGGCCGCCAGGATCCCGTACAGCTTGCCCGGCACGGCGACGCCCACGTGCTCGGGGCGCAGCGACAGGACGTGGACGTCGGCGGCGGAGAGCGACCGGCCGAGCTCCTCGCGCGCGAAGTACGGGAGGAACTCCACGTTCGCGAGCTCGTGCTCGCGCACGAAGGCCTCGATCTCGCGCGTGCGCGGCCCGCCGCCGACGAACGCGAAGAGCACCTCCGGCGCGCTCCGCTCGAGCTCGCGCGCCGCACCGAGGATCGCGTCGAAGGTGTGCACGATGCCGGCGTTGCCCGAGTACATGACGACGAAGCGCGAGCTCCAGCCGAGGCGCTCGCGCAGCGGATTCCCTGCGTGCTCGAGCGGCTCGATCGACGCGCCATCGGCCCAGATCGGGATCTCGCGCACGCGCTCCGGCGCGACGCCGCGCGCGAGCACGCGCGCGCCCTGCCAGCGCCCGAGCACGACGGTGCAGTCCGCGCTCCGCAGCGTCGCGGCGTGCAGACGCTCGAAGAGCCGTCCAGCGAGCGATTCGCGCCGGAGCATCCCCAGCTCGAACTCCGCGTCGGGATGCAGGTCCATGACGAAGTTCACGTGCCGCACGCCGCGCAGCGCCTTCGCCGCCGCGCCGCACCACGCGACGAGCGGCGGGGTCGTCAGGGTCACGACCACGTCCGCCCAGCCCGAGCACGCGACGCGCAATCCCGCGAGCAGGTGGAAGGTCAGGTAGTCGACGACGCGGCCGACGTGGCTCTTCTTCCCGAACGAGGTCGCGCGCACGCGGCGCACCGAGACGCCGTGGTGCTCTTCACGGAGCGGCGCATCGCCCGCCCCCTCGAGGTAACGGCCGCGCGAGCACAGGACGCGCACCTCGTGGCCGCTCCGCGCGAGGTGCTCGCAGAGGTCCGTCAGATGCTGGCCGGTGCTCGCGACGTCCGGCCAGTAGTACTGGTTGACGAAGAGGAATCGCGCCACGGCGCCTCCTGCTCGGGGAAGGCCGCGGGGATCCGGCCGGTCATACGACCCAGGATCCACGCGTAGGTCGCCGCGAGCCCCTCGCGCAGCGGGATCGACGGTTCCCAGCCGAGGACCTCACGGATCAGGGTGTTGTCGCTGTTGCGCCCGCGCACGCCCATGGGAGCGCCGAGGTCGTAGCCGCGCACGAGCTTTATGCCGGCGATCTGCTCGACCAGGTCGACCAGCCGGTTGATCGTCACGAGCTCGCTGCTGCCCAGGTTGATCGGGTCGCGATACGAACCCGCGTGCAGCCGGATCACGCCCTCGACGCAGTCGTCGACGTACATGAAGCTGCGCGTCTGCTCGCCGTCGCCCCAGATCACGATCTCGTGGTTGCCGCTGAGCTTCGCCTCGATGACCTTGCGGCAGATCGCGGCCGGCGCCTTCTCGCGCCCGCCGGCGAAGGTCCCGAACGGGCCGTACACGTTGTGGAAGCGCGCCACGCGCACGTCGAGCGCGTGGTCCTCGTGGAAGTGGCGGCACATGCGCTCGGAGAAGAGCTTCTCCCAGCCGTAGCCGTCCTCGGGATCCGCCGGATAGGCGTCGGCTTCCGTGAGCGCCGCGCTCTCCGCGTCCTGCTGCTTCGAGCCGTTGTAGACGCACGCCGACGACGCGTAGAAGTAGCGCGCGACGCGAGCCGCGCTCGACGCCATGAGCAGGTGCGTGTTGATCAGCACGCTGACCATGCACTGCGCCTTGTTGTTCTCGATGAAGCCGATCCCGCCCATGTCGCAGGCGAGGTTGAAGACGTCCGTGACGCCGTCGACCGCGGCCACACACGCATCCTTCTCTCGCAGGTCGAGCACGAGGTTCTCCGCGCCGCGCTGGACCTGGTACCACGATGCCTTCGGCTTCACGTCGACGCAGCGCACGCCGGAGAAGCCCCGCGCCAGGAGCTCGCGGGCGAGGTGGCCACCGATGAAGCCACCGGCTCCGGCGACGAGTGCGACTCGGTTCTCGAACGAGTTCATCGATCTCTCTCCTCGGGCTCGGCGCCGACCCTCGTTCTTCGAGCGCTTTCCCGAGGGGGTTGAGGGCTTTTCGGGAGCGCCGCGCTCGGTTCGGGGAGGCGCTCGACCACGTGGGAGCCGAGGACGAGCACGTCCATCTGCGTGCGCAGGAAGCAGTCGAGCGCTTCATCCGGAGTGCAGACGATCGGCTCGTTCTCGTTGAACGACGTGTTGAGGAGCAGCGGCACTCCGGTCGCGGCGTGGAACGCCGAGATCAGGCGGTGGAAGAGTGGATTGTCCTCGCGTCGCACCGTCTGCAAGCGACCCGTGCCGTCAACGTGCGTGACCGCCGGGATCGCGCTTCGGCGTTCCGCGCGCACCGGCCAGACTTCCGCCATGAACGGCGAGTCGCCCGTCTTCGCGAACCACTCCCCGACGTGCTCGCGCAGGATCGACGGCGCGAACGGCCGGAAGGACTCGCGGCGCTTGATCTTCGAGTTCAAGAGCTCGCGCACGTCGCCCCGACGCGGATCGCACAGGATCGAGCGGTTGCCGAGCGCGCGCGGCCCCCACTCCATGCGCCCCTGGAACCAGCCGACGACCGCTCCGTCCGCGAGGCGCGCCGCCACGCTGCGGCAGAGCTCGTCCTCGTCCGCGACGCGCCGCGCGCGGCAGTTCGCGTCCGCGATCCGCTCGTCGCGCGCCGCGAGCACGCCCGCGATCGCCTCGTCGCCGAAGGCCGGCCCGAGGTAAGGTTTCGTGAGAGCCTTGATGCGCGGCCGCGCCAGCGCCTGGTTCCACACGCACAGCGCCGCGCCCACCGCGCCGCCCGCGTCCCCCGCGGCCGGCTGCACGTAGACCTGGCGGAAGCTCGTGCGCTCCGTGATCTTGCCGTTCGCCACGCTGTTCATCGCGCAGCCGCCCGCCAGGCACAGCGCCTCGAAGTGCGTCTCGCGCGAGAGCTGCTCGAGCAGGTGGAAGAGCGCTTCCTCGTACACGGCCTGCGCCGACGCGGCCAGGTTGCGGTGCTCATCGGTGAGCTCTTCCTCCGGCCGCCGCGCCGGCCCGAGCTTGCGCACGAGCGCTTCGGAGAACGCTTGCCCGACGGTCGGCGATCCGCCTTCCCACACCATCTCCACGCCTTCGTCGTGGTGGCGGAAGCAGTCGAGATCGAGCTCGAAGCGCCCGCCCGGCAGCAATCTCACGATCTCGCGCATCTCAGCCATGCGCGACGCCTCGCCGTACGGCGCGAGACCCATCACCTTGTACTCGTCCCCGTAGCTCCAGAAACCCAGGTACTGCGTGATCGCGAGGTAGAACAGCCCGAGCGAGTGCGGGAACGCGACCTTGTCGAGCACCGCCAAGCGCGATCCGTGGCCGTAGCCCCACATCGTGCTGACGAAGTCGCCGAAGCCGTTGACCGAAGCCACCGCCGCGCCCTCGAAGGGCGAGACGAAGAACGTGCTCGCGAGGTGCGCGCGGTGGTGCTCGATGCGGTGGAAGTGCGCGCGCAGCTCGCCCGGCCCGACGCCGAGCACCTCGGCCAGCGCCGCCTCCGCCCCACCCACGCGGAACGCGTTGCGCAGCCGGTCGGCCACGGCCCGCACGTGCGGCCGCCGCCGCAGCGCGTAGAGCGCCTTCTGCATCAGGTGCGCGGAGGGATCGCGGTTGATCGCCACGTGGTCGAGCTCGGCCACCCCGATCCCGCCCTCGCGCAGGCAATAGCGCGCCGCCTCCGCCGGGAAGCCGGCCCAGTGCTTCACGCGCAGGAAGCGCTCCTCCTCGGCCGCCGCCACGAGTTCGCCGTCGACGAGCAGGCAGGCGGAAGAATCCCCGTGGTAGGCGTTCAGGCCGAGGATCGCGATGGATCGTCCCATGGTCGGGAGCAGGGTCGGGAGCTGGGAGTCGGAGTAGAGCGGACACCGGCGCGGTGCCCCGCGGCGGTTATCGACCGATCCCTCTTTTTCCAGGAGCCGCCGGAACGAGCCGCTCCGATCCCCACCGTGTCAAAGATCTGGGAAACCCGTCTGCACCGGCACGCTTCCGCATCGCGGCCGCGTCACGGCGGCGTAAGCTCTGGCCCGCTCGCCCGGTACACCTCCAGTCGTCACCCCGCGGCCGGCCGCGCGAGCGCGCAGCATGAAAGTACTCGTCACGGGCTCGACGGGTCTGGTCGGCACCGCCTTGGCCAAGGCTCTCTCCTCCGAGGGCCATGCGGTCGTCCGTCTCGTCCGCCGGTCGCCGCAGGGCGCAGACGAGATCGTCTGGAATCCCGGACGCGGCGAGATCGACGCCGCACAGCTCGAGGGCCTCGACGCCGTCGTGCACCTCGCCGGCGAGAGCATCGCGGCGCGCCGTTGGAGCCCGGCGCAGAAGGCGCGCATCCGCGAGAGCCGCGTCCTCGGCACCAAGACCCTGAGCGCCGCCCTCGCCTTCCTCACGCGCAAGCCCCACGTGCTCGTGAGCGCTTCCGCGATCGGCATCTACGGCGACCGCAACGACGAAGAGGTCGACGAGTCGAGCCTCCCGGGCAGCGGCTTCCTGCCCGAGATCTGCCGCGCCTGGGAGAGCGCGACGCGCGCCGCCCAGGAAGCCGCGATCCGCACCGTCAACCTGCGCTTCGGCGTGATCCTCGCCGCCCACGACGGCGCGCTCGCACGCATGCTGCTGCCCTTCAAGCTCGGCCTCGGCGGCCCGCTCGGCGACGGCCGGCAGTACCTGAGCTGGATCGCCCTCGACGACGCCGTCGGCGCGATCCGCCACGCGCTCGCCACCGAGTCCCTCGAGGGCCCCGTCAACGCCGTCGCCCCGCACCCGGTGACGAACCGCGAGTTCACGAAGACCCTCGGCCGCGTCCTGGGCCGCCCGACCGTCCTCGCGATGCCCGCCTTCGCCGCGCGCCTCGCCTTCGGCGAGCTCGCCGACGAGCTGCTCCTCACCGGCCAACGCGTCCGCCCCACGGCGCTCCAGCGCAGCGGCTTCACCTTCGCGCACCCCGAGCTCGAGGAAGCGCTGCGGCACGTGCTGTCGAGGTGACGCTCAGCGCCATAGAGGTGGAGCACCCCATGCAACGCACGCGCTGCGCAGTTATCGGTACACCGCATCTTGCAACCGGTTGCGGCAAGTGAAGGCCGAGCCGCGCCATGTCAAGCTCTGCCGTAGTACCGCTTCGCCTGCTCGGTCACTCTGACGATGAGCTCCGTCTTGCCGCGGGTGTACGCGACGCGGTCTCGCGCGTGGTCGGACGCGAGACGGAGCTTCAGCGCCTCGTACTCTCGGGCCACTCTCGGGTGCTCGATCAGGTAGTCCCGGAAGAGCAGGCGATCCCAGTGCTCGGTGAAGGTTCGCTCCACCATGTGGATGTGGTGCGTGCGGGCGCCGCTGTGCGGGTCGCGCTTGATGAACCACGCGTAGAACGGCGGCCCGTCGTCGCCGTGGGTGGGGCGCCAGAAGTACTCGTACCCCTTCGCCTCCAGCAGCGGCGCGATCTGCTCCTTCGTCGCCTCCAGGTCCGTGACCTCGACCAGCACGTCCACGATCGGCTTCGCCGTGAGCCCCGGCACCGCGGTGCTGCCGAAGTGCTCGACACGTCGAACGAGACCTGCGGGAAGACAGGAGAGAAGATGCTCCTTCTCCTGCCGGAAGAGCTCCGGCCACGCAGGGTCGTAGGTCACCAGCGCGACCTCGTCGCGCAGCACCCGCTGGACTCGTTGCTCGAGTGTCTCTCCCTCGCTGCCCATGTGGCGGAACGAAGTCTCGCCGGCAGCGTGGCTCACGCGAACAGACTGCCGGCCGACCAGCGGCGAAGGTACTCCTTCACGCGCAGCTTGCGGGCCGTGTTCTGCGAGCTCATGTAGCGCACGAGGCCGAAGATCTCGCGCTCCGGGCCCCAGGGGCGATCGTAGCGGCCGAGGCACCAGAGGATCCCGCTGTAGGAGTTCGGGTCGCGGCCGTCGACGGCGTGCTTGTCGTTGAGCGCGATCATGACGTCGAGCGCCTCGCGCGGCGTCGCGGTCCACTCGAGGATCTTCTTGCCCCACAGCATGCGCAGGTAGTTGTGGATGCGGCCCTCGCACAGGAGCTGGCGTTGCGCGGCGTTCCAGAGCTCGTCGTGGGTGCGCGCGGACTCGAACTGCTCGAGCGTGTAGACGTGCGGGCGCGGATCCACTGCGTGCTGCTCGAGCGTCGCCTGCGCCCAGTCGGGCAGCGACGCGTAGCGGTCGTAATCGTCGCGCTGCGAGCACCGGTTGAAGCCGAGTTCGCGCCAGGTGACGAGCTGGTCGAGGAAGGCCTCGGCTGGCGGAGTCATCCCCCACCAGCCCTCGCGCGCGCCGCTCGCGCCGTCGGCGAGATCGTCGGGCGTCCAGCTCTCGCGCTCGGCGAGCGCGGCGAAGATCTCGTGCGGCGAGACGTGCCCGAAGTGGAGGTAGGGCGAGAGGCCGCTCGCGCCGTCCTCGTCCGGCTGGTTGCGGTCGTCGGCGTAGCGCTCGAGGCGCTCGTCCTGGAAGCGCGCGAGCGCGGCGCGGGCGGCGCGCTGGCCGCCGGAGTAGGCGACGGGCGGAACGGCGTGCTCGATCGGGAGCGCGGAGAGGTCGACGCCGCGCTCGAGCTCGGCCCGCGGAACGCGCGGCCAGCGGCGCTCGATCTCGGGCGGGAGCGACGCGAGCGGACGGAGGGACGCGGTTCGACCGCGCTCGGATCGCGACGCGGCGCCCGCAAGCGGATCGGCGGCCGGCAAGCGCTGCAGGAACGGCGGGAGCTCGCGCTGCAAGTGGCGGCGGAAGGCGTAGGCGGACGGGTGCGCCTTGTCCGTCGCGCGCATGGGCAGGAGTCCGTTCGAATCGACGAGCTCGAGCCGAACGTCGAGGAGCTCACTCGCGCGCGCCACCATGCGCGGCAGGAAGTAGCACGGGTAGTCGTCCGTGACGACGAGCGCCGCGCGCGCGCCGAGGGCGGCCAGCAGACCCTTCCCGGCGTCGAGGTGCGGCTCGAGGTACGGGTAGTAGAGAACGGGCGTGCGGGCGAGCGCCGCGTCGTTGTCGCGCATGCCCTCGAGCACGAAGCGGTGCAGGCGATCGCTCGCCCAGCGATAGCCGGCGCGCAGGGCCTCCAGCACGACGAGCGGCTTCCCGAGCTCGCGCGCGCACTCCACGGCCCGCTCGAGGCCATAGTTCCAGCCCGTGCGGCGGGCCGCGATCATCCAGTACAGGACGAAGTCGCGGTCGGGACGCTCGGGCGCGGAGTTGCCGAGGCGGATGCGGAGGTCGTCCGCCATCAACCGCGCGCCATGACGTGGAAGGGCGCGAGGTCGGGGACGGCGCAGCGTTCGAGCTTCACGTAGAAGGTGTTCACGAGGGCGTGGCGGCCGCTGACGGCGGCGTGGCTGACCATGTCGGTCAGGACGCACCAGCTCGTGAACGGCGCGAAGGACATCGTCGTGAAGCGCGCGTCGTCCTTCTGGAAGGCGTCGTCGTCCTTCAGGTGGTCGTGGAGCTTCTTCATGGCGCGGTCGTAGGGCGAGGTGTCTGCCATGAGGGCTTGCTCGAGCCCGAGCCTGGCGAGCGTGCGCACGAGGCCGGTGTAGGCGCGGTCGAAAGCGTCCGGCGCGAGCCCTTGGCGACCGAGCGACGCGATGCCGGCGGCGGGGCCGAACTCGCGGAAGAGGTCGGGGAAGAGACCGGCCGACTTCCAGACGCGCGGCTCGGTCGGATGGATGTTCGTGAAGAAGCGCAGGACACGGTCGCCGTGAGTTGCGCCGCTCGCGAAGGCGTCGACGTGCACGAGCTCGTTGCTCGAGTGGCGCCGGAGAGCGCGGCCGCGTTCCTGCAGCGGGCGGAAGTTGACCTTGCCCGAGCGCCAGTCGTCGGCGTACTCGGGGAACACGCGCTCCAGGAAGGCGACGACGATTTCGTTGTGCGCGCGCAGGATCGCGCGCGTGCGCTGGCGGCAATCGGCATCGCGCTTCATGCCCGAGAGGTAGTCGCCCTCGGGGTGGTAGCTGATGTTCTTGAGGGTGATGCGCGCGCCGAGTTCCTCGCGCAGGAAGACCTGGTCGGGCTCGGGCGGGAGCTCGAGCATGCCGGGGCGGAAGATCAGGATCTCGCCGCGCTCGAGGCGCTCGGCCGGCGTGGGCGAAGTGCGCTGGACGAGGAGCTCCTCGGTCAGCGTGGTGGGGATCGGCGCGCGCATGGCTCGCAAGAGGAGTATCCGCGACGGGGCTCGGCCATCAAGGGCGGCCGTCGTTCGCCGAGCTCAGGGTCGCAGGAGGTGCGTTGCGAGCTTGCTGCGCTCGCGGTCGGAGAGGTGGCTGAAGGACGGCATGCGATTGCGGTGCGCGCGGGCGAGCTCCGCGAGTCGCGGCACGCGTTCGCGCCAGGCTTCGGGGTCGGCCAGGAACGCGTTGAGCGTCTCTGGATCCCAGTTGCGCTCGAGGCCGACGAGCGTGGGGCCGTTCGGGCTCCCCACTCCGTTCGGTCCGTGGCAGTTGGCGCAGTTCTCGACGCGGAAGAGCGTGGGGCCGTCCGATCTCGGCCTGACGTAGAAAAAGCAGGCCGGCGAGACGAGCGCCGCGGCGAGGGCGAGCAGGGGTAGCGCGCGCATCGGGGTCTGATCCTACGCGCGCGCGGTGCGCGGAATGCCCTCCAAAGACGCGCCGGAGCCGATCTTCGTAAGTCCTCCTTTCGAGCTCGGGGAATCGGAGGGAACGGTTGGAGTTCGCCTCCGGGGCCTTCCGATCGGTTGGCGCGACGGGTCTCGATCGTCGGGATCCGCGTCTGGGAAGGGTCGGCCGTGGGTCCTCGACGGGGGCTTTGGGCCGAACCTCGAAACCGCCCCGAGTCCAGGGAAACGCGGCACGGCGCTGGGGAAGGCGCTGGGTCGCGGGTGCTCGGCGGCCGAGTCGAGTCGAGCATTCATGTCGAACACAATCGGGTTGGCGATCGCCTTTGCGTTGGGGGGGGTCCTCCTCCCTGGTGCGCAGAACGGGGACTGCAACGGCAACGGGGTCGGGGATGCGGCGGAGATCGCGGCAGCCTCGTACAAGGACTCCAATCACAACGGCGTGCTCGATCTGTGCGAGGGATTGAGCGTCGACCGCGACTGGATTTCGCTCGCGAAGGGCGGCACGCAGGAGCTCTCGCTCGACCTCGGGCCGGGCATGGCCGGGAGTTTCTACTGGATGCTCGGGAGCCTCGCCGGCGACGCGCCGGGCATGCCCTTCGGCTTCGCGAAGCTCCCGCTCAACTTCGACGGCGCCGGCGGCTACATGCTGCACACCATGAAGATGGTGAACGTGGGCTTCCTGAAGAATGGGGTCTCGGCCCTCGACGCGCAGGGCAGGGCGCTCGCGCGCTTCGTACTGCCCGCGGGCTTCGATCCGGCCCTGGCGGGACTCCGGGTCCACCACGCCTTCTTGATCGTCGCCTCCGACCTCAAGACCTTCCTGTGGGGAAGCAACTCGGTCTCGGTGCTGCTCGTGCCGTGAGGGCCGAGGGTTAGGGACGGGTCCGAGCGCGGGGTAAGTCGCTTCTCGCGGGATCGGGGGAGCGCTCCTATGCTCTGCGCCAGCCGGCTCCGGCCGGCTTCCTCGCGCTCCAGGTCCCCCGTCCCTCACTAAGGAGGCGGCATGCGCCCCTGCACCACGATCGGCAGCTTGTCCTTGGTTTGCGTCCTCGTCTCCTTCGCCGCCGCGCCGGACGATGCCGCGCGACCGGCGCTGGATCCGAGCGCGCCGGATTGCGACGCGAACGGCGCCGGCGATGCGGACGAGATCGCGGCGGACGCCGTGCTCGACGCGAACTTCAACGGCATACCCGACCGCTGCGAGGGCTTGAGCGTGGATTGCTTGGAGATCTCGGTGAGTGCCGGCGGAACGCAGACGTTCACGCTCGACCTCGGTCCGGGGATGGCGGGCCAGGTGTATTGGATCCTCGGCACGACGGCGGGCACGGATCCGGGCATGAAGTTCGGCTTCACGCACCTGCCGCTCAACGACGACGGAGCCTACCTGCGCCAGACGCTCTTGCGGCCGAACGTGGGCAACTTGCACAACACCGTGAGCGCGCTCGACATGTCCGGGCGCGCGACCGCGAGCGCGTCGCTCGACCCCGACAGCGATCCGGCCCTCGCGGGAATCGTCGTCCACCACGCGTTCGTGCTCGTCGAGCTCACGGGTCGCTTCGCGCTCTGGGCCAGCAACACGGTGTCGCTCGAGCTCGTGCCCTGACGGTACGGAGCCGCGACGGACGTACGGTGCCAGTCCCCGTACTAACGCGTGACGAGGATCTGGATGCGGCGCATCCCTTCCTGGGTGGACTCTTCGATCAGGACCACGTCGGAGATTCCGTCGCCGTCGACGTCGACGACCTGCAGGGCGGCGCCCTCGGGGGTGACGGCGAGCGCGTGGGTGAACCTCGGTTCGCGTCCGGCGCAGGCGGCGCGCAACGCGTCGGCGGGCGAGAGGTCGAGCTTCTGGATGTCGCGCAGGTCGATGTCGCGGACCTGACCGTCCTCGAGGCCCTCGAGCTCGTCGAGCAGGAACTGCTCCACGACCTCGTCGAAGTCGAGCGCGTCGAGGTCGCGCCAATCGCGACCGCGCTCGGCGGGCGCGCAGTCCGCGAACACGACGAGCTGGTCGCCCCGGAGGTCGACCACGTCGTTCGAGAGGCCGTCCGCGTCGAAGACCCCGACCGTCGTGGGCATCTCCAGACGCGCCTCGAACTCGTCGCTCATGCCCTCGAGCTCCTCCATGAAGGACAGGAGCCGCGGGATCTTGAGCGAGAGCGCCACGCGGCTCATCGGTCGCTTGCCGAAACCGGTGCGCTCGTTCTTGTAGGCGAAGACGTCGAAGTCGAGGCTGCCCGGGATCACGAGCCAGCGCACGACGCGCCCCAGCGACACTTTCTCGGCGCGGATCATCAGGAGCTCCGGCAAGCGGTCCCCGTCGAGGTCGTGGAGCAGGAAGGTCAGGACGTGGCCGCTCGACTTGAGCAAGTCGTCGGGCGCGCGCGCGTTCCCGGTGCGCGAGCCGCCCAGGTAGACCTTGAAGGTCGAACCTTGTTGGACGAGCAGGTCGTTCGGCGCGACGCCGTCCAGGTCCGCGATGCGCCAATCGACGCGGCCCTCGATGCTCGCGAAGAGATCGTCGAAGTCGAGCTCGGCCTTCTTGCCGCGGCTCTCGCTCAGCGCGAGCTTGTCGAGCGCCCAGGTCGGCTCGGACGGCAGCCCCGGCGACGCCAGGTGGAAGTGGACGAACGCGTCGGTCTCCGAGACCAGGTCGTCGCGCCCGTCGCCGTCCACGTCCTCGATCGAGAACCAGGGGATCGAGACATCCATGCCGAACCGGGCGTCGAGCCGCTCGGGGTTGCCCGTGTCGAACCCGATCGACGCCTCGAAGGAGACCTCGAGCGGCTTCGGCCAGGCGCCCTCGCGCGGGGCGACGAAGACGAGATAGCGCTCGGCCCCGGGCACGACGAGATCCGTGCGCCCGTCGCCGTCGATGTCGCGCGCGAAGCGCATGAAGCGCCGGCCGCGCGGCAGGCGTCCCTCCACTTCGTCGATCACGACGCGTCCCGAGTCGAAGCCCTGCTCGCGCTCGAGCTTCCACGTCCTCACGCGCTTCGACTCCTCGAGCATCACGACCTCGATCGCTCCGTCGCCGTCGATGTCGGCCAGATCCCACGCGAGATCGGCGCCCGGCCACGGGAGATCCGCGTCGTTCGTCTCGGGAAAGCGTCCGTCCGCGCGCAGGAAGCGCACGCCGACGCCCTTGGGGTGGATCCAGACGAGCTCGGACACCCCGTCGCCATCCATGTCGCGCAAGGCGAGCCGCGAACCGTCCGTGGGGATCGCGAGCTTCGTCTCCGCGAAGCCCTGCGCCTCACCCGTGACGAGGCCGAAGGCCAGGGGGGCGAACGGGGCGACGGCGGCGAATGCGACGCAGAGGATCACCGGCGCCCTCCCTTTCCCGTGGAGAGCAAGAGCAGCAGGCCGTCGCCGCGGATGGATGCGACGTCGCCCAGCCCGTCGCCGTTGAAGTCGCCGACGTCGAGGGATGCGATCGAGCCGCGCGCGTCGAAACGCTTCCACGGCGAGGTTTCGAGGGTCCAGCTCTCGCCGCCGAAGAAGCTCGACCGGTGCAGGAGCCGTCGCAGGCTCACGCGGCCGCTCGAATCCACCTCGACGAGGTCCGCGATCCCGTCGCCCGAGAAGTCGTGCGACATGTCGCGCCGCGCGATCACGTCCTGGATGGAATTCTCGTCGTAGGTGCGCTCGCTCTTCATGGAGGGCTTGCGCTCGAACACTCGGCCGTCACGCCCCCCTCCCGTGCCGCGGTAGAGCAGCGTCGTGTGCTTGAAGTCGAGCCGAGTGACGACGTCCAGCATGGAGGGCAGCTCGAACTTGCGGACGACGAGGTCGGGCTTCCCGTCGCCGCTCTTCTCGCCGACGTCCCAGCGCAGCTCGACGGCCTCGAAGCGCATGAGCTGGTCGGGTTGCGGCGGGAACATGCGCTCTCCGTCGTTCAGGAGCACGCCCAGCGTGAACACTTCGGCGCCGAATCCCCCGCCGTCGTCGCCGTCGGTCTTGGAGTAGAAGAGATCCGCGTCACCGTCGGCGTCCACGTCGCACAGTTCGATCCGGCTCACGCCGGCGAGATAGTCGGGCCAGGGCTCGATGCGCGTCGGGTCCGGCGGGATGCCCGCCTCGGTCGCGACGTGGACCCACAGCTCGTCGTTCGCCTCGACGAGCAGATCCGTTCGTCCGTCGCCGTTCACGTCTCCCAGGGCGGGGGCCCGGTACGTGCGCTCGAAGGACAAGAGCGTGGTGCGCTCGGCGCGGTTGGAGTCGAGCAGGACGCGCTTGGGGTCCTGCTCCCCGTAGTCCACGTTCACCGAGGAGCCGCCGACTCGGACGCTCGCCTCGTGGCGCACGGCGACCTTCCCGTGATCGTCGCGCTTGCCGGCATTCGTGGCGCGCGCGAAGTCCGCGGCGCGGACGTACGCGTCGGCAACGTCCGGCGAAGGGGCCCAGACCGAGAACGAGGTCTCGCCCGGCACAACGAGGGCGGCGCGGCGACCCGGGAGCACGTACTCCCAGAACGGGAGCTCGTCGAGGTCGGGCACCTCGTAGACGAGGTCGGCTTCGACGAGCGGACGGACGTTGTCCCGCAGCTCGGCGCGCGTCGTCGACATGGACCAGACGCCCTTGCGCGTCAGGAACACGAGCTCGCGCCCCGGCTCCGCGCGCACGTCGGCGAGACCGTAGGCGATCACGTCGTCGAGCACGGGCACGACGCTGGTGGGCGTGCGGGCGAAGACGCCTTCGGGCGTGAGCGGGTGGATGCGGATCTCGCGCCGCCTGCCGGCTTCGCGGCGCACGACCAGGAGGAGCTCGAGTCGGCCGTCCGAGTCGACGTCCTCGAAGCGCGCGTCGAGCAGGCGCCCTTCGACGTCGATCGACGCGTCGCGTAGACCGAAGTCCGCTTCCGAAGGGGCGGCCGCGAGGACGAGCGAGTGGAAGAGCGAGAGCATGGCCTCAATCGGCGAGCTCGCCGACGCCGGTCGAGAAGCGGAAGAAGCGCAGGAAGGCCCAGGTTCGCTCCTCGCCGTCGCGGTGGTAGGCGAAGAGCGAGAGGATCCACAGGTCGAGGAGCTCGAAGTGTGCGCTCGGGACCTCGATGTCGCGCGCGAAGTGCACGAGCACGGGAATACTGAAGCCGGAGACGTAGGTGATCGGTCCGCGCAACTCGACCGAGGCGCGGCGAACGTCGCCCTCGGGAGTCGTGAAGTCGAACTCGACGTCCGTGCCCGGCTCCAGCTCCACGACGCGCCGGATCAGCTCGCGGTCGGAACGCACCGGTTCGCCGTCGAGCGCCGTGACGACGCTACCGAGCGGGATGCGGGCCGCGGCGATCGGGCTCTCCCGCGCGAGGCTCACGAGCTCCACTCCCGCGACCGCGGTCGCCCAGCCCGCTCCGGTGCGCGCGGGATCGAGGCGGTAGAGCACCTCCGCCGCTTCGCCAAGGCCGGCGCCGCGCCCGGAGAGCGCGACCTCGACCTCGAAGACCGTGTCCTCGCGCTGGATCTCGAGCACGACGCGCTCGCCGGCGCTGCGCCTCGAGACGAGCGCGTCGAGCGCTCCCGGATCGTCGACGCCCGCGCCTCCGAAGTCGAGAACGACGTCGCCCGGACGCACGCCCGCGGCTTCGGCCGGCGAATTCTCGACGACGCGCGCCACGCGCACACCGGGGCGGAAGTAGAGCTCCTCGAGCGAGCCGCTGTCGTTCTCGCGCGTCACGAGGCCGAGGAAGGCGCCGCCCGCCTCGCGCGCGCCGAAGTCCTGGGCCTCGGGCAGCGGCTCGGGGACCGGGTAGCGCACCGCCGTGCTGCAAGCCGAGGTCGACAGGACGACGAGAGCGAGCGTCGCGCAACCTCTCACAGAGCCCTCCGCGACACGATCCAACAGGTGAGCCCGAGGAGCAACGCGGCCTCGGGCCAGGGAACGAAGTGGTTCATTCGTAGCATGAGCTCGGTGTATCCGGAGTCCGAGTAGCCCTTGGCGATGCCCGCCATCTCCTGCATGCACGAGTGGTCGACGAGCGAAGGAGCGTACGTGGCGAAGACCCACGTCTTGGAGTCTCCGAGCGCTTCCTTGAAGAGGTCGAAGCCCAGGAACACGGCCAGGCACACTCCGACCGCTCCCGTCGCCGTGCGGCCGAGCGCGGAGACGAAGAGCCCGAAGACGAAGGTCGCGAGCAGCGGCGGGAACGATGCGAGCACGGCCGTGCGGAGCTCGGCGCGGAGCTCCGCCTCCGCGAAGATCTGGTAGCCGTCCTCCACGAGCGGCCCGAACTCGAACAGCGACCACGCCGCGAGCCATGCCCCCAGGCCGGCGAGGGCGACCACCGCCAGCACGAGCGGCGGACCCAGCAGGAAGCGACCGAGCACGAGCGCCGCGCGCGAGGCGCTGCGCGTTCGGGCGAGGCGCAGGACGCCGCTCTCGCGATCGCCGGCGAGCGAGCGTGCCGAGACGATCAGGAGCAGGAGCGTTCCCAGGGTCATCCCCGCGAGCCAACCCTCGACCAGCGGAGCGTAGGCATTGGTGGGCGGCCCGAACTCCGGTGCGGATCGACCGGCGAGGAGCGCCTGCTGCACGGCCGTCGCGTGCGCGGCGTTCTCCGCCATGTGCGCGACGAGCACGCGCAGGGCGCCTACGCTCGCGATGGCGGCCGCGCACGCCCACACCGTGCGGCTGCGGACCATGCGGTAGGTCTCGGCTCGCGCCACGCGCAGCGTTCCCTTCACGCCGCGCCTCCCCGCGCGCCGCGCTCGCGCAGGATCGACTCGAAGACGTCGTGCAGGGTCGCGCGTTCCGGGACGAGGCTCGAGACCGCGGCGCCCGCCTCGACGAGCGCGCGATTGAGCTCGGCGGCGCGCCGCCCGGCTCCGTCGACGCGCACCTCTCCCACGGCCCCGTTCGCGGCGGAGTGCGGCCGGCGCACGACCTCCCACTCACCCCAACCGCCGCGGCCGAGGACTTCGAGGACGCGGTCGAAGGGCCCGGCCTCGATGCGCAGGCGCGGCTCGTCGCCCGCGAGGAGCTCGGGCAACGGCGCCTCCCGCACGAGCTCGCCGTCGAGGATCACCGCGACGTGGGTGACGACGCGCTCCATCTCGTGCATGCGATGGCTCGAGACGATCAGGGTGAGACCCTCGGCCGCCAGACGCGGGACGAGGGCGAGGACGTCGAGCACGCCGACCGTGTCGAGCCCCGAAAGGGGCTCGTCGAGCACGAGCAGCTCGGGCTTCCCGAGCAGGATGCGCGCGATCGACAAGCGCCGCGACTGGCCGAGCGAGAGCGCGTGCGCCCGCCGGTTCCCAAGCTTCGCGAGCCCGACGAGCTCGAGCGCCTCGTCGATCCCGCGCCCGCCGCGATGCCCGAGGAGCGTGCGCGCGTACTCGAGGTTCTGCCGCACCGTGAGGCCCGCCACGAGCGTCGCCGCGTCGAAGAGCGCCCCGACCCGCCCGTGCGTCTCGTGGATCCGGGACGAGGGCACCCCCAGCACGTGGACCTGGCCCGAGTCCGGCGCGAGGAGCCCGAGGGCGCAGGCCATCGTGGTGGTCTTGCCCGATCCGTTGGGCCCGAGCAGGCCGAACACCTGACCCTGCTCGACGGCGAAGCTCACCCCCCGCACCGCATGGACGCGACCGAAGCGCTTGTCGAGCGCCCGCACCTCGAGGACGGACATGGGGGAAGCAGGATAGGGAGTGCGCCGGGGGATCAGAAAGTGACGGTCGAGTCGGACGGCCGACCGAGCGGTACGAATACAAAGTCCTTATACTCTCGCCCGGTCCAGAGGAGGCGGCTGTCGAGGACACGAGAAGGAGACTGGCGATGAGCTCGATCGAGAAGTGCAGTGCGTTGTCGGCCGTCGTCGTCGCCCTCGCGGGCGTCGCGAGTGCGCAGTCGGTTCTGGTGGTCGATCCCGCGAACGGATCCGGCACCGACTTCACGAGTCTGCCCACGGCCGTAGCGGCAGCGGCGGACGGAGACGTGCTCCTGTTGCGCACCGGGTCGTACAACGAGCTCGTGATCGCGTCCAAGTCCCTGACGGTCATCGCCGACCGAGGCGCCGTCGTGACGATCTCCGACACGCTGAACGTCGAGGGCCTGACGCCGAGTCAGTCCGTCGCCCTGCGGGGCTTGAAGGTGGTGGCCTCCGAGCAGTCCTACGCGGCCTCGATCGAGAACTGCTCGGGCCCGGTGTGGATCGAGGACTGCGAGTTCCTGGGCTCGCCCACGACTCAGGTGAGCGGCGGGATCTTCATCGCGAACTGCGACGGCGTCGTGTTCCTCGGCTCGAGCTCCCAAGCGACGCTCCGTGGTTCGTCCTCCGGTCGATCGGGCCTGCTCGTCATCGACTCGAACGTCATGGCGTACGACTGCTCGTTCGACGGAACGGACGGTATCGAGACGCTCTCGAACCCGATCTCGGGCGCGGGCGGAGTGGACGTCGTCGGAGGCTTCTTCTTCGGCTCGGGCTGCTTCTTCCAGGGCGGCGACGGCGGGGACGGCGTCCCGACGCTCATCGGCTGCACCAACGGCGCGAACGGCGGCGACGCACTGCGCATCTCCGGCAACGCGCCGACCGTGTTCTTGCTCGACAACGCGTTCAACGGCGGGGCTGCGGGAGCACCAGGGAAGCCTCAGTGCTCGTCAGGCGCCCAGGGGAAACCGCTCGTCTTCCCGGTCGGGTCGGTGACTCCGCTGGCGGGCGTCTTCCGCGGCATGACGACCAACTCGCCGCGGCGCGAGGGCGAGATCTTCCAGGAGACGTACAGCGCCCCGCCGGGCAATGCGGTGGCGGTCGCGTTCTCGTTCGGCCAGGTCGAGGGCGTCTTCGCCCCGGGCCTCCTCGCCTCGGCGCACCTACAGCCGCCGTCGTTCATTCAGTTGCGCGGCATCGTTCCGGGCAGCGGGACGCTCGTCAAAGCGTTCGAGGTGCCGCTGCTCGATCCCGGCCTCGAGGCCATCGTCCTCTACATGCAGCCCATCTTCGTGGCTGCCGGAAAAGCCTTGCTCGGCGCGCCGTCCCAAGCGGTGTTCCTCGACGACTCCCTCTAGTCGCTGCCGACTTCACTCGAAGAGCACGCGGCCGTCGAGCTCGGGGGCCTCGACTCCGAGCCAGGCGAGCAACGTGGGCACCACGTCCGTCAAGGATGCCCGGTCGAAGCGGCGCCCGGCGCCGATGCCCTCCCCCAGGAAGGCCAGCACGACGCGTCGATCGTAGGGGTAGGGCGTGCCGTGCGTCGTCCCGACGTCGAAGCCCACGAGCGACCAGGGGCGGCGCACGAAACTCACGTCGGGCGACCGCTCGCGATCGAACGAAGCCGCCATCAGGCGCCGAACGGGATCCAAGTCGTCCGGGGCCGAGGCGAGCTCCTCGAAGGTGAAGACGCGCTCGAGCCAGTCGCCCGCCGGACCCGCGGCGTCGGACGCGGAGCGAGCCGCGCTCGCCGCCGCCGCGCGCACCGCCGCGAGCTCGAGCCCGCCCTCGGCGAGACGGTCGGCGCGCAGGCGAATCCCGTCCTCCGTCGCGCCCGCGACGAGATCCCGCCCGAACTGCTCCAGGAGGGCGCCGCGCACGGCGTCGACGGTGGCGTCCGCCACCGACGCGGGGAAGACGCGCGCGGGGACGCCGCGCCGGCGTTCCTCGGGCGGCAGGAGCAGCGCGCCGTGGTCGGCGGACAGGACCGCGATCCAGTGCTCGGCGCCGACCCCTGCGTCCAGCCGATCGAAGAGCTGCCCGAGCGCGCGGTCGAGGCGCAGGAGCTGATCGGTCACCTCCGCGCTCAGCGGGCCGTGCGAGTGACCGATGATGTCGCAGGCCGAGAGGCCGAGGAGCAGTGTGTCGGGATGCTCGTCCTGACCGAGCTCGAGGTTCGAGACGGCGAGCTCCGCCGCTTCGACGACGCACAGGTCGACGATCGGTGTCGCGAACGCGTACTGCCCGAGGAGGGCGCGACGCCGCTCGCCTTCGACCGTCCGCGCCGTGGCGACCAGCGCCTCGATGCGATCGCGGGAAGCCTCGCCCTCGTTCTCGTCCAAAGCCGTGCCCGCCCGCTCGATCCCGTCGGGCAGCGCGAGCTTCCAGCCGTTCGCCCACTCGCCGCCGTCGAAGCGATCCGTCCAGTCCGCGTTCCACGCCAAAACCCAGTCGGGTAGCTCGTCCGCGTACCAGAGCGAGGTCATGAACCCGCCGCCCGCGCGATTCCACCACAGGCACACGTCCGGCCGCCGGCCACCGAGCCCGATGGCCGAGCGGTCCTTCCCCCCGATCGCGACGACGCGCGAGTCCGCGTCCGCGGCGCGCAGGAGATCCCCGAGCGCCGGCACGCGCACGTTCTTCGGCGAGAGCCCGCTGCCCGCCACGCGACCCGCGTCGACCACGGGCGCGCTGGCGCCATCGAACATGCAGTAGATGCGCTCCCCCTCCGCGTCGAGCCACTCGTTCGAGACGATCCCGTGCCGCGCCGGCAGCGTCCCCGTGCCGAGCGTCGTGTAGCCCGGCCCCGTCTCGCTGATCCCGTGCTCGAGCATCGCTTCGGGGAACACGAGCCCGTCGCGCGCGAAGCGCGCGAATCCGCCCGAGAAGAACGGCGCCAACCGATCGAGCTGCTCGGGGATCATCTGGTCGACGCCGATCACGACGACGAGCCGCACGTCGTCGCCCTTCGGCTCCGACAGAGCGGCGGGCAGGAACGCGCACGCGAGGAGGGCGGGAACGAGGGGCATGCTGACTCCGACGTAGGGATACGAGAACGGTTTCGGGGAGACTGCACAACGTGCGCTACAGCTCGAGCGAGCGGATCACCGCCAGCTTCTCGATCTGCATGTCGCGCAGCGTGTGGCGGATTCCGCCCACGCCGAGCCCGGACGACCCGAGGCCAGCGAAGGGCATCCAGTCGACGCGGAACGCCGTGTGGTCGTTCACCATCACTGCGCTCGCGGCGAGACGGCGGCAAGCACGCAGCGCGGTGTCGAGGCTCTTCGTGAAGACTGCCGACTGGAACGCGAACGGCAGCGCGTTCGCGCGACGGATGGAGTCGTCGAGGTCGCTCGACGAGTAAACGCACACGACGGGTCCGAAGACTTCTTCGCGCGAGACCTTCGCGTCGTCGGGTGGATCGAAGAGCACGGTCGGCGCGTAGCACGCGGCGGAGAGCTTCCTACCGCCGCACAGGAGCTCGGCCCCGCTCTCCACGGCCTCCGTGACCCACGCGTGCACGCGGTCGGTCTCCGCGTGCCGAATGAGCGGCCCGACCTCGGTCTCTGGCTTCGTCGGGTCGCCGACCACGAGCGCCTCGGCGCGTCGAGCGAGCGCGAGCGCCACGTCGCGCGCGATCGTCGCGTCGACGTACACGCGCTTCACGGAAACGCACACCTGCCCGGCGTGGTAGAACCCGCCCTTCGCGAGCAGGGGCAACATGTCGTCCGTGTCCGCGTCCGCCGCCACGACGACCGGAGCCACGCCGCCGTGCTCGAGCGCGCAACGCGTTCCCGGCGCGAGCTTCGAACGCAGGTCCCAACCCACGCGCGCGCTGCCGATGAACGAGAAGAAAGCGACGCGCGGATCGACGACGAGCTTGCGCGTCACCTCGTGATCGGCGCACAGCGCGGCCTGCACCCACGGCTCCGGCAAGCCCGCTTCGTGGAGCAGCTCGACGAACCGCATGCACGAGATCGGCGTCGCTCCCGCCGGCTTCACGATCACCGGACACCCCGCCGCGACAGCGGGCCCCACCTGGTGCACGATCAGGTTCAGTGGATGGTTGAAGGCAGACACCGCGACGACCGGTCCGATCGGCTCGAGCCGCGTGAACGCGAGGCGGTGCTCGGACGCCTTCGACGTCATGGGCACTTCGACACCGTGCTGCGTTCGCACGCCTTCGGCGCACAGCCGCACGCCCTCGATCGCCCGCGTCACTTCGACCTTCGAGTCGACGAGCGGCTTGCCGCCCTCGCGCGCGGCTTCCAGCGCGAGCTCGTCGGAGCGCTCCGCCATGAGCGCCGCCGTCCGCTCGAGGATCCCTGCGCGCTGCGCGGGCGGGAGCCACCCGTCGCGGTCCGCGAACAGAGCCTGCGCCGTCGCGAGCGCCCGCTCCACCGCTCCCGCGTCCGCCGTCGCCACGCGCGCGATCTCGGCGCCGTCGAACGGCGCGCGCACCACGACCGCCTTCGAGCGCGACTTCGCGCCGGGCACCAACGAGCGATACTCCTTCACGGAACGACTTCTCTCACGCGAAATCGGGCGCGGATCTCGGGACGCATGACTGTAACGAGCCGCCGCTCCCGTTCTCACATGCACCAGCGTTTTCGTTCAGCACGGTGGAAAGGTCGTCGATTCCGCGCTCGAGCTCGATCGACCGCACCATGCGCGGCGGGCTGCTCCGATTCGGCTTCCGTCAGAACTGGAAGTAGATGAACGGCTGATAGTCGACGGCCGCCCAAGGGAAGGTGAGCGCCCACGCGACGCCGTACAGCGCCGAGTAGGCGAGATCGGGCACACGCACGAGAGCGCGCTCGATCGCGCCCTTCGCCATCGCGACGTGCACGACGGCGAAGCCGGCGAGCACTCCCCACCACGCGGGGTCGATGGTCTCCGCTCCCGCCGGACCGAGCCCGAACAGGCCACCCAGGTACGCGAGAGCCGTCCCGAAGTCCTCCGCGCGGAAGAAGACCCACGCGAGCGTGACGACGGCGAGCGTGTAGAGCTGGCCCGCGGCGCCGCGCGGCTCGAACTTGGAAGCGCGCTCGAGCACGAGGAACGCGCCGTGGAAGAGTCCCCACACCACGAAGTGCCAGCTCGCTCCGTGCCACAGGCCGCACAGGAAGAACACCACGAGCAGGTTGCGGTAGGTCGTGAGCGGACCGCGCCGGTTGCCGCCGAGCGGCAGGTAGAGGTAGTCGCGGAACCAGGTCGACAGGCTGATGTGCCAGCGGCGCCAGAACTGAGTGATGCTCGTCGCGAGGTAGGGGAAGTCGAAGTTCAGCGGCAGCGCGTAGCCGAGCATGCCCGCTGTCGCGATCGCCATGTCGCTGTAGCCGGAGAAGTCGCAGTAGATCTGCACGGCGTACAGGAGGAGCGCGAGCCACAGTCCGGCCGGCCCGAAGCTCTCCGGCGCCGCGAACGCATCGTCGACGATCGCGGCGACGTTGTCGGCCACGCACGCCTTCTTCACGTACCCGAAGAGGAACAGCGTGGCGTGGGAGCGGAACGCGACGTCCGCGAAGCGGCGCTTCGTCACGAGCTGCGGCAGGAAGGTCGTCGCGCGCACGATCGGTCCGGCGACGAGCTGTGGGAAGAAGGCCACGAAGAGCGCGAAGTCGGTGAAGCTCCGCACGCGCGTCAACTGCCCGCGGTACACGTCGATCGTGTAGGAGAGCGTCTGGAAGGTGTAGAAGCTGATCCCGGCCGGCAGCACGAGCTCGAGGCGCTGCGCGGTCGTCTCGATGCCGAGCAACGCGAGCCCCTCGACCGCCGACTCGACGAAGAAGTCGTAGTACTTGAAGACGGCGAGCATGCCCAGGTTCCCGATCAGGCTCGCCGCCAGCCAGGCGCGCCGTGCGCGCGGCCCACGCTCGCGCTCCAGCATCAGCGCGACGACGTAGTCGAGGACCGTCGAGAAGAGGATCAGCCCGAGCAGCTTCCAGTTCCAGACGCCGTAGAAGACGTAGCTGCAAGCGAGCAGCCAGAGCTTGCGCGGCCCGTTCGCGCGCAGCGCCCAGTGCACGCCGAACACGAGAACGAAGAAGAACAGGAAGCGGAACTCGGTGAAGAGCATGGGAACCGCGCGCCGGCGCGAGGGCGGCCCAGTCTAGGAGCGGGCGGACGAACCCGAAACGGCGGCGCGCGCGGCGTGCGACCGCTCGAGCCGGAAGCTAGGCTCGTCGCCGATGGGCGGCCGTGTCGTGTTCGTGAGAGCAGCGCTGTTCGTCTTCGCCTGCATCTGGGTCTTCCAGGTCGTGCGGCGACTTCCGGACGACGTCGCCGAGATGCGCGCGCCCGGCGAAGGCGCGAAGAAAGCCGCGATCGCCGTCATCTGGCTCCTGACGCTCGTCCTCTTCGCGTGGATCGCCGTGAGCCTCCCGTGGGTCGTCAGCAGGTTGGCCGGGTTCACGCAGCTCGTCGGCTAGCCTCCGCGCGCGTCCTCGAGCACGGCTGGTCAGCGCGCGCCGCGCGCGGGTCGTTTGCCCTTCTTGCGGCGCTTCGACGTCTTCTTGCCCGTCTTCGCCGCGGGTTCGCCGCGCGCAGGCGAGGTCGTCGCACCGGCGGCGCCCGCCGCGATCCAACCGACGGGCGGGAGCTCGCCCTTGATCTCGTACAGGAAGCGCGACGCGTGCGTGGACGAGCGGCGGCCGAACTTCGAGCGCTCGGAGGCGAGCGTGAGCGTGAGGTGGCGCTCGGCGCGCGTCACGCCGACGTACGCGAGGCGGCGCTCCTCCTCGATCGAGTCCTCGGCCGCTGCCCGCGCGTGCGGCAAGAGGCCCTCCTCCATGCCCACCAGGTACACGCGCGGGAACTCGAGCCCCTTCGCGGCGTGCAGCGTCATGAGGTGCACCGCGTCCTTCCCGCCGCCGTCCTCCTTGCCGCGCTCGTCGCCGGCCGCGAGCGCGATCTCCTCGAGGAAGCCCGCGAGCGTGCCCGCCTTCTTCTTGCGCGCGTAGTTCTCGGCCGTGTCGAGCACCTCCATCACGGCCGCCCAGCGATCCCCGAACTCGCGCTCGTCGGGATAGCAGCGCTCCACCTCGCCTCGGTAGCCGACGACGTCGAGCATGCGCCGCACGCCCTCGACCAGTCCCGTGCGGTCGAACTCGCGCGCGAGCGTCGCCAAGTTCGCGCGCAACGCCCCGACCGAAGCGACCGCCGCCGCAGGCAGGCCCTCGATCTCCCCCGCCGTGTCGAACGCACGCGCCGCCGAGATCCCCTGCGCCGTCGCGTGCGCGATCACCTTCTCGATCGTGCCCTTGCCTACGCCGCGCGGCGGACAGTTCACGACGCGCAGGAACGAGACCTCGTCGTCGGGGTTCGCCACGAGCTTGAGGTACGCGAGCACGTCGCGCACCTCCTTGCGGTCGAAGAAGGACATGCCGCCCACGAGCTTGTACGGCACGGCGCGCGCACGCAGCTCGACCTCGAACGCGCGCGGCTGCGTCTGCGTGCGGAAGAGGATCGCGACGTCGGAGTAGCGCGCTCCCGCCTCGCGCACGACGTCCTGGATCTCGCGCACGACGTGCGAAGCCTCCTCCGACTCGTCGCGCAGCTCGATCGCCGTCACGATCGGTCCGTCGCCCACGGCGGAGCGCAGCACTTTCTCGTGGCGCTTCGGGTTGTGGCGGATGAGCCGGTTCGCCGCCGACAGGATCTGGTTCGTCGAGCGGTAGTTCGTCTCGAGCCGCACCACCAGCGCGTTCGGGTAGTCGCGCTCGAAGCCGAGGATGTTCTTCACGTCCGCGCCGCGCCAGCCGTAGATCGACTGGTCGTCGTCCCCCACCGCGCACAGGTTCCGGTGCTCGCCCGCGATCGCGTGGAGGATGGCGTACTGGACGCCGTTCGTGTCCTGGTACTCGTCGACGAGCACGTGGCGGTAGCGCTTCCGGAACTTCGCGCGCGCCGCCTCGTGGTCGCGCAGGAGCCGCAGGGTCTCGAGCAAGAGATCGTCGAAGTCGAGCGCTCCCGTGCGCCGCAGGTGCGCGTCGTAGCGCCGCCAAGCGCGTCCCACGAGCTCATCGCGGTCGTCGGCGGCCCGCTCCAAGAAGCCCTCGGCCGTCTGCGCCCGGTTCTTCGCGAGCGAGACGGCGGCTTGGACGACGCGCGGCTGAAGCGTGGCCTCGGGGATGCGCAGCTCGCGCAACGCGCCCTTCAGCGCGGCGAGACCGTCGGACGCGTCGCAGATCGAAAAGCTCTTCGAAAGCCCGAGCCACTCCGCGTGCTCGCGCAGGGACCGCGCGCAGAAGGCGTGGAAGGTCCCGATCGTGAGCTCCTTCGCGACGGTCTTCCCCACGAGCGCCCCGACGCGCTCCTTCATCTCCGCCGCCGCCTTGTTCGTGAACGTGACGGCCAGCACGTTCTTCGCGGCAGCGCCGCGCTCCAAGAGGTGCGCGATGCGCACCGTGATGACGCGCGTCTTGCCCGTCCCCGCACCCGCCAGCACGAGCACCGGCCCATCCGCCGCCTCCACGGCGCGCCGCTGCTCGGGATTCAAGTCCGCGACGATCTGCCTGACGTTCGACACGTTGTTCGTCTCCCGCTGCATCCTGAACAACGCGGGTCGGGATTCTATGCGCGCCCGCGCGCGCGTCCAGCGCCGATCGGAAGTCCTTGCGCCGTCGTCGCGTAGCCGAACGACGCGAGCGCACCAACCGCGCCGAACGCACGCGACCTACCGTCGGACTGCTCTCCGCGATCTTTGGCAGGGCTCATCGATCACAGGCCAAGACCCTCGTACCCGAGGTGGCGTGAATCGGAGCAGGTCTTATCCTGGGACCATGCTTGCCACCGCAGTGCTCGCGCTGTGCTGGCTCTTCGCGGTTCAGGAACCGACGCCCGCGACCGTACCGGCCGCGGAGAGTGATCCCGAAGCCAATACGCTCCCACATTCGCCCCACGACCGCGTCATCGCGCTAGCACTCTCGGCGGTCGATCCAGCGCTCGAAGGTCACGGCTCCTCTCAGCGGATCGACTACGTAGCCGAGTTCTCCGGGACTCTCCACGTGTGGACGAAGGTCGATGAAACCTTCGACACCTTCCTGCGCGTCGAGGACGAAGCGGGGAAGCTCCTTGGCGAGAACGACGAGTCAGGCGGCAAGCCGACGCCATACGTGGGGTTGACGGTCGAGCCGGGCACGGTGCTCGCGATCGTGGTCGCCGGGTCGAAGGCCGGCGAGTCGGGTGAGCTCGAGGTGCATCTCCTCACCGCCCCGGAATCCGAGACGACGCGTTCGGAGGCTCTGCGCGCGCAGCAGGATCTTGCCGAGATCAAGAGCCTGCGGGAGAGAGGAGATCTCGCGAACGCACGTGTGCGAGCCGTCGTTGCGATCGAGCATCTCGAGAAGATCGAGGGAGGTGCCCACAGCGAGCTCGTGGCGCAGCAGTTCTGGCAGGCGGGATTCGAAGCAGAGGCCCTGGGCCTGATTCCGGCGACGGAGATGGCCCGGCGCAGGGCGCTCGCCCACTACTCGCGAACTCTCTCGCCCGACCACCCCTACCTCCAGGCGGCGCGACTGAACCTCGGTGCAACCTTGAAGGCGCGGGGCGATTTCGCCAGCGCTCGCACGCTCTTCGAGCAGGTGCGCGAGGTCTTCTCGCGCACGCTGCCCGCCGACCATCCCTACCTCCAGACGGCGAGTATCAACCTGGCCATCGCGATGACGCTGATGGGCGAGCCCGCTCCCGCGCGCGACCTCCTCGAGCCCGTGCTCGAGGTCTTCTCGCGAACGCTGCCCGCAGACGACCCGAGTTTCCAGGCGGCGCGACTGAACCTCGCCGTCGCGATGCACGCGCAGGGCGACCTCGTCGCCGCACGCCCGCTGTTCCAGCAGGTGGTCGACGTTGGCGAGCGCACGCTTCCAGCCGATCACTCCGAACTCCAAAGGGCGCGGCAAGGCCTGGCTGCCACTCTCAAGGGCCTGGGCGACATCGCTGGCGCCCTCGCGCTGTTCGAGCAGGTGCTCGAGGTCTGGTCGCGCACGATGCCCGAAGATCACCAAGACCTCCAAGGCGCCCTGCTGAACGTCGCCGGCACCAGGTATTCGCTCGGCGACATAGCCGGCGCGCGCGCAGTGTTCGAGCAGGTGGTCGAAGTCGGCGAACGCAACCTGCCCGACGACCACGTGTACCTCTTGGAAGCTCGGCTGAACCTCGCCTCCACCATGGAGGACCTCGGCGACCTCGCTGGCGCGCGCGCGCTGTTCGAAGAAGTGCTCGAGGCCTGCTTGCGCACGCTGCCCGACGACCATCCCATGCTCCGGATGGCGCGGGGGAATCTCGCCGCCTCGCTCAAGGCCCAGGGCGACCTCGAGGGCGCACAAGAGCTCGAGGAGCAGGTGCTCGAGGTCTCCTCGCGTTCGCTGCCCGACGATCACCCCGACCTCCAGATGGCGCGGCGGAATCTCGCCGCGACGATGTACGCCCAGGGCGACCACATCGGCGCGCACGCGACGTTGGAGCAAGTGCTCGAAGTCTTGTCGCGCACGCTGCCCCCCGGTCATCCCGACCTCGAGAAGGCGCGGGCGAACGTCGCGAGCGCCTCGATGGCTCTGGGCAACTTCGCCGACGCGCGCGAGCAGCTCGAGCAGGTGCTGGAGGCGTGCTCGCGCACACTCCCCGAACATCATCCCGACCTCCAGTGGCTGCGCCAGAATCTCGCCGTCGCGATCGCCTGCGGGCGCACGAGCGAGGACGAGGGTGAGGAGGGCAGAGCGAAGTTCGTGGAACTGACGGGCGAATTCACCCGCTCGATTGCGCACGTGGCGCGCGAAGCGCTGCTCTCGGGCTCCAGCCGCGAGGCCGAGGAACGCTGCGCGAACCTTTCGGACGATCTCGGCCGAGCACTCTCGTTCGCCGAGGGACTGGGGGTGTTCGGGCGGGACGAAGAGCTCGAACGCCTGGCATTCCTCTCCTCCGAGAGCACGCGTGGGGCCACTTCGACATCGGCGAGGCTAGCGCGGCGTGCGGCCGCGCACCCGCGCTACACCGAGTTGCGCGACGAGATTCGGCAGGCGAGTGCGGATCTCGCGCGTCTGTCGCACGGTGCAGCGACCGCAGACGGATTCGACCGAGCACGCTCTCGGCGAGATGACGCCGAGCGCGAGCTCGTCGGAATCGCGAAAGAGATGCTGGGTGAAGGAACGGGCGCATTGGACCTCGATCTCGCCGCGATCTCGGCGAGGCTCGCGGAAAGCGATGCCGTCGTCGGGTATCGGCGCTACCCGCGCTACCGCCTCGAGAAGGGTCAGTTGCTCACCATGGAGAGCCTGTGCGCGTTCGTCCTGCGCTCGGGGGAGCAACTCGATCGGATCGAGCTCGGCGCGATCGAGCCGATCGCGGCGGCGGTCCAAGATTGGCGCGAGGCGATCGGCGTGGCGAGGGGTACGCGAGGCTTGTCCAGCGAGTCCTCCGGCTCGGCGTCTGGCGCATCGCATCTCCACGAGCTGAGCGTCGCTCTGCGGCGGCTGGTGCTCGACCCCCTGTTTCCAGCGCTCGAAGGAGCCGAGTGCGTGATCGTGGCGCTCGACGACGTGTTGAACTTGGTGCCGTTGGACGCGCTGCCGGCCGCAGACGCGCCGATGACCAACGCGCTTCCGGCGTTGCTCGGAGATCGTTTGCGGATCGAGACACGCGCGACCCTCTCCGAGCTCTTGGTCGAGTACGAGCCGCTGACGGGCGGCGCCGAGCTCGTTGCGATCGGCGGCGTCGACTACGAGGCGCGCACGGAAGGGCGCGTAGGGACTACGGCGACCTCCCTCTTGCTCTCCGCTGCCGAGGTCCGCGAACTCGTAGCGAGCAGAGCCGGCATCCTCCGCGGTGGAGCCTGGTCGTCTGGTTTCGCGGAGCTATCCGGTACGAGCGCCGAAGTCCAAGGCATCGCCAAGAGCCTCCGCGACGGGTTCGGCGAGCGCGCAGCTCTGGAGTTGCTCGAGGGAGCTCGGGCCACCCGTGAGAGGTTCGTCGCACTCGCGCCCGGAGCGCGCTTCCTGCACGTCGCCACGCATGGCTGGTTCGCTCCCGAATCCATTCGATCCATCCTCGATGCCGAGCCCCTCGACGGGAAGGATCTGCGCCTGGACGCGGAGGAGCGAGTGAAGGGCATGGCGCCGATGCTCTTGTGCGGCATCGCGCTCGCCGGCGCGAACCTTCCAGACGACGAGCTCGGTCGCGCGCCGGGATTGATGACGGCGGAGGAGTTGTCGACGCTCGATCTCCGCAATTGCGAACTCGCGGTGCTGTCGGCGTGCGATACGAACGTCGGCGAGCGCCGCGGGGGTCAAGGCGTCGCGAGTTTGCAGCGCGCGCTGCACATGGCCGGGGCGCGCACCGTGATCACGAGCCTCTGGAAGGTGCCCGACGAGGCGACGGCCGAGCTGATGCTCGACTTCTACCGGCGCATCTGGGTCCTGAACGAGCCCAAGCACGAGGCGCTGTGGGCTGCGAAGCGGAAGCTGCGCGATGCCGTGGACGAGCGTGGGGAGCCGAAGTACACGACGCGCGACTGGGCCGCGTGGATGTTGACGGGCGAGCAGGACTGAGCCCGCTCCGTGCGTGAGGAGCGCGGGCTCGACCGCGCACACCGGGGACGCACAGGAGAGCGGCGGGAGAGAAGGGGAGCGCGCCGGAACGCCCCCGACTACAATCCCGCGCTCGTCTCGCGCCGCTCATGCCGACGCCCCAACCCGGAATCCTGCTCGACCCCGTTGCTGCGCCGACCTTCCTCGTGCTGAAGGCGAGCGAGTCGAGCGAGGCCGAGCACGAGGTCGCGCGCGTCGCCGCGGCGCTGCCGGAATGGGCGGAGGCGACCGAGATGGAGGGCGGCCGTTCGGGCGGCGTGCGTGCGACCGTCGCGTTCGGCTCGGAGCTCTGGAAGCGGCTCTCGCCGGAGGCGCCCAAACGCCTCGCACCCCTGCGGCCGATCGAGGGAACCGGCGGGAAGGCCGTGGCGACCGACGGCGACCTCTTCGTCCACGTTCATTCCGAGCGGCGCGACCTCGCGGTGGCCCTGATGCTGCGCGTGCTCGCGGAGCTCGGCGACGCCGCCCTGGTGCTCGAGGAGGTTCACGGCTTTCGCTACCTCGATTCGCGCGACTTCACGGGTTTCGTGCTCGGCACCGGGAACCCGCCGGCCGAGGAGCGGGCGGCCCAGGCGCTGGTCGGCGACGAGGATCCGCACTTCGCGGGCGGAAGCTACGTGCTCGTGCAGCGCTACGTCCACAACCTGCGCTACTGGGCGCGGCTCTCGTCGGAGGAGCAGGAGCGCGCCATCGGACGGCGCAAGAACGAGGGCGAGGAGCTCTCCGACGACACGCGGCCGAAGACCTCGCACGCGAGCCGCGTGGCCCTCGCCGAGGAGGGACGCAAGCTCGAGATCGTGCGGCACGGCTCGCCCTACGCGGCGGCCGGGGAGCAGGGGCTCTACTTCGTCGCCTACTGCCGCACGCCCGTGGTCTTCGAGAAGATACTCGCGCGCATGTTCGGCACGAGCGGCGACGGCCTCCAGGATCGGTTGATGGACTTCACGCGCGCGGTTTCCGGCGGGTTGTTCTTCGCCCCCTCGCTCGAGGCGCTCGCGGCCATCACGGAGTAGGTTCGGGTAGGATCGCCGCGCGCCGGCGCGCACTGCTCCCTCCGAGCTCCGCGCGGCGGTGCGAGCATGCAGAGGCGAAGCCAACTGATCGTCGGGGGTCTCGCCCTGTTGCTCGCGCTCTCGATCTTCGCGCTCTTCGAATCCGGCGGAGCTCCGGTCGCGACCTCGAAGGGGATCGGCGAGCCGCCGGCCGCGATCGAGCGCGAGCCGCGCGCGTCGGACGCGCACGCGACGTCCGTGCCGCCGACCGCGGACGCGCGCGTGCCTTCGGCGCCCGCGGGCTTCCGCCTGCGCCAGCGCGACGCGGTCGCGATCGGCGGGCGCCTGGTCGTGCTGGACGAGCTCGGACGCGAGCACGCGGATCTCGACGGGACGCTCGTCCTGCTCGTGTCCGACCTGGAGGGCGTGCAGGAAGTGCCGATCGAGTTCGCGAAGGGAGCGTTCCGCGCGATCGTCCCGCGCGGTCGCGCGCTGTGCTGTGCTTCCATCCAGGCGGGCGACCGAGCTGCCCTGCCCGAGACGCTCCTCGATTGGACGCCGTTCCCAGAAGGGGGCGAGCTCCTGCTGCGCGCGCGCTTCCCCGGCAGATCCTCCCTGCGCGTGATCGCCTCCGATACGGGCGCCGAGCTCGAGCACGTCGAGGTGGCGCTCGCGCCCGCCGTGCACCCGGATTCGTTCGCCGGGGTCGAATGGCATCCGGGAGCGCAGGCGGTCGAGGTCCTCGTGCGCGACGCGTCCTCCCCGGTCGCGCTGCCCGCACCCGCGTCGTTCGCGTCCACGAGGCCGAGCGAGCGGCTCTTCGTGCGCGCGCCCGGCTACGCCTGGTGCGAAGTCGTCGTCCGTCCCGCGCGACCGGCCGAACACCAGGTCGTGCTCGAGCCGGGCGGCGCGCTCGTCGTGCACCTCACGGGGCACGTACCCGGGGAAGTCCTGACGCTGCTCCGCACCGACGTTCCGGGAGGACGCGTGATCTCGATCGCGATGGACCTCGGTGCGTCCGACGACGTCGTGGTCGAGTCGCTGCCCTTCGGCACGTACCGGGTCCAGGTCTTCACGCACCGCCGCGACCACCACGGGTCGCTCGCGCTCGGACACGTCCTGGTGCGCCCGGGCGAGCGCGCGCGGCTCGACCTCGCCGTCGCGGCGACCGTCGCGCACGAGCCGGGCGTCCTCCTGCTGCTGGAAGGAGTCGTCGTGGTGCCGCCGGAGTGGGAGCTCGCGAGCTTCGCGCTCGTCCTGCGCGGGACCACGAGCGACGTCGAGCGCGTGCTCGGCCCCACGGACGTCCTCGCCGTCGACGGCGAGCGCGATGCGTGGTCCTTTCGCTTCGGGGAGCTCCCGTTCGAGACCTACGACCTCGTCGTGGAACCGTGCGGTCATGCGCAGGCGATCGAGCCTTGGGACGTGCCGGTGCGGGTCGTGGTCCCGCCGCCCGCGCACGTCTCGCTCGCGCTCGGCTCGCTCGAGACCGGCGAGGTCGCGCCGGTCGAGCTCGTCGGCTGGCGCACGGGCGCTCTGCGCCGCGGCCCGCGGCGCGAGGTGCCGCGCGATCCGTGGTCGCGACGCTTCGAGTTCCGCGTCCCGGCGGGCGAGGTGGAGCTCAGCCCGATGGCCGGCGGCCGTCCACAGCTCCCGACCCTCTTCCCGGTGCGAGCCGGCGAGAACGAGCTCGTGCTCGAGCTGGCCGCGGAGCACGTCGTCTCGATCGAGCTCTTCTGCGGAGGGCGCAGGATCGAGCCGTCGCCGCTCTTCGCGCCGCACACGCTGCCCGTGGAAGGCGGCCAACGCCGCACGGGCGGCGCGTGGATCGTCGTGCAGGGGCCCGGGCCCTACCGCGTCGAGTTCCCGCCGCTACCGGGCTTCGAGCCGATCGAGCCCCGCGAAGTCGACGTGCCGCCAGGCGGCGTCGGCCGCCTCGCCGTGGAGCTCGCGCGCGCGCGCTGAGCGGGCCAAATGGCGGCGAGCCTGCGGTTCGCTCGGACGCTCACGGGGCCAGCTTACGCTTCGGCGTGGAAGCAAGGCGGTGCGGGTCGCTGGGGCGCGCTCGCGAGCTGCGGGCGGGCGCGTTGGAGGAACGGCCGGCGCTTCGTAAGGTGAAGCCATGTCCCCGACCTCGCGCGCCGCGGTCGTCCTGCTCGGAATCACGACCACGATCATGGTCGGTTGGGTGCTGCACGTCGGCGCCGGGATCATCCAGCCGCTCGTCATCGCGCTCCTGCTCGCGAGCATGCTGCAGCCCGTCGTGCGCCTCTTCGCGCGCTACCACATCCCGCCGCCTCTGACGGTCATCCTGATCGTCACGCTGGTGTTCTTCGGCGTTGCGCGGGTGGGTCTGATCATCGAAGCGAACGTCCGCGCGCTCTTCCGCCGCGGGCAGACCGTGGAAGGGCCGGCGTTCTCGGCCGTGCCCGTCGTGCCGCCCGGCATCGGCGTCACGGGTGAAAGCGGCGAAGGCCTCGGCTCGGAAGGGGCCGTTCCGGAAGACGTGGACGGCTTCGCGGTGCAGGACGAGTTCGTTGCCGAGGAAACGCTCGCCCATCCCGTTCTCGATCCGCTGTCGCAGGACCAGACCGAGCTCGCGCGGCGCTTCGACTGGCAGGTGCTCGTGGAGGGTTTCCACGACTACATGCTCGATCACCGTGTCCCGGCCCTCTTCGCCGACTTCATCCACCGGTCGATGCAGGAAGCCAACATCGAGGGGATCGCGACGGGCTTCATCGGCGGGGGGTTGGACTTCACGAAGAACCTCACGCTCGTCGTCATCTACATGCTGTTCATCTTCGCGGAGCAGGCCGTGTTCCGGCGCAAGATCCTCTCGATCTTCGACGAACGGCAGGACGACGCGCGCGCCGTGCTCGACACGATCGGGCGGGGCATCCAGCGCTATCTCGGCGTGAAGACGGTCGTCTCCTTCGCCACGGGGGCGATTTGCTACGCGGCCCTCGTCTCGCTGCACGTGCCGTACGCGCTCCTGCTCGGGTTCGCGACCTTCGCGCTCAACTACATCCCGACCTTCGGGAGCATCATCGCGGGCGCGATCGCGACGGCGATCGCCATGGTGAACGCACCGGGACTCGCCACGCCGATGCTCGTCGCGGCGATCTACCTGGCCATCAACCTGACGCTCGGGAGCTACCTCGAGCCGAAGATCCTGGGGCGCGAGCTCAACCTCTCGCCGCTCGTGGTGATCATCTCGGTCGTCGTCTGGGCGGGCCTGTGGGGGCCGGTCGGCACGTTCCTCGCCGTGCCCCTCACCGCGGCGCTGCAGATCATCCTCGCCAGCAACGAGAGCACGCGCCCCATCGCGGTGATGCTCTCGAGCGGCCCGCCGCGCGACCGCCGCAAGCGACGCCGGCGCAAGCCCGCCGATCCAGGCCAGGCGGCCTGACGCATCGGCCTAGAAGCAGAGCGGCGTGGTGGCGCCGACCTCGAGCTCGATCGGGACGCGCAGCACCTCGATGCCGTTCGCGACGACGACCAGCGTGCGCGCCGTCTCGTCGACGGCGTACACGCCTGAGCGGCTGCCGAACATCTTCGCCTCGGAGACGCCGAAGCGAAACTCGCCGGAGCGCTGCACGAGGTCGAGCCTCTTCCCCTCTTCGTCCTCCATCCAATACGTGTCGCCGTCGATCCCCTCCGCGAGCTCCACGTAGAAGTGGCAGCTCGCCGCGACGACGATCTCGAGCTCGTCCTCCGACCCGTACCCCGCGAGCGAGCATTGCGGGCTGCTGTAGTCCGGACCCGCCCACACCAAGAGCTCGACGTCGTCGACGGTGAGCGCATCGAAGGCGAAGCGCCCGTCCGCTCCGGTCTCGACGCTCGTGCTCGAGTAGACGAGCGGGCCGCGCACTCCCGGGGGGACCGAGCCGGGCTCGAGCTCGCGCATCGGGGTAACGCGCACCCCCGCCATGGGTTGTCCTCCCGGGCGCACGACGCGACCGCGCACGGCGATCGACCGGCTCTCCGGGAGCTCGATCTCCACTCCGTCCGACGCAGCGGCGATGGGCTCGGAGACGGTGGTCGCCATCGTCGGGCCAACGACCCACAGCCGATAGTCGCGCGGCTCCAAACCGCGGATCTCGAAACGCCCAGTTGCGTCGGCGACCACTCCGTTGTCACCGCCGAGGCCGCCGAGGAAGTCCTCCACGAACGCCAGCCTGCCTATGGAGGCGTCCGCGCGGTGGTCCACGATGACGCCGAAGTACGTTCGATCCGCGATGCCGACCTTCGCGCCCTGAACGGGAACGCCCTCCGCGTCCACGATACTCCCGCGGATCGCGAGCGGCACTCCTTCCACGACGAGCTCGGTGAAGTCTGGCCAACCACCTTCCGGGTGCGCTGCTAGATCGCGCGCGAGCCGAGCGGGCAGGAAACCGGGCGCGAGCGCGCTCAGGACCTCCCCTTCTATCCAATCGCTGTGGGTCGGTTCGTCGGGACGGTGGTCAGCGTCGGTCGAGTGGTGGTGGACGTCGTCGGGCGGAGCGCGGTGAGCTTTCACGTCGAGCTGGAACTCGCCGCGTTCGTTCGTCGAAGCGCCCGTTCTCCCGAGCGCCACCCGAGCGCCCTCGACGGGCGTCCCGTGCGCGTCGACCACGCGTCCGAGTAGGACGCTCGCCGCGTTCTCGATGGTGTCCAGGACGATCCGCATGCGTGCGTCGGAGCGTCCCGCGAGCTCGACGCTCTGGGCCGTGAAGCCCGCGCGGCGCACGCGCAGGAACGACGCATCCAAGCAGGGCACGCGCGGCAGGGAGAACTGCCCCGATGCATCGGTCTCGGTCTTCCACTCGCCGAATGCGGATCCATCGAGGATCTGGGTGAACTGGTCGCGAAGATTGCTGTAGACGCCGAAATGCAGCACGGCGTTCGCGACGGGAGAACCACGCTCGTCGACGACCTCGCCCGCGAGCTCGCAGGAGGGCGCCACGACCACGACGAGCGTTTCGTTCGCCCCCGTCGCATGAACATGCGACTCGAGCAGCGTGACGTAGACGTCGCTCGACGCGACGAGACGACCGTTTCGACTGGGGTGCGCGAGAGAGAGCACTCCCCTTCCGTCCGTGATGCCGCGCAGGTCCTCGTACCCGTCCGAAAGGAAGCGGAGCTCGAGGCCTGCGACAGGAACACCTTCGACGTCGATGGCGGTCGCCTCGAGGCGCCGTTCCTCGGCGACGGTCGCGGCGGCGGTGACAGTCACATCGGGCTCGGACGCTTCGATCGCGGGCTCGCGGTGCTCGCTGCGCGTCGTTCCGGACCCGTCGAGAGCCGCCGGGATCGAGGCCGATGGCGCCGCGCTCTCGGGCGCGCCTGCGACGGTCACGGGCGCGTCGGGCGTCGGGTCCGACAGGGCCCACCAACCTCCGAGGGCGCACAGACCTGCGAGGGACACGGCGGCGATCTTGGTGCTCAAGGCGATTCCTCCCATGGCGCCGGCGCCGAAAGCGGCGGCGTTCTCGGTACGCGGGACGACGAGCAGCAGGAGCGAGCCGAGCCACGCGCCGTCCGGCTCGTCGCGGGAAAGCCGCGCGCGCAGGAGCTCGTGGGCGCGCCGCAGCCGCGTCTTGACGGTCGCCGCCGGCACGCCGAGCCGGCGAGCGATCTCGTGTGGCTTCGAGCCGTCGAAGTAGCGCAGGAGGATCGCCGTGCGATACGGTTCCTCGAGCTCCATCACGTGCTCGACGACGCGCCGCTGGACGGCGGCGCGCTCGAGCACGAGGTCGGCGGCCGTTGCGTGCTGCGCGGACTCGCGCGCGGTCGCCAGGGCCTCGCGGTCGCGCCGGCGACCCTCGCCGCGGCGCGTCTCGAGGGCCAGGTTGCGCACGACCCCACCCAGCCAGCGCCGCAGGGAAACCCCGGCCGGCCGCGCGCGCGCGGCGAGCCACGCTTCCTGCGAGAGGTCGTCCGCCTGGCTCGCGTCGCGCACGAGGCTGCGCGCGAGGTCGCGCACCCAGTCGAGGTGCTCGAGGAAGTGAGGCGAGACGCCCGAGGATTCCATGGTCGCGTGGTGCTCCTGCGCGCGGGCGTCGGTCGCGAAAGGCGGTCGGCGAGTCGCCCGCTGCTCCACCCGCCCGTTGCCGGCTGGAGGGAAGCGGATTCAAGATACCGGTGCTTTTCGAGCTCGCGGGGAACGCCGCGGCGCGCGCGGACCGCGTGCTAGGCTCACGCCTCCGGCTCCGCGAGCCGAAAAGAGCGAGCGCGGGGGCGCTGGGACGGCGCCGCGCGCCCTTCCGACACGGATGCCCACGACAGAACGAACCAGGGGCCCTGCGGCCGACATCGCGCGGCTCGACAGGCCGGCGCGCGAGCTCTTCGAGCGCGAGCACCTGCGCCCGCAGGTGCCGTGCGTCGTGCGCGGCTACATGGACGATTGGAAGGCCGTGGGCGCTTGGACCGACGAGTACCTGCGCGCGAAGATCGGCGACCGCGTCGTGTCGCCCTCGCGCTCGTCGGGGAAGAAGCGCTTGTTCGTGGACGAGAAGTCGGCGCTCGAGGAGATGACCTTCGCGCGCTTCCTCGACCTCGACCACTCTCCGGACGCGGACCCGAAGTACTTCCTGATGCAGCGCTCGATGAACGAGACGCTCGAGCCGCTGTGGCGGGACGTCGCGCCTCCGCCGCTGTTCGACGCGAAGCGCCTGTTCCTCGTGAACTTCTGGTACTCGCCTGGGACGAACAAGACGCCGCTGCACTGCGACTTCGTCGCGAACCTCCTGTGCATGGTGACGGGCACGAAGCGCGTCGTGCTGTTCCCGCCGAACGCGCCGGTCTATCCGCACCCGTACAAGGCGAACTTCAGCCGTGTCGACATCGAGAAGCCCGACCTCGCTCGCTTCCCGCGCTTCACGCGCGCAGGCTCCTACGACCTCGTGCTCGAGCCGGGCGAGATGCTCTTCATCCCCGGGCTCTGGTGGCACCAGGTCTACTCCGAGGCGAACATCGCCGTGAACTGGTGGTGGTGGCCGAAGGGCCTCGACCTCGCGCGCACGCTGCTCTCGCGCCAGATGATCGCCTTCGCGTTCAAGCACGCGCGCGACAAGGCGCTGGGCAAGCTCCTGAAGCGCAAGCTGCGCGACGACGTGGGCGGAACGGCCCCGTACTAGCCCCGGCGCCGTCGCGGCCGCGACGATTGCAAGTCGCGGCCCCTAGGGCGTGACCCGCACTCGGTGCACGTCGTCGTTCCAGAGCGTGACGCTGTCGATGTCGTCGTTGACCGTGCTCCCGATGACGCGGCTCTTCTGCGGGAACAGATGGAACAGGGGGTCCCCCTCGATCTGCTCGGTCGACGTGAACGTCCGCGAGCGGTTCGAGGTGTGCGAGAGCACGAACTTCATCTCGTCCACGCCCAGGTCGAGCGCCATCTCCTGCGCCTCGCGGATCTCCTCGGGCGAGTCGTTGTGCTCGAACAGGATGTACTTCCACTGCACGATCGGGAGCACGGGCAGCTCGGGCCGGCGCTTGATCAGGTAGCGCAGGACGCGCCGCGGCAGCTTGGCGAGCTGCGCCGGGCCGTAGTCGGGCAGATCCCACAGGTACGCGAAGCGCCGCGCGGCGAACCGGTGCTTGGGCGCCGCTCGATGCCGCACGACGTCGGCGATGAGCTTCAGGGACCGGTCGATGTAGCCCCCGACGCGATAGGTCGCGTACGACTCCTGCCGCGCGCCGTCGATGCTGACGGTCAGGTGGTCGAGCTCGAGGATGCCCGGCCGGAAGGGCACGTTGCCCGAGGTGTGCGCCGTGAAGAGCGACTTCGGGAAGAAACGCTTGGCGTACTTCAGGAGCTCGCCCACGCGCGGATGCAGGAGCGGCTCGCCGCGGCCGCACAGGAAGAACTCGCGGACGTCGATCCCGTGGCGCACGAAGTCGTCGACCATCTTGTAGAAGAGCTCGTCGGGGAAGGTCTTGGCCTTGCCGAGGGGCGAGAGCTCGGGGTTCGTCCGCACTTCCATCGAGACGCATGCCAGGCACTCGATCGGACAGTTGAAGGAGAGCTCGAGCTGGAGGTTCTGGATCGAGTCGAGCCGGCCTTCGTCACCGTAGTGCGGGAACTCCTCGTCGGGTCGAAAGTAGAAGCAGTCCTTGCAGCAATCGAGGTAGGGCACGCCCTTCGCGAACATGTCGCGCATGCGACGGAACGGCTTCCCGTTGTAGCAGTCGCGGACGTAATCGAAGCCGTCGAGCTTCTCGCGGTCCGGCTTGA
Source organism: uncultured Planctomycetaceae bacterium (assembly GCA_964413535.1). Classification (GTDB taxonomy): domain Bacteria; phylum Planctomycetota; class UBA1135; order UBA1135; genus CAYPTB01. The sequence goes on along the minus strand of CAYPTB010000045.1, from coordinate 89,748 downwards.
AGAGGGTGACGTTCTCCCCGACGTCGCAGTTGCAGGGCACCCGTCCGTCAGCCCGAACGTAGAGTTGATTGGCAGCGGTGCAGTTCAAGGGCGGTTTCCCGAGGCGCAACCCGAATAGGGAGTCCGAATGACTCCCTCGCGCGGACGGGAGCACAAGCCTACCCCACCCTCACAGAGCTGCAACTCGACGGAGGTCCGAAGAGTCGGTCGATTTCCCTCAGGGAAAGCCTTTCCGGGCCCCGCGCGACCACGGAAGTGGGCCGTCGAGCCGCCAGAGCCGTCAGAGGCCCCTCATGGCTTCGGCACGGCGCGCCGAACGGCTCCCTCGACTTCACTGGGATCGCCCACCATCTCGAAGTGCCACCGACCGTGGCGACCATCGGCGTTGACGGCTCGGACCCAGCGTTCGGCGGCCGCTCGCTTGTCCTCCTTGCGGGGATCGTAGCCCTTGGTCTCGAGAACGACGTGCACGGGAGGATTGGTCTTCAGCCGTACGAGGAAGTCGGGCACGAAATCGTGCATCTCCCCGTTGTGCAGGTAGGGAACCGTGAAGCCCAGTCCCGCGTTCTTCACGAATGCTTCAACGAGCTCGTGCCGGTCGAGCACATAGGCCGCGGACTGCTCCCAGCGCTTCGTGTCCGGAACGACGTAGTTCAGGTGCGACCGAACGACCTCGTGCGGTTCACGACTCGTCCAGAAGTCGACCTCAGCCGTGCTCCCGGGCGGACGGTTGAGCTCGTAGCGCGGAATCTCCGGAGCCTCTCCCTGAGAGGCATCGGGGTGAATGCTCTCCAAGAGCTTCTCGATCACCCAACCGAAGTAGGGAGCCAACGCCACGTCCTTGGTCTCGGCGGGGCGGACGGCTCGCACCTTTTCGCGCACATACCTGCGCACGATCTCCAGCACTTGAGGAAACAGCGCGTGTGCAGGAACCGTGCACTCTTGGCGTTCGACGTAGTCCTTCGTGAGCGCCTGCGCCAACTCGAACTCGGCCTGCTGGAGTCGCAAGCTCCGGCGGTAGGGTTCGAGGTCGACGCTCTCGATGCCGCCCGGACCATTGATCGACAGGCGACCGACGTTGTTCGTCAGCAACCCCTTGAGCTCGACTTCGGGCGGTATCCGACTCGGATCCAGTACGAGCGAAGGAACATCCGGCCAATTGACGGCGATCTTGTTGCGGATCGCCTGCTGATAGCCTTCGACGCGCGGGAATTGGATCTCGAAGCGGGCCTTCTCCGGGATCGCCACGACGTGATAGCGCTTTTCCGGTGGTGGAGCCGTCCCACCCTTGTTCTCCTTGAACGGGACGATCGCGAACGGAACGCCGAGGATCTTCGCTACCTCTTCGGAGAGCTTTCCGTCCGCGCCCACGTCGTAGTTCGCGCGGCGCAGCGCTCGGCCGACGACCTGCTCACACAGGAGCTGCGACATGAAGGGCCGCAACCCGATGACGTGAGTCACTGTGTTGCAGTCCCAGCCCTCCGTCAGCATGCCCACGCTCACGATGCAGCGGACGTCGCGTCCGGGTGGGTGGAGCGGGCGGTCGAGCTTCTTCGCGAGCTCTTCGAACCCCGGCGGATAGAGAGCCCGCCCCTGCCTATCCATGGGCCAGTGTGTGCGACCGACCGTATCCAGCATCGTGCGCATCCAACTGGACTCATCGCTCTTTGCTTCCCCCGTGTCCGTCTCCTGCACGACCTTGGAGTCGACGCGAATCGTGACGACGCGACCGTCGCGATTGCGAAAGCCCTCGATCCTTGCGGGAGGAATACCTGCCGGCGATTTGCCTTCCCCTAGCCACTCGTGCAGGACCTTGGCGATCTTCGTGTTCTTGCAGACGACGATGAACACAGGCGGTCGCCCGTCCTCATGAGTCGTTCTCCATTCCGCGCGCAGTTCTTCCCAGAGTCCGCCCAGCATCGCGATGGGCGAGTGCGCGTACTTGAGCACCGCCTCGGGCTTCACGCTCGCGCGGCGCCCACCGCGCTCCGTTGCGGTCATCTGCTGGAGGACCCAGCGCCAAATGTTGAAGTAGCCGGGGATCGAAGCCCCCGTCGAATCACGCACCGCGAGCTGTGGAATCTTCACCAGGCCCGACTCGATCGCGTCCGTGAGGCCGAAGTCGGAGACGATCCACGGGAACGGCCGATTCGCACGCGGACCGGCTGCGACCAGATAGAAAGGTGTCGCCGAGAGATCCAGGCACACGTTGATGCCGCGCAGCGCGTGAATGCGGTCCAACCCCTCGACCCAGATCGTGGCTTCCCGCTCGGTCTCTTCGTCGCCGTCGTCGTCGTCGCCGGTCTCGCCCTCTTCCGCGGTCGAAGCAGGCTGGATGCGATAGGCGTGGTGCGCCTCGTCGTTCATGACGAGCAGGTTCTGCTTTCCGCGCAGATCGCGGCCGAGCACACGCGCAATCACGGCCGCGTCGCTCTCGACGTGCCGCCAGGACTCGACCTTGACCTTCGCCAGATTGCCCTGCTTGTCGCGGACCTCCTCCAAGACACTCAGGAGCTTGGCCGACTCCTGATGACGTAGGTCGTCTAGCGCGATGTACCGAGTTCCCCGCGCCGTCGTCGTCTTCGCCCCGATCACGAGCGTGTCCGTCGTGCGCACCGCGCGACCGGACTTGTTCACCTTGGCGCTCACGCCCGCTATCTGCGTGACCTGAGGCTCGAAGACGTGCCAGTTCGTGACGAGCACTCGCCCCTGACTCATGCGCGCCATCAGGTGCTGCGGAACGAGGTCGCGCGTCCGGTACAGGCTCGCTTCTCCTCGCCCAGGATCGAGCTCTTGCAGTCGGTTGCGGATCGTGACGTTGGGACAGACGATCAGCACTGCGTCCGAAAAGCGCGCATCGGACCGATCGTTGACCTTGTTCAGGATGCTCCAGGCCGCGAGCATCCCCATGACCGTGGTCTTGCCCGAACCCGTCGCCATCTTGCAGGCGTAGCGGCGGAAGGCGCGGATGCCCTCGGCCTGACGCTCCGGGCTCGGCTGATCCCAGGGGATCTCGAGACCTTGCAGATAGTCCGCTCGCGCCTCGGCGAAGAAGACGATCGTCTCCGCCGCTTCGAGCTGCGCGAAGAAGAGCCGCTGAGCCCGTCCCTCGCGTCTCCAGTAGCGCAGTAGCTCGTCGCTCGTGCGCGTGACGCCCGGCCAACCCTTGTCTCGCCACGCTCGAACACGCTCGCGAACTCGGTTCACGAGTATCAGCTCGATCGCCGTGCCGGCTCCCTCGTCCGCCTCGGCTTCGATGCCCTTCCCAGGCTTCCGGTAGAAGTACATCGCCGGCCTGCGCCCGGCTCGCCGCACGGCCGACTTGCCTTCCTCTATCCACCAGTGCTCCCTCGGTTCCTCGAACGGCGAATTGAGGATCGGCTCCTGGACTTCGTGAACGGACTCCTGGCTCATAGCCTCGTGCGCACCTGGACTCCAAAGGCCTTGCACAATGCGTCGAGCTTTTCTTTCACCTCGGGATGGATCTCCTCCGGAAGCATCGCCGCGGCAATCTCGTGATAGCGCGTGTAGGGAAAGGCAAGCAGACCGCCAGCGCTGAGGGCCGGTGGAAGGATTGTTTCGCGAGCCTTCGTGCTCACGAGATAATCATGAGCGCCAAGCGGATCCTTCAGGATCGCGGGCGGGAGATTGTCTTTCAGCCACTGCTGGAGCTCTTCGATGTGAGGCTTTGCGGCGTCGACTCCAGCAGCAGTCTCCACGAACCGCGCAAGTGTCGATGGGTGGACCAAGTAGCTCTCGATCTCGTAGCGCGTCCAGCGGAGCCGCTGAAATCCTTGCCCGGTAATCTCCGTGCCTTTGATCTCGGGCCGCGTATCTCCGTCGACGAGACGAAGACCGGGGATGTCGCGTACAGTCCTAAGTGCATCGTAGTGATCTCTGGCTGAAATGCCAGTTCGACCTGTTGGAGACTCGACAACCGTCTTGCGCCAGAAGAGGTCTGTCGTAAGCAATTTCAGGGCTGAATGTTCCAAAATCCGCGCCCATGCGCGGAGTATCTCAAGGTCTGTATAATCCTCAAGGTAGAGAATCCCGGGAGCGATTTGGGCCTGCATCACCTCGACGTTTGTGATCCAACTCAAAACCCTGCTTAGATTCTGCTTGTCCTGCGGATCTGTCAGAGGCTGTTCGGGCTTGAATGCAATCCGAATTTCATCGATATAGGCTGCGTTCATGATAACTTCTGAGTGAGTTGCCATCACCAGTTGTGAGCCCTTTGCAGCCGCAACAGCTTTCAACTCACCGTAGATCGCATCCTGCAAGACCACGTGAAGATGGGCATCAGGCTCATCAAGTAAGAGGACCGAGCCAGGTCTTGTGTGCAGGAAACACAAGAGCATGAGAACCTGTTGAAATCCGCTGCCGGCTCCAGTGATATCGTACATTGGACCATCGTGGTGGCTTCGGAAGTCTGCTTGTATGAACGCACCGGCCGTAGGAGGGACAAGTTGGTATCCAAACAAGTGTTCAACTGACTTCGTGAGCTCGCGCCAGGAGTCCTCGTTCTTGCTTGCTTGAAAGAGTAGATTACGTAGCACGTCACCAGCTCGCGCCCGCGCAAGCATCGCGTCGATCGTTTCGGGATTGGCAAAGAGGGCCTCTTCCAACACGACACCACTCATGGGAGGAACAAAAACTGTGCGAACCGACCTATCTACAAGATTATCGACCGTGTTCTCCTTGGTGGGTCGCACGTGGATCTGCTCGGTGGAGTCTGGCAAGAACTCCATTGCCACGGACCAACCAGCTACTCCGTGCACTTCAATCTCGATGGGTTGCTTGTAGGCCCGTTCATTCCAGAGTAGGTCGAAGGACCGCAGCGGCACCGCAAGGAATGCCTGCCGCGCGATGGGGGCTTTGGAATAGTGTCCCTTGTGCTTCCTCGGGTCATGGATCTCGCGCCATCGACGCAAGGCGAGTTCCCACGCGGCTATGGCCTGGAGCAGCGTGGTCTTCCCTGAATTGTTGGGACCTACAAGGACCACATGCCGAGGGAGATCGAAGGTGACCTCCTTGAAGCCCTTGAATCGCTTGAGGATGACCTTGGAGATCACTTCTCGACCTCGGACAGCATCTTTACGACTAGTAACTCGTTCCCCCTATCGTCGATCACCTTGACGGCGATTTGATTGTGCTCGCCAGACTCGAAGGGCGCGCTTGTCGTACCGGCGAGATGGTCCCAGAGGGACTCGGCGTACTCAGCCCGCAGCGCACGTTTCAGGTCGTCCCAGGCAGCCGTGCGGGGGAAGAAGGCTTGGCAGACGTGGAAGCACAGACCGTTGTAGTCGGTGTCGAGTAGCCAGGCGGGGACGTCGTCTCCGTTGCGGTGCAAGGTCTCCATGGTCGAGGGGTCGAACACATCGAGGCCGAGCAGTTCGACCTCGTAGCGCACTGGGTCGTCCTTCTTGCGCGGTAGCCTTCGCAGCGCGACCTCGGGCAAGCCGCAGACGCTGAAGATCTGACTCGAACGAAGGTTTTTCAGCAGATCGCCCATCAACAGATCCGGCGTCGCCTGTACATAGGTCGCGGGAATTCCTATCGCCGCCTCGCACTGATCGACGAGCTGCCGCGCGTTGGGCTGGATTGCGAAGCCGATCACGTAGAGATGCTGATAGTCCTTCGCGGCGGCTTCCTTGGCGGCTTCGAAGACCAGCTTTTCGCTGACAGCGCCGTTCTCTGGTCCGAAGACCAGAGCCACCGTAGCATCGGTGCCGTTCGCTACGATTGCCTCAGCAGAGAGCGAGAGAGTCTTCGCAGGCGGGCGAACATTCCGCAGTGACGCCGTGCGTCCTCCGCCGACTTGAAGAACCGGCGACTGGCGCAAGACCCCGAGCATTCGGTCCACAAACGAACCGTGAGCGCCCGCCTCGACGGTTGAATCTTCTCGAGCAGCGCTCTCCTCGTCGATCGGGGTCGGGATTGTCGCCTCGAAGCAGAACGGGCCGGTGACGCGCAGTAATTTGGCGTTTGCCTCCGGTCGGTCGACGAGGATCACTTCCTCGGGCGGCTCGTCCTTAGCGAGGCTGTTGAGCGTGACGTGCGTCACGATCCCGCCGACTTCCACGCCCTTCTTATTCCTCCGCTGCGCGTATACAAAGCCTGATGCAGGCCCTCGGCCTTCATCCTGGAGCTCATACCAGGGAAAAGTGGAAGTAAGCAGACGCTGGCGGGCAAGTGCAAGGGGCACCCGGCTCGTATCTATAGTAATCCATCGACGGCCCCACTGCTCGGCTACAAAGGCAGTCGTGCCACTCCCACAGGTTGGGTCTAGAACCAGGTCGCCGGGTCTCGTTGTCATCATAAGGCAACGTTTGACGATCTGTGGATTCGTCTGTACGACATAGAGACGATCGTCCCCAAAACCACTAGAGCCCACGCCCTCCATCCAGTTATCAGTAATGGCGCGAAATGCAAATTCATCTCGATATGAGATCCAAGTGAGAGTATTCCCTACGGCATAAGCACGTCCTCGATCGACGACTCTTTGCATGCCCGGTGAGGTGACCGACCAGTGACGCCCTCTAGGGGGAAAGAAGTCTTTTCCCTTATATTTGACGGGCCGTTCACGATCACTGGGGCTCTCCCCCTGAGAGGTTGCCTGTTGAAGTCTAAGCAAGCGCCCAGGCGGGCGTGGAGCTTCTCCGGACTTCTGCGCAACACTGAGATCAATAACTTGTCCGTCTGCGGTTTGCACACAGATATATCGCTCGTGAGGGTTCTCAATGGGCGGTCTAGGCTCGTAGAGCTGATGATACTTCGTATGCCCAATATCCCGCGCATACCAAATGAGGTAGTCACATACCTGCGATAGCAGCTTTGGAGTACGGCCACTGGTCTTTGCAAACGCGATCTCTGCACAAAACTGGTTGTCGCCAAAGACTTCGTCCATCAGCTCCCGAAGGTGATGCAGATTCTCGTCGCTGATCTGAACGAAGATGCTTCCACTAGGTGACAGTAACTCCCGTGCAAGAAGCAATCTGTCCCGCATGTAGGTCAAGTATGAGTGCAGCCCGAGCTCCCAAGTATCTCGGTAGGCCTTGACCATCTCCGGTTCACGGGTCATGTCGTCGTCATCGTTATGGACGACGATTCGGGCGCTTGTCCTTCCGTCAGCTTTCGTCCGTATGAACGGTTGAAAGTTTGAGCCGAACTTCACGCCGTAGGGCGGGTCCATGTAGATCATCTGGACCTGGCCGGCCATGCCCTCGTAGGCGAGCAGCGAGTTCATCGCGACGAGCGAGTCGCCGAGCATCATCCGATTGACCCAGCCGTCCTTGTGCTCGTAGGCCTTGAGCACTTGATCGGCGATGGGATGGCGCGGGTCGGCGAAGAGCTCGTGCTGGGTCTCTTGGCTCCGGCGGTGTCCCTTCAGCGTCTCGAGGATCGCACGTGTCGACAGGCGCTCGTGAACGAAGAGCGGGAGGGTCGGGACCTGGAAGGAGAGCCGCTCGGCTTTGCCCGCCCAATTCAGGAAGGGCCGGCCGAGCGCCTTGAACTCGCGCACGGCGTCTTGGAGCCCGCGGACGACGATCTCCGCGCCGTCGGGCCGCTTCATCGAGCGCGGCTCGCGGAACTCATGGGGCGCTTCGAGCTTCGCGGCTTCCTCGATGAGCGCGATCAGCCACTCCCCGATCTCGCGCGCGAAATTGCCTCCGTCCCACGTGAGCTCAGGAGCAAGCGAGCTGTCGTAGCGGTACTGGCGCGGCGTCTTCTTCTTCTTGAACTGGGCCTGCGTCCCGACATCCGGGCGCAACAGGCTCTCCGCCTCGCTGTGAACGTACGAGCGCGTCTCCGGGGCGACGGATGCGCTCTTCGATGGACTCTTGCGCGGTCGCGGCAACTGGTCTCCTTCCGTTGCGGTTCCGGGACCAGAGTCTGGAGCGGTTGGATCGCCCGTGCAAGAACGGGACCCCTTGTCGCGGACGGCATGCCGACGATCTAGGTCGTCGTGCGCGCAGGCTCAGGTCGGTTGCGACGAGGGGCACTCGCTCGTCACGGCGCCCCGCCCCACGTCAGGCCTTCGCGCAGGGCCGCTTCCTCCTCTGGACCGAGCTTCTCGTAGAAGGCGAGGTACGTCGGGAGCTCGTAGGTCGCCTCGACGAAGTGCATGCGGTAGCCCCAGCCCATGCCGCGCAGGAAAGCGCGGCGCGGCGCCGGGGCGAAGCGCTGGAGCACCGGCAGGAGCTCGTCGAAGAACCCGTCGTAAGGCGTCACGTTGTCGCCGAACTGGAAGCCCATTCCCTCGGCGATCGTGAGCGCCCCGGGCGACTCCTCCCGTATCTGCTGCAGGATGGGACCGAGCGCGGCGAGACCCTTGCCGCGCGCGCGGTGCATCAGGAGCGCCACGGTCGTGTTCGAGCCCAGGGTCTGGCCGAGACCGAGCAGCACCCAGCGCCTTGTCGCCGAGTCGAAGGTCTCGAGCAGCGGATGCGCGAACCGCGGGAGGTCGGGGTCCTTCCCGAGAGCGCGTCCGATCGAGACGAGATGGAACGGTGCGAGGAGCGGATCTCCGGCGGCGGCGGCGCGCACGTCTTCTGCGAAGTCCTCCGGGAAGCGCCACAGCTCGCGCCGCCAGTGGATCGTGTTCAGCGCGAGCGGTCGGAAGCCCGACCAGTCGGGCTCGAGACGCTCCAGCCACGCGAGCATGCGCAGCGGGTCGCCGGCGGAGGCATGCTCGACGTGATCCTTGAACAAGGCGAATCGGCTGCCGCGCGCCGGAGGCTGGCCGGTGGGCACGCGCAAGTTCACGAGCGCAGCCACCCCGCCGACTCCCGCGATCAGGCCTCCGGCGAGGAAGAGTCCGGCCGGCAACGTTCTTCCGCGCGCGACGAGTTCGCCGAAGCCGAGGGCGATCCAGGCCGCGAAGCACGGGATGAGCGGCGAGATCTGCCGCGTGCCGATCCCGCTCTTGCCTTCGAAGTTCATCTCGAAGTACATCGCCGAGTACGCGCCCAGCAGGAGCAGCGGGTAGGAGGCGAAGAACAGCGCGCACGGCTCGCGGCGGCACAGGCGCGGAAGGAGCAGGAGCAGGCCGGCGAGGACCGTCACGGCGAACAGGGGGCGCGCCCAGCCCACCCCGTGCAGGTCGAACAACCACGCATCCGGCACGTCGCGCAGGAGGGCTTCGACGAAGCGCAGCGGCACCTCCTCGATGGCGGCGAAGCGATTCTCGATCGGCCGATTGACGAGCTGCGTGATCTGCGCGGCCCGCGACATGAACAGGAAGGAAGGCGTGAACGTGAGCGCCGCCCCCGGCAGGAATGCGAGAGCAGCGGGTCGCAGGAAGAAGCGCCGGTCGAGGGCCCACCAAGCGACGAACAGCGCGGGCAGCACGACGAGGAAGTGCAGGCTGAAGAACGTGCCGAGTCCCGCCGTGAGCCCGAGGGCGAAGGCACGTCGCGCGCGGGTCGGCTCGCCCTTCGTCCAGGTGAGCAGATAGGCGAGGGCCGCGAAGTCGAAGAGCAGCGTGTCGACGTGGCTGCCGAGCGGCATCACGTCGAGGATCTGGAACGACGGCGGAAGGAAGGCGTAGAGCAGCGCGGCGGCCCAAGCTGCGGGGCGCGAGCAGCTCCCCGCGTTCCGATCGACGATGCGCGCGAAGAGGAAGGCCGTGGCGCCCGAGTGCAGGATGGCCTGCGCCTTGATCGCGATCAGGGTGTTACCGAGGAGAGCGACGAGCGGGACGGATGCGAGACCGACCAGCATCGATCCGCGGTTGTGCGGGATGATCGGGAGCTCGGCGAGCTCGAGCGGAAGCCCCTTCAGCACCGCAACGGCGATGTTCGCCGTGTAGTTCTGGAACGGCGACCCGTCGTCGAGGCGCGAGAAGCCCAGCAGGGTGCGCACACCGATGGCCGCGAAGAGTGCGAACCAAGCGGGATCGATGGACTTCGGCGCGCGCATTCGCGGCGGGATTGTACGGGGGCTCGGTCGCCCGGACTACGGCCGCAGCCCCTCGCGCTCGAGGAACGCCTCGACCTCGCGGGCGAGAACGGTGTGACCAGCGGGCGACAAGTGCACGGGATCGCCCTCGACGTAGAGCACCGCGTCGCGTTCGCGCTCGAACGCCGGCTGGACGTCGAGGACGCGCAGACCCAGCTCGACGCACACGCGCGTGAGCTCGTGCTGTGGGAAGAGCACGTACTCGCGGTCGCGCTCGAGGTACTTCGCGGCGATCTGGAGCTCGTAGGGCACGGCGACGACGACGAGCTCGGACCCGACCGCTTGCGCGGCGTCGCGCAGCAGCGCGAGCTCGGTCTCCTGGCGTTCCCAGCTCGATCTCTGCCAGGCCGGGGCGAAATCGGGATTCGATTCCCATGGAAACGATCCGTCGTGCTCGAGGCCGGCGAGGTACAGCCGCTTGCGAACCTCGAACGCGAGGTAGCTCCGGCGCGACAACCACGCGAGCAAGCCGTCGCCTTCGGGAACGAGCGCCTGCTTCGCGTCGCGCCGCACGAGCCAGCGACCGTCGTCCGTGAGCTCGTGGAGGAACTCGTGGTTGTCGTTGAAACAATATTGGAGCAGGACGAGGTCGGGACGCGTCGCCGCGAGGCCGGTCTCGAAGAGCAAGCGCTCCTGGTGCGTCGTGTATCCGGGGATCGCCGCGTTCACGACCTCGAGCGTGCGATCGGAGTCGGAGAGCTCGCGCGCGAGCACGCCGACCCAGCCCTCCTGCTGCCACGAGATCGAGTCGCCGAGGACGAGCATGCGGAACGAATTCGCAGGGCGCTCGGCCGAGAGCTCGCCGTGGCGGATACCGAGCGAGTTCACGGGCTCGTGCTCCGTGTTGAGCCGGTAGCCGAGGACGGGGTGCGGCTCCAACCAATCGGACTCGCCGTGGGATGCGAGCCGCACGCTCCCTCCGAAGAACGAAGCCCAGGCAGCCGCCGCGCCACCCTCGGAACGGACGCGCAGCGCGAACTCCGCCCCCGCGAGCACGAGCGCGATCACGACCACGTCGACGGCGATGACGAGCGCCCTACGGCGCCTGAGCGACGGCTCGGTACTCATCGGCCGACCACGGTATACGGCGGTGAATACGGAGCCAGTCCAATTCTTCACCTCTCCGCGCAGAGCCGATCGACCCTCCGGCGCGCCGGCGCGGAGAGGTGAAGAATTGGACTGGCTCCGTATTCACCGCCTCAGCGCGGCGTCCAGGTCAGGCCGACGAAGAACTGGCGGCGGAGGTGGTCGAACTGGTCGAACTCGGACTCGGTGGACGAGTTGAGCTGCTGGGCGCCCACGTAGAGCTTCAACTCGTCGCTCGGGTTCCAGCCGATGCGGGCGTCGAGGCGCCAGCGGTTGGCGATGTCGAAGTCGTCGCCGAAGCCGCGCACGAAGTAGGCAGCCGTGTCGAGCTCCCAGTGTTCGGCGAGGTCGAAGTACGAGCGCAGGTTGACCTGGTTGCGGGGGTGGTACTCGTCCGCGTTGTCGTCGGCACCGTCGATCTTGCTCTCGTACTTGCCGGCGATCAGCGAGTAGGCGCTGCGCAAGCTCCAGCGCTCGGACGGCTTCAGGTCGAGTGCGACCTCGACCCCGTAGGCTTCGCCCTCCTGCTCGTTGTTGATCAGACCGGTGCCGAAGTCTTCGAAACGCAGGTCGTCGTAGTCGTTGTAGAACAGGGCGACGTCCGCCACGGCGTACTCGTTGAGCTGCTTGCGCACGCCGATCTCGTAGGCGTTGGTCGTTTCGGACTCGAAGCCGCTGTCGCCGGCGAGGATGCTCGTCTGCGAGAGGCTAACCTCCTCGAGCGAGGGCGTGCGCGTGCTGTGCGTCACGGCCACCCACGTGGCGAAGCCCTCGGCCGGCCTCCACGTGGCGCGAGCCGTGGGCTGGATCTCGAACTGGGTGAAGTCGTTGTGCTCGAGCTGCGCGCCGAGGAGGAAGTCCGTCTTCCACTCGGGAATCGTCCACGTGTGTACTCCGAACAGCCGGAAGACGTTCTGAGTCTGCTCCTCGGGATCGAAGGCGAGGAAGAGCGGGTCGTCTCCCTCCAGGTCGCTCTTCACCAGCCGATAGCCGACGCCGGCGACCATATGGCGGTTCTCCGAGAACTGGAAGTCGTGCTTGTACTCGACGTCGAAGCTCGTGATGTCGATGTCGAGCTCGGTGGAGAGATTCTGCCTGTCCTGGGAGATCCACGAGGAGAGCGTTCCCTTCCCGTCGGCGCTGGTCGTGCTCCCGTAGACCTGGAAGCCCTCCTTGTCGTCCTCGACGCCCACGTAGCCGAGCCCGCCGACGTAGCCGATGTCGTCGAAGTCGCCCGAGTAGGCGCGACCCCAAACGACGTTGTGCCGCTCCTCCTGCGCGCCCCAGTCGAAGCGCATGCCCACGGTGTCGATGCCCCAGTCCTGGCTGAACCCCATGAACGGGTTGTCGTGCGTGTCGTAGCGCGACGATCGCAAGTACACGCGGTAGTGGGAGTCCTCTCCGAGCTCGCCGCCGAAGCGGCCGCTCCCGTGCCACTCGTCCGTCTGCAAGCGCCCGCTGACGCGCACGCCCTGCGTGTCCCCGGCCTTCTTCGTGATCACGTGGACGACGCCGTGGACCGCGTTGGATCCCCACAGGATGCCGCCCGGACCGCGCATGATCTCGATGCGGTCGATGTCGTCCATGTCGACGTCCTGGAGCGGCCACCACGCGCCGGCGAAGAGCGGCGTGTACACGACGACGCCGTCGACGAGTACGAGGAGCTGGTTCAGGAACGCCAGGTTGATGGGGCTCGTCCCGGGACCGAAACCGCGCGAGGTGACGTCCCAGGTCGCCGTCGTCCAGTTCGAGACGTAGAAGCCGGGCACCATGCGCATGGCCTCCTGGATGGAGGTGTGGCCGGCGCGGCGGATCTCGTCGCCCGTCAGCACGTAGACGGCGCCCGGAACGCTCGAGAGCTTCTGCGTGCTCCGCGAGATGGTGACCTCCATGTTCAGGAGCTCTTCGAGGCTCAGCTCGGTGAGGTCGACGTCGGAGAGATCGTCGGGCGTCCCGGGGCTCGCGCTGGAAGGCCGCATGAGTAGGAGCACGGCGGCGGCGATCGCGAAGATCGCGGCTCGGGGTCTCGCATGCAGGGCGGGGATCGGTTGCTTCATGGGGTTCACGCCGAACGATCCAATCGATCTCGCGATCGATCGAGCCAATGCTCGAGCTTCGCGTAGAGCTCCTTGCTCGTGACGGGTTTGGCGATGTAGTCGTCCATTCCGGCGGCAAGGCACTTCTCGCGGTCGCCTTCCATCGCGTTCGCGGTCATGGCGACGATGGGGATGTGCCCTCCGATCCGGGTCTCGAGCTCCCGGATGGCGCGGCTGGCCTCGTAGCCGTCCATGACGGGCATCTGGCAGTCCATCAGGACGAGGTCGAAGGGAATGCGTCGGAGTGCGGAGATGGCTTCCTTGCCGTCGTTCGCGATCTCGCACGAGTGTCCGACGCGATCGATCAGCGCGGCCGCGACGCGCTGGTTCACGGCGTTGTCCTCGACGACCAGGATCCGCTTCCGTTCGCGGCGCACCTTGGCGGAGACGCCGTAGTCGTTGACCATCGGCGTGGACTCGGAATACCGCGACTCGAAGCTGCCGAGCACCGTGAGGATATGCGCCTTGAGCTGCGACTGCTTGACCGGCTTCGTGAGCTGTCCCGAAGCGCCGAAGCTCTCGAGCGCATCCCGGCGTCCGTGGAACGAGACCGACGTGAGCAGGAGGATCGGGATGGTTTTCAGGTGCTCCATCTCGCGCAGCTTCCCGCACATCTCGAGGCCATCCATGCCGACCATCTGGAAGTCGAGCAGGATCAAGCCGGGTCGCTCCGTAGGACTCGTCATGCGGCCGATGTGAGCCAGGGCGCCGCGCGGATCGGAGAAGGTCACGACGTTGCAGCTCCAGGAGCGCAACTGCCGCGAGAGGATCTCGCGGTTCGTCTCGTTGTCGTCCAGGACGACCACGCGCAGGTTGTGGAGCACCACCGCGTCGGCGGGTGACCGCTCCACCGCTTCCTCCTGTTTCGTGAACGGAAGGCGGACGATGAACGTGCTCCCCGCTCCCTCGATGCTCTCGACCGCGATCGTTCCCCCCATGAGAGAGGCGAGCTTCGAGCTGATGCTGAGGCCGAGTCCAGTGCCCCCGTAGCGCCGCGTCGTCGACGCGTCGACTTGCGTGAAGGCGGTGAACAGATTGGCGATGCGGTCCGCCGGGATCCCGATACCCGTGTCGCGCACGGTGATCTCGATCTCCGCCTTCGCCTCGTCCTCCGACGTGACGGCGACGTCGAGCTGCACTTCGCCCGCCTCCGTGAACTTGAGCGCGTTGGCCAGGAGGTTGGTGAGGATCTGTCGCAGGCGCGACGGATCGCCGCGCAGCAACACGGGCAAGCCGCTGTGAACCAAGCAGACGAGCTCGAGGCCCTTCTCGTGATAGCGCGGCGCGAAGATGTCGCCGAGGTCCTCGATCAGCGCCCGCAGGTTGAAGTCGATCTCCTCGAGATCCATGCGCCCCGCTGCGATCTTCGAGAAATCCAGGACGTCGTTGATGAGCGCCAGGAGCTGGTCCCCGCACTTGCGGACCGTCTCGAGCATGTCCTTCTGCTCGTCGTCGAGCTGGGTCTCGAGCAGGAGACCGGTCATGCCGATCACGCCGTTCATCGGCGTGCGGATCTCGTGGCTCATGTTCGCCAGGAACTCGGCCTTGGCCCGCGCGCCCTCTTCGGCGAGCTCCTTCGCGACGAAGAGCTGCTCGTTCGCCGCGACGAGCTCCGTCGTCCGCGCGAGGACGATCTCCTCGAGCTGGTCGCTGTGCTTCGAGAGGGCCTCGTCGCGCGTCTGGATGCGACCGAGCATGCGGTTGAACGAGTCGACGAGTACGCCGAGCTCGTCGTTCGAGCGCTTCACCACGCGCAGGGAGAAATCGTTCTCGTGCTCGACCCGTTCGGCGGACTTGGCGAGGTCCAGGATGGGCTCCGCGATCCAGCGGCTGACCCACAGAGCGAGGCCGGTGGCGATCAACAGGCCGATGAGGGCCAGCACGCCCGCGCGCGACGCCGCCCGCACGATCTGGGAACGGAGCTCGGTGAGGCTCGATCGGACGACGATCCAGCCGATGATCGCGTCGTCGTCCTCCCGGATCGCGCGCGTGACGACGAGGCTGTCGCCGTTCCAGACCTCGCCCACTTCGGTCGTGGCTGCGTCGATCTCGGCGACCGCCGAGGAAGCCTTCCACGCCGCGAACGGCCGCCGGTCAGCGGTGAAGACCGTCACCGAGTCGATCGACTCCTCGTGGCGGAGGTCCAGCAGCGCGCGCGAGGCGTAGTCGTGGTCGTCGAAGACGAGCGCGGAGGCGCAGTTGCGGCCGACCGTGTCGGCGGCGATGCGAATGGATTCGTACTGCTCCGTCTCCGCGGCCCTCCATTGCGTGACGATCTGGAGGATCGTCGACGCGGCGAGGGTCAACGAGCACGTCATCAGGATGACGAGGGCGACCTTGACCCGGATGGGCGTCGTGGTGAGGAACGTCATCGGCGCTCCTCGGGCGGGTCGCGGACGATGCGGGCGAGCTTCAGCAGTTGTGAGCTGATCTGGAGCTCTGCCGCGCCCACGGCGTCGATGTTGATCTCGAAGCGGACCTTCTCGTCCTCGATGAAGAAGTTGCCGCAGGCGCCGGAGAGCGCGAACCCCTTGCTCTCCCCCATGAGGAGCACCGACTTGCCCCGGGAGCGCGCGAGAAGCTGCTCCAGGATCTTCGGAGTGATCTCGCTCGCGAAGACGACGTGCGCGCGGATCTCGGGCGGCAGCGACTTCGAGCGCCGGATCTCGATCGGCCGCGAGTGGAGCAGCTTGTCCTCGAACGTCTCGTCGATGATCGCGCCGAACGGATCGGTCCCGACGATCTCGATGACGATCGGCGCCTTCTCGTCGGCGAAGCTCGACTTGGGCCAGGTCGTGTAGCGGACGAAGTTGTAGAGGAACGCAGCCTTGATGCGGTACTCGCGCGCGTGTTCCGATTCGTCGCCGATGTTCGGGTGCGCCTCACGCGCGCACGGTGACCTTGCACCGGTCGCGCCGAGAGCGAACACGACGACGGCGACCCAGTACGCGAGCGTTCGGCCGAACGAGGGGACGCGACGCGCGGGCCACCGCCACCGGAAACGCGTACCGAATCCTGGGGCAGGCATGAAGCGGGGGAAACGCGGGCTTTATCGATTGATGTCCCCCGTCGCTTGACCCCCTTCGCGACCCCTCTCGGAACTGGGAGGTGGGCGGCGAGAAAAGGCTTCCGGAGCCCGCTACTCGGGTAGGTCGCCGCCGAGGGTCCGGAAGCGCGCCCGTTCCAAGGCCCACCCGCCCGCGCCGTCGAAGAACTCCCCGTCGAGGCGGAAGGTCCAGGCCTCCCGCCAAGCTTCGCCGTCGCGCTCCGCGAGGCGGACGGTGAAAGTCACCTCCGCCGTCTGCTCCTGCACCGCGATGCGCACGTCGTCGAACGCGACGCGGAAGCGAAACGCCTTGGTCGCGGGATCGATTTCATCGAAGAAGACGTGCACGAGCACGGCCTTCAGGTCCTCGCGTTGGAAGCCCGAGGTCTCGTCCACGAACTCAGGAGCCAAGAGCGCCATGCACGGCGAGAGCCGCGACGCGTTGAACCCGTCCTGGGCGTCCTCGAGGCGCGATCGGATCCAATCCTCGGGAGAGCGCAGGGCCAACTCGAGACGGTGTCCGCCGAAGCCTGCGACCACGAGCAGCAAGACGATGCGTGTGGCATTGCGCATGCGTCCCCTCCTGTCGGTTGCGAGAGGGCGGAATACGGAGCGGAATACGGAGCCAGTCCAATTCTTCACCTCTCCGCGCAGAGCCCATCGACTGTCCGACGCGCCGGCGCGGAGAGGAGAAGAATTGGACTGGCTCCGTATTCCGCGCAGAGACGAACGAAGTTCTCGATCAAGCGGTCTCCATCCGGAGTGAGGATCGACTCGGGATGGAACTGCACGCCGAAGCGCGGGAGGCGGCTGTGCTCGACGGCCATCGCGATCCCGTCTTCCGTCCAAGCCGTGAGGCGAAGCACGTCGGGCAACCCCCCGCGTGCGGCGCGAATCGAGTGATAGCGACCGGCGTGGAAGGGATCGGGGAGCCCGCGCAGGATTCCCGATCCCACGTGGTGCACCGCGGAAGCGCGGCCGTGGACGGGCACGGGATCGAGCTCGAGCCGCCCTCCGCTCGCCAGCACGAGGGCTTGGTGACCGAGGCACACGCCGAGCACCGGCAGTTCCTCGGGCAGACCGGCGAGGAGCTCGAAGGTCACGCCCATCGACCGCGGATCGTGGGGCGAGCCGGGTCCGGGTCCCAACACGACCGCGGTCGGCTCCAAGGCGATTGCGTCCGCCAACGAGAGCGCGTCGTTTCGACGCACCAGGACTTCGGCGCCCGCGCGCGCGAAGGAGTGGAGCAGGTTGAACGTGAACGAGTCGTAGTTGTCGATCAGCAAGATCACGCGTAGGCAATTCTACTTGGGCTTCCCAGCCCGACGGCGTTGCGTCGAACAGCGATCACGAATCCGGCTTTCGCTCCAGGCCGAGCGCCGACCCTCGCGATGAGGAGCGCGCACCTCGGCTCCGCACCAGAAGACGGTCCTTCATGAGGCTCCTCCACCTCCCCGGCAGCGCGCGCGTCGACGAACAGGGCGACACCTCGGAAGCCCTGCCCCTCATCCGCTCGAAGCTTGGGAGCGACCCGCTACCCTTCGGTTCCCCCTGACGCTCATCGTCTCGCGCTCGTCGGGGAGGGCCGGTTCCCAAGCGGGCCCGGCCCCGAGCGCGAGACCCCTTCACCGCTCCGAGGCCCGGACCCAGGGTTGGGTCACGATCGAACTCGGTCTCCCCGGGGGGGGGGTCGGTGCTGAGGTAAGCATCCCACACGCGCACCTTGCTCCACCCTGGAAAGAAAGTCGCTTGAGGGAACCCGCACAACGGCGTAGAGAATCAGCGGTGGCGGGCTCATCCGCCCGGCGGTCGAGGCCTCCCCTTACTCTCCCGCCGAGCCGCTCGCCGCCGCGGGGCCGGCGAGGCCAAAGCGATCAGCCTCCTCCGAGAGATCGCTTGGCCGACGCTGCTCCGCGTGTTCCTCGTTGCTGGGTAGCCGCTCTCGTCTCGCGCGAGGGCGGCTACTTTCCTAGAGCCACTCGGTGTGCACCGCTTCGCGCTTCTCGTCGTCGCGCCGAACGTAGGTGTGCGAGCCGAAGGCGTCGCGCTGCGCCTGGGTCAGGTTCTGGGGGAGATCGGCGGTGCGGTAGGAATCGAACCAGGCGATGCTCGATGCGAGCGCGGGGACCGGGATCCCGCGCCCTTGGGCAAGACCCACGACTTCGCGCAATGCGCCGTGGTGCTTCTCCATCGCGCTTCGGAATTCGCCGTCGAGAATCAGGTTCGCGAGCCCGCGGTCGCGCTTGTAGGCCGCGCGGATCGAATCCAGGAAGCGCGCGCGGATGATGCAGCCGCCCTTCCAGATGCGCGCGACCTCTTCGAGGTCGATGTTCCACCCGTTCTCGTCGGAGCCGGCGCGGATCAAGTGCAGGCCTTGCGCGTAGGCGCAGATCTTCGCGGCGTACAGCGCGTCGCGCACGCGCGCCACGAAGTCGCCCCCCTCGTCCATCGGCTTGCCGCCCTCGAAGGCGAAGCCGAGCTTCTCGCTCGCGGACACGCGCTCCTCCTTCATGCTCGAGAGGACGCGCGCGTCGAGCGCCGCGGCGATCGACGGCACGGCCACGCCCAATCTCAGCGCGATCTCGACCGTCCAACGCCCCGTCCCCTTCTGCCCGGCTTGGTCGAGCACCAGGTCCACGAGTGGACGCCCCGTCGCCTCGTCCTTCACGGTGAAGATCTTCCCTGTGATCTCGATCAAGAACGACTCGAGCGGACCGCGATTCCACTCCTGGAAGACCTTCGCGAGCTCGCTCGCCCCGAGCCCTCCGGCGCGCGCGAGGACGTCGTACGCCTCCGCGATGAGCTGCATGTCGGCGTACTCGATGCCGTTGTGCACCATCTTCACGAAGTGCCCGGCGCCGTCGGGGCCGACGTAGGTCACGCAGGCACCCGAGTCCGTCTTCGCCGCGATCGCCTCGAGCACGGGGCGAATCGTCTCGTAGGCCGACCTGTCGCCGCCCGGCATGAGCGAGGGACCGAAGCGCGCGCCTTCCTCCCCGCCGGACACGCCGACGCCGAAGAAGCGAATGCCCACGGCGGCGAGCTCCTTTTCTCGGCGCTGCGTGTTCTCGAACCACTCGTTCCCGCCGTCGATGATCACGTCGCCCTCGTCCAGCAGCGGAACGAGCCCTTCGATGACCGCGTCGACCGCGGGCCCGGCCTTGATCATCATCATGATCCGGCGCGGGCGCGCGAGGCTCCCGACGAAGTCGGCGAGGCTCGCTGCGCCGCGGAAGCGCTTGCCCTGCTTGTCCGCGAGGAAGCGCTGGACGACGTCCGAGCTGCGGTTCCAGACCGCTACCTGGAACCCGTGGTCCTCCACGTTCTGGGCGAGGTTGCTGCCCATGACGGAAAGGCCGATCAGGCCGAAGTCAGCGAGTTCTTGTGCGGTGTTGGTCTTCACGAGTTCCTCCTCGGGCGCCTGGGGCGACCCGCTACGCGGGCCCGGCGCCCCGCCAATCGGGTGGGTCGAGGCGAGAGCCTAGCACCGACCCAGGATCCGCGCGCTCACGCCTTCCACCAGTCGAGATGCAGGTGCTCCGCCGCATCCCGATCGAGCATCCACTGCCGGACCTTACCGGGATCGGCCGAACGCGCGAGTTGGACGGGAAGCCGGTGCACGTCCATCGGGGCTTCGAGCGCCTGGGCGAGCACTCGGGCTTTCTCGCCGCCCGCCACGAGGACCAGGATGCGCCGGGCCGCCACGATCGCTCGGGGGGTGAGGGTGATCCGGCGCGGCGGCGGCTTCGGACCCACGACGGCGACCGCCCTGCGCTTCAGCTCGAGCAGCGCCGGATCACCCGGAAAGAGCGACGCCGTGTGACCGTCTTCGCCCATCCCCAGGAGAACCAGGTCGAACGCGTCGGGAACGAGCGCACCGTATCGTCGAGCCTCGCCCTCGACGTCGGCATCTTCGCCGCGGATGCGGTGGACCGCCGCGAAACGCTCGGCCCCGACCCGGTCGAGCAACGCCTCGCGCGCCATGCGGAAATTGCTGTGCGGATCGTCGGGGGGCACGCAGCGCTCGTCGCCGAAGTAGATCGCGACGCGCTCGAAGGGAACCGACTGCTCGGCGAGGAGCTCGTAGACGCGGCGCGGAGTGGTGCCGCCTGCGAGCGCGATGCTGATCGGCCTCGTGGACGACGCCGATTCGATCACGGATCCGATCCAACGCGCTCCGGTCCTGGCGAGCTGCTCGGGATCCGTCGCGACCTCGAGCTCGGGCCACATCAAGTCCGCGGCGGCACCTGAGTCAAGGGCACCCAACGGTGTCCGCGTTCGGCGAGCATCTTGCGCGCCTCCTCGGGGCCCGCGCTCCCGCGCGGATAGAGAGGAATGGAGTCGAAGCCCGACTCCTTCCAGTGCTCGAGGATCGGGTCGCAGAAACGCCAGGAGTGCTCGACCTCGTCGTGGCGCGCGAACAGCGTCGCATCGCCGCGCATCGCGTCGAGCAGCAGTCGCTCGTAGGCTTCGGCCGGCTGCTTGTCGAAGGCTTCCGAGTACAGGAAGTCCATCGTCACGGCGCCCACGGAGAGATCCTCCCCCGGGATCTTGCTCGCGATGTTCAGCGAGATCCCCTCGTCGGGCTGGATGCGGATCTTGAGCACGTTGTCGGGGATGAGCTGACAGGTCGCTTCGTCGCCGTAGAGGCAGAAGGGGATCGACTTGAAGTGGATCGAGACCTCGGTGAAACGCTTGGCGAGCCCCTTGCCCGCGCGCAGGTAGAACGGCACTCCCTGCCAGCGCCAGTTGTCGATGTGCGCGACGACGGCGACGTAGGTCGGAACGATCGAGTCCTTCGCCACGCCCGGCTCGGAGCGGTAACCCTCGTACTGCCCGCGCACGACGTTCGCATCGACCTCGAACGGTTGGATCTTGCGCAGCGAGCGCAGGGCTTGGGCCTTCATGTTGCGGATCTCGTCCGCGTCCATCGAGACCGGGGGCTCCATCGTCACGAGCCCCAGCACCTGGAGCAGGTGGTTCTGCACGATGTCGCGCAACACGCCCGTCTCCTCGTAGAACGCGCCGCGGCCCTCGACGCCGATCGACTCCGCCATCGTGATCTGCACGTGGTCGATGTGGTTGCGATTCCACAGCGGCTCGAAGATCGTGTTCCCGAAGCGGAAGACGAGGATGTTCTGGACGGTCTCCTTACCGAGGTAGTGATCGATCCGGTAGACCTGTCTCTCGTCGAGGATCTCGTGGACGAGGTGGTTGAGCTCACGCGCCGACTCGAGGTCGCGCCCGAAGGGTTTCTCGATGATGACGCGCGACCAGGGCTTGGCGGTCTCGCCGAAGGCGTGGCGCACGATCCCGACCTCGCGTATCTGCGGCAGGACCACGGGGAACGCGCTGGCCGGCATCGACAGGTAGCACAGGCGGTTGCCCTCGGTGCCGGCGCCGCGCTCGATCTCCGTGAGCTTGCGGGCGAGCGTTCGGAAGGAATCCGTGTCGTCGATGCTGCCCGCGACGGCGTGGATGCTGTTGGAGAAGTCGCGCCAGACGGCCTCGTCGACCGGCTGCGTGCGCGAGAACTTCGCGAGAGACGCCTTCAGCGTCGCGCGCAGCTCGTTCGCGTCGCTCGCCGAACGCGAGAAGCCGACGAGCGCGAAGCGTTCGGGCAGCGCCTTCGCGACGGCCAAGTTGTAGAGCGCCGGAACGAGCTTGCGCTTCGCGAGGTCGCCGGTGACGCCGAAGAGCACGGCGGTGCAGGGATCGGGCTTCCGCGTGCGCAGCAGGGGACGCTCGTTCGTCGCGCTGGCGGCGACGTGAACCGGGCTGGAACTCACGCGACCACTTTGCCACGCGGCGGTCCAGGACTCCAGGCGGGCCCCGTGTGCCACAATGGGGTTCCCATGCCGCGCCGCGCCGAGCTGACCTTTCCGCCGGGGGAGGAGCCGCCGCCCCTGGACGATCGGAGCGCCCTGGCGAACGCCGCCGCCGCGGAGCTCGGCCTCCGGCGGGAAGCGGTCGCCGAGGCCCGCGCGACGCGCGTCTCGTTCGACGCGCGGAGGCGCCACCGAGTGTGGCGCGTGGCGCTGGACGTGTGGCTTTCGAACGAGGCCGTGCCGGCCGCTCCCGCGACGACGCCGCCGACTTTCGAGCGTCCCGGTCCGAACGCGCGACACGTCGCCGTGATCGGAAGCGGACCGGCGGGACTGTTCGCCGCGCTGGATCTGCTGGCCGCCGGTCTGCAGGTCACCCTCCTCGAGCGCGGCCGCGACGTCCAGACGCGGCGCAAGCACATCGCGCGCTTGCACCGCGGCGAGCCGGCGGATCCCGACTCCAACTATTGCTTCGGCGAGGGCGGCGCGGGCACGTACTCCGACGGCAAGCTCTACGCGCGCAGCGGGAGCAAGGCGGACGTGCGCGGCGTGCTCGAGACGCTCGTGGCGCACGGCGCGCGTCCCGACATCCTCGCGAGCTGGCGGCCGCACGTGGGCTCGAACCGCTTGCCGGAGGTCGTCCTGGCGCTGCGCGAGACGATCCTGCGCTCGGGCGGCGTCGTTCGCTTCGGGCATCGCGCCGAAGAGCTCGAGACGACGCGCGCGGGCCCGCGTCCGCGCATCGCGGCCGTCGTGGCGCGGAACCTCGACACGGACGAGCGCGCGCGCGTGGCGTGCGACGCCGTGGTCCTGGCGACGGGTCACAGCGCGCTCGACGCGCTGTACATGGCCGAGCGCGCCGGCGCGCGACTCGTGCCGAAGGGCTTCGCCATGGGCGTGCGCATCGAGCATCCGCAAGCCTGGCTCGACGAGCGCCAGTACGGAGGCTTGCGCGAGTCGTGCGAGCTGCCCCCTTCGTTCTACGAGCTCGCCCTGCAAGCCGACGGACGCGGCGTCTACAGCTTCTGCATGTGCCCGGGCGGCTTCGTCGTCCCCACCACCACGTCGCCGGCGCGCGTCGTGCTGAACGGCATGAGCCTCTCGCGGCGCGACTCGCCCTTCGCGAACTCGGGGCTCGTCGTGGCGATCGAGCCGGAGGACTGGTGCGGAGTGCGCGGCGAGCGCTGGGGCTGGCTCGAGCTCTTCGACCGAGCTCGCGCGGCCGCATCGTCCGGCCAAGGCGCGTCCGGGACCTCGGACTCCGCGAGCGCCCCCGGCGAAGCCTGCGCGCTCCCCGCGCACCTGCCCGCCTCCCCCGACCTCGATCCGCTCTTCGGCGTCCGCCTCCAGCGCGCGCTCGAGACCCTCGCCGCCGCGCGCGGCGGCGGGCGCAACCGCGCCCCGAGTCAGCGCGCCGATCTCGTCGCAGCGGGCGCTCGCGCGTGCGGCCCCGCCCTCGCGACGAGCTACCGGCCGGGCGTGACTCCCGGCGACCTGGCGGAGCTCCTCCCGCGCGGGATCCTGGAGCGCCTGCGAGCGGCGCTGCCCGCGTTCGACGCCAGGATCGCCGGTTTCGCCTCGGAGCAGGGTCAGGTCCTGGGCGTCGAGACGCGCACGAGCTCACCCGTCCGGATCGAGCGCGAGCCCGCGACCTGCGAGTCGGCACAGCTCCTCGGCCTGTATCCCTGCGGCGAGGGCGCAGGCTACGCCGGCGGCATCGTCTCGGCCGCCCTGGACGGCCGCCGCGCAGCCGCGGCGATCGCGCGCGCCCTGGCCTGAGCTCGCCGCGCTTCCGAGCGAGCGAAATCCCCCGACGAGAGGGAACTCCGTCGATCGGTGCTCCATCGAAGTGCGCGACGACCACGGGAGGCGCTCCGGACGGGAGGGCGGACCGAGGCTGCGTCGGGCCTGTTCAGGAGCAGGATCGGCACGGACTCTTCCGATCGCACAGGGGTCGTCGTGGAGCGTCTCCCACCCCATTCGCGTGCGCAGCCTCGGGCGCAGCACGCGCTTCGTCGCTCGACCCCTTCGGCGACGACCGCGCTCCCGCCACCTGCGTCGTGGCCCGCCGTTCCGGCGTCAGCGCCGTCCCTGCGTAGGATGCCGGGGTGGACTCCGCGCTGACAGCCGCCTTGCGCGACGCCTCGGGTCTGGCTTTCCTGTGCTCGGGCAACATGATTCGCTCGGCCTTCGCCGAGCTGTACGCCCGGCACCTCGGCTGCCCCCTGCCCGTGCGGTCGGGTGCGACGGTCTATCGGAACGAGCGCATCCACACCGGCGCCGCGCGCGCGCTCCACGCACGCGGCGTGGACCGAGCCTGGACGAACGCGTTCCGTCCGACGGTGCTCGAGGTCCTCCTGCCGCAGCTCGACTCGAACACGGTCGTCCTCGCCATGAAGCGCGAGCACCTGCACGCGCTCCCGGCCACGCCCGCGTTCACGCGGCGCTCGTTCCTGCTCACCGCCGCGCTGGGTCGCACGGACGAGATCGCCGACCCGATGTTCGAGGGCCGGCTCGAGGAAGTCCTCGCGACCGTTGCTGAATGCGTCGAGGCGCTCGTGGCAGCCCTCGAGGCGAAGCGATGACGGGAGCGCGCGTGCTGGCGCTGGCGGCGACCTTCGCCGTACTCGCGGGGCTCCTCGTGTTCCTCGTTCCGACGGCGCGCGAGCACCCAACGGACTTCGAGCGCTCGCGCGCCGTGCGCGGGGCGCAGCGCGACGCCCGCGTCCCGCCGGAGGACGAACGGGGGAGCGCATCACTGTCGCCGTCGGGAACCCGGATCGACGCATCGCCCTCCGCCGCGCACGAGCCGGCGCTCACTTTCTTCGTCTCGGAACCCGGCGGCGCGCCGGTGGGCAACGCCGTCGTCGCCCCGCGCCCGCCCTTCGTGGAGAGCGCTTTCTCCGACGCCAGCGGTCGGGGCGCGTTCGCCGAGTTGCCCGCGGGCGTCGCAGAGCTCGCGGTGTCCGCTCCGGGCTTCCGCGAGTCCGTCGTCGTGCGTCCCGCGGGAAATCGCCTGACGGTCGTCCTCGATCGAGCCAACGAGCTCGGCGTGCGCCTCGCGGTCGCTGGAGGAACGGCGTCCGCGTACGCCGTCCGTCTCGACGCCCGTTTGGAGTTCGATGACGATCGCGTTTGGCGGGAGCACGCCACGCAGCGGCCGAATGCTCGGGGCGAGGCGAAGTTCAGCGGCGTACCGGCCGACCTTCCGCTGAAGCTCTTCGTCGTGGACGCGCTGGGAGCGCTCGGGGAAGGGCACCCGATCGAACCGCTCGGGGCCAGCGAAACGCGCGTCGTGGACCTGTTCCTCACGGAGCCCGGCCGGTTCGTGCGTGGCGTCGTCGTGGATCCGTCCGACCGTCCGATCGCAGCCGCGGAGATCGTCGCCGTGGTCGCCGCCGGTCACTCCGTTCGCTGGAAGGAGCATCGGTCCGTCGGGCGAACCGACGACGACGGAGCTTTCCTGATCGGACCCGCGTTCGGCTCGAGCGTCGACCTCGTGATCCGCAAGCCCGGCTTCGCGCCGCATCCCGCTCCGAAGCTCGCGCTCGGCGATTCCCTCGGTCCCGCCTTCCACTTCCGCCTCGCGCTCGGCATGTCCGTGGTGGTGAGCGCCGAAACGGCGAACGGCACGCCACTCGCGATCCAGGGACACGCTGGATATCCCCCGTATGACGGAATGGTGGGCGTCATCCAGGACGATTTGGATCTCGGCCTCGCGGTCGAGTCCATCGATGGAGCGCTCGTGCTGATCCACGACGTCCCGACGGAAGGCGCCAAGATCGTGCTCCGGCGCCGCGGAGGATCTCACGAGCAGGCGGTCCGCGAAGGCGTGGACGTGGTGCACTTCCACGTTCCGTGAGAGATGCGAAGAGACCGGATCGGCGACTGCGGACCCGACCTGACCCCACTCCCATCCGCAGGTGCGCGTCGCTGCGCGTAGGATGCTTCGGAGATGGTCCGTGAAGTGGACGGCGCGCAGTCGCGCAGCAAGCTCGTGCGCGGCGCGCGGGGCGTCGCGCTGGCCCTGATGGCGCTCGCCCTCATCGATCAAGTCGTGCAGTTCACCGCCCTGGGCGACGGGTGGCTCTTCGGGCAGCGCGTGGCGCCCTACGACCCGCCGCTGTTCAACGCGGCCCAGCAGCGCTCGCTCGAGCGGCTCGACCTCTTCGCGAGCAACGCGGATCCGGCGCGCGCCCGGTTGATCCTCGATCCCGAGCTCGGTTGGGTGACGCACGGAGCGGACTACGACGAGCACGGCGCGCGCAGGGGACTCGAGGCCCGCCCGGGAGCCCGACGCATCGTCGTCGTCGGCTGTTCCTTCGCGCACGGCGACGAGGTGGAGAACGACGAGACCTGGGAGGTCGCCCTGGAGCGGCGTCGCCCGGATCTGCACCTCTTCAACCTCGGCGTCGGCGGATACGGCCTCGACCAGGCGCTCCTGCGCCACCGCCGCGACGGCGCGAAGCTCGCCCCCGACGAGCTGTGGCTCGTGCTCATGCCCGACGCGGCGCTGCGCACCGTGAGCACCTACGCGCCGGCGCTGCGTCACTACGCGATCTCCGTCGCCTTCAAGCCGCGCTTCGAGCTCGAGGACGGCCGCCTCGAGCTCGTTCCCAATCCCGGAACGGACGCGGGTCGCATCGTCGAGCTGCTCGACGACCAGCGGCGCTTCCTCGCGGCGGTCGGAGAGCACGACCTCTTCGTCCGGCGCTGGTCGGCCGCCTACGCGCCTGCGGGCTCGCACTGGAGCCATCGCTCGGCGCTGGCGCGGCTCGCGCTGACGCAACTGGAGCGCGGCGCCCGGTCGACGCAGCATTGGATCGGCGACGAACGAAGCGAGCCGTACGAGCTCGTGCGCGCCCTGGTGCTCGAGGCGGCGACCTCTGCGCCGCGCATGCGCCTCGTCGTGCTGCCCTCGCGCGCCGACCTCGAGGCCGGGCGCTACTGGGCCCGGCTCGTCGACGACCTGGCCGCACGCGGGATCGAATGCATCGAGCCGAGCGACGGGCTGGCCGACCTCGATTCCGCTTGGATGCCGCAGGGACACTACTCGCCGAGCGCCAACGAAACGGTCGCCGAAGCGCTCGCCCGGCGCCTCGAATGAGCGGTTCGCACGCCGAAGCCCCGCTCTAGAATGGGCTCATGCCGTTCTTCGAGTCCGACCTCGAGCTGCGCCGGGCCGTCCTGGCCGATGGCTCGGTCGCGGGTCCGAAGACCGAGAAGCAAGCCGACGCGAAGGAAGCAACCCAGCTCTCGCTGCCCTGGAACGTGATCGTGCACGACGATCCGATCACGCTCATGACCTACGTGACGATGGTGCTGCGCCGGATCTTCGGCTATTCGGTGCAGAAGGCCCACACGCTCATGATGCAGGTGCACACGACGGGTCGAGCGATCGTGTGGACGGGAGCGAAGGAGACGGCCGAACAGTACGTGGCCAGGCTCCACGGCGCGCAGCTCCTGGCGACGCTCGAGAAGGTGGACGCGTGATACCGATCCGGTTGACTCGCGGCCTCGACGGGCGGATCGTGTTCGAGAACCTGCCCGCGTGGCTCGTGGCGCTCCTGCGGGAGCTCGACGACCTGCTCGAGGACGACCAGTCGGAAGAGGCCGACGCACGCCTGTTCCCCATGCCCTCCGACGACCCGGAGCACCGCGAGGAATGGCGCCGGCTCGTCCATCCCGACCTCTTCGCGCTGCGCGCTTCGGCGCGCGAGGTCGTGGAGCTCGATCTCGCCGACCTGGAGGCCTCCGTGCCGCCCGACGTCGGCTTTCGACTCGAGATCCCCGAGCCCCACGTCCACGCCTGGATCCACGCGCTCAACTCGGCCCGGCTCACGCTGGCCGAGACCCACGGGATCGGGCAGGCGGAGCTGGAAGACTCGGGCGTCGATCTGCCCGACGAGCGCTCCTTCGCGGTCCAGCGCATCCACGTGCTCGGTCATCTGCAGAGCTTGATGATCGGCGGGCGCTACCCCGAGATCGACTGCGAGTAGCGCGAACCGCCTTCGGCGCGCTGCACTAGCTCCGCCAGCGCGTCGACCCAGGCGTCGTGCGCGTTGAGGGAAGGGACGAGCCGCAGGACGTCGCCCCCGGCCGCGCGAAAGTCCGCTTCGGCGCGCATCCCGATCTCCTCGAGCGTCTCGAGGCAGTCGGCGACGAAGGACGGGCAGAAGACCACGAGCCGCTTGACGCCTTTGCGCGCGAGCTCGACCACGACTTCGTCCGTGTACGGCCGGATCCACGGCGTTCGTCCGAGGCGAGACTGGAAGCTCGTGCTCGTGCGGCCCGCGTCGAGCGCGAGCGCCGACGCGATCGCGCGCGTCGTCGCGAAGCATTGCGCTCGATAGCAAGAGCGGTTCGCGCTCCCGATCGCGTCACAACAGCTCGCGGAGGCGAGACAGTGCGAGCGCGTCGGGTCGCTCTTGCGCACGTGTCGCTCGGGAAGGCCGTGATAGCTGAAGAGCACCCAGTGGGGATCCACGACGTCGATCACGGAGCGGCCGACCTCGGCGAAGGAGCGCACGAAGCCCGGCTCGTCGTAGAACGGCGCCACGACGGTCAGAAAGGGCGTGTTCCAGCGCTTCCCGGCTGCGGCATACACGCGCTCGAGCGCGGAACCGGTGGAGCTCGACGCGTACTGCGGGTACAGCGGTAGGACGACGAGCTTCGTGCAGCCATCTTCCTCCAGCCCGCGCATGCCGTCCGCGATGGACGGCGAGCCGTAACGCATGGCCAAGCGCACGCTGCGGCCCTCGAGGCGCGCGGCGAGGGCGTGGACGAGCTCGCGGCCGAACACCGCGAGCGGCGAGCCCGCGCTCGTCCAGATCTTCGCCCAGGCTTCGGCCGAGCGCGCCGGGCGCCGCGGGAGCACCCACAGCTCGAGCAGAAGTCGACGAACCGGCGCGGGGATGTCGAGCACCCGTGGATCGCTCAAGAACTCGCGCAGGAAACGCCGGGCCTCGGGGGGACGCGGCGCGTCCGGCGTACCGACGTTCACGACCAGGACGCCGGTTCGCTCGGTCATGCGGTCGTGGAGCTCGCGGAGTCGGCGGAACGGGCGGCGGCGAGCGCGTCGCGAGCGGCGAGGAAGGAGAGCAGGCAACCGGCTGACAGGAGAAGGACGACGGCCGTGAAGACCATCCCCAAGCTCGAGAGCAATCGACTACGCACCGTCACCTCTACGCTTCATGGCGTCGCCGGGACCGCAAGTCATGGCCCGCGCGGGGAACGTCGATCGCTCCCCCGCGCGGGCGCAAACCGCCGGCTAACGGCTTCCGGACGCGGCGGACTGCCACTCCATGGGCCCGAACAGACCGCGGGGCGGGTTCGGGGTCGCGAGCGGGAACGAGGGCGGGTTCGGGATGCCGCCGATGACGGTCGCTTCACCGATCACAACCGCTTCGTTGCCGACCGCGAACATCTCGAGACCGTGGAAGCCGAGCACGGGATCCGGCAGGAAGGTGTTGTGCCAGGCTTCGTGCGCGAGGCCGGTGACACCCATCGAGCAGTCGGTCCCCGGAAGCGGAGCTCCGAACAGGCCGCCGACCCCCATGAGGCCGATCGCGGTCGGGCAAACCTCGAAGTAGCGGATGTCGTGCGTCGCCAAGGGAATCGGCGACCAGTCCCAGCCGTTGGTGAGCGGCGGGGAGAAGGACGGGTCGGATCCCTCGGTGAGCGCGTAGAGGCCACCGCCCCGCCGCATCAGGTATTCCTCGAGGTCCGCCTTGCGCGCGATGAGCGCGTCGATCATCGCCTGCGACACCCCGCCGTTGGTGTGTTTCTCGAAGGCGGGCACGAAGATCATCTTGAAGGCGTCGAAGTCGGCGAGGGAGAGGCTCATGAACTCGACCGGATCGTCGATGCGCCGCACCTCCATGGGGTCCGTCGGATCGAGCGGCGGAGTCAGAAGCTGCAACCACGTGTCGAACACGATCTTCGAGATGGTGACCGGCAACGCTCCCGGACTGTGCCCGAGAACGAGGATACCCTGGCCCTTGTTCTCGCTGTGGTCGAGCACCCACTGGAGGAGGTTCGGCCCCATCGACCCGCAAACGCTCGCGACGCAGTGCTGGTCCGTGTCGTCGCCGCTGAACACGAGCGCGCCGGAGAACGGCATGATCTCGAGATTCGCCGTGCACGTCTCGGACTTGCCGAAGTCGTCCGTCACGGTGAGCGTGATCGTGAACATGCCGTAGTCCGTGTAGCCGTGCTTCGGCGTCGGGCCGGCGTCGAGCGCGGTCGCACCGTCGCCGAAGTCCCAGTCGAAGCGAACGATCGTCCCGTCCGAATCGCTCGAGCCCGTGGCGTCGAACTGGACCTCGTCGAAGAGGTCCGCCTGGTAGGGACCGCCGGCGTTGCAGATGGGCGGAGCGTTCACGGCGAGCGGCGTCAGGGTCCCGCACGAAGCCGTGGCACCGTCGTCGTCCGTCACGGTCAGGAGGATGAAGTAGGTCCCCGGCGCAGCGTAGGCGTGGCTCGGCGTGGGACCCGCGTTCAGAGCGGTGGATCCGTCACCGAAGTCCCAGTCGAACGAAACGATCGTTCCGTCGGGATCCATCGAGCCCGAGCCGTCGAAGAGCACCGGTTGGCCCAGGTTCACGGCGGGGGGAACCGGCGGCCCCACGGCGCACAGCGGCGGAGCGTTGATCTTCGCCAGGGTCGTGCACACCGATTGCGCACCGTCGTCGTCCGTGATGGTCAGCGTGACCGTGAAGTCGCCGAAAGTCGTGTAGGCGTGGCTCGGCGTGGGCCCAGCATTCAGGGCGCTGGATCCATCGCCGAAGTCCCAGTCGAACGTGACGATCGCTCCGTCGCGATCCGTGGAGCCGGAACCGTCGAAGGCGACCGTGTCGCCGACGAGCGCCATGACCATCGGACCTGCGTCGCACTCCGGGAACGCGTTCACGATCGCCGACGTCGTGCACGTCACCATCGCATTGTCGTCGTCCCTCACTCTCAGCGTGACGATGAAGGTCCCGGCGGTCGTGTAGACGTGGCTCGGCATCGGCCCGGCATTCAGCATGAAAGCGCCGTCGCCGAAATCCCAGTCGAACTTGGCCACCATGCCGTCTGGATCACTGGACCCCGAACCGTCGAACGTGAGCGTGTCGCCCACGTTCCCCGACTGCGGCCGACCCGCATCGCAGAGCGGGAATGCGTTCACCGTCGCCGACGTCATGCACGTCGCCGTCGCGCCGTCGTCGTCCGTCACCGTCAGCGTCACGGGGAAGATTCCCGCGCTCGCGTAGGCGTGACTCGGCATCGGACCGGCGTCGAGCGCCGTGCTGCCGTCACCGAAGATCCAGTCGAACTGGACGATCGTTCCGTCCGGATCGCTCGACCCCGAGCCGTCGAACGTCAACGTGTCGCCCACGTTCCCCGACTGCGGCCGACCCGCATCGCAGAGCGGGAATGCGTTCACGGTCGCCGACGTCATGCACGTCGCCGTCGCGCCGTCGTCGTCCGTCACCGTCAGCGTCACGGGGAAGGTCCCCGCGCTCGCGTAGGCGTGACTCGGCATCGGACCGGCGTCGAGCGCCGTGCTGCCGTCGCCGAAGATCCAGTCGAACGTGACGATCGTTCCGTCCGGATCGCTCGAGCCCGAGCCGTCGAACGTCAGCGTGTCGCCCACGTTACCCGCCTGCGGCGGACCCGCGTTGCACAGCGGGAACGCGTTCACGATTGCATTCGTGGCGCACAGCTTCGTGGCACCGTCGTCGTCCGTCACGCTCAGGATGACCGTGAAAGTTCCGGCGGTGGCATAGGCGTGACTCGGCATGGGCCCTGCGTCGAGCGCCGTGCTGCCGTCACCGAAGGTCCAGTCGAACTTGACGATCGTTCCGTCCGGATCGCTCGAACCGGAACCGTCGAACGTCAACGTGTCGCCCACGTTCCCCGACTGCGACGAGCCCGCGTCGCAGAGCGGGAACGCGTTCACGATCGCCGACGTCGCGCACGTCGCCGTCGCGCCGTCGTCATCGGTCACCGTCAGCATCACGGGGAAGGTCCCCGCGGTCACATAGACGTGATTCGGCATGGGCCCGGCGTCGAGCGCCGTGCTGCCGTCGCCGAAGGTCCAGTCGAACGTGACGATCGTTCCGTCCGGATCGCTCGAGCCCGAGCCGTCGAACGTCAGCGTGTCGCCCACGTTCCCCGACTGCGGCGGGCCCGCGTCGCAGAGCGGCAGGGCGTTGACGGAAACGGTCGTCGAGCAGATCTCCATCGAGCCGTCGTCGTCGGTCACCTTCAGGGTGACCGTGAAGTCGCCTGCCGTCGCGTAGGTGTGGCTCGGCGTCGGACCAGCGTTCGGCGCCGTGGTTCCGTCGCCGAAGTCCCAATCGAACCGGACGATACTGCCGTCGAGGTCGCTCGAGCCGGTGGCGTCGAATTGGATCGCCGTGCCGAGATCGACGTCTGCGACCGGCGCGAGGTCGCACGTCGGTCGGGCGTTCATCTGGACCGGGATCTGACAGAAGCTCTGGAGACCCTCGTTGTCGGTGATCGTCAGGACCGCCGTGTAGGAGCCCGGCGCGCGATAGACGTGGGACGCGATCGCGGTCGTGGCGAAGTTTCCGTCACCGAAGTCCCAGTGGAAGGAAACGATCTGGCCGTTGGGATCGGAGGAGCCCGATCCGTCGAAGAGGATCGACTGGCCGATCTCGAGCGCGATCGCCCCGGCGCCCGGGTTGCAGATCGGGGCCACGGGCACGAGCTCGGGGCACTCGGGATCGTCGGTGGCGAACTTGAAGAAGTCGCCGTTGAGCTGCACCTCGTCGGACTCCCAGAGCAGGAGTCCCCCGTCGATGACCGCCGGATAGGTGCTCGGACCGGAGGTGATCGCCCCCAGGAGCGCCGGGTTGAGGCAACTGTCCACGTCGGAGAAGTACTGGACTCCCCGCACGCGGAACCAACCGGTCTCGACGTCTCCGATCCCGTCGCAGTCGAGGTCGAGTCCAGTCGGATCGTTCGGAGTGTTGAGCGAGAGGTGCTGTTGACCGAAGATCGGGCTGAGGTCGACCAGTTCTTCTTCGAACCAACACCGGAACTGGAACTGGAACGACATCGGATGCTCCGCGTCGTTCCAGATGTCCAATCCGACCGCGGCGGTGAAGTAAGCTCCGCCCGAGAGGTTGAGCAACGTCAGCGACGATCCCGGAAGCGCAAGGAAGCTGTCCGCGTACAGGTGATCGGGCACGCCCTCGTATTCGATCCCGTCGAAGTCGATCTCGCCGTCGGCGTCGCCGAGTCCCGAGGTGGCCAACTCCGGCACGTCTGCGTCCGTGTGGCTACCGCGCGGTTGCGGCGAACGGAAGGGGATCGCCTCGAGCACGTAGAGCCCGCCCGCTTCGTTGACGACGATCTCGTTGCCGACCAAGAAGTTGTGGGACCAGTCCGTCTTGAACGAGTTGGGGTCCTGCGCGGAGAGCAGCACGAAGCCCTCCTCGTTCGGTGTCGCGTTCTGGCAACCCGCCATGACCGCGGTCGTGTCCCCCGGCGTCAGGTAGGCGAAACGCTCGACGAGGCGGCAGTCGAGCGGGAGCAAGGGCGAAGTACCCGGAACGATGTTGATGAAGCGCCAAGCGATGCTCGTTCCGCCCCCCAACATGAACGGTGTTTGAGGCTCGAGCGCCGTGTTCGTGACGGTCAGGATCGTGAAGTTGGGTCCCGAGCGGTGGATCGGGTACACGAGCACGCTCCCCGGCTTGCGACCATCCAGCGCATGCACCGACGAACCAAGCGCGGCCAGGGCCAGCACGGCCCGGGACCAAGTCCTCAATCTCATCTCAAACTCCTCCGAGTCGGACCTACGGTCCAGGGGCCGCGGTTGCACGCGCAGGGGCAGGTGTGGAGCCCCCCGGCGGCGCGGGCAGTGTCGAAGAATTCGGCTGAGTTTGCAAGCCCACGAGCGGCCCGAGCAGGGGCGAGTTCCAACGAATGGACACGCTAGGAAGGCTGCGCGCGCGCCCAGTCCCCCGCTCCTCGGCGAATCACCTCGCGGGGAGGATGCGCCAGTCGTGGATCCCCACGCCGGACTCGAAGAGCACGAGCACGCCCGTTCGCGCCTCCCAAGCGAAGTCGGATGAAGGGAGGCCGTCGCGCAAGACCATCCGCGGGTGCTTCGCGAGCCCGACCAGGCGAATCTCGTCGCGCGCGCCGTCGGCGGTCCCGAGCGCGGCGCCTAGCTCCCGGCTCGTATCGAGACGCGTACCGTCGAGGAAGAAGGTCAAGCGCGCCAGGTTCGCCGTTTCGACGACGCGGAACGCGTTGAGGTCGAGGTCGATCTCCCACGTGAACGGAGTGAAGGCGCCCGGCGAGTCCTGCTCGACTTCGAAGTGGAAGTAGCGGTCGTCGCGATCCGCGAGGGTCGTTCCGCGCGTCGGAAGCGTGAGACGAAACTGAGCGAGCCAGTCGAGCGCAGCGTCTTCGTCGAGCGTGTTCCACTTGTGCAGGAAGACGTTCGGAACGACGACGAAGTCCACGTGCGCACCGAGGTTCTCGAGGAACAGCTCGGTGGCCTCCATCTGCGCCGTGATGTGGCTGAGGGGATCGAACTTGCCCCGAACGAAGTAGAACGGGACGTGCGTCAGGTTCTGCGCGAGGCTGCTCTCGGGCCGGACGGCGAGCACGATCGGCGGAAGGGCGGGACCACTCACTCCGCCGTCACCTCCCGGCAGCGTTCCGCCCCCCGCCGACATCCCCGCTCCGGATGCAGCCGTGGCGGGAACCGTGTCGACCTCGTAGGCGTCGATGACCGACGATCGCGCATACGCGAAGGGGACGTCCGCGGGCGAGCCTCCGAACCAGAACTCCAGGATCGGCTGGACGTTCGTCTCGATCGTGTAGGAGTGCGCCAGGGAACTCGGGCCGGTGTGGTTCACGATGGCAGCGAACATCGGTCGCGTCGGATCGACGTGGCGCGCCGCGTAGTTCATCGCGTTCGAGCCCCCCATCGAGAACCCGGCGGCATAGATGCGAGAGCGATCGATGTAGCTTCCCAAGCGCGCCACGACGAGTTCGAGCACGAGTTCGGTGTTCCGTTGGCTCTCCAGCGAGCTGAACGACTTCTGCGACGCTCCGAGGGGTGCGACGAGGAACCAGTTCCGCTGCCAGCACTCGTCGTCGAAGTCGGTGTTCTTGACGATGTCGTCGGCGCTGCTCCCGTACTTGTGGAAGGCCACGAGGAGCGGCGAGGGCGACGCCTTCGAAGGCGTCGCGGGAAGCTGGAGCACGAACTTCTCGGCGAAGCCCGTCCCCGTGTTCGTGATCTCGAGCTCGAACCCTCCCGGTCCCGTCGAGCCGAGCAGCGCCACCGCTGGGCCGGACGGCGTCACGGGCTCGAGCGCCACGAGCCCGAGCCGCTCCTCGAGCTCCTGCGCCGTGGCGCCGGCGAGGTCGAGCCGCTCGACCGGCTCCTGGGGATTGCGCGCGTCGTAGCCCTCGCCCTGGAGGACGGGAGAGAGGTGGAGGACCCCGACGGCGAGGAGGAAGATCATGGAGAGGGGGGACGAAGCGCGCGCGCCTGGGTTCCCCCGACCCCCGTCGGGGTCCGCGGGGCTCCAGTCTCACCCAAGTATACGGCCGGCCTATCCCCTGAGCAGGAGGCCCTCGCGGACGAGGTCCTCGACGAGGCGCTCGAGTTCCGCCGGCCCGGCGTCGAGCTTTCCGGCCAGCTCGGCGCGGCCGGTGACCCCGAGCGGCTCCAGGGCGGCGGCGAGCGCGGCCGCGACGGGGGGCGTCAAGCGCTCCACGGCGACCTCGCGCAGGGCCCCGGCCCAGCTCCCCGCCCGGGAGCCGAGGAGGAGCGTCTCGCTGGCGCCGGAGACCACCCCGACCTCGGCCGGGTCGGCGCCCTCGGACAGGGCCTGGGCGGCGGCGAGCGTTCCTTCGGGAAGCACCGCGAGCCGCGCCGAGCCGGCCAGCACGACCTCTCCCGCGGCAGGCCGTGGAACGGGACGGACCTCGCGGCGCGCGCGGGCGAGCTCGGACTCGAGCGCGAGGATCGCGCGCACGAGCGGGTCGGCGCACGACTCCAAGCGGCGCGCGGCCCAGGCGGCGAAGGCGAGCGGCAGCGATCCGTCGCCGCGGATCGCCGCATGGAACTCGCGGGACGAGGCGAAGCCACGCGCCAGATCGTCGACGCCCGCCCGCTCGACGGCGACGTGGACGGTGCGCGTGAACTCGAGCACGACGTTGCCCGCGAGCATCCGCGCGCGCTTCCCCTCCCGATCGGCGCTCACGCCGCGGGGATCGAGAACGGCGAGCCACTCGAGCGCCTCGGCCGAGAGACCCGTGTCCGCGCGCACTCCCGGATCGCGTGCGAACACCGCGCCCGCGAAGTGCGGATCGAGCTCCATGCGGAACAACGTCCGCTGAAGAGTCGGTACGGTGCCGCGACCCAGGACAACGGATTCGCCGGCCCGCGATCTCGAAACCCGAAGCCCCTCGGCGGGCGAATCCGTTGTCGTGGGTCGCGGCACCGTACCGACTCTCGGTCGCGGCGGCGTCCCCGCGGCGGCCGCGCGCAGCGCGTTCAGGCGCCGGAAGCCCGCCACGACGCTCTCGAGGGGGTTGCGCTCGCACTCGAAGACGACGGCGCGCAGGTTCGCGCAGCGCTCGATCACCAGGGCGGCTAGCTCCCAGGTCTCGGGCAGGATCTCCGTGCCGTGGTCGTCGTCGACGAAGATCCGGCCGCGGTGCTCGAACGGAATTCCGCCGGCGACGTGGAGCTCGACGACGCGCTCGAGCGGGAACCCGTCCAGCCCGGTCCGCGGCGCGTGGCCGCACGCGCGCTGGTAGATGGCGAGGTGCGCCACGTCGAGCAGCAACCCGCAGTCGGCGTCCTCCGCGACGCGCGCGAAGTAGTCGAGCAGGTGCAGGTTGCCGACGTAGACGTGCGCGGGCGGGTTCTCCGGCAGGATCTCGAAGCCGGAGCGCTCCCGCAGCGCCCGCACGTTCTCCGCCATGGCCCGCGCGGATTCGGGCACGAGGATCGGCGGCAGGAGCGTGCCGTGCCCGCGATCGCGCGCTCCCACGTGCCACAATCCGGCATCCCCACACATCCAGGCCGCCCCCGCCGCACGCGCGAGCCCCGCGGTCGCGGCGCACCAGGCCTCGTCCAGGTCCGGCGCCTCCTCGAGGTTGACGTCGAGGAAGTGGTAGGTGGTCGGCCGCCCCAGAGCGACCCACTCCAAAGCGTCCTCGTCCAGCCCGCGGTCGAGGTCGGCGCCGATCTCGAGGAAGCGCACGAGCTCGCCGTGCTCGCGCGCGAGGACGCCGAGGTCGAGACCCGTGTGTCGCGCCCCGAACTCGGTCGAGATCCCGACGCCGAGGTCGGGCAGGTGCGCGACGCGCTGGTCGAAGGCTGCGGTCGGATCGAATCCCATGTTCGAGCCGGAATTCTAGAGGCTCGGGCCGTCGGCTCGCGCCCTGCGTGGGGCTCGGCTCACCGGCCGCGCTCCGCCGCTCACAGCCGGCGATCGAGGGGGCATACTGGGGGGTCGATGTCGCTCCAGGACACCTTCGGGAGGCCGCTTTGCAACCTGCGTCTGTCCGTGACGGACCGCTGCAACCTGCGCTGCAGCTACTGCATGCCGGAGGAGAGCTACACCTGGCTCCCGCGCACGGACATCCTCGACTTCGAGGAGATCGACCGCCTGGTCGAGGTGTTCCTCGCGCTCGGAGTCGATCGGCTGCGCCTCACCGGCGGCGAACCGCTCCTGCGCCGCGACGTGGACCGGCTCGTCGCCCTGCTCGCGCGCAAGGGCGGCGTGAGCGACCTCGCGATGACGACGAACGGCGTCCTGCTGGCCGATTGCGCGCTCGCCCTGCGGCGCGCCGGCCTGCACCGGGTGACTGTGAGCCTCGACACGCTGCGACCCGACCGCTTCCGCGCCCTGACACGGCGCGACGACCTCGAGCGCGTGCTCGCCGGCATCGAAGCCGCCGAGGCCGCGGGCTTGCCCCTCAAGCTCGACAGCGTCGTCATCCGCGGCACCAACGACGACGAGCTCGGCGACCTCCTCGCCTACGGCCGCGAAGTCGGCGCCGAGGTGCGCTTCATCGAATACATGGACGTGGGCGGGGCGACGCGCTGGTCACCGGCGGACGTCGTCTCGCGCGACGAGATCTTGGAGCGGCTCGCGCGCGAGCTCGGCGCGATCGAACCCCTGCGCGAGGAATCGAGCGCTCCCGCGGAGCGCTACCGTCTTCCCGACGGCGTGCCCTTCGGCATCATCTCCTCGACCACGGCGCCGTTCTGCTCCGCATGCGACCGCAGTCGCCTGACGGCGGACGGCATGTGGTACCTGTGCTTGTACGCGAAGCTCGGGATCGATCTGCGCGGCCCCCTGCGCGCCGGAGCGACGACCGCAGAGCTCGCGGAGCTCCTCTCGCGCAGTTGGAGGGCGCGCGACGACCGCGGCGCCGAGGAGCGCCTCGCACGGGGCGCGCGGGCGCCACTCGGTCGCGAAGAGCTCGAGGACGATCCGCACCTCGAGATGCACACGCGCGGCGGCTGAAGCGCCGAGGGCCGACGAGGGCGGGGCGCTCGCCTCCGCGCGACGAAAGACGCCTGGAACGGCGCGTTGCACGGAAAGGCTTTCGCAGGACGACCCGCGAGTGCGTCGCTCCCTGGATCGGGGACAAGACGGAGTCTCCTTCCGTCCGAAGGTTGGAGTCTCGTCCCCCTCCAGAAGAAGCGTGGCCGCCATCCTCCTCATCGACGACGACTCGGGCGTGCGCTCCATCGTCCGCGCCATGCTCGAGCGCATGGGCCACGACGTGCTCACCGCCGCCGACGGCAACGAAGGCCTCGACGTCTTCCGCCGCTACCGCGCCGAGATCGTCATCACCGACCTCTTGATGCCCTTCAAGGAAGGCCTCGAGACGATTCGGGAGCTTCGGCAGCTCGCGCCCGACCTGCTCGTCCTCGCGATCTCGGGCGGAGGTCGCACGCTCTCCGCCGAGCGGGTGCTCGACCTGGCGCGCAGCCTTGGCGCTGACGGCGTGCTCGAAAAGCCCTTCGGACAGGCGGAGCTCGAAGCGGCGCTGGGGGAGCTGAACGCGATCTGACGCTCGTCAGCGTTTGCGCAGGATCGCCACGCAATCGAGCTGTTCGTCGTCGAGCTCGCGCTCCCGGGTCGCGTCGTACGTGAAGTCGTGCGTCGCCACGTGCTCGAGCGCGGGCACCGACGCGATCAGGCCCAGGAGCTCGCGCGCGTCGTACGTGCGGAAGGTCCAGTTCGTCTCCATGCGCCGCTCGTCGTCCCCGTCGGTCACCACGAGACGCGAGCGCACGTGCTCCGTGCGCTCCCTGCGCTTCGCCGGCCAGCCCTGGATGTTGCACACGACGCGCGTGCCGTCGCGCTCGCCCACCCAGCGCTCGCGCGATCGGCTCTTCGACGCGTACTCGGTCAAGTGCACGCCGAGCACGTAGATACCGCCGGGCGCCAGCGCCTCGGCGACGCACTCGAGGTGCGAGCGCGCCGCATCCTCCGTCAGCAGGTACTTGAACGTGCTCACGAGGCAGTGCGCGAGATCGAAGCGCCCGCGCACGTGGAAGCTCTCCATCCGTCCGACCGAGAGCTGCGCCGCGAGACCCCGCCCAGCGAGTCGCTCGTGCGCGAACTCGAGCATTTCCTCCGAGAGGTCGAAGCCGCTGACGCGGAAGCCGCGCCGCGCCATCTCGGCCACCAACCGCCCGCTCCCGCAGGCCGGCTCGAGCACACGCCGCCCCCGGCTGCGGCCGTGGCGCACGAGCATGAGCTCCAAGAACGCCCCCTCGAGCTCCGTGTCCGCCTCGAACACGATGTCGTAGTAGAGCGGAGACGCGTACCAATCGAGCTCCGTGAACGCTGCAGCCATCCGCAGAGGCTAGTCCCTGGATCGAGGAGTTCCAGAGGGAGCGTGCGGACGAAGAGCGAGCGCGCGCGATCAGTCCGCTTTCCGAGAGAGCACCCAAGCCGCCCAATCGCGCGTCGGATGTCCGAGTGCGCGCAGATCCGACTTCGCGCGCCACAGCGCCTCGGCAGTGGGAAGCTCCTCGATCCATAGGTATTCGTAGAAGCGCTCCATCAGCTCGCAGGTCGCCGCGTCGTCCACCTTCCACAGGCTCGTGATCGCCGCGCGCGCGCCGGCCTGGTGCAGCGCCTTCTGCAACGACTCGACGCCCTGACCCGCGCGGCGCACGCCGACGTTCGTCTCCGATGCTGCGAGCACGGCGAGCTCGCATGACTCGAGGTCGAGGCCGGCGAGCTCATCGGCCGTCAGGATCCCCGGCACGCGACCGAACCTGTCGCTGCCCTGATTCGCGCTCGCGAAGGCCAGACCGCAGAGCGTCGAAGGTGCGAATCCGGTGAGGTTTCGAGCAGCATCCAACACGGGCGTGTTTCCGCTCCGGTTGCCCGCGAACGAATCGATCCCTTCCGACGCGAACCATCCGTGCGTCGCGACGTGCAGATAGCGAGCGGTCGACGCACGCGCGGCGAACTCGGCCTTCGTGGCGGCCTCGCCGAGCAGCACGACTCCCGCCTCGTCGAATGCTTGCTGGAAGGATCGCCCCACGGCTTCGAGCTCGCGCGCGGCACCTGGCAGGGGCCGGAAGGCGATCGACCGCGTGCTCGCCGGCGACGGCGACGCTACCGAGGCGCTGCGCAACGCGCTCGGCTCGGCGTCCACACTCTGAGCGGGATCGCCGATGGCGAGGAGCGAAGGCTCGCCCTGCCGCGGCGGCGAAGGACTCGCGAGCTCGGTCGACGATCGAACGAGGGAGAGCTGGACATGATCGCCCACCAACCCCTTGGTCGCGTTCGGCAAGGCGTCGAGGGGCACGAGGTGCACGACGTCGTCCGGGCTCACGACGAGTCCGGACACCTCATCGCCGATGGCTGCGAACACTGGATCGAGCAACATCTCGCGCAAAGCCCGGCCAGCGGCGAGCTCGCTCGACGAGTCTCTCCTGCTCCCTCCGGAACCGGCTCCACCTTCGATGGGAACTCCGATCGCCTCGCGCCACGCCCCGACCCGTTGGGCGATCTCGTCGATCGAGCCGAGGTCGATTCGCAGGGGCTCCTTCCCACTCCACACGACGAATGCCGCGAGTCGTTCCTTCGACCGATGGGCCTCGACTGGGCCGGGCTCGGCCTGCGCGATCTCGAAAGACGAGTAGCGGCGGAACTCGACCGTGGCGTTCACACCCGTCCTGCAACCGGTTGACACCGCTTGCAGAGCTGAAAGGCTCAGAGCAACCCAGATCGCATTCCTGGGGATCGACATCGCTACTCCCCGCCTTCCCGTCGGCGCTCTCCCTCGTTCTTCACGCTGAAATACCGCCACTCGCTCCCGAGCGACTGGGCGAGCGCCGCCTGGTACCAGCTCTTCAGGCTGTTCATCTCGAGCGAGAGGTCTTTCCTCACCTCGGGAGTGGGAGCGGTTCCGCCGACGCCGCGCGTCGTGCGCGAAGTGAGCAACTCCTGCGCGTCCGGCAGGCTCGTGCGCAGGGTCTCCGCCAGCTCGTCGGGTCCGCGCGAGACGACGACCAGGAACTCCTCCTGGGGAGTCTGGGCCACCTCGATCGTCCACGACCGCTCCTCACCCTTCGCGTCGAGTCCCGGGAGCCGGTGCTCGCTGCCCGCGGCGAGCGGATTGACGGTCTGCCAGCCCTCGAGCGGGAAGATGTTGGCGATGCGATCACCGTCCTGGTTGAAGACGTACACGTGGACGTCCTCCGACGCGCGCACGCGCAATTCGACGAGATCGCCGATCGCGATGCTGTCGCCGGGTTCGAGCCCTCGCTGCACGCCGTCGGTCGTCGCCCAGAACGAGGTCTCGAGGCCGCGGATCGAGGAGGTCGTCTCGGAGGCCGCCTTGGCTTGTACGCCTTCGCCGTCGCGCCCGAGTTGGTCCACGTACACGAGCACGGCGAGCACGAGCGCCGCGACCGCCACCAAGATCGCGGGCAGGGCGAGGGAACCGGTGCGGCGAGCAGCAACGGTCGACTCTTCGCTCCCCGCCAGGAACGCGCGCAGCTCCGCCTCCAGCGCGCCTGCCGAGGCGTGACGCTCGACCGGATCGAGGGCCATGGCGCGCTCGACGATCGCCACGAAGCGCTCGGGCACTTCGGACCGTCGATCGCACAGCGGCACGGTCTTCCCTGCCAACACCGCGTCGCGCAGTTCGTCGAAGGTCCGCGCTTCGTGCGGGTACTCGCCCGAGACGAGCCAGTAGAGCAGGACGCCGAGCGCGAAGAGATCGCTCTTCGGACCGACGATACAACCGGCCCTGAACTGCTCGGGCGCCATGATGCGCGGCGTTCCCTGCGCGACGCCGCCGACCGGATGCGGCTCGCGGGCGAAGCCGAAGTCGAGCAGCACGATGCGGCCGCCCTTCTCGCGCATCGCGTTCGCGGGCTTGAGGTCTTGGTGGACGAGTCGCCTGCCGTGGATCGCGGCGAGCGCCCGACACAGCTCGATCCCGACGCGCGCGGCCTCTGTCGGCTCGAGCGG
This sequence comes from uncultured Planctomycetaceae bacterium, assembly GCA_964413535.1. Taxonomy (GTDB): domain Bacteria; phylum Planctomycetota; class UBA1135; order UBA1135; genus CAYPTB01. The sequence continues at coordinate 47,228 of CAYPTB010000045.1, read as the reverse complement.
TCCATCCGACTCGACGACGTCCTTGAGCGTGCGGCCATCGATCAGCTCGAGCGACAGCCGCAGGCGACCGTCCGCCTCGTCGATCGAGTGGATGCCCACGATGCTCGAGTGGTCGAGCGACGCGAGCACGCGCGCCTCCTTCACGAACCGCTCGCGCTCGTGCGCGCCGAGCGGCCGATCCGGATCCTGAACCTTGAGCGCCACCTCGCGCCCGAGCGCCCTGTCGCGGGCGCGGAAGACCCAGCCGTAGGTCCCGCGCCCGAGCTCCCCGAGGATCTCGTAGCCCGTCTCGAGAGGCGGGCCCTCCTCGAGCCCCGCCTCGCCCGTGCGCAGCCCCTCCGTCACCCGATCGAGCATTCGTCTGGCCAATCGCTCCCTCGAAGGGGCATCGGCGTAGCCAACGAACGGCTCCTGGATCTCGCGCGGGCGCTCACCGTGAGGCTCGCGCATGCGAGCACGGTCGGCTTCCGAATCGGGCGCGTGCTCGCGCGTCTCGTCGAAGGAACCCGCGGGCGGATCCGGGCGGTCGCTCATCCAGCCTTCCTCGTCGGCCTCGCCCCGAGCCCTCCAGGCCCCTCGCGAGCTCGCGCGAGCGTTGCCCGCGCTCGAGGGCGCGCCGACCGCTCGCATCATACGGCCACTCCGCGCTGGAGCGGGACCTGCTCCTCCCGCCGAGCTGCCTCAGCCGGCAGTCACCGACACTCCGTCGACGATCGCGAAGGGCGCGCGCGTGGCGCCGAAGAGGCGCTCGCTCGTGCTGGAGAGCGTCGCGAGGCGACCGAGGAGCTCGAAGGCGTTGCCGGAGATCAGGGTCTCCTTGAGCGAGCGCACGATCGCGCCGCCCTCGACCCAGCGCGCGGACTTCGCGACGCCCGAGAAGTCGCCCGACGCGGGGTCGACCGTGCCGCTGAAGCGCTGCACGAAGAGACCGCGGCCGAGCGCGCGCAGGAGATCGTCGCGCGAGCCTCCGGCGCCGGGCGCGACGACGATGGCGTGCGTTCCGAGACCGGGAACCGAGCGCGCGCCTCCCGCGGCGTGTCCGGTCGACGCGCGCTGCTCGACCTGTGCCGCGTAGCCGTTGTAGAGGTACGAGCGCAGGACGCCCCCCTCGACCAGCGAGAAACGCGTCGTGGGCTGGCCCTCGCGGTCGAAACTGCACACTCCGCCGAGCTCGACGTCGGTCGCGTCGTCCACGATCGTGAGCAGCGGATCGGCGACGCGCTCGCCGAGCTTGCCCTTCAACGCGCTGCGCCCGCGCTGCACGGCGATCGCGCTCGCGGCCGAGAGCAACGGCGCGACGAACACCGACACGAAGGCCGATGGCCCGAAGAGTACGGGGCCCGTGTAGGTCTCGGCCGCGGCGGCGCCGAGGTTCCCGAGCACGGCGTCGCAGAAGCGCTCCACCGTCTCGTGGACGGCGGCGTCGAGGCGTGAGAGGTCGCGCACGGCGTCGCCCCAGTAGTCGAAGCCGCCCACGTCCGCGCCGTCGACGGCCATGCCGAAGGCTGATACGGAGACGGCCGCGTCGGACTCGGAGGTGCGGATGCCCGAGGTCGAGGCTATGGCGAGGCTCGAGCGCGAGACCGAGAGGTCGGCCTTGTCGAGCGAGATGCGCGCGTCGCGCTGCGCGATCCGGTTCACGAAATCGCGCCCGCGCGCGACGACCTCGGCGATCCCGAGGCGCGCGACGGCCGGGCTCACGAGCAACGGACGCCTTTCGAGCGGACGCGGCGCCGGCAGGCGGTTCGCCTCGTCGGGCACCGAGAAGCCGGCGAGCGTGCAGGCGTCTTGCGCCGTCTGGCGCAGCGAGGCCACGTCGGTCTGGTTCGTGGCCGAGAAGCCCAGCTTCGAGTCCGCGAACACGCGCAGGCCGATCGACGAGCCCTCATCGACCTTGCCGAGCTTCAGGTCGCCTTGCTCGAAATCGACGCGCGCGACCTGCGAGTAGCTTGCGAACGCCTCCGCCTCGTCGGCTCCGTTGCGCACGGCCTCCTCGACGAGCTGCTCGCAGCGCTCGAGGAGTCGCGCTTGCTCGGAGGCGGGATCGAAGCTCGCGCCGTCGCGCAGCGGGGCATGCGCCGCCAGCCTCGCCCGCGGCGCGCTCACGCGTTCCTCCCGCCGACGATGACCTCGCAGGAGAGCCACGGACCGCCGGCGTCGACCTTCGCGGGCTGTCCCTTCCCGCAGTGGCCGGAGCCGAGGTCCCACGCGAAGTCGCGCCCGACGCGGTCGACCGTGCGCAGCACGTCGAACGCCGCGCCGGAGATGTTGACGCCGCGCATGAGCGGACCGCGCACGCCGTTCACAATGCGATAAGCCTCGCTCGTTCCGAACATGAACTCGCCGTTGCTGTCGGCCTGGCCGTTCAGCGGCCCGTCCAACAGGTAGCCGTCGTCGATCCCCGCGATCATCTCCTCGAGCGTCGCGTCGCCCGGCGTAATGTACGTGTTGCGCATGCGGATCAGCGGCTCGTCGTCGTACTCCCAGGCGCGCGCGTTGCCCGTCGGCGCGACGCCGAAGTGCGCGGCCGACCTGCGGTCGTGCAGGTACCCCACGAGCATCCCGTCGCGGATGATCGTCGTGCGCTCGGTCGCGATGCCTTCGTCGTCGACCTGCAGCGTTCCGCCGGCGCCGTCGTGGAACTCGCTCGCGCCCGAGTCGCACAAGGTCACGAGCTCCGAGGCGACGCGCGTCCCGAGCTTGCCGGCTGCGACCGATCCGGAGATGACGAAGTCCGCCTCGACCGTGTGCCCCACGGCCTCGTGCGTGAGGAGGCCCACCAGCGACGGTGACAGGAGCACGCGCTTGCGCCCGCCGTCGGGATAGCCGGCCGAGAGCAGGTCGACGGCGCGCCGCGCGGCGCGCTCGGTCAAGACCTCCGCCGAGGCCTTGCGGAACAGACAGTCCCAGCCGCCCGTGACGCCGACCGCCTCCGAACCGCGCTGGATCTCGCCGCCCTTCTGCGCGACCGCCGTGATGCGGAACTCGGGCCGCACGAGCCGGATCCAGGCCTTCGCGCCGTCGCTCGTGACGATGCCCTTCTCCTCGAACATCTCCGTATAGCCGCAGCCCGCGCTCTGGATCGAGCTCGACGACGCGCGCGCCTGTCCCTCGAGGCGCAGCACCATGCCGAGGCTCTCCTCGAGCGGCCGCGCGACGAGCTCGCTCGTCCCCGGGAGCTCGAAGCGACCGCGCGCGAGCGTCACGGCCGGCAGCGGCGCCGTCTTCTCGCGCCGCGCGACGGAGGAAGCCCGCGCGGCGGCGCGCGCCTGCTCCACGGTCTTGCGCACGCCCTCGGCGTCGAGCCGGTCGGTGCTCGCGAAGCCCCACGCGCCCCCGGACAGGACGCGCACGCCCACCCCGGTGTGCTCGCCGATCGTGGCCTGGTCGACGCGCCCCTTCTCGACCGACACCGAGCGCGTGCGCTTCTTGTGGTAGCGGAGCTCGACGAAGTCGGAGCCCACGCCGTCGAGGACGTCCTGGAGCAGATCGGTCGGGTCGTGGTCGTTCAAACGCGTTCTCCAGCTCGTTCAGGGGGGCCGGCCCACCGGGACCCGAGCACGGGTCTCCGTCCGAAGGGCGAACTCAGGGTCGAGCCGGCACCGCGAGGGCGTGGGAGGTTATCGGCCACGGCCGCCATGAAGCCAACCCCGCGCGGGTCGGACCTCGAAGTCCTTTCTCAGGTTCGGCACATCCGCCGGCCGATGGAGACGGGTCCCTCTACCGATTGTCCGGGTGGGGCAGGGAGACCCATGCAGACGCAGAGACGCAGAGCCCAGGTCGTTCGGCGAGAGCTCGCCCCCGCCGAAGAACCGCGTACCAAGGCCGACTGGAGCTTCCACAACCGCTACGAGCTCTATCGCGATCGCTGCCGCACGACGGGGCGCCTGGCCGCTCTCACGCTGGCCTTCGCGGCGCTCGTTCTGTTCCGCGTGCTCGAGCCGTTCCAGCGCCTCTCGCAGGACATCGTCGGGCAGACAGCCGCGATCTCGGCCCTCGAGGAAGCGCACGCGGCCGCGACGCAACGCGCACAGCGGCTGGCGCGTGCGACGCGCGCGTTCGAGTCGGTCACGGAGCTCCTCGACGCTGCGCCCTGGCACGCCGAAGCGGCGGAGCTCGCACGGGAAGTCGCCCACCTCGGCCGCGCGTACCAACGACTCGTCGGCGCGAGCGCCGCGGAGCTCGAGCAGGCCGTGCTGGAGCTCGAGCGGACGCAGCCGGCGCGCGTGGGCACCGCGGATCGCGTGAAGGCCAGCGCAGCATCCTTCCAATGGGCTCGACCGCCGGAGCCCCCGCTCTCGCCGCGCCGCAAGGTGGAGCCGGAAGGGCCGCTGCTCTCCGAGGAAGAGTTGCGCGCCATCGAGGACTTCGCGGAAGCGCGGCGGCGCCTGGAGCAGCTCGGACTGCCCGCGCCATCCGGCAGCCCGGACGCGCCGCCGCCCTCGAGCACTCCGCGACCCGCGTCGATCGCCGAAGCGCTCGAGACCTTGGGCATCGATCCGACGCGCATCGCTGCGCTGGCTTCGGTGCGCGAGCGCGACGAGTTCGCCTTCGCGGCGCTGTGTGCGCGCGCAAACGGCGCGGCGGACGCGACCCTGCGGGCCCTGCTCGACCTCGGGCGACTCACCGTCGTGCAGCCCTTGCACGCGGCGTCGACGGAGGTCGGGAGGCTGAGCGCGGCGAAGTCCCTGGAGACCTTCGATTCGGAGCTCGGAGCGTGGGCGGCGCGCACGCAGACCGCGGATCTACCGAACCGACTCGCTTCGGATCCGAGCCAAGCCCTCGGCCTCGCCGATTCGTTCGACCACGTGATCGCGAGACTCGCGCCCGCGCTGCACGACGAAGCAGCCGCGTTGGGCGCGGAGTGGGAAGCGTCGCAGGCGCACGCGCTCGGGCTCGGGCAAGAGCTCGAGCTCGCCAGCGGTGCGCTGGCCGAGAGCGAACGGCGGTGCGCCGCCCTCGTGCCCGCCTGGCTCTCGAACGTGACCCATCCGGCGCAGCTCATACAGGTCTACCCGAGCGCGCTGCTCGTGCTCCTCGCGCTCGTCGCGTACTGCGCCTTCCTCGCGCGCGAGAGCTTCATCGGAATGCTCCACTCCCACCCCGGCAGCGTGGTGCTCGCCGAAGTGCGCTCGACGTCGTCGCCCTGGACGCTCGTGCGCCGCGGCAGCCTGCAGAACTCGATCACGCTGTGCCTGTACCTCGGCTCGCTCCTCCTCGTGTGGCTCGCCTTCGAGCGCGGGACCGTGTTGGCGGCGAACTGGGTCGGCTTGCCGCACTCCGAGCCGTGGCCCTTCACCGCGCGCTTCATCGCGGCCGCGCCCTGGTTCGGCCGCGCCGCCTTCCTCGCCGCCGCCGGCGGCCTCGTGCTGACCCTGTTCGCCGACGATCCCGTCCCGCGCCGCGCGCTCCGCCGCGTCTGACCGCTCCGCGAAACGGATCCCGTGCAGGGCCCCGCGAGACCCCTTTGCGCGCTCAGACCTTCTGGAGCTCGCGCGGTCGGGCCGTGAGCTCGATGCGCGCGCCGCCGCGCAACGCGACGACGGGGAGCTCCGCGTCGATCGCGCCGGCGTCGAGCCGGCTGATCAGGTCCGAAGGCGTGGCGATCTCCGCGCCTCCCAGGCGCACGATCACGTCGCCCACGCGCAACCCGGCCGCTGCCGCAGCGCTCTCCGGCTCGACGTGGAGCACCGCGACGCCGCGCGCGGACGCGAGGCCGTGCTCCCGCGCGATCTTCGCGGCGAGGAGCACGCCCTCGGCCGAGATGCCGAGCCACGCGCGGCGCACGCGCCCGTGCCGCAGGATCTCGCTCGCGACGAAGCTCGCCGTGTTCGAGGGCACGGCGAAGCACAGGCCCTGCGCCGGCGCGACGATGGCGGTGTTGACGCCGACCACCAACCCGTCCGCGTCGAGCAGCGGACCGCCGGAGTTGCCCGGGTTGAGCGGCGCGTCGGTCTGGATCACGCCCTCGATCGCGCGGCCCGCGAGCTCGCTGCGCATGGCGCGGCCGAGCGCGCTGACGATGCCGGCGCTGACGGTGAAGGTCAGACCCAAGGGCGACCCGACCGCGATCACGAAGTCGCCGACGCGCAGCTCGTTCGAGTCGCCGAGGTCGATCCAGGGGAAGCGCGCCTCGCTCCCGAGGCGCAGCACGGCCAAGTCGGTCGCCGGGTCGCTGCCGACGACGTCGGCCAGGACCGTCCGGCCATCCGGCAGCGTCGCCTCGACGGCGTCCGCGTCGCGCAGCACGTGGCTGTTCGTCAGCGCGTAGCCGTCGGGCGTGAACAGGAAGCCCGAGCCGCTCAGGAGCTCGCGCCGGCCGCCGCGCAGCACCTGCAGGTGCAGGACGGCGGGACTCGCGCGCTCGACGATCCCAGAGAGCTCGGTCGAGAAGGTGCGCAGCAGGTTCATGACGCTCTCCTTAGGATGGCGTGCAAGCCCCGGCAGGCTCGAGGCGACCTCGGCGAGATCGAGCGCTACCCCTCGAGGCCATTCCCTCGGCAGGTAGCAGCCCCCACCCGCCCGGCTGCCGGCTCCGTTCTCCATGAGCTCCACCCCCGTCGCGCAACGCGTCCTGCTGGTCCTCCTCGCCGGTGCGGGACTGCTCGCGCTCTGGCTCTTCGTCGGGCGCGAGGAGACGGCCGCCACCTTCACGCCGCTCTCGCAATCACCCGATCGAGCGGAGACGACGCACGGAAAGCCTGACGCTCTCCCGCGCGCGGAGCGCGTCGCGGAGGTCACCGAGATCGCCCCCGTCGCGGGCGAGACTCCGCGGATCGCGGGCGCGGTCACGCGGAGCGCGGATCCAGCGCTCGGTGGGCCGTTGCGGATCCAGGTGCAAGTCGTCGAACGCGTGGATGGAGAGCCCCTGCCCGTCGCGGAAGCTCGCGTGCACGCGCGGCTCTATTCGGAGCTCGTCGACGACGGCGCCGACATCCTCGAGACCGCGAACGCACGCACGGGCGCCGACGGAATGGCTTCCCTCGTGCTCGCCACGGCCGGCTCCGCGTACGTGACCGCCGCGAGTGGCGACCGCGTGGCGCTCGGGGTGATCGAGGACTACCTCGGCGGCGATCATCACCTCGTCCTCGAGCTCGCTCCCACCTTCCGCGTGCGCGGCGTCGTGGTCGACGCGCGCGACGCGCGTCCGATCGAGGGCGCTCACGTGAGCTTCGCGAACCACGGGCGGCTGGGTCTCGCGCCCGTGCGCACCGACGAGCTCGGGCAGTTCGAAATCGGGCACTGGGAGCCCGGCGCCTCCAGTGGTCTCGATGCGCGCGCCGACGGCTATGGGCGCGAGCAGGCAACGCTGCACGTCGCTGCCGACGGCTCGTGGGACACGGCCACCTTCGGCGCGCCGAAGCGGTCGGGCGCGTCCGATCCGTTCGTCGAGATCGCGCTCCTGCCCGAAAAGACCATCGTGGGCCGCGCGGTCGACGGGCTCGGACGACCGATCCCCTGCGCGCGCGTCGCGGGGCGCGGATACCTCGTCTTCATGCAAGGCGCCCTCGCACCCGACTTCGCAGTGACCGAAACGGAGGCGAACGGGCGCTTTCGCCTGTCAGGCCTGCGCTCGGACCTCACGCACGCGGTCTGGATCGACGTGCGCGACGAAGGCCGCGCGACCGCGGTCGCGCCGAAGGACGAGCTCGCCGTGGACCTCGGCGACGTCGTCGTGCGAGCGGGCGTGACGGTGCGCGGCTCGATCGTCGACGCTGCGGGGCGACCCGTCGCGGGTGTGCGCGCGGAGCTCGCTCAGCTCGCCCCCACCGACCGCGAGACCGGCACGTTGTTCGCCAAGGATTCCACGTCGCGCGACGGATGGTCGAAGACCGTCCGCTACGAAGAAGAAGTCTTCGCCGACGCGAACGGAGCTTTCGCCTTCCGCGGGCTTCCGAGCGGCAGCTTCCGACTGAGCGTCCACGCGGCGGAGGTCCGTCGAACGCTCGAGGTCGCCGACATCGACGTGGATCTCGAGCCCTTCGTCGCGAAGGAGACTCTTGCCATGTTGCACGGCTTCGTCTCGCGCGACGGCGAGCGCGTTCGCGGAGCGCGAGTCGACGTCACGGAGCCGGGCAGGCAATACCGCGCCTCGACCTCCACCGACGAGTACGGCCGCTTCGCGGTCTCGGCCGTGGAGGAAGGCGTCACCTACTTCGTGCGCGTCCTCGCGCCCGATCACGACGCGAGCCACGGCGCCGAGGGCGTCCACGGCCAACTCGTGACCTTCGACGGCTCGCCCCTCGCTGTGGAGCTGTGACGAGCGCAGGCGAGCTCACCGCGGAGCGCCTGCGCCACCTCCAGCGTCCACGCAGCGAAGCTGCGTGACACGATCGTGTTACTCCCAACGTCTCGTCAGGTTCCGCTCCCAATCGAGCTCCCCTCGTTCGACGAACAGGATCTCTACCCACTCCGGCCGTGCGCGATAGGCCAACAAGGTGGGGCCCACCGACCAGAACAAGACGCTCTCGTTCTGCGTCAGGTCTTCTCGGCGGTGTCCAATGCGGGGGTTGGCTGCGAGCTGCTCGAAGGCCTTCTCCAGATCTCTGATCACTTGGTCCGCTACTTCGGGCCCAAATCGCTCCTCGACGTAGAGGACGATGTCTTGGAAGCCCTCGCGCGCTTGCGGAGTGAGGCGTTAGCCGAGGGTCACCCGCCTTTCTTGTCAGGCTTCCTGCGCCCCCGCAAGGTCTTCCGAACCCTTGCAACGACTTCGGGGCCGTCGAAAAGCTCGCCCCGATCGGCCTGGGAGAGGCCCTCGGCAAGCGTTCCACGGAGGTTCTCGAGGTGAGCCTCGCGTAGACGGTCCTGCTCGGCAAGGAGCCGGAGAGCCTCACGCACGACCTCGCTCTGGTTGTTGTAGAGGCCCGATTCGACCTTTCGCAGGACGAGTGCCTCCAGCTCGGGAGTGAGGTTGACGTTCATGCAAGCACCAATGTCTGACAATACATCGCCGATCCGGTATCGGGGACTGAAGGGCTTGGTGCTGAGTTCGCACGGCCTCGCACGAAAAGCTGAGCGAGTCCCTCGGCACCCAACACGACATCGATGATTGCCGCCTACTCGCGCGTCTGGGCCGCGACGATCGCAGCAGCCATGGCGAGCCTGTGGTCCTGGCTCCAAGGCGGCCCGAGGGACTTCCTCACGTCGCGGAAGAGTGCGTCGAGATCCTCGACGTGCAGTGCTTCGCGCGCCGCCCCGAGTACCTTCTTCGAGTCGAACCAGTGGACGGCCCAGCCACGCTCCTCGGCCGCGCCGGCGAGCGCCATGCGGTACATCACCGTGTCCGCAACGTTCTGGGCGCGGTAGTTCTCGATCCGCTCGGCGACGGTCGGGGGCAGCCGCGGGCACTCGCGGAGCGCGATACCGCGGATACGCGACGACACCGCGGTCGCGACCGCGTCGAGAGCGAGCTTCGCGTGGCGCTCCACCGAAACGCGCACGCGCTCGACCAGGGCCCACGCTTCCTCCAACGGGAATCCTTGCGCCTCTTGATGGTGTGGAAGCTTCGGTAGGCCCTCGTCGACGAGCTCGACGCGGCGGCGATCGAGGAGCGTTCCGTCGCCCGTGACAGTCGCGAGCACCGCCCAACCGCAGTGGTCCGACACTCCGACGACGGCGCGATATCTCGACACGCTAGGGCCCCTCCAACACTCCTGTCGCGAGCCGACTCGGATGTCGATCGGCGCGCATGCAACGACTCGGGACTCGTCTAAAAGTAGTGGACGAACTGCCTGACCCGGATCGTCCAGCCCGTTCCCTGCCTTGCGAGAACGTACGTTGCGTTCGCGTGATGCCAGCCGGTGGGGATCGACATGCGCACGACCACGAGCCTTCGGTCGGCCGTAAACCCCGGGGGCCACAGGTGAATTGGACGACTCTCCCCGTATCGAGGCTCAGGCGACGTCGCGGTGTCCCCTACGTTGAGGCGGGAATGTTGGCTCTGAAAACGAACGCCGCCCTTTTCGAGTGTGGTGCGTGAGACGAGATCGGCAGCCGCTTGCGCAAGAGCCGTCTCTTCGGCTGACGAAAGGTCCCTCCACGATTCCTCGTCGTGTCGGTAGAGAACCTCGTCGACCGTGACGGACCAATCGACCGCCTCTGCCGCCACTGAGAGGGGCTCCGCTCCGGGCCAGTCCTTGCCCGAATACCTCACGAGGTCGGCCAAGGCACATTCGAGCACCTGCTGATCATCGATGGAACCAGAGGCGCTCGGGCCAGTCTGGGTTGGATTCACGACCGGCGCGTGCGAGCTGTCCTGGGCGCACGAGGCCGCAAGCAGCCACACAGCAGCGAGTCCGGCGGTTGTCTTCGTCATGGGGGCTTCAGGCCGGTTCGCGACCTTGCCATTCAGCGAGTTGTTCGGCTGCGCGATCTCACTGCTTCTGGAGCCATGTCCTCGAAGGAGCGCTTCGCGGCTCGCCGGACGAAGTCGCGCCAGGGTAAGTCTCGCGTGCGAAGTGCGGGAGCGCCGAGCTCGGCGGCCTGGGCAGACTTGCGGCCTGCGGCTAGCCTCTTCCCTCCTCGCAACTCGTTCCACCCGCCCTCTTGAACATGAGAACGCAACTCACTCGGCCGTCGCGCATGCTATCGGCGCTCCCGCTCTTCCTCGGACTCCTCCTGTGCGACTGCGCGGCCGTCGCGGCGCAGGATCCGGTAGCCCCGGACTCGGATGCCTCGGAGCAGGAATCTCCCGAGGAGGACGCGGCCGTGGACGAGAAGGAGGACGAGAAGCCGAAGTGGGACGTGAACGCGCCGCCCGGGGAAGGGCGCTCGGTCGCGATCGACGTCGACGAGGGCACGTGGATGTCGCTCGACGTGAGTCCGGACGGGCGCGAGATCGTGTTCGACCTGCTCGGCGACCTGTACGTGATCCCGTTCGAGGGCGGTGAAGCGCGCGCGCTCACGTCGGGCATGGCGTGGGACACACAGCCGCGCTTCAGCCCCGACGGGAAAGAGATCGCGTTCACGAGCGACCGCGCGGGCGGCGACAACGTGTGGGTGGTGGGGCGCGACGGGTCGGATCCGAAGGCGGTCTCGACGGAGGATTTCCGGCTGCTCAACAGCCCCGCGTGGACGCCGGACGGGAGCGCGATCGCCGCGCGCAAGCACTTCACGAGCCGCCGCTCGGCGGGTGCGGGCGAGATCTGGCTCTTCCATCGCTCCGGGGCGAAGGGCCTGCAGATGACGGAGAAGCGAAACCAGCAGAAGGACCTCGGCGAGCCGGCCTTCTCGCCTGATGGACGCTTCCTCTATTACAGCTACGACGCGACGCCCGGGGACACCTTCGAGTACAGCAAGGACTCGACCGGCCAGATCTACCAGATCGATCGGCTCGACCGCGAGACGGGCGAGATCCGGCCGATCGCGACGGGTGCCGGCGGCGCCTGCCGGCCGACGCCGTCGCCCGACGGCAAGCACTTGGCTTTCGTGCGCCGCGTGAACTTCGAGACGACGCTGTTCGTGCTCGACTTGGAATCGGGACGCGCGCGCAAGGTCTACGCGCCGCTCGAACGCGACATGCAGGAGACCTGGGCCATCCACGGCGTCTATCCGGCGATGGCGTGGACTCCCGACTCGAAGCAGATCGTCTTCTACGCCAAGGGCAAGCTGCTCCGCGTCGACGTCGCGACGGGCGAGAGCGCCGTTATTCCGTTCCACGTCGCCGACACGCGCGAGATCCGCGAGGCCGTGCGCTTCCCCATCGCCGTCGCGCCCTCCGAGTTCGACGTCAAGTGCCTGCGGCACGTCGCCGTCGCGCCCGCCGGCGACCGCGTCGCCTACCAGGCGCTCGGGCACATCTGGGTGCGCGACCTGCCCGAGGGAACGCCCAAGCGGCTCACCGACGACGAGGCGCGCTTCGAGTACTTCCCCGCCTTCAGCCGCGACGGCGCGCGCATCGCGTTCGTCACGTTCGCGGACGAGGAGCTCGGCGCCGTGTGGGTCGCGGACGTGGACGGCGGGAATCGGCGGCGCGTCACGCCGGAGCCGGGGCACTACGTGACGCCCGTGTTCTCGCCGGACGGGAGCGAGCTCGTGTACCAGCGCGTCGCGGGCGGGTACGTGACGTCGCCGCTCCACTCCTACGAGACGGGGATCTTCCGCGTGCCCGTCGCGGGCGGCGAGCCCGAGCTCGTGACGCGCGACGGGTCGAGCCCGCGCTTCGGGTCGGACGGCGAGCGGCTGTTCGTCGTGCGCTTCGAGCGCAAGCCCGAGGTCGACCGGCACACGCTCGTGTCGATCCGACTCGACGACCGGCGCGAGACGGTGCACTTCTCGAGCGAGAACGCGGTCGAGTGGGCGATCTCGCCGGACGGGCGCTGGCTCGCGTTCTCGGAGCGCTACGCGGCCTACGTCGCGCCGCTGCTCCTGACCGGCCGCGAGGTCGCCGTGGGGCCGAAGGCGGACGCTCTGCCGCTCGCGCGCGTCTCGCGCGACGCGGGCGAGAACCTGCAGTTCTCGGGCGACTCGACGCGGCTGTACTGGTCGCTCGGACCCGAGCTCTACGAGCGCGAGCTCTCCGACGCCTTCGCGTTCCAAGACGGCGCTCCGGAGGAGCTGCCCGAGCCCGTCGCCGAGGGCCGAAACATCGCTTTCAGCGCAGAGTACGCGCATCCGAAGGGCAGCTACGCCCTCACCGGCGCGCGCCTCGTCACGTTGGACGGCGACCTCGTGCTCGAGAACGGGACGATCGTCGTGAGCGACGACCGCATCGCAGCCGTGGATCGCGCGGACCGCGTCGCGTTGCAGCCCGGGATGCCGTCCTTCGACTGCACGGGGCTCACGATCGTCCCTGGCTTCATCGACGTCCACGCGCACGGTGCGCAGGCCGTGAACGACCTCGTGCCACAGGCGAACTGGGAGAGCCACGCGAACCTCGCGTTCGGCGTGACGACGATCCACGATCCGTCGCACGACACGAACAGCATCTTCGCGGCGTCGGAGCTCGCGAAGGCCGGCCTCGTGCTCGCGCCGCGTACCTACTCGACCGGCACGATCCTGTACGGCGCCGCCGGCTCCTTCAAAGCCGAGGTCGATTCGCTCGACGACGCGCTCGCGCACCTGCGGCGCCTGAAGGCCGTGGGCGCGTTCTCGGTCAAGAGCTACAACCAACCGCGTCGCGATCAGCGCCAGCAGGTGCTGGAGGCCGCGCGCCAGCTCGAGATGATGGTCGTGCCGGAGGGCGGCTCGCTCTTCCAGCACAACGTCAACATGGTCGTCGACGGGCACACGGGCATCGAGCACAGCCTGCCGGTCGAGCGCGTGTACGACGACGTGCTCGACCTGTGGGGCCAGACCGCCGTCGGCTACACGCCCACGCTCGTCGTCGGCTACGGCGGCATCTGGGGCGAGAACTACTGGTACCACCACAGCGACGTGTGGCGGAACGAGCGCTTGATGACCTTCGCGCCGCGCAGCGAGGTCGAGCCGCGCGCGCGGCGCCGCCCGATGGCGCCCGAGGAGGATTACAACCACCTGCGCTCGTCCGCGATCACGAAGGCGCTCGTCGACCGCGGCGCGAGCGTGCAGCTCGGCGCGCACGGCCAGCTCGCGGGCCTCGCCGCCCACTGGGAGCTGTGGATGTTCGTGCAGGGCGGCATGACGCCGCTCGAGGCCTTGCGCTGCGCGACGCTCGACGGCGCGCGCTACCTCGGCCTCGACGGCGACCTCGGCTCGATCGAGGTCGGCAAGCTCGCCGACCTGCTCGTGCTCGAGGCGAACCCGCTCGACGACATCGCGAACTCCGAGCACATCCGCCTCACGATTCTCGGCGGCCGCGTGCTCGACGCGCGCACGCTCGAGACCATCGACCCCGCGACCAAGCAACGCGGCCCGAAGCCCGAGTACTTCTGGCAAGGCCTCGAGGCCGGTATCGCCGGAGCGAAGAGCCACGCGGGCTGCGGCTGCTCGGCGGGCTCGTGATCCCACTTCAGGCATGGTCGCGCAGAGCGGCCGCGCCGGCGCGGGCTTCAGGAAGGCTCGGAACGGCTGGACTGCGCTCAGCGCGCGCGATCCGGGAGAACGCCCATTCCTGCGATGCCGATCGGCGGGCGGTCCTTCACCGGGAAGAGGAGCTGGAACTCCAGGTAGGGCCAGGTGCTCGGATCGCCGCCCGCCAAGAGGTGGGCGTAACGGTTCTCGAAGACCAACTCGAAGGGACCGGGTCCCTCGATGTCCGCGCTCCCGAGCTCCTCGCCGAGACAGTGCAGCCGGACGGTGCACGGGAAGCTCCCGCCCGCTTCGGCGAACCCGCGCACCCCCAGCGGTCTTCGATCGGCGCGCACCACGAAAGCGACCGTCGCTTCCTTCACCACGCGCACGCGCTCCGTCGCGCCGAAACTTCCGGAGGGCCAACGTGGGGTCAGGCCAAGGTGCAGGAACCGAGCTTGCGGCCCTGCGTCGAAGTCGATCCACGTCACGGCTTCCGCGCCGCGCGGCAAGAGATCGACGGGGCCGCTCGAGGCCGGCACGGGCGCGGACGTCGGCTCGTCGCGCAGCCAGCGAGCGAGCTCCGCTCCCACCGCCGCGTGCCCTTCCGCGTTCAGGTGACCGTCGATCAGGTACACGCCGTCCTCGCTCGCGCGAGCCGCTGCGCGCAAGGCATCGAGGGTCTGGATCCCCTCGATGCCGCTGCGCGCGAAGAACTCCGCCAGGCGCCGCTCGGGGTACTCGAAGTCGCTCGCGTCCAGGAAGCAGGGCTTGCCGTCGAGCAGGCGCGCCGCACGCGCGGAGGCCGCGTGCCCGCAGGTCTGGACCTGGAACAACGTCGGCAGGACCACCACGACGAGGCGCGCTCCGAGCCGGTCGCACTCGTCGCGCACCGCCGCGATCAGGAACTCGAGCGTGGACCAGGCGCTCTCCCAGTCGGAGGCGCCGTCGGGGTTGAGCTCCGGCGGTACGAGGACGCACTCGTGCAACTTCCAGGGATCGTCGGAGCCGCGTGGCTCGTCGCGCGCGAGCTCGGCGAGCCAGCCCGCGCGTAGGGCGCGCGTCTCGAGCTGCGCCAGGAGCGCCGAACGCCGGCGAAGGAAGGCCCGCACGGGTTGCGCGTAGCGCACGCGTTCCGCGCCCCCCGGAGCCTCTTCGACGTAGGGACGCACCCAGTCGGACGGGCTGAACGGGCTCCGACCCGCGAACGCGCGGGCGACGTTGATCAGGTCGTTGCCGGGGAACAAGGTCAGGACGACGCGCTCCGGCGCGATACGCGCACCGTACTCGCGCAGCGCCAGGAGCTCCTGGGCGGTGCCCCAATCGTCGGCGCACACGTGATGCGCCTCCCACTTCGAGCCGACGAACTCGACCGCGCGCTCGGAGAAGCGCTCCCCGTCGCGAATCTCCCAGGCGCGCACGAAGGAATCGCCCAACACGAGGAGCCGCGGGGGATCGGAGGGAGCCCCCGGCCCGCTCGGCATCGGCCGACTGCGGAACCCGTGCGCATTGGAGTGGTCCTCGAACACGCCGCGGTCGTCGCGCGCGCTCACCGTGCCGGACCGCATGCGGTGCCCGAGCTCGCGATCGAACACGAGACTCTCGGCCGGCTGCGGCCAGCCGAACTCCACCCGCACGATGGCTTCCGCCGCGAGCGTTGCGAGCGAGAGTCCCAGGAGGAACGCGGCGACCCGCGACAAGGTCTTGCGCGTGAAGGAACGACCGCTGCGGCGAAGCTCTGGGCTCGACACGGGTCCCAGCCTAGCTCGGCCAGATGGGTCCAAGCAGTCACGGGGCATACGCACGAGCGCCGGTTGTCGTCGATCACTTCCACGACGTGCCCTCCAGGCGTCTCCCATCCGCCGGCGGGCTCCCACGCTTAGAATCCGCCGATGCACGATCCCCGATGTCCCGTGGGAGTTCTCCGGGCGTTCCTCCGATGCGTCGTTCCGCTCGCGCTGCTCGCGGGTTGCGCGGGAGATCCATCGGCCGGCGGCGGGAAGATCGTCGGCGTGTCGCTGCTCACGCAGCAGCACGAGTTCTACAAGGAGCTCGAGGGGGCGATGCGCGAAGCGGCCGACGCGGCGGGGATCGAGCTCGTCGTGCATTCGGCGGAGTTCGATCCGGCGCGGCAGGCGGCGCAGCTCGAGGATTTCGTCGCGCAGCACGTCGACGCCATCGTCGTGTCGCCGTGCGACTCGGGCGGGATCGCTCCGATGGTGCGGCGCGCGAACAAAGCAGGCATCCCGGTGTTCACGGCCGACATCGCGGCGCAGGGTGGCGAGGTGGTGAGCCACGTCGCTTCGGACAACGTGCAGGGCGGGCGACTCGCGGCGGAGCGCATGGCGGAGCTCGTGGGTGCGCGCGGGAACTCGGGCAAGGTGCTCGTCATCGACCACCCCGAAGTCACGTCGGTGCAGGACCGCGTGGCGGGCTTCGTCGACGAGCTCGCGCAGCACCAGGGCTTCACGATCATCGGGCGGCCGAGCGCGGGCGGCGATCGCGACCGCGCCTACGGCGTCGCGGAGACCATGCTGCAGGCCCATCCCGACCTGGCCGGGATCTTCGCGATCAACGACGACTCGGCGCTCGGCGCGCTGCGCGCGGTCGGCGACCGCGACGTGGTGATCATCGGCTACGACGCGCAGCCGGAAGCGCGCGCGGCGATCCGCTCCGGCGGCCCGCTGAAGGCCGACATCGTCCAGTATCCCGGAGAGATCGGCCGCCGCACGGTCGAGGTGATCGCGGAGCACTTCGCCGGCCGGAGCGTGCCGAAGGTCGTGCCGATCGACGTCGGGATCGTCGATCGCGCGGCGCTCACGGGCGCCGACGAGCGCGAGCGAGAGTAAGTGCTCCACGCGCACGCCATCACCAAGCGCTTCCCGGGCGTGCTCGCCCTCGACGGCGTGGACTTCGAGGTGCGCGCGGGCGAGGTGCACGCACTCGTGGGCGAGAACGGCGCCGGGAAGAGCACGCTGGTCAAGATCCTGGGCGGCGCGCTCGCGCCGACCTCGGGCTCGGCCGAGCTCGACGGCGAGCGGCTGCCCTTCGGCGATCCGGTCGCGACGCGCGCGCGCGGGCTCGGGATCATCTATCAGGAGACGATGCTCGTGCCCGAGCTCGACGTCGCGGAGAACGTGTTCCTGGGGCGCGAGCGCACGCGGCGTGGTTGGCTCGCGCGTGGCGCGATGCGCGCGGAAGCCGAAGCGCTGCTCGCGCGCCTGGGAGTCGCGTGCGATCCGCGCATGAAGGCCGCGTCGCTGGGCGTCGGCCTGCAGCAGCTCGTCGAGGTCGCGCGCGCGCTCGTGCTCGACGCGAAGGCCCTGATCTTCGACGAGCCGTCGACGGCGCTCAGCGGTGCGGAGGCGGCGCGGCTCTTCGCGGTGATCGGCGAGCTGCGCGCGCGCGGGCTCGCGATCGTCTACATCTCGCACCGCCTGGACGAGGTCTTCGAGCTCGCCGACCGCGTCACGGTGCTGCGCGACGGGAAGACCGTCGCCGCCGCGGCCGTGAAGGACGTCGACCGCCGCCAGCTCATCCGCTGGATGGTCGGACGCGATCTGGCGGAGGAGTTCCCGCCGCGCGCCGCGACGCGCGGGATGGGTGCAGCGGAACCCGGGTCGGGTTCACGCAAGCATGCGGCCGGTGCTCACGTGCTCGCGGTCCGCGGCCTCTCCTGTCCGCCGTACTTCGCGGATGTGTCGTTCGAGCTGCGCCGCGGGGAGATCCTGGGGCTCGCGGGGCTCGTCGGCGCGGGGCGGACGTCGGTCGGCTTGGCGCTGTTCGGCGCGCTCGAGGCCGCGGGCGGCGAAGTCCGACTCGCGGACGAGGTCGTGCGCTTCGCTCACCCCTTCGAAGCGCTCGCGGCCGGCGTCGCGTACCTCTCGGAGGACCGAAAGCTCGCCGGGATCTTCGCGGAGCTCGGCGTGGACGAGAACATCGCGATGCCGCACCTCGCGCGCTTCGGGCGCGGCGGCCTGCTCGACCTAGCGGCGCTCCGCAAGGCGTCCAACGAGGTCGCGGGGCGTTTCCGCGTGGGCACGGGCGCGTCCGACGACGCTTCTCGCAGGGACGATCGTTCCCGTGAAGCGCAGGAGGATCCGACCGGCTCCGAGGATCTCGTCGAGCTCCCCGACCCTGGCTTCGAACACGGGCTCGAGCGGCCGATGCGCACGCTCTCCGGCGGCAACCAGCAGAAGGCGCTGCTCGCGCGGAGCCTGCTCGCGCCCCTGCGCGTCCTCGTACTCGACGAGCCGACGCGCGGCGTCGACGTGGGAGCGCGCGCGGAGATCTACCGCATCGTGCGCGACCTCGTGAGCGAGGGTCTCGCCGTTCTCATGATCTCGTCGGAGCTCGAAGAGCTGCTCGGCATGTGCGATCGCATCGCCGTCATGCGGGAGGGCCGCACGACCGGTGTGCTCGACGCGGCGGAGGCGTCACAAGAGCGCATCCTGGAGCTCGCGACGCGCCCCGCGCCGCACACGCCACTCTTTGCGGCGGAGAGCGTCCGTGGAGGGGAGGCGTGAAGGGTCGCCGCATCCTCGCCTTCGCGAGCCGCTGGGGCATCTTCGCCTGGCTCGTGCTCGAGCTCGCGTTCTTCGCGACGCGCTCGCCGTACTTCCTGACGGTCGACAACCTCGGGAACGTCCTGCGCCAGAACGTCGCGGTCGCAATCCTCGCCGCCGGCATGACCTTCGTGATCCTGACGGCCGGCATCGACTTGTCGGTGGGCTCGCTGGTGGCCTTGACCGGCGTGCTGTGCGCGGACGCGATGACGGGCGATTGGGCGCCGCCGGCCGTGCGCGTGGCCGCGGGCTGTGCGGTGGGAATCGGCGCGGGTTCGCTGTGCGGCCTCGCGAGCGGTCTCGTGACGACGAAGATGCAGATCCCGCCCTTCGTCGCCACGCTCGCCATGCTCACGATCGCGAAGGGGATCGCGCTGCACTACACGGAGAGCCAGACGATCACGGGCTTGCCCGACGCGTTCGCGGACTTCGGAGGGAGCCTCTGGCCGGTGCTCGCGATGCTGGCGGTGTACGCCGCGGCCTGGCTGTGCCTTTCGCGCACCGCGTTCGGCCGGCACGTGTACGCCGTGGGCGGCAACCCCGAGGCCGCGCGGTTGTGCGGGATCCGCGTGCAGCGCGTGCTCCTCTTGGTGTACGCGCTTTCCGGGACGCTGGCGGGTCTCGCGGGGGTGCTCATGGACGCGCGCCTCGCCACCGGTTCGCCCAAGGTGGGTGCCCTGATGGAGCTCGACGCCATCGCGGCCGTCGTCGTGGGCGGTACGAGCCTGATGGGCGGGCGCGGCTCGATCTGGGGCACACTGGTCGGCGCGCTCGTCATCGGCGTCCTGAACAACGGCCTCAACCTCATGCACGTCGAGTACTACAGCCAGAAGATCGTCGTCGGAGTGGTGCTGATCCTGGCCGCCTTCCTCGATCGCTTCCGTAGGTCGCGCGCGTGAATCGCGACTCGGCGGGAACCGATTCGAAGCGGCGTGCGTCCCTCGGCGACATGTCCCGACCGACCCTGCGGCGAGACTCCTTGCGCGCGCGGTTCGCGCTCGCGCTCGTCGTGCTCGGCGTTTCGAGCTGGCTCCTGTTCGGCGCGCTGCGCGAGGGAACGCCGGGCGCGACGTTGGCGTCCGGGCCGGAGGCGGCGGGGGGATCGTCGGAGCGGTCGACGGACGTCGATCCGGAGGTCGACCTGGCGCGGGCGGAGGAGCTGCGCGAAGGCGGCCGCGGCGACGAGGCGCGCGCGCTACTCGAAGGAGTGCTCGCCGTGAGGCCGCAGCACGGCGAGGCGCGTCACCGGCTCGGCCTGCTCCTCATGGAAGGGGGCGAGCTCGAAGGCGCGGAGATGCAGCTCGCCTTGGCGGCGGATTCGGAGCCGGAGAACGCCGAGTTCGTGTTCGCCCTCGCGCGAGTCGTCGGCCACCAGGCCGCGCGTTCGGAGAACCCGTTCGCGCAGCTCTCGCTCGGCACGCGCAGCAAGGAGCTCCTCGACCTCGCGATCGAGCTCGACCCGACGCTGGTCGAGGCGCGCCTGGGGCGGATCCTCTTCCACCTGATCGCCCCGGCGTTGCTCGGCGGCGGGATCGAGCGCGCGCGCGCGGAGGTCCTGGCGATCGCAGAGTTGGACGAGCGCACCGGCCTCTTCGCGGAGGGCTGGCTCGCGGAGGAGGAGCGCGACTGGGCGCGCGCGGAAGAGCTCCACCGCCGCGCGCTCGCGCTGGATCCGAGCTACGCCCGCGCTCGCTTCCGCTTGGGCTACCTGGTGCTCGGTCAGGAGCGCTGGACCGAGGCGCTCGCCGAGTTCGAGGCCGCTCGTGAGCTCGAGCCGCGCGACCCGCGCTCGCACGAGGGACGCGCCCGCGCGCTGCTCGGCCTGGGCGACGTCGAGGGAGCGATCGCGAGTCACTCGAGCGCCCTCGAGCTCGATCCGGATTTCCGCGCGGCGATCTTCGGCCTGGGTGAGTCCTTTGCGACGCGGGGAAACGCGGACGACCGCGAACGCGCCCGGGAACGCTTCGCGCGTTACCTCGAGCTCGAGGACGAGGGCGAGGGTGCCGACGAAGCCCGCGCGTGGCTCGCGAAGCTCGCCGGGCACTGAAGCACCCCAGTCCTTCGCGCTCACGCGTCGCTCGAATCGCCTGCGAGACGTGCTCGTGACGAGCCCGGGGTTACGGCGCGCGCCCCGGGCCTCTATGATCCACGCGCCTAGCGGGGGACGACGAAGGACGACATGCGCGGAACGATGGGACTCCTGTTGCTGGCGAGCTTGGCGGCGAGCTGTCGGGGGCCGTACGTACGCGGTCCCCACGACCACGGCTTCGAGAATGCCTTCGCCTGGGACCGCTACCGCTTCCACGCCGAGGTCTTCTACGACGACTTCGAGCTGGACGAGATCGAGTTCGAGGACGACCTCGAGCGCATCTTCGGCGACGAGGCCGGGAACGTCGAACGCAAGCGCGCCGGCGTGCGCGTCGGCTACGGCGTGGAGGAGTTCCGTTTCTTCGGCCAGGTGTTCGGCGAGGAGATCGAGGACGACGACCAGAGCGACCTGAATCCGGGGACGAGCATCGACGTCGACGACCTCTTCGGTATCGGAGCGGGCGTCGCCGGCGAACCCACGCTCCAGCGGATCGACGACCACTCGCGCGTGATCCTGACCTACCGCGGCAACCTCTCGATCGTGTCCGGTGAGGGAACGTTCCGGGATTCGAACCCGACGACGCTCCTGGCGTCCCCCCGGGAGGAGGACGACCTCGCCTACTTCGAGCAGGAGCTGCAGGTCGGCATCGGCGTCGACGTCCACGGCTTCCGACCCGCGATCGGGATCTATTCGAGCTTCCTGTGGGGCGGCGTGGACGACAGCATCGTGGCGAGCCAGTCGGACGACGACCTCTTCTTCGAAGCCTTCAACGCGGGCATCTACGCCGAGTTCGTCTACTGGGCGCCGCACGCTCCCGTGCGCGTCGGCGCGCGCGCGATCAACGGCGACGTCGAAGGCTTCTCGATCTTCGCCGGCCTGAGCTTCTGAACGGCTCGCGCCGGCGGGAGCGCTAGTTCCCGCGCGGAGCTTCAGGCCGGCGGAAGCGGTCGACACCTCCGACGGCCTCGCCGGTACCGCCGCCGAACCAAGAGCGCCCGCGGTCGATGGACTCGTACTTCTCGAGCTGGCTCGCGGTGAGGACGCGCTCGAGCTCCGTTTTCGTTCTGTCGCGCAGGTCGCGCATATGATCGCGCAGGTCCAGGAAGTTCGCCTCTTCCCGGGCCTCCACGAAGAGCTCGTCGCGCCTTTGGCGCTCGCGCGTCAGGAGCGCGCGCATCTCGTTCGTTTGGTACGCGTTGAGTCCGAGCTCCGTGGCGTAGCGCTCGAGGCGGGCGCTCAGCTCCGCCTCGCGGGCTTCCGCGTAGCGCGCCTCGCGCTCCTGACGCTCCTCCTCCTGGATCGTCGTGAGGACCTCGCGCACGCCCGTCGCAAGCACCTCGGGCAGTTGCCCGTCCGCGCGCGTCATGGAAGCCACGAGTTCCCGGAGCTCGTCCTCGAGCCGAGCGACGGCGGGATCGGGCGTGGGCACGACGGCCTCGCGCGCGACCTCGGCGACGGTGCGCATCTCGAGAGCGTTCAAGCGCTCGGCGAGCTCGCGGTTCTCGGCGCCAAGGAGCTCGAGCTCGTGCTTCCACTCGGAGTCCGGACTCTCCGTCGCCGAGGCCGGGGCGAGCGCGAGCGCGAGCGGTTCGGTCGTTCGCGGTGCCGGGTCGAGCAGGACGAGGCTCGTGACGAAAGCGCTGGCGATGCCGGCGACGGCACCGGCGACGATCGAGAGCAAGAGCGGGTTCTTCATGGTCACGGGCGCCTGGCCGAGCCCCCGGCGCCGGAGATCGGCGCCGCGTCGAGCCTAGCACGGCGCCCCTCAACCCCGCCGGAGGAGTCGGGTTCCGAGCCCGACGCGCTCAGGAGTCCTTCTCGAGCGACAGGGCGACGCGGTGGGTGAAGGTGCCTTCGCGGCGGCTGAAGATTCGAAGCTCCACTCCCTCGTGCTCGCGCTCCGAGTTCGTGACCACCTCGATGTCGCCATCGACGTCGAGCAGCACCGGGCGGCGCTCCTCGAGCGAGAAGAGCAGGTAGCCGGACAGAGCGGCTTCGAAGGTCGTGGCGCGCCGCGCGATCCCGCGCGAGGCCGCGCTGGGCTCGAAGGAGCGTCCGCCGTCGGTGGGCTCGCCGAATCCGCCGCCGGGAAGCTCACTGGAGCTCGAGAGGTCGAAATCGATGCGCGCGCAACGCTCGCCTTCGTGCTGCGCGGCGGTCGAGGCCAGGGTCGCCGTTCCGCTCCACTTCGCGGCCGAGAGGGCCGCGAAGCCGCGACTCCAGCGCCCTCGGCGGCCGGAGGAGGACTCGGGGTCGATGCCCTCCGACGGGAAGAGGGCGGCCTCGACGTCGAGGCCGAGCAACCTGCGAACGTTCCCGTTCGCGAGCTGCCAGGTGGCCTGCTCCTCCACCTCGCGACCGGGCAGCAGAGCGTCGGCCGCGAGCTCGAGTCGCTGGCCCTCGAGGAGCTCGGGGTCGAGCTCTTCCCCGCTCGCGACCTCGATCACGACGTTCTCGCCGTCGCGCTGCAGGCGGAGCTCGACGCCGTCCAACGGGCACTGGAGCGCGTCGTCCAGGACCTTGCCGGCGATCGAACGCTTCGCCCTGCCCTCGACCTCCTGGAACTCGCGCTCGACGCGCGTCGGAGCACCACCCGCGGTCTCGACCACGCGCTCCCGGACGACGACGCGGCGCAGGTCGAGCGACTTGTCGTCCCGGCCGACCCCGGTTCCCACCGGTTCGCCGTCGCGCGTGACCTCGAACTCCGTCGTGCGCATCTCCAGGCTGCTCTCGGCGTCGATCAGGAGCACGCGCTTCGCGTCGTAGTCCGTTGCGAGGGTCTGGGCGAATCCGCCCGCGGCGGAGAGGACGAGCCAGGCGATCGAATGCGTCACGACGAGCCTCCGACGTTCGATGGGGGGCGACTCGGCGAGGGTAGCATCCGGGCGCCAAGCCTCCCGGCATCCTAGGTTCGCGTTCGCTCGCGCGGACCGCGCGCGGCCCGTGCGCGAACTGGGGCCGGCCGGCTGATAGGATCCCGTCGTGATGGGCGGAGAGGCCGGGGAAGGCGCCGGGAAGAGGTCCACCGGACGCGTTCTGCGCCTCGTGTCGGTTCAGGTCGCCTTCGCGCTCGGCTCCTTCCTGTGCGCAAGCGCATTCGTGCGCGCCGCTCTGCCGCGACCCGTCGCCTCCGACCTCGGCGTCAAGCTCGATCGCTTGGAGGAGCTCGCTGCCGAGGTCGACACCGTTTTCATCGGCTCGAGCGTCGTCCACTGCCAGGTCGACCCGGCGCTGTTCGACCGCGTGACGGCCGAGCTCGGACGCCCCACCCACTCCTTCAATCTCGGCGCCCGGATGATGTCGACGCTCGAGGCGGGCTACGCGCTGCGCCGACTGCTCGCCCTGCGGGCGCCGAAGCTCGAGCGGGTGTTCCTCGAGTGCCGGCACATGGGGGTGAGCGTGGGCGGCGACGACCACCTGACGCTGCGCTTCAGCGGCTGGCACGACGCGCGGGCCACGCTCGCTGCGGTGCGACTGGCGCTGGCGAGCGAGCGCGGCCCCGGGCGCAGGCTCGAGCTCGCCCTCTTGCACGCGGGCGGCTTCGGGCGGCGGCTCGCGAACCTCGGGCTGGCGCGCGTCGCGCTCGGCCAGGAGCTCGGCCTGGGCGCGGCCGAGGGCGCGCGGCGCCGGGCGTTCCTCCTCGGTCCGCGGGGCGACGGGTACGCGCCCCTGGACTGGGCGCACGCGCAGGAGACGCGCACGTTCGAGGAAGCGCTGGCGCGGGGGATCGCGCCGCCCGAGCGCGATCTCGAGGCGCGCAGGCTCCTGTTCGCCTCGCAGCGGCCGAACTTCGAGCTGCGCGTCCTGGAGCTGCGCTCGGCCAAGGACACCGCCGAGCCCACCTCCGGCGAGGTCGCGGTCTACCGCGAGCTCGTGCGCGCGGCCGAGGGGGCGGGCCTCGAGGTCGTGTTCTTCTCGAACCCCGACGTCATCCACCCCGAGCGCGAGGTCGCCGAGCGCGGCGCCCTCCTGCGCGCGCTCGCGCGCACGGGCGTACTGCCCCGCCTGATCGACCTCGGCGATCCCGACGAGCTGCCCGAGCTCTTCGACGCCGATCGCCGCTTCGACTGGAGCCACCTGGATTCCATCGGAGCGGAGCGTCTCACGCGCGAGCTCGCCGTGCGCTGGGCGCGGGGGTGAAGGACGAGTACGGTGCAGCGCCCTCCGAGCATGAGCGAAGACCGCCCGCGCCCCGGCCTCTCGGCCTGCATCATCGCGATGAACGAGGAGGACCGCCTCGGCGACTGCCTGCACTCCCTCGCCTTCTGCGACGAGATCCTCGTCGTCGATTCCCACTCCACCGACCGCACGCGCGAGCTCGCCTCCGAGCTGGGCGCGCGCGTGATCGAGCGCGACTGGCCGGGACACGTCGCGCAGAAGGAGTTCGCAATCCGAGCGGCGCAGCACGACTGGGTCCTGTGCGTCGACGCGGACGAGCGCGTGACGCCCGCGCTGCAGGCCGAGATCGAAGTGCTGCGCGACGGCGGTTTCCACGGCCACGCAGGCTGGCGCTTCCCGCGGCTCGCGAACTACCTTGGCACGTGGGTGCGGCACGGCACGTGGTATCCCGACCGCCAACTGCGGCTCTTCGACCGGCGCCGCGGGCGCTGGGGCGGCCACGATCCGCACGACAAGGTCGTCCTCGAGGGGTCGATCGGCACGCTGAAGGGCGACCTACTTCACTACACCTACCGCAACTTCCGCGAGCACTTGCGCACGATCGACACCTACACGACGATCATGGCCCGCGGTCTGTACGATCGCGGGCGTCGCGCGAGCGTCGCGGACCTCGTGCTGCGCCCCGCGGTCCGCTTCTTGCGCTTTTACGTCATCGGGCGCGGCTTCCTGCTCGGCTGGCAGGGCTTGATGCTCGCCTACCTCGTCGCGCACTACGTGCGTCTCAAGTACGCGAAGCTACTGGTGATGCAGCGTCTCGAGGGGCGCTGGGAATGACGCGCGCGTTGCGAGCCGACGGGGCGTGAGCGGTGCGACGCGCCGGTGAGCGATCCGCGTCGGCGCGGAAGCGCTCGAGGAAACGGGGTGCTCATGCGGCGAGCGTGCAACGCAACTCGTGTTGCAAGCGCGCGTCGCGCGCCCTTTTCGATTTCGCCGTCCAAGTGCGAGTGGACGCCGCTCGAAGTCACGCTAGGATTCGCACTGGTCCGCGAGGAGGTCGACGTCGTCGCCGTCGGTGCTCGCTCGGTCGCTCATCTCGCTGCGTTCGCTCACGTCCGGCGATCGCAGCGTGGAGACCGGAGCTCTCGGTGGTGGAATCGTCGTCTGCTGCGTCGCCGGCACCATCGATGATCCTCGCCATCGTCCAAGCGCGCTGCGGCTCGACGCGGCTCCCCGAGAAGGTCCTCGCGCCGGTGCTCGGGCGTCCGATGCTCGCGTTGCAGCTCGAGCGTTTGCAGCGCGCGGAGAGCGTCGACGCCGTGCTCGTGGCGACGTCGGTGGATCCCGCGGACGAGGCCGTGGCGATCTTGTGCGCGGAGCTCGAAGTCGATTGCTTCCGAGGGAGTCACGCGGACGTGCTCGACCGCTACCAACGCGCCGCCTTCGCGCGCGGCGCGACGCACGTCGTGCGTCTGCCGGGCGACTGCCCGCTGTGCGATCCCGAGGTCGTCGACCGGGTCGTCGACCTGCACCTCGACGGCGAGTTCGACTACACGACCAATGTGCCGCCCGCGGGCCGCACGTTCCCCGACGGCCTGGACGTCGAGGTCGTGCGCGCCCCCGTGTTGGCCGCCGCCTGGCGCGAAGCGCTCACGCCCTTCGAGCGCGAGCACGTCACGCCTTTCGTCAGGAACCGCCCCGAGCGCTTCCACATCGGCTACGTGCGCGACGAGGTCGACCTCTCCCAGCACCGCTGGACGGTCGACGAGCTCGCGGACCTGGCCCTCGTGCGCGGCGTGTACGAAGGCCTCTATCCCGAGAACCCCGCCTTCACCACGCGCGAGGTCCTGGCCTTCCTCGAGGCCCACCCCGACGTCGCGCGTCAAAACGCCCACCTGGCGAGCCGCGGCTGCACGAGCTGAGGGGGCCGCGCGCGGGATCCGCCGCGCACCCTGCCGGATCGCAGTCCCCGAGCGCCGCGGGTGTTGACCGATGGGCACTCGGGATGGATACTCGGTATGCATACTCCGTATCCGGCCGCGCGGTTCCCCCATGTCCGTCCACCACAGCCTGCTCGCGATCCTGGCGTCCCAGCCGTCCCACGGCTACGGCCTCAAGGCGGCCTTCGAGCGCAGCACGGCCGGCGCCTGGCCCCTCAACGTCGGCCAGGTCTACACGACCCTCGCGCGGCTCGAGCGCGACGGGTTCGTCGAGCCCGAGGGCCTCGACGCGAGCCCGCGCCAGACCTGGCGGATCACCGAGGTCGGCCGCAAGCGCCTGGCGGATTGGTTCGAGTCGCCGGTCGTCGTGGACCCGCCGGCGCGCGACGAGCTCGCCATCAAGGTGCTCCTCGCGGTCGCGGCCGACGGCTCGGACGTGAGCGCGCTCTTGCAGCGCCAGCGCGTGGCCTCCATGGACCGCCTGCAGGAGTACACGCGCCAGAAGATGCAGGCGGATCCGGAGCGCGAGCTCTCGTGGCTGCTCCTGCTCGACGCCCTGATCCTGAAGACCGAGGCCGAGGTCAAGTGGCTCGACTCGTGCGAGGAGCGCCTGCGGCAGAGGCGGCCCTGATGCGCGCGAGGGCCGTCCCGGCGCAAGCCCCCGCGTGCGCGCTCTGCTTCGAGGAGGTCGGTCGCGTGCACGGGAGGGGCGCGCAGGCCGTGCGCGCGCTCGGCCCCGTGTCCTTCGAGGTCGGCGCGGGCGAGTTCGTCGCGGTCATGGGACCCTCGGGCTCGGGCAAGTCCACGCTGCTCGCACTCGCCGGCGGCCTCGACGAGCCGACGGAGGGACGCGTCCGGCTCGGGGGGCGGGACCTGGCCACGCTCCACCCGAAGGTGCTGGCCGAGCTGCGGCGGCGCGTCGTCGGGTTCGTGTTCCAGGACCTGAACCTCCTCCCGGGGTTGACGGCACTCGAGAACGTCGCGCTGCCCCTGGAGCTCGACGGCGTGCCGACGCGCGCCGCGCACCAGGTCGCGGCGGAGGCGCTGGAGCGCGTGCGCCTGTCGGGCCTGGCCGATCGCTTTCCCGACGACCTGTCGGGCGGCGAGCAGCAGCGCGTCGCCATCGCGCGCGCGTTCGTCGGGCCGCGCTCGCTCCTGCTGGCCGACGAGCCCACGGGCGCGCTCGACTCCGTCACGGGCGAGCTCGTCATGCGGCTCCTGCGCGCGCAGTGCGACGCCGGACGCACCGCCGTGCTCGTCACGCACGACGCGACGCACGCCGCGTGGGCCGACCGCATCCTCTACCTGCGCGACGGGAGGCTCGTCGACGCGTCGGGCACGGCCGCGACGCGACCGGTGAGCGCCGCGGGCGGTGGCGGGCCGTGATCCGTCCGCTCGCGCGGGTCGAGCTGCGTCAGGTGCGGCGGCACCCCGCCCGGTCGTGGCTCGTCGTCCTCCTCGTCGCGGTCCCCGTGGCGGCGATGGTCGGCGGCAGCACGCTGCTCGAGATCACGCAGCGCACCCCCGACGAGGAGCGCGCGCGATCCATGGGCGGCGCCGACCTGCGCGTCGAACCCGCGCCCGGGCGCGGCGCGGCGGAGCTCTCGCTGCCGCCCGGCGCGCGCGCGACGTCCGTCGCGGCGGGCCGCGAGGCGGTCCATGTGCCGGGCCGGCGCCTCCACGCGCGCTCCTTCCGCATCGAGGCGCGCGCGCTCGAGCCCGACGGCGCGGCCGAGGGCATGCTGCGCGTCACGCGCGGGCGCGCGCCGACGGGACCCGACGAGGTCGCACTCTCGCCGGCCCTGTCCGCGGCGCTCGCGCGGCCGATCGACGCGACCGTGACGCTCGACGACGGTCCAAAGCGCGTCACCGGTCTCGTGATCGACCCGGAGGACCTCGACCTCCCCGTCGTGCTGCGAGCGAGGGAGCCCTCCGACCCGTGCCTCGGGTGCGCGTGGCTCGTCGACCTACCGGATGACGAGGTCGAGCCCACGGCGGCCCGCCTGCGCGAGGCGGGCCACCGCGTGACGGCGCGCTCGGACCTCGGCCAGCGCGACGCGTTCGAGTCCACGGCCGTCTTCGTCGTCGGCGGGTTCGGCTTCTTCGAGGCGGCGCTCGTCGTCGCCGCGTCGTTCGCGGTCGGCCTGCGCCGCCGCCAGCGCGAGATCGGGCTACTCGGCGCGAACGGAGCGTCCGCCGCCGGCGTGCGGGCGTCGATCGCGATCTCGGCGCTCGCCCTCGCGTGCGCGGGCGCGGCACTGGGAGCGGCGCTCGGGCTCGGCGCGGCGGGAGCCCTGCACCCGTTCCTCGACGGCTGGAACCGGCGCGCGAACGGCCCGTTCGAGATGTCGCTGCCGCACGTCTTGGGCGCCGTGTGCCTGGGCCTCGTCACGGCCGTCGGCGCGGCGGCGCTTCCGGCGCGGCGCGCCGCGCGCCTCCCGATCCTGGTCGCGCTCGGCGGACGCCGGCCCGTCACGGAACGGCCGCGGGCGTGGCTCGTCGCCGGTCTCGCGCTGTGCGTCGGCGGCTTCGGGTTCGTCTTGGAGGGCTCGCGCAGCGCGGGCGCGTCAGCGGCCATCGAGATCCTCTCGGGCTCGATCCTCGGCGTGCTCGGCCTGGGTGCGTGCAGCCCGTGGATCCTGCGCGCGCTCGGGAACGCTGCCGCTCCGCTCCCGCTCGCGTGGCGGCTCGCCGTGCGCGACGCCGGGCGCTTCGGCTCGCGCAACGGAGCGGTCGTGACCGCGGTGCTCGCGGCGATGTCGGTGAGCGTGATGCTGGCCGCGCTGGGTCGGAGCGTCGAGGCGATGCTGCAGGTCGCGCCCGCGGCCCTGCGCGACGACCAGCTCGCCGTCGACGGTCCCGGCGCCGAGGAGGTCGCCCGGAGGCTGTGCGCGGAGCTCGAGTGCGTCGCCCGGGCCCCGCTCGCCGCGCTCCACGCGCAGGGCGAGCCCGTGAGCGCGCGCATCCGCATCGAGGGGGACGAGCGTGCGCGCGACGGCGGCCCGTGGGTCGCCGTCGGGAGCGCGGAACTCCTGCGCGCGCTCGGCGCCGACGGGGAGCCGGGCGACGCGCGCGAGCGCGTGGTCGCGCTGGTGCACTCCTCGGACGCACTCGCCCTCGCCCAGGACGCGCCCGAGGTTCGGCTCTTCGCGGGCGGTCGGGAGCTCGCGCGGCTCCCCGCGACGGGCGTCGCGGTCGACCAGCGCGTCCGCACGCCGCCCTTCGCGATCCACGCGGACGCCGCGCGCGCGCTCGGGCTCGAGAGCGGGCCGCCGCCGGGAGCGGCCCTCGTGCCGTGGATCGTGCGCCTCGAGAACGCCGTGACGGCGGACACGCTCGAGCGAGCGAGCCGCATCGCCGTCGAGACCTCCGAGGCGGCCTCGATCGACGCGGCGCTCCTCCACCGCGGGCCCGAGAGCGGGTTCCTCCGGCTCGTGCTCGCCTGCTGCACCGTCACCGGGCTGGTCGTGGTCTTCGTGGCTACGGCGCTCTCCTCGGTCGAGTCCGCGGCGGACGCGCGGGTGCTGCACGTCGTGGGCGCGGCGCCGACCCTGCTCTGGAAGCTCCTCGCCGCGCGCGCCGGCTACCTCGCGCTCCTGGGCGGGTTCCTCGCGATCCCGGCCGGGCTCGTCCCGAGCTACGGCTTGCTGTCGCTCGCGGACGTGCCGCTCGAGTTCTCCGTGCCGTGGGCGGAGGTCGCCGCGGTCGCGCTCGGCCTTCCGGCGCTCGCCTTCACGTGCACGTTCGCGTTCGCCGCGCTGTCCCGCGCGGACCGCACCCGTGCGCTCACTCACCGTGTTTCCGCACGAGGAAGAAGAACGACATGAAGCGCTTCCGACCCTGGATGCTCGCGTGTGCAGCGCTGTCCGCCGCATCCCCCGCGTCCGCCCGAGCGCCCGCGCAGGAGGCGGGCGAGATCCGCTGGGAGCCCTACACCACGCGCGGCGCGGACGACCGCCCCCTCGCGGGCGAGCTCGGGCGCCTGCGCGTACCCGAGAGCCGCAGCGAACCCGACGGCAGCACGATCGAGATCGCGTTCGTCCGCTTCCGGACGTCGAACCCCGAGCCGGGGCCGCCGATCTTCTACCTGGTCGGCGGTCCGGGCCCGTCGGGCATCGAGCACTGCGTCGGGCCGGCGACCGGCCGCTTCGTGCGCCTGCTCGACCACGGCGACGTGATCGGGATCGACCAGCGCGGGACCGGGCTCTCGCGGCCCGACCTCGCGGACGCTCCCGCGTTCACCTTCGAGCTCCCCGCCGATCGACCCGTCACGCGCGACGAGCACGTTGCCGCGTACGGCGATGCCCTGCGGCGCTGCGCGGCGTACTGGAAGGACCGGGGCGTCGACCTCTCGGCGTACGACTCGGTGGAGAGCGCCGACGACGTCGAGGCGGTGCGCGCGGCGCTTGGCATCGAGGAGATCCTCACGTGGGGCGAGAGCTACGGCACGCACCTCACGCTCGCCTACCTCCGCCGCCACGCCGAGCACGTCGCGCGCTCGGTCCTGATCCGGGTCGAGGGCCCCGACCACACCTTCAAGCTGCCGAGCACGATCCAGCGGCACCTCGCGCGCCTGCACGAGCTCGTGGCCGCGGACCCGGGCGTCGCCGGCGCCCTGCCCGACTTCCAGGGCACCGTCCGCGACCTGCTCGACCGCCTCGCGAAGACGCCGGCGACGGTGGCCGCGCAGGGCGGCGAGCGCGTGACCGTCGGCCCCTACGACCTGCAGGCGTTCCTCGCGAACCGGCTCGGGCTCGCGTTCGAGCTGGTCGACGTCCCGGCGGCCGTGCACCGCATGGCGCAAGACGACTGGAGCCCGCTCGCGGCGAGCGCCTGGGAGATCCGCCGCGGCGAGGTCGGCTCGCCGATGCCGTTCCTGGTCGACTGCGCCTCGGGCGCCACGCCGGCGCGCCTGCGGCGCATCGCGGAGGAGCGCGCCGATCCCGCGAACCTGCTCGGCGACGCCGCCAACGTGCCGTTCCCCGACGCGTGCGCGGCCTGCGGCGCGCCGGACCTCGGCGACGCGTTCCGCGCGCCGTTCGAGTGCGACGTGCCGATGTTGATCGTGAGCGGCGACCTCGACGCGAAGACGCCGCCCGAGAACGTCGAGGAGATCGCGGTCGGCTTCTCCGCCCACGCGCACGTGGTCGCCGTCAACGCCGGCCACGAGCCGATCGAGGTGCTCTCGCCGGAGTACCGCGGGCTGCTCTCGACCTTCCTGCGCGGAGAGCCCCTCGAGAGCCGCTCGATCGTCCTGCCGACGCCGCGCTTCCGGCCGATCGAGCCGGCAAGCGACTAGCAGGGCTGCCAGGGACGCAGCGCTCGATCGAGGTCGAGCGGTACGTCGGCGAGCGCGCGCGACTCCCTGGGAGGCCGCGCAAGCCGCGCATCGTCTCGATAACCGACGCGCAACGGGATACCGCGCACGCGGTCGGAGCGCTCGCCCGGCGAGATCCGCCGCGCGCCTTGTGGCGCGTGGGCGCATCCCCGTAGCATTCGCGCCGCTCGTCCGGGCGGGGCTCGGCGCCCGGCTCGCGATGCCGACCTTTGGGAGTCTCATGCGCACGCGCGCGTCAGGAGTCCACGTGAAGTCGATCCGCCTTCTCGCGTTGCTCGCCACCGTTCCCCCTCTCGCGAGCTGCGGTCGCGGCGCGGATGCGCGCGAGATGATCCAGAACAAGGGGTCCGACACGCTCGTCAACGTCGCGCAGGCCTGGGCCGAGGAGTACCGCCTGGTGGATCCCTCGGTCGGAGTCGCCGTCTCCGGCGGCGGCTCCGGCACCGGCATCTCGGCCATGATCAACGGCACGGTGGACATCGCGAATTCCAGTCGCGAGATGAAGCAGGAGGAACTCGCCGCCGCTCGCGCGAACGGGATCGATCCGATCGAGCACGTGGTCGGCTACGACGGCCTGGCCGTCTACGTGCACGCGTCGAATCCCGTCCGGTCCATCACGCTGGCGGAGCTCTCCGACATCTACGCCGAGGGAGGGAAGACCACGCATTGGTCGCAGCTCGGCGTCACGCTTCCCGGCGTCGAGCCGCTGAGCGACAAGGACGAGATCATCCTCGTGAGCCGCCAGAACAACTCCGGGACGTACATCTACTTCCAGGAGGCCGTGCTGGGCAAAGGCAAGGACTTCAAGCTCGGCACGCGCGACATGCCGGGCTCGAAGGACGTCGTCGACCTGGTCGAGAAGACACCGGGCGCGATCGGCTACAGCGGAATGGCCTACAAGACGGCGGGGGTGAAGGTCGTTCCCGTCGCATCGTCGTCGGGAGGCGCACCGGTCATGCCGACCGTCCAGACCGCGGTCGACAAGACCTATCCCATCGCGCGTCCGCTCTTCATGTACACGGCGGGCGCTCCGACGGGCAAGGTGAAGAAGTACCTCGATTGGATCCTGTCGGACGCCGGACAGAGGATCATCAGCGACAAGGGCTACGCGCCCGTGCGCCACCTCTGAGGGCGCGATGAGCCATTACGAGGAGCGACTCGAGCGCGATCTCGCGGCGATCCGCGCGCAGGTCGCGCGCCTGGGCGGGCTGGTCGAGGAGGCGCTGAGCCAGGCCTGCCGAGCGCTGCTCGCGGTCGATCGCGAGCTCGCGGCCGAGACGATCCTGGGCGACATCGCCGTCAACAACGAGTCGCGCGAGCTCGATCGGCTGTGTCACGTCTTCGTGGCGCGGCACCTGCCCAGCGCGGGACACCTGCGGTTGATCTCGTCCGTCCTGCGCCTGTCCGTGGCGCTCGAACGCATCGGCGACTACTCCGAGACGATCTCGCGCACGGCCGCGCAGATCTCCGACGTGCCGCCGGACAACGTCAGCGGTGACATCCAGATGATGGCGAACCAGGCCTCGTTGCTCCTGAACGAGGCCATGAGGTCGTTCGACGAGTCCAACCCCGACATGGCGCGTGCGACCATCCAACTCTCGCGCCAGTTCGTCTCCACGTCGGACAAGGTCTATGCGGACCTGCTCGCGGAGGGCGAGAAGGGCTCGCGCCCGATCAACGACCTGTTCACGCTGCTCGCGACCTTCAACCGGCTCGAGCGCGTCATCCACCAGGCCAAGAACATCTGCGAGGAGACCATCTTCGCCGCCACGGGCAAGACGAAGCCCCCCAAGAAGTTCGACATCCTGTTCCTCGACGAGCGCTGCGCCGGGGCGAGCCCGCTGGCCGAGCTCATCGCGCGCAAGGGCTACCCCGACATCGGCAAGTACGCGAGCGCGGGCTGGGCGCCGGCGCGGACGCTCGATCCGGCGTACGTCGAGTTCGCCGAGCAGAAGGGCCTCGACCTGTCGAAGGCTCGGCACGACTCGTTCCGCAGCGACAAGGCCGACGACCTGGCCGCATTCGACATCGTCGTCACGCTCGACCCGAACGGCCTGGAGCACATCGCGAAGCTCCCGTTCCACACGGTCCACCTGCAGTGGGACATCGACACGTCGCGCGGCCCCGCTGTGGTCTATCGCGCGCTCGCCGACCAGCTCTCCGCCCTGGTGGACAAGCTGCAGGGCAAACGAGCGCCGAGATGACCCGCGCCCTCGACCGGCGGGATGGCGCCTGGTACGTCGACAAGCTCGTTGCCGGGCTCGTCTTCGTGGGCGGGATCTCCGCGATCGTCTTCATCCTCGGGATCTTCGTCTTCATCGGGAGCCAGGGCGTGGGCTTCCTTCTCGGGCGCTTCGACGTCGTGGAGTTCTTCGGGTCGCCGGCCTGGCGACCGACGTCCGACAACCCCACCTACGGCGCGCTCGCGCTGATGGCGGGCACGGCGAGCGTCACCGGCTTGGCGATGCTCGTCGCCGTCCCCTTCTCGCTCGGCGCGGCGATCTTCATCGGCGAGTTCGCGCGCGGCCGAACGCGCGAATGGCTCAAGGTGCTGGTCGAGCTCCTGGCGGCGATCCCCTCGGTCGTCTGGGGCTTCATCGGCCTCAGCATCATGAATCCGCTCATCATCGAGCTCTTCGACGTGCCGATCGGGCTGTCGGTGCTCAACGCGGGTCTGATCCTCGGCCTCATGGCGGCACCGATCATGACCACGATCGCGGAGGACGCGCTGAAAGCGGTGCCGGACGCGTACCGCGAGGCGGCGGAAGCGCTGGGCGCGACGCGCTGGCAGATCGTGTTCAAGGTCGCGCTGCCCTCGGCCAAGAACGGCCTCGTCGCCGCGGTGCTGCTCGGTCTCGGACGCGGGTTCGGCGAGACGATGGCCGTGCTCATGGCGAGCGGGCACTCGATCAACTTGCCCACGTCGCCGTTCGACTCGGTGCGCGCGCTGACCGCGACGATCGCAGCGGAGCTGGGGGAGACGCCGCGGGGCTCGGAGCACTACGAAGCGCTGTTCGCGCTCGGGATCCTGCTGTTCCTCGTCACGTTCACGATCAATCTGACGGCCGACGTCGTCGTGCGCGGGAGGCGCGGGAAGTGATGTTCGCCGCCACCGAGCTGGACCGCCGCAATCGAAGGATCGAGAAGCTCTTCCGCCTCCTGTTCGGACTGATGACCGTGCTCCTGATCCTCCCGGTGCTCGTCATCCTGGTGGTCCTCGTCGAACGCGGCGGTCCGGCGCTCTCGATCGACTTCTTCCTGACGGAACCGCGCAAGGGCATGACCGAGGGCGGGATCTTCCCCGCGCTCGTGGGAACGATCTGGATCGTCTCCGTGGCGCTCGTCGTCTCCGTACCGGTCGGCGTGGCGGCGGCGCTCTACCTCGCGGAATACGCGGCGGACAACTGGCTCACGCGGCTCATCAACCTCGCCATCATCAACCTGGCCGGCGTGCCGTCGATCGTGCACGCGCTCTTCGGCGTCGGCGCGTTCGTGCTGTTCTTCGGCTTCGGGACGAGCATCCTGGCCGCGGGTCTCACGCTCGCCGTCATGACGCTGCCGGTCGTGATCGTCTCGACGCGCGAAGCGCTCATCGCCGTGCCCCAGGCCTTCCGCGTGGCGTGCTGGAACATGGGGGCGACACGCTGGCAAACCATCCGGCGCGTCGTGCTGCCGAACTCGCTCTCGGGCATCCTCACCGGCGTGATCCTCGAGATCTCGCGCACCGTCGGCGAGACGGCTCCGATCATGTTCACCGGCGCGGCCTTCTTCCTGCCGTTCCTGCCGCAGAGCGTCTTCGACGAGACCATGGCGCTCTCGCTGCACCTCTTCAACATCTCGACGCAGGTGCCGCACGTACCGGAAGAGCTCCCGTTCGGCATCGCCCTGACGCTGATCGGCATCGTGCTGGTCCTGAACTCGGCGTCGATCGCCTTCCGCATGTACCTGCGCGGGAAGAAGAAGTGGTAGGAGCCGGAGAAGCGACGCCGCTCGAGCTCTTGAAGCCCGCCATCGAAGTGCGCGGGCTCACGATCCGCTACGGCGAGCTCGTCGCCCTGCGCGACGTGAACCTCACGATCGCCCAGCACGAAATCTTCGGGATCATCGGGCCCGCGAACAGCGGCAAGACCTCGTTCCTGCGCGCGCTCAACCGCATGGACGACCTGACGCCCGGCATGCACGTCGAGGGCGAGGTCGAGATCTCCGGCCGGAACGTGCGCGCGTGGCGCAACGTCTACGCGCTGCGCAAGCGGATCGGCGTCGTCTTCCCGCTCCCCGTCGGCTTGCCGATGACGATCTACCAGAACGTCTCGCTCGCGCCGCGCCTGCGCGGGATCGCCGATCGCACCGAGCTCGACGTCATCGTCGAGCGCTGCTTGCGCCGCGCCGCGCTGTGGGACGAGGTCAAGGACCGCCTCGGGACGCTCGGAAGCCTGCTCTCCGGCGGACAACAGCAGCGCCTGACCATCGCGCGCGCGCTCTCGCAAGAGCCG
This sequence comes from uncultured Planctomycetaceae bacterium, assembly GCA_964413535.1. GTDB lineage: Bacteria > Planctomycetota > UBA1135 > UBA1135 > CAYPTB01. The sequence continues at coordinate 10,758 of CAYPTB010000045.1, read as the reverse complement.
GAGCTCCTCCTGCTCGACGAGTTCTCGATCGCCGTCGATCCCGTCACGACGATGCGCATCGAGGAAGTGCTCAAGGAGCTCAAGGAAGAACTCACGATCGTCCTAGTCACGAATCTCGTCCAGCAGGCGCGCCGTCTCGCCGACCGCACGGCGTTCTTCCTCTCCGGCGAGTGCGTCGAGATCGCGCCGACGGAAGACATCTTCACCGACCGCGTGAAGGACCCCCGCACGAGCTCCTACGTGGAGGGTCGCTTTGGCTGACGAGCCCGCGATCCAGACGTCGGAGCTCTGCCTCTGGTACGGCACGTTCCAAGCGCTCTTCGACGTCGACCTCACCATCGCCCGCGGCGCGATCACCGCCATGATCGGTCCCTCCGGCTGCGGCAAGTCGACCTTCCTGCGCTCGATCAACCGCATCAACGAGCGTTTGGGCTACGTGCGCACGACGGGTTCGGTGCACGTCCTCGGTCACGACATCTACGCCGAGGGCACCGAGCTCGCGCAGGTGCGCCGCCACGTCGGCATGGTCTTCCAGCGCCCCAATCCCCTACCGCTCTCGGTGCGCGACAACGTGCTCTTCGGCCTGCGCCTGCACGAGCGCCGGCGCAAGGCGCGCCAGGCGAGCGACGAGCTCGTCGAGGACGCGCTGCGCCAGGTGCTCCTGTGGGAGCGCCTGAAGGACCGCTTGCACCAACGCGCGACGACCCTGTCGCTCGAGGAGCAACAGAAGCTCTGCATCGCGCGCCTGCTCCCGCTCAAGCCCTCCGTCCTGCTCATGGACGAGCCCTGCTCCGCCCTCGACCCCGCCGCGACCGCCGCCGTCGAGGAACTCCTGTGGGAACTGCGCGGCCGCTACACGATCCTGATCGTGACCCACAACATGGCCCAGGCCCGCCGCGCGAGCGACGAGTGCGTCTTCATGCTCCTGGGCCGCGTCGTCGAACACACGAAGACCGAGGTCATGTTCGTCGCCCCGCGCCACCGCGAGACCGCCGACTACATCGAAGGCCGCTTCGGGTGAGCTGAGGAGCGCAGTCGAAGCTACGCGAAGACACTGCGGTAGACTTCGTTGATGGAGGTTGGAGCCGTGAGGGGAGCATCGAGGGATACCGGGATCCTGCTGTTCGTCGCGGCGATCGCCGGAGGTCTCGGCTTTCTCGTTGCGGACTCGGAATCCGAGCGTGCGAGCCTCCCCTCGGTGGCGCAATCCTCGGCGGTTGGGTACGCGCAAGCGCCCGTCCTCGCCACCGAGGTGGAACCCTCCGGGGAGTCTCGGGAGACCGTGCAACCTTCGACGCGGGCGATCGCCGTTGCGCCCGAAGAGGTCATCGACGATCCGAGCGCGACCGTCGACGCCGAGGACCTGCGAGAAGCCATGAATGCCGGTCTGCTCGCGGAGGTGACGGCGCTCCTGCGCTCCGGTCGCATCGCAGAGCAATCCGTTCACGAAGACGAATCGCTCCGGAGCTTCCTCGTCGAAGCCTACCTGGACATGGACGAAGCCCAGTCGGCCGCCGCCGTATTGGAGAGATTTCCGTCGGCCGATGACGATCTCTACGCCGCCGTCGGACGGGCACTGGCGCGGGACGGTGATTCGGTGCGTGCATCCCAGATGTTCCTCGCGGCGCTCGAGCGTGACCCGTCCGGATGGGTGGAGATCGAGTGGCTGATGACGCTCGATCCCGCCGGCGCCCTGGCCGTTCTCGACGCCAAGCTCGCGGGATTCCGCACCGGCGCGACCCCCGACCACGTGCACACACGCGCGCGCCTGCTCGCCGCTGCCGGTCGCCTCGAAGAAGCTCGAGCGCAGCTCGGCGAAGCTCCAACGTTGGGCCCCGAGGCGAACTACGACTACTTCGAAGTCCTGTCCGAGGTGGATCCTGATGCTTTCGAGCGCGTGGCTCGCATGGGCATGTCCCGATCGAAGGAGGACACGTCGGTTCCGGATCACTTCGCGGAGTACTTCGCTTTCAATCTGGCGTGCCTCTACGCGCAAACCGATCGTGGTCCGGAAGCCGTGATCCTCCTCGAGAACCTGCTCGCGCAGGATCCGGCGGACTACTCCGCGATCGACGTGCTCTTCGCGGTCGATCACAGCCGTGCGTTCGCCTACCTCGAGGCTCTACCTCCCGAGCCGTGGGTCCCGTGGCTCTCGGACGACGCCGGAGACTATCTGCTCGAGGAAGGACGCATTCACGATGCCATTGACGCCTGGATGATCGCGGTGCGCGGCGATGTGTTCTCGGAGAGTGCCTTCGAGCAATTGAAGCGGCACGCTCCCGAGCGTCTGTGGGCCCATCTGGACCGCTGTCGCGAGCTCGCCGTAGAGAGGAACAACGACTTCGTGCTCGGCGCCATCGCCGATTTGTACTGGGGATCGGACCGCCGCGGCGAGGCGGTCGAGCTGTGGCAGCAGGCGAGCCGCATCGCTCCCGGCGACAAGGAGTGGACCGACAAGCTGCGGCGCGCCGCAGCCGGCGGCGATCCGACGCGGTGAGAGAGAGCGAGCAGCTCCCACCCGTCGACTCACGGGAGATTCGACGGCATGTTCGAAGCGGCTGAATTCGAGCACAAGGTCGACAAGCACAGCTTCGAGGCGCGCGAGCCGGCGCTGCGCGAGGCGTTGCTCGCGGCGCAGACGGCATTGAAGGGCGCGGACTTCGCCGCGGTGATCGTGATCGCGGGGCCGGAGGGCTCGGGCAAGGGCGAGCTGCTGCACAGGCTCGTCGAGTGGCTCGATCCGCGCGGGCTCGAGACGCATGCGCTGCGCGAGCCGAGCGACGAGGAGCGCGCGCGGCCGCCCTACTGGCGCTTCTGGCGCCGCCTGCCGGCCGACGGGCGCATCGGGATCTTCCTCGGCTCGTGGTACGCGGACTGCGGCCTCGCGAACGGCGACAAGAAGATCGACCGCGACCGGCTCGACCTCTCCCTGCGCCGCATCGCCGACTTCGAGCGCACGCTCGTCGCCGACGGCACGCTGCTCCTGAAGTTCTGGCTGCACGTCACGAAGGCGCAGCAGAAGAAGCACTTCCAGGCGCTCGAGCGCGACCCGCACGAGTCGTGGCGCGTCACGAAGCGCGACTGGGAGCTGCACGCGCACTATGACGATTTGATCGAGCTCGCCGGCGAGGCCGTGCGGCGCACGAGCACAGGCGACGCGCCGTGGGAGATCGTCGCGGCCTCCGACGCCGAGCACCGCGACCTGGCCATGGGCGAGCGGTTGCTCGCGGCGCTCACGGAACGCCTCGCGCGCCCGGCCCCTCCGCCGATCGTGAAGAGCGCCCGTCCCGCGCCGCCGCGCGCGAACGCGCTCGCGTCGCTCGACCTGTCGCAGCGACTCGACGAGCACGCGTACGACGAGGAGCGGCACGAGCTCCAGGGACGGCTCGGCAAGCTCGCTCGAGGCCTGCTCGCCGCGCGCCGCTCGGCCGTCGTCGTCTTCGAGGGCCCCGACGCGGCGGGGAAGGGCGGCAGCATCCGGCGCGTGACGCGCGCGCTCGACGCGCGCTTCTTCCGCGTGCACCCGATCGCCGCGCCCACGCCGGAGGAAGCGGCGCACCACTACCTGTGGCGCTTCTGGCAGCGGCTTCCGCACTCGGGCGACGTCGCGATCTTCGACCGCTCCTGGTACGGGCGCGTGCTCGTCGAGCGCGTCGAGGGCTTCGCGCGGCCCGACGAATGGAAGCGCGCGTTCGCCGAGATCAACGCGTTCGAGGAGGAGCTCGCGGACGCCGGCGCCGTCGTCGTGAAGCTCTGGCTCGCGATCGACGCGGCCGAGCAATTGCGTCGCTTCGAGAGCCGCGAGGAAGTCGCGTACAAGACCTACAAGTCCACGCCGGACGACTGGCGCAACCGCGCACAGTGGGACGCGTACGAAGCGGCCGCGAACGAGATGTTCGAGCGCACGAGCACGGACGTCGCGCCCTGGAAGCTCGTCCCGGCGAACGACAAGCGCTTCGCGCGCGTGGAGGTCCTGCGCACGATCTGCGAGCGCCTCGAGTGCGGGTGAGTACGGTTGCCAGTCCAATTCTTCACCTCACCGCCCAAGACGTCGGCACACCGCAGCACCTGTGCGCGGTGAGGTGAAGAATTGGACTGGCACCGTACTCACCTTGGGCGGTGATTCCGCTATCGTGAGCGCGTGGTGGGAGAACGACCGAGCTTGGCGCGGGAGATTCCAATGGCTGCCGAACGCACGCTGTACATCGGTGAGAAGAACGTCTCGTCCTGGTCGATGCGCGGTTGGCTCGCGCTGCGACACAAGGAGCTCCCGTTCGAGGAGAAGACGATCGTCCTGCGCGACGACCGCGAGCGGCGCGAGCGCAAGCGCGTCTCGCCGACCGGCAAGGTTCCGGTGCTGCACGACGGCGGGATCGTGATCCCCGACTCGCTCGCGATCGTGGAGTACCTGGAGGAGGCCTACCCGCCGCCGCGCCACCCCGCCATGTGGCCGGCCGACAAGGCCGCGCGTGCACACGCGCGCTGGCTCGCCGCGGCCATGCACTCGGGCTTCGCGGCCTTGCGCGCGGGGATGTCTTTCAACCTGTGCTTCCTGAAGGAGGACCTGCGCGCGTCGAAGGACGCGCTCGCGGAAGCGCAGGAGATGCTGGGCTTGTGGGAGATTGCGCTGTCGAAGAAGCGCGCGTCCGGCCCCTTCCTCTTCGGCGAATGGTGCGCAGCGGACATCCTGTTCGCTCCCGCCGCCGTGCGCCTCACTTCGTTCCGCGTCCCGACCGAGGGAGCGCCGCACACGGAGGCCTACTTGCACGCCGTCCTCGAGCAACGCGACGTCGCCGCCTGGCTCGCCGACGCGCGCCGCCTGCCCGTCTTCGCGACGTACTGATCGCGTCTGGACGGGACTTCGCGAAAGCTAGGTTCCGCCGCAGCTCAGGCAGCGCTCAGGAACTCGGGAGGCGCGAGAATCCCCCGCCGTCGAAGCGGCTCGGGCCCCTCCTCCTCGCACAGCTTGCGCAGGCGCGGCAGCGTCTCCGCCGCGCGCACGAGGAAGATCGTGCGTGAGGCTCCTGAACCGCGCGTCGTCCACGTCCAGGTCGTCGCGCCACGCGCACAGCTTCATGGCCAGGAGCTGCTCGCCTGCGACTGCGCGGACGATCAAGGCCGGCGCATCGAGAACCACTTCTCCGCGTCGTACGTTCGCCACGAGCGCCGCCGTTCAGCCAATCATCGGGAAGACCAAGCCGTTTCGCCACTCGCCGTGCAGCGTCTCGCAGCGTCGGATCGACCGAGACGACGTCCACATCGCGCGTGGAATCGCGGCGGCCGTGCGATCGTGCACACCGCTCTCTCTCGTCGCAACGCTTCCGTCGTGCGCCTGGCCGGGCGCGCCGGAGGAGTCGTCGCTAGACTCTCGCCCCCGAACTTCCGGAGCGAGATCCAACGATGCACCACCCTTCGACCGCGGCTCTGTTCCTCACTGCGGCTTCCTTCCTGATCGGCGCGGGCGCGTGTCGCTCGCCGGGGAGCTCGGAAGAGCAGGACTCGAAGGGGCCAGGGGCCGAGGGCGGGGTGCTGCCCTACGCCGCGCAGACGACGGTGCTCGACAACGGGCTCGAGGTCGTGTTCGTGCCGATGCCGAGCAACGGGCTGTCGGCGTACTGGTCGATCGTGCGCACGGGGAGTCGCGACGAGGTGGAGAAGGGCGTGTCGGGATTCGCGCACTTCTTCGAGCACGTGATGTTCCGCGGGACGAAGACGCTGCCCGGCGACGCCTACGACAACATCGTCAACGGCATGGGCGCGGACGCGAACGCCTACACGACGGACGACTACACGGCTTATCACCTGGGCATCGCGACGGAGGACCTGCCCACGGTGATCGAGATCGAGGCCGACCGCTTCCAAAACCTCGAGTACGACGAGGCGGCGTTCAAGACCGAGAGTGGCGCGGTCTACGGCGAGTACCGCAAGGGTCGCACGAGCCCGTTCGACGTGCTGTTCGAGGCGCTGCAGAACGCGGCGTTCGACGTGCACACCTACAAGCACACGACGCTCGGCTTCGAGGCCGACATCGCCGACATGCCGAACCAGTTCGCCTACAGCAAGACGTTCTTCGACCGGTTCTACCGGCCGGAGAACGTCGTGCTCGTCGTCGCCGGCGACTTCGACCCCGCGCAGACGCTCGCGCTCGTGCGCAAGCACTACGGCGGCTGGAAGAAGGGCTACGAGGCTCCCGCGGTTCCGGTGGAGCCGGAGCAGACGGCGCAGCGGCGCATCGACGTGCCCTTCGACGGACAGACGCTCCCGATCCTCACGGTCGCGTTCAAGGGCGAGCGCCTGCTCCCCGACGACCGGCGCATGCTCGCCGGCACGCTCGTGGGCGATCTCGTCTTCGGCGAGACGTCGCCGCTCTACAAGAAGCTCGTGCTGGACGAGCAGCGTCTCGACAGTCTGCGGACCTTCTTCGGCTACAGCCGCGACCCCGGGCTTTGGATCGTCTTCGCGTTCGTGAAGGATCCGGCGGACGTCGCGGCGGTCGAGGGCGAGATCTGGAGCGCGGTGGACGGTTTGCGGCGCGCACCGCCGACGCAGCAAGCGCTCGACGACATCCGCTCGCGCATGAAGTACGGCTTCCTGACGCAGCTCTCGACGCCCTCGGACGTGTGCCGGAACCTCGCATCGCTCGTAGCGCTCACGGGCGGGATCGAAGTCGTGGACGAGCTGTACGCGACGCTCGACACGGTCACTCCCAAGGACGTGCAGGACGCGGCCAACACCTGGCTCACGCCGGAGCGCAGCACGGTCGCCGTCGTGCACGCGAAGGACGCGTCCATTCCCGCGCCGACGAGCGCCGAGGCGCCCGTGCTCCTGCCCGTGCCGCAAGACCCGAACGTGGCCTTCAAGGTGTGGTTCAAGGTCGGGAGCCAGGACGATCCGCCGGGCAAGCAGGGCCTCGCGGCGCTCGTCGGCACGCTCCTGTCCGAAGGCGGCACACAGACGCGCGCCTACGACGAGATCCTCGCGGCGCTGTATCCGCTCGCCGCGGGCTACGGCGTCTCGACCGACAAGGAGATGACCGTCGTCTCCGGCACCACGCACCGCGACAACGTCGGCGCGTTCTATCCACTCTTCGTCGACGCGTTGCTCGCGCCCGGCTTCCGCGAGGACGATTTCGCGCGCCTGAAGGACAACGCGATCAACGCGATCGAGAAGGACCTGCGCTTTTCTTCCGACGAGGAGCTCGGCAAGGCAACCCTGTACCAGCACGCGTTCGCCGGCACGCCCTACGGCCACCTGGACCAGGGCTCCGTCGAATCGCTGCGCGCCATCACGCTCGACGACGTGCGCGCCTTCTGGAGCGAGCGCTTCACCGCCGACAACGCGGTCATCGGGCTCGCCGGCGCCTACGAGGAGAGCCTGCCGACGCGGCTGCTCGCGGATCTCGCGCGCCTGCCGGCCGGCGTGCCCGTCTCGACCGCCGCGCCCGTTCCGCCGGTCGTGAACGGCCGCCACGTGACGATCGTGCAGAAGCCGGGACCGTCCACCGCGATCTCGTTCGGCGCGCCGATCGACGTGCGGCGCGGCAGCCGCGAGTGGTACGCGCTCGCCGTCGCGAACTCGTGGCTCGGCGAGCACCGCAACTCGTCGAGCCACCTGTACCAGGTGATCCGCGAGAAGCGCGGCATGAACTACGGCGACTACAGCTACATCGAGGCCTATCCGAACGGCGGCCGACGCACGAAACCGCCCACGGGCGTCGGCCGCCAGAAGCATCTGTTCGAGGTGTGGATCCGGCCGGTGCCGGAGGCGCAAGCGGTCTTCGCCCTGCGCGCGGCGCTACGCGAGGTCGAGAAGCTCGCCGAGAACGGCCTCACGCAGGAGCAGTTCGACTTCACGCGCAAGTTCCTCGCGAACTACGTGCTGCACTACGCCGAGACGACCGAGGATCGCCTCGGCTATGCGCTCGACGACCGCTACTACGGTCTCCCGCAGCCCGGTCACCTCGCGACCTTCCGGCGCATGATGAACGAGCTCACGCTCGCCGAGACGAACGCCGCGATCCGAAAGTCCATCCAGGCCGAGAACCTGCACATCGCGATCGTCACCGAGCACGCCGACGAGCTCGCCCGCCAGCTCGCGAGCGACGAACCCTCGCCGATCGACTACGGCGAGCTCGAGAAGCCCGCCAAGGTCCTGGAGGAGGACCAAGTCATCCAGAGCTGGCCCCTGAAACTCGCGCCCGACCGCATCCAGGTCGTGCCGGTGGGCGAGATGTTCCAGCGCTAGACGAGCGATCGCGTCGGAGCCCGCAATCGGGTTGGCCGGAAGGATTCCGGCGCCCTGGGCCCCCCGTCGGTCGGGTGCAGGTCGGGCCCGGACCCCAGCGGACGCGGACCCGCAGTAACATGGCGCCGTCCGCGGGCAGTCAGCCATGCGGACGAGAGGTCGATTCGGGAGGAAACCAAATGTCCGTGTTCTCGAAGCTCTGCGCCGTCGCTGCTTGGATGGCTCTTACCCTCTTCGCTTACGCGCAGGAGCCGACGCCGGAGCAGGTCGAATATCAGACGACGTTCAAGAAGGGGTACGACGCACTCGTGGCCGGTCGCCATGACGAAGGCATCGCCGCCTTCCAGCGTTGTCTGGAGCTCGTCCCGACGGACTCGACCAGCACCTACAACATCGCCTGCGGGTACTCGATGAAGGGCGACGTGGACCAAGCCTTCGTGTGGCTCGACAAAGCCGCCGAGCTTGGCTTCGGAAATCAGGACGACAACTTCCAACTCGCGAGCAAGACGGACCCCGACTTGGAGAAGCTGCGCTCCGATCCGCGCTTCGCCGAGTTCGTCGCGAAGATGACCGCGAGGAAGAAGCTCATCGAGGAGTACTACGCGAAGCCCGCCGTGTACGTGCCTAACGCGTTGGAGGGGAAGGCCGAGGTTCCGCTGCTCGTGGTGCTGCACGACGCAGGTCAGACCAAGGAGAGCGTGATCGTTGGACACTGGAAGGCGGTCGCCGACGAGCTCGGGATGGCGCTCGTCGCGCCTTCGGGCAAGTTCCCGACGGCGGGCGAGCCGGCGAACGGCATGAGCTGGTTCGACAACCTGGAGGCCTACGTGCAGCGTTCGTGGACCTACGAGAAGACCGTGTTGGACGGGGTCTCGGCCTTCCAGAAGGAGCGCAAGCTCGACCGCAGTCGCGTGGTGATCGCGGGCGAGGGCCAAGGTGGATTGCTCGCGTGCAGCGTCGGCATCGGATCGCCCGGTCTCTTCAAGGGCGTGCTCGCCCTCGATGCGATCATCCCTCCCCACATCGTCGACAAGGCGCCGAACGCCGGCAAGATGGGTCTCGGGCTGCGCTGCCTGTTCGACCGCGCGAGCTTCCCGCCCGACCAGGACCTCGACGCGCTGGTCGCGGGGCTGGGCGAGTTCCTGCGCGGCGGATCCATCGCGGGCGAGGTGAAAGCCTTCGATCGCGGAGAGCCGGACGCCTATCGGGCCCTGTTGGTCGAGAACGTGCGCGCGCTCCTGCCGGCCGCCAGTCCCGTCGAAGCCGCGGTGGCGAAGTAGCGCTGGCAGCGAACGTTCCGCATGCGGAGCCACGGGTCGGGTTTCGACCAGCGGTCACCGAGCGAGCGTAGCAGCTCGCGGCAACGTCGGTCGCCCGACCACGGCCGATCCGGTCACGCCGCGCCCGCGTTCCCCGGCGGCTCGTTCTGCTCCGCGGCGAGCTCATCGATCATGTCCCGGAGCATGTCCGGATCGACGGGCTTCTTGATCAAGCGCACGCGCCCGGAACAACCGAACTCCTCCTCGATCTCGTCGAACGGCACGTCGGAGTAGGCGGTGCAGAGGACGAGCCTGAGATCCGGGTCGAGTTCCGCGAGCCGTCGCATGGTTTCCAGGCCGTTGATGCCGGGCGGCATGCGCATGTCGACGATCGCGACGTGGAACGGCGCCCTCTCCTCCAGCGCCGCGGCGGCCCGCCGGCAGCCGTCCTCGCCCTGGAACGCGCTCTCGAGGCGATACGGCCGCTCGCGCACGTCGACCTCGGGGAGCCCGAGCAGCGCGCGCGTGGCGCTCGAGAGTCCCGTCCCCGACGCGGATCCGCCGGTGAGGATCTTCGCGAAGTCATCGTGGATCGACGGCGTGTCGTCGACCACGAGGATGCGGGTCTCCCGTTGGGTGCCCGCGCTCATGCGGCTCGCGCCTCCCGGCTCGAGGCGGAAGAGAGCCGGACGTCGTCGACCTCGGTGCACGAGGACACGCGCGCGAGATCGCCGTCGCTCGCCACGAGGTCGGCCCGGATCCGGAGCCGCTCGCCTTGACTCGCGTACGGAGCCGGTCGGACGAGGGCGTGCAGCGGCTCGCCGGCAGCGACGCCGAGGAAGAGTCTCGAATGGATCATTGCGACCGACGCGGAACGTGGAGTCGCTCCCGGGGGACCTTGTCGCTGCTTCGGACGGCGCGCCGGGGTGACTTGAGATCCGCACGCTCCGCGTGACGGGCGAACATCACGGGAGGCGAAACCTCGATCCGAGCGCGCTTTCTTCACCTCGAACGCGAGCTCGAAAGGGGATCGAGGCCCATTCCGGCGCCCCGCGTGGTCGAAAACCCCGTGCTACACTCCCCCGTGGGTACTCTCGGCCGCCGCTGACCGCGCGACCTGCGAACACTCGGAAACCATCTCCATGGCAGGCAAGCTGAAGATCGTCTTGTACCAGTCGCAACAGGTCAATCAGGACCTGGGCCAGTACACGAGCTACGACATCCTGCCGCTCGAGATGCTCCACATCGGGGCTCT
>CAYPTB010000044.1:0-157519 GCA_964413535.1 uncultured Planctomycetaceae bacterium | reverse complement strand
CAACGGATTCGCCCAGGGCTTCCCTGCCTGCGCGGAGGCGGCTCGAATCCGTTGGCGTTTGTCGCGGCACCGTACTCGCCTTCCCCTACTCGCGGCCCGTGAGCTTCTCGTCGGGGATCACGAGGCGTTCGACGACTTCGCCGCGGACCATGTGCCGCTCGATGATCTCGTCCACGTCGGCCACGGTGACGCCGCCGTACCAGACGCCGTCGGGGTACACGACCACGGTGACGCCGAACGCGCACTGATCGAGGCAGCCTGACTTGTTGGGCCGCACGAGCCGCTTGAAGCCGGCCTCGTAGAGCTTCGCCTTGAACGCCGCGGCGACCTCTCGAGAGCCCTTGTCCGCGCACGATCCGCGCGGGTCGTCGGCGGTGCGCTCGTTCGTGCAGATGAACACGTGTCGCTGGAACTTCGCCATGGCATCAGCGCCCGCGCGCGCCCGGCGCGCCGTCGAGCAGGTCCTTCGCGATGATGAGCTTCTGGATCTCGCTCGTCCCCTCGTAGATACGCAGGGCGCGCACCTCGCGGTAGAGGCGCTCCACGATCTCGCCGCGCTTCACGCCGAGTCCCCCGAAGTGCTGCACGGCGCGATCGCAGATCCAACCCGCGTTCTCCGTCGCGAAGAGCTTCGCGCGCGCCACCTCGCGCACCGCCTCGCCGCCCTCGTCGACCGCACGCGCCGCTTCGACCACGAGGAGCTGCGCGGCGCGCAGGCGGACGTCCATCTCGGCCAGGTCGAAGCGCAGCGCCTGGTTCGCCGACAGCGGCCGACCGAACTGGTTGCGCTGCGCGAGCCGGCCGAGCGACGCGTACAGCGCGCGGCGCGCGAAGCCGTTCGCCGCCGCGGCCACCGAAGTGCGGAACCGGGCGAGCGTCGCGAGCGCGAGCTCCATCCCGCGTCCTTCCTCGCCGATCAGGTTCGCGGCGGGCACTTCCACGCCGGCGAAGCGCACGTCGCCGATCGGATGCGGAGCGATGACCTCGAAGGGCTGCGCTTCCACGCCGCGTGACGACGCCGGGACGTAGAACATCGAGAGCCCCTTCCCGTCGCCCTCCTCGCCCGAGGTCCGCGCGAGCACCGTGTAGAAGTCCGCGAGGCCCGCGTTCGAGATGAACGTCTTGTGGCCGTGGAGGAGGTAGCCCGTCCCCGTGCGCTCGGCGCGCGCCACGACCTGCGCCAGGTTCGAACCGGCGCCCGGCTCGGTGAGCGCGAAGCCGGCGACGCGCGCGCCGCGCGCGACGTCGGGCAGCACCTCGGCGCGCAGCTCTGGACGCCCGCCGAGCGCGAGCGGGTAGGAGCCGAGCCCCTGCATGACGAACATCACGTCGAGCATGCCCGAGTGGTAGGCGAGCTCGTCGCGCAGCCGCGCGAGGGCGCGCACCGACACGGTCGTGGGCGCGCAGAGCTCCGGCGCGGCGATCCCACCGTCGCGCGCCGGCACCGTCCAGCCGAGCAGCTCCTCGCGCGCGAGCGCCGCGAGCGCCGCGCGCGCGGCGGCTTCCTCGCCCAGCCCCGCGAGCGCCGGCGCCTCGCGCGCCGCGAACTCCCCGACGCGCCGGACCAGGTCGTCGAGCACGCTCTGGCCTCAGCTCCGCGCCGCCGCCGCGCTGCGTCGGAAGTCCGGCGCGCGCTTCTCCTGCGCGGCGTCGAAGGCCTCGCGGTAGTCGGGGTGCTTCATGCACTCCGCCTGGATCCAACCCTCGGCCTGCAGCGCCTCGGCGAGCGTCATCGACGCCTCCGCGTTCAGCATGCGCTTCGTCACGGCGATGCCGCGCGCCGGTCCGTCCGCCAGCCGCCGCGCCCAGCGCTCCGTCGCCGCGGCGAGCTCTTCCGGCGCGACGACCTCGTTGTAGAGCCCGATCGCGTGCGCGCGTCGCGCGTCAATGAATTCCCCGCCCATCAGGAGCTCGCTCGCGTGCCCGATGCCCACGATGCGCGGCAGGAGCCACGCGGCGCCCATGTCCGCTCCGGACAGCCCGACCTTCGTGAACAGGAAGGCGATCTTCGCCGTCTCGGACGCGATGCGCAGATCGGCGGCCGCCGCGATCACGGCGCCCGCGCCGCACGTAACGCCGTTCAGCGACGCGACGATCGGCTTCTCGAGCTCGCGCATGTTCTGGATCAGGTCGCAGGTCATGCGCGTGAAGGCGAAGAGCTCGGCGTCGGGCACGCCGAAGAGCTTGCCGATGATGTCCTTGACGTCGCCGCCCGAGCAGAACCCGCGCCCGGTGCCGGTGATCACGACGCAGCGCACCGAGTCGCGTTTCCCGAGCGCCGGGAACGCGTCGCGCAGCTCCGCATAGGAGTCGAAGGTCAGCGCGTTCAGCCGCTCCGGCCGATCGAGCCGGATCGTGGCGACACCATCCTTCTCCGCGTACCGGAAATGCTTGGGGTTCATGACGCGCCACCTCGGCGAGGAGGGTAGCGGAATCGGGGCAGCGGCGGTATCCGCGTGGACCCTCGGCTTCGATCGCTACGGAGAGGTCGTAGGCACCCGGAAGCTCGGGCCCGTGCTAGGCTCCCATCGAGCGCGTGGGCCGTATTCCACGGTGAAGGCGCGATCCGGGGAGACACCGATGTCGAAGTTCAGACGCGAACTCAGGAGACGGTGGTCGGGCCTGACCGTGGGCTATCTCGCGGCGCTGGCGCTCTCGAACGCTCCGCGCGCCCAGTGCGGCGACGAGGTCGTGCTCAACGAGCTCGACGCCGGCACGAGCGAGCCGCTGCTGCGCACGCCCAAGGGCGCGCCGGTGGTCGGAGGCAATTTCGCGTTGCGGGTCGAGCGCGCCACGCCGTTCACTCCAGGAGTGCTGATCTACGGCGGCTTCGAGAACCCGACGCTGCACGCCCCCACCGGAGCCACGGTGTGGCCAAGCCTTCCTTGGAGCACGAAGTTCTTCAACACGAACGTGCTCGGCAAGTCGCCGCTCCTCCTGAACACTCCCGACGTGCCGATCGACCTGTGTGGGGAGGGTGCGACCTTCCAGGCCCTGGTGTTCGACAGCGGCGCGCCCGGCGGACTCGCCATCACCAACGCCGTGCGGCTGCGCGTCGGCAGCGTGAGCGAGCCGCTCTTCTTCCAGGGGACGACGCTCGTGTCCGACTCGGGCAACCCGATCGAGATCGCCTTCGGCGACATGGACGGCGACGCCCTCGGCGACCTCGTGACGCTCGAGACGGAGGGGGCGGATGCCCTCGTCGTGCGCCCGGGCCAACTGGCGGGCGGCTTCGGCGCGCCGATCTCGACGCTGCTCACGGGCATCACGCCGTCGTCGCTCGACTTGGCGTTCCTGGACGGCGATTCGTTCCTCGACGCAGTCGTGGCGAACAAGGGTCCGGCGGGATCGACCAACACCGACGTCTCGGTGCTGCTCGGGGACGGCGCGGGCGGCTTCACGGGCGAAGTGCGCTACTTCTCCGGCAAGGGCTCGATCGCGACGGCGATCGCGGACCTCGATGAGGACGGCTTCCTCGACATCGCCGTGGCGAACAGCAAGGAAGCGCGCTTCGCCGTGCTCTTCGGCGACGGGAACGGCGCGTTCGGCGCGCCGACCTTCGTCCCCGCGGGGAGCGGGCCGGGAGGCTCGGGGCTGTGGGACGTCGAGATCGCCGACTTCGACGAGAACGGGGATCTCGACCTGATCGCCCCGCTGATGTTCGGCGACTCGATCTCGGTCGTGCTGGGGGCCGGTTCCGGCAGCTTCCTTCCCCCGATGGTGATGGCGACGCAGAACGCGCCGATCGCCGTCGAGCTCGGCCACCTGAGCGGGGACGGCCACGTCGACTTCGCCATCTCGTACGACGACGCCGAGCCAGTCGGCGTGCGCCTTGGCAATGGCGACGGGACCTTCGGAGCCGAGATCTACCCCGACCAGGTCGACCCCAGGGTGGTGATGGTCGACCTCGCCGACATGGACGGCGACCTCGTGGACGATCTCGTCTACGGCCAGCAGTGGAACGACTGCGTCGTCGTTCCGAGCAACGGCGACGGGACGTTCGCCTCACGCCGGCCGTTCTTGAAGGAAAGCGGCTTGGTTTGCCTGTCGTTGGTCGACGTGGACTCAGACGGAGCGCGCGATGTCCTCATGGGCGACTCTGGTGTCAGGATCCTCTTCGGCAACGGCGACGGGACGTTGCAGAGCCCGCCGATCCACGACGCCGTCGTCCTGCAACAGGCGGCCGCGATCGGCGACGTCGATGACGATGGCGACACGGACTTGATCGGTGGAGCGAACGGCAACTCCATCGCCGTGCTGCTCGGGAATGGCGACGGTACGTTCGGCCCCATGGTCACGTACCCGAGTCTGAACCTCAGCAAGGGCGTCCTCGTCGACGACTTCGACTCGGACGGTGCTCTCGACGTTCTCGGTTGGGGGGTGCACGACATGGCCGTGCATCTCGGAATGGGAGACGGCACCTTCGGCGCGATGCTCCCGGTCCTCGAAGCCGAGAACGACGATGTGTTCGCCGTGGACATGAACGGGGATCAGATCCTCGACCTGGCTACGAGCTCGGCGATCAGGCTTTGCGTGCTGCTCGGAAACGGCGACGGTACGTTCGATCTTGGATGGGAGATGACGGACCCCTTTTCTCCCCCCGATCAAACCAATCCCTTCCATGCCGTAGCCGTCGGTCACTTCGACGGCGACCCGTACATCGACTTCGCGATAGGCGGCCAATTCGACGAGGACATCTCGATCCTGTTGAACCAGGGCGACGGCACGTTCGGGACGCCGATCTTCGTCGCCAACATGCCCAACGGAATCAGTTATCTCGAGGCAGGTGATCTCGACCGCGACGGCGACGACGACATCTGTGTGAAAGTTTCGGACGAGCTGAACTGTCTGCTCAGCAACGGCGACGCGACGTTCGCAGCGCCCGTACTCGGCCCGCCCGGGGCCAAATCTGGAGAGTTTTCGCTGGTCGACTTGGACGACGACGGGTTGCCCGACGTGCTCGACGCGTCCAAGGAAGTGCGTGTATTCCATGGCAACGGCGATGGATCGTTCTCCGCTCCCAGCACGTACTTCGATCCCGGGACCTTTTCCCGACACTCGGTCGGCGACGTGGATCTCGACGGCATTCCCGACCTCGTCCTGCAGACGTTTGCCGGTCAATTCATCACGACAACGACCGGCGTTGCCGTCGTGACGAACCTCGTCGGCGAGTGAGCCGGGGAAGTCAACTCCACTCCTGACCTGGGGCGGCACGACACCGGAGCGCGCCTCGGTCTACGCGGGCACGAAAGCCGTCGCCTCGATTTCGACCAGGGCGCCGTCCTCGAGCAGATCGGCGACCTGCACGAGCGACATGGCGGGGTAGTGCGCACCCATGTGGGCGCGCCAGGCGGCGCCGACGGTTTTCTGCTCGGCCTGGTACGCGCGCTTGTCGGTGACGAAGATCGTGACGCGGCACACGTGCGCAGGCTGCGCGCGGCCGGCGGCGAGCACGAGGACGACGTTCAGGAGCGCGCGCTCGAACTGCGCGGCGAAGCTCCCCTTCCCCACCAGGCGCTGCTCGGCGTCCCACGCGATCTGGCCGGCGACGAACACGTGGCGGCCCGGACCTTCGACGGCGATGCCGTTGCTGTAGCCCTTGGGAGCTTTCCAGCCGTCGGGTTGGAGGATCTGCACCGCGCAGAGACCCTAGTCGTTCCGAGCGGCGGTGCGCAACCCGTATCCGCTACTCGACGTGTCCGACGCGCTCGAAGCTCCAGGATGGACCGGGCGTGTCGCCCGCGATGGATGCCGTCAGTTTCTCGCCCTCGAGTCGGTACTCGATACGCTTGGGGAAGTCGTGCTCGGGGTTCTCGAACACGGCGTGCTTCCCGTCGACCTCGGTCAGTCGGAACGGCGTCGGCGGACCGCCGCCGGGGCTCGCGAGGTACACGACGCCGCCGTGCTCGGGGTCCTCGACGATCCGCAGGTACTCGAAGCTGCCGCGCGCGCGCCCTTTCTGAACCGAGCGATTCAGCCCGAGCATCATCCCGCCGCGCGCCGGCATCCAGAGCTCCTCCGTCGTGCCGCCCGCTTCCTGCAGCATCCAGTGGCCGGCCATCCAGCCCAGGTCTTCGAGCTCCAACTCGCCTGCGGCTGGAGCCCCTTGCCCCGCGGCTGCGGCGAGGGAGAGCGAGAGGGCGGCGAGGGCCAGGGAGATCCCGGTCGTGAGCTTGGCTGCGTTGGTCATGGTCTTCACTTCCCGCGGGTTCCGCCCGCGATGCGAGCCAGTCTCCCCGCGACCGGTCGCGCCGGATAGAAGGAATGCGTCACGCGCAGACCTACGGACAGCCGCAGTCGTCGGCGATCCACGCCCGCATGGCGTCGACGAAGCGCTCGTGCGAGACCGACACCGGGGCTCGGCCGGCCCCCGGATTCCAGCCCCACAGCACGAGCGGATCGCGGGCGACGTGCTCGAGGAGCTGGGCGGGACTCTTCCCGCCGTTCCGCGCGGGGTCCGCTCACTCCCCGCGCCGGGTGGCGGCGTCCGGCCTTCCCGACAGTGCTCACGCCGAGCCGTCGAGCTCGACGATCTCGCCGGTCTTCTCCGAGTCGAGCAGGCGCGCGACCTCGCGGGCGACTTCCTCGGGCGTCACGAGCCGCCCGCCGGGGTTCTGGTCCGCGAAGAAGGCCCGCGCATCGGCCTCGCTCTTCCCGGTCTTCGCGACGATGCGCCGCACGGATTCCGCGAGCATCGGCGACTCGACGTAGTGCGGGCACACGGCGTGGACGCGCACGCCGGTTTCGGCGAGCTCGAGCGCCGCGGCGCGCGTCCAGCCCACGAGCGCGTGCTTCGACGCGCAGTAGGCGGAAACGTAGGGATAGCCGCGCAGACCCGCGGAGGAGGCGACGTTCACGATGGCCCCGCGGCCGCGCGCGCGCATGTCCGGGAGCAGAGCTTCCGCCACGCGGCGCGCACCGTGGTAGTTGACGCGCATGTGGAGCTCGTGCAGCTCCCCCTCGGCGTTCCCGAGGAGCGGTGCGCTCAGCGCCACGCCGGCGTCGTTCACCAGGCCGTCGATGGGACCGAACGCATGCGTCCGGCGCTGCGCCTCCTCCACGGCTTCGCGGATCGAGCGCGGGTCGCCGACGTCCATCCGCACCGCGATCGCGAGGACGCCGTGGGCCGAATGCAGCTCGTCGCAGAGGCCCTCGCAGGCGGCCTGCGTGCGCGCGGCCGCCACGACCGACTTTCCGGCGGCGGCGAGGTGGCGCGCGATGGCCGCGCCGATGCCGCGGCTCGCGCCGGTCACGAGCACGAGTCGCGTCGCCTCCAAGGCCATCGGCGGAGTGTGTCGTCGCGCGAGCTCGCTCGCCAGCGGCAGGGTTCTCGCCGAACTCGCGAGCCGTCGCCCGGAGCCCGCGGGAACGCTCCACGGTCGTGCGTGCGCTCGCCCTCCGGCTGCTCGCCCGCGACGTGGGCTTGGATGCGCGGGAGTGGATCGCGTTGCCGGCCCACGACCCGGCGCGCCTACCATGTCCCCGTGGGCGCCCATCCGATCGAGGCGGCGCGCTGGCCGACGCGCGCGGAGGCGGCGGCGAGCCCGCTGTTCCAGCCGCTCTGCATCGGCTCGTTCGTGGCGCGCTCGCGCACTTGGGTCCCCGCGATGGTGCCCTGGCGCGCGACGGAGGAGGGCTTCGTGACGCCCGCCGTGCTCGACTGGTACGGGCGTTTCGCAGGCGGGCGTCCGGGCGTGCTGGTCGTCGAGGCCACCGGCATCCGCGACGTTCCGAGCGGACCGCTCCTGCGCATCGGGCACGAGCGCTTCCTCCCCGGACTGCGCGAGCTCGTGCGCACGGTGCGCGAGCGTTCGGGAGGCGAGACGCGGCTCTTGATCCAGATCATCGACTTCCTCGCCATCCGGCGGCGGCCGCCGCGCGAGACGTTCCTCGCGCGCTTCCTCGCGATCACCGAGGCACACCGCGCGGCCCTCGCCGAGCGCGGAGCTCTCGCGCGCCACGCGCCGGAGGCGGAGGTGCGCGCGGCCCTCGCGGCGCTCCCCGACGACGACCTCGAAGGCATCCTCACCCCGCGCGAGCGCGAGGACTTGCTCATGGGCCATCGCGATCGCGTGGGCGACGTGCACCTGCCGCACGTGGCCGAGCTCCCGCGCGTGCTGCCCGACCTCTTCGCGGATGCCGCCCGTCGCGCGCAAGATGCCGGCTTCGACGGCGTCGAGCTGCACTACGCGCACGCCTACACGATGGCGTCGTTCCTCTCGCGCACGAACGAGCGCGCCGACGGCTACGGGGGCAGTCCGGCGAACCGCGTGCGCCTCCCGCTCGAGGTCTTCGCCCGCGTTCGCGAGCGCGTCGGCGCGGATTACACGGTCGGGTGCCGCTTCCTCTCCGACGAGATCATCGCAGGCGGCAGCCGGGTCGACGACGCCGCGTACTACGCCGAGCGCTTCGCCGAAGCGGGCATGGACTTCCTGTCCGTCTCGCGCGGCGGCAAGTTCGACGACGCCAAGCAGCCCAAGGTCGGCGAGGCCGTCTACCCCTACACGGGCGCGAGCGGACACGAGTGCATGCCCACCGTGCGCATCGATCCGCCCGGTCCCTTCGGGCGCAACCTGCCGCTCGTCGCCGTCATTCGCTCACGGATCCGGGAGCGCGGTTTCACGACGCCCGTCGTCGGCGCCGGCGGCATCAACACCTTCGAGCTCGCGGACGCTGCGCTGCGCCGCGGCGACTGCGACGTCGTCGCCGCCGCTCGCCAGAGCCTGGCGGACCCGGATTGGTTCCGGAAGGTCGAGCTCGGGCGCGGGGGCGAGGTGCGGCGCTGCGTGTACACGAACTACTGCGAGGGCCTCGACCAGAAACACCGCGAAGTGACCTGTCAGCTCTGGGACCGCGACTTCGCCGAGCCCGACCCCGGACGGAGCGGCGAGGCGCCGTGCCGCAGCGCCGACGGCAAGCGCAGGCTCGTTCCACCGCCGTGGGACGCGGGGGAAACCCCCTGAGCTCTGAGCGAGTGCAACGGCGAAGTGCGGCCTTTGCGTCTTGCGGTCTCGGAGGAAGCCTCCCCACAGCCGCAGCCGCGGCGTGCTACGCCTCCGCGAGGCCCTCGCGGATCGCGTAGAGCGCGAGCTCGACGCGATCGTGGATGTCGAGCTTCTTCATGATGTTCGAGCAGTGGTTCTCGATCGTCTTGACGCTGCGGTGCATCGTTCCGGCGATCTCCTTCTTGGACATGCCGCGCGCGAGGTAGCGCAGGACCTCCACCTCGCGTCCCGTCAACTTCGAACCGCGCGTGTGCTCCGCTCCCAAGTGCACGCCCTGGTCGTCGACGACGATGCGCTTGCGAACCTCCTCCGAGAAGCACACTCCGCCGCGCGCGACCTCCTTGATCGCGGCGATGAGCGACTCCTGCGGCTCGCGCTTCGTGAGGTAGCCGCGCGCCTTCGCCGCCAGCGCCTCCTCCACGTAGTGATCGTGGAAGAAAGCCGAGAGGAAGATGACCTTGGTGGTGGGACACTCCTCCACCATGCGTCGGGCGGCTGCGAAGCAGGTCGGGCCGGGCATGTCGATGTCCATGATCACGACGTCCGGGCGCCGCTCGATTGCTCGGTCGACGGCTTGTTCCGCGTCCGCAGCCTCCGCGATCACGCGCAACTCGGGATCGCGGTCCAGGTCCCGTGCGAGCGCGGATCGCACCATGGCGTGATCGTCCACCACCATCACGGATATCGGGCTCATCGATTCAATTCTCCCCTCGTCTCGAGCGAGCGATGCGCGTCGCCGTCATGTGATCGATCGTCTGCGCCAGGTGCGCCACGCTGAACGGCTTGAACACGACGAGCGCGCGAGCGTCGGCTTCGGCGAGTCGTAGGAGCTCCGAGCGTGGGTATCCGTCCCGGCAGATGAAGACGAACCAGGTCTCCTGGTTCGTCGCCCGGAGCTCACGGTACCGTGCGAGGACGTCGAGGTGGTCGAGATCCAGGGACAGGACCACGAGGTCCAAGCCGTCGACGCGTGTCCGCAGGATCAGGTCGGCTGCCGCGCCGCTCGAGGCCTGGTCGACGCACTCGGCGTCGAGCGCCGACACGAGGAACGATCGCAAGAGGGCGTTGGACTCCGCCACGAGCACCCGGCGCAGACGCGAACTCTTGCTTCGGCCGTGCTCCGCACCGGGGTCGGTGGAAAGGAGCAACTCCCACGTACCGTCTGCGCCCACGAGCTCGGCGCCCATCGCGCGCGCACGCGCGCGCACCGCATCCGAGGGACGGCTGCCATCGGTCCGGGGGCTCGTGACGCGCACGCCCCTCAGCGCACCGCGCTCGGCCAGGGAGAAGACCACGGTCGGGGCGACCGCACCGGCGTTCGCGGAGCTCTCCGACATCCAGCGCACGAGATCGAGCACGACGCGGAGCAGGTGTACGGGGTCGGCGTACACGATCGTTCCGGTCGGAACGTCGTCCATGCGCACGTCGACTTCGCGGAGGGTCATGCGCGCGAGCCGAGCAGCCATGCGAACGATTTGAGCGAGCTCGACGGGAGTCGGAGAAGTCGGCGGACCGTGGTGGATCAGGTTCGCGAGGATCGAGATCTGCCGCACGACGACGTGGATCTGCTCGAGATCGCGTCGCGCCGGGTCGCCGGGAGCGAGCATGGCGCCGACCTGATCCGCGTATCCGCCGATCGCTGCCAGGAGGTTGTTGAGATCGTGCGCGATCGCTTCGTGGAGGCGCGCTTCCTGCGACTGCTCGAACGCTTCCATCGGGATCCCCGTCGACGCCGATCATAGCGCCCCGCGCTCGTTCGAGCCGGTCAGGTCCCGAGATGTCCTTCGGCCGCGAGCACGTCCAGTACGGCTCCGCGGATGAGCCGCGCGCCGCGCAGGAGTTCGTCACGGCGCGCGTTGCCCGCGTTCCATGCCGCGTGCCCCCCGTGGGAGACGTCGCGCAGGGCGTTCTGCACGAAGTCGGAACGGTCTCGCTCGAGGCGGTCGGCCAGCTCTTGCGTGCTCTCTCCCGCTCCGGCGATCACGGCATGGAGGATGTCGATGCTCGCGTCGTAGCCGTGCGGGAGCTCCGGGCGCCCCTCGAACCAGACCGCCGCGAGCGCGTCGATCACGTGGACGCGGGTCCGCAACTTCCGCAGCGAATCGCCCATCCGCGGGTACCAGCGATCGTGATCGGCCTGCGACAAGGGCGGCTTCACGCTGCCGTCGTGCCAGAGCTTGTCGATGTAGGCCAGCGCGTCGACGTCGGGAACCTCGAACTCGAAATCGCTCGACCACGCGTCGCCGAGGGTGATGCCGGCATAGGCATTGGCCTCGCGATCGCAGTAGAGGTGCGCGAAGAACTCCGCCTCGCGACGCAGGCTGGCCAGGCGGTCGAGCGACTTCTGAACGGCCGCCAGCGCGAGGTCCTGGTCGGGGAGGATGCCGCGCAGCAGGAGGCGTAGCTCGCTCAGCTCGTCCTGCCCTTTCTTGGCCTTCGGCGGCGGCGGCAGGGCGACGAGCTTTCCGCTCGCGAACTCGTACTGGACGCGGCGCGGCCAGGGCGGCGGCGGCTCGAACTCGATCTTGTCGACGAGCCTCTCCCAGATGCGATCGCTGGGTTCGGCCAGCCGCCGCGGCGAGCCGCCGCCGTAGACCTTCGCATCGTGCGCGCCGAAGTCCGTCGGGGGCTCGAGCTGCTCGACCGCGACCCCCGCCTCTTCGATCCATTTCCGCACCAACTCGACCTGCATCGCTCCGCTCGCCCGCGCAGCCGCGACACAGCGCGAAAGGAGCGTGTCGCGGCGGCGACGGTCGAGCTTCGCGACGCGTTCGAACAGCGCCGCCTCGCCTGCGGCGTCGACCTCGAGCACGGGCGCGGCGGGCACGGCGACGGTCGCTTCGGGCTCGGGCGGCTTCGGGGGCGGCCGCGGCTCGTAGGCGCCGAACCGGACCAAGATGTCGTCGAACAACGCGCGCATGCGCGCGCCGTCGGCGGCCAGAGCGCGTTGGCGATAGGTCGCGTTCGTGCGCAGCTTCTGGAGCCGGACGGTCTCCGCCCACTCCGCGAAGAAGCGCTCGCGTCGATCGGGTCCGGGCAGGCGCCGCGCGAGGCGCGCCGGATCCGAATCCGCCGACAACCACAGCGCCTGGAGCAAGAGCGGATCGTCCACCAGGCCGCCGTGCTCGTTGCCCACGAGGAAGGCGCGCGCGACGCCCCGCACGGTCGCACGCCACGACCGGGCTTCCTGGAAGAGAGCGCGGATCGCGAGATCGAGCTCGGGCCTGCGGTCCGCCTCGACGGGCGCCTTCCATGGCGTCTCTTCGCCCTGGATCCAGCGCACGATGCCGACGGCGTCCACGTCGCCGAGGAGGAGGGGCTCGTCCGCAGCCAGGACGTCGTAGAGCGTGACGTCGGGATGCACGGCCCCGTCGGGCTCGGAGTAGGCGTGAGCGAGGGCGCTGAAGGTCTCTTGCAGGCGGCCGTCGTCGAGCATTCGCTCGACCGTCGCGAGGGCGTAGACCAGGTCGGGGTGCCGGCCGGCGAGAGCGTCCCGCAGGACGCGGTCGGGATCCTTCGGGTCGCCGCTCCGAATCAGGCGACGCGTGGCGAAGTCGTAGCTCCAGAGTTCCGGCGCGGCGCCCCCCACCTTCGCGCGCAGGTTCGCGACTCGCTCGGAGTCGGGCTCGAGCCGGCGCCGAGCCCCACCGGGATCGAAGAAGGGAGCCGGGCCCGCGTCCGGCCAGAACCACGGGTCGATGTCGGCGCGCCGCGAGACGTCCTCGACGAGTCGACCGACGAGGGTGCCGAGCCCCTTCAACTCGAGCCGGAACCACTCCGCGACCTCGACGCGTTCGCTTTGCTCGAGATCCGCCCAGGCGAGCTCGATCTCTGAATCTTCGTGCTGCGCGCGAGTGGTCGAGACGGCGGCGAAGAACGCCAAGGACGCGAGGGAAGGGGGAAGCACGACTCGAGAGGATAGACGCGCCGCGATTCGAGGTCACGGCGTCCTCGAGTCGTGGGCTCGAGCGCGCCGACGACCTGACTCTGATCGAGTTTCGAAGGAGGCGCAACGCAGCCAGGGAGCTGCAGGCGGCTCGATTTCGTTCGCGAACTTCTGGTTCGGGGCGCTAGTAGGCGAGCAGGATGTCGCGCGGCTTCATGCCCGTCACGATCGGTCCCTCGACGGGCTCGTTGGTCCGCGTGTCGAAGGCGTAGATCCCGGTCGGGGGGAAGAATGCGAAGCCGGTCGGAAGGTAGATCCGTCCTGCGAGGGGATCGTAGGCGAGCGAGTCCAGGGCTTCGCCGAGCAGCACGATCATCTCCGGACCGGGGTCGACGCCGCCCGCGACCGTGAACGGCTCGAGGTGCGTCGAAGCGACGATGTCCGTGTGGAAGACGAAGTACCCGCCCTTCGTCGAAGTCATCACGAATCCGCCGAGGTCGGCGCCGAAATGCTCTTCGGTCAACGCGTAGCCGACCGACTGGAGCGTGACGAGATCGACGATCTCGATCCCGCCGCGGTTGTCGAGATGGCTGTCCGTCGTGCTGACGTAGAGCTTGTCCGCCAGCACCTGCATGCGGCCGCGCGGCGGCGCTCCGGCGAGCGCGATCCCCTGGACGCCGGGCTGGGAGGGATCCGCGTCGATCAGCTGCTTCGTGGAGACGTCCAGCACCGCGAGCACGCCGCGGCTGTCGCCTGCCTGGAGAGCGTCGCCCCGAACGACGAAGCCCACCTGCACGAAGAGTCGGTTCCGGTGGCGCTCCATCGTGCGCAGCGTCACCTCCTCCTGAGGATCGGCGAGCACGGAGAGATCCGCCACGGGAGTCGCCGCGCCGGTCGCGAGATCGACGCGCAGGAGCACGGGGTCGTTGCGCCGCGTGACGAAGGCCTCGTTGCCGACGACGTGAACGTCCTGGGGCTGGCTGTTCGCCCCGAGGTCGATCACGACGGGCGTGCTCCGGCCGTCGCGCTGGACCATGGTGATCGTGCTGCCGAAGACGTCGAGCACGAAGACGTGCTTCCCGAACACCCGCAGCCATTCTCCGCCGCTCGTCTCGGCGAGCAGCTCGACAGACCACGGCGGTCCGCCGCGCACTTCCAGCAGCCCGCCCGTGCTGCCGTCGGTCACGGCCGCGTACAGCACCGGATCCTTCGGCGCGCTCGCGCTCGGCAACCCTGGATCGAGAACGACTTGCGCGTGGGCCGCGTGCGCGAGAACGGCCGTGAGCACGATCGCGAAGGGGAACTCGACTGGACGAACCATCGCGTCAACTCCTCTGACTTCGGTCCGAAGGTGAATCTAGCACGCTGCGCGTGGCTCTCGAAAGGCATGACGGCGCGCGTGTCTTCGCCGTGGAGCGGCCGCCGAGCAGCCATTCCTGTTTCGAAGCGGGAACGGCGACTCGCACTTCGCCCACCCCCACCCCGTGCAGGAACCTGGAGGTACGGCGATTGCCCGGCGGGGTGCCCTTCCTTCCGACTCGACCCGAGCACCCGACGATGAACTGGAAGCCCTTCGCGATCTCGTCCCTCCTCTCCTTCTCCTTCTTCTTCGCGACGGGTTGCTCGAGCACCCCTTCCGAGCCGGCAGAGGCGCCGGAGAACACCTATCCGGTCGCGGCGCCCGATTCGGGATCCGTCGCCTCCCAGCCGGGAATCGCGGTTCGAACCCCGCAGCGCTCCCAAGACCTTCCGAATCTTCGGCTCGAGCGCTTGAGCGCGGGGGTTCCCTGGCCCCGAGGCATCGCGCTCGTCGACGGTGAGTTCGTGGTCCTGGCTCGCGGGCGCCACCGGAACTACGGCGGACCCGACCCGGCCTACGAGGACTACGCCGCCCGGCTGTACAGCGTCGATCCGACGATCGCCGAGCCCTACGAGCCGGGCAGAGTTCCGAGCCCGGCCCTGCTCGCGAACGCCCGCGTCCTGGCCGAGCCCGATCCCCGCATCGTCCACGAGTTCGACCGCAGCCGACCGGCGATCGAGGACGTGTTCATGAATCGCCCCTACTGCACGCTCGCCTTCGACTCGGCGTCGCGGAACCTGATCTTCTGCGCCTACTCGGGCGTGGACATGGGCGAGAAGCCGTACTTCCGGAAGAACGCGACCGACGCGCTCTATCGCTACGACCTGCGAACCCAGCGCTGGGGCATCGTGGAGATGCACGACGCCGGCGTCGTGCCCGAATCCGAACTCGGTCCGTGGATCTCCAACGAGTACTACCCGCACCACGACCCGAAGAAATACGCTCCGCCCCATGGACTCCTGAACGGCCCCAATGGCTGCGCAGTGGTCGGGTCCTGGCTCTACGCGGTCGGCAAGGACAACCACACGCTCGCGCGCTACGACCTACGCGAGATCCGCCACGATCCGAGTGCGCCGGCGCCGTTCGCCGAAGTGGTGCTCGGGGAAGAAGCGCAGGTGCGGATCGACGGGAAGGTCCGCACGATTCCCGTCCAAGGACACAGCGCGGTGGCGGGGCACCCTGGGTGGCTGTACGTGGCCTTTCGCACCACGAACATCGTGCTGCGCTTCCCACTCCTCGAAGACGGGAGCTTGGTGCAGCCCGCGATCGGCGAGCTGATCGCGGAGTTCGAGCCCTTCGATCCCGCCGCCGGTCGCAGCGCCGACCTGTGGGACATCGCCATCGACGGCAAGGGTCGGCTCTACGTCAGCGCCTCGCGCGAGGGCCGCGTGTGGCGGTTCGAGCCCGATCCCGCTCACCCCTTCGACGGCAACGACAAGCGCGCGGAGCCGAAGACGCCCAATCGCCCCTATCTCGATTTGCCCGTCGCAACCGGAATCAAGAACGCGCGGATCTCGAACCTGGCCTTCGACGACGAGGACCGCTTGGTCTTCTGTGCAACGATGACCGAGCCGGATCTGCCGCACGCGGGCGGGATATTCCGCGTCGTCGAGACGGCGAACTAGTGTCCCGAACCAGGGTCGGGATTCACGATCCACCCCAGATGCTCGCCGTGCGCGCCGCGACGTCCGGAATCGGAGGCAGCGGCGCGCTCGGCACGGGCTCGTACCAGAAGGTGGCGCTCGACCAGTCGTCGGCGCGCTCCACGAGCTGCTCGAGGTAGCGGTCGGGATCGAGCGTCTCGCCCTTGTGGCCGATCTGCTGGATCGACACGCGCGCGTCCGTGCTCCAGTAGATCGGGTCGGGCAAGTGCCAGCGGTACATCGACACGAAGCCCTCGGCCTTCAGGCTCGCGCCGTGGTACCAGAACGGCGTCGGCTGGATGCCCCAGGACAGGCACACGTAGTCCTCGCTGCCCGTGCCCACGATGGTCGCGAAGGAGTCGTCGCCGTCGAGATGGACCTTCATCTCGCCCTCGCCCCACCAACCCTCCGACAGGGCCCGGACGCCGATCACCGCGCCGAGGTAGCGCCCCATCCCGCTGCGTTTCGGAAGGAGCTCGAAGTCGCGTCCGAGCGCCGTCGGATTCTCGCGCCGGAAGAGCACGTGCAGTCGCCCGACGTCCTCGGCGTGCAGGTCGCCCTGCGTGAAGTCGACCTGGTAGAAGAGCGGCATCGCGCTCGCGCCCTCGTTCGCGAGCTCGATCCGCGCCCCCCGCGTGAAGGGCATGGGCAGCCACAGGTTGAGAGCCGCCTTCACGCCCACGGAGTGCACCGCCGACTGGTAGGGCACGACCGCGCCGTGCGCGAAGCCGAAGAGGTCGCCGAGCGGCGCCTCGATGCTCGGATGCGCTTGATCGTCCCAGTAGGCGCGCACCACGGCGCTGCGCAGGACCCAAGGCTCCGAGAGCGTCGTCATCCAGATGTGACGGATCGTTCCCGGCCCGTCGACGTCGAGCAGCACGACCTTCTCCCCGGCGGCGAGCATGCGCGCCGGCCTGCCCTTGCGACCGACGCCGAGCGGACTCGCGGCGGTCCCGCCCGCGCCTTTCGCGCCCGTCGGGTTCTCGAAGGACGCCGAGCGCGAGACGAGACCCGGATCGAGGCGATACGGAGCTTCGTCGTCGACGAACACCGGCGGCGTTCGGAGCATTTCCGGCTCCGGATCCGAACGAGCGCAGGCGGCGGCGAACAGCACCGACAGCATGGCGAAACGCGACATCGACGCATGCTACCTGCGACGGGATCCGGTCGTTGTCGCCTCGGCTCCATCTGCTAGGATCTCGCGCCCTCGTCGTAGCCGAGCTCCCGTGTTCCGAGCCGCAGCACCGGGCGCAACGGCTCGATCTCCATCGCGACGGAGTCCGGCACGACCATGGACGGCGAGATCCTCATCATCGGTGCGGGCCCCGCGGGGTTGGCCTGCGCCATGGAGCTCGCGCACGCCGGGAAGAAGGCCACGCTGGTCGAGCGCGACGAGGCCATTGGAGGGCTCGCGAAAACGCTCACGTTCCGCGAGGGGCGCGAGGGCGAGCTCGTCTTCCGCACCGACATCGGTCCCCACCGATTCTTCTCGAAGAACGAGTACCTCTACGCGTTCATCGAGGACCTCTTGCACGAAGAATGGCGGACGGTCCCGCGCTTCACGCGTCAGTACATCGACGGGAAGTTCTTCGACTACCCCGTCAACGCGTTCCAAGTGCTGCGGAACATCGGACCGCTCAAGGCGCTGCGCATCGCGCTCGACTACTTCGCGGCGAGGATCCGCTACGGCCCGCTCGGCAAACCGATCGTCACGTTCGAGGACCACGTCGTGTCGAACTTCGGCCGGTCCCTGGCCGAGTTCAGCATGATCAACTACACGGAGAAGATCTGGGGCATCCCCGCCGCCACGATCCATCCGGACTGGGCGAAACAGCGGATCAGCGGGCTCAACCTCCTCTCGCTCTTCAAGAACACGCTCTTCATCCGCAAGGGCGGTGTGACTCCGAAGTCGCTGGTCGACGAGTTCTATTACCCGCGCTTCGGCACGGGGCTGATCTACGAGCGCATCGCCGAACGCCTGAAGGAGGTCGGCTCGACGATCCACCTGCGGAGCTTCCCCACGCGCATCCGGCATTCGGGCGGCCGGATCCGCGAGGTCGAGCTCTCGATCGACGGAGCCATTCGGACGAGCCGTCCGGACGCGGTCGTCGAGTCCATTCCCGTCACGCGCTTCCTCGAGCTGCTCGAGCCCGCGCCTCCCGTGGAAGTGCTGCGCGCCGCGGCTGCCCTGCGCTGGCGCAGCCAGGTCTACCTGTTCGTCACGCTCGACAAGCCGCGCGTCACGCAGGACAACTGGATCTACTTCCCCAACAAGGAGATCCCGTTCGGTCGCGTCAGCGAGATGAAGAACTTCAGCGCGGACATGGCGCCCCCGGACAAGACGTCCCTGTTCATCGAGTTCTTCGCGTTCGAGACCGATCCCGTCTGGACGATGTCGAAGGAAGAGGTGCTCGAGCTCGTCCTGCCCTACTTCGAGGAGTTCGGTTTCTTCCGCCGCGAGGACGTCCGCAACGCCTACCTCGGGCGTCGGCGCTTCGTCTATCCGGTCTACGACATGACCTACACGCACAACCTCGACGTCATCAAGGCCTACCTGGACGGGATCGAGAACCTGCACTTCGTCGGACGCCCGGGCCGCTTCAAGTACACGAATCAGGACCACAGTCTGGAGATGGGCATCATGGCTTGCCGGAGCCTGCTCGAGGGCCGGCGCTACGACCTGGACAAGATCGGCGCGGAGAACGAGTACTTCGAGAAGGGCCGCGTCTACGAGAAGCGGATCTGACGCCGCGGCCACCGCGGAGCTTCCGTAGGGAGCCGACGCCTCAGCGCCTCCCATCCGCGCCGAGACGCTGGGCGAGCGCCTCGGCCACGAGACGGTGTCCGTGCGTATTCAGGTGGTGGTCGGTCCGCCAGTATGCGGGCTCCTCGGCTTCCGACAGGATGGGGAGCAGGTCGACGCACTCGATGTCGTTCGCCCGCAGGAACTCGACCCATCTCCGGCCCGGCTCGCCCGAGCCGGCGAGGTCCTCCTGCGACAGATCGAAGGCCTCGGCCGTGCGCGCGAGCGCGGCACCTGCAACCCACGGCTGCGCCTCGAGGACCGACGGCAGGTACACGAACACGAGCCGGATGGCGTGCTCGCGGCAGAGGCGATCGGCTTCGAGGGCCACCTCGCGCGCTGCGGCGAGCGCGAGGTCGAGCTCCTCGGGAAACGTCCGGAAGAAGGCGACCTGCCGCACCGCCTGGGCGAACGCCGGCACGGAGGCGCGCCGCGCGGCCTTCTGCATCTGCGTGAAGAGCTTGTCGCTCCGGCCCGGCGGAAGGCGTCGGAACCAGCGATACCACGGGACCGCGCCGTCGAAGTCGTTGCCTCCGTACACCGTCACGACGAACACGTCGGGGTCCAGGTCGAGGTACTTCTCGAGCACGCCGAGGTAGCTGTAGAACGTGTAGCCCCCGCAAGCGGCGTTGAGCGCTTCGACGCTCCGCGGCTGGCTCGCGTCGCCGAGGAGCACCTCGAGCACGTTCGTGAACGACTCGCGATTGGGCACGACGCCCTCCGTGTGGGAGTCCCCCGTGACGAGGACGCGCAGGTCGGGGCGCTCCGCGAGGAGCTCCTCGTCCTCGCGCAGCCCCATCGCGTTCGTCACGATCCGGATCCTGCCCTCGGGGTGCTCGGAGAACGCGTACTGGCCGCGCAGGCGGGGTGGGTTCCCGAAGTAGGTCAGCGGGTCGTACACGCAGCGGTTGCTCCGCACGGAGGGGACGAGCACGCGCACGACCTCCAGCGGGACCGGGCTGCGGACGATCCCCGGGTCGTCGATGGGGCGCTGCCCGCTCGACCGCTGCTCCAGGAGCTCGTGGATACCGAGCGTCCCGTCGACGAGGAGCACCGTCTCCGTGGGTGGAACCGGCCGTTCGCGCAACCAGACGAACGCCGGAACGAGCACGATCGCGAACGAGCCCAATCCCAGGAGGACCCTCGTCGCGTTCGGCCGCCACGGGGTCGCACGATCACCCGGCCGGGCGTTGTCCACGCTTGCTGCTCGCAACTCTCCGGACGCGCTCTTCGCCGTCCCTCGTTCGCGCGGCTAGCCCGCCGCGACCGTAGATCTACCACGGCCGCGGGGGAGTCGGCCGTCAGTCGCCGCCGAATCTCCGGGCGAGCTCCTCCGCGACGAGTCGGTGCCCGTGTGTGTTGAGGTGCAAGTCGGTGCGCCAGTACGCGGGCTCGGTCGAGGCCGCCAAGGCGGGGCGCAGGTCGACGAACTCGACGCCGCTCTCGCGCAGGAACTCGACGAAGGTGGAGCCGAGCTCGGCCGCCTCGGCCAAGGCCTCCGGCGGCAGGCCGTAGGCCTTCGCCGTCCGCGCGAGCTCGTCGCGGGCGAGCTCCGGCTGGACCTCGAGCACCGACGGCAGGTACGCGCACAGGAAGCGGATGCCGTTCGCGCGACACAGCCGCTCTGCTTCGAGCACCACCTCGCGCCCGGCCGCCAGGCCGAGCTCGCGCTCCTCGGGGAACCTGTGGAAGAAAGCGAGCTGCCGCAACGCCTGGGCGACGGCGGGGACGGACACCAGCCGCGCGGCCTCCTGATCGCGGTCGAACTGCGCGTCGCCGCGCGCCGGCGGAAGGCGCCTGAAGTAGCGGTACCACGTCACCGCGCCCTCGAAGTCGTTGCCGCCGTAGATCGCCATCACGAACACGTCGGGGTCGAGAGGGAGGTACTTCTCGAGGACGCCGAGGTAGTTGTAGACCGAATAACCGCCGCAGGCGGCATTGAGCGCTTCGACGCTCGACGGATCTCCTCGGGCCAGGAGCGTCTCGAGCACGTTGGTGAAGGACTCGCGATTGGGCACCACCCCCTCCGCGTGTGAGTCCCCGGTGACGAGGATGCGCAGGTCGGGCTTCTCGGCGCGCAGCTCCCCGTCCTCGCGCAACCCCATGCCGTTCGTCACGGGCTCGAAGACGCCGTCGGGATGCTCGGGAAAATCGAGCGCGCCACCGCGGAAGTCGGGCCGATTCCTGAAGTACGTCAAGGGGTCGTACACGTACCTTTTCCCGCCCCACATGGCCGAGACGAGGACATTCACCACGTCCCGGGACAGCGGGACGCGCACGATGCCCTCCGCGTCGATCGGCGGTCCCTCGCTCGCGCGCATGCGGTGCAGGTCGCGGATGCCGAGCGATCCGTCCACGAGACGCACCGTGTCCCTGAGCCGGACGAAGTGCGTCCGGAACCAGGCGAGACCGACGGCGAGTGGGAGCACGAACGCGACGAACCCCACGAGCAAGCGGGGCGCGGACGGTCGCCACCAGACTGGAGGTGTGGGGAGAGCTCGTTCGCCGGTCACGCGAACGAGAGTAGGGCCATCGGCCACGTCCGGCTCGAAGTATGCGTCGAGAATTCGCGCCCAGGCTTCCCGCCGGCCGGCGCACGGCCGCGCTCCCCGCTCCCCGTCCGAGTCGCGGGTTCCGTCAGGCGGCTCGACGAGCGATCGGCGACCGCTCGGAGGCCTTCGTCCGGTGCGGCGAGCGCGCGTGCGACCAGCGGATCTTGAGCCCGAGCAGGACGAGCGCCGCCGGCAGGACTCCGAGCAACGAGATCACGTTCCAGTCGGGCCGCGAGAACACGAACAAGTCGTAGAGCCCGTGGAAGAGGACCGCGAAGGCGAGACCGATCGTCCAGAAGAGCGGCGCGCGACCGCGCAGCTTCCCGAGCCCCACGAAGAAGCCCATGCCGGCCGTGAACGCGACGTGGCCGAGGTTCGCGGTGAAGGCGCGCACGAGGACGATGGACGCACTCTCCGACGTGGCGACGTAGACCGCGTTCTCGAGCGACGCGAAGCCGAGCGCCGCCGCGGTCCCGTAGACGATGCCGTCCATGGGCTCGTCCCACTCGGAGAGCCACAGCGCGCCGAGCGCGAACGCCGCGAGCTTCGCGAACTCCTCGCCCAACGCGGTCACGAGGAATGCGTCGGCGAGGTCGAGCCGCCACCCCGCCTCCGCGGGCAGCCACGCGCTCTCGAGCCTCGGACGCAGCACACAGACGAGCCAGGCGGCCGCGGCTCCCAGCAGGAACACGCGCACGAGCGCGAGCTTCGGCTCGGGCTCCCACACGTCCTTGCGCCAGAAGTACCACATCCACAGGCACCCCGGCGCGAGCCCCACGATCGCGTCCAGCCAGTCGAAGACCAAGATCGCACCTCATCGAGCCGTCGCGGCACGATCCTGAGCCTCGCCCGCGGTATTCCGCAGGCCACCAGCGAGGGCGGCTGTTCCGCCAACACCTTCCAGCCGGCCGGTGTGGTATCGGGTGAGACCCATGATGTCGAGAGCCGCTCGTATCTCCCTCGAGGAGCTCCTGGAGCAAGCGCCGTGGCTGCGTCGGCTGGCGGCGACGCTCGTAGCAGGGGATGCGGCTGCCGAGGACCTCGTGCAGGAGACCTGGCTGGCCGCACTGCAGCATCCGCCGCAGCGCGTGGCGCCGCTGCGACCCTGGCTCGCTCGAGTCGCGCGCAACCTGGCCGCTAACTTTCGGCGCGGGGAAGCGCGGCGCTCGGAGCACGAGAGCAAGTCCAGCCGTACTCCGGCGGAGCTCGATCCGCTGGGAATCACCGGTGAAGTCGAAGCGCAACGCATCCTCGCGGAGGCCGTGCTGCGGCTCGAGGAGCCGCTGCGCACGACCGTGGTGTTGCGCTATTTCCGCGGGCTCGACTCGAGCGAAATCGGACGGCTGCAGGGCATTCCCTCGGGGACGGTGCGTTGGCGCCTGAAGCACGGGCTCGAGCTCCTGCGCGCCGATCTCGATGCGTGCTTCGGCGGCGAGCGCCGCACCTGGTCGATCGTGTTCGCCTCTCTCGTTTCGTCGGGCCGCAACCCCGAGTCCATGCTGTCTGCGAACGCCGGTTCGACTCTGACGACAGGAGCAGCTCTCATGAGCGCGTCGACGAAGGTGGGAGTCGCTGCTGCCGCAGCGCTGGCGGTCCTCTTCACGACCTGGATCGCGGTGGGCGGCGAAGGTGGAGCGACGAAGGCTCTCGTTGCGGGGGATGGGGAGCCCTCGATCGACTCCTTCCCGCGCGAGCAGCCGGCCGAGATCGCTGCCGGTCTCGAATCCCCGAGCGAGCCGCGAACGCGCGAGGCGCTCGGCCCCGGCTCGGCAGCGCCCGCGGAGATCGCGCTCGCCGAATGTTGCATCGTGGGCCGGATCCTCGACCGCGAGGGACGCGGAATCCCGGGCGCGCGGATCGAGGCGCGGGCGGCTCAGCTCGACCGATCCACGCTGCGCGCGCAGCACGCTTCCGGGGAACGACCTCGTGAGACCCAGTCCGGGAACGACGGCTCCTTCTCGCTGGAGGTTCCCGCGCTGCGCCCCTTCGTCCTGGGAGCCACGCACCCTGGCTTCGCAGCCGCGGCGAGTGCGCTGGCCTTCGGGGGAGAGCGCCGGGACATCGTGCTCGCACCCGGCAGCGAGCTCGTGGTGCACGTGAGCGAGAGTGGCGCCGCGGACGAGAGAGATTCCCCGTGCGTCGGCGCCAGGGTCGAGGCTCGCATCGCGATCCTCCATTCCGACGAGCTGCTCTGGAAGGGCGAGGGCTCGACGGATTCGTCCGGCACCATCACGTTCTCCGGTGTTCCTGCGGGTGCCGTTTCCGTCGAAGGGAGCTTCGAGAAGCGGCGCGCGAGCGCGCGAGTCACGACCGACGGAGGATCCCGCACGAGCTGCGAGCTCGAGCTGCGCTCGACGGGGCGCCTCGAAGGCACGGTGGTCGATCGCGCGAGCCATCCGATCGAGGGAGCGCGTGTCGGCATCGACCGCGGTCCAGGATCGACGACCGATCGCTCCGGTCGCTATGCCCTCGATCTGATTTCCCTCGGAGCGGGAGTGCAGAGTCTGGGAGCTCGAGCGCGCGGATACTCGTCGAGCTACGAGTACGTCGTCGTCGACGAAGAACGCGACCGGCAGACGGTGAACTTCGCACTCGAGCCCGCGATACGCGCGATCGGGACCGTCCTCGACCGCTCCGGGCGCGCCGTCGCGGGCGCGAGTGTCACTTGGGCCGGTGCGCTCGCCACCGCGGCCTTCGTGGGCGAGACGGACCGCGGTGAGGTCGCGACGGACGCGCACGGCAGGTTCGAGCTCGAAGAGCTGCACCCCGATACGGCCTACCGGCTGCTCGTCTTCTCGGACGATCACGCGACCGGCGTCTACGCCTGCGGGCCCTTTGCCGCGCCCACCGCTGAAGCTCCTCCGATCGAGCTCGGCAGCTTCACCTTGGACGCCGGTAGCTCGATCGCCGGGGACGTCCCGGACGCGCGCTCCTCCGGAGAGCCCCGTTTCATCCAGCTCTACTGGGCCGGCGAAGACGCCGCCAGCCGATCCCTCTCGCACCTCGAGACGGTGCGCACCGACCCGCGCGGGCGATTCGCGTTCGAGGGACTTTCGGAAGGGCGCTATCGCCTGGAGCTCTGGAAGTCAGCCGATCCGGAGTGGTCGGAGGCCCCGCTCGCCGAAGTGATCGTCGTCCTGTCGGCCGGCGAGGAACGTGAGGACGTCGTCCTCGAGGCGAGCAGCCAGACGATCACGGGAAGGGTCTCCAAGGAATCGGGAGAGCCGTTCCGGCGGTGCACGGTGCGGCTCTTCGCGCTCCCGTCGCCAGAGATCGAGCTCAGCTCGACGAACACGGACGAGGACGGCCGCTTTCGGTTCCAAGTGCACGATCTGGGTCCCTACCGCGTGGTCGCCGAGGACGCGAGTCTCATGTTCGATTCGAGTGCGATCGAGCCCGCGGCGCCCGGCGACGAACTCGACTTCGTGCTGCGCGAGTTCCGGTCGGAGCACGTGATCCGCGGCGTCCTGCTCACGGAGTCCGGTGAGATCCCCAAGGACGTCTTCGTCTCGTTCACGGACAGCGTGACGAAGCAGCGGCTCGCCCGCGTGGCGATTCCCGGCCTCGACGGCCGCTTCGAGATGAAGAACCTGCGCGCTCTCCCCTACGACCTGGAGACCGTCGACTTCTCGAACGGCTACGAGATCGTGCGCATCCCCGGCGTGCGACCGGGCCAGGCGAACGTCGAGCTGCACCTGAAGCCGCGCGAGTAGGAATCCACCAGGCCGAACTCGAAACCTCGGCCTCGCGAAGTCTCCTCGGTCGACCGCCATGCTCTCGCACGCGTTGATGAGCTCACGACGCCCCGTGGTGGGCGCGCGCGCCGTCAACGCCGCTCGTCGACCACGAGAGAGCGTAGGCCGGGGACATGGTCAGTCCGAGTTCCGCCAGTGCCATGAGCGCGATCGACTGCATCAAGGTGCCCCCAACCAATCCTAGCGCTGCTCGCGAAGCTCGGCTTCACTCGGCTCGGGGCCGAAGAGTAGCCAGCGGATGGCGAAGCGCTCGAGCGATTGCGCGAGCAGCGGCCGAACGCTCGCGACGGCGTCGAGCTGGGCCTGCGCGTACTTGGCCGAGCGGTAGACGACGTGCAGGCGCTCTTCGGGCTTGCGATCGCGCTTGTAGTCCTCCCAGGGCCTGACGGCGCGCTCGAGTTCGGGCCGGTCGCGCAGGTAGTGCCTCACGTTCGGCTCCGAGAAGCCCGCCGGCGTCCCGGTGATCACCAGGATCTGATCGCCGTCGCGCCACACGGCGGCGAGGTCGGCGCAGGCGCCCCGGAAGTCCTCGCGGTGATTGCCCTGGCGCAGGAGCAGGGCGATGGTCGCGCAGGCGAGGAGCACGGCGGCTCCCGAGCACCATCCGATCCAGCGCGGCCGCAGGTTCGCGATCCCGGACGCGACCGCCAGTGCCGCGCCGGGGCTCGCGACCACCAGGTACTTGGGCGTGAAGTTTGGCGGCACGGCGAGCATCGCGAAGAGCGCCGTCAAGATCGGGACTGCGAACAGGATCAAGGCGCCTGCACTGCCACCGCGCGGATCGCGCAAGGCGGCGAAGGCTGCGCCGGCCACGGCCAGCAGGATGCCGGCGCCTCCCGCGTAGCCGATCGCGGTCCAGGCGGGATCGAGCACGTCGAGCTCGACCAGGATCAGGCGCACGGGGAGCTCGAGCAGGTCGCGTGCGCTGGTGCGCAACTGATGGCCCCAGTCCGTCGCGAGCTGGCGCGGGAGCACGAGCACGAGCCAGGGAATCCATGCGCCCGCCCCGAGCGCGAGGGCCAACCCTTGCGCGCGGAGCTCGCGGGCCGTGCTGCGCCCGCTCCAGGCGCGCCACGCGCCGAGAGCGAGCGCCACCGGAACCGCGAGGCCGCCCAGATAGTGGCTGCCCAGCGCGAGGAAGGCTCCGCCGGCGCACAAGGCCCAGGCCCTCGGGCCGCGGCCGAGCGTGCCGAGCAAGGCGAGCAGCGTCCCGAGCTCGACGAAGGCGTACATGCGCACTTCCTGGCCGATCCAGATCTGGAACGGGCTGAGCGCCATCAGCGCGACCGCCAGCACCGTGCTCGCCCCGGCCAGCAAATGCCGCGCGACGGCATGGAAGAGCGCGAGCGCCGCGCACGACACCAGCGCCGGCAAGAGCCGCAGCCACGCATCGCCTTCTCCGCCGACGGCGGTCCACCCGCGGAAGGCCAGGAAGGAGAGTGGTGGGTGGCGATCGCGCGAAAGAGTCTCGACCAGGTCCGCCGCCCGAGCCACGTACAGCGTGGTGCCCTCGTCGTACCAGAGCGAGTGCACCTCGAGGCCCGAGAGCCGCAGCGCGGCGCCGGCGAGCAGCGCGAGCGGCGCCGCGAACCTCGCGAGAGTCGTCCGATCGCTCAGGAAGCCAGCCGGGCGCACGTGGCCCTCAGTCTGGCGTCAGGCGCGGCCGTTGTCAGGGAGCGCCGCTACTACTTCAGCTCGGGCCGGTCGCCCTTGGCCGGCGCGCCGCCCTGGTTTTCGAGCGTTGGTCGAGCGAATGCCGAGCGCGGAGCGCGTCTCGAGCAGTTCGGCGACGCTCTCGGGCGAGAGCGGGCGAGCGTGGCCGATGGAGTGCGCGAGGTACAGGATCTTGGCCGTGTGCTCGACCATCGTGCGCGCGAGGCGCGAGGAAGGTCTGGAGGTGGCCCAGCAGAACAGCGGAAAGGACTCCTCGCTCGGGGTTCTCGGCGGCGTCGGGCACGGAGGGGATCGGTCTCGACGGCAGTCCATGCCGGGCGAGGACCGCAGATGCCGCTGGCGGTTTCCGGCCAGCGAGCAAATGCGACCAGCAGATCTCGAGTGCGAACAGCACGAGGGCGACCGGCAGGACGCCCTGCTCCTGCCCAGCGCCTGGGGCTGACGCGCGAACGCCCATCGCCGCGCAGCGTGGGCCTGGGTCACTGTCCCGTTCTCCTCCGCGGTGCTAGGCTCCCCTCTCCGATGGCCGTTCGCCGCAAGCGAAGGGGATCGGGCCGGCGTCGGGGGGGTGGCAGCAGCGCGAGGCTGCGCGAGCTCCTCCGAGAGCGCTTCGGGCACGCGGACTTCCGCGGTCGCCAGCTCGAGGCCGTCGAGGCCGTGATGGAGGGACGCGACGTCCTGCTCATGGCCCCCACGGGTTCGCGCAAGTCGATCGTGTACCAGCTCCCGGCCGTGGCGCTCGACGGACTCGTGCTCGTCGTCAGCCCGCTGATCGCCCTCATGAAGGACCAGGTCGACGCCCTCCAAGCGCAGGGCATCGCCGCGGCCCTCGTCAACTCCTCGATCCCCGTCAAGCAGCAGGACAAGAACATCCAGGCCGCCATCGACGGCGAGCTCGACCTGCTCTACATCAAGCCCGAACGCTTCCGCACGGCGAAGTTCCAGGCCATCCAGGACAAGCTGCCGGTCGTGCGGCTCGCCATCGACGAGGCGCACTGCATCAGCCAGTGGGGCCACGACTTCCGGCCCGATTACCAGAAGCTCGGCCTCTACCGCGCGAGCGCCTGGGCAACCCTCCGACGGTCGCGATAACGGCCACGGCGACGAAGAAGGTCGCGTCCCTCGACCCGCAGGTGCCCGGTCGGTAGAACTCGCACGCGTATCAACCGCGCCTTCGTCTTAGCCCCGGAGGTCTGCAGCACATGAGGTCGCCGCGACTGCTCGCACTGATCGCTCTTCCGTTCTGCGCATCGTGTGTGTTCCTTGAGGTGCCGGAAGACCGCAGCCTCGAAGAATCCACAAAGCGCATCGTTTGGCTGAAGTCGGCGAACAACGAATCGATCGGTTCGTTCGATGAACTTTGCTCGGGCCTCGCCACTCAGCCAGCGCCATCAGACTCCGACGCGTGTCTGGTGGACTTCTTGCATATCAGTGATGCACAGGTACGTGACGAGACCGTCGTCAGCGAGTTCGGCAAGTCCCAACTCTGGTTCTGGGACTTGTTCATTAACGTGTCACTCCGCCTGAGTCGAGTGCAACTGCTCGACTCCTTCGTACTGGCTAGCTTTCTCGGCGCTTGGTCCCAGACGGAACACGCCGGCGCCCAACACAGCTTCGTTGTGCACACCGGAGATCTCCTGGACACCTCGGTCGTGACCGAGCTCGTCGAGACCATGAATATCTTCCATGAGCAACGCGTTCGAGGCGGACCGTTGTACAGCGTCGCTGGAAATCACGACGGACTCATATTCGGCAACGTTCCGGATGGTTGGTCGAAGACCTGGGGCCTGGGTATCAATAGAGCCGAATTCGTACTCGGACATCATTTGGGTGGCCTGCCTGGAGACGCGTTCGGCTTCGAGCGGAACGAGCTACTACCAGTCGCGAGACGTCGCTACCCCCCGGGGGTGCTGGTGCCGATTGGCCGCGCGTTGGACCGAATTCGTCAGCTCGACGTGCTCGGTGCGGACGACCTGTTTCAGGTCCAAACCTTGCCGGTCACGTTTCGGGACGTCATCCACATCGGCGGCGAAGAGCAAGATGAGCTCGACGAAGCGGGCGTCCAGCTCGGGTACTACAGCGTGGAGCTTCCGGTCACACCGCAAGGTCCGGAACCCAGTCGGCCGATGGGGATTCGACTGGTGATGTTAGACACTCGAGCCTCAGACGGAGCGGAGGGCTACGTCGGATTGGTCCAACTCGGATGGCTTTATAAGGAACTGATATCCGCCCAGCGCGCTCGGCAACTGGTCTTGCTCTTTGGGCATCATTCACTCGATGAGATTCGCGGTCCCAAGTACAACGGGGAGACAGCGTTGAAACGTCTGCTTCGCTTGGCACCCCACGTGGGGGCCTATTGCTACGGTCACAGCCACTGGAACAGCCGTCGGCACGAACTTGGCGACCGTGCTCTACTTACCGTCGAGACAGGCTCTCTTGCGGACTTTCCGCAGATTGGCGCCCGACTCCGTTTGCTGCAAAGCGCCGATGGCAAGTGCTGCCTGTCGTGGTCCCATTTCAGGCCAGCAACAAGAACCGACAATGCCGCGGGTGTAGTCACCCGAGCTTTGCTCGAGATGTCGCTCAGTTCATCGCGTCAGGAGCACAACGGCCGCTACTTCTATGGTCGCGGACGAAAAATCCTGACGGCACTCTTCTGTCGAGATCCTGGCGCTCCGAATTCCTACGTTGGCGATGTCACCACGTGGTACGAGCAAAATACTGTGCCCTGGACCGAGCCGGTGACCTGCGCGTTCGCGGACGAGTACCTCGATGCAGTACAGGTGTTCGGCGCAGCGTTGGCCAAGGACATCAAGGAGAAGCGAAGGGAGCTTGGCTTTCGACCGATGCTCCTGCCGACGACTCAGCCCTGAACGCGCGGTGCGCTTCCGAGGCCCGTTCAGCCACCCGTCGCGACGGTTGTCGAGCTTCCAACACTCGTCTCATCCATTCAGGCCGAAGGGTGCGAGTGCCTGAACGAATCCATTCCCGCACGGCCTTCCAATCGTCGCGCGACCGAGTAGACTGCCGCGCGCATCGATCAAAGACAACGCAGCCTCGCAGAGCTAAGGGGGGGGGAGCCACTTGGTCAAGCACACGCTGTTCCTCGTCCATGGAATGGGACGCCACACCGGCGGCTCGTGGCACGAGCCGATCTGGAAGAAGCTCGTTGAGACCTCGGGCCGATACGCCTTCTTCGAAGATGAGAAGCTCGAAGACTGGGCCGAGCCCGTGGCCATCGACTACGACGGGTTCATCGAAAAGGCCCTGAAGCGCTGGAGCGACCAGGCCGAGAACTTCTCGACGTTCGCGGCCAAGAACGAGTTGCGCTTCGCTGACGACCTGGATTGGTTGAAGAAGGTTTCCGCGGCGGATGCGGGCTTCCACATCAGTCACGTGATCGACGTCCTGATCTACCGCTTCTTCAAGCTGGAGCAGGGGCAGATCCAGGACGCAGCCAAGCTCGCGATCACCAAGCGCATCCAGATGTGTCGCGACCAAGATTCCGCCTCGCAGTTCACGCTCGTCGCGCACAGTCTCGGAACGGCCGTCGCCCATGACGCGCTGGCCGAGTTGGGCGGCGCCGCGACCCTGGACGGCAAGCCCAACGCCTTCTCGGCGAAGAACTTCAGCTTCCGGTCGATCCACATGCTGGCCAACGTGAGCCGTGTGGTGCAGACCGAGCCCAAGGTCTACAAATCCGTCGTGCGGCCGGGCTCGGGCGGGAACGCCTACTGCGATCGAATGTTCAGCCCGCGCCACGAACTCGACCCGTTCATGCTGCCGATGCCCTTCGAGCCCGTCGACTGGAGCGGCTACGTGGGCGAGAAGGTGCGTCACTTCCACTACTGGGACATCCACGACTTCGCGCACTATTTGGATCACCCGCGGGTCCACGTACCCATCCTGCGCTCCCTCACGCGGAGCACCGCGATCACCAAGG
This sequence comes from uncultured Planctomycetaceae bacterium, assembly GCA_964413535.1. Classification (GTDB taxonomy): domain Bacteria; phylum Planctomycetota; class UBA1135; order UBA1135; genus CAYPTB01. Next base: position 126,898 of record CAYPTB010000044.1, on the reverse strand, counting down.
CCGAAGCAGCCGAGGCCGAGAATTCCTATCCGCGCTTCGCGGGCGTCTTTCAGGGAATCGCGAATGCGCAAGCGAGCATCGAGCGCTTGGGGCAGCTCGCGCAGCGCATGGATCCAGACAAGGGGCTGAAGGAGAACTGGGAGACGCTGCTCGAGATGTGGGCTGTCTTGAAGGAGCTGAAGGAGGGCCTGCCGTGATCACCGTCGTTCGAAGCGTGCTCGTGCTGCGCCGCGCCGGCGCGGCGCTCCTGCTGCTTTGCACTTCCGCGTTCGCACAGCAGCGTTTCGTCGGCATGCATGCGCCTGAAGTCTTCGACAACGGGCCGATCAAGGACTGGGTGACGTCCGCCGAGCTGGAAGGCTCGCCCTTTTCGCGCGAGCGCTTCAAAGACGTGTACGCGGCGGACATCCTCGACGGGCGCATCTCCGAGGTGGCGGAGCGCATGATCGAGCACTTGCGGCAGAGTCCCTGGGAAGCCGAACACGAGGCAGTCAAGCGCAAGATCCTGAAGCAGCTCGATGCGTTCCTGATCGAGCTGCGCGCGGCTTCCCGCGCGCCGGGGATCGAAGGTCCGGTCGACACCCAGGCAGAGCGAGAAACCTTCGTGGCGCGGCTGAACCAGAGCGGTCTCGGCATCATCACGCTGACGTTGGGGCAGGACGACGATCGTCCGGTGTATTTCAATCGGCGTAGCACCGACCCGAATGACTGGCTGTACCTGTACGAGCAACTCGACGAGGTGCCGATGGGAGACCCTCCCGTGCAGACGCCGGTGTGGGAGCTACCGCTGCCCGAGAAGTGGATGCGCGAGTGGCGCCTGCTCGAGAACGCGCTCACCGATCTGCTCGACAAGCAGATCACCCTCGTGCGCGCGGAGAACGTCCGGACGCTCGAGCTGGCGGTCGAGAACTGGGAGAAGTACCTCGATCGCGGCTACTCGATGTATCCGTGGGAGTCGCTGCTCAACGGCTATGTGCTGAGGCTGCCGCAACAGGGTCCGCCCGATCGCCAATGGATCCTACTGCATCCCACCCTCGGTATCGAGGCGAGCGCGCACGCGCTGGATGACGTGCGCATCAAGGAATCCGCCGTCATCGAGATCGCCGGACACCTGTGGTACACGGACGACTACAGCAGCTACTACGGGATCTCGGCGACCACGTCGTTGCGCGAGGACATCGATCCCAGTCTGGGCGTGCTCCTGCACCTCCGCCGCAACTGGAACATCGGCGTGAGCTGGCACTCCGTCGACGACGATCCATTCATCTTCTTCAGTGTCGACCTGTTCCGCTTCGCCTCGGACAAGGTGGGCAAGCTGCGGGACAAGTTCGGCGCCGACCGCAAGCAATTGCTCGGGCGGTAGCGGGGTCCCGCGGCTGGGGATAGTACAAGCGCCTGACCCTGGAGCCGGTCCCCTGGCGAGGCGCTGGAGGCTGCGCGCCTCGCCCCCAAGGGGGTCAGAATCGGGGCGGTCGGGTGAGTTGGAGAAGTGACCGGATCGGGTGGCGGGAAGGGCGTCGAGAGGGCTCACGGCATCAGAGGAAGTGCAGCGCGGCATAGTGAAGATTCTCTTGGACCACGCGCGGCTCTACGAAGCGCTGCGTGGTTGGGTCGCCAGGTGACTGGCGAGCACAGGGTAATCAACAATTTGCAACCAAAGTCCGCCGATGAACTTCTTCAAGAACGCCGCCTGGTACCTGGCATTCAAGAGCTCCATGATCACCATCCGTGATCACTCTAGGAAACTGGAGGAGCATCTTGAACGCGGGCATTCCCTGAGTGAGCGCGCCGGAGCCTTTGGCAGTGCCGAGGTCTACGCCGAGCGATTGGAGACTGAACTATTCCGCCTGCGAGACATGGCAAACATGAATTACATCACTGTTGAGCAATACAACGAGGCCGCAGGCCTCTGCCGACGAGCATTTGAACTCTATCGCGAAATCAAGGCCCGACCTCACTGATCCTACACGAGTAGCTCGGTCTCGCGCAGGTCCGGCGACGACGGAGTGAACTGCACGGCATGACGTTGGCGGGCACGCGGGCCGTGTCGCCCGACGGTGGTGGTGCGCTGAGGCTCAGCTAGCGTTCGTGACGACCACAACGATTGGCTCGATGTCATCGTGTTGCTCAATGATGCGGAGCTTGAGGGCGCTGCCGAAGCGTTGCGCGACGACGACCGCGTCCGAGCGGACGGCGAGGATGCCCGCGCTCTCGCCGCGCTCCCTCAGCCAACCGGGTAGCGTGTGCATGAAGATGGGCCTCACCGCGCTGCAGAGCTTGGCCTCAAAGGCCAGCAGGTAGCGAACCCGAAACAGGAAGGAGAGCCCCACTGGCGAATGGAGACCTCCCGCAGGACCTCGTCAACGAGGTGCATCGCGTGTCGGTCATGCTCCGGCCGCAGCACGAGGGACAAAAGCCCCGGCCCTTTCAGGAAAAAGGCCACCACCTCGTCGCGCCCGCAGCGCGCACAGTGCACGCGCGCAAATCCCTTCGCCAGAATGCCACAGTCGAGATAGGGGTAGAGCTCGCGCCGCACGAGCACGGCTAACTAACCCGGGGCCCGCGCCCTCGTCCGCGCGCGCGAGGAAGGTCTGGAGGTGGCCCAGCAGAACAGCGTCGAGGACTCCTCGTTCGGGTTCTCGGCGGCGTCGGGCGCGGGGGGGATCGGTCTCGACGGCAGTCCATGCCGGGCGAGGAGCGCAGATGCCGCTGGCGGTTTCCAGCCAGCGAGCAAATACGACCAGCAGATCTCGAGTGCGAGCAGCACGAGGGCGACCGGCAGGACGCCCGGCTCCTGCCCAGCGCCCGGTGACGCGCGAACGCCCATCGCCGCGCACCGTGGGCCTGGGTCACTTTCCCGTTCTCCTCCTGGATGCTAGGCTCCCCTCTCCGATGGCCGTTCGCCGCAAGCGAAGGGGATCGGGCCGGCGTCGGGGGGGTGGCAGCAGCGCGAGGCTGCGCGAGCTCCTTCGAGAGCGCTTCGGGCACGCGGACTTCCGCGGTCGCCAGCTCGAAGCCGTCGAGGCCGTGATGGAGGGACGCGACGTCCTGCTCATGGCCCCCACGGGTTCGGGCAAGTCGATCGTGTACCAGCTCCCGGCCGTGGCGCTCGACGGACTCGTGCTCGTCGTCAGCCCGCTGATCGCCCTCATGAAGGATCAGGTCGACGCCCTCCAGGCGAAGGGCATCACCGCGGCCCTCGTCAACTCCTCGATCCCGGTCAAGCAGCAGGACAAGAACATCCAGGCCGCCATCGACGGCGAGCTCGACCTGCTCTACATCACGCCCGAACGCTTCCGCACGGCGAAGTTCCAGGCCATCCAGGACAAGCTGCCGGTCGTGCGGCTCGCCATCGACGAGGCGCACTGCATCAGCCAGTGGGGCCACGACTTCCGGCCCGACTACCAGAAGCTCGGAATCTACCGCGAGCGCCTGGGGAACCCTCCGACGGTCGCGATGACGGCCACGGCGACGAAGAAGGTCGTCAAGGACGTCGTCTCGACGCTGCGCCTGGAGAAGCCGCTGATCCTGCGCTCGGGCATCGAGCGCAAGAACCTCTTCCTCGGCTGCACGCGCGTGCGCGTCGCCGACGAGAAGGTGCCGCTGATCGCGTCGCGCATCGCGCAGATCGGCGGTCCCGGGATCGTGTACTCCGCGCTCATCAAGGACCTGGAAGCGCTGCGCGAGGAGCTCAGGGCGCTCGGCATCCCCTCGCTCGTCTACCACGGCAAGCTCGCCGACAAGGAACGGCGGGAGATGCAGGACCTGTTCATGCAGTCGAGCGACGGCGTCGTGCTCGCGACGAACGCGTTCGGCATGGGCGTGGACAAGTTCGACATCCGCTTCGTGATCCACGCGCAGGTGCCCGGGACTCTCGAGGAGTGGACGCAGGAGGTCGGCCGCGCCGGCCGCGACGACAAGCCCTCGTGGTGCGAGCTTTTGTTCCTCGAGGAGGATCTCTCGATCCAGCAGAGCTTCATCGAGTGGGCCAATCCCGACCTCGAGTTCGTCCTGCGCGTCTATTCGACCTTGCACGACTGGGGCGACCGCATCCAGACGAAGGACCTGGACGACCTGCGCGAAGCGGTCGGCATCGGAACGCGGGCCGATCAGCGGCTCTCGATCACGATGCGCTGGCTGTACGCCATGGACGTGCTGGAGGGCGGCTTCGGGGACAACAGCCTGCGGATCGTGAAGCCGCTCGATCCCGACGAGCTCCCCGACCTGCTCAAGTCCGGCGGCAAGCTCGAGCAGGACCTGAAGGCGCTCTACCGGATGATGCGCTTCGCGATGAGCCGCAAGATCTGCCGCCGGATCCTGCTCGCGCGCTACTTCGACCTGCCGCAGCACCGCCAGACCTGCGGCGCTTGCGACAACTGCATCGACGCGCGCGCCTGGCGCCGCCGGATGATGGAGCCGCGACCGGGCTTCGCGCTGCCCGCCACGGACGACGAGGACGAGGAGCGCTCCGACGCACCTCGCCGCGGCGATCGGCGCCACGTGGGCGACGGACGCGACGGACGCGACCGAGGCGACGGCAGGAAGCGCCCGCGCCGCAGGAAGCGCCGCTCGGGCGACAGGTCTTCTCCGGCGCCGGCCTCGGCGCAGCCGAGAACGGCGGAACCCATGACGCGCGAGCCGCGGGCGGCGGAGCCGGGCGCCGACGGTCGGCCGAGCGGAGAGAGACCGCGGCGCAGACGGCGGCGGCGCGCTTCGAAGCGCGAGGGGCCGACCGTCAACGGATCCCTTCCGTCCGCCGACGGACCTGCGCCCAAGAAGCGGCGGCGCCGCCGCTCGCGGCGCAGGAAGTCAGGCGGAGCGGCGCCGGCTCCGTCGGGCGAGTGAGTCCGCGCGGGCGGCGCGGCCCGCGCACGCACGGCGCCGCTCGCAATCGGAACGACCGAGCCGCAGGAATCACGGGTTCGCGCACGCCGAGCCGCGACGCACGGCGTCCTTTCACGGCCTCCTGCCCGCAGGAGACCTCGGTCGCGCTCGCGCGCGACGTCCGGCACACAGCGTGCTCGTGCGCCGCTCGCACTCCGTCAGGAGGTCGTCGCGATCAGGGGTGATCGCGGCGGCGGAACCTGGGGCGGTCGTCACGGTGCGGCGCAGCGGCCGTCGACGGCCGCCAGTTCCGACGCGCGGATTCCGAGCTCGCAGCCTGGCGCGCTCCGCGTTCACCTGCGCTGCGTCGAGTCGGGCAGCAGGGCGGGGACGAGTAGCCGCTCCACGTACTCCACGAGCCGGTCCGAGTGCTGGGCGCGGTACGCGACGTAGGTCGGCGCCAGGGACTCGTCCATCAGGTGCACGAGGATCGCCTCGTCCAGGAAGCATGCGTCGCGCGCGCGCGCGAAGAGCTTCCAGAAGTCGTCGAGCTCGGCGCCGAGTTCCGCGAGGACCGCCAACGCGCCCTCGACCGCTCGGCGTTCGAGGACGAGCGGCGACGGCGGCGCGGCGTCGTCCTCGGGCAACGTCTCGGCAGCGAACGCGGCTGCATACGCGAGCCAAGCCTGCGTCGGTCCGTCCTCGTCGCCGTCCTCGACCGGGATCTCGATGTCGGTCCCGCCCGCCTTCGGAGCGATCCGAGCCTTCACCCCGTACACCCGCAGGAACGCGCGGCGTCGCGCTGTACAGAACTCGCGCAACCGCGCCCAGCCGGCCTCGTAGGTCGGATCCGAGACGACGGCGAGCACGGCGTGGTGAACGGCCGCGTCGCCGTTCCCGAGCTCCCACTCCGTGCCCGCGAGGAAGCGATGCGCACTGCGCATCCACGGCGCGATCTCGAGCGCGCGGCGGTAGTGTCGGCCCGCCTCGGCGTAACGCTCGAGACCGTGGAGGGCGTCGCCGCAATAGACCTGGAGCGCGGGGTCGTCGGGACACAGGTCGGCAGCGCGCGCGTAGAGCTCGAGTGCCCGCGCGAAGTTGCCCGCACCGAAGAGTTGCTCCGCCTCCGCGCGCGCCGCGTCGGACTCCTCCGAGCACGGGATCGAAGGCTCGGGGAACAGGATGCGCCCGTCGAGCTGCGCCAGCGCGTCGCGCGCCACGCCCGCCGCGACCGAGTCGGGTCTCGCACCGGCGACGAACGCGAGATCCGCCCGCGCGAGCGCCGTGAAACGCGCGCGCTGTTCCGCCACGACCATGCCCGTGAGCGCCATGTGGAACAGGGCGCGCTGCATGCGCGCGTCGGTGTTCTCCGGGTCGAGCGCGACGGCAGCGTCGTAAGCCCGCAACGCCCCGTCGAAGTCGCGCGCTTGCACGAGCGCCTGCGCGCGCGCGAGCAACGAGGCGCGCTCGCTCCCCTCCCCTGCGAGCGCGGGGAGCACGAGCGCGAGTCCGAACGCAGTCTGGAGCGCGAGCCGGAGGGGAAGCTTCATGGGACCTCCACGAGGGCCGATCGGCGGCGTCGAAGTCCGCGCGTGGACGTCGATCCGAGAGCGATCGTACCCGGGGCGGCTGGATCGGGGCCGCTTCGGGCTCGTCGTCCTCGCGATCGGACATCTCGACGGCGCGCGGCCCCAGCGAGCCAAGTCATCGCAGGGCGCCGGCGCGCGCGCTCCGCGCGACGGGGAGCGCTTGCGGTTGCGTCCGAGGTCCCCTCCCCTCTATCGTGCTCGATCGGTCGTGCTCGATGGGTCGGGCTCGGTCGGTCGTATTCGAATCGGAGTCGGCCGCGAGATCGGCCCGATCCCGCGCGACAGAGGCCGCCCCCCGAGCCGCCGCTTCGGAGGTTCCCATGCACCAGCGCCACGCGAGCATCTATCTCGTACTGCTTGGCTCGATTTCGTCCGCCTGCTACGAGCGGCCGACCTACGTCCCGCCGACGCCGATGCCGTCGGAGCAGAGCGGAGCCCAGAGCTCGCGCCTCCCGAGCTCGGACCCCGTCGTCGAGTTGGGCCTGGGCAGCGGGCCGATCCTCGATCGGATGACGACGTTCGCCGCGCGCGTCGCCGGCGAAGCGGAGAGCGCCGGCAGCATCGGTTGCTTCCCGTTCGTGAGCTACGATCTCGCGCACGACGGCCCCCACGACGGCCCATGGGTGTCCGAGCTCGGCGAGAGCCTCGCCGACCACTTGGCGCGCGAGCTCGCGGCGGCAAGACCCACGAGCTGGGTCCTGGCACCGCGCGATCTCGCCCTGCGCGCCGCGAGCGCCAACCTGCCGCGCGAAGCCCTCTCCACGCTCGACGCCGTCCGCACGCACGGCGCGCGCCTCGGCGTCGACGTGCTCGTCTTCGGGACGATCCGGCGGCGCGAGGACTCGCGCGTCCGCCACCGCTCCGAGCTCGTCGTCGAGGTGAGCGCCTACGACCTCCAGCGCGCGCGCATCGTCGCCCAGGATCCCCCGTTCGCGATCGGGAGCGACAACGAGCAGAACGCGCACGCCTGGCGGCTCGCGACGGAGGACGGGACGTGGCTCCCGGCGCGCGACTGGCCGATCCCGGAGTCGGAGCCGACCTTCGACCGCGAGCTCGTCGTGCTGTGCGAGCAGGTCGCGCAGTACGTCGCGACGTTCCTGACCGCCGAAGAGGTCTCGGGCAAGGTGTACATCCCGCCCACCGACACCTCGCGCTTCGTTCAGTCGACGGCCACCCTGCGCGCTGCGCAGGCGAGCTTCGCGCGGGAGCTCGAGCGGCGCCGTGAAGCCGCGGCGCTCTCCGGCGAGCCCGTCGACAGCGCGTCGCCGATGGTGCTCGGCGGCGTGGAGTTCCCAAGCCTCCAAGTCGCGGAGGCCTACCTGACCGAGTTGCGCGAGGATCTCACGTCCGGTCCCGCGCTGCGCTTCGCGAAGAACGTGTCGGACCTCCTCGCGCAGACGCTCCTCCCGACCCTCACGACCCGCGGACTCCTCGTCAACGACCTCGGCTTCACCAAGTGGTCCGACACGCAGCTCGTGGAGGGCGAGCTCGCGTTGGGCGGCCTCGCGCGCAGCGAGATCGCGCGCGACGCGCTCTCCGCCATCGGCGTGAGTCACGTCGTGGCGCCGCGCATCGACGCGCTGGGGCAGGGCTACCAGTTGCGCGTCGAAGTGCTCGACCTCGGCCGCCGGAGCCTCGTCGGAACGACCTTCGTGCCGATCTCGCCGCGCTTCGCGGACGACCTGCGGCGCGAGCTCGACGCCGCCGCGCTGGTCCCGCTCCCTCCGGTTCGACCCTCCGCCACGTCTCAGGCCGGCGGATGGGACGAGGTCTACTCGCAAGCCGTCGACGGCGTCGTGCTGATCCACGACGCCGCGAGCGGCCGCGCGGGCACCGGGTTCCTCGTCTCGAAGGACGGGCTCGTGATGACGAACTCGCACGTCGTCGCCGGCATGAGCCCGCAGACGGTCGCAGTCTGGAAGGACGGCGTGGAGCGCAAGCTCACCCTGGTCGAGGACGCGCCCGAGCTCGACCTGGCCGTGCTCCAGCTCGCGTCGGTTCCGAAGGGCGGCCACGTGTTCGAGTTCGCCGAGGCGAAGGACGCGCGCGTGGGACGCGAGGTCGCGACCATCGGCAACCCCAAGGGCACGAGCGGCTGGGTGATCACCGAGGGGATCCTCTCCTCGATCGACGAGCGCGTCGTCACGACCTCCGGCGCCGAGCGCGCGAGCTACATGTACACCTGCGCGACGCGCAAGGGGAACAGCGGGAGCCCGGTGCTCCTGCGCGACGGGCGCGTGATCGCCGTCAACTCCCACGGCGCGCTCGGCGACATCTACGACGTCACGGGCACCGAGGTCCAGACCTCGGAGAAGCCGGGCGGCGGGGTGTCGGGCGAGCTGCCGGGCTTCGCGCGCGGCGCGCCCGCGCACGAAGCCCAGAAGCTCTTGGCGCGCGCACGGACCCGGGGCTGATGCAGGCCGATCGCCTGCGCTCGCCCGATCGAACGGACGGACAAGGAGTACCTCTCAGCATGAATCCCAAGGCCCTGCTCGTGACCACCGTTCTCCTCCTACCGATTTACGCGGCGTGCGCGACGAAGAGCGCGCGCCTCAAGTCGGCCGACGAGGAGATCGGCCTGAACATCGACCGCGTCGGCACGGCCGAGCTCGAGAAGATCACTGCGACGGCGCTCGCCAAGCTCTTCGCGGTCCACAAGAGCAACGTCAACGTCGCCGAACCCTATCTCGTCGCCTTCGCCGGCATCGACTCGAAGGGCGCCGAGGAGCTGCGCGACCAGCGCGAGGCGTTGCTCGACATCATCGAGCGCGAGATCAACGACGCCGGACCCTACCGCGCGATCGCGCGGAAGTTCGTGGAGCGCGCCAACCAGGAAGTCGACATCCGCCAGATGGAGGACCTCTTCCTGCCCAAGTACCAAGAGCGCTTCATCGAGGTGCTCGGCAAGATGGGCCAGACGCCGCGCTACCTGATCTGGGCCTCGTATACGACCCAGACCGACAAGGTGAGCGAGCGGATCACCGAGGTCACCTACAACTGCAACGTCTCGATGATCGACGTGCAGACGGGCCAGTTCGACCAGAAGGGCGATTCGCAGCGGAAGGAGTACAAGAACTCGAGGTAGCGCTCGCCTCGGTATGACGCACTCCGTTCGATGCTCACCGCCGCCGGCGCCCCGCGTGCCGGCGGCGGTCGCCGTTATGGGACTCGCCTGCGCCTTAGCGATCGCAGGCTGCTCGTCCCTCACGATCGAGGCGTTCGAGGCGCCCTGGGCGGCCGGCGACTTCCCGGCGGCCGAGGAAGCGATCGATCGGCTCATCGCAGCGGAGAGCGACGCGCCGCTCGAGACGGTGAAGGAGAGCCACGGCCTCGCGCTCGACGTCCGCGCCGATCGCGACGACACCTATCTCCTGCTGCTCGAGAAGGGCATGTGCCGGCTCGCCTTCGGCGACTTCGACCACGCGATCGACGTCTGGCGCCGCGCGCGCGACGTGCTCGACTCGAAGCTCGCCGCCAACGACCTCGGCGGCTACTTCGGCGCGGCGCTGGGCGACGATCGCGCGATCGACTACGTCGGCGCGGACTACGAGCACGTTCTCGTGCGCACCCTGATCGCGCTCGCCGACCTCATGAACGGCGGCGAGGACGCCTTCGCCTACGCCTTCCAGATCAGCGAGAAGCAGGAGGAGATCGCGGGACTCGGCTTCGGCGACGCTTACGACGAGCGGGGCAACTACATCGGCTACGACCCGCGCGAGAGCTTCGAGCGCGTCCCCATCGGCAAGTACCTCGAGGGCGTGATCCTCGAGTCGCAGCGCTCCTTCGACGAGGGCGCCAAGGCCTTCCGGTCGGCCGCGGCACTGGCCGCCGCTGCGTCCGGCGAGCAGTCCGGCGGCGCGCAGCTCGCGCGCGAAGGCGTCCTGCGCTGCGAGGGCGAGCTGCGCGGCGGCGAAGGCACCGGCAGCGTGCACGTCTTCTACCTCGCGGGCCGCGGACCCGCGTTGGCCGAGACCACCTCGCCCATCACGGACACCGCGCTCTTCCTGGCGCAGATCGGCGCCATCTTCGGGGCGTTCGACCTCGGCGTGATCGCGCAGGCTCCGGTCCCCGTGCCCGTCGTCGTCGCGCGCGAGAACTTCGTCCCACAGCTCGAGGTCCGGCTGGACGACGGCGTGTTCGCGACGCAACCGCTGCTCGACGTCACGCACATCGCCGCGCAGCAGCTCGAAGCGAACCTGCCGTGGATCATCGCGCGCGCCGCCGTGCGTCGCACGCTCAAAGGCACCGTGTCCGCGGTGGCCACGGACCACCTCGTCCAGGACGACGGCCTCGCGCTCTTCCTGAACCTGCTCGCGAACCTGTTCTGGACGGCGACCGAGCACGCCGACACGCGCAACTGGACCTCGCTCCCGGCCCAGTTCCAGGCCCTGCACCTCTACCTGCCCGAGGGCGAGCACGCCCTCGACCTCGGCCGCGGCATGCTCGCGCCCGTCCGCGTCCGCGCCGGCTACTCGTCCTTCGTCCTCGTCCTCCAGCCGAACCTGTCACTCCCCGGCGCCGTCCTCGTCGACGTCCACTCGCAGGTTCCGGCCGAGCCGCTCCCGCCGCCGGTGCCGTAGACTCGGGGGGGCCCATGCGCGTCCTCCGCGTCGTCGTCCCGCTGCTCTCGCTCGCGCTCGCCGCGTGGCTCGTCCTCTCCGTCCGCGCGGCGCGCGCACCCCGACCACTCCCCGCGCGCGCGCCGACGGAGGCGCGAGCGGTGAGGGATACGCGGGTGGGGAGCGCGAGCGCGTCGGCGCCGGCGGTCGAGGTCGCGGTGCCCGCGTATCCGACCCCGCCGTGCCATCCGCTCGGCGACCTGCTCGTGCGCGTCGTCGACCCCATCACGCGCGCAGGCCTCGGCGGCGTCGCGTGCTCCGTGTACGAGGAGTCCGACGGGTTGCTCCTCCCGCGGATTCCGAGGCTCCTGCGCGCGATCGTGACGGGCGCCGAGGGCGAAGCGCTCGTCGAGGACCTGCCGTCCGGCGGCGTCGTCGTCACGACGCCGCGCGCGCCGCCGCGCGCCGGTGGATCCGTCGCCGCGCGCATCGAAGGCGGATCGGTCGCCGAGTGCGAGCTCGAGCTCGGCTTCGGCGGCGTCCTGTACGGGCGCGTCGTCGACGACCGCGGCGCTCCAGTGGCCGGCCTGGAGGTCGAGCTCGCCCCCGCGAACAAGGAAGTGCACGGTGGTCGCGCGACGCGCGGCCTCGGCTCCCCGGCGACCCGCACGGACGCCGGCGGTCGCTTCCAGATCGAGGCCGTCGTGAGCGGTCCCGTCTGGTCTGCGCGGCACCGTGAGGCGTCGTGGTACGAGCGCGAGCCCGTCGCGCTCTACCTCGGGTCGTCGCCGATCGCCCCGTTCGAGGCGCCACGCTACTACGTGCTCGAGGGAGAGGAGATCGACGCCGGCGACCTCGTCGTCGAGCGCGAGCGCGTGTTCACCGGCACCGTCGTCGGCGCGGACGGCCGCGGGCTCGGCGCGGCGCTCGTCAGCGCACACCGCAACCGGCTCGACGCCCCCCACGCCCCGCGCTCGGTGCGGGCGGGACCCGGCACGCCCGAGTTCGAGCTCCTCCCGGGCGAGGTGCGCACGGCGGCGGACGGACGCTTCGAGCTGCAAGTGCGCGGCGACGTCGCGCAGGCGCTCGTCTGGACCGAGCGCGGCGCCCGTGCGCGCTTCCCGCTGCCGCGCGTCGCCCCCGGCGGGCGCGCCGACGCGCTCGTCTGGCGGCTCGAGCGAGACGAGGTGCTCGAGGTAGCGTTGCGGACCGACGGCGAGCCATGGGAGGAGCACCCCGCGTTCGCGCGCATCCCCCGCTTCACCGGAGTCGTGTTGGAGTCGACGAGCGGCGAGCGTGTGAGCCTGCCACTCGGTGCCGACGCGGACGGCGTCCACCGCTGGACGCTGCCCTTCCCGCGCGACGAGCTCGCGGCCCTGGACGCCGAGCTCCCCGATTGCGCTCCGGCGCGCGTCGAAGGGGATGTGCTCCGCACCGGCGAGCTCGTCGAGATCGACCTCGAGGCGTTGCCGACGCTCCGCGTCACGCTCGCCGTGGCGGCCCAGGACGAGCTCAGGTCGAAGAACGTACAGGTCACGGCTTGCCGGCTCTCCCCCGAGGAGCGTAGACGCTGGGAGTGCTGCGGGTACGGCACGACCGTCGAAGCGACGGTCCCTACGGACCGCGACTGCCGCCTTCCCCTCGACCTCCCGACGGGCGGCGCGGCGCCGCACTGGGTGTACGTCGAGCAATACGCCTGGCCCGCGGAGCACGCCTCGCACGCCTACGGTCCGTTCGAACCGGGAGACCAGCGCATCGACCTCGAGCTCGCCTCGCCCGAGCCGAACTTGTGGCACTTCGATCCGGGCGGCACCGGCGCGGAGCGCGAAGACTGCGACGTCGAGCTCTTCGCGGTCGACGTCGGCGGCCAAGCGATCGGCGACGCGTGGCCGACGCCATCGAGCCCGTCTGCACGGATCGACTCCCGCGGCCGACTCCTCGAACGAGTAAGGGTGACGCGCGAGGCGATGACGGTCGCTCCGCTGGGACACAGGCCGCGAACTCTGCAACTGCCGGTCATGCGAGCCGGAGAGCTCGCGCGCCTGGGCGAAGCCGCTTTCCAATCGGAGCACGGAACGCCGCGGATTCGGATCATCGATCCGGATCGAGCTCCGGGAACACCTCAGGTCCGGCTGCGGGTGTCCACGCCATCGTTCGACTTCAGCCACGAACTGTTGTTTGCGGGCGACCGCGTTCGGGGACGACTCGTTTCGGAGAGCACGGCCTACGTGACGACCTACGAACCGGAAGGAAGGTGTCGGGTGTTGCGCACCGTCGAGCTGCCTCCGTCCATCCCCGACGACGTCCTCGAGCTCGAGCTCGCGTCCGCCGTGCCGATCGAGGTGCACGTACGCGGGCTCCCCGAGCGAGCGTGGCGAGCGCCGCTCGTGATCGAGGTCTCGCCGGCCGAGGAGCATCCGGGCTCGGCCGCAGTCGGACCGTTCGCCTCGGATCCGTCGACGCTCGATCTCTGGCGCGACGCGCTTCCGCCCGACCGCGCCGGGACGCGCACCTTCCGCGCCGGGCTGGGCCCCGGCGACTACGTCGTGGCGGTGAAGGAAGGGGATTTCACGTCGGAGCGGCTGCAGGTCTCCGAAGGGTCCGGACCGGTCGTCGTCGAGCTGCGCTACGAGGGCGACTAGATCCGCGCGAGGAGCGCGTCGGCGAGGACCTCGGCGGCCTCCTGCGAGTGGCGGAAGAAGAGCGACGGTTCGACGAGCTCGAGCTCGTTGAGGACCAGCTCGCCGTTGCGTTCGCGCAGGAAGTCGACGCGCGCGTAGAGCAGCGGCGCGTCGCCGAAGCGCGCGCCCGCGCGTTCCACGATCGAGCGCGCGAGCTCGAGCTCGTCGGCCGTGAAGGTGTGCGGCCGGTCGCTCGCGCCGAAGTCGTCCTGGACGCGGTAGTCGCCGGGAACGGGGATCTTGCGCACGCCATGGGTGAAGGCGCCATCGACGAAGATGGCCGAGAGCTCGCCCTCTCCCTCAACGCTCTCGAGGTAGGGCTGGAGCACGAGACCTTCGTTCACGAGCAGGCGCTCGACGTGCGCCCCTGCGGCCGCGATCCCCTCGGCATCGACGGTGAAGCGCAGCGTCTCGCGCGCCGTCGCTCCCACGCAGGGTTTGACGAACGCGCGCGTCCAGCCGCGCTCGCGCACGAGCGCTTCGAGGTCCACGCCCGCGCCGCCCGGACGGGCGAGACGCGTTCCGCGCTCGAGCCACACGCTCTCCGCGATGCGCACGCCCTCGGCCTCGAGGTCGCGCAGGTAGTGCTTGTGCGTGTTCCAGCGCACGACGAGGGGCGGGTTGAAGAGCGGCGCCGAGGCGGCTGCGCGCTCGGCCCAGGCCACGAAAGCGTCGCGGCGCTCCATGTAGTCCCACGGCGTGCGGATCAGGCACACGTCGTGTGCGCCCCACTCGACCTCGGGATCGTCCCACGCGGGATGTTCGAGCTCGGCCCCGCGCTCGCGCAGGGCGGCGTGCAGCGCGCGGTCGTCGACCTCCCAGTCGGGGAGGTTCGAGCTCGTTGCGAGCGCGATGCGCATTCGGCCCAGAGACTACCGCAGCGCGCGCGTCAGCGGCGCACGCGCGCGACGACGGCCGACGGGCTCTCGGCCATCCGCAGGCTCCGTGCGGCGAAGTAGGCGAGGTAGGCGCGGTCGTAGGGCACCAGGGGCGACAGGACGACCGTGTTCAGGCCGTAGCGGTCGATCACGCGCTCGATGTCCTTCTCCATGGGCCGGCCCGTGTCCAGGGCGCGGGAGCTCGCCATCTGCAGGCTCCACACGGGGCGATCGAGGTAGACCGCGTAGTGCCATCCGATCGGCGCAGCCAGGCGCGCGGCGCGCGGAAGCTCCGCTTCGACGTCGGCCGCGATCGCCTCGAAGGCGCGGTGCTGGCGTTCGATGCGCTCCCAGTCCGCGCGCGGCGCGCAGTCGACGACGAGGAAGCCGAGGCACACGGCGTGCGCGAGCGCGCTGCCCGCGCGCGCGCCGGCGAGCTTCGCTCCCACGTCGCGCAGGGCTTCGAGCGTGGCGGGGAAGGCGAGCACCCACACGGGCACGAGCAGCCGATCGTCGAACCCGAAGTAGACCGAGATCACGGCCAGCATGGCCCACGTGACGAAGTCCGAGGCGCGTCGCCGCACGACGAGACCGTACAGGGCGCCGCACAGGATCAGGGCCGCCGTCGCCGTGACGGTCGGACCGCGGTTGCGCGGGCGCTTCCACTCGTCGCCGCGAGCGAGCATGCGCGTGTGCAACGGCAGCACGACTTCCATGCGGCTGCCGAGCACCTCGACGATCCTCCCGACCTGGGCGGGAATGCGCCCGAGGACCTCGCTCGCGCCGAGCCGCCGCGAGCGCGGGTCGCCGAAGTCCTCGTGGAACATGCCGGTGCCGTAGGAATAGAGGAAGGTCTGGTCGGCCGGCGGCTTGGGCGCGGCGGCGGCGTTGCGCAGGCTCCAGGGCAGGAGCGCCAGGACGGCCACGCTGCTGAACACGGCGAGGCGCTCGAGCGCGAAGCGCGGCCACGCGAGCACGCGAGCGTCGCCGCCAGCGTCGCCAGCTTCGCCCGGCCCGGCGGCGCGGGAGCGATCGTTCCCGCGCGCGGCCAGGACTCGCTCCAGCACGCGCGCGGCCGCGATCGAGGGGACGAGGAGTACGTTGACCGTGCGCACGTAGGCTCCGGCCGCGATCGAGAGACCGAGCAGCACCTCCCGAAACCAGCGCGTCCGCGCGTTCCCTCCACCGCGCCGCTCGATCAGGAGCGAGACGAAGAGCAGCACGACGCCGGGCGTCTCCGTCATGACCTGCGTGCACGCGCGCTGGTAGCCTTGGTTCAGCCACAGAGTGAGCGCGGCGAGGAGCGCCAGGGACCAGCCGAGCCGCGCCCGCTGGAAGACGTACACCAGGAAGGCCGCCAGCGCGCCGAACGCGGCAATCAGCAGGTTGAGCGCGTGGAAGTCCGTCCCGCGCAGCGCGATCAGGGGCGCGATCAGGTACGCGAGACCCGGCGGACGGACGCGGAACGGCTCGCCGAGATACGCATAGCCCTCGCCGGCCAGGATCGAGCGCGCGCAGGCGATGTAGACCGACCCGTCGTTGGTCGCGTCGTACCAGGGATGGACGAGGAAGACCAACCCCGCGAGCAGCGCTGCGACGAACAGCGCCACGGCTGCGAGCTCCGCCCGCGAGCGACCGATCGAGCTAGGGCGGGGATCGAGCGAGCGGCCGAACGAGCGCGTCACGGTCGCGCCGGATCCTAGTGTCTCGAACTAGGAGTTCGCGAGAAAAAGCGCGTCGAATGGGGCTTTCTGGCAAGGCGCGCTGACGACGCAACTCTGATCGAGTTTCGGAGGAGGCGCAACGCAGCCAGGGAGCCGCAGGCGGCTCGTTTTTGCTTGCGAACTTCTGGTTCGGGACACCTGGTAGCCCCGCTCCGGATTGCGAGCCGCTCCGTCACTTCGGCACCGGGATCTCGAGCGTGACCGGCGCGCCGTCGCGCTGGAGCTCGAGCCGGACCGTGTCGCCGGGCGCGCGCTCGAGGCGCCACCAGGTCTGGAAGTGGTCGTGGTTCGCGAAGTCGCGCCGGCCGTCCGCTCCGATCACGACGTCCGCTTTGGCGAGCCCCGCGCCCTTCGCGGCCTGGCCGGCGGGCTTCTGCTCCCCGCGCTCGACGAAGTACGTGACGCGGAAGGCGAAGCGCTCGGGCGCGAGCCCGCGCGCGGCCTTCTCCTCCGCGTCGAGGTCCTCGCCGCCGAAACCCGGCGACGGCATGAGCTCCCACTTGAAGGGACGCCAGGAGAACTCGAGCGGCGTCCCGATCTTCCACCCGGGCTCCATCACGAGCTCTGCGTCGTGCAGCGCGCCCGCGCGCTCGAAGCGCAGCGCGAGGCGCCCACCCGCGACGGGTACGCCGTCCAGGACCCACGACAGGTCGCTGACCGTCAGGAGCCGTTGGCCCGCGAGCGCGGCGAGCGCGTCACCCGCGCGCAGCCCGGCGAGCTCCGCCGCCGAGCCGGGCTCGACGGCGAGCACGCGGCGCTGATCGGCGGGATCGAGCTCGAGCCCGATGCGCGCGGGCGGCGGATGGCGCCACATGTCGGTGTCGCGCCAGGTCCCCGCGGCCTTCGCTTCGGCGGCCAACGCCGGCTGGACGCTGTGGCAGTGGATGCACTTGCCGCCGTCCTTCGCCGCGAAGGCGGGTACGTCCTCGAGGACGAGACGCTCGGCGCGCGGCGGCGGCGCCGGGTTCGCCGCGTACTCGGCGTGCTCGGCGAGCGTCTCGCGCAACGTGCGCTCGAAGGACTCGGCGCCGAGCCACACGGAGGCCGAGCGCTGATCGCGTGCGCCGTAACGGTGGTAGATCGTCCCGTCGGGATGCATCAAGAGCACTGCGAACGTGAGGTCGTAGTCGAAGACGTAGCGCGTGAGATCGACCCCGCGCATATCGGTGACGCGGACGCACACGTAGGCGTCGTACAACTCGCGCAGAGAGGGTGTGGGACGGACGACCTGCCCGTCGAAGGACGTACAGTCCAGTCAGGTCTCTCAGCGGAAGACGACCAGCATGGGCCGGCCGCTCTCCAGCGCGACGCGGGTTCCCTGCTCGAGGTCCTGGTGCCAGAAGTCCTGCATCTCGGGGCGCGCTTCGGCGCAGCCGGCACCGGCGAAGGAGAGGCAAACGACGAGGAGTGCGGCGATCCGTCTCATACACGGAGGCTAGCAGCCGCCGGCGGCGGGCGCGAGGCGCTCGCTGCGCGGCCGCTCCGCCTCGCGCGTGGAATCACTGGGCGGAGACGTGGTGAGCGACCGTGCCCTCGAAGGTCTGCTTGCGGGAATAGGTCACGCCGGAGAGTTCCTGGACGCCGTCCATCTCGTAGTCGAGGGATCCCGCGAGCTCGATGCCCGCGACGTGCCCGGCGGACAGGTTCCACAGGAACTCCCCGTCGAGCGCGTACTCGATCCGCACCTCCTGGGTCGTCGAGACCGTGCCCACCTCCGCCTCGATCTCACCTTCCTCGACGCCGTGCGTGCGAAGCTTGGCCTGGAGCGCGATCACCGCGATTCGAACGCCGTCCTCCTCGCGCAGATCGACGAGCTTGCAGGAGATCTCCCCTTCCACGTTGTCCGCGAGCTGGTCGGACATGCCGCCCTCTTCCTCGGGCTCCTCGTCCTCGAAGAGCACGTGCAGGTCGCCGCCGGGGGCCACGATCCCGTTGAACGCCTTCGCCTCGACCGTCCAGGTGTCGCCCTTCGCGACGGAGTCCTGGGGCAGGAACTCCGCGAAGTCGACGCGGCACTCGAGCTCCTCGAGCAGGTCCAGGTCGCCTTCCCCGTCCTCGAAGGCCGCTTCGTACTCCTCCAGGTCGGCGTCCCAGGTGAAGACCACCGTGGCGTCTTCCAGCTCGCTCGCGCCTTCGCCCTCGTCCGAATGACTGCCCTCGGCGGCGGAGATCTCGTTCTTGCGCGTCTCCGAGATCTCGTCGAAGGTGCGCCGGAGCTTCAGGATCCGTCCATCCTCGGCCTCGAGGACCTCGTCCGTGAACGCGATCTTCTCCTCGTGGGAGATCGTCCACTCGGGCATGTCTCCTTCCCACTCCTCGTCGTCCCGGCTCATGGACATGTCCGTGAGATCCAGCTCCGCCTCCGATGCGAACACGAAGGCGAGGCGCTGTCCGGGAGTGCGACGGAAGGTGATCTCTTCCGCCGGCGCGCGCGGTGCGGCGAAAGCGCCGATCAGGGCGATCGCCGGTAGGGCGAGGGCAGGAACCGCGAGCGTCGAGCGAGGGAGGGCAACGGGAAGCTTCATGTTGGGGGGGCTTTCGGAAGAGGGAGCGCCATTGTGCTCGCCGGCGTTCGTCCGCGCATCGGAGGCGACGTGAATTCCCTACCGATCGATGATCGGCTGCTCCCGGCCGACGCGGTCGGCGCCCATCCAGTACTCGAGCTCGGAAGACGCCGAGCGCGGCGCGAACGCAAGGATCGATCCCACGGAGATCACGAACACGCCTAGGTAGACGAGCGGAGCCCACCACGGAACCAACCCCATCGACAGCCGATCGCGGATCTCGGACCAGGCGTGCACCGGCGTCGGGTGGGTGAAGATCTTCACGGTCCAGGCCAAGAGCACCACCGAATAGATGGCCCAGTAGTTCCGTCGCAGCCGCGCGCGCATCGCCTCGATGCGCCCGATCTTGAAGCGCGGGTGGAACAGGTCCTCGGCCACGAGCCGTCCCCAGTCCTGTTCGGGGCTGCGGATGTCGCGGCGCAGGATCGGGCCGTAGAAGTTCTCCTCGATCATCCGCACGCGCGAGCGCCACATGTGCGCGAAGCGGAAGCGCCGCGACTCGAAGATCAGGAAGGTCGTGATGAGCGCGAGGCCGATCAGGAGCGTCCAGTGCGAATGGGAGCGGTCGCCGAAGGAGAAGGTCAAGAGACCGGCGGTCGTGATCACGGCCCAGTTCGTCGTGTGATCGAGGCGCAGCCTCCACGAGTTGGAGCGGTGCAGCTCGCCGCGGTACAGGTGCACCATCGCCGCGATGTACTCGGGGCGCGTGAGCGGGGTGCTCTCGTAGTCGACTCCGTAGGGAGCGGCGGGGCCGGGGCTCGTCTCCATCGGACTGGAGTCGATCTCCGTGGGGCGCTGGGAAGGACTCATGGGTCGAGGCGAGGCGATTCTCGCGGTGTCGAGGGGGCGCGTCCAGGAGCGGGTTCTCAGGGGATCGCGAGGACGATTACGATCTCTCCCGTGAGCGAGGCTGCACGCAAGTCCTACTTCTTCCTCCCGCCCGGCGCGAGCTGGTCGTCGCGGCCACCCGAGGTCGCGGGGTTCTACTGGGTGCTCCCCGCCCTCGGCGAGCACCGCTCCAGCGCGGCGGAGCTCGTCCACTTCGACCCCGCGCACGGCGCCACGAGCGCCACGCGAAGCCTGCTCGGCGCCGCCGGAGCCGCGACGCCGATTCCCCTCGCGCACATCGCCTCCTGGTGGCCCATCCCCGTCGCCCCCCCGCCGGTCCCGGAGTGAGTACGGAGCCAGTCCAATTTTTCACATCACCGCGCCGGGTGCTGCAACACGGAAAGGTTCTGCGCGGTGATGTGAAAAATTGGACTGGCTCCGTACTCACTCCGGCCGCGCGTCGACGGAGACTTCGCCCCCGTCCACGCGGATGCACAGGACGTGCGGGTGACAGCACACGGGGCAGTCCTCCACGTACTCCTGCCCGTCGCCCTCGGTGGGATCGACGCCGACGACGATCTCCTCGCCGCAGTGTCCGCAGGTGTAGCTCGTCTCTACGAGCATGGCGCTCCCCCAGCCTCCGCGGAGCCTTCCGAGCGGGACACGCCCACGTGCGTCGCGATCCCCCACAGGTTGCCGAAGGGATCCTTCACGACCGCGGCCCGGTCGCCCCACGGCTGGTCGCTCGGCTCCTGCAACGAGACCGCGCCCGCGCGCACCGCCTGGGCGTGGAGCGCATCCACGTCCGGCACGTACAGGTGCACGAAGCTCTGCAAGGCCTTCCACTCTCCGTGCGCCTCGCCCATCATCACGCGCGAGTCGCCGATCTCGATCTGCGCGTGCCGCACGCCGCCACCGGGCCGCGCAACGCGCGCGACCTCGCGCGCGCCGAAGGCGCGCTCCGCGAACTCGATGAAGCGCGCCGCGTCCGTGAGCACGAGGAAGGGCGTGACGGTGTGGAAACCAGGAGGAACGGGTTGGACGGACATGGAATCGCCTCGGACCGAGCCTTGGAGGAAGCATGCGTAGCGTAGTCCTCGTTGCCCTGGCCGTGTGGATCTCCGCCTGCATCCAGGCGACCCGACAGGATGCCGACTTCACCGTCCCGGAGAACGCGCCGAGCTCCTTCCGCGAAGCGGTCAATCGGGCTCGCGCGGCAGGGACGCCGATCGTGATCGATTTCTGGGCTGCCTGGTGCGGGCCCTGCCGGAAGCTGAAGAGCGAGACCCTGGAGAGCCCGACGGTCGCGCCCGTCCTGTCGCAGGTCGAGTTCGTCTCGGTCGACGTGGACGCGGAACCGGAGCTCGCGCGCTTCTACGGCGTATCCTCCATCCCCCTGGTGCTCTTCGTGGACGCCGAAGGTCGCATCGTCGACCGGCTGGTGGGGTTCGAGGGACCTGAGCCCTTCCTCGCGCGACTGGAACGGGCGTGCTCGGGTGGCGCATCGGTCGCCGCCCAGTAGCATGCTCCTTGGGTGCGCCCGGAGGTCGACATGCAGCGACGATCGAGCAAGCGTGGGTTCCCGAGCCTCGCGGCCTGCGCGTTGACCGCGCTCGTAGGTTGCGCGAGCCTCGCGACCGAGCGCGCGGACTACGTCGGCCTCCATTCCGATCGCTTCACCTGAGGGAGCGTGGCGGGCCTCGGCTGAGGCTCGCGACTCGCGCCCGTGCTGGCGCGGCTGGACGAGCTCCCCGGCGTGGCGGAAAGCCGCGTCGATTGGACGGGACGGCGCTTCTTGCTGCGCCTCGAACCGAACGCGCAGGCGAGCCACGTCGGCGCGGATGCGCAGGACGCCCTCGGCGAGGACGCGTCCCTCTTGGACGCGGAGGCTACGCACGCCGCGATCGACGCGTACCGCGACGGGGAAGCCTGGATGCGCGCGGGAGAGACCCTGCGCCTGTCCCGCTACGAAGCCGAGGTCCTCGCCGAGCGCTTCGGCGCGGAGGCGGGCTCTGAGATCGGCCTCGCCGCGGAGGCGACGCGCAAGCTCGTGCTGCTCTTCGAACGCGAGCTGAACGCGGCGTTCGAGAGCACGCACGCAGCCGCTGGCGGCGCGGGATTGTCCGGCCGGATCGAGGAAGCCATCGGACGCGTCTTCGCAGCGAGCGCGGAATTCCTCGACGCGGCGCAACGGGACGCGCTCGCGGAGTACTTGGAACGGTTCGACTCCTGAGGCCGTTTCGCCAAGACGTTCCACGCGCGCTGCAGGATGGAAGGCCAGCATGACACAGTTGAAGGTCGAAGTCCGGATCGAGCGCGAGCACGCGGATCTGGCGGCCTTCGTCACCGTCCCAGCGGCCGCGCTCGCGCGTTGGAAGCTCACCGCGACGACCACCGTCGACGCGACCCTCGACGGAGTCCCGCTGGGCCGCCGCTCCCTCCAGCGCCTGGACGACGCGCGCTGGTTCCTCGAGCTGCGCCGCGAGCACTTCGAGACCGTGGGCAAGCGCTCCGGCGAGTGGGCGACGCTGGCGATCGTGTTGGCGTCGACCGAGCTCCCTGCTGAGTTGCAGAAACTGATCGACGACGTCCCCGCGGCTCGCACGTGCTGGGAGCGTCGCACCGACGCCCAGCGGCGCATGCTGCGCGAGCACGTCCTCGACGCGAAGACGAGCGCCACCCGCGAGCGGCGCGCGCGCCGTGCTCTGCTGCCCGTCCCGAAGTCGTCCCCGCAGCGTGTCGCAGGACTGTCGTTGAAGCCGCAGGCGCTCGTCGTGCGCATCCTTGGCCGACGCCTTCCCGGCCGAACCTGCGGCCCGTACACGGAAGTCGCGGTCGGCCTTCCGCAGAAGGTCGGCTGCGATCCGACGAGCTTCGTCTCCGCCGACGCGCGCGAGGCGGCGTGGGAGACGCGCATCGAGGTCCGGCAGCAGGACGGCGCGCCGGCCTTCCGCGGCCCCGCCGTGAACGGACCGCCCCGCGAGCGCTTCCTCTACCTCACCTGGATCGGCCGCAAGGACGGCGCGGCGCCGGCGATGTTCCGCCGGGCGAAGCTGCGCCTCGACGCCGTCCCGGCCGACGTGCTGACGGCCGCCCTCCGCTCGGGCACGCTCGTCGGACGCCTCGAGCTCACGGCGAGCGATGGCATGCCGGTCTGCGCCTCCGTGCGTCCGCCCGCGATCGCTTGGTCGAGCTCCTGACGCCGCGTCGACTCAGCAGATGTCGATCGTCGTCCGCCCGTCGAGCGTGGGCTTCGTGCGTCGCAGCTTCGCGAGCTGCTTCCCGCGGCAGCGAACGCAGTGGATGCCCCAGTGCTTATCTCGATCGCGGAGGAGGAGGAAGACCGCGGCGACCAACAGGACTCCGCCGGCCGGCCACCACTCACGACCTTGCAGGAAGCATCCCCCGGCTCCGATCGCTGCCGCGACGGCGAAGACCTTCGGCAACGCGACGATCCGCCGGCAGTGGGGCGTGACCTCCGCGCACGCGGAGCAACGCTGGACGCTCTCGCGCAGGAGCATGAGCTCTGGAGTGTAGCTCGGACGTCGACCGCTCTGGGTGGGCCCTGCAGGACTCGAACCTGCGACCGAGCGATTATGAGTCGCCTGCTCTAACCGACTGAGCTAAGGGCCCCGAGGCGGCCATGGTCGCGACCGGCGCGAAGGGGCGTCAAGGTCGCAGGCGGGAGCTCGACTCGACGCGGAAGCGCTTTCGCGCGCCCCGCCGGCGCGAGCGTCGGAATCGGGGCGGAGGGCGACGCCCAGTTCTCCGGGATGCCTCCTAAGAAAACCCGGCCTCGATCGTTGTCGGGAGCATGATCGCTCGAACCGTTCCGCGCAGCCTGCGTTCGGGAGTACCGACGTCAGGAGGAACGCCTTGAGCGACGAGAGCTGGATCCACGCGGCCTTGGCGAAGCACGAGCGCGCGCTCGTCGCCTACGCGGTCCGGCTGACGGGCGACCTCGAGCGCGCGCGCGACATCGTCCAGGAGACGTTCCTCGAGCTGTGCGACCGGCCGCGCGGCGAAGTGGAGCCGCGGCTCGCCGCCTGGCTCTTCACCGTGTGCCGCCACCGCGCGCTCGACCTTCGCAACAAGGAGAGCCGCATGCTCGCCGACGGGATCGGGGCTCGGCCGGAAGGCCGGATGGAAGGGACCGGGGGCCGGAACGGCGCGGACACCGCTGATCCGTCGCGCCGGCTCGAGGAGAGGGATGCGTCGGCGCGCGTGCTGCGCGCGCTCGACGCCTTGCCGCCGCGCGAGCGCGAGTGCCTCCGGCTGAAGTTCGGGAGCGGCTTCGCCTACCGCGAGATCGCGGAGATCACAGGTCTGTCGGTGACGAACGTCGGCTTCCTGATCCATCGCGGGCTGAAGAGCCTGCGCTCGCAACTGGAGCCCCTGCGGCTCGACGAGGTGACATCGTGAGAGAGAACGACGACGGACGGAACGTGGAGGCGCGGCTTACCGCGTACGTGCTGGGCGAGCTGGACCCCGACGAGCGCTCGCGCGTGGAGGCCGAGCTCGCGACGTCGTCGCACGCCGCACGCGAAGTGGCGGCGATCCGCGCGACCGCGCGGGAGCTCGAGGCCGCGCTGTCCGCGGAGCCGGCCGAAGGCCTGCGCGCGCAGCAACGCGTCGCGATCCTCGGCGGCTGGCAAGAGCGTGGGGAGGCGCAGCGACCGGTGGTTCGTCGCATCCGTTGGCCGCTCGTCGCCGCGGCCATGGCCGCCGCGGCAGCGAGCGTGGTCGCAGTGATCCACTTCGGGTCGTCCGAGACCCATCCGTTCACGTACGACCTCGGAGGTGACGGGGATGCTTTCGGCCTCGAAGGACTGGGCTACTTGGGCGACGACGGTTCCTCGGCCACTGCATTGGTCGCACCCTTGGACAAGGAAACGCGCGAGAGGCTCGAGTCCCTCGGCTATGTCGAAGGCGAATCGAGCCGTCCCTCCGACTCCAGGGTGGAATACGGTAGGTGGAGGAAGGCCTTCGACGCCCTCGGCGGGACGGGAAGCAGCCAGCCGGCGCCGAGGGAGGTCGCCGCGCCCGACAAGATCGTCGTCGGCCGCATCGGAAGCCTCCCAGGCATATCCGTCATCGACCAGAACGGCTTCGGCGCCGGAACCGCACGTCAACCTGCCCTGTCCGCCGCCGACCCGGACTCGTTCGGCGTGTTCCACCTCGGCGCCAACACCGAGGCCTACGCCTCGGTGCGCGAGAACGAGTTCCGAGCGGTCGCGGAGCATCCGCTCTCGACGTTCTCGATCGACGTCGACACGGCGTCCTACGCGAACGTGCGGCGCTTCCTGAGCGAAGGGCGGCTCCCGCCGCCCGACGCGGTGCGCATCGAAGAGCTCCTGAACTACTTCCGCTACGACTACCCCGAGCCCTCGGGCGGCGATCCCTTCTCGATCTCGCTCGAGGTCGCGAGCGCGCCGTGGAGACCCGAGCACCGGCTCGTGCGCATCGGACTGAAGGGCCGCGCGATCTCCTTCGCGGACCGCAAGCCCTCGAACCTCGTGTTCCTGATCGACGTGTCGGGCTCGATGAGCTCGCCCGACAAGCTGCAGCTCGCCCTGCGCGGGATGCGCCTACTCGTGGACCA
Source organism: uncultured Planctomycetaceae bacterium (assembly GCA_964413535.1). Taxonomy (GTDB): domain Bacteria; phylum Planctomycetota; class UBA1135; order UBA1135; genus CAYPTB01. The sequence continues at coordinate 101,649 of CAYPTB010000044.1, read as the reverse complement.
GCTCGACGAGCGCGACTCCGTGGCGATCGTCGTGTACGCCGGCGCGGCGGGCCTCGTGCTCGAGCCGACCTCGGGCGCGAACCGGCCGGCGATCCTCGGCGCGCTCGAGCGGCTCTCGGCCGGCGGCTCGACGAACGGATCCGGCGGCATCGCGCTCGCGTACCAGACGGCGCGCGCGAACTTCGCCGACGGCGGAGTGAACCGCGTGATCCTGTGCACGGACGGCGACTTCAACGTCGGCACGACGAGCGAGGGCGAGCTCGTGCGGCTGATCGAGGAGCAGGCGAAGTCGGGTGTTTTCCTCTCCGTGCTCGGCTTCGGCCGCGGGAACCTGAAGGATTCGACCATGGAGAAGCTCGCCGACCGCGGGAACGGCAACTACGCCTACGTCGATTCGCTGCGCGAGGCCCAGAAGGTGCTCGTCGAGCAGATGGGCGGCACGCTCGTCACGATCGCGAAGGACGTGAAGATCCAGGTCGAGTTCAACCCGCTCGAGGTCGGCGCCTACCGCTTGATCGGCTACGAGAACCGCGTGCTCGCCGCCGAGGACTTCGACGACGACGCGGTCGACGCAGGCGAGATCGGCGCGGACCACTGCGTGACCGCGCTGTACGAGATCGTTCCCCTCGGCGTCGCATCGCCCGCGCGCGGCGTCGCGCCGCTCGAGTACCAGGACGGCGCGACGCGTCCTTCCGCCGTCGCCGGCCACGGCGAGCTCCTGACGGTCAAGCTGCGCTACAAGGAGCCCGACGGCGAGGTGAGCCGCCTGCTCGAGCAACCGCTCGTCGACGCCGGGACCTCCATCGACCAGGCGAGCGCCGACCTGCGCTTCGCCGCGGCCGTCGCCGGATTCGGCATGCGCCTGCGCGAGTCGCAGCACGCCGGCGCCTTCTTGCTGCGCGACGTGCACCGCTTCGCCCGCGAGGCCACCGGCTCCGACCGCGGCGGTTACCGCGCGGAGTTCCTCGAGCTCGTGACGAGAGCTTGGAAGCTCTCCTCCGCGGACGGCCGCGAGGACCTCGGCTACCTCGGCTACGTCGATTCCGTCGGATACGTCGGCGACGAGTGACCGGCGCGATCCTCCCACGGGGGGAGCTGGAACGCGGAAAGTACGGTCTCGCGGGAAGCGGCATCCTGTATGGCTTCGCGCCAGTGGAGATCGAGATCGAGCCGGGGCGCGAGGAGCTGCGACTCGATGCCGCCGTCGTCGACGCAGCCGAGCTCGAAGACCTGTGAGTCCGGAGCGCGCAGCGCACGGAACAAATGGCGGCTCATACTCGCCGGATCTCTGTTCACGCTAGCCGCCACTGCACGCGCGACTCGAAAGACGGCGCGACGGAGTCTCGACGCGGATCGAGCTGCGCAGGCAACGCTGGCCAGGGCGCACCCACCACGACTCTCACCCCCTACGCGGGATCTCCTCGGGTCGCACCGGGCCCCAGTACTTCCAGCCGGTTCGCAAGAGCCACGTCTTCGCGCGCGCGAGGTGGGACGCGCGCTCGGTCCCACCCTGCGCGTCCTCCCATCCATCGAACCATGCTCCCGACGCGAACGGATCGAGACCCACGAGCGCGATCCCGTGCTTCACATGGTTCCGGAGCACGTACACGAGCGCGTTCCGTACCTCGCGCGGGGTGCGCAGGATCCGATCGTGGTAGCGGTCGGAAAACACTTGGCCCGTGCGGTTCCAGAGTCTGTTGAGCGTCCGCGCAATGCGGATCGCGAGCCCTTGCATCGCGCGCGACAGCGCACGTCTGTCCTCGGACTCCACGATGAAGTGCAGGTGATTCGACTGCAGGGTGTAGTGCAAGAGCCGCGTACCGAAACGCTCGCACGCGCCCCCGAAGGTGCGCTCCAACGTCCGCCTGACGGGCGTCCTGCGCAAGCTCGCGGGCCCCTTCCGCAACCGCATCGTCACGTGCACCGGGAAGCGCTTCGCCAACTCCTCGCGTTGGCGATGTGGAACCAGCGCTCGCTCACCCGTGGGCTTCCTTACCCGCCTTCGCTCGCGCTCCTCCCCAACTCTTGAACTCGAAGACACCCTGTTTCGAAACGCACCGCCGCTTTCGTACGTGCACCAAGCGAGCGCTCCTTCCCTTTCTGCTCCCATCTTGATTGAGCGGAGATTCTCCACGCAGAAAGACGCGGTGCACGAGCGTGTGGTTTCGAAGAATCCAGAGTTCTTCTGACCACGCAGGGGACCGCTTCGGTCGCGAGGAAGTTCCTCCAGCAACTCGACGCCCTGGACTTGCAAGCTCGAAGCCTACTGCATCGGTGAGGGGGTGGTACTCCTTCGCGATGCGCGGGCTCGCAACGATCCGCACGTCCATGCGAGGCTCAGCCACGCTGCCGAGGTACGTGGATCGAATGGACCACATCCCATCCCACCGATCTTCTCGTCCTCGTGCATCGTGATTGCCATGAACACGCTTCCAGGAATGCGAGTACACGAAAGGCCTCACTTGGTTCGGCACCGATCACGGGAGTCCGCGGAGACGCGCGTCGTGAAGCGCGCGCACGAGTTGCATGGCTCGAGCGCGGTGTACCCGACACGACGGCGATTCAGCGTCAGATCCATCTCGAAGCCCACGGAGTCTTGCCGCTCTCCAGCTCTCCTACCCTCGCGTACCGAATCGAATCAGTGAGCGCGGACGAACGCTTCGATCACCGCGGCGAGCTCGGCCGGACGTCGCTCCGGCGCGAAATGGCCGGCGCCCTCCAGCACGGCGACTTCGGCGCCTGCGTGGAACGCGCGCAGCGCGCTCCGTTCGGCTGGACCGACGATGGGATCGTCGGGCGACTCGACGAGCAGCACGCGGCCGCGCAGGGGCTCGAAGTCGGCGCTGCGGAGCTCTCCGCGCGCGAGGAGATCTTGGTAGCACGATCCCCACGCGACCACGTCGCGTTTCGAGAGACGGCGCGCGCGCTCGACGAAGAGCTCGCGCCAGAAGGTCGACGTCGGGTCGTCGCCCGGTCGTTCGGCCGCGACGCGGCGCGCCCACTGCCGGCGGTGGAGGAACGCGGGTGCGAGCCGGCCGAGCGCGACGCCGCGGCGCACGCGCGCGAGGTCCGCCGTGCGCGGGAGCGAGCCGTGCACGAGCACGAGCGATCGCACGCGGAGCATTGACTCCGTCTCCGCCACGGAGACGGCGTCCTGTGACCGCAAGACTGCGGGTCCGTCCGACTGCGAGGGCGTGGTCGACGAGCGGCGGGCCGCGTCCAACGGCGGTGGAGTTACGAACGAGCGGGGCGTCGCGTCCGCTGGCGGTGGCGTGGTGGACAAGCGGCGCGTCCCGTCCACTTGCGCACGCCGTTCGTCGCGGCCCGACGCGAGCTCCTGCGCGTAGAGCGCGCCGACCGATTGGCCGACGAGGTGGATCGCTTCGATTCCTTCGGCCGCGAGTATCGCTGCGAGGCCGCTCGCGAGCTCGCTCACCGTCTCCACCGCCGCGTAGTCGACGGCCAGCACGCGGAAGGACCGCTCGAGGCGCTCCTGTACGGCGAACCACGACTCCGCGCCGACGAAGTAGCCGGGGAGCAATAGCAGCGCGTGCTCGCCCGCTCCGCCGATCACATAGCGCCACGCGACGCCGTGAACGCTCCGCTCGCGCATCGGGTGCGAGCGTCGGAAGGCCTCGAGCTGCGCGCGAAGAGTCGACACGGGTGGGAACGAGAGCGGTCCTATCGTCCCGCGGCTTCGCGCCAACCCGGGAAGAGCTCGTCGAGCTCGAGCTTGGGCGCCTGCCTGTCCCCCAACCACGAGTAGGAGCAGTTGCGGAGCACGACGCCCGCTCGCTTCGACAAGAAGCCCTGCTCATCATCCAGGATGTCGTGGAACGTACAGCCGTCGAAGACGACCGTGGCGCCGTTACGCACGTGGTCGAGCACGTTGACGAGCGAGAAGCGACAGCGATCGAAGCGCGCGAGCAGCGCGTCGGTCCGTACGTCGAAGAGCCGACCGTGCTCGGGAGAGCGTCCATAGCCGCCTTCGAAGCGCGAGTCGATCGCGTGTAGGGCTAGTCCGTCCGTTCCGAACGCGCAGGAGGCTCCGGCACCCATGTCGAAGCCGATGACGCGGACGCGCTGGAGGATGATCGATGCATTCGGTTGGATTTCGAAGAGGTAGTCGTTGTCGGTGAAGACGGTGCAGTCGCGGATAGCGAAGTTCACGAGCGTGTTGCGCGTCCCGAGGTCGCCAAAGACGAGCAGTGTCGTGTCCATGCCTGCGCCGGAGAGGGTGACGTCGCGCGGAAAGGGATCACGCTTCCTCATGAGTCCTTCGACGCGGTGCGCGCCGGCGCCGAACGCGAGCGTCACGCCGTCCGCAACGCCCCCGTCAGCATCTCGGGCGTGCAGGCGGCCATCGACAACGCCTTCACCGCTCGCGCGCTGGAAGAGGCTGGCGAAACTGTCGCGGTCGCCCACGAAGTCGACGAGCGGCCCCCGACTCCCGTCCTCGTCCAGGACCTCGAGGATCGCGAAGGGATCTCCCTCGTCCATCCCGCGCTCGAGCGTCTCGCTCTCCGTCAGCTCCTTTGCGGCGTAGGTCCCGAGGACACTCGGTATGCGTCGCACTTGACGCTTGAACTGCTCGAGCTCGACGGCGAGAGTCTCCTCGGACATCTCCTCCGTGCGCACCGTCTTCCAACCGGCGCGCAGCTCGTCGGTCGCGTAGCGGAGGAGCTCGGGCGAGAACAACGCGTCCTCGATCGGCGCTCGATCACTCGCGCTCTCTCCGGAGGACTCGGAAGGCGGTGCTGGACTCGGCGCTTGGGGACCCGGCGAGACGATCGTCTGCTGCGGTTGGCCGCGCTCGGGCAGGGGATCCCGAACGTCGGCCGCCAGCGGTTCGAGCGCGGCATCCCCTGCCAGGAACCACACGAAGGCGCCCCCGAGGAGGGCGCCAACGAGAAGGAGAACGACGGTTCGCATGCTCTACCTACTACTCTCCCGAGCGGGGGTTCGATCGACTCGGAACCGCGAGACCCGCCGAGTCTAGCCTTCGACGAAGTCCCCGGGCTTCGAGCAGATCCCCGCGATGCGTCAGCCAGTGCGGCTCACGCCACGCCCGAATGCATGCGCGGCGCGAAGGCGAGCGACGCGACGAGTCGGCCCTCGAGCGACATGAGCTCCTCGGCGCGCGCGCGGGCCGTTTCGCCGAACGCGTCGACGGCGAGCGTCGCGAAGAGCGTCGCGTGGCCGGCTTCGGAGGGCAGGAGCTCGCGGTAGAGCGCGCGCAGGCGCGAGTCGGCGGCACGCTCGGCCAGGAGCTCGAAGCGTTCGTGGCTGCGCAGCTCGACCAGGCCCGACACGATCAGGCGGTCGAGCAGGATCGAGCGGCGCGTCGCGAGCGCGCCGTCGACGAGTCCGGACATGTACGGGCTCGCGGCGGCGTGGCAGAGCTCGCCGCCGAGCTCGCGCAGGAGCGCCACGACCTGCCGGAAGTGGCGCAGCTCCTCGAGCGCGAGCTTCGCGAGCGCGTCGACGAGCTCCGCGTGCGCCGGGTTGTGCGTGATGAGGCCCTGCGCGGACGACGCGGCGCGCAGCTCGCAGTGCGCGTGATCCGAGAGCAGCGCGAGCGGCTCGGCGGAGACGCGCTCGGCCCACTCGGGCGGCGTCGCGTAGCGGAGCTCGAGCACGGGGCGCCGCGTCCCCTACGAATGCGTTCCGGGCATTTGCGTCTTGCCCGGCTGCCAGAGGACGTCGAGCTCGCCGTTGCGGTTGGCCTTGCGCGCGAGCACGAACAGGAGGTCGGAGAGACGGTTCAGGTAGTGCACGACCTCGGGGTTCACGCGCCCCGCTTCCGCGGGCAGCGCCGCGAGCTCCGTCACGAGGCGCTCGGCGCGCCGGCAGACGGTGCGCGCGACGTGCAACCAGGCCGCCTGCCGCGTCCCGCCCGGCAGCACGAAGGAGCGCAGCGGCTGGAGGTCGCGGTTCACCTCGTCGATCCAACGCTCGAGGCGTTCGGTGTAGGGAGGCGTGATGCGCAGCCGGTCGCCGTCCTTCCCCGGCAGACACAGGTCGGCGCCCACGTCGAGCAGGTCGTTCTGGATCGCGCGGATCCCGTCGAGCAACGGCTTCTCGAGCCCCTCGGCCACGAGCAACCCGAGGAAGGACGAGAGCTCGTCGACCGTGCCGTAGGCCGCGATGCGCACGTGGTGCTTGGGCAGCCGCTCGCCGCTCCCCAGCCCCGTCGTGCCGTCGTCCCCCGTCTTCGTGTAGATGCGATCGAGCCGGACCATGCGTCGCGACCAGGGTACGCGCGCCGAGCGTGGGTCCACAAGTGGAGGCGAGCTCGTCCCTTCGTCAGGGATGGCCCGTCAGGAGCGGCGTCACGCGCTCGCGCAGGGACGGCGGGAGCTTCGCGTCGAGGGCGCGGAGGATGTCGCGCGCCGTGTAGCGCGCGCTGAAGTGGGTGAAGAGCAGGGCCTCGTTCTCGAAGAGCTCGGCGTGCTCCACGACCTCGTCGAGGTGGACGTGGCCCATCTCGCGCGTGCTCTCGACGGAGACCTGCTCGTCGAGGAAGGTCACCTCGAGCACGAGCAGGCGCGCGGTGCGCACGACCCCCTCGCGCAGGAGGACGTCGATGCGCGAGTCGCCGACGAAGGCGACGAGCGGCGCGCGGACCTCGCGCGTGATCGCGACGTTCTCGACGACGCGTAGGCGCTCGAGCTCGGCCGCCGGGAGGCCAGCGTACTCGGGCTCTAGCTTGTGCTTCACGTTCCACAGGCCGTAGCCCTGGCACGGCGCGCGGTGGTAGGAGCGGAAGGGACGGGCGACGAGGTCGCGGCGCAGCGCGTGCTCCTCGCCGGGCGAGAGCACGACGAGCTCGTGGGCGAGGTCGCTGCCGTCGAGGCGGCGCCACGCTTCGAAGAGCCCGGGCAGGGCCGGCGCGCACTCGCGCGGCACGACGTAGACGGGCGGCGGCATGCCCAGCAGGCCGCGCGTCGCGGCGTGCGACGCGATGCCGCCCATGTGGTCGATGTGCGAGTGCGTGAAGAGGATCGTCCTGCGCTTCACGGCCCACTGCGGCGCGCGGCCGACGTCGAAGGCGACGCCGAGGTCGGGCAGGTCGATGCAGGTCTCGAAGCCGCCGATCGAGAGTGCCTGGACGTGCTGGCCGCCGAGCTCGAGCACTTCCGGGGCTCCGTGCGAGCCGAAGCCGCCGCGCCGGCTCATGGGCGATGCGTCTCCGAGCCCTCGGTCGCTTGGGCCGACGGCGTCGCCGACGTCTCGCCCGGAGGAACGGCGAGCGACGCTTCGCCGTTCGATGCCGCGCCCTCCACCGCTCCCGGTTTCGCCACCGGCGCGATGCCGTAGTCCGGCGGCGTCTTCAGGTTCCCCATCGCGCGCAGGAGCATGTGCCAGGCGCGCGCGTCGCGCGTCTCGACCTCGGCGTGCGCGAAGACGCGCTCGATCGAAGCCTCGAGGTCCGCGCGCGCGAGGTCGGACCCCGCAGCGGTGCCGAGACCGTCCTTCAAGTGCGCGATCAGGTAGGCGCGGTCGTGGCCCCGGATCGGCGCCCCGAGGCGCCCGAAGGCGCGCGGCGTGCGGCCGACGAAGAGCGAGTGGAGCACGATGCCGACCGCCATGCCGAGGTTGAGCGAGGTGTGGACGGAGGTCGTCGCGATGTGCGCGAGACACATGAGGTGCGCCGTCTCCTCGCGCGAGAGGCCGGACTCTTCGTTGCCGAAGACGAGCGCCACGCGCTCGCCCGCCGCGTCCTCCGCGCTCGCGCGCGGCTGGAGCTCGGGCCAGGGGCGCGTGATGCGGTGGTCGCGCGGCCGCGCGCTGAAGCCGATCGAGAGCGAGCAATCGGCGAGCGCCGCGGAGAGCGTGTCGAAGCAGAGCACGCGTCCGGCGATCTCCTCGACCCCGTGCGACATCTGGCGCAGCTCCGGGTGCACGAAGAGCGAAGGGCGCGCGGGCGCGACGACGCCCACCTCGACGGGTCCGAAGTTCGCGGCCACGCGCAGCACCGTCCCGAGGTTGCGCGGCCCCATCGGCCGGCACAGGACGACGCGCTTCACGCCGGCGCTCGCTCGTTCTTCGTGTCCGCGCGCGCGTCGCTCTCGGATCGGATGCGGGCGAGCTGGTCGGGGGCGGGGTTGCCGCCCGAGACGACGGCCGCGACGCAGAGCTTGCGATCGAGCGCGGCGAACCAGAGCTCGGGGATGCCGCCGGACAGGACCCACGCGACCGCGGCGGCGCCGGCGGGCTCGACCGTGAAGCCGCCCTCGTTCACGAGCCGCGCCTGCGCGGCGAAGATGGGCGCGTCGGTGAGCGTCTCGACGCGGTCGACGCACGCCTTGGCGATCGCGACGTTGAGCGCGCCCGCCTGCGGCGGACAGAGGCCCTGCACGGCCGTCGTGATCTCCGTGAGCGCGACCGGCTCCCCGGCCGCCAGGCCGCGCGTCATCGTCGGCGCGCCGGCGGGCTCGACGCCGACGATCTTGACGCGGCTCCCGAGCTCGCGGCGCAGCGCGAGCGCCGAGCCCGAGAGCAGGCCGCCGCCGCCGACCGGGATCACGACGACGTCGACCTCCGGCCAGTCGCGCGCGATCTCGAGGCCCACGGTGCCGGCTCCCTCGACCGTGCGCTCGGCGTCGTAGGGGTGCACGAGCACCGCTCCCTGCGCGACGCGCTCGGCGCACGCGCGCTCCGCCTCGTCGCGCGTCGCACACAGCACGACCTCCGCGCCGTGCTCGCGGCACGCGGCGATCTTGTTCGGGTAGGCGTCGCTCGGCATGAAGATCGTCGCCGGGACGCCGGCGCGCTCGGCGGCCCAGGCCAGCGCCTTGCCGTGGTTGCCGGAGCTCGTCGTGACGACGCCGGCGCGGCGCTCGGCCGGTCCGAGCTGCGAGACATGGTTCCAGGCGCCGCGCGCCTTGAACGAGCCGGTCTCCTGGAGGCACTCGAGCTTGAGCCGCAGCTCGATCCCGGGCAGGCCGGAAGGGAACGGCGCGAGCGGAGTCCGGACGGCGACGGCGCCGATGCGCTCGGCCGCGCGCTGGATCTCGATCGATTCGAATCCGGGTAGAGTCTGCACGGCGATGGGCGAGCACGTGATTGTAGTCGAGGACGAAGCGGACATCGCCGACCTCGTCGCCCTGCACCTGCGCCGCCAGGGCTACCGGGTGACGGCGTTCCTCGACGGGGAGGAGGGCTTGACGGGGATCCGGCGGGCGTCGCCGGACCTCGTGATCCTCGACGTCATGCTGCCGGGGCTGAACGGCTGGGAGATCTGCAAGGAGATGCGGCGCGACGACCGGCTCGCCGCCGTGCCGATCCTGATGCTCTCGGCCCGCAGCGAGGACGTGGACGTCGTCACGGGGCTCGAGCTCGGCGCGGACGACTACGTCACCAAGCCCTTCTCCCCCGCCGTGCTGCTCTCGCGCGTGAAGAACCTCCTGCGCCGGCGCGACGCGGGCGGATCGAAGGAGGAGGTGCTGAAGATCGGCGAGCTCGAGGTCGACGGCGGGCGCCACGAGGTGCGCGTGAACGAGGAGCTCGTGGAGCTCACGCACACCGAGTTCTCGATCCTGCGCTACCTGGCGGAGCGACCGGGCTTCGTGCGCTCGCGCCGGGACATCCTCTCGGCCATCGACGGCTCGCACGTGCTCGAGCGCACCGTCGACGTCCACATGACGTCGCTGCGACGCAAGCTCGGCGCCGTCGGCGAGCGCATCGAGACCGTGCGCGGCACGGGCTATCGCCTGCGCGACTGATGCCGTGAGGACCCGCTCCGATCCGCTGCTGCGCTTCGCTGTGCTGCGGGCCTTCGTCTGGGCCGCGGCGGCCGCGCTCGGAGGCGCGTGGACGCCCGCCTTGGGCCTCGCCCTGGCGGCCGTCGGGAGTGTCGAGGTGGGGTTCGCGCTCAAGCGGCGCATCGACCCGTTGCGCCGGCAGGTGATCGAGCTCGCGGAGCGCGAGGAGGGCCTGCAGCGCGGGATGCCGCTCGACCTCGACGAGGCCTCGGCCCTCGTGCGCCGGGCACGCGAGCGGCTGGACTCGATCCGCGGCCTGGCCGAGCGCGAGCGGGACGAGCTCTTCACCGTGCTCGAAGCGTCCTTCGAAGGGATCCTCGTGCTCGGCCGCGACGATCGCGTCGAGCGGCTCAACGACGCCGCGCGACACCTCGTCGGCGCGGAGGTCGAGCCCGTCGGGCGACCGCTGGAGGAAGTCGTACGCCACCACGAGCTGCGCCGCTTCGTCGACCTGCTCGCGGAGGGCCGGCGGCCCGACCCGATCCGGATCGACCTCCCGGACGGGAGCCGCACGCGCTCGCTCGAGGTCTCCGGCGGCCTCTCGGGCGCGGGCGACGGGCGGCGGACGGTGATCGCGCTGCGCGACCTGACGGCGCTGCAGCACCTCGAGCGCGTGCGCTCCGACTTCGTCGCCAACGTGACGCACGAGATGCGCTCGCCGCTCGCGTCGATCCTGGGGTACGCCGAGACGCTGCGCGATCTCTCCGACGCGAGCCCGGAGGAGCGCGACGGCTTCGTGGACCGCATCCTGCGCAACGCGCGGCGCCTGGAGGACATCATCCGCGACCTGATCCAGCTCTCGCGGCTCGAGCAGGCCGCGGCGGCGGAGCTGGCGGAGGTCGACGTGGGCGAGCTCGTGCGCGAGGTCGCGAGCGCCTTCGAGGACACGGCGGGTGCCAAGAAGATCGCACTCGAGGTCGACGTCGGGCGCCTGCCGCGCGTGCTCCAGCTCGATCGCGACCTCGTGCGGCAGGTGCTCGTCAACCTCGTGGAGAACGCCGTCAAGTACACGCCCGAAGGCGGCCGCGTGCAGGTCGGCGGCCGCCTCGAGGGCGGCGAGCTCCACCTCTCCGTCCGCGACACCGGTCCCGGCATCTCGCGCGAGCACCAGGAACGCATCTTCGAGCGCTTCTACCGCGTGGACACGGCCCGCTCGCGCGCGCTGGGCGGCACGGGCCTCGGGCTCGCGATCGCGAAGCACTCCGCGGCGTTGCACGGCGGCAGCGTGCGCCTCGAGAGCGAGCTCGGCCGCGGCTCCCTGTTCGAGCTCGTGATCCCGGCTCGGGATCTCGCGCGTTGAGCGCGGATGCGCGACGCCGGCGACTTCGCCCTCGTTCCGCTGCTTCCTCCCTCCCTCGCGCTCCCGCCGCCCTCCGCTACACTCGCAGGCGATGAACGCGAGCCAGCTCGCCGCCGCGCTGCCCTTCACCGGGCCGTGGATGCTCGCTCCGATGGAGGGCGTCACGGAGCCGTGCTTCCGCGACCTCGTGCTCGCGCGCAACGATCCGCGCGCGTTGGGCGGCGCCTTCACGGAGTTCGTGCGCGTGGTCGACGTGCCGCTGCCGGCCCACGTCCTGCGCCGCCACCTCGGCCCGCGGCGCTGCGCGGCGCCGGTCGGGCTCCAGCTCATGGGCGCGGACGCGGCGGCCCTGGCCGAGACGGCGCGGCGCGCGGCGGAGCTCGGCGTCCCGATCGTGGACCTGAACTTCGGCTGCCCCTCCAAGGGGGCCTTGCGCGGCTGCGCCGGCTCGGCCCTGCTGGACGACCCCCCGGCAATCGAGCGGCTCGTGGCGGTGGTCGTCGGGGCCGTGTCGGGCACGCCGGTCTCGGCCAAGGTGCGCGCCGGCGGGGAGGACGACGGGCGCCTGGAGGAGATCGCGCGCGCGGCGGAGGCGGGTGGAGCCGCGCTGCTCACGGTCCACTGCCGCACGCGGGCCGAAGGCTACCGCGAGACGGCGGACTGGAAGCGGCTCGCGCGGGCCGTGGCGGCCGTCTCGATCCCCGTGTGCGGCAACGGAGGGATCCGCGAGCACGCCGACCTCGAGCGTTTGCGCTCCGCGACCGGGTGTCGCTTCGCGATGGTCGGGCGGGCGGCCCTGGCGGATCCGTGGATCTTCGGCGGCCAGAGCGTGGGGCGCGCGGAGGCGGCGCGCTTCCTGGTCGAGTACGCGGAGGCGCTTGGCGGAGGGGGCGGGTTCCCGCGCCGAGGGGTCGTGGCGCGGCTGAAGCAGCTCCTGCGACACTGGCGCGCGGGCGAGCTCGTGACCGACGCGACGCGCGGGGAGTGGCTGCGCGCCAAGGACGATGCCCGGCTCCTCGGCCGACTGTACGCGCTCGCCGAACGCGAGCTCCCCGAACCCGTGCCTCTCTCGAGTTGACCGCAGCGCTCGAGGTCGCGAGTCGGCCCGGCGGCGCGTTTGGAACGTATACTCCCGGCCCTTTTTCCCCCGCGCGAGGGTAGTCATGGCAGGTTGGACACACCGAGATTCCGAGCAGCTCTACAGCATCACGAACTGGGGGCGCGGGCACTTCCGGATCAACCCGGAAGGGAACGTGGAATGCACTCCCAACGGGGCCTCGGACGGCAAAGGCGGACAACCCTCGGTCGATCTGAGCGAGCTGATCGAGTCGCTCAAACGCCGCGGCGTCGAGCTGCCGATCCTGCTGCGCTTCGACGGCGTCCTGCGCTCGCGCGTGCGCGAGCTGCGTGGGGCCTTCGACCGCGCGCGCGCCGAGTTCGGCTACACGGCGCCCTACCACTGCATCTATCCGATCAAGGTCAACCAGCAGCGGCACGTCGTCGAGGTGCTGCTCGAGGAGGGCCGCGAGGACGAGAGCTCGGTCGGCTTGGAGGTCGGCAGCAAGCCCGAGCTCCTGGCGGCCCTGGCGCTGCTCTCCGGTCGCCGCTCGCTCGTCATCTGCAACGGATACAAGGATCGCGAGTACGTCGAGACGGCGATGCTCGCGAGCAAGCTCGGCCTGCAGCCGATCATCGTGGTCGAGAAGGAGAGCGAGCTCGACACGATCCTCGAGGCCTACGAGAGCCTGGGAATCCGGCCCTGCATCGGCGTGCGCACGAAGCTCGCCGGGCGGGGGTCCGGCCGCTGGCGCGAATCGGGCGGTGACCGCTCGAAGTTCGGGCTGACCGCGCACGAGATCGTCCACGTCGTCGAGCGCCTGCGCAAGCTCGACATGCTCGACTGCCTCCAGTTGCTGCACTTCCACCTCGGAAGCCAGCTCACGCACATCCGAGCCCTCAAGACCGCCATGGGTGAGGCCGTGCAGACCTTCATCGGCCTGCACCGCATGGGCGCGCAGATCCGCTTCTTCGACGTCGGCGGCGGGCTCGGCATCGACTACGACGGCTCGCGCACGAACTTCGAGTCGTCGAAGAACTACTCGCAGGAGGAGTACGCGAACGACATCGTCTACACCCTGTTCGAGGCCTGCCGTGACGCGGAATTGCCGCAACCGGCCATCCTGTCCGAATCCGGGCGAGCGCTGACCGCCCACCACGCGGTACTGGTCACGGAGGTGCTCGGCGTGGCGAGCTTCGAGTCGCAGGGGTCGGCGCCCGCGGTTCCGCCGGACTCGCAGGACACGATCCTGAACCTCTCGGAGCTGCTGCAAAACGTCAACCTGAAGAACTACCAGGAGTGCTACCACGACGCGCAGGCGTTGCGGGAGCAGGGGTTGACGCTCTTCCACGTGGGACAGTTGACGCTGGCGGAGCGCGCGCTCGCGGACGACCTCTTCTGGCGGACGTGCCGCAAGATCGCGGCCATCACGCGCGAGCTCGAGTACGTGCCGGACGACCTCGCGAGCCTCGAGCGCGAGCTCGCAGACACCTACTACCTCAACTTCTCGGTGTTCCAGTCGATTCCCGACTCGTGGGCGATCCAGCAGCTCTTCCCGGTCCTGCCGCTGCACCGCAATACGGAGAAGCCGACGCGTCTCGCGACGCTGGCGGATATCACCTGCGACTCGGACGGCAAGGTCGATCGCTTCATCGACCTGCGGGACGTGAAGCGCACGCTCGAGCTGCACAGCGTCCGGCCGAACGAGCCCTACTACGTCGGCTTCTTCCTGGTGGGCGCCTACCAGGAGATCCTGGGGGACATGCACAACCTGTTCGGCGACACGAACGCCGTGCACGTCGACCTGAACGGCGACGGCAAGGTCAAGATCACGCACGTCGTGCGCGGGGATCGCGTCCAGGAGGTGCTCTCCTACGTGCAGTACTTCGAGGCGGATCTCCTGGCGAGCCTGCGCCGCAGCATCGAGAAGGCCATCGACGAGCGCCGCATCACCTACGAGGAGTCGGCGGGCCTCCTCCGGCGCTACGAGTCGGGTCTCCGCAGCTACACCTACTTGACCCGCAGCGAGCATCCTCCTGCCGCGATACCGAGCGCCGCGGGAGGCGCCATCGCCTCGAGCTTCTCGAGCGTCGGTGAAGGGAGCGGCGCGTGAAGGTGGGCCCGGGCTGCGTCGTGAAGCTCGAGCTCGAGGTGCGCGACGCCGAGGGCGAGACCCTCGTCAGCACCGACGAAGACGGCCCGATCGAGTACCTCCACGGCTCGGACGATCTGCCCCTTCCGGGGCTCGAGCGGGCGCTCGAGGGAGCAATGGTCGGAGCGGAGCTCGAGATCGCGCTCGCGCCCAAGGACGCGTTCGGCGAGTACGACCTCGAGTGCTTGATCAGCGTCCCGCGCTCCGCGCTCCCCGCCGACGCCGAGGTGGTGCCCGGCGACGTGATCCCGGTGGAGCTCACTTCCGACGACGGCGAGGAGCTGGGCGAGGTCGAGATGCGGGTCGAGTCGATCGCCCAGGACGCGGTGGTGCTCGACGCGAACCACCCGCTGGCCGGGATCGACGTCGTCTGCCGGGCGAAGGTGATCGCCGTGCGCGCCGCGACGCCGGAAGAACTCGTCGGCGAGGCCTGAGTCGCCACCAGCCGCGCATTCATGAAGCAGGGCGGCGGCCCACGCTGGGGACGCCGCCCTATTTCGTTCCGTGACCGCTGCGCGCTACTGGACCTGGTTCGCGTCGCAGGGCTTCGAGCAGTCCGTCTTCGCGGCCTTCGCCGAGGCGAGCTCCGCACAGGTGGCCTGGAACTTCGCGCAGGAGACGATCTCGACGATCGCCGCCTTCGCCTCGCTGCCCGCGAGCTCCTGACCACCGACCGTCACGCACTGGATGCGTCCCGACTCGACCAGGGAGGCGAGCTGACCGCCGGCGCACGTGCCGCCCGCGTACGCCTTGTCGACGTTGGTGGCGAGCGTCTTCTCGCAGGCGCGCGACGCTTCACACTTCTCCTTGATGGAGGCGCAGAGGCTCTCGCGGACGAGCGAAGCGACGAGGGTCGCCGCCTCGGCTCCCCGATAGGACTTGCCGTCGACCACGACGGCGGAGACGCGCGCGGGATCGATCAGTGCCGCCACTTGCACGTCCACGCCGATCGGCGCGCAGGACGTCGCCTTGCTGGCGGCGAGACCGGCGCGCTCGCGGCACTCGGCCTGGAACTCGGGACAGGCGGTGATCTTCGCCAACGAAGCCGCGGCGCTCTCGCCGCACGCGCTCTCCCCGTCGACGATGAGGCTGTCGATGCGCCCGGCCGCGAGGAGCGCCGTGAGCTCGCTCTTCATGCACAGTCCGCCCGCGAGCGTCTTCTCGACGTTCGAGGCGAGGGTCTTCTCGCACTTGCGCGACTCCTCGCAGTTCACGCTGATCTTCGCGGCGAGGTCCTGCTCGACGAGCTTGCAGACGACGCCGAAAGCCTTCTCTCCGAGGTACGCCTTGCCCTCGACGACCACGCCGGCGATCCGCTCGGGCTGGATCAGCGCCGCGAGCTGCGCGCAGGCGGAAACGACGCCGCTCGCTGCCGCCGACTTGTCGCCGTCGCACTGGTCACCGCCGCCGGCCGAGGCCAGCGTCGCGCCCGACTTGGCGCAAGCCTTCGCGCAGTCCTCTTTCTTCGCGGCGAGCTCCGCGGCCGTCTTCGAGCAGGACGAGCCGTCGCTCGCCGAGGCCAGTGTTCCCGACTTCGAGGGGGCGGACTTCGCGCAGTCACCCTTGTTCGAGGCGAGCTCGCCCGCCTGCTTCGAGCAGTTCGAGCCGTCGCCGGCGCCCGCAAGCTTCGCGCTCGACTTCGAGCACTGCTTCGTCGCGGCGGCGAGCTCCGCCTGCATGCGGTCCCGGCACTCCGCTTGGAACTCCGGGCACGCTGCAATCTTCGTCAGCGCGACGACGGCCGCTTCACCCGTGAGGGTCTGCTCGCCGATCACGACGCCTTCGATGCGGCCGGTCTTGGCCAGGCTCGCGAGCTCCTTGCCGGCACACACGCCGCCGGCGAGGGTCTTGTCCACGTTCTTGGCGAGGGTCTCGGAGCACTGGGCCGAAGCCTCGCAATGCGCCGAGATCTTCGCGGCGAGGCTCTCTCGGACGAGCTTCTCGGCGACGCAGGTCGAGTCGCACCCGCTGTAGGTCTTGCCGTCCACGACGAGGCCGGCGATGCGACCGCTCTCGACCAGGCTCGCGAGCTGGGTCCGGAGCGGGATGGGCTCTGCCGCGACCTCTTTCTTGGCCTTGGCCGAGCAGGCCGAGTCGCCGGCGACGGCCAGCGTTGCGGAGGTCGACTTCGAGCAGGAGTTCGATTGAGCGAGGGCCGCGGGCGCGGCGGCGACGAGCCCGGCCAGGGCCAATGCGGTGAGCTTGATCTTCATGGTTCCTTCCGACGAATGGTTGCGCGTCTCGCGAGCGGCGTGCGCGCCCCCGGACTCGGGTCCGGGAGGGACGCGTTCGAAGGGCCGATCATACGTCATCGACCGAGGATCGATAGCGAGACCACGGGGCCCCTTTCCCCTCTCGACACCCCCCGCTCCGGAACCGGCCCCCCGCCGAGCTTCGCCTCCGTTCGAAATCCGTAACTGACCGAGAAAAGGGGCGGGGCGCGGGCCCGACGGGCTCGGGCTCCGGGCAGTCGAGCGCTCCGCGGGTCCCGCGAACCGCGTCATCGGCGAACTCGCAGCAGCGACTCTCGAGGCCTGCCGGCGACGTTGCGGGAATTGTGCGCGGGGGGGGTCTAGAATCCCGCGCGCCCGCACCATCCAATGCCATCCCATGCCCGTGCAGCAACCGCAGCAGCCCGTTCTCCAAGAGCTCGAGCGGATGAGCGAGACGCGCTTCCTCGCTCTGTACGAGGCGCTGTCGGACCAGGGCTTCGGTCCACTCGACGGTGAGGTGGCCAAGAAGCTCAAGTTTCGCCCCCAGGCGATCCGCAAGCTCCCGATGGCGCAGCGCGCCAAGCGGGCTCGCTCCCTGCTGCTGCACCCCGGGGACGCCGAGCTCGCGTACGAGTTCTTCGGCAGCTACCTCGTCAGGAACCGGCGAGAGATCATCAAGGGATTCCTCGACGCGACGGGGGTAGCGCACGAAGAAGGCATGATCGAGGACCTCGACGCCGCTGCGCCGGCGCCGGACAAGATCGAGTCATCGGCCGCGGAGCTCGACCTCGCGTTCGATCCGGACGACGTGACGCTCTACCTTTCGATGTGCGCGCAGCAGTGGCCGGAGATCCCGCTCTTGCGCGAGTTGTGGTCGAAGCGCTCGCAGGGGAGCGGAACCGGCCCCGGTTCCGAGCACTAGCCCTTCGCGCGCTCGACGAAGTGACCGTCACGCGTATCCACCCGGATGCGTTCGCCCCGTTCTAGGTAAGGCGGCACCTGCACCTCGAGCCCGGTCTCGAGCACCGCGCGTTTCTGCTGCGCCTGCGCCGTCGCTCCCTTCACCACCGGGTCGGTCTCCACGACGGTGAGCTCCATCGTGTTGGGCAACTCGACTCCGACGATGCGTCCCTGGACGAGGCGGACGCGCAGGCCCTCGGCTCCGTCGACTAGGTAGTAGCGGCCATCGCCGAGCTCGTCGGCGCCGAGGTGGAACTGTTCGAAGCTCTCCCCGTCCATGAAGTGCCAGTTCGTGCCGTCGGAGTACATGAACGAGCAGGGTCGCACCTCGACGTCCACGGTCTCGTACTTGTTGCCCGCGCGGATCGACTCCGAGATCAACTGGCCCGTCAGCAGGTTGCGGAGCCGCGTCCTCGCGATCGTGTTCGCCCCGCGCGCCGTGGGTGTGCTGAAGGTCACGTCGACGATGATCATGGGCGCGTCCCGGAAGAGGATGCACACGCCCTTCTTGAACTCCGCGACTTCGATCATGGGGTCGGGAGTATAGCCGCGCGAGCGGAGCGCGGAGCGCGCTGACAGCGCGTGCACAAGTGCGTCCCGCGCTGGCCGACGACGATCCGGACGATCGGACGTTCGCAGCGCGGGCACGGATGGCCCTCGCGACCGTAGACCTGGAACCGATCCTGATAACTTCCCGGCCGGCCCGACGGCGTCCGGTAGAAGGTGTCGAAGCTCGAGCCCTCGCGCTCGATGGCTTCGGTCAGGATGCGTCGGATCGCTCGGTGCAGGCGCGCCACGTCGGCCGAGGCGAGCCGATCGCTCCGGCGCAGCGGATGCAGGCGCGCCGCGAAGAGGGACTCGTCGACGTAGATGTTGCCGAGCCCCGCGACGAAGGCCTGGTCGAGGAGCAGGGGCTTGAGCAGGCGCTTGCGCTCGCGCAGCCCCGCCGCGAGCCCTTGCACCGTGAAGCCCCGCCCCAGCGGCTCCGGTCCGAGTCCGCCGACGATCTCCTCCGCCCGCGGCGCGAACACGAGGCGGCCGAACTTGCGCACGTCGATGAAATGGAAGACGCGGCCGTCGTCGAGATCGAGGCGCACGCGCGCGTGGGGACCGGGATCCCACTCGGCGGACTCGACGTGCATGCGCCCCGACATCCGGAGGTGACCCACGAGTGCGCCGGCTTCGACTCGTGCGCGTTCGAGGGCGAACACGAGGAACTTCCCGCGCCGGGAAATGCTCCGGAAGCGCGCGCCCACGACCGCCGTGTCGAAGCGCCGCTTCGGCACGCTCGCGATCGTGCGACTCCAACCGACGTGCGTCCCCGTGATCGCCCGGCCCTCGAGCAGCGGGCGTAGGAGACGCGCGACGGTTTCGACCTCCGGCAGCTCAGGCATCTTTGGTTCTGGGGCTCCGCCGAGCGCTCGCCGTTGCGACGTTGGGTCCGCGACGGGATCGCGACCCGTCCTTCGACGTCGAGCATAAGCGAAGCGACCTTCGCCTCACCCGCGGGGACCACTATCCTCCCCGGCATGCGAGGACCTGTTCTGGTCGTGACGAAGCCGCGACGCAGGTGGTTGGAGCGCCTCGTCCTGTTCGCGATCGCCGTCCTCGTCCTGTGGCTCGTGCTCCTCCGAGTCGGGACGTCGCCGGGGGATTCGGAGGCTCCCCGTGCCGGAACGCCGCACTCGGCCGAGGTCGAGCAGGACTCGCTCGCGCTCGAACGCGAGACGGCCGCGAAACCCACCGTCCAAGGCGCGGCGGAGCCCCCGCCGCAGGTTCGGTTGCACGGCGTGTGCGTCGAAGCCGGGACGTCCGAACCGCTTCCCGGCTTCGGCGTCTCGTTCAGCGACGGGGACTTCTCGCTCGAAGCCGAGACGGACGCCGCGGGGCGCTTCCACGCGGCTTGGCCCTTCGGGAGACCGGCGCGTGTGGAAGTGCGGCCACGACCGGGGTGGCGGGCGGGTGCGTCGCCGCGCGTCCTCGAGCCGGAAGAGCTCGCCGGCGCGCGCGAAATCCGGCTCGTCGTGGTTCCCGATCCCCGCGCGCGGCTCCTCGGGCGCGTCGTGGACGCGCGCACGGGTCGCGGCGTCGACGGCCTCTCGATTCGGATCACGCGACCGGAGGCGAGCGGGCCGGAGGAAGTCGCGACGGACGCGCGCGGCGACTTCGCGACGTCCGACGTCGTCGCGTCCGGTGAGCTCGCGATCGAGGTCGCCGACGACGACCCGGACGGACGTGTTCCTCTCGGGAGTTTCCAGGTCGCCCACGATGCGACTCGAGCCGTCGAGGGCGAGGCGAGGACCGTGCTCGCCGTTCCGATCGGGCCGTCGTTCGGTCTCTTGATCCAGGGCGGCGAAGGCGTGGCGCGCGACCTCTGGCGCGCGCGCCTGGTCGAGCGCCGCGGAGACCCCCTGTCGTGCGGCGTCCTGCTGGCGACGCCCGGCGGCTTCGTGCTCGGCCGCGAGCCGACCGAGTCCGACGATGCCGCGTGGAGCTGGCGGCGCCTCCGGGACGGCGAACGACCCTGGTTGCGCTATTCGTCCGTCGAGCGCGAGCCGTCGTCCGCTCTCGAGGCGTTCCTGGAACTCGAGACGGTCGACGGAACGCTGCGCGGCGTGGCTGCGATCGAAACGACGGTCGGTGCGCGCGGCGAGGTTCTCGAGGTCACCGTTCGACCGTCCGCGACGCTGCAAGGGCGGTTGGAAGCGGACTTCGCGAGCATCGAAGCCTCGAGCGTGAGGCTGTGGCTCGAGAGGGAGGCAGAGCCCTCGGCTTGGCTCGGGCCATGGGTGCCCTCGTCCGACGGCGCGTTCCGGATGACCGACCTCGAAGTCGGCCGATACCGTTTGGCCGTGCGCGCTCCGTTGCGCCCGGCGTTCGACCTCGTCCTCGCGCTCCCTCCCGGGCGACTGGAGCTCGGGAAGATCGCACTCGCGCCGGCCGATCACGCGCATCGGCTCGAAGGGCGTTTCGAGTGCGAACGCGATCACGGACCCGGGGTCGTGCGACTGCTCGTCTCGAGCATGGAAGGTCCCGTCGAGTCGCGCTCGCTCTCGCTGCGCGTCGCATCCGGGACGCGCGGACTGCCTTCGATCGAGCGGTTCACCCTGGAAGACCTTTCCGCCGGTCGCTACGTCCTGCGCACGGATCCGATCGCGGGCGAGCATCGCTTCTCCCCGGACGAAGTGCGCCTCGTCACGCCTGCGCCGAGCCTGCTCTTCCGCTGCCGGAGCGATGCTCCCGAGAATCGCGTCCGCGTCGACGCGCGCACTTCGCAGGACGAACCGATCGCCGAGTTCGCGCTGGAGCTCGGCTCCCTGCGACTATTGCCGTTCACGTGGCCCGAGTCGCGGCCGGTCGGGCGCTGGTACGCGTGGCCGCGGACGACGGCGGCGCACTGGGCGGTCTTCGCTCCCGGGTTCCAGCCGGCGGAGGGCGACCTCGACGATCTCGCGCCGGGCTCGTTCCATCCCGAGCTCACGCTGAAACTCGAACGCGGCTTCGGAGCGCGGCTCGCTCTGCGCGACGGTCCTCCGCCCGGTGCGGGCTCGCCAGCCGCTGCCTGGCGCAGACTGCCTCCGGTTCGCGACGTCGGCGTCCGCGCCGACGGTGAGAGCTTGGGAACGACGGACGAGAACGGCGAGCTCGTCATCGGACTCCCGCTCGCTCCGCAGCGCATCGAGCTCTCGCACGAAGCTTGGCGGGCGATCGAGCTCCAGGTCGGCGACCTGGGCGGAGGCGTGCCCGAGCTCGTCGTCTTCCTCGAGCCTCGCTCGCGCTGAAGCTGCCCGGACCGCGTAGGCGCGAGCGCTGCGGTGGACGGCGCCGATGGCCCCCGATAGCTTCCCCGGCCATGAGCACGCTGACGATGCCGAAGACCAAGGTGGAAGCGGCCGAGCCCGAATTCGAACCGTTCATTCCTGCGGAGTCGAGCCCGCGCGAGATGACCCTGCGCGGACTCGTCATCGGTTCGGTGCTCGGGATCGTCTTCGCGGCATCGTCGGTCTACCTCGGACTGAAAGTGGGCTTGACGGTCTCTGCCTCGATCCCGGTGGCCGTGCTGTCGATCACGCTGTTCAAATGGATGACGCGCGCGTTCCGGCTGCAGCCCGGCACGATCCTCGAGAACAACATCGTGCAGACGACCGGGTCGGCCGGCGAGTCGATCGCGGCGGGCGTGGCTTTCACGCTCCCGTCGCTGCTCCTCATGGGCTTCGACATGGAGCTCTCGCGCGTTCTGCTCGTCGCGCTCCTCGGCGGACTGCTCGGCGTGCTGATGATGATCCCCCTGCGCCATGGATTGATCGTCAAGGAGCACAAGCGGCTCACCTATCCGGAAGGCACGGCCTGCGCCGACGTGCTCATCGTCGGCGAGAAGGGCGGCACGAGCGCGGCGACGGTGTTCCTGGGGTTCTTCGTCGGGCTCTTCTACGCCGTGTGCAACGTCGTCTTGAGGTTGTGGGAGGAGACCTCGACGTTTGCGGTGGAGCTGCGGGACAAGTTCGACAGGGCGCGCTTGCCGGGAGGCACGCTCTCCTTCGAGGTCAGCCCGGCGATGCTCGGCGTGGGCTACATCATCGGTCAGAAGACAGCCGCCAACATGATGGCGGGCGGCGCGCTCGCGTTCCTCGTGCTCGTGCCCCTCGTGCACATCTTCGGCGACGGCATGACGGAGACGATGTTCGGCGCGAGCAAGCTCATCCGCGACATGAGTCCCGGCGAGATCCGCAACGCGTTCATTCTCTACGTCGGCGCCGGAGCCGTCGCCACCGGCGGCTTCATCTCGCTCGCGCGCTCGCTGCCCACGATCGCGAGCGCCTTCCGCGGAGGCCTGAAGGATCTGGGCGCCGCCAAGGGAGCGCGCATCCAGAAGAAGCGCACCGAGATCGACCTGCCGATGTCCGTCGTGCTGATCGGATCCGCCGCACTCGCCCTGGCCATCTGGGCCGCTCCGATTCTCGAGATCAACGCCCTTTCGGCCGTTCTGATCGTGATCTTCGGCTTCTTCTTCGTGACGGTGTCGAGCCGCATCACGGGCGAGATCGGCAGCTCGTCGAACCCGATCTCCGGCATGACGGTCGCGACGCTCTTGATCACGTGCGGGCTGTTCGTCGCGATCGGTTGGACCGGAGTCTCCTACAAGTCGATGGCGCTCACGGCGGCTGCGCTCGTGTGCGTCGCGGCGAGCAACGGCGGCACGATCAGCCAGGACCTGAAGACCGGCTTCCTGGTGGGCGCGACGCCCAAGCATCAACAGAACGCGATCCTCGTCGGCGTCGTGACCAGCGCGATCGTGATCGGGTTCATCCTGTTGATGCTGAACCGCAACAACACGACCTTCCAGCCGCTACCCGACGGACTGCCGAGTCTCACGGCGCACTTGGCGCCCGACGCACAGCGCATGCCGCACCCCGACGGCACGAGCTACGCCGTCGCGTACTTGCGCGCTGAAGTTCCCCCGGCCCAGGGCCAAGCAACGGGCCTCGCGCGGGGCAAATACTTGGTCGACGACGCGGGTCGGCCGCTCTACCTGGTCGACCCCGGCGTGTGCGGGACCTTTCAGTGGAACTTCCAGGCCCACACGGGTTCGGAGAGGATCGCCGTTCCTGCGGACGCGGCGATCGAGCTCGGTCCGGATCGCAAGGCGTACCGCCACGTGAGCCTCGAAGCTTCGCGGGACGCACTCGACAAGGGCCACTACCTGGTGCGCGAGGACGGCAGCGTCGCCTATCTGTTGCGTCCTGCGTCGAAGTTCGATGCGCCCAAGGCGCAGCTCTTCCGCTTGATCATCGACGGCACGCTCGGCGGACAGCTTCCGTGGGGATTGGTGCTGATCGGCGCGCTGCTGGCGATCCTGATGGAGATGGTCGGCGTATCCGCTCTGCCCTTCGCCGTCGGTCTCTACCTCCCGCTAGCGACCTCGGCCGCGATCTACGTCGGCGGCCTGACGCGCTGGTTCGTCGAGAAGAAGTCGCCCGCGAAGGGCGGCGAGTCCGAATTCTCGCCCGGGATGTTGATGGCATCGGGCCTCATCGCCGGGGCGGCGATCGCGGGAGTCGTCAATTCCGCGGTCGCGTTCAACGACGTGCAACGCGGTCTCGAGGGCAACGAGCCCTTGCTCGCGTTGCAATCGCCCTTCGCGGCGAAGGGCTTCGAAGGCTCGTGGTTCGCGGGCCATCTGTGGAACGAAGGCTGGTGGCCGCTGCTCCCGTTCCTGGCGATGGCCGTCGCGCTCTACTGGGTCGGTACGCGCAAGAAGCCCGCGTAGCGTGAAGAGCGCGGCGCCGCCGCAGCTCGAGGGCTGCGGCGGCGCCGTAGGAGTTTCCGAGGCGAATCGGATCAGCGCAGCGGGAGCAGACGCGCGGAAGCAGTCTCGGACCCCGCCTGACCTTCCTCCTCGAGCTGCATCCGGGCGACGCCTTCGTAATCGGTACGGCGGCGGTCGTCGGCCAGCATCTCGAGCTCGGCCTCCTGGCGCGTGCGCATCTCGGAGAGGCGCGCGACCACGTGGTCGAGGCTCACCGCCTGGTAGTTCGACAGCTCGTCGATGGTCTTCTGGCGGTTCTCCATGAGCTGGATGAGGCGGTCGTTGCGCGCGATGGCGTCGACTTGCCGCTCGAGCTGCCAGATCTGCGCCTGGAACTGCGCGTACTCGGTCTCGAGCTGGGCCAAGAGCTCGACCATTCGATCTTCCTGCTGGTGCAGGTACACGAGATCGTGGGAGGCGTCGGCTGCGCGGTTCGCGTAGACGGCCTTCGTCTGCTCGATGTGCCGCTTCTGCGTCTGGGTGCGTTGCGCGCCGTGCGCCGAGCCGTAGCTGATCGCCAGCATGCCCTCTCCCGCAGCCGCGGGGAGCGCCTGCAGGTCGCTCTTTGCGAGCTCGACGACGCGCTCGCTGATCTTCTGCTCGCGCTCGAGCTGCCGGATCTGCTCCTGGAGCTCCGCCAGGTCTCCGCGCAGGTTCGAGATGCGCTCTGGGTACTCCCGCTCGAGCCCGCGGAGCTGGGCCCGCATCGCGATCGGGTCGTCCAGGTTCGCGTCGATGTGCTGGAGTACGCTGTCCTTGACCTGGTCGAAGATCACGGAGGCGCGCTCGGGCCCGGCGACGAGGACGGTGGCCCCGACTGCCACGCCGGCGACCACGCTTCCGACCACGGCCGTCCGGAGAAGTTTCTTGAAGATGCCTGACATGTTCTTTCTGTCCTCTCGACTGGCCCAGGGGAACGACCCCCGAGCGGGTTCCGCCCAGCTTGTTGGGAGTCGCCCGGATGCGATTTCCGCCCGGTTCGGTCGGCACGAGTGCGATGATCGCCCCCCCGCGCGGGTTCACGAGCTCCGGTTACCCTTGTCCTTCCAGCGATGACGCCCCTTCCGAACGATCTCTCCACCGGCTTCGTCGGTCGGCTGCGCGCACGCGATCCCGAGGCTTGGTTCGAGCTCTGGGAGACCTTCGGACCGATCCTGCGCAACCAGCTCCAACGCTGGGGCCGCGGGCGGATCGGCGCCGAGACGGTCCAGGACCTCTCCCAGGAGACCCTGGCCGCCCTGTCGGGGGCGATCGATCACCACGATCCCTCGCGCGGCGCGCGCTTCTCGACCTGGCTGCTCGCGATCGCGAAGTACACCTTCGGCGACGAGATGGACCGCCGCATGGCGAAGAAGCGCGGCGAAGGACGCAAGCCCTTCTCCATCGAAGAGGAGCTCGTCGGCGCCTCGGGTCTGCCGTCCCCGCACCAGTCCTACGAGCAGGCCGTCTTCGCGGCCAAGGTCGAGGCCGCCATCCGGCTGACGGAGCGCGAGAGCGAGTTCGTCGAGTTCTCGATCTTCCGCATGCGGATGCTCGACGGGAAGAGCGGCAAGGACGTGGCCGTGGCCCTGGGTGTCTCGGAACCGACCGTCAGCCGGCGCCTGGCTTCGGTCCGCAACCGACTCCGGACGCACCTGACGGAGGTCATCGGCAAGTACAGCTTCACGAAGGAGGAGCTCGAGGAGGGACTGCGAAAGGCCCTGGGAACGAATCCCACCAAGGCGGACGACGCGCTCTTCGACGAGGCCATCGCTGAGATCTGGCGCTACCAGGTGCATCTGCGGGCCGAGGATGCGGCACAGGGAACCGGCAAGGGCTAAGGGGGAAACCCGACGATGATCATCTCGAGCTTCGCTTCGCTGCTGACCATCCTCGTCACGCTCGTCCTCGTCCTGGCCTTGCCGGTCGCCGCCTGCTGGCTCGTCTTCAAGGTCGTTGCGGCCCTGTGCTGGCTCGTGTGGCGCGGAACCAAAGGCATTGCGACGGGGATCGGCTACGGGTTTCGCGGGATCGGGATGAGCTTGGGGCACGTGTTCACGTTCGTGCGCAGCACGATCCTCGACACACTGCGGCTCGCGGGCGCGCTCCTGACGAGCGTGTTCATGATCCCGTCGATCCTGGGCAGCGTCTTCCTCGGTCGTTGGTCGGCGGCCAACCACTACGGACGCGCGTTCGAGCGCGAGTTCAAGGAGATCTGGGTCCGGCTCTACCGCGTGCTGTGCGGCAACCCGGCGCGCTTCCTCGGCCTGCGCGCGCTCACGGAGGGCGTCGAAGAGCGGCTTCCGGACGTCATGGCACGAGCTCCGGGAGCCGATCACCCGCGCGGGGGGCACGTGCGCTTCCCCGGCTACACCGTCACGGGCTCCCTGCCGCGCGGCGGCTCGGGGGCGCGGCTCTACCTCGCGGAGCCGTCACCGGCGAAGCACGACGCATTCGCCAAGAACGGTCTCGTGTGCGCCGGTCAGGTCGTGATCAAGGCCTTCTTCCTCGAGGACGGCTCCACGCTGCCCCAGATCGTGCGCGAGAGCCGTGCACTCACGGCCGCGAAGGAGCTGGGCCTCGTGCTCGACCATTCGCTGGAGGGCGAGAGCTTCTGGTACGTCATGCCCTACGTGCAAGGCATCGACCTGGCGGAGACCACGCGCGACCTCCACCAGCGCGCAGGGGGCGAGGGGCTGGGCGAAGCAGGACTGCGGACCGCGATGGGCCACGCCGGCCAGTTGCTCGCGACCCTGGATCGATTCCACGGCGCAGGCCTGTGGCACAAGGACATCAAGCCCGCCAACGTGATCGTCTCCCCTGACGGTTACGCCCACCTGGTCGATTTCGGATTGGTCACGCCGCTGCGATCGGCGATGACGCTGACGACGCACGGTACCGAGTACTTCCGCGATCCGGAGATGGTCCGGCTCGCCATGAAGGGCGTGAAGGTGCACGAAGTCGACGGGGTCAAGTTCGATCTCTACAGCATCGGCGCCGTGCTCTTCTCCACGATCGAGAACTCCTTCCCTGCGCACGGCAGCCTCTCGCGGCTCTCGAAGCGCTGCCCCGAAGCGCTGCGCTGGATCGTGCGGCGCGCCATGGCCGACACGAAGAGCCGCTACGGCTCCGCACGGGAGATGCTCGCGGATCTCGCGGTCGTCCTGGAAGCGCGTGATCCCTTCGCGCTGAAGCCCGCCGATCTTCCGTCCTTCTCGGGCCACTTCGAGCTGGCCGACGTCGACCTCGATCGCTTCTCGCCGATGGCCGCGGGCGACATCGAGTCACTCGGGAAGGGCTCGTTGCGGGCGGATCCCCTGCGGGACGACCCCCTCCCTGCGGTCGGGCGTCCGATTCGCCGCCGTCTCCAACGGGGCGTCGTGGCCGCCTCGGGCTTGTTCTTCGGAGCGCTCGCCCTCGGTGCCGTGATCGTCCGGGAGCAGGCGAGCGATCATCTCGGTCACGCCCGAGCCCGGTGGGCCGACGCGACGGAGGATGCGCAGTTCCAATCCGCCAGAGCGGCGGTGAGCCAAGCTCGCTCGAGAGCGGCCGAGACTTGCTATCGGCACGAGGACCACGTGCACCACGCTGCGAACTGTTCGGGGCACGGGGCCTTGGCGGTCGCCGAGCGACGTTCCCCGAGCGAACCCTTCGACGTGCTGGTGGTCGACGATCTGCCTTCGACCGCGAGGCCTGCCGCCCTCGACGCAGTCGCCCGGGCGTTACGTGACGCCGAGATGGTCCCCCATGGGCTTTCCGCGGACGACGCGCAGGAAATCGAATGGCTCGCCGGAGCACGCCGGGCCGCGGGTATCGGCTTCCCGAGCGAACGGGACGCACGAGAGCGGGTCGAAAGATACCTGCTCGAGGACGAGGTCCTCGAAGCCGTGCTGTGGATCGGATCGAGCGAGGAAGGCCAAGTCATCCACCGCCTGATCGCCCCGCACGACGAAACGGTCGACGAGCGGATCGAGCTCGTTCTGCGCTGAAAGGCTCTCCGTCTCTTCACCCGGAAGAAGCTTCCACCTCGGACCTTCGGGCTACGGAAACGACCTGTCCGCGACCGAAACGTTGCGCAAGTTCGCGTCATGTTGTTCGGCTGGTTCAAGCGCCGCGGAAACTCCCCCGAAGTCCGCGAGAAGCCCCCGAGTCCCTCGGAACTTCGGGGTGCCTATCGCCGACAGCGATCGCGCACCTTCGATCTAGTCGTGTCCGTGCGCATGTCGACCGGTGAGGAGTATCCCGGCGAGTTGCTCGACGTGTCGGTGGGGGGCGCCTCCGCGCGCTTCACGCTGGCCGAGGATCCCGGGCTGAAGTTGGGCGACGTGGTGGAGGTCGCGATTCGGAGCCGAACGCGCGAGGACTTCGTTCGAACACCTGGACGCGTGGTCCACACCGAGCCGGGCGGAGAACAGCACTGGCGATACGGATTCGCGTTCGTCAGCATCGGGAACCTCTACAGTCAACTCGACGAGTTCTACGCGCGCTTCTTCAACCGCCGGAAATCCCCGCGCGTCCTCGTTCCCGCCGAGCATCGCTTGACGACTCACATCATGTGGGGGAACCACGAGCTCTCCTGCCAGGTGCACGACCTCTCGACCACCGGGATGTGCGCCGCAGTTCCTCAGGACAAGGCTTCCGAGCTGGAGGGCATCGACCGCCTGCGCTTGCGCTTCCGGCTCCCGGGCGTGGCGGAACCGTTGGCGGGACCTGCGACGATCACAAACCGTCATGCGACTCTCGGACGCGTCCTCCTCGGGATCGAGTTCGACCTCGAACGCGAAGAGGGCCTCGCGCGGCATGCGGAGGACCTGCGCGCCTACGTCGAACGGCGCTGCGCCGAGATCGCGCGCTGGGAAGCGGCGATCGGCAATCCGGGAGCAGCCTGAACTCACCGGCGCCATCGGGAAGCGCATCCCGTGATCGCCTTCGCGAGGTCCCCGATCGGAAGGCTCGAGTTGCCTGTGGATCGGGGATCTTCGGGCTTGTAGACAGACCGCGGTGGCAAGCGAGCGCACGGACACCATCGGGTCGCGACTCGTCGCGATCCTCCTCTTCGCGCTCGCACTCGGCCTGCGGCTCTTCCACCTCGACCACCAGAGCCTGTGGCACGACGAAGCGTTCACGATCCTCGTCGCGCGCAAAGACTTCGGAGCGATGGTCTACGACCTCGTCGCGGACTTCAACCATCCGCCGCTGCACTACGTCGTCGTGCACTTCGTCTTCCGCCTGCTCGGCGAGAGCGTGTTCGTCGCGCGCCTCCCCTCGGCGATCGTGGGAGCGGCCGCGGTCCCGCTGCTCTTCCTGCTCGGCCGAAGACTCTACGACGCGCGCACGGGTCTGCTCGCGGCCGCACTCCTCCTCGTTTCGCAGCAAGCGCTCGTACTCTCGCAGACGGCGCGCGGCTACTCCCAGCTCCTCTTCTTCGCACTCGCTGCCGAGTTGGCGTTCCTGATCGCGCTGCGCGAGCGCAAGGCGATGGCTTGGTGGTGGGCCGTCGTCTGCGCGACGCTCGCGCTCTACAGCCATTTCTACGCAGTCTTCGTCTTGGCGGGGTGCCTCGGCTTCCTGCTCTGGGCCTACCCGCGTTACTCGTTGAGACCGGCATGGACGATCGGGGGAATCGCATTGGCAGCCGCGCTCGCCCTACCCTGGCTCGCGAGCGGCGTCCTGGAGGAGGCGCGCTCGGGTCCGGACACGTCGTTCATGCAGCAGTCGATCTGGCGTCGATCGAACTTGCTCTCGCTGCCGAACACGCTCGATGCGTTCAACAACGGTCGCGTCGAAGGAATCTACGAGGACTCGCCATGGTGGGGCCTCGCCCTGGGCGCACTGCTCTTCAGCCTCCCGGCCCTCCTCGCGACTCGGCCGTTGTGGCGACGAGGCCGGCCGTCCGAGGGGGAGCCGGTCGTCTTCCTGCTCTGCCTCACGGCCCTGCCCCTCGGCGCGGCGTGGGTGCTCGGCGACTCCGGGCTGGCTTACCGCGATCGCTACGTCTGCTTCGCGCTCCCGACCTACTACCTGCTCGTGGCGCGCGGGCTCTTCTCTCTCGAGAAGTCCATCGTACGCCGAGTCGCGATCACGTCCTGTCTGGCGTTCACGCTATTCGCGGCCCGCGCGGCGCTCTTCCTTCCCTACCGGGCGCAGTACGCCGAAGCGCTGAGCATGGTCGAGCGTGGATGGCGCGACGGCGACGCGCTCGTGTTCTCCCCGTGGGGCGAGCCGCGCGAGTGGGAGCTGTACCGAGGAGATCACCAAGGCCTTCGAACGCTTCCCTTTCCCGAAGTCGCCGACGGCGGGGGAGCCTGCGAACGCGTGTGGCTCCTGACCTACTTGAAGCCGGGGGCGCGCGGTCGCGCCTATCGCAACCTCGCGCGCTTCGAGAAACACTGGCAAGTTCTCGAGCGCCACGAGGTCTATCTCGTCGACGTAGGTCTGTACCGACGTCTCGAGCGCGGCGAGCGCTGACGCCTGGGACGGCGCTGCGGACTTCGACCGCGGCCGGCGATCACCGACGTGCGCGGTGCGGGCGAACGCTCCGGCCTCGCGCTCAGCGCCGCACGGAGACGTTCACGAGCGCGATGTTCTCGCTCGAGCGGTGATTGTTGCGCACGCCGCGGGCGATCGGAGGGTTCGCGATCCAGTCGAAGGCGAAGGGGAAACTCGCAGGGTCCTCACCCGAGTGCTTCAGGAGCGCGGTGTTCTCGTCGAAGGTCTGGAGACCTCCCTCCGCACCGCGGAAGGTCCCGAACAGGTTGACGTAGAGCCACCACTCGTCGCCGGCGCGCGCGATGTGGCGCGGCCAGAGCGAAGCCCGGTCCGCCTGACGGATCAGCGTCGGCCGCGCCGGATCGAAGGTCCCCACGGCGTGGTAGAGCTCGATCCCCTCGGCCGTCACGCGCCGGATGCGCGAGGTCGCGTAGTTGTTCTTCACCGCGTCGTCCGTGATCAGGACGACGGCGTCGCGCTCGAACCCACGCGTGTCGTCGAGCGGCAGGAAGCGCCCGCGCATCGGACCGTTCAAGCGCGCCTCCCCGCCCGACTGCTGCGTCACGCGCGGGCCGAATCCGTCGCGCTCCAGCGAACCGAGATCCCTTCCGACCGCGCGCCCGATGCTCCAGATGCCCGTCTCCCCGACACCGCGCAGGCCGGGATACCAAACCTCCCACTGCCCGTTCCACCACAGGGGAACGCCGCCGGCGCAACCGAACTCGTCGAACGCTCCCGGCTCTCCCGGCCCGAGCACGCGGCCGCGCCGCGTCCATGGCCCCGTGGGACGCGGCGCCGTCGCGAGGAAGATCGCGTGCTGCAACGGTTCCGCAGAGTAGCCGTCGTAGAGCATCTGCCAGCGGCGCTCGGGATCGGGATGCGCGGGGTCGACGACGACGGCTGGGAACTGAAGCCCGCTCTCATCGGTGCCCTCTCGCGGAGCGAGGATCGGATTGCCGTCGAACTTCGTCCACGGGCCGTCGGAGTGGGACGCGAACGCGACGCCGATCCCGTAGTTCCTGCCCTTCGGCTTGCCCGAATGGAACAGGTAATAGACGCCGTCCTCGTCCTGGACGACCCACGCGTCCTTCGCGTAGTGGTCGTCCCAGTCGCCCGGCGCGCCGCGCGGGAGCGCCGGCTCCGCGGCAGGATCGGGAACGAACAATTCGCCGTCGTAGGACCACCAGTGTCGCGTGTCGTAGGCGCCCTGAGCCGTCTCCTTCCCGTTCGCCCAGGCCTCGACGCGCGGGCCGTCGGCGAAGCGCACCCACTCGACGCCGAGGGTGCCGTGCGCGACGGAGCCCGCAGAGTCTCCGATGACGAGCCGCGGCTTCGCATCGCGCGGGAAGACGCGCTCCCACTCCCTCCAATCGGTGACCATGAAGAGCCGCAATCCCTGGTCGAAGCCGGGGCCGTCGAGTGCGCGACTCCAGCACAAGAAGCGCACACGGCGTGCTGCGTCCGAGCATTCGAGCTCCAACCCGACCGTGAAGTAGACGTCCACCACGGCGGACGTCATGGATCGCTCGCCGTGCGCGCCCCAGCCCTGCGCCTCTGACCAGCGCTCGATCGATCCGTCGCGGGTCTCGATCTCGGCGAGCAGGCCGCTCGAAGGCCCGAGGTTGGAGATGGACACGCGAAAGCGCACTCCCCGATCTTCGAGGGAGAGCAGCGGAACGACCGCTGCGTCGCCGCGATAGCGCGCGCAAGCCACCCAGAGCTGCGAGCGGTCGGGGTCGATCTTCGCCCGCGACTCCAACGAGCACGCCTCGCCGCGGGCCGCGGCGAAATCGAGCTGAGCCTCGCTGTCCGCGATGCGCGAGGATTCGGGGCGCAGGATCCAGCGCGACTCGACCAACCCGTCGAAGTGATCGAAGAACGAGCCCGCGGCGGAGCCGGGACCATGCACGGGCGCCGGGAAGGGCGGGGGCTCGATCGACGGCGCCGCCGCGCCGGGCTCGACGCTGCCGCGATCCGCGCATCCGCACGCGACGCCGACCGCGACCAGCAACATCCAGGCTTCCTTACGGCGCGTCCCTCGGCGGCGCGGCGGCCGGAAGAGCGTCGGGTGGCGCGTGGATCGCATCGAGGCGACTCGGGCGCGTTGCGCACTCGAGCGGCGGGAGTATAGGCGTCTTCGCGAGCGACCGGCAGCACTCGCGAGGCGAGCGGCGCGAATAGAATCCGCGGGTGCCGTTCGACTGGAAGCTCCACGAGATCGTCTTCGGCGTGAGCGCGATCGCCTTGGGCTTGTTCTCGGGCGGCCACGCCCTGCTCAACAAACGCGAGCCGCGTGCGGCCTTGGGCTGGTTGGTCGTCTGCGTGGGCTGGCCCCTACTCGGTCCCCTGGCCTACTGGCTCTTCGGCAAGAACCGCATCCAGACGCGCGCGAAGGAGCTGAGCCAGCGTTTCCCTCAGCCAGCCGTCGACGTGCGCGAGGCCCAGCGCGAGCTCTCCGCGATCGCCGGCGAACCGGGGGAATTCGTGCAGCTCGCGCGGATCGCGCGGGCGGTCACTGGACGTCCCCTGCTCGGCGGCAACCTCGTTCGGCCGCTGCGCTGCGCCGAGGAGGCGTTCCCCGAGATGATCGCCGCGATCCGGGGCGCACGGCGCAGCGTCCGGCTCGCGTCGTACATCTTCGACAACGATGGCGCGGGAAGGGAGTTCGCGGATGCGCTGGCGGAATCGGCCGGCCGCGGAGTGGACGTCAAGGTCCTCCTGGACGGTGTCGGCGAGTTCTACTCCCTTCCGCGCATCGGCTCGCTCCTGCGCAAGCGGGGAGTCGACGCTCGGCGCTTCCTACCGCCCTCGCTCGTCCCACCCAGCCTCAACGTCAACCTCCGCAACCACCGCAAGATCCTGGTGGTCGATAGCGAAGTCGCGTTCACCGGCGGGATGAACATAAGCGACCGCCACTACGTCGCGCGGCCGCGCCGCGTCCGGCCGGTGGTCGACCTGCACTTCCGCGTGGAGGGACCCGTCGTCCGACAGATGGAAGGCGTCTTCCTCGAGGACTGGACCTTCGTCACGGGGGACGTGCACGTCGGTCCCCTCGGATTCCCGCCCCACGTGGGCGCCTTGCTGTGCCGCGCGATCAGCGATGGTCCCAACGAAGACATCGACAAACTGAAGTGGATCGTGCTGGGCGCCATCTCTACAGCGCGTGAGAGCGTGCGGATCATGACGCCCTACTTCCTCCCCGACCTGGAGCTCACCGCCGTGCTGAATGCGGCCGCGTTGCGCGGCGTGAAGGTCGAGATCCTCCTGCCCGAGAAGCTCGACATTCCGATCATCGCCTGGGCTTGCAGCGCTCATTTGCCGGCGCTGTTGCGCTTCGGCGTCGTGATCCGGTGGATCCCGCCGCCCTTCGTCCACACGAAGCTCCTCATCGTCGACGGCCACTACAGCCTGATCGGCTCGGCCAATCTCGATCCCCGCAGCCTCCGGCTCAACTTTGAATTCAACCTGGAGATCTACGGTGGCGAGTGCTCGAGCAAGCTCGTCGAGCACTTCGAGGCCGCGTGCGCAGGAGCTCGCACCGCAACCGAGGAGGACCTTGCCGGTCGATCGCTCGCGAAGCGCCTGAGGGACTCCGCCGCTGCCCTCTTCTCGCCCTACTTGTGAGTCAGGGCTCGGGCGCGACCAGTGCGTGCCGGTCCGTCGGGTCGTGGCGCTCCAAGTCGAGCGCGAGCATCCGGTGGAAGTGGTGCATCGCGTGCTCCACCGTCGGCGCATAGCGCCCGCACTCGTAGCTCCCCGACGACAGGCCCCGCTGGACGGATTCGCAGATGATGCGGTCCTCCTCTTGGACGGAATCGCTCGCGGCCAGGCTCTTCTCCACGAAGTCGCCGCGGGCGCTCGTCACGTCGCGCGAGAGCCAGAAGTCGAACACGACCTCCGTGCGATCGTGCGCGAGAGGCAGGACGACGTTCACGTCCATCCACGGACCGTAGCGGTTGATCATCGCGTTCGGGTGGATCCAGGCGTAGAGCGCGCCATCGCCGAGGCGCTCGGCGAAGTCGCCGTGTGCGCCTGCGGCCGAATGCGCTGCGGGACACGACTGGATCGAGGCATGCGGAAGGAGCTCGGTCCGGTACTCCGACAGCTCGAGCTGCCCGGCGAGCCCCGCGTGCAGGACGGGGACGTGGTAGCCGCCGTCGAGGTAGTTGTCCACGTAGACCTTCCAGTTGCAGCGCATCTCGTAGCGGCGGCGCGCGACGAACTCGAGACTCTCGTGACCGCGCGCCTCCAGGCGCCGTTCCACGGGGTCGAGCTCGCTCGCATCCCAGCCGCCCTCGCTCGCGAGTCGCAGGAGGATCAGCGGTCCCAGAGTCGCGAGCTCGTAGCTCGGCAAGCGGAAGCTCGCGCGGTCGAAGTCGCGCACGCCCGCGACGCGCGGCGCGCTCGTGAGCCGACCCTCGAGATCGTACGTCCAGCCGTGGTAGGGGCAACGCAGACGCTCGGCGCAGCCCTCTCCCACCGCGACGATCGCCGCGTGATGGCGACAGACGTTGGCGAAGGCGCGCAAGCGACCGTCCTCGCCGCGCACGACCACCCACGGCTCGCCCAACAGCTCACCGGAGAAGAAGTCGCCGGCGCGTCGCACCTGATCCGTTCGGCCGACCACCTGCCAGCTCGGACGAAAGACGGCTTTGCGCTCCGCGTCGAGGAATTCCGGTGCGACGTACCACGACGCCGGCGGAGTCCACGCGCTCTCGACCTCCACCGAGGCATCGAATCGCAGGAGCTCGCGCTCGACGAAGCCGTTGCCGGACATCCCGCAGAGTCTAGCCGCGCGTCCGGCACGTGCCGAGGTGCCGCGAACGCGATGGACCAGCTCTATTCCACCTTCAGGAGCGGCGTGAAGTAGCGGTAGTACACCTCGAGGGTCAGCACGCACATGGCCGTGGTGTAGCTCCGATCGCCGTCGTGATCGCCGGCGTAACCCGAGTAGACCGAGATCGGGCGCCACGAGCCGTCGGAGTCCTGCGCGCCGAGGAGCGTGTCCTTCATCGCCACGTTCCAACGCTCCCACACGGACCCGCCGTGTCGGAACAGCGCCAGCGTCGCGTAGTACCAGAAGTACTC
This sequence comes from uncultured Planctomycetaceae bacterium, assembly GCA_964413535.1. Classification (GTDB taxonomy): domain Bacteria; phylum Planctomycetota; class UBA1135; order UBA1135; genus CAYPTB01. The sequence continues at coordinate 66,337 of CAYPTB010000044.1, read as the reverse complement.
GTTCCCGCGAGCGCGGAACACGAAAGCGTCGTCGGAGGTGTAGCGATACCCGTCCGGAGTCCGCGCCACGACGAACCCGACGGCATCCTTCCAGCGGTCGCTCGCGACGTCCTCGCCGAGCAGGGACAGCGCGAACAAGCCCGCCGGCGTCGAGCCCGGCAACGTCGGATAGCCCGAGCTCAAGCGCTCCGGGTCGTGGCTGTAGCGGAACCATCCGCGGTCGTCGTAGGACTGCTCCAGGAAGGTGCGCGCGGCCTCGAAGGCGGCGTCGGGCACCGCCAGCCCCCCCAAGCGCGCCGACTCGAGCGCCATCACCTGCCACGAACTGATGGACACGCGCGGCCAGTCGTCGAACGTGCGGTCGTCGGGATAGTAATAACCCCAGCCGCCGCCCTTCCGTCCGCGGTCGTGGCGCTGCTCCTCGAGCACGTGTCGCACGGCGCGCTCGAGCGGCCGGCGCAGGCGCTCCTCGCCCGTGAGCGCGAAGCACTCGGCGAGCGCGTAGGTCGCGATGCCGTGTCCGTAGGAGTCGGAGTAACCGAAGTGACCACTGCGGGCGTCTTGCACCGACAGCAGGAAGCCGACCGCGCGCTCCACGACGTCCGCGTAGCGCGTCGCGGACGTGGGAGTGTGGCCCGCTCCCAGGAACGCCAGGAGTCCGAGACCCGTCTTGCCCACCGCGACCTCGAAGTACTTCTCCGCCCGGTGATCGGCCCGTCCCCAACTCCCGCGCCGCGTCTGGACACCCGCCAGGTACGCGAGACCGCGCTCGACGGCGGCCTCGGTCTCCACGCCGCCGCCGTGCTCGCTCAGCGCGTGCTCCTTCTCCAGACCGAAGCGCGAGCGATAGGGCGTGAGCTCGAGCTTGCGGGCGACGCGTGGAGCGTCGGCGGCTCCGGGCGGAGCGTCGAGCTCGAGCAGCGCGACGGGAGCCGACTCGGCCGCCGCGTCGCGGGCGATGCGGTGTCGCGTGGGAGCGAGGTCGGGCGTGGAGCGCGCGAAGCCGAAAACGGCGGGTTCGAGCTCTTCCCCCTCGCCTCGCGCCGGATCGCCGCGTTCCGCGCTCGACGATACGGTGTTCGGCGCAGTGCCCCCGCGCTCGCCCGCGGGATCGGGCCGCTCGCGAAACACGACCTCGGACCGGACGCGCTGCGGTCTTGGCGTTGGAGCGGCGCGCGCGACGATCGGCGCGACCTCCGGCTCGGCGGAGTCGGCGACGGCCATCGGCTCCGCGCGCGGCGCCTCGACGGGGCCGGAGGAATCGCGTGCAGCTTCCGCGGCTGTACGCGCGAAGGGCGGCCTTCGTTCCGACCGCGCCGCCCGGTCCGCAAGCGCGAAGGCCTGCGGGGATGCCAACGCGATCTCGGGCGCCTCGGTAGCGGCCCGGCCCTCGAGCGGCGCGGATTCCTTCGGCAGAGCGACGTCGACGCGCAGCGACTGCGCGCGCCGAGGAGTGATGTCCCGCTCGCCGCGCTCCGAGATGGCATCCTGCATCTCGGCTCGCGCGCCCCGCTCGCCGAGAGCCAGGCTCGCCGCGCGCGGCGCCGTGACGGTTGCCTCGCGCGCGGCGACCGCGGCGGGAGGCTCGGCGTGCGAGAGATCCGCTGGGGAGCGCGGGCGCGGATCCACCTCCCCGGACGGCCGCGCGGCGACGTCGAGGGGCCGCGCCGCCTGGTCGCGGCGCTCGTGTCGCGGCTCGCGTTCGGCGAGCCCGACGGCGGAGCTCGGCACGTGCTCGCGCTCCAGCGTGCGACGCTCCGCCGAGGCCGGACCTCGGAGCTCGGAGGTCGGCGCGGGCGCCGGCGCTGGCAACGCCGCCTGGTTCGCGACGGCCTGCGCGAGACCGATCGACGGGATCCCGGTCGCCGGGAGCGCGGGGAGCTCGGCCCGCTGCCCGAGCGCGCGTTGCACACTTGCGTCGCCGCCGCGTTCGCGCAGGGCGGAGCTCGCTTCGGCGCTCGCCGCCGCGAGACGTACCTGGAAGAGAGCGGAGCGCCCGGGAAGCTCCGTCGGGCTCCCCTCGACGTCGACGTGTTGGAACCAGAGCAGGAGCGCCGCGTGGGCAGCGACCGAGGCGAGGAAGCACTTGTAGAGGATCTCGAGGCGGCGCCAGCGCTTCGCGAGCCACGCCAGGAGCGCCAGCACGAGCAGGCTCGCGAGCACCAGCAGATCGAGCCACCCGACGGGGCGACCGGGTAACCGAAAGAGCTCGCGCGAGTGCGCGCGGAAGAGGTCGGCTCCTGCTCCGTCCTCGATCGAGAACAACAGCGTGAAGCCATCGCGCGACGGCAGCGGCCCGCGCTCGGAAGCCGCGCTATTGACGCCGCGGACGAGTTCCGGCGCGAGCCACTTTCCTTCTTCGCTCCCGCGTTCGCTCTCGCGCACGCTGCGCCACAGGTCGAAGCCGCCCGCTCCGCCCGGGCGGTCGCTCGCGAAGAAGAGCGCGCGACCATCGGCGGTGAACGCGGGCTCGCGCTCCTCGTGGAGCGTGACGAGCGGCTCGAAGAGCTCGACCGCGAAGGTCGCCTGGTTCGCTTCGTCCGTTTCGTCGCGGGGCCGCGCGAGGAAGAGGTCGAATCCGCCCGCGCGGTTGGAGGCGAAGGCGAACGACCGCGTACCGGGAAGCGGGGCGGGATCGGTCTCGTCCGCCGGCGTGCCGATCGACGGGCCGAGCGGCCGCGGTTCGCCGAACGTCCCGTCGCGATAGGGCGCGCTCCACAGATCGAGCCCGCCCGCGCCGCCCGGTCGGTTCGTCGCGAAGAAGAGCGCGTCGTCCGAGAAGGCCGGCGCGAGCTCGTCGTACTCCGTGCACAGCTCGAGGAGCGGCCGCGCTTCTTTCGGATCGTCGCCCTCGAGCTCGGCGACGAACAGGTCCACGCCCAGGCCGCGCTCCCCCACCGCGAACACCATGCAGCGTCCGTCCGGTGAGAGCGCGGGACGCAGCTCGCGCGCTTCGCTGTTCAGCTCCGAGAGCGGCACGGGCGCGTCCCACACGGCGAACCGGATGTCCTCGGCCGAGGCGGACGAAAAGGTCCGCGCGCCGTCGGTGTAGGCGGTCTCGAGCCCGAGGTAGGGCCGAAAGCGCAGGTAGGCCGCGAAGAACCCGGCGGCGACGAGCGCGAGGACGATGACGGCGTTCTTGCCCACGCTGGTCTCCCCGGCCGGTTCAGGTCCCCTCGAGCGTTCCGACCGCCAGGTTCCGGAGCCCGGCCTGCCCGCAGGCATCCATCACCGAGACGATGACCTCGTGGGTCACCAGGCGGTCGCCGCGGATCGTGACCGCGGCCGCGGGATCGCGCTGCGCGGCTCGGCGCAGTTCCGCGACGAGCCCCGCGAGGTCCACGTCGTGCTCACCGAGCAACAAGCGCCCGTCGCGCAGGACGTTGACGACGATCTCGTCGGCCTCCGTCTCCACGGCGAGCGAGCTCGCGGCCTCCGGAAGGTCGAGGTCGATCTCGCGCTCGGGATCTCTGTAGGTCGTCGCGAGCATGAAGAAGATCAAGAGCAGGAAGACGACGTCGATCACCGACGTGATGTCGAGGACGAGGTCGCCGCGCCCGTCCGCGTCGGTATCGATCCTCACGTCACACCTCCCGCGAGCGCCTCGCTGAGCGCCGCGTAGCTGTCCTCCACGCGGCGCGCGAACGCCTCGATGCGCCCCTTGAAGTAGTAGTAGACGGCCTGCGTCGGAATCGCGATGGCCAGGCCGGCGGCGGTCGTGATCAGGGCCTGCGAGATGCCCGATGCGAGTTGTTCGGGCTCGCCGAGACCGTCGCCGAGCGCGATGGTCGAGAAGGCTTGGATCATCCCCCACACGGTTCCGAGGAGTCCGAGTAGCGGCGCGATCATGGCGATCGCCGTGAGCGGCAGGAGGTTCGCCGAGAGCCGCTTCACTTCGCGGTGTCCAGTGTCTTCGACGGCCTTCTCGCGCTCGAGCATCGGCGCGCCCGCGTTCACGAGCGCTGTGTGCAGGATCCGCTCGAGCGGCGTGTCGTCGCCGCACACCTCGCGGGCCTTCTGAGCTCCTTCCTCGCGCGCAGCGCGCACGATGCGCTCGGCGTGGCGCGACGTGCCGAGCAAGCCGGCCCGCAGCCGCGCCCAGCGCTCGACGGCGAACGCGAGCGCCACCACCGAGCACAAGCCGATCGGAACCATGAGCGGCCCACCGGAGAGCGCCATCTCGTACAGCGTGCCGAGGCCCGAGGAACTCGACGGGGCCGCTTGGATCGTCGCAGGGATCATCGAGAGAACTCCTGTTGGTCGTTCGCCCCGAGTCTGCGCTGCGCCTCCGCGGCGGAGCTGGAGTCGGGGTACTCCTTCACGATCTCGCGGTACTGCTCGTGCGCCTTCGGGACGTCGCCCTTCGCTTCCAGGCACTCGCCCGCGAGCAAGAGCGCCTCGGCCACCTCTTCGTCGTGCGCGTAGAGCAACGCCACCTTGAGGAACTCCGACAGCGCCGCCTCGACGTCGCCCGCGGCGAGCGACAAGCGCCCGAGACCGAGCCGCGCGCGCGCCGCCAGCACGCCCCCATCGCTCGCGATCACGCGCGCGAAGACTTGCCGCGCCGAGCGGTCCTTCGCCTGCGCGGCCAACGCCCTCCCGCGCCACAGCTCGGCCTCGACGCCGTTCTCGAACTCGGGGAACCGCCGCGCGAGGTCGGACAACGCGCTCTCCGCTTCCGCGAAACGCTCGAGGTGCGCGAGGCAGATTCCGCCCCGGAAGAGCGCCTTCGGCAGCACTTCGTGCTTCGGTAGCTCGCCGAGCAAGCGCTGAAAGCACTGCGCGGCGCGCTCGTGATCGCCCTGGCGGAAGAGCATCTCGCCCTGGAGGAAGAGGGCCTCGCCGTAGAGCTCGCTCGCCGGATGGCGCTCGGTCAGCGCCGCGAAGGCCCGCGCGGCGGCGGCGTGGTCCCCGCCGCGCATGGAGGCGAAGCCCTGCTTGTAGAGCGCGCGATCCGCGACGGGACTCGCCGCCTTGGAAGCGATCGCGTACCAGGTCGTCGCGTTCGCGTCCTCGCTGCGCGCGAAGTAGGCCTCGCCGACGAAGAACGCGGCCTCGAGGGCGGAGACGTTCCCTCCGTCGATCGCGAGAGCGCGCTCGAGCTCCGCCCCGGCTTCGTCGAGATTTTCGCCCGCGAGCGCGAGCCAGGCGCCCTCGACCCGTGCAGCCGCGAGGGTGGCGGGATCGCGCAGGCCTCCCACGAGCTCCGCGAGCAGGGCCCGTGCGCGAGCGCGTTCGCCCGCGCGCTCGAGCGCCGCCGCGGCGATCCGAGCGCATCCCAGACGGCGCATCTCGTCGCCGCACAGCCTCGCGAAGCGGTTCCAGGCGTTCGCGGCGACGTCCGCACGGTCGGTCGCGTCGGCGGCGAAGATCCGGAGCTCGAGCGCTGAGAGCACGAGCTCGGGATCGGCGGTCGCGCCGGATCGATCGGTACGAGAGTCGGAGTTGCCGGCGAGCGCGCCCTCGGCGCCCACGCGGGCGTCGAGCGCGTCGAGCGCGTCGAGCGCGGCGAGCGCCGATTCGGGGTCGCCCTGCGAGTACAGAGACCACGCTCGGCCGTAGAGAGCCGCAGGCGCGAGCTCGTGTTCGGCGAAGCGGCGCACGAACTCCGCGAAGCGCTCGCTCGCGCGCGCGTGAGCACCCGCCTGCGCCTGACGCTCGGCGAGCGCGTACAGGGCAAGGGGCGCCTCGGCACTCTCCGGATGACGCGACAGCAGCTCTTCCAACCTGTTCGAGCCCGACGCTCCGGGCTCGAGGCGCGCCAGGCCGAGCAGGGCTGCGGGCGCGTGCGGACCCACGCGGTCGCGCTCGAGGCAGCTCTCGAAGGAGCGGCGCGCCGCCTCGACGTCCCCGAGCGACTCCAGGACGCGTCCCCGCACGTAGAACGCCTCGTGGCCATCGGGAGAAGAGGGATGCTCGTCGGCGATGCGCGCGAGGAGCGCGGCGGCCGAGACCAGGTCACCGGAAAGGAAGTCGCACCAACCGGCGCGCAGGAGAGCGCGGACGTGCAGCTCCGGCTCCTCCGCGCTCGCGACGGCGAGGAAGGCTTCCTTCGCCTGGGTGAGCTCGCCCAGGGCGAACAGCGCCTCCCCCAGCGCCAGCCGCGTGCGCGCGGCGTACGGGCCCGATCCGTCCTTCTCGAGCAGCGTCCGTGCTAGGCGCACCGCATCCGCGTGTCGACCGTCGTTGAAGCTCGCGACGGCCGCGGCGTGGAGCGCGTAGTCGGAACCCGACTCGCCCCAGGCGCGCGCCGCTTCCTGCGCACGTCCGAGCCGGAAGAGCACGTCGCCGCGCGCGGCGCGAATGCGCTCGAGCAGATCGTTCGGGTCGGTCCCGCGCGCGGACTCCGCCCCGCTGGCGATCGGGGAGTGCCGGCCCGATCGATCGCTGGCGCGAACCGATTCGTCATCGCTGACGCGATTTAGGGCCGCGAGCGCAGCTTCGAGCTCGCCGGTTTCGATGAGGGCGCGCGCGAGCCAGTAGTGGTGCTCGGCGTCGCGCGCCGCCTGGGGGAGCTCGAAGGCGGCGCGGGCCTTCTCCGCCTCACCGACCTGGAGCAAGTGGATCCCGAGGTGCAGGACGGCCTCGCTCGCGAACCGGCTCTCTGGATGCTCGTCGATCAGCGTCGCGAAGCTACGCGCCGCGTCGAGATGGCGCCCGAGGCCTGCATTCGCGAAGCCGATGCCGTGCAGCGCAGCCTCCCGGAAGGCGCCGGGCGGCACGCTCGCGAACGCTTCGAGGGCGCGCTCGGCGCGACCCGCACGCAGCTCGGCCTCACCCAGCAAGTGGCGCATCTCTCCCGAGGAATCTCCGTCCGGAAAGCGTTCCAAGTAAGCGCGGATGCGCTGGGTCGCCTCGTCGGATCGCTCGAGCCGGAAGGCACACCACGCGAGGCCGTAGGCGGCTTCGCGCGCGTGCTCCTCGGCGGACGCGACGCGCGCGTAGCATCCCTCCGCTCGCTCGTAGTCCCCCGCCCTGAAGTGGGCCTCGCCGAGCAGGAACGTCGCGGGCAGGAGCAGGTAGTCCGCGCCCGAGGCCACGACGCGCTCGAGCTCGACGGCGGCTTCGGCGGGGCGGTCCTGCGCCAGCTCGCACTGGCCCAGACGAAACTGCACCTCGACGGCGAAATCAAACTCGGGAAGGCGCGCGAGCTCACGGAAGTGGGGCGCGGCGTCCGCAGGGCGACCGAGGTCGAACAGAGCGGACGCGAGGCGGTAGCGCGCGAGGCTCCGCTTCTCGTGCCTGGGAAAGTCGCGCAGGAAGCCCTCGGCCTCCTGCACGACCATCTCGTGCAGCCCCTTCTGGTGCAGCCCGAAGAGGAACTGGTAGGCGTCGTCCCCGGCATCCGGTGCGGCGGAGACGACCAGCGAGAGCGCGGCAACGAAGGTCTGGAAACGCATGGCTTGGATGGATGGGTCCGGATGGAGCGGGAAGCGACGGCGCCACGGACCGGCGCGAAGACGTGCGCCGGCCCGTCGGCAGCGTCTGCGGTCGCCGAAGCGGCTAACGCAGGTCGCGTCGCGCCAGCGCGTCGACTAGGTCGCGGAGCTCGCGTACCTCGGCCCGCAGGACCTCGATCTCGGCTCCGAGCCCTTCCACCAGGGTCTCGAGGTCGTCGGGAACACGCTCGTGTTCGCGCACCTCCCGCGCGCGGCGAGTCTCGAGCTCGGCGCGCAAGGCGTTCTGAGCGGCGCGTTCCGCCTCTTGCTCGACCCCGCGCTGGCGCTGCGTGCGATTGCGTTCCAGCGCGGACCGGTGCAGTTCCGGGGGGCGCCCGCGCTTCTCGAACCGGAAGCGCTCGACCTCTTCGAGGGCTTGAGCCGCTTCGAGCTCGGCACGCTCGCGCTCCACGGCTGCACGCTCGAGCTCGCGCCGAAGTGTTCCTTGGAACGCACCGGCTCCCTCCTGCACGCGGCGCAGCTCCGCTCCGAGCTTGTCGTCGATCAGCACCTTCCACTCGCCGGGCGTCCGTCGTCGTCGGTCGCCTTGGAGCAAGAGCTCCAACTCGCGCCGGGCGTCCTCGCCGGACTCCACCCACTCGTCCTCGAGCTCGGCCACGCGTTCCTCCAGCTCCTCGGCGAATTCGTCGAACACCGGGCCCACGGACTCTTCGTAGGCCTCGGCCCAATCGCTCTCCATCTCGCCGAACTCCTCCTCGAACGCCTCGAAGGACTCTTCCCACGCCTCCCAGGATTCTTCCTGAGCCTGGTCGAGGTGCTCCAGCAACGCTTCGACTTCTTCCTGGCAGCGGTCCTCCCATTCCTCGATCGCGGCTTCTATCGCGACCAGCTCGTCGTTTCGATCCTCGCAGTCCACGTCGAGGTCTTCGCACTCGTCATCGACCGCGAGGTCGAGAGTGCGCGCCCCGTCACGGCGAACGAGTCGCACGGCTCGCACGGGCGCCGGCGTGCGCGCCGGTACGGCTCGCGGCGCAACCTGAGCGCAGCACTCGCAGTCGCAGCACGGCGTGCTCGCGCGTGGCGCAGTGGAGGCGGAGGAAGGCGTGGCCACGTCGCGAACGGTCACCACGCGCACCGAACCCCGCTGCGGCGCCGGAGGAACGGGGGAGAGCCGGAGCGCGCGCACCGGGGCTTGCCTGGCACTCGATGGAGCGCGGGGAGCCAGCTTTCCCGCTTGCCGCGGCTCAGCCGGTAGCGGCGCGACGCGCAGGGGACGCGCCTCCGGCGCGCTGGGCGCTGACGCGCTCCCGTCGAGCTCGACGACCTGCGGGAGCAGGGATCGCGCCGACCTGGGCGACGCCGGGGGCGTCGGCTCCTGCGGTACTTCCCCGCCGATGGCGGTGAAGGACAAAGTGCTCACGACGACCCAGGTGAAGAGGGAGACAACGGGCTTCATCGGCGAATCCTCCATGCCTTCGGAACGACCTTCAATGCGACCCGACCTCGGCTCTCGCGAGTCGCGAGAGCTCGCGTGTGAATTCCCCGCGCCGCTCGCGCAGGCGAGCGATGCGCCTCTCGATGATCCGGAGCGAGTCGAGCAGAGCATCCGGCTCGTCGAGTGCGAGGACCGCCGCGCGCAGGGCGCCGACCTCTTTCTCGAGCAGTGCGACTTGCAGGTCGAGGGCTTCGAGCACGGTCGCGACCGCCTCCGGCTCCGAATCCGACTCCGACTCCGACTCCGACTCCTGCGGCGCCACGGGTTCGGACTCGAGCTCGCTCGGCGCGCAGTCCTGCGCCGGCGGGACGGTCGACGCACCCGCCGAGGCAGCGAAGCCGGGGACGACGAGCACTCCCGCGACGAGCGCCGCCGCGCAGGACCCCGCGAGGCGGCCGGTGCCGACCGACCCGGTCTCTCCGTCCTCCTCGAGGAGCCGGTGCACGCGGCGACCGAGCCGACGCTTGCCGTCGGCCATACCGGGTGCGGGGAGCGGGCGCCGAGCACCCACGATCCAGGTTGCAACCTCCGTCAGGCAACTCGCGAGCGAGAGCCGGCGACCCGTGTGCGCCACGGCCCAATCGTCGCTCAGGTACTCGGCTGCGTCCGCGAGCTCCGCGGCGGCGATGCGGTTGAGCGGCTGGAAGAAGAGAACCGAGGCAATCCCGCGCGCGACGAACTGCCACAGGGGATCACGCCGCACGGCGTGGCCGAGCTCGTGGGCGAGCATGGCCTCCAACTGATCGGGGACCAGTGCGTCGAGAGCGCGCGCGGGAACGCAGATCTCCGGGCGCAAGAGGCCGAAGGTCAGCGGAGTCGTCAGCGTGTCCGAGACGCTGAGCTCCACGTTCCGGGAGAGGCCGGCGCGCCGCGTCAGATCGTCCAGCAAGCGGACGGCGACGCCCGAACGCACCGGTCGGCGCCCGCGGAGTCCCCGTTCGAGGCGCAGGAGGGCCGCGGCGATCGCGGTCACCGCGACGGCGATTCCGAGCGCCCACGCGAGTCCGAACAAGGCTGCAAGAGCGTCGAATCCGCGTCCGGTCTTCCCCCCGACGAGCGACGGCTGCTCGGCCTGGAGGGCGGGGACCGTAGCGGTGCTCCGCTCTGGTCTCGCGGCGACGCTCGAACGGAACGGCGCTTCGGTCTCGACTTCGGTCGACGACGACGCGCGCAGGAAACGCTCGTCCGAAGCGTGCGCGCGAACGAGGTGCACGGGGAACTGCTTGTCCTGCTCCGCGGTCGAGCGCTTCGCGGGCCGCGCGTGGGGTCGCGCCTCGTCGAGCGAGGGCCGCCGCTCTTCGATGACGGACGGCGCGGGAGCGGGGGCTCGGCTCGGCGGCTGGACGTGCGTCGGCTCCGCGGGCGCGACGTCGTGTTGCAGGGCGAATCGACCGCCGAGTGGTTCCAACCCGAGGCCGACCTGGAGCGTCGCCGTCGCGAGCCCGGCGACGAGCGCGAGCTTCCACACGCGATCGCGGGCGCGATGCGCGGCGCCCCGCGCGACGAAGGCGAACAGGATCCAGGTCGCCCCGAGGAAGAGCGTGCTGTGCAGCAGGTAGGTGAGCGCCCACGCGGCCATGGAGAGGGGACTCATTCTTCCCCCCCTTGCTGCTTCGCGTGACGCTTCGCGATGAGGCCCTGGAGGTGCTCGAGCTCGGAGGGGTCGATCTCCTGCTCCGTGAGCAAGTGGCTGACGAGCGCGGTGACGTCGCCCTGGAAGAGGTGATCGGTGAGCGACGCGACCATCGAGCGCTGCACGTCGGCTTCGCTCACGAGCGGGCGATAGACGAACTGCCGGCCGTCGAGCCGATGATCGACGACGCCCTTGCGCTCCAGCTTGGAGAGCATCGTGGCGACGGTCGTCAGCGCCCGACTCCCGAGCGCGGCGTGGACCTCGGCCACCGTCGCTTCTGCCTGGGCCCAGAGCACGCGCATGATCGCGATCTGGAGCTCTCCGAGCTGGTGGGTGCGCCTCATGGTCGCCCTTCTCCTGACGGGGTGCGCGCGGTCGACTACCGCGGTAGTACGACCAAGGTAGTTGTTCCGTCGGATCCTGTCCGGCGGGAACCCGGCAAAGCCTGTAAATCCTCCGTCGGGCTAGGGCGCCTGGTTCGCGGGACCCGCGTCGAGCTCGGCAATCCCTTCGAAGGCAGCCAGCCGGCTGCGGACGAGGGCGGGGATCTCGGTGCTCGCGAGCTGGTCGTCCACCCACACCAGGGTCGCCCACGCGAGCGCGACCGGCTCCGCGCCGAGGATCACCTCGTACTCCATGTCGAAGCTCTTCCTCCCCAGTCGGCTCACTCGAGCCGCGATGCCGAGCTTCGCGAGGTTTTGAACCGGACGCAGGTAGCGCACCCGCGTCTCCCCCAGCAGGAAGGTCGCGCCGCCCAAGCCCAGGCGAGCGAAGTAGGCGAAGCGCGCCTGCTCCACGAAGGTCAGGTACACGGCGTTGTTGACGACCCCGGCCGCGTCGAGATCCACCCAGCGGACCTGCTCCTCGTGCACGAAGCTCGAGCCGACGTCCTTCTCTTCCCCCATCGCCGTCTCCCGTAGAACGAGCCTGGTTCCGAGTCCCTCGATCGAGGGGAGCCTAATCCGTTACGGTGCGGGGCGGGAGAAATGAGCCCGTGCATTCCCCGCAGGGACCGCGCCCTGGAGCCACCGAGCCGCCCCGACCTCACCGTCTCCCCGACACGACATCATGCTCTCTTCGCTCTTCGCGTTCCCCGCCCTCGGCATCGCGTTCGAACCCTCCCGCTCCGATCACCTGCTCGCCCTGGCACCGGCCGAGTCCTTCTTGGTCGTGACCGTGAGCGATCTCTCCGGTATCCGCTCGGCGATGGCGAAGAACGCCTGGTTGCGGTTTGCACGGGACGAGCAGATCTCCGCGCTGGTCGAGCGGCTGGCGGCACCCCTCGCGGCGGAGTTCGACTCTGCGGAACTCGATGGACTGCGAGCGCTCCACCTCGATCCGAGGTCCCTCCTCGAGTCGCTCTCGGGCGCGGCGGTCCTCTTCGCGGAAGCCCCGAGCAACGACCCCGACGACATGCTGCTCGGCTCGTTGCTCGAGCTCGCAGAGGACCGGACGGCCTTCGACGAACTGTTGGGGAAGGTCCTCGATGCTGCGCGCGACGAAGTGACGGTGACCGGAGGGGAGTACCGGGGAGCATCCCTCACCGCCGTCGCCCCCAAGGTCGAATCCGACCCAGGCATCGCCTTCCTCGCGGAGCTCGGCGACGTCGTGGCGATCGTCGGCGGCGCGGACAAGGAGCTGGTGAGGGAGTGTATCCAGGGCGTCGTGGACCGCTGGGCGGGCGTCGGAGAGGACTCGAACGCTCTCGAGAACCCGAGGTATCGCGCGGCGCGGAGCGCCCAGCCCTTCTCCTCCCAGGCGGAGGTCTTCTTCGACTTCGAGCGCTTCTGGCAACTCGCGCTCGCGACGGGAGCGCTCGGCGGCGAAGGCTTCCCGCCCGAGCTCGTCCAAGAGTTCAGCCGCATTCGTTGGCTGCACGGCGCGGCGCGCATCGGTCAAGACGAGAGCTTCGACCTGCGTTTCGCGGCCAACCTGCCGACGGAGGGAATCTGTGGCGCGTTCGCGAGCCTGTTCGGGAGCGCGCCTGCCTCGTTGCTGCGCCGCATTCCGCGTCAGGCCGCGAGCCTCTCGGCGCTGAGCCTCGACCTCGCCGGACTGAGCGCTCTGATCCAGGACCTCGCGCGGGAGTTCGACTCGGACGGATACGAAGACATTCGCTCCGGTCTGGGCGCCGCCAAGGAGAAGGGCCTCGACGTCGAGGGGGACGTCTTCGCCCAACTGACCGGCGAGCTCGCGCTGTTCTCGGTGGAGGTTCCGGCGAAGGAATCCCCGCTGGGCGCCATGGCCGGGTTGATGCGCGGTCTCGAGGGCTCGCGCGGAATCCCGACCCTCGGCAGGGCGCTCCTCGTCGGAATCCGCGATCCCGAGCGCGTCAGGGAACTCCTCGCACCGTGGGCGGCGGTGGAACGAGAGGAGCCCGACATCGGCGCTGCGCCGGAGTCGCTCCCCGCTCCGCTCGTCGAGAGCATCAACGGGTTCGAGCTCCACTCCGCGCAGGTCTCGGACTGGGTGATCCCGATCGGCATCCACTGGAGCGTCACGGACGACGCGCTCGTGATCGGACTGCAACCGACCGCCGTCCGGGAAGCCCTGCGCATGTTCGACGCGAACGCGTCGAGCATCCTGCAGAACCGCCGCTTCGCCGACGTGATCGAGGGGAACGGGAAGGCGCTCGCCCTCCAGATCTGGAGCTCCGCGGAAACGATCGCGTCCGTGCTCGGCGGGCTCCAGACGGCGGCTTCCGGGCTGCGCCTCTACTCCGCTCTCACCGGCGACGAGCGCCTCGAAGGCCTCGGCAAGGGCGTTCCCTGGCCGGAGCCCTCCATCGCCGAGCGCTACTTCGAGGGCGTCGTGTTCGGCGCCGTCAGCCTGGAAGACGGAGTTCTCGAGCTCCATCTCGCCGCGCGCTGACCCGGGTACGTGCGCTCGCGGCTCAGATCCACACGTCGCAGTCGCCGCCCTGCTCGCGCACGCGATAGCGCTTCGCCTTCTTGCACGGCGCGTTGATGGCGGCGCCCGTCGCGGGCTCGAACAGGTAGTTGTGGAGCGGGCACATGACGTACTTGGCGTCCACGAGCGGCCCCTCGCTGATGCGCCCGCCCTCGTGCGGACAGCGCGCGTCGAGCGCGTGGAGCTCGCCCTCCACGCGACACAGGATGACCTCGATCCCGTGGCCCGCGATCGGATCGCCGAACACGACCTTCTTGGCGTGACCGTTCTCCAGCTTGGACGTTCCCTTGATGAGCGCGGGTTTCCTGCCGAACAGCGCGCGAAGCTTCTGGAACATCCGCGGATGCTAGCATCCGTCGGACTTGAAGCCGGTCCTCCTCGTGGACGTCGTGGGCCTCACGTCCCGACGAATCGGCGCGCACACGCCGCACCTCGCAGCGCTCGCCGAGCGCGGCGCGTCCGCTCCGCTCTCGACCGTGCTCCCCGCGGTCACGTGCAGCGTCCAGGCCACGCTGCTCACGGGGCTCGCTCCGGCCGGTCACGGCGTCGTGGGCAACGGCTGGTTCCAGCGCGAAACGGGCGAGACCGCGTTCTGGAAGCAGTCGAACGCGCTCGTCCACGGCGAGAAGCTCTACGAGCGCGCTCGCCGCCTCGACCCCTCGTTCACCTGCGCGAAGCTCTTCTGGTGGTTCAACCTGGGCGCGCGGGTCGAGTGGTCCGTGACCCCGAGACCCTTCTACGGCGCCGACGGCAGCAAGGTTCTCTCGGTCTACGCCCAGCCGAGCGGATTCCAAGCCGAGCTCGAGGGGCCTCTCGGGCGCTTTCCCTTCTTCCAGTTCTGGGGCCCGAAGTCGGGCCTCGCCGCGAGCCGCTGGATCGCCGACGCCGCGGTGCGAACGCTCGAAGCGCACCGGCCGACCCTGACGCTGGTCTACCTCCCGCATCTCGACTACGACCATCAGCGCTTCGGACCCGACGCGCCGCGCTCGCTCGAGGCGCTCTCCGAGGTCGACGCCCTGGTGGGCGACCTCGTCCGCGCCGCCGATCGCGCGGGCGCCGAGACGCTGGTCGTGAGCGAGTACGGCATCGAGGACGTCTCGCGCCCGGTGCACGCGAACCGCCGCTTGCGCGAAGCGGGCCTGCTCGAAGTCCGCGCGGGACCGCACGGCGAGACGCTCGACACCTTCGCGTCGCGGGCGTTCGCCGTGAGCGACCACCAGGTCGCGCACGTCTACGTCCGGGACGAGCGCGCGCGCGCCCGCGCCGCCGAAGCGCTCGGCGACCTACCCGGCGTCGAGCGCCTCCTGGAGGGCGAGGAGAAGCGCGCGCTCGGTCTCGATCACGCGAACGCCGGCGATCTCGTCGCCGTCTCCGAGCGCGGGGCGTGGTTCACCTACTACTACTGGTTGGACGACCGCGACGCGCCCGACTTCGCCCGCACCGTCGACATCCACCGCAAGCCCGGCTACGACCCGTGCGAGCTCTTCGTCGACCCGAAGCTCGCCATCCCCGCCCTGCGCGTGGCGCGCCGCCTCGCCCAGAAGGCCCTCGGGATGCGCTACCTCATGGACGTCGTCCCGCTCGACGCGACGCTCGTGCGCGGGAGCCACGGACGCCTTCCCGACGTCCCCGAGCGCGGCCCGGTGTTCCTCTGCTCGCGACCCTTCGCCGAGTGCGGCGGCGAGCCGGAGCAGGGCGCCGTGGACGTTCGTTCCGTGTCCGAGCGAGTCCTCGCGCTCCTCGCTCGCTGAGCCGCGCCCGGCTCCGGTCAACTCCCGTCGATCAGTACACGAGCGTGACCGGAGCGGCGTTGCTCGCGAACACGACCGACTGCGTCGCGGGATCCAGGACCACGCAGGCGTGGTGGAAGGTCGTGCCCACCAGGCCCTGGTCGAAGCCGCCCGGGGGAACGACGAAGCGAGTCACGGCTCGGCCGCGCACGTCGAGTACGCCCGTGGACCCGACGAGCGGCGTCGAGCCCGGATCGTTCACGCTGTCCTGGAAGTAGGCGTCCTCGACGAGCGGGAGGACGAAGCCGTCGACGAGCGTTCCCGGCGCCGTGCCGCTCATCGAGCCCAGCACCAGGAAGGGCAGCCCACCGTGCACCGGAGTCGCATCGAGCAGCAAGCGTTGCTGCGAGCCGTCGATGGCGCCGGCCGCTCCGCCTCCGGGAACGTCCTGCCAGAACTGGACGTGGCTCGGAGACGCCACGAACGTCGGGAGACGGCCATCGAGCGCCCGGAGCACGGCGGCTCCGGAGTTCGCGCCCGCGACGTCGGAGCTCGCCGTGCCGACGAGCGCGAAGCCGTCGCCGAGCGCGAGCTGGCCGCCGAACTCGGCCGCCCACTCGTCGGTCTGCACCCAACCGATGCGCGTCTCCTCGAACACGTAGACGGAGCCGGGAGCGCCGCCGTCCACGTCTCCGAACGAAGCCCCGACGAGCACCGTACCGTCGCGCACGGCGACCGACGAACCGAAGCGCGCGGAGTCGAGGAGCTCGTCGTCCGCCGCGAGCTTCGCAGCGAACGCCCAGCCCGTGCTCCCCCTGCGATACACGTAGGCCGCTCCCGGCGCGTCGAAGCCGAGCCCCGGCCCGTCACCGGGTGCGCCGACGACCGCCAGGTCGCCGTCCAGCGCGATCGACATCCCCATCTCCATGAACCCGAAGTTGTCGCCCGTGGCGTCGAAGGTCCCGACGTGGTTCCACTGGCTCCCGACGCGCCTGAAAGCGAACGCCTGGCCGTAGTCGTGTCCGCCGACCTTCGAGAGCGGAGCACCGGCCACCAGCGTGTCGCCCTGCAGAGCGAGCGACGCGGAGAAGCCGTCTCCCCCGTAACCGCCCAACGGATGGTCGAGCCTCGCCGTTCGCTGCCAGCCCCGACCGTTGGTCTCGAAGATGTGGACCACGCCGGCGGGGATGTCCCACGGGTCGAGCGCGTTCGGCGCGCCGACGGCGACTCGATCACCCTCCACCGCGACTTCGGAGCCGAAGCCGTCACCGGGTGCGCCGTCGGGAGAGACGAGCCGCGCGCTCTGGACCCAGCCGCCGCGTTGGCGCGTGAAGACGTAGGCCGCGTTCCCGGAACCCACGGCCAGGCGATCTCCGGAGATCGAGACGGAGCTTCCGAACGCGTCGCCGGTTCCCGGATCGGGCTCGATGCGCGCGACCTCGGTCCACGCGCCGCCGTGCCGCTCGAACACGTAGACCGCGCCGGACGGCGCCGCGCCCGGGGCGACGATCGCTGCGCGGTCGCCGGAAACGGCGACGCCGGCGCCGAAGCCCGATCCGGCGGCGGCGTCGCTCGGCGCCAAGGGCGAGTCGGGATCGAGGGGCAGGGTGTCGACGACGTTGTCGAGCGACGGCGACAACACTTGGGCGGCGACGCTGAGCTCGGTGAGCGGCACAGCAGCGACGAACGAGAGGAGGAAGGGGAAGGCGATCTTCATGTCAGTTGTTTCTCCGAGGTTGGACGCTCGCTCTCGCCCCGGGGGGGCACGGCGTATCGCACGCGTCGAGGGTTGTCATTCTCCGAGTCGAAGGGTGATGCGTCGCTCGGGCTCGCCAGTGAGCTCGAGCGTGGTCGTGGTCGCGCTCCCGCCCGCTGCGGGACGGCAGTGCAGGGAGTACAGTCCGGGCGGCAGCGGCCCGACGATCGCTCCGGTGGGTGAATCGCCGCCGAGGACGAGGCGCGAGCGCGCTTCGGAGGGCGATGCGAGCCCATCCCAGCGGCGCCCGGAGGAATCGAACACGGCGATCGATGCCGGTACGGGCCGGGCGCGCCCGTCCTCGCAGGAGACGACGAGGATGGTCGCCGGCGCGAGCACGAGCTCGAGCGCGGAGACGTTCCCTGGCACGACGGCCACGAGCTCGATCCGGGGCGAGGCGAGACCCACCGAGCGTGCGGTGAGCGAGTATCGACCCTCCGACAGGGACCCGATGTGCGCGCGTCCTTCGCCGTCAGTGAGCACACGCGCGAGGGGATCGAGCAACTCGCCGAGCGCGTTGCGCAGGAACAGCGCCGCGCCTGCAACCGGCCGGCCCTCGTCATCGCGTGCCACGACTTCGAGGCCGCCTGCGGGAGCGCGAACCGAGAGCTCGAGCCCCTCTATGACCTCGTCGACGCCGAGCACGAGCGGCTCGAACACGCGCCGCGCGGCCGGCGTACTGCCGGGGGGGCACCAGGAACAGTCGCCGCCGGTGAACAGGCGGTACGAGCCGGGCCACAACCCGCGGAACGAGAAGCGACCCTCGGCATCCGTGATCGCCTCGAGCTCACGTCTCGGCCGGATGGATTCGCGCTCGGGCGTCGCGTCGCAAGTGAGCTCGATGCGCACTCCTGCGGCGGGCGCGCCGCCGTTGCTCAGCACGCGCCCGGAGATCGCGCCGAGCGGGCCTTGCAGCGCGAGGAACTGCTCCGGCTCGTCGGTCACCGCGACCGCGAAGACCAGCTCCTCGGGATCCTCCACCGAGAGGACGCGAACGAGGTAGACGTCCGGGCGGAGCCTGAGCTCGAAGCGCCCCTCGCCGTCGGTCGTGACGCTCACGATGCTGATCGGGTCGCCGGCGCCGGAGGAGAAGAATGACAGCAAGCGGCCCCGGAGCGGCTCCCCGCCGCGCCGCACGCTGCCGCGCACGAGCGGGAGCTCGTCCTCGTGCGAGCGGAACACGAACTCCGCCGTCTCCCCTGGTTCGATCGCGACCGCGCGCGTCGTCTGCCACGCGCGCGGCGCCCCGTGCGGCGCGAACGCCGCGCGATCACCCTCGTCTCCCGTGGGCTCCGCGCGGCCGTCGTGGAACGGCACCGATACCGTCCACAATCCCGCGGCCAACTCGTCGAATCGGAAGGCGCCGTCGGCATCGGTCGTAGCCTCGAGCCGTCGACCGCCCTGGACTTGGCGCAACGAAACGCGCGCGCCGGCGAGCGGCGCTTCCGCGCGACCCAGGACGCGTCCGGCGAGGATCGCTCCTGCGGCGAGCTCGAAGCGCAAGTCGCGCCGCACCTCGCCGGCGGAGAGCTCGAACGAGAGCTCACGTCCGGGCCGCAATCCGCGCGGATCGACGATCCGCAGCAGGTAGCGACCGGGCGGGACCTCGGCGATCGCGAAGGAGCCGTCGGCGAGCGTCACGTCCTGCCAGGTCAGCGTGCTCCCCTCCGCGGCGAGCAGGAGGAAGGCGCCTTCGATGGGAGTGCCGTCGCCCTCGACGACGACCCCGGCCAGTGAGGCGGCGGGAAGGACCTCGAGCACGACTTCGCCGGCGAGGGGAAGGTCGACGAACGTCGGCTCGGGCGACAGCCAGCCGTCGGCGCGCGCGCGCACCGTCCAACGGCCGGGCGCGAGGTCTGAGACCTCGAACGCTCCGTGCGCGTCGAAGAAGCGCCGCCGCACGACCTCGACGAGCTGTACCGCGTCCGGATCCGCGCGACCCAGGACGAGCTCGAAGCCCGGCACGGGTGAACCGTCGATCGCGGAGCGCACACGACCCGCGAAGGAGCACTCGCGCGCGAGCACGAGCTCGACGTCCGGACCGCCGGCCTCGACTCGCGCGCTCGCGGCACCACTCCGCGACGAGTGCAGCGCTTCGCCCGCGGCCGCCGCGAGCGCGCCGCGAGCCTGCACGCGAAAGGCCCCGGTTGCGGGCTCGAAGGCAAACCCGCCGTCCTCGCCGCTATGCGTCGCGCGCGTCGGCGCGTCTCGCTCCTGCTCGCCGACGAGCTGATCCGCGAAGAGCTCGACGCGCGCACCCTCGACCGGCGCTCCGCTCGGATCGAGCACGCGCCCGCGCACGGCGCTCGTCCCGGGAACGAGCTCGAGCCGCAGGTCGTCGCGCGCGCTCGCGCCGCCTACGCGGGGCAGCACGGCGACGTCGCGGCCGGGCAAACAACCCGATTTTTCGGCGCGCACGAGCACTCGACCCGGCGACACGCCGGCCAGCACGAAGCTCCCGTCCGCGCCGCTCACGGTCTCGGAGAGCAGCGGCGGCGCAGGGGCCCAACCGCCCGGGAGTCGGCAAGCGACCCGCGCTCCGGCGAGCGGAGCGCCGTTCGTGTCGACCACGCGTCCCGCGATCGCTTCGGCGGGGAGGAGCGTCGACTCGAGGATGCTCTCGCCGCAGCTCTCCTGCTCCGGCAAGGTGAGGAACCCTCCACTGGCGAGGCTCGCCGACGCGGGAAGAGCGAACAGCACGAGCGCGCGCTCCGCGCTCGCCGGCGGGAACGCGAACGCGCCGGCGGCATCCGTGCGCGCCCAGGCGATCCACAAGTCGTTCGTGACGAGCATCTCGTCGCTCACCGCCTCGCGGGCGACCGCGAGCTGCAGGTCGGCCGAACGGACGGGCGCGCCATCCGGACCGAGCAACACACCGCTCACGCGCGCGCCCGGCTCGGCGCGCAGGCGCACCGGCTCCGTCCCAGTGCCGGCCACGACGGCGACCGTGCGGGCGATGAAGGACACCTCGCCGAGGAGCGCGAGGTGCACCCGGCGACCCAGCTCCGCGGGAACTCGGAAGCGGCCCTCGGCATCGACCTCGTGGCGCTCCAGCGCGGACAGGTCGTGCGTGCGCACGAGGGTCGCCCAGGACGCCGGCTCGTCGAGCACGACGACGGCAAGGGGCTCCCCTACCGCACAACCGGACCGCTCGACGATGCCTTCGATCCACGCGACGTCGAACGCGCTCGCGCGCTCGCGGCGCGTCCCGCCGTCCCGGTCCGGCGAGCTCGCGACCTCGACAGGTACGCGCTCGACTGCGTCCCGCGGCACCACGGCGGCGAGGGCGTCGGGCTCGGGCGCGCGCGCGCGCAACGCCAAGAACAAGGAGACCAGAGCGACGGAGATCACGAGCGCAGCGGTGAGGAGCTTTCCGCCAACACCTGCGCCCGGAGCCCCCGTGCGTGCGGCCCCGCCGCGCAAGCGCCCCCCGAACAGCGCAACGAAGCCGGCCGTCCACGTCTTGCGATCGCCGAAGCGGCGGTCGAGGCGCTCGCGCAGCTCCTCGAGGCCATGACTGAGCCGGCTGCGCACCGTTCCGGCGGGAATGCCGAGCCGGCGCGCGATCTCCGACGGCAAGAGGTCGTCCGTATAGCGCAGGATCACCATCGAGCGGTACGGCTCGGACAGCCCCACGACTTCCTCCGCGACGATGCGCTGCATCTCCATGCGCGAGAGCAGCTCCTCGGGGGCCGGCAGGGCCTCGGCGCGCGCCGCCACCTCCTCGCGCGCGCGCCTGTGCGCGGACTTGCGGACGCGTTCGCGCACGAGGTTCTGGACGACTCGCCGGAACCAGGTGCGCGGGAGGCTCGCGCCCCCCCGGGACATGCGTCGCAGGGCGGCCAGCGCGGAATCCTGCGCGACGTCCTCGGCCTCGGCATCGGTTCCGGCGATGTCGCGCGCGAGGCGCAAGAGCCATCCGCGGTCCGGGAGGAGATCCTCGGCGCTCACTAGTCGGGGCTCGTCCACCACCCGAGTATTGCAGCGGCAGCGCGAGCGTTCGGTGGATCTTCGGATATCGGGAGGGAGGTCGCTCGGACGCGCTCGGTCCTTTTCGCCAGAAGCGCGGCGACTGCGAAGCCGTGCGGTTCCGCGCGCTACCGCGGCGAGCGTCTCACTTCGACACGATCCAGCTCACCAGTTTGCGCAAGGTCGGCGCCTGACCCGTCGCCAGGAGTCCGATGCGGAACACCTTGGCCGAGGCGAAGACGCACGCGACGGTGAAGGCGAGCGTCAGGACGATCGACAGGAAGAGCTGCCAGGCGGGCGGGCCGGGCGGGATCGCCACGCGCATCATCATCAGCATCGGCGTCGCCGGCGGGAACAGCGACACGGCCACCGCCGTGGGGCTGTCGGGCGAGCGCAGGACGACCATCCAGAAGAAGATCGGGATCACGACCAAGAGCATCATCGGCGTCATGAGGCTCTGCGCGTCGCGCATCTCCGAGCAGGCGGCGCCGATGGCGGAGAACATCGCCGTGTAGATGAACATCGCCAGCAACTGGAAGAACACGAACCAGCCGTAGAACGAGAGCGGGATGAAGTGGTCGACGCCCCAGTACCGCGTCGAGATCCAGATGGCGCCCAGGTAGAGCGCGGAGAGCGTCATCGAGACGAACACCGTCCCGACCACCTTCCCCATCATCAGTTGGAAGGGCGTGACCGCCGAGACGAGGACCTCGGAGATCTTCTGCATCTTCTCCTCGAGCACCACGTTCAGGGCTTGCGGCGCGCTCATCATGATCAGCATGAAGAGCAGGAACATGGAGAGCGACGGCACGACGAAGTTCTGGAACTCGTCCTCCTCCTCGCCGCCGACCTCTTCGCCCGTCGCGCTCACCTCGATCAGGTCGCGGTCCTGGAAACGCACGCGACGCGTGAGCTCGTGGACGAGCTCGAGATCGACGTTCGCGCGCTCGAAGCGCTCGAGCTCGACGGCTTCCTGCACCGTGTCCTCGATCCAATCGGGCAGGTCGTCGAAAGTCGGGCTGTCGGAGTGGTACGCGACGAGGTCGTTCGCACCGCTCTCCGATTCGAAGGCGTCTACGCCGATGACGACGAAGGCGAACAGCTCGTCCGTGCGGACGCGGTCCGACAGGACGAGCTCCGGCGAGCGGGAATCGCCGGCAGGATGCTCGTAGCGTTCCATGAGGAAGCGCGGCCCGACCTGCTCTCCGTCGCCTCCCTCTTCGGTCTTCTCGAACACGGCCGCGTTGCGCTGCGCCAGCGCTTCCTCGAGGGCCGGGTACAGACGCCCCGTCCCGTCGACCACGGCGAACTTGCGGTCGCGCAAGTCCACGCTCTGCTCCGCGATCACGTGGGCGATGAGACCGCCGGCCATGAGCACCGGCATGAGCACGACGCCGATCACGAACGCCTTGCTGCGCACGGCGTTCAGGTACTCGGTCGTCGCGATGCTAAGCACCTTGGACACGAACGACCTCCCGGGCCTCGGGCCCCGCGATGCGCACGAAGATGTCGTGCAGGGACGGTCGCGTGATCTCGAAGTGCTGCACGCCCGTACGCGCCGAAAGGCCTCGCAGGACCGCCTGGGGATCGCCGGAGACGCGCAGCTCCTGCATCTGCCCGAGGTCCAGGATCCGCTCGATACCGGGCAGCCCCTCCAGGTGTTTCCGGCCGCCTTCCAGCCGCACGCGGATCGTGTCGACGCCGTACTCGGCGCGGACCTTCTCGATCGCTCCGTCGAGGACCTTGCGCCCGCGGAAGATCATGAAGACCGAGTCGCACATCTCCTCCGCCATCTTCATGTCGTGGGTCGAGAAGATGAGCGTCGAGCCGTGCTCGCGCAGCGAGAGGATGGCCTCGCGCAGGACCTCCAGGTTCAGGGGGTCGAGCCCCGAGAACGGTTCGTCGAGGATGACGAGCTCGGGCGACGACAGGACGGTGCTGATGAACTGCACCTTCTGCGCCATGCCCTTGGAGAGCGTCTCGATCTTCTTCGTGGCCCACTCCGACAGGCCCATGCGCTCGAGCCATTCCTCCCCGGCCCGGCGCGCGGCGCGCGGCGACATGCCCTTGAGGCTGCCGTAGTAGGAGAGCAGCCTCCTCACCGTCATCTTCTTGTAGAGCCCGCGCTCCTCCGGCAGATAGCCGATGCGGTCGTTCGCCGCGCGCGTCCCGCGCTCGCCCAGCACCTCGATCTCGCCGCGGTCGGGATGGATGATGTGCAGGATCATCCGGATCGTCGTCGTCTTGCCCGATCCGTTGGGGCCGATGAACCCGTGGACCGATCCCAGCGGGACGCACAGGTCGAGATCGGCGACGGCGACGTGCGCGCCGAAGGTCTTCGTGACCCCGGTCAAGCGGACTGCGTTCATAGCGGTGGAGCGCGAGCGACGCGTACTGTCGCGCCATCCGCTCCGTTTTTCCAGGACGACGCGGCCGAGACGCCGTCGACGGGCTACCGAAAATCGCGTGAGAAGGGCATGCTGAAGCCCTCGTCGGGCCTACCCCCGAGAGCGGGATCGATGTCAGGTAGAAGGAGAGCGGAGGTCCATCCATGTCGCTGACGCAGGACCTGAAGGAGACGATCACCCTCATCCTCGCAGGCGGTCAAGGCGAGCGCCTGATGCCCTTGACCGAGCGGCGCGCCAAGCCGGCCGTGCCGTTCGGCGGGATGTACCGGATCATCGACTTCACGCTCTCGAACTGCATCCACTCGGGCCTGCGCCGGATCTACGTCCTGACGCAGTACCACGCGCGCTCGCTCGAGGAGCACATCCGCTTCGGCTGGAACTTCCTCCCGCGCCGACTGAACCAGTTCATCAGCGTGCGCCCGCCGCACCACCTGCGCGCGGGCAAGTGGTACCGGGGCACCTCGGACGCGATCTACCACAACATCGACACGCTCGAGAGGGAGCACTCCGAGCGCGTGCTGATCCTGTCCGGCGACCACATCTACAAGATGGACTACGGCCGGATGCTCACGCAGCACGCGGACACCAAGGCGGCGCTGACGATCGGCGCCTTTCCCGTGCGCCGCGAAGAGGCCTCGCGCTTCGGCGTGTTCGAAGTCGACGACCACAACCGAATCGTCGCGTTCAAGGAGAAGTCCCAGGACGCCGCGGAGATCCCCGGCCGCCCCGACTGGTGCCTGGCGTCGATGGGCATCTACCTGTTCGACACGCGCGTGCTGATCGACGCGCTCAAACAGGACGCCGCGCGTGACGATTCGAACCACGACTTCGCCAAGGACATCATCCCGCGCATGATCCACAGGGAGCCCGTCTACGTTCACCACCTCGCGGACGTGAACGGGGGGAACGGAGAGCCCTACTGGCGCGACATCGGAACGCTCGACTCCTACTACGAGGCGAACATCGACCTCTGCCGCGTCGAGCCGAAGTTCAACCTCTACGACAAGGACTGGCCGACCTACACGCTCATCCATTTCGAGCCGCCGGCCAAGACGGTCTTCGGCGATCCGCCCGGCAAGGGCAAGCGCGCCGAGGTCGTCGACTCGCTCCTGTGCCAGAGCGTGATCGTGTCGGGCGGCAAGGTGAAGCGCTCGATCCTCTCCAACCGCGTGCGCGTCGAGGAAGGCGCCACGGTCGACGGCGCGATCCTCTTCGCCGGCGTGCAGGTCGGCGCGAACGCGCGCGTCCGCCGCGCGATCGTCGACAAATGGGTCTCGATCCCGCCCAACTTCGAGATCGGCTACGACCTCGAAGCCGACCGCAAGCGCTTCACCGTCACGCCGTCCGGCATCGTCGTCGTCCCGGGCGGCTTCGACTTCGAGGCCGCGCTCAAGCAGCCCTCGCGCCCGCGCAGCGTCGTGACGTAGAGGTCGCGGCCCTTTCCCGCTGCCTCGCCGGAGCCCGTTCGAATGGAGGATGGAGGAACTCGCGTGGAATCTCTCGCCGTCGAGACGCCTCGTCGTGAGCTCGTGACCGCCCAGGCAGCGAACGCTGCCGGCGCGCTCGTGCTCGGGCTGCTGCTGACGCTCCCCTGCGCTGCGGCCCAGGACGGCCAGGTCGAGACGGACGCCTTCCAACTCGTGCTCGTGCCGAGCACGAAGGTGTGGCTTGCGCCACCCGAGGGTTTCGTCGCCGCCACGACCTTCACCGGCTTCCAACACGTGGAGTCCGGTGCGTCGATCATGGTCAGTCTCGTCCCGGGGTCCTTCGCACACGTAAGGGTGGGCCTCGAAGATCCGCTGAAGATCGCCAAGCGGAACATGGAACTCCTCGCGCGGGAGGACCGCGAAGCCGGAGAGCAACCGGGGGTCTTGATGCACCTACGGCAGCGCGTCCAGCAGGGCGAGTTCGAGAAGTGGATGTGGGTGTTCGGGTCGGAGAACGAAACTGTGATGATCGTGGGCATCTATCCCTCTGCCCTCGAGGAGGACTACAGCTCCGTGCTGCGCAATGCGGTGCTCTCTGCGCGCTGGGATCCGAAGGCCGAGGTGAGTCCGCTCGACGGACTCGGCTTCTCGCTCGCACACACAGGCACGCTGGCGTTCTTCACACGCGTGGCCAACATGGTCTCCTACACCGAAGACGGTCAGGCCGATCTCGAGAAGCAGGGCAAGGCAATGTTCATCATCGGGCCGGCGTACCGGCCCATCGAGGCCGGGGATCGACGCTCCTTCGTTCGGCAGCGCCTGAGACAGACCACGAAGCACAGCGATTTCGAGATCGAGTCCATCGACGCCGTCGCCGTCGACGTGCTCGAAGGCTTCGAGGTCATCGCGACCGCCGTCTCCGATTCCAACGTCCCGACGACGATCTACCAACTGATCCTTTTCGAGGGAGCGACTTATTGGATGGGTCAAGGACTCGTTCGCAGTTCCGAAAGACAAGAGTACCTGCCCATGTTCCGCAAGATGGGTCGGAGCTTCGCCCGCGATCGATTGGTGTTCGAGTCCGAGAATGGCCTGGTGCGCGTCTCGGCGACGAGCGGCTGGACCAAGCTCGACCTGAACGACGATGCCGACCTGGAGATCGCCCATCCGACGGCGGACTGCTACCTGATCGTCCTCTCGGAGCCCAAGGCGGACTTCGAAGAAGGGACGACGATCGACGATCACTCGGAGCTGACCCGCGGTGCGCTGAGAGCGGATGGGGTTATCAACAGCGAAGTCGGTCCACTGCGATTGGAGATCGATGAACGTCAGGCCGTCCAGTACGAGTTGCACGCCGACTCGGACGGGAACTCGTACATCTTCGTTCACACCACACTCAAGGGTGCGGAGCACTTCCACCAGGTGCTGGTGTGGACAGGCGCAGCAGGATTCGCGCAGAAGCGCGGGACGCTCGACGCGGTGATCGCGAGCATCGACTTGGACGGCTGAGTTGGATGACCGTAGCCGCTACTTGATCGGCACGCGGTCGCGGAGGTAGTTCGGGAGCATCGCGCGCCAGGTGGGCCAGTCGTGGTCCCACTCCACGCCCCAGGCGTCGACGCGGTTGGGGATGCCGCGCGCGCCGAGGGCGTCGGCCATGCGCCAGGACTGCGAGGGCTCCTCCCAGCGGCCTCCGCCGTGCGCGAGGATCACGAAGCGCTCGCGTATCTTGCGCAGGTGATCGCCTTCCGGAACGTGCGGCAGGAAGTGCAGCGGGGACGACTCGTAGAAGTCGTGCGTCAGCTTGCCGTTCGTGAACTTCGTGAGGTCGTAGGTACCGCTCATGCAGATCGCCTGCGAGAAGACGTCGGGATGGCGGCACAGGACGGCGACGGCGTGGAAGGCGCCGATGGACGCGCCGGCCGTGACGATCTCGATCTCGTCCGAGCGGCAGTCGGCGCGGATGGCCGGCACGACCTCGTGGCGCACGAAGTCGTGGAAGCGGTTCTGGATGCGCGAGGCCTGCTCGAGCGGGAGCTTCTCGCCGAACATGGCTTCGCCGGCGACGCTGTCGACCGAGTAGACCTTGACCCGGCCCTCCCGCAGGAGCGGCGCGAGCACGTCGAGCATGAGGAAGCGCTCGACCTCCTCGGCGTCGCCGGCGGCCGTGGGGAACAGGAGCAGCGGCGTGCCGTGCGTTCCCCAACGCACGACGTCGACCTCGCGCTCGAGGCGCGTGGAGTACCACCTGGACTTGTCCTTCATGTGTCGCGCTCCTGGCGCGCGGGCTCCGCTTCCTGCTCGCGCCAGGCCTGGACGCGACTCCAGAAGAGATCGGTGAACGCGTCCCACTCGTGCTCGGGGTACATGACCTGGACCTTCTGCCGGATGGCGTCTCGAGCGTAGTCGCTGCCGAAGAACTCCCAGGCGACCTCGTCGAGGTTTCCGAGGTGCTCGGCGCAGAACTCCTCGAAGCGCGCCGTGTCGAAGGACTCGTTCGCGAGCGCGGCGTAGCGCGAGAGCTTCTCGCGGTACGGCGCGTCCATGGCCGCGACGTCGAAGAAGGGCTCCCAGTCCTGGCTCAGGCGCATCTTGCGCCGCGTGGCCGCGCAGAAGAGCGACCAGCGCACCTTCGCGACGACGAGCCACGCGAAGTGGTAGTGGAGGGACGTGATCTGCGAGTCCGGGCAGGCGTTCGCGTAGTCGATCGGGTGCCAGATGCGGTCGTCCGTGCCGCGCAGGGCTTCGCAGGAGTTGAAGTCCCAGCCGAAGAAGCTGTTGATCGTGAGCGTCGTGTCGCGGATGACGGAGAGGTCCTCCTCCGGCAGGTTCGCGTCGCCGACGACGTAGCGGTCGTGCAGCGGCGCGGACGGATCGTAGCGCAGGATGCGCGTCTGCGGCCCCACGCCGATACAGCGCACGAAGACGTCCCAGGGCTCGATCGCCTTCTGCAGGTGCATGATGTTGCGCCCGCTCTCCTCGTAGGCCTGCTTGAGGCCCTCGACGTCGGCGACGCGGCTCACGCCCTTCCACGCGCCGCCGTCGTACGGCTTCATGTAGAGCGGATAGCCGATGCGCTTGCCGATCTCCTCGAGGTCGAAGAGCCGTGCGTAGCGCTCGAGCGTCGGCTCGAGGTCGGTGTTCGCCTCGTACTCCTTCGGCGGGACGAGCCACGTCTCGGGCACGGGCATCCCGAGGCGCATCATCGCGCAGTACGTGGTCTGCTTCTCCATGGACTGGAAGGTCCACGGGTTGTTGAACACGTAGACCCCGTCCATGACGATGATCTTCTTGATCCACTCGCGACTGGTGCGGTACCAGTGCGTGAGCCGGTCCATGACGAGGTCGTAGCGCTTCGGGCTGCGCAGCCGGAACGGCTCGATCGTCACGCGCTCCACCTCGAAGCGAATCTCGTCGCCGCCGATCCGGAACTTCGGATCGATCCTGCGCACGATCTCCTCGTAACACAGCGGCCAACAGATGTCCGCGCCGAGCGAGAGACCGATCTTCCGCGTGACCTTGGGCAAGCTTCCTCCTACTCGTAGACCATCCAGAGCGGCCCGGGGAACAACCACGAGAGTCCCTCGCGCAACCGGTCGCGCCAGTTCTCCCAGTTGTGTCCGTCTCGGGCCTCGGTGTAGCGCACGTCCATGCCGGTTCGCTCGAGCAAGGGCACCATCGAGCGGTTGTAGTAGATCAGGGATTCGTAGATCCCGCAGCACACGTAGACCTTGTCCACCGGACGCCCCGGGTCCTCGCGGAAGGCGTTGACGAACTTGACGATCGGGTCGAACAGCGGTCCGCGATCGTGGTCCCTGCCGATGTCGGTGAAGGCGAACGAGCCCGACTGCAGGAGCAGCGACGAGAACGTGCCGGGATAGCGCCAGGCCGCGGCCAGCGACGCGACGGCGCCGAAGCTCGCTCCCATCAAGGCGCGCGAGGAGGCGTTGCCCACCAGCGGATAGCGCTCTTCGAGGACCGGTACGAGCTCCTCGGCCAGGAAGCGCGCGTGGCGCTCGTCGTCCGCGTACTCCTGGAGCCGGTTCTGCGACTGCGTGAGCGCGACGATGAGCGGCGGGATCTCGAGCCGATGGATGAGATTGTCGAGCACCGTCTTGAGCCCGGCGAAGCGCAGGAAGTCCTCGCCGTCGTGCACGATGAGCAGCGGATAGCGGCGGGACTTGCGGAAGCGCGCCGGGAGGTACACCTGGAACGCGCGCGGGTCGGAGAACACGTCGCTCATCATGACGTGCTCCACGACCTCGCCCGGCCGCGCCTCCGCATCGGGCAGCGTCCAATCCGGCACCTCGTAGCCGCTCCCGTACACGACCGAGTTCGAGCCGTAGGGGTCGTGCGCGAAGTACGGGTTCAGCGGATCGCGGATCAGGCGCTGCTGCTCGCCCTGGCGGACCTCGAGCTTGTACTCGACCCGCGAGCGCGGCGGGATGTCCATCTCGAGCGTCCAGAAGTCCGTGCCCGCGATGCGCGTGAAGGACTGCGTCGCCGAGAGCCCGTAGATCCAGTGCCGCAGGTGAACCTCGTCGGCCTGGCCGCGGAACAGGAACGTCGCGTTCGTGCCCTCGATCAACGGGAACGCGTTGTCGCGCGCAAAGGCCTCGAGCGACGCGAAGTCGATCGCTCCAACGCCGCGCAGATCGCGAGCCGTGAGCGTCACGCGGCTTCCAGCTCCTCGAGGCCGCCCTCGTTCGTGAGCCTGCGCGTCCCAGGTCCTGCGGCGTAGCGCACGCCGTCCCAGTCGAGCCGGGTACGCGCGTCGAGCGCCACGCACAGCGCGTCGCCGAAGCGCCGCGCGAAGAGGGCCACGCGCGGCGCGTCCTCGAGCTTCAGCCGGCGCGACGCGTGCGGCAGCGGAACGACGTCGGGGCACACGCCGAGCCCGGCTTCGAGCAACTCGGCGTCGCCGGCGCCCTGGGGCGGATTGTCGTGGAAGACGACGACCCGCTCCCCCAGCACCATGGCCCCCGCCGACCAGGCGAAGATCGGGAGCCGCGGAGCCAAATCGATCACATCGAGCAGCCGCAGACGGTTCAAGAGGATCGCCACGTGGCCGCCGGCGATGCACAGCCCGCTCACGCCCTCCAGCACGCGCGCGATCTCGCGCTTGTGCCGCACGACGCGCTCGCGCTCGCCCGGCCGCCAGCGCTCCGCGAACTCCGCGTGGATCTCGTGGATCCGGTCGAGGTGCTGCGCGTCGATGGCGCGCACCGTCTCGATCGCCGCCTCCTGCTCGGGGACGAGCAGCTCCGGATCGTCCGTGCGCCGCAGGAGTTCGCGCGCGGCCGCCAGGGCGTGCTGCAACCGCAAGCGGTAGAGCTCCTGCACCTTGCGCATGCGGTCGTCGCGCTCGCGCAGGACGCGGAAGAGCTCGGGATCGTGCTGGAAGACGTCCTCGACGCGCCCGTACACCTCGAGGTTGTGGACCGCGCACTCGACGTGGTCGGCGAGCTCGCCGATCTCCCCCTCGCGCTCCTCCCAACCGGCCGTCACGCAGGCGAGCGCCCCGCGCGCGCCGACCGAGCGCACCGCCTCCACGAGCGTCGGCTCGAGCCGCTGCGGTCCCAGGAGACAGACGCGGCGCGGCTTCATCCGGCGATGATGCGCAGGTCGTTCGCCACCGCGTCGGCCATCTCGATGGTCGTCGCGAGGTCGGGGTGGCGCACCGCAATCCAACCGTCGCCGGTGACGATCTTCTTGAAGTCGCGCTTGGAGTGGCCGATCGGAGTCAAGTCGACGTTGACGACGTGCTCGCCGAAGCGCCCCATCAGACCGGCGAGACCCTCGTGGCGCAGGACGCGCCCCTCGCCGATGGCGCGCTTGAAGACGACCGCGACGTTGTAGCGCTTGCGCGTGTCCTGCGAGATCCGCCCGTGACGGATCGCCTCGCCCCAGGCGCGGAACAGGTCGATGTTGCACGAGTAGTTCATACCGTGCGTGAGCCGTCCCCCGGGCGCGCGCGCGCCGATCTCGCCGAAGACCGCCTCGCCGTCCTTGGTGAGGAACCACTCCATGTGCGTGAAGCCGCTCTCGAAACCCAGCGCCTTCAGGACCTGGTGGCCGAGCTCGCAGCCCTTGGCGATCGCCGGCACGCTCGTGTCGCGCAGGCAGATGGCCTGCGGGCTGATCCAAGGATTGAGCCGCGCCGTGAGCGGCTTCGGCCGGTACCACGCCACGTTGTGGAACAAGACGTCGCCGTGGGCGCACACCGTGTCGAACGTGAACTCCTCGCCCTCGATGAACTCCTCGACGCTGACCTCGTCGACGTGGTCGAGCATGCCGAGCGCGCGCTCGAGCTCCGCGTCGTCCTTCACGGGGTACGTATCCGCCGAGCCGGCTCCCGCGATGGGCTTGACGATGACGGGGAAACCCGTGGCCTTGGCGAACTCGCGGCACTGCGCCTTCGTGCGCGCACGCGCGTGCCGGGGCGTGCGCACGCCGGCCTGGTCGAGCACCTGCTTCATGCGCTCCTTGTCGCGGAACGCGATCGACTGCTCGACCCTCAGGCCCGGCGCGCCGAAGGCCACGCGCATGCGCGCGGCGAGCGTCACGCCCGGCTCCCACAGGCACTCGACGCGATCGACGCGGCGGCCGCCGAGCCAACGCTTCACCTCGCCGATCGTCGCTTCCTCGTCCCACAGGTCCGCCACGCGCGTGTAGGCGGCGAGGCCCTCGCGCGCGGCCTCCGGCAGGGCGCTCTGCGGCTGGTCCCCGACGCCGAACACGGTCGCTCCGGCCTGCGCCAGCCCGCGCGTGAAGAAGGGCATGTCGTCGGGAAAGCCCGGCGAGATCATGAGGACGTTCACAGCGGCTCCACCTCTTTCGCTCGGACCGAACCGAGCTCGACGCGGACGTTGGCGAGCAACCGGCGCAGCCCTTCCTCCACGACGCTCGTCTCGGGGTGACGCAAGATCACGTAGCCCTCGCCCTCGTAGCTCGAGGCCTGCGGCTGCCCCACGCGCGGCACGCGCGCCTCGACGACGAGCCCGGCGAGTTCCTTCTCGACCCTCTCCAAGCCGTGCACCGCGACGACCTGCCCGCTGCCCTGGCCGCGCAGGAACACGGCGCCGCACGCGTAGCGCCGCTCGGGCGGCTGGAAGCGCTCGAACACCACGAGCTCCGCCCACGCCCGGTAGAAGTCGAGATCGTGCGCGTACGACATGAGCGTCGTGAACTGCGCGCCCGGCGGGCGCGCGCCGACCTCGGAGATCACGATCGAGCCGTCCGCGCTGCGGCGGAACCACTCCATGTGCGTGAGCCCCGTCACCATCCCGAGCGCGTCGAGCGCGCGGCGACCCGCGGCGCGCACGTCGTCGAACTCGGCCCCCTCGATGTCGCGCGGCAACAGCACGCACCACTGGATCCAGGGCGTCTCCATGACCTCGAGCGGCCCGGGGAAGTAGCGCGAGATCGAGTGGAAGACGTGGCGACCGTCCACGCTGACCGAATCGAAGGAGTGCTCGGAGCCCTGGACGAACTCCTCGAGCAGCACCGGCTCCTCCGGCCGCGGCGGCGCGAAGCGCAGGGAGCTCTCGAGCTGTTCGGCGCTCTCCACGCGGAACGTGTTCTTCGCGCCGGCTCCCGCGGGAGGCTTCACCACCAGCGGATAGCCCGAGGACTTGCCGAAGGCCAAGGCCTGCGCGAGCGAGCCCGCCAGCGCATGGCGCGCGCACGGCACCCCGTTCCCGCGCAAGACGTCCTTCATGCGCGCCTTGTCGCGGAAGTTCCGCGCGGTCTCGGGATCCATGCCCCGGATCGACAGCCGCTGGCGCACCTCGGCCAGCGACTCCTGCAGCGGCTCCAGGATCCCGATCAAGCGATCGACGCGCCCGCCCCACCGCCGCCCGATCGCGCGCACCGCGCGCTCGAGCTGATCGGGATCGAGCGCGTCCTCGAGCCGCTCGTAGTGCTCGGCGTGCGCGCGCACGTCGGCCGGCAGCCTCTCCGCCGGCTCCTGGCTCACGATGCCGAGCCGCACGTCCGGAAGGCGCGCCGCCGCGCGCACGAAACGCAGCGAGGTCTCCATTCCATAGGGGACGACGAAGATTGCGTTCGGCACGTTCGGACGGGCGGGGTCAGGATCCGGCGCGCGGACACGGCGCTGTCGCGGCGGAGCGCGGGTCGCGCCGCGGGGGAGGTCGCGCGCCCGCGAGCCGGAGAATACCCCGCGCCACCACGGTGCGCCATCCGGCGTGCGGGTGCGCCATCCGGCGCGGGCGCGCCATCCCGCCGGCGTTCGGCTCGACGCCGAAGGGTGGCACCGAGAGCTTTCGACGCCCCACTCGATGTCGCTAGGCTGTTGCCGCTCTCACGGCGATCCGCGAGCCGGTCGACGTCCACGATGAGTCCCTCGAAGGTCTGCATGCTCGCGTCCGAAGTGACGCCGTTCGCCAAGACGGGCGGCCTCGCCGACGTCTCCGCGGCGCTCACCGCGCACCTCTCGCGTCGCGATCACGACGTGCGCCTCTTCATGCCGCTCTATCGCCGCGTGGAGCGCGGGGGCTTCAAGTTCGAGCGCGTCCCGGCCCTGACCGACATCCCGATCGTTGCGGGTGCCACCACCTATCGATTCACGGTCTTCACGTCGCCGCTGCCGCGCTCGAAGACCGTCGTGAACTTCCTCTACTGCGCGGAGCTCTTCGGCCGCGACGGCCTGTACACGCTCGATCGCGACGAGCATCTGCGCTTCGGCCTGTTCACGCGCGCCGTGCTCGAATGCTGCCAGCGCCTCGCCTTCGCGCCCGACGTCTTCCACCTGAACGACTGGCACAGCGCGCTCCTGCCGCTCTACCTCCGGGGCCCGTACGCCTGGGACACGCTCTTCCGCGCCTCGAAGACACTGCTCACGATCCACAACATCGGCTACCAGGGCGTCTTCCCCGCCGAGGGCGTCGCCGACCTCGGGCTCTCCGAAGTGCGTTCGCTCCTCTACCAAGAGGACCTCGAACGCGGCGTCCTGAACTACCTGAAGACCGGCATCCTGTACGCCGACCTCATCAACACCGTCAGCGAGACCTACGCGCGCGAGATCCAGACCGAGGAGCTCGGCATGGGTCTCCACGACCTCCTGAAACGCCGCTCCGATTCCCTCGTCGGCGTGCTGAACGGCGTCGACTACGACGAGTGGAGCCCCGAGCGCGACGAGCAGATCCCCTTCCACTACTCGATCGACGAGCTCGGCGGCAAGGCGCGCAACAAGCGCGCGCTGCTCGACGAGCTGCGCCTGCCCTTCGACCGCGCCGCGCCCGTCTTCGGCATCGTGTCGCGCCTGACGGCGCAGAAGGGCTTCGACCTGCTGTTCCAGGTGCTCCCACCGCTCCTCGCCGAGCGCGACGTGCGCGTGTGCGTGCTCGGCAGCGGCGAGGAGCGCTACGAGCGTTTCTTCGAGGCCCTCGCCCGCGAGCACCCAACCAAGCTCGGCTACGACCGCACCTTCAACGACCGCCTCGCGCACCTGATCGAAGCCGGCAGCGACCTCTTCCTCATGCCCTCGCGCTACGAGCCCTGCGGCCTGAACCAGATGTACAGCCTGCGCTACGGCACGGTCCCGATCGTGCGCCGCACCGGCGGCCTCGCCGACACCGTGCAACCGTTCGACCCCAAGACCGGCGCCGGCACCGGCTTCGTCTTCGACCACTACAACGCCGACGGCCTGCGCTGGGCCATCACCCGCGCCCTCGAGATCTGGCCCGACAAACGCGCCTGGTCCCGTCTCATGCGCAACGGAATGGAACGCGACTACTCCTGGGACCACCAAACCGAACGCTACGTCGAGCTCTACGCGCGGCTCACCGGCAAGCGCTAGAGCGCCGCGACCCGGAGCGTGCGCCGACGAACTTGCGCGGACTCGGGGACCGGCGTCATCGGATCCTCTGGAGCACGTCCCTCAGCGGCACCTCCACCCGTCCCGCGTAGCGAGACGTGCACTCCCACAGGCCGATCAGACGCTTGGGGCCGGGCGACTCCGCGACCACGAGCTTCCACGCGTCGTCGATCTCGGCACCGTCCTCGACGACCCGAGCGACCGACTTCAGATACGGCCGGAACGAGTAGTCGACGTAGGAGTGCCCACCACGCTCCTCCGCGGGACAGGGAACGACGCCGAAGGAGAACGAAGCCGTCTCGCGGACGGTCTCTTGATCTCGATGGCCACGACGCGCTTTGGGGGTCCCTCGAGCACGAGGTCGATCTCCGCTTGGGCCTCCGCTTGGGCCGAAGTGCGGTAGTAGAAGGCTTGCCGGGAGTCCGGCACGCGCGCGAGGAGCTGCTCGATGAGCAGAGATGATCAGCCGAAGCCTGGCTTCGGCTTTGAGGCGCGCCTTGGGCTCGTTCCCCGTCGTGGCTCTCCTCGGTCCTCGCCGGAGCTGTACCTCGCGCGCCAGCGCGGGCGAAGCACCGGTTCCTTACCCCTCAATCGAACATTAGCTCGAGTTCCTGTCCCGCGCGCGTCACGACGTCGTGCCGGCCACTTGGCGACCCACCGCGAACTCGGAGTCCAACGGTGATCGGGCCGACTGGGACGACGAGAGTCGCTTGTGCGTTGGGCTCGATCCACTCGAAAGCGACCAGAGCTCCGTCGAAGAGGACGCCGACGCATCGCGCGGACTCGCGTTCTCCGATGCTCACGCGGATCCGCGCGGCGGGCTCGAGTTTGAGGAAGACTTCGTCCCGTGTCCCGACCAACCGCACGAGGACGTCCTTCGCGACGGCAACCTGGTCGTCCGTGGAGACCGCGACCGAATAAAAACCGGGTTCGAGCGCTCCGAAAGCGAACGAGCCGTTGTCGAAGGTGTGGTACGCGTGCAGGCCCTCGGGGTTGGTCAACAAGACTCTTCCGTGAGCGGGCTCGCCAGACGCGCCGGTCACGTGTCCGCGCAAACTGGTTGTCGCTTCTTGAATCCGCAGGACGACGTCTCGTTTCCCCGCTTCGACTTCGAGGAAGTCTGTGAGCGGGTGGAAGGGTTCGCCCAGTCGTAACGCGGAGACGCTGCATCTTCCCGGCTCCAACGGCCCCAACTCGAACGCACCGTTCGCGTCGGTGAACATGGAATCCGCGATCAAGCCCCCGTTGACACAGACGTACACGCCTTCCACCGGACGACCGTCTGGATCGAGCACTTTCCCTGCGACCGCGAGCTCGCGGTGCGCGCGCACGAGGACGTCGACGTCGAGCGCTCCCTCGGTCACGTCGACCCTGACAGGCAGCCCGGCCAGCCCCCCGGGAATCGCGCTGGTTCGTTCCGCCACCGGCCCGATCCACCAGCTTCCGGGGGTCACCCCCGTGAACGCGAAGTGTCCCGAGGCATCGGTACCCACCGTCGCAATCATCTGTCCCGGCATGTCCGGTTGGCTGTAAACCACGGAGAAGCTATCGGCCTCGGCGAGCCAGACTTCGTGGTGCGCGACGGGTGTCGAGTCCTGATCGACGAGCATTCCTGTGACGGTAACGAGGTGCTTCTCCGTGTCCTCCACGATCCGAGCGCCCTTTTCACGGTTCCCATGGATTCTCGTCGGCGCGCGCAGCAACCAGAACACGCCGAGCCCGAGACCTGTGAGGACGAGAAGCAATACAAGTCGTTTCACGAAAGGCTTCCCTCTGTTCCTGCGATCCAGGATAGCCGCTCCAGCGAGACGGTGGGCAAGGGTCCGCGGGTCCGACCCGCACGCCAACACGTGGCTACCATGAGGCCGTGCCCGCCTTCTCTCCCGACGAACAGAGCTCCACCTCGAGCTTGGAGTCGACTTGGTGTCGGGTCGACACATTCCTGGTCGAGTACAAGGAAGTCATCGAAGGAATCGAGGCTCTTCCTTGCAACCAGTGGGGAAAGGACAAGTCTTGGGTTCTGCGCGCGGAGGAGAACCGACGCCGGTTCTTCCGAGAAGCCCGCCGCGCAGGCCCCCGTTACGAACTAGACCTCGTGGAATCAGCGCTCTCTCTTCCGGTCTTCGGTACCGAGGTCCCCGTTGCTCGCCTCTCCCACATCCTCGAGTCGAACGCCAACCGACGAAGGACCAACTCTTCCTGGCGACGTATCGCGAGCTCCTGGAAGACTTGAAGCGACGGAGCCCGGATCCCGGCGAGCAGAAGCTCTAGAGCCGTGGGACCTTGGCCCCATGGCGGATCGAGGCGAACGGAGCGGACCTCAGGCAACGGCTCGACCTCGCTCAGGGCTAGAATCCGCGCACAGGAGTAATACGGATGCACGTGATCTTCGTCGAGCCGGCTTTTCCGCTGAACCAGCGTGAGTTCCCGCGTGCGCTGAAGGCGGTCGGGGCGCGCGTGACGGGCATCGGGGAGCGGTCGCCCGCGCAGTTCGACGCGGACCTGAAGACCTGGCTCGACGACTACGTGCAGATCGGGTCGGTGACGGACGAGCGCGCGCTCGAAGGCGCCGTGCGGCACGTGCAGAGGAAGGGCTGGGTCGATCGGCTCGAGTGCACGGTCGAGGCGCACACGCTGCCCGTCGCGAAGGTGCGCGAGGCGTGCTCGATCCCGGGCACGTCGGTGCGCACGGCGTTTTTGTGCCGCGACAAGCCGGCGATGAAGGAAGCGCTGCGGCAGGCCGGCGTGCCGTGTGCGCAGTCGACGGGCGCGTCCTCGGCGCAGGAGGTGCGCGACTTCGTCGCGCGCGTGGGTTTCCCCGTCATCCTGAAGCCGCGCGACGCGGCCGGCGCCGCAGGGACGTACCGCGCGGCTGACGCTTCCGAGCTGGAGGTCGCGATCAGGAGCGCGGGCACGGATCGCGGCGTGCCCACGGCCGTCGAGGAGTTCATCGAGGGCCACGAGGGCTTCTACGACACGCTCGCGATCGACGGGAAGATCGTGCACGAGTTCGTCTCGCACTACTACCCCGGCGTGCTCGAGGCCATGCGCACGCGCTGGATCTCGCCGCAGATCGCCGTCACGAACCGCAACGACAGCGCGGACTACGGCGAGATCCGCGCGATGTGTCAACGGGTGATCGCGGTGCTCGGCATCGGCACGTCGGCGACGCACATGGAGTGGTTCTACGGGCCCAAGGGGCTCAAGTTCTCCGAGATCGGCTGCCGTCCGCCGGGCGTGCGCGTGTGGGACATCTACTCCGCGGCGAACGAGTTCGACCTGTATCGCGAGTGGGCGAACGCCATCGTGCACGGGCGCCCGGATGCGCAGCCGTCGCGGCGCTACGCTGGCGGCATGATCGCGCTGCGGCCGGATCGCGACGGCAAGATCGTTGGCTACGAGGGCGTGGAAGCGATGTGGAACGACCTTGGCGATGCGATCGTCGACACGCACTTCCCGCTGCCCGGCACGAGCACGCAGGGCGTCGAAGCCGGCTACATGGCGAACGCGTGGGTGCGCCTGCGCCACCCCGACTTCGACGAGCTGCGCCGCATCATGAACCGCATCGGCGAGACGGTGAAGGTGCGCGCGCACTGAGCGGCGGGTTCGCTCGAGGGTGACGGGAGAAAGGCGCGCGTGCGCCGGAGCTCGAGCGCTGTCGCGCCAACCCCATCCGGCCTCCTGCGCGCACGGCGCACGCCGTGCGGCCTCGCATAATCCCCGCGTATCGCGTAGCGCTCCGGCGCAGGACGGCAGCGCCGCGAAGCGTCCTTCTGGTTGTGGGAATCGGGCGGCGGAGCTAGCGTCGCTTCGGATGGCGGACATCAGCCGGCGCGATCTGATCCGTTCGGTCGGCGCGGGCGCACTCGCTTGCGCGGCGGGGAGCGCGTTCGCGGGTCCGGCTCTAGGTCGCGGCGGTAGGGGGAGGGCCCGCGTTCCTCGCGCGTCCCGAGTCGGTCGCGCGTCGCACGCCGACGTGATCGAGCTCGCGCAGCGGATCGTGCGCACACCGCGCGCGAAGTGCTTCGACCTCGCCGAGGAACGACTGCGCGCCGGAGTCGACTGGCGCGACCTCGAAGCCGCGATCTTCCTCGCAGGTCTCTACGAGATCAGCCCGCGCCCGCCGGGGTCGCTCCTGCACGCCGTGCTCGTGGTCGAGTCCGTCTATCAGCTCGCCGAGGCGAGTCCGGAGGACGAGCGCCTGCTTCCGGTGCTCTTCAACCTCGACGACGTGAAGGCGAGCCAGGAGAGCGACGTCGACCGCGCCGATTGGACGCTGCCGGCGCGGCCCGACGTCGCGGCGACGGATCGCGGCGCGGCGGGCGCCGAGCTCGCGCGAGCACTCGCGGACTTCGACGGCGAGCGCGCGGACCGCGCGGTCACGGCCCTGTTCGCTCTGGGAGGCGAGGGCGACGCGCTCGAGATCGCGTGGGCGCACGTCGTCGGCGACCTCGGGAGCCTCGGTCACAAGGTCATCTACGCGGCGCAGGCCGAGCGCACGCTCTCGCGGCTCGAGGCAACCGCAGGAGGAACGCTCGCGCACGAGGTGGCCGAGCCCGCTTTGCGCTCGCTGGTCTGGGCACTCACGAATCCTTCGCCGCAGCGGGACGTCGAGGACGCTGGCGCGAGCCGCGAGATCGCCGCAACGCTGCCCGACGATTGGCGCGACGGCGCGGGAGATGCGGAACGGAGCCTCGCCACGGCGCGCGCTCTGCTCGCGAGCGATCCAGCGGGCGCGCGCGCCCGCTTGGTCGAAGGGCTGCGAGCGAAGCTCGGCATTGCTGCGGCCTGGGACGCCATCCGCCTCGCCGCGTGCGATCTCTTCGCCCGCGGCCCGGGGCTCTTGCCCGTGCACCCGACGACGATCGCGAACGCGCTCCACCACGTCTACCGCTCGTCGCAGGTCGAGGCGACGAGCCGCGTGGCGCTCCTGCAAGCCGCCGCGTGGATCCCGCGCCTGCGCGAGGCGCTCGCGAACCAGGGACGCATCTCCCGCGACGAGCTCGCGCTCGATGCCCTGCTCGTGGAACCTGGCGAAGGCGTGCCCACGCTCGCCGAGACGTTCGCCGAGCCCACACCGCTCCACGTGCGCACGCACCTCGAGGGAGGCCAGCCCTACGACGCCTTCGCATCCCACCTGCGCTCGCACCTCTTCCGCGGCGTCGCGGAGAACCACCAGGCGAAGTACGCCGCCGCGCTGCTCGAGGACGCGCGCCTGTGCCACCCGCGCTGGCGCTCCGTGCTGCTCGCTCCCGCGTTCGGCTACTTGCCCTCCGCGCGCACGCCCGCTACCGCCGTGTACGAGCGCTCGCGCGAGCTCATCGCGCGACTGCGAAGTGGATGAAGCCAAACCCTCGCCGTGAGCTCGCGCCCCTCCCCAAGTGAGAGCTTTCTTGCTCGTTCTCCTCGTCCTCGCCGTGCTGTGCGCCCTGGGCGTAGCGGCGTTATTCCAGATGGCCGTCTTCTCCGCGTGCCTCTTCTGCAGCCCGGACCCTTCGAGCGCCTGGGGCACGCGCCTGGACAACGTCGGCGACGTGGACGCCGACGGTGCGGAGGACGTCCTCCTGTGCGACTACGAAGTCGACGGATCGTGGAACTACCTCGGGAACTCGTGGCCAAACACGCGGCGGGCGGAGCACGACCTGCGCGTCGTCTCGGGCCGCGACGGACGCGTGCTCCACCGCTCTCGAGGAACCTCGGAGATCGCCTACGGCTCGATCGGGGCAAGAGATCTCGGCGACATCGACGGCGACGGTTTCGGGGACGTCTTGCTCGGCGGCATGAGGATCGTCGGACGTCGCACGGACTTCCTGCTGCAGGCTCGCGACGGAAAGGAGTGGAAGGAACTGTGGAGCGCTCGGGACTGGGGGTGGGAGGTAGAGGACGAGAACGAGGAGCTGCTGCTCGTGGTTTCCGACTCGACTCGAACGATCGTCGCCCTCGGGAGCGACCCGGAGCGCCTCCGATACTTCGACGGGCGGACAGGACGAGCCGTTCGGGAGGAGATCGCTCGATCGTTGGATCCAGTCGAGCTCGAGGCGACGAGTCCAACCGAGGCCCTGCCGCCGAACGCGGATCTCCTCCTCGGGGACGTGAACGGCGATGCGGTCCCCGACTTCGTGAATGCCTTCGGATACACCGATGCCGCAGGCGATGGTCAGATCCTGTCGGGAGCCGACGGCTCCGTGCTGAGCACACTCCACTTCGATGCACCGACGACGATGTTCATCCAGCAACCGCACGGCATCGGCGATGCGGACCGCGACGGCGTGAGCGACTTCTCGGTCCCCTTGTTCGACTATGGTCCGGGCCAGGGTCGCATAGTGACCATTTCCGGGGCGACCGGCGCGAAGCTCTTCGAGGTCGTGAGCGCGCCCACGTGGCGCTCCGCGGCCCGCACCTCGATCGCGATCCCCGATGTGGACGGAGACGGGCTCCGTGAAGTGCTGATCAGCTTCGACGCGATCGGACTTGCTGCCTATTCGGGCGATCGACTGCTTTGGTCGAGCCCATGAATGCGTTCCCCGAGCGCTGCGTGGAAGCGCGACGGTTGGGCGTCGGCTGCGTTCGTCGGTCTTCGGCGAATCGACCGCGAGCGACGGAAAGCGCGGACGAGGACGCGATCACTCCCCCATCACCACCAGCAGCGGATCCCCGGAGTGCGCGGGGTAGTGGTGAGCGGGGGCGAAGCGTTCCTTAGGGTCGGTCACGACGATGCGGTGGTTGCCGTCCATGAAGGGGCCGAAGGAGAAGGCGCCCGATCCATCGGTGCGCGCGGAGACCTTCCAGCAGTTGCACGAGACTTCGCCCGCCGACGGGAACAGGAGCACCTCGAGATCGGCCAGCGGCTCGCCGCGCGAGCCGGTGACGACTCCGGCCAGCGGGCGGGACGGATCCGGGTCGGGCGCGAGCGTGACGGTCTCGAAGTAGCCGTCCTCGGCCAGGTCGACGACGAAGGACTGATCGGAGAGCTGACCGCGCGGGTCCCTCACCTCGATCTCGTAGGTCCCCGCTTCCGGCACGAAGAGCTCCACCTGGCCCAGCTCGTCCCCGATTCCGGCCACCCAGTCGTCCAGGGACCACGTCGTCGCATCCTCCGGATCGCGGACGCGCATCACTTGCACGTAGGGGCTCGGCACGACGGCGTCGG
The DNA here is from genome assembly GCA_964413535.1 of uncultured Planctomycetaceae bacterium. Classification (GTDB taxonomy): domain Bacteria; phylum Planctomycetota; class UBA1135; order UBA1135; genus CAYPTB01. The sequence continues at coordinate 24,621 of CAYPTB010000044.1, read as the reverse complement.
TCTCGTCGACGATCATCAAGCGGATGGCGATGGATCGCTCGGCTCCGTCGCTCGGCAAATCCTCCGTGACGAGCTCGAGCGGACCGAGGGTCTCGCCGGCGGCGAGCGAGTAGGGTCCGAACAGCGTGCCGTTGCACATGAGCTGGAACTCCGCCTCGGGGAAGGGCTCGAACGCGAACAGGCCGTCGGCGCTGGTGATCGCATCCAGGAGGCTCGCGCGCACGCGCGGGCGCACCGTCCTGAACTCCGAGCTCGGCGTGACGACGCGGTTCACGTAGCCGGTCGTGTAGACGAGCAGGCCCTCGATCGGACTCCCGTCCGGACGGCGCACGCTGCCGAAGACGCGCCCGGCTGGGCCGAGGCGCACCGTCCCGCAATCGGTCGTGCCCCCCGGCTCGCCCTTTTCGACCCACAGCACGGCGTTGGCGTGCGCGTCGGACACGAGCAGGAGCGAGTAGCTCTTCACCGAATGCAGGCCGCTCACGCGGAAGCGTCCCTCGCCGTCGGACGCGCAAGCTCTGCGCGAGCGGGCGATCTTCGAGGGCTCTGGATCGTAGGCGGACAGATCGGGCAGGTGCCCCGCCAGGATCTCCGCCTCCGAGGGGATCGCGACGACCGTCTCGGGCGGAAGGGAGAGCAGCGGTTGCACGTAGACCTCGACGCCCTCCAGCGGATTCCCGTCCGGATCGACGACTCGTCCGACGGCGAACCTCTCGCGCGAGTCGAGCGCGAAGTCCACCCGGAGCTCGCCGGAGGTCGGCGGATCGCCAAGACTCAACTCCTTCCGCGTTTCGCCGTAGCCGGCGACCTGCGCGGCGACTTCGAGCGTCTGGTTGGCCCGGAAGACGACCCGCGAGGCATACGCTCCGTCGGCGCCCACGCTCACCTCGTGCGAGGACGTGAAGCCGTCGGGCGTGTCGAAGACGACGCGCGCGGCTCGGGTGGGCGCGCGCTCGCCGACGAGCACCGTTCCGGCGATCCGGATCCCGCGCTGCAACACGACCGACTGCACACGCGCGTTGTCGGCGTCGGCCTCGAGCTTCGCCACGGTGCCGACGTGGTCCGGATGGCTGACGCGCACGTACCACGTGCCGGCGGGAATCGATTCCAAGCGCGCGGCGCCGCTCCCGTCCGTGGCGGTCACGAGCTCCGCCGTCTCCGGATCGACGTACTCGCCTCGCAAGAGTCGGACGGAAGCTCTGGATACGGCGTGATCTTCTTCGTCGCGAACGACGACGGTCAGGCTCCGCGCGGGACCGAGGCGTATCCAGCGGAAGTCTCCGCCTCGCAGGAAGTCCTCCTCCCAAGGCGTGAGTCCTTCGGCCTGCGCGCGCAGGATCCAGAAGCCTTCGGGCACGCCGAGCTCGATGCGACCGTCGCGGTCGGAGCGACCGGAGGCGATGACGTCGCGCGCGGGCGTTCTCCTGGAGAGCGCGGCCGACAAACCGACGGGGACGCTCCCGCGCAGGATCTGGCACAGCGCGCCTTGGATCGGTTCACCGCTCGGACCGAGCACGATCGCCGTGACGTAGCCCGGCCGCGCGGACGAGAGCTGCAAGAGTTGCGACTCGACCGCCGCTCGCTGAACGATGGGCTCGCGAAGCGAGACCGCGGACATCGGGCTCTCGATGTCCGCGGTCTCGCCCTGATGGACTTCCGTCGGTTCCGCGCCGAGCTGGGCCGGAGAGCGGGTCGCGTCAGGGCCGAAGAGGAGCGCGAGCGAAAGTCCCGCGGCCGTGAGCGTCACGACGGTCGAAACGAAGAATGTGTGCTTCATGGCGGTCGTGCTCACTCCGGTCGCGGGGCCTCGCATCGTTCGCTCCGAGTCGGGATCAAACGGGAACGAACTCGCCATTCACGAGCTTGCAGGAGTTGCCGGTATTCGTGCAGTTGTAGGTCGTGATCTTGATCACCACGCCGCCGATGACGACCGTCGTGGTCGAGCCGCTTGCGAACCGGTACGTGGTCTCAGCTGCCGCGGCGGCGGCGGCGGCTGGAGCCGCAGATGCCGGAATGCCGGCGCCGAGGATGGCCGCCGAGATCAACGCGAGAGATGCACTGCGGATGAATGTCTTCATGACTTTCCTTGTGTGGGCTCCTGGGACAGCGTGCAGCGCCATCACGTTCGTGGCGTCCATGAGCTGTCCTCTGCTCATGGGTGTTCCGACCGTGCTGGATGGTTCTAGGAATCCCGCCGGTTCCCACACTCGGGCTCGACTCCGCCGACAGGTGCAGGATCTCGCGCACGACGTGGAGGCGAGCCGCGCGGCGCGGGCGATCTCGCATCGATCGTCGAAGCTCTTCCCGCGCGTCGAGGATGTCCGCTGGAGTCGGCGACGGCGATCGTCCGTCGAGCTCCGCACGACCCTCGCGGATGATCGAGGTCCGCGAAAGCGGCATCGCTGCGCATCCAGAGCTCGCTATGCTCGACAGGGATGAACCCCTGGTTTGCGAAGGCGGTCGTGCTCGCGAGCACCGTCGCCATGGTGCTCATCCGGGCGCCGCACGGGCAGCGAAGCCGCGCGATTGCGGTGGCGAGGAACGCGCGCGGCGCGCTCGAGAACGCGCTCCTCGCGCTGGCATTCGCGTCGTTCCTCGTCCCGCTGCTGTGGATCGCGACTCCGCTCTTCGCGTTCGCGGACTACCCGCTCCGCCCCCTGCCGCTCGTCGCCGGCGCAGCGATCACGGCGCTCGGGCTGTGGCTCTTTTACCGCTCGCACGCGGACCTCGGGACGAACTGGTCGATCACGCTCGAGGTGCGGCAAGCGCACGAGCTCGTCACCCGCGGCGTCTACCGTCGCGTGCGGCATCCGATGTATGCGGCGCTCCTGCTCTATTCGCTGGGCCAGGCGCTCGCGCTGCCCAACTGGCTCGCGGGCCCTTCCTACCTCGTCGCGATGACGCTGCTCTTCGCCCTACGTCTCTGCCCCGAGGAAGAGCTGATGCGCGAAACCTTCGGCGCGGACTACGACGCCTACCGGGCACGGACGAAGCGCCTCGTGCCCTGGATCTGGTGAGACGACGACGCGCTTCGGCTCATCCGACGGCGAGTGAGACGCGTCGAACGCTCGTACGGGCGCCCCGACCTAGCGCTCGGCAGCCGTGAGCCACTGATCGAGCCACCCGAGCACCTGCTCGTGCCAGAAGCGGCTGTTCTGCGGCTTCAGCACCCAGTGGTTCTCGTCGGGGAAGTACACGAACTTCGACGGGATGCCGCGGCGCTGGAGGGCCGTGAAGGTCGACATGCCCTGCACGTCGACGACGCGATAGTCCTTCGCGCCGTGGATCACGAGCATGGGCGTCTTCCACTTCGCGACGTGCTCGATCGGGTTGTGCTTCGCGAAGCCCTGCGGGTTCTCCCACGGCGTCCCGCCGTGATCCCACTCGGGGAACCACAGCTCCTCGGTGTCGAAGTACGCCATGCGCTCGTCGAGGTTGCCGTCGTGGTTGACGAGGCACTGGAAGCGATCGGTGTGACCGGCGATCCAGTTGATCATGTAGCCGCCGTACGAAGCGCCGAGCGCGCCGACGCGCGTCCCGTCGAGGAACGGGTACTTCGCGAGCGCGAAGTCGAGCCCCTTCATCAAGTCCTCGTACGGCGCTCCGCCCCAGTCGCCCTTGATCGAGTCGCAGAAGGCCTGGCCGTAACCGGTCGAGCCGTGGAAGTCGATCATGATCGCGGCGTAGCCCGCGCCGGCGTAGGCCTGCGCGTTCCAGCGGTAGTGGAAGTGATCGCCGAACGAGCCCTGCGGTCCGCCGTGGATCAGGAACGCGACCGGATACTTCACGGCCGGATCGAAGTCCGCGGGCTTCACGAGGAAGCCGTACACCGTCTCGCCCTTCGCGCCTTCGAACGAGAACTGCTCGTACTCGCCCATGCGCGCCGCCGCAACCTTCGCGGCGTTGAGCTTCGTGACGGGGCGCAGGTCAGAGCCGTCGCGCGCGACCGTGTAGAGCTCCGCGGGCCCGTGCAGCGAATCGTGCGCGAAGAGCACGCGCTCGCCGGCCGGAGTCGGGCTCGACGCATAGCCCTTGCCGACGAGCTTCGCGACCTTCCCGCTCGCGACGTCGACCGCGAAGAGCGCGTGGTTCCCCAGGTCGTTCGCCGTGGTGTAGAGCGTCTTGCCGTCGTCCGACCAGCAAAGCTCGCTCGCCGAGCGGTCCCAGTCCTCCGCCAGCGTGCGCACGGCGCCGCTCGCGAGCTCCATGACCCGGATGCGCTGGCGGTCCGACTCGTAGCCGGGCCGCGTCATCGCGAGCCAGGCGAGGTGCTTGCCGTCCGGCGAGAACGCCGGCGCGTTGTCGTAGGCCTCGTTGTCGTCGGTGATGCGCTCGGGCGCCTTCGAGCCGTCCGCCGGAACACGCCACAAGTCGACGTTCGTGCTCCAGGCGTTCTCGCGACCCTCGTCCTTGGCGGCGAAGACGACGGTCTTCCCGTCGGGCGCGATCGCGACCTCTTCCGTGCCGCCGAAGGGCTTCGTCGGCGCGTCCGCGTGCATACCCTTCATCAAGTCGACGGGCGCTCCGCCGCCGATCGTCCAGGCTAAGACGTGGCTGCGCTTCCCGTCCTCCCACGCGTCCCAGTGGCGGAACATGAGCTCGTCGTAGACCTTCGCCTTCACCTTCGACCCCTCGCGCTCCGCGTCGCGCGCCGCGCTCTCCTCGAGCGTCGCGACGTCGGGATGCACTTCCATGGCGAGCACGAGCCGCTTCCCGTCGGGAAAGGTCTCGAACCCGTCCACGTCGAGCGGAAGCTTCGTGAGCTGCACGGCTTCGCCGCCGTCGAGCGAGAGCTTCCACACCTGACTCGACCCGCTGCGCGACGACAGGAACGCGAAGCTGCGCCCGTCCGGCATCCAGCGCGCGTTCGAGTCGTTCGCCTCGTGCGTCGTCAGCGCGCGCGCCGAGCTCCCGTCCACCGCCGCGAGCCACACGTCCGTGCGCCCCTTGTTCGCCTCCACGTCGGTGACGCGGACGGTGAACAACACCGCCTTCCCGTCCGGCGACACCTGCGCATCCGAGATGCGATCCATCGCAAGCATGTCCTCGACGCCGAACGGATGCGTCTCTTGGAACGCGAGCGAGAGAGCGAGAACGAGAGCGATCATGGGGGGCCTCCTGGGGTCGAGGGGAACGCGAATCCTAGCGGGCGCCGCTGCGGGCAGGGAAGTTCAGCCCGTCCTGGACGGCGGAACTCCCGCCGACGACGATGTCCCTGAGTACCGAAGCTCGTCATTGGCCAACCGGAGACCACGGGAGGGAGGCTGATCGTGAAGTGTTGGGGGGTGATCATGCTTGGCGCCTTGGCGACCATCGCCTCCTCACCACGGAGCGCATGAAGGTCACTCAGCGCGGCGAGGGCCGGCAGCTCGACCCTTGGATCCGCGTCACCGAGCTAGCGAACGATGCGCAGTCGCTCGTTGGCGCGCTACGGGTTCCCGACTTCGATGTAGATCCCTCCGCTATCCTCCGCCAACCATTGGAGTAGTTGGGACTCCTCTCCGACCGAGATGCAATGGATCCGCACTCTGCTCAGGTTGTTCCGCCAGGCGATCTCGCGCCGGATGAGAACAAGATCGACGATGGCGCCGACACTGGGAACGCCGTCGCTCAGGACATAGATCGTGTCGACTTCCATGTCGCCGAGCGCCATCTCCAGCCCACCGAACAAGTTCGTGTTCCCCCTGGCCCGGAGTCCGACGACGAATTCGCGAGCGGCCGTGCGCTCGCGTTCGTTCATCTCGATGAGCTTGCTCTTCCAGGATTCGACTTCCGAGCGAAAGACCAAGAAGTTGGAGCGACTACCTGGAAGCATGCGATCGATCAACTCGTTCAACTGCTCCTTGAGTACGTCGAGCCGCGTCCGGCCTTCGGTGCCCGGGTCTTCCGCCTTGGCCCGTAGTCCCATCGAGCCGCTGAGATCGAGCACGAAGCAGGTCCGAAGGCTACGCACCGGGATGCCGTAGAAGCTGGCGACCGTTGCGTCCTTTTCGCCAACGCCTTTCATTCGCGCCTCCAATGCGCGCACCTCCTCGATGGGCGGAACCTCGAATCGTCCCCCCATCTCGCTGAACCAGCGATGCCAGGTCGCGTGGGACCTTCCGAGATCATGACCCGTGACGTGGAACAATGCACTCGCGACGTCCCACTTCAAGCGACCCTCTTCGCGCTCGAGTCGTTCGATCAACGGTTCCACGAAAGCATGTCGACGCAACTCGTCCATCGCAGCGATAGCCCATAGGCGTACGCGCCAGTCGTCATCGGACAAGAGCTCGATCAGGCTCTTGGTGCTCTCCTCTGACTCGATTCGTGAGAAGCCAAGTACCGCCGCGATTCGGTCGTACGGGTTGGAGGAATGCGACAAAGCGACGAGCTTGCTCCACCAATCCTTGGTGTCTGCGCGCAGCCGTGACAGGATATTCACCACGGCCACGCGAATGTGGGGGTTCGGCGAGCGGTACATTCGTTCGAGCTGATTCCGGGAGCCGTCGTCGATCGCATCGAGTCGAGCCAGAGCCTCGAGAGCCGTGACCTGCACCATCGGATCGTCGTCGCGCAGCAGGACCTTCAAGGACTCGACGAAGCCCTTTGGGGGGGATTCGACCAAGGTTGCGATCAAGATCAAGCGCCAGGCAGCGTCGGTTTTTCGGTGCGCGACTCGTTCAACCATCAAACCGAGCGAACCATCGTCCGAGAAGCCCCGCAGTGCCTCGAGGGAGTCTGCCAGGGTGGACGCCGAAGCGTTGTCCAGGATCAACTCGAGCGATGCGCGGTCCCTACGCTCGAGTAGCCTCGGAATGACTGGCCCGATCGCCAAACGACGGACGCTCTCGTCCTTGCTTCGGAGCAAGACTTCCTCGTAAGCGCCAAGCGCCTGCGCCCCGAAGTGACGCAATGGCGCGACCGCCGCGCTGCGGGCCTCCTTGCGCGTCGCCGTGAGAGCTTCCTCCACGAGGAAGACGGCAGCTCGCTCCGCCAACTCCTGACTGTCCCGAAAGAACCGGAAGCACTCGTACGCCCGGCCCAGTGCGACTGGATCCCGAAGCCACCCGATCGCCTTGATCAGACCGTCGAAGGCGTCCTCGCTTCCCGAGCTGCACATGGCGTGGAAGACGCGGATAGGAGTCCGATCCCCGGTCGAGCGAATCGTCTTCAAGCACGCGGCGACTTGCTCGTCACCCAGACTGCCGTTCATCCGCTCGGTAGTGGCGAAGGCACTGACCAAGAAGAGCAGGCATGAATAGCTCGTGAAGGCTGTCATCTGAAACATTCGAGGCTCTCCCAATCGAGTGCGCACGCTCGGACCTCACGGAAAGCGTTGCGCTTCTGCTGGCCGAGAACCGGCGATCGAAGGACGGCGCCTGCGAGGGACGCGAATGGGATCAGAAGGGTCGATCGCCGGACGAGGTTTCGAAGTGTAACCCGCATCCTCTCCGAAGCTTCTCCGACCGAGGGCCAGTCCGACTCCCCGTCGAGGATTCGGCGCTCAACGCGGCGGCGGCTTCGCGGGGAGGTAGGGGCGCGGCCAGGGTTGGTCGTGGTGGCCGTAGGCGATCGCGGCGCCGAGCGTGAGGTGTGGGTTCACGAGGTGCGGGCGCGCGATGGCGCATAGGTCGGCGCGGCCGGCGGCGAGCACGGTGTTGACGTGGTCGGGGCCTTGGATCGCGCCGACGGCCATGACGGGGATCCCGACGTCGTGGCGGATGCGGTCGGCGAACGGGACCTGGTACATGCGGCCGAAGTCCGGGACGGACTCGGGCGTGTTGCCGGCGGTCGAGACGTCGATCACGTCGCAGCCGTGGGCCTTCAGCATGCGCGCGGCCGAGACCGTGTCGTCGATCGTGAGTCCGCCCCGGCCGTCGAGCCAATCGGTGGCGGAGACGCGCACGAAGAGCGGCTTGTCGGCGGGCCAGGCTGCGCGCACCGTGTCGAAGACCTCGAGCGGGAAGCGCATGCGGTTCTCGATCGAGCCGCCGTAGCGGTCCGTGCGGTGGTTCGCGCGCGGCGAGACGAAGCTCGAGAGCAGGTAGCCGTGCGCGAGGTGGAGCTCAAGCACGTCGAAGCCCGCGCGCAGGGCGCGCTCGGTTGCGGCGGCGTACTCGGCGACGACGCGGTCCATGTCGGCGCGCGTCATCGCGCGTGGGACGTGCCAGCCGGGGCCGAAGGGCAGGGCGCTCGGCGCGAGCGTCTCCCAGGCATTCTCGTCGCGCAGCGGGTCGTCGCCCTCCCACGGCAGGTTGCACGAGGCCTTGCGGCCGGCGTGGCCGAGCTGCATGCCGATTTTCGCGCGCGTGTTCGCGTGCGCGAAGTCGACGACGCGCTTCCAGGCCGCGACGTGGGCGTCGGCGTAGATGCCGGCGCAGCCGTGCGTGATGCGGCCCACGGGCGAGACGTTCGTCATCTCCGTGAAGACGAGCCCGGCGCCGCCCAGCGCGAGCGAGCCCAGGTGCACGAGGTGCCAGTCGTTCGCGAGGCCGTCCTCGGCCATGTACTGGCACATGGGCGACACGACGACGCGGTTCTCGAGCACCACGCCGCGCGTCTCGAACGTCGTGAACATCGGCAGCGGCGCCGTCCCGTCGGAGTTGCGCGGCGCGCCTACGTCCTCGGCGTACCACTCGCGCACACGCTCGACGAGCGCGGGGTCGCGGGCGGCCATGTTGTCCCAGGTGATACGCTTCGAGCGCGTCATCAGGTTGAACGTGAACTGGAGCGGGTGCTGGCGCACGTAGCGCTGCGAGTTCTCGAACCATTCGAGGCTCGTCTGCGCCGCCTTCTGCGTCTTGAGCACGTCGAGCCGCCGCGCCGCTTCGTACGCCTCGAGGACGCGTGGGACGTCGTCCGTCCCGTGACGCTCGAAGGCGTCGGCGAGCGCGATCGCGTCCTCCATCGCGAGCTTGGTGCCCGAGCCGATGGAGAAGTGCGCGGTGTGGGCGGCGTCGCCCACGAGCACGACGTTTCCGCTGTGCCAGCTCTCGTTGCGCACGGTCGGGAAGCTGCGCCACAGCGAGCGGTTCGTGAGCAACGGATGGCCGCGCAGGTCCTCGGCGAAGAGCGCTTCGCAGTAAGCGACGGTGTCGACTTCGGTGGCGTGGTCGAGGCCGGCTCGCCGCCAGGTCTCGTCGCTGCACTCGACGATGAAGGTCGAGAGGTCGCGCGGCGCGCCGCGAGACGCGCGCTGGAACGGGTAGGCGTGCACCTGGAAGAGCCCGTGCTCGCTCTCGCGGAAGATGAAGGTGAAGGCCTCGAGCGGGAGCGTCGTGCCGAGCCACGAGAACTTGTTCGGCCGCCAATCGATGGTCGGGCGGAAGTGGTCGGCGCGCGCCTCGCGCACGATGCTGTTGATGCCGTCGCTCGCGAGGACGAGATCGCAGCGCTCGAACTCGGCGAGATCCGTGACCTCGCGCTCGAACTCGAGCTCGACGCCGAGCTCCCTGGCGCGCGCGTGGAAGATCTGCAGGAGCTCTTTGCGCGAGAGGCCGCAGAAACCGTGGCCCGTGGAGCGCACGCGCGTCCCGCCCACGAACGTGTCGATGTCGGTCCAGTAGGCGAAGCTCGCGCGGATCCTCGCGAAGCTCTCCGGATCCGCGTGCTCGAAGTTCTCGAGCGTCTCGTCCGAGAACACGACGCCCCAGCCGAACGCGTCGTGGGGCTGATTGCGCTCGAGCACCCGGATGCGCGCGGCCGGGTGGGCCTTCTTCATGAGGATCGCGAAGTACAGGCCCGCGGGTCCGCCGCCGATGCAGACGATGTCCATGTCTCGAGTCGCTCGCGTTCCGACGCTCGGCGGCGAGCCGCGGCGGGCGCGTCGCCGCGTCGCCGCGTCGCAAGTGGCGCGGAGACTACCGGAGCCCCGCGGCGTTGGCCACCGAGCCCGGCTCGCGGCGAGGCGGCGGGGCTCCGAGGAGGCCCGCGCCTCGGAAACACTTTCGCACTCGGGGGCTCCGGCAGCGGCCGGGCGGCGCGGGTCTCCAGCGCTTCTCGCGGTCGGTCGAAAAGACTTCGCGCGGCGCGGCACTCGCGCCGGAACACATCCTTGGGTCTGCGCAGCAAGCTGCTGCTCGGAGTCCTGCTCCCCGTCCTCACCCTGGCGACGGCGCTGGGCATCTTCGAGCGGATCAAGAACCGCCACGAGGCCCTAGCGGTCGCCGAGGCGGGAATACGGGAGTCCGCCCTGAACGCCGCGCAACTGCTCGAGTACCGCATCGAGGAGCTCGACTCGGTGCTCTCGGGCATCCTCGCTCAGGACGGAGTCTCGCACTTCCTCCAGTACCGACGCGCAGGACGCGGGGCGGACGCCGAGCTCGCGCGCGCGTCGCTGGAGAACGCGTGCAAGCGCCTGTTCCATTACACCGCCAACCTGATCTCGATCGAGCTCTTCGACGGCGACGGGGAGCGCTTCCTGGCCGTCGTGGATCGAACGGCGAAGAGCGAGCCGCTCAACGTGTCCGAAGAGGACTGGTTCCGCCAGGCGCGCAACGCGCCGTTCGCGGTCGAGTGCGTCGGAGGCGGGCTCGCGCGCGTCACGCGCAACGATCCCCTGCTCGACACGCCCGGGCGCATCGCGGGTTCGATCGTGTTCGACATCGACGCGCTGGCCGATCCGATCCTGGCCTTCGCCACCCATGGCGAGGAAGGCGTCCGCTCGAGCGTCGAGTGCGGGGGGGGGACATCGGTCGGCGCCGCCGACGTGGAGCTCTCAGGCGAGATGCTCTCGGCCGAGGCGCCGCTCGACTTCCTAGGCGGCCGGCTCGTGCTGGAGCGCTCGCGCGAGACTGCGCTGGCGGAGCTGTCGCGCTACGAGTCGCGCAGTCTGCTGCGCGAGATCCTCGCGCTCCTGGGATTGCTCGTGACGCTCTGGCTCGGACTGCGGCGCACGGTACTGAACCCGGCGACCGAGCTCCTGCGCCTGGTGCGTTGCTTCGAGCGCGGCGAGGAACTGCCGCCGGAGCGCCGTTCGAGCAATCGGCGCGGCGACGAGCTCGCCGCATTGGACCTGGCGCTGCGCGGGGCGATCCACTGCGAGCGCGTCTCGCGCCGGAGCCTCGAATCGCTCAACGAGACGCTCGAGCGGCGCGTGACCGAGCGCACGCACGAGCTCTCGGAGGCGCGTGACGCGGCACTCGAAGCGAGCCGCGCGAAGAGCGAGTTCCTCGCGAACATGAGCCACGAGATCCGGACGCCCATGAACGGCGTCATCGGGATGACGGACCTGTTGCTCGGGACCGAGCTCGGGAAGGAGCAGGCCGATTTCGCGCGCGTCGCGCGCAGCTCCGCCGAGAGCCTGCTCTCGATCATCAACGACGTCCTGGACTTCTCGAAGATCGAAGCGGGCCGGCTCGAGCTCGAACGGGATCCGATCGACGTCTGCGAGACGCTGGAGGACGTGGTGGAGCTCCTCGGTCCCGCCGCGCACAAGAAGGGGCTCGAGCTCGTCTGCGATCCCTCGCTCGACGTGCCGACGCCGGTCGTGGGCGACGCTCACCGTATCCGGCAGGTGGTGACGAACCTGGTCGGCAACGCGATCAAGTTCACGCAGGCGGGCGAGGTCGTCGTGACCGTGGGGCTCGAGGGAGAGCTGGAGGACGACCTCCTGTTGTGCGTGACGGTCCAGGACACCGGGATCGGCCTCTCCACCGACGCGCTCGAGTACATCTTCGAGGCGTTCAGCCAGGCCGATTCGTCGATGACGCGCCGCTTCGGCGGCACGGGACTGGGGCTGTCGATCTCGAAGCACCTCGTGGAGCTGATGGGCGGCGAGATCGGCGTGAAGAGCGAGTTGGGCAAGGGCAGCTCGTTCTGGTTCACACTGCGCGTCGGCCGCGTGCCCGGCGCCAGTCCGAAGGAGCTCCCGAAGCTGCCTGCGGGCGCATCCGTCCTCGTCGTGGACGACAACGCGACGATCCGCGAGCTCATCGAAAATCGGCTCTCGCGTGCGGGCCTCGAGGTCGCGACCGAGCCGGACGTGGCGCAGGCCCGCGAGCGCGCGCTCGCGAGCGCACCCAAGGTCGCCCTCGTCGACGGCGACTTGCCCGGAGCCGCCGAGTTCGCCGTCGAGCTCGCCGCCCGCGACGTGCGCGTGATCGTCCTGAGCACGCCGATGAGCGATTCGCGCGCGACCAAGGACGTCGGGCTGTGGATCAACAAGCCGATCCGAGCCGGAGAGCTGATCGAAACCGTGGCGCGCGCGCTGGCCGATCCCGAGACCGACGTCGCGCCCGGTCCGGGACCCGCGGCCTCGGCCGCGACGGCCGCCCCGTCCAATGGCCGAGCCGCGGAACGGCGCGCCCGACTCCTGCTCGCCGAGGACAATCCCGTCAACCAGAGGGTCGCGGTGCAGCTCCTCGAGCGCATGGGCTACGCCGTCCAGGTCGCGGAGACGGGGCTCGAGGCGCTCGAGCGTTTGAAGCACGAGACGTTCGACGCGGTGCTCATGGACTGCCAGATGCCGGCGATGGACGGCTACACCGCCGCGCGCGAGATCCGGCGCGGCGCCGCGGGCCGCGCGGACATGCCGATCATCGCCATGACGGCGCACGCGATGAAGGGCGATCGCGAGCGCTGCCTGGACGCGGGCATGGACGACTACGTCACCAAGCCGATCGACACGAAGCAGCTCGCCGCCACGCTCGAGCGCTTCGTCGGCGAAGGCCGTCGAGCCTGACGTCGCCCTCGGTCAGCGCGCGGGCCTCAGCGACCGCAGAACTTGCTCGACGTCGTGCGTCGGCGCCGCGCACGTGAACTCGCGGCAGACGTATGCCGTCGCCTTCCCGTTGAGCCAGTCCTGGTGGGCCGCGTACTCCGCGATGCGCGCGATCTCGGGCTCCGCCTCGCCCGCCGGACGGAACAGCACGACCGCGTTCGGAACGAACTCGCGCGCGATCGCCCGCAGCATGCCCTGCGTGTCCGGCGCGTCGCGCTCGCCGGCGACGACGATCTCGTGCGCGGGTCCCACGGCGAAGTCGAGCGCCAAGAGGAGATGCGTGTAGCCCACCGGGGCGTTGCTCACGCTCGACGAGAAGGCGCGCAGCACGCCGTCGGCGCGCGCCTCGAGGGAAGTCTCGCCCGTGAGCCGCGCGAGCCGCAGGAGGTTCGTGGCCATGACCGAGTTGCCCGACGGGATCGCACCGTCGTAGATCTCCTTCGCGCGCACGATCAGCGCCTCGCCGTCGTCGGGCGCGAGGTAGAAGCCGCCTTCTTCCGCGTCGGCGAAGTGCGCGAGCACGACCTCCGTGAGCTCGAGGGCCGCGCGCAGCCACGGCACCTCGAAGGTCGCTTCGTAGAGCTCGACGAAGCCCCAGACGGCGAAGGCGTAGTCCTCCAGCATGGCGGGCAGCCCCGACTCGCCGCCGCGGTGGCGCTTGTACAGCCGCCCTTCCCCATCCCGCAGCTCGCGCAGCAGGAAGTCGCCCGCGTGGCGCGCGGCCGCGACGTAGCGCGGCTCGTCGAACGCGCGTCCGGCCGCGGCGCAGGCCGCGATCATCAAGCCGTTCCAGTCGGTGAGGACCTTGTCGTCCTCGAGCGGATGGACGCGCGTCTCGCGCGACGCGAAGAGCCGCGCGCGCATCGACTCCACGCGCGCCTCGAGCTCGGCGAGCTCGATCCCGTGCTCGGCCGCGAACTCGGGGAGCTCGCGCGCGAGGTGCAGGATGTTCTTTCCCGTCCGCTCCCCCGTCGCCTCGTCCGCGAAGTTCCCCTCCTCGGTCGCGTTCCAAACGGAGGCGGCGAGCCGCCCGTCCTCCGCGCCGAGCACCGCTTCGAGCTCGCGCGTCGTCCACAGGTAGAAACGCCCCTCCTCGCCCTCGCTGTCGGCGTCCTCCGCCGAATGGAAGCCGCCCTCGGGCGACGTCATGTCGCGCAGCACGTAGGCGAGCACCTCCTCCGCCGTGCGGCGGAAGTCGGCGGCGCCCGTCGCCTGCCAGGCCTCGACGTAGCAGATCGCGAGCAGCGCCTGGTCGTAGAGCATCTTCTCGAAGTGCGGGACGAGCCACTCCACGTCGGTCGAGTAGCGGTGGAAGCCGAAGCCCACGTGGTCGAAGATCCCGCCCCGGCGCAGGGCGCGCAGCGTCGTCTCCACCATCGCGAGCGCCGCTTCGTCGCCCGTGCGCCGCGCGTACCGCAGGAGGAAGCGCAGGTCGTGCGGGCGCGGGAACTTGGGCGGCGGCAGGAATCCGCCGCGCGCGGCATCGAAGCGCGCCGAGAGCTGCTCGAACGCGCGCGCGAGCGTCTTCACGTCGAGCTCCGGTCCCGGCGCGCCCGCGCTCGTGCGCGCGAGGTGCTCCACGATACGCGCGGCGTCGGCCTGGATCCCGTCGCGCGACTCCTTCCATGCCTTGGCGACGTGCGGCAGGAACTCCATCAACCCGCCGCGTCCATCACGCCCGGTCTTCGGGATGTACGTGCCCGCGAAGAACGGACGCGCGTCGGCCGTCATGAGCACCGTCATCGGCCAGCCGCCGCGCCCCGTGAGGGCCTGCGTGACCGACATGTAGACGCCGTCGACGTCGGGACGCTCCTCGCGATCGACCTTCACGCACACGAAGTGCTCGTTCAGGAGCGCGGCCACCTCCGCGTCCTCGAAGCTCTCGCGCTCCATGACGTGGCACCAGTGACAGGTCGAGTAGCCGATCGAGAGGAAGATCGGCTTGTCCTCGCGCTCGGCGCGCTCGAACGCCTCGGTGCCCCAGGGATACCAGTCGACCGGGTTGCGCGCGTGCTGCAGCAGGTACGGGCTCTGCTCGAACACGAGCCGGTTGAACTCCTCGCCGCCGTCGGGCGGGAGCGCGGCGAGCTCTGCGGGCGTGGGGAGGGTCACGTGCGGCTCCTGGGAAGGCTTGGCGAGCTCCCCGGCGGAGGAGAGCGTCGGGAGGACGAGAGCGAGCGCCGCACCGGCGAGCAACCCGGGGCGGAGACGGGGGATCGCGTTGAGTGTCATGGGATCCGCGGCCGGCGTCGGCCGGGGCGCCATCGTACGTCGAGCGTCGGCGACCGCGATCTCACGCCGACGCGCGCGCGCGTAGGACAACCCGCGCGGGTCCTCGCTATGCTCTCTCCCCCCACGCTCACGCTGCGCGCGCCGTGGACGATCGATTCACCGCAGACCCGAGGCTCCCGATGCCGAACATGCCGAACATGTCGAACATGCTGAAGAAGATCCCGCTCCTGATGCTCACCTCGTTCTCGCTCGTCGCGAGCGCCAGCGCGTGCAGCCCCCAAGAAGGAGGCAAGCCGGCGGAAGCGCGCGGCAAGCTGGAGAAGGGCGCGAAGCCGACCGGAACGACGAAGGCGCAGAAGGCCGGGAAGGGCACGCTGTCCAAGGTCAAAGCCGCGCAGGCGAAGGCGAATCAGGAGATGGCCGCGCACACGAAGGCCGCCTTGCAGGAGCGGGAGGGCGGCAAGACGGAGTCGGAACGCGAGCAGGCGGATCCGATTGAGGAGATCCGGGCCTTCATCGCCGAGAAGAATGTCGACAAGGCGAAACCGGACTGGCGTCAGAGCCTCGCAAAGCCCCCCAAGCTCACCTTCCCGCCTGAGAAGAAGTACTTCTGGAACATGGAGACGAGCGAGGGTCCGATCAAGATCGAGTTCATGACGAAGGTTGCGCCGATGCACGTCTCGAGCACGATCTACCTGACCGAGCTCGGGTACTACGACGGACTCACCTTCCACCGTGTGATCAAGGGCTTCATGGCCCAAGGAGGTTGCCCGCTCGGCAAGGGCTACGGTGACCCCGGCTACACGTACGACGGCGAATTCGACGCGAAGGTCAGACACGACCGACCGGGCCTGCTCTCGATGGCCAATCGCAATCCTCAGCCTCAGACCGACGGAAGTCAGTTCTTCATCACCTTTTCGCCTCAGCCCGGCCTGAACGGCAAACACACGATCTTCGGCGAGGTGGTGGAGGGCATGCCGGTCGTCAAGGCACTCGATGCGAACGGCGGGAGCGCTCCCCAAGGAACGCCGAAGAAGAACCTCTGGATCAAGAAGGCCACGATCACGGTCGAGGACGTGCCCGCGGTCGAAATGCCCGAGACGCCCAAGGCCGAGTAGGCGCGCGCGCTTCGCGCACGAAGGGCCAACGCAAGAAGGACGGGGTGTCCGCCGATGGCGGGCGCCCCGTCCTGTCGTTCTCGCTTGCGACGCGACTCGCCGGAAGGGCGAGCGCGCCGCCGGACTCCTTCGATCGCGCCGTCTACCCGAGCTCCGCGAGCAAGCGCAGGTAGGCCGCGAGACGCGACGGCGCGAGCGCGCCGGACGCCGCGGCCGCGCGCACGCCGCAGTCCGGCTCGACCGTGTGCGCGCAGTCGCGGAAGCGGCAGGCGAACGCGTCGAACTCGCCGAACGCGCGGCGCAACGCAGCGCGGTCGAGCCGCCAAAGGCCGAAGGCGCGCACGCCCGGCGTGTCGACGATGCGCGTCCCGTCCGCGAGCTCGCGCAGGCACGACGTGCTCGTCGTGTGGCGGCCCTTGCCGTCGCCCGCGCGCACGCTCCCGGTCGCGCGCTCGTCCCCGGGGTCGAGTACGGGGTCGAGCGCGTTGAAGAGCGAGGACTTGCCCACGCCGCTGTGCCCGGTGAAGACGCACGTCCGACCGGCCACGAGCCGCGCGAGCTCCGCGATACCCTCGCCGGTCGCGACCGACGTCGCGAGGCACGGCACGCCCTGGCTCCTGTGGATCTCGAGCAGCGCCTCGAGCTCGTCGCGCTCGCGCGCGTCCCGCAGCAGATCGACCTTGTTGACGCACAAGGCCGGCGCGACGCCGCCGTCCGAGAGCGCGACCAGGAAGCGGTCGAGGAGCGCCGGCCGGAACGGCGGCGCCACGACCGAGGCCACGAGCACGGCCAAGTCCACGTTCGCCGCGAGCACGAGCTCGCGACTCGGGTTGGCGGGATCGGGCCGCGAGAGCCGCGCGCGCCGCTCGTGCACGAGGACGACGCGCGCGAGACCTCCGGCGCGCGCGGGTCGAACGAGCTCCACTTCGTCCCCCACCGCGACCGAGCTCTGCTGCGTGCGCGCGAGCTCCGGCGCGAGCTCGGCGTCGATCTCACCCGCTTCGGTCAGGACGCGCACGCGACCGCGGGTCACGCCCGCCACGGTGCCCGTCTCACGCTTCGATGCTTCGCCAGCGGGCGAGCGGTCGTCGTCCTGCGAACGACCCTCCCCGCGCGCCGTTACGCGACTTCCCGACGCGCCGCGACGACCGCGGCGTTCGGGCTCGAACGCCTCGAAGTCGTCGAGCTCGTCGGCCGACCCGCGCGACCACGCCTTCTTTCGCGGACGCGGGTCGCCCCCGTTCGCGCGCCGTTCGGCCGAACGCCGCTTGCGCTCCTTCCCTTCCTCGTACGAGGCTTGCTTCTTCATGCCGCGCAACGCGCGGTCGACGAACTTCGCTTTGTCCAGGGGATCCAAGATCGTTTCTCCCATTTCGGCTCTGCGCGCGGTCCGCGGGCGCGGACCCTCTCGAGATTCGCCGCGTGTGCGGCGCCGTCGTGCGGAGCGCCGGCGCTCCCGACGCGCGCGTCGATGACGCGGCTTCGAGTCGAGAGCGGGGCACGCCGCGAGCGTGCGCGACCCTGATGGTCCGGACGCGCACGCGCGCTCGATCGAGCTCCGACCTCTCCCGTGTGCCCTCCCCTGCGCCGGCTCGGGCCCGTGCGCGCGGAGGGCGTCTCGCAGGCCGCACCGAGCGGCCGGACGAGAAGCGCTAGCGGAGGGAGAGGACGGAGGCGACGGCAACGACCGAATCGATTCGTCTCGTCATGGGTGCCTCCTCGCTGGATCCTTGGCGTCGAGCCCCATGCTCGACGCGCGGGAAAAGCTAACCCGAGATCGGCGAGCGCGCCACGCGCATCCCGCTCCTTCGGCGCGGATCCGACGCGGCGGATATCCTCCGTCCGCATCGGGAGCTCCGCGGGTGAGCGGAGCGGAGGCGGCGAATGAGCACGAAGGAAGGTGGCGAGACGCGCTTCGCGGTGAGCGCGCCGGGCGGCGAGACGCACGCGGTCCTCGAGCGCGCGGCGGGTCCGGCGCAGGCCCTCTTCGTGTACGCGCACGGCGCCGGCGGCCACATGGAGCATCCGACGACCCGCGCACTCGCCGCGGCGCTCGTCGCGCGCGGGATCGACGTCGCGCGCTTCGACTTCCTCTACCGCGCCCGCGGGCGCAGCGCCCCGGATCGCATGCCGGTCTTGATCGAGACCTTCCGCGCGGTTGTGGAGGCGCTGCGCGAGCGCTGCGCCCCGTCGCGGCTCTTGCTCGGCGGCCAGTCGATGGGCGGCCGCACGGCCTCGCTGCTCGCGGCCGAGGGCTTCGAGTGCGCGGGTCTCTTGCTCTTCGCCTATCCCCTGCACCCCACCGGTCGGCCGGAGAGCCTGCGCGACGAACACCTCGCGCGGATCGGCGTGCCCGTCCTGTGCTGCAACGGAACGCGCGACGACCTGTGCCGGCGCGAGCTGATGGAAGCCGTCGTCGCCCGTTTGCCGGCCTCGTTCACGCTGCACTGGCTTGCGGGCGCCGACCACGGCTTCCACGTCCAGAAGCGCTCGGAACGCACGGATGCCGAGGTCTTGGTCGAGGTCGCGGAGCGCGCGGCGCAATGGATCGCGCACCTCGACGCGACGCCGTCGAAGTCGACACGGGGAACGCGGCCATGACCGGGATCGCCTGCTTGTTCGCCTTGCTCCCGCTCAGCCTGCCGACCGCCGGCGCACGCGCGGAGGAGCGCGAGGTGACCTTCGCCGGGCACGGCGGCTTCGAGCTCTCCGGCACGCTGCTCCTCCCGCCGGGAGCGGCCGATCGGGGCCGCGAGCCGCCGCAGCGGCGACCCGCGGACGGCGCGCCCGCGCTCGTGCTCCTCCCGGGATCCGGTCCGACCGACCGCGACGGGAACCAGCCGCCGCTGCTCGTCACGGACCTCCTCGAGCAGGTGGCCGCGCACCTCGCGCAGGCGGGCTACGCGACGCTGCGCTTCGACAAGCGCGCCGCGCACGTGCACATGGCCGCGCTGCTCGCGCTGGACGCGGAAGAGCTGCGCGAGTTCCTGGGCTTCGAGGCCTTCGTGGGCGACGCGCGCGCCGCCCTGGCGTTCCTGCGCTCGGCCGACGGCGTCGACGGGCGACGCGTGGGTCTCTTCGGCCACAGCGAGGGCGGCCTGATCGGGCTCGCGCTGGCGCGGGAGCTCGGGGACGGACCCGACGGGCTCGCCGCGCTGGTTCTCGCGGGAACGGCCGGGACGCCCCTCGCAGACGTCCTGCGCTACCAGATCGGTCGCAGCGTGCGCATCTTCCCCGAGAGCGTGCGCGCGAAGTACTTGGCGGAGCTCGACCGCGCGATGCGCGCGGTGGTGGAGACCGGTCGCGCGCCGAGCGACCTCGATCCGGGGATCGGCGCGCTGTTCCCCGACAATGCGTCGAAGCTCCTGCAGATCGAATTGGCCCTCGACCCGGGCGAGCTCGCGGCGGCTTACGCGGGCCCCGTGCTCGTGCTGCAGGGCGAACGCGACGTCCAGATCCCTGCCGACCTGCACCCGCGCGCGCTCGAGGTCGCCTTCGCGAAGCGCGTTGGAGGCCGGTGCGAGGTCGTCCTCGTCCCCGACGTGAGTCACAACTTCAAGCGCGTGGCGTCGGAGGCGGATCCGGGCTTCGTGGGCGAGGTCGCACCGGAGGCGCTGGGTGCGCTCGTCGAATGGCTCGCGCGCATCCTCCCGCTCGAGACGGGGCAGGCCCGCTGATCGACGCTCGCCGCATTCGCCGGGGACGAAACTTCCTGCGACTGCCTCGAACCGCGGCGCCGACTTCGCGTTGGCGGGCTCCATGACGTCCACGCGCGCGCTCCTCGGTCTCCTCCCCTTCATCGGGTTCGCGAGCGCCGCGCATGGACAGGAGACTAGGGCCCTTCCGGCCCACGAGCTCACTGGCACGACGATCGTCACTGCTCTGCGCGAGGAAGGGGACGCCTTCGACACGCCCTGGTCCGTCGACGTCGTCGGGGAGCGGGACATCGAGCGCAAGAGCTACCGCTCGACGCCCGAAGCGCTGCGCGACCTGCCGGGCGTCATGCTGCAGGCGACGTCGTTCGGCCAGGGATCGCCGTACCTGCGCGGCTTCACGGGCTTTCGCGACCTCTTCCTGATCGACGGCATTCGCCTCAACAACTCGGTCTTCCGCGAGGGCCCCAACCAGTACTGGAACACGGTCGACCCGCTGTCGCTCGAGCGCATCGAGCTCGTGCGCGGGCCGAGCTCGGTGCTGTACGGCTCGGACGCGATCGGCGGCACGGTCAACGCGATCACGCGCCTGCCCTACGGCTTTGGTCCCGGCGGGAACGTCGCAGGACGCACCTACTACCGGATCTCGAGCGCCGAGAACTCGCACGTGGGCCGGCTCGAGGGCTCGGCCACCTCCGACGAGCGCTTCGGCGTGCTCCTGGGAGCGAGCGGGAAGACCTTCGGCGACATCGTGGGCGGCCGCGACATCGGGACGCAGGAGAACACGGGCTACGACGAGTGGGACGCCGACCTGAAGGGCGAGTACTTCCTCTCTCCCGACACGCGCGTCGTGTTCCTGCACCAGGAGGTGCGCCAGAACGACGTCCCGCGCACACACAGCACGGTCTTCGCGGAGAGCTTCGAGGGCACGACCGTCGGCACCGATCTCCGGCAGCACTTCGACCAGCGTCGACGCCTCTCCTACGTGCAGATCCACGCGGAGAACCAGGCGAGCTTCTTCGACCGCGCGACCTTGAGCCTCTCGTGGCACGACCAGGAAGAGGAGCGCGACCGCATCCGCTCGAACGGCACGCGCGACCTGCAGGGCTTCGACGTCGGCACGCTGGGAGCCTTCGGGCACCTCTCTTCGCCCACGGAGCTCGGGCGCTTCACCTACGGCGTCGAGTACTACCGCGACGGCGTCGACTCGTTCTCGTCGACGAACAGCGTCCAGGGACCGGTGGCGGACGACGCGACCTACGACCTGCTGGGGATCTTCGTCCAGGACGAGATCGCGTTGTCCGAGCGACTCGACCTGATCCTCGGGACGCGCTTCGACTACGCGCGCGCGGACGCCGAGAGCGTCCTCGACCCCGTGACGAGCCAGAAGATCTCGATCGAGGACGACTGGAACGCGGTCGTCGGCAGTGCGCGCCTGCTCTACCGCCTGACGGAGGAGCTGAACCTCTTCGGCGGTGTCTCGCAGGGCTTCCGCACGCCGAACCTCTCGGACCTGTCGCGCTTCGACACGGCGCGCACGAACGAGTTCGAGATCCCAGCGCCCGGCCTCGATCCCGAGTACTACACGTCCTTCGAGATCGGCGCGAAGATCGAGCGCGAGCGCACGTCCGCCCAGGCAGCCGTCTTCTACACCGACATCCGCGACCAGATCGTGCGCTTCCCGACCGGCAACGTGAACGCGAGCGGCGACTTCGAGATCACGAAGGACAACGTGGGCGACGGCGAAGTCTGGGGGGTCGAGGTCGGTGCGTCGCAGCGACTCGCGCCGAGCTGGACGCTCTTTTGGAACGGCACGTTCCTGGACGGCGAGGTCGAGACGTTCCCCACGTCGGCGCAGGTGCTCACGCAGGAGCCCATCGACCGCCTGATGCCGCTCACGTTCCAGCTCGGTCTCCTGTGGGAGGGCGCAGAGGAGGGTTTGTGGAGCGAGGTCTCCGGCGTGTGGGCGGACGACGCGGACGAGCTCTCGACGCGCGACGCAGCCGACACCCAGCGCATCCCGCCCGGCGGCACGCCCGGTTACGCCGTCCTGAACCTGCGGGGCGGGTACGCCCTCGCGCAGGGCGTCGACCTCGTCGTCGGACTCGAGAACGTCCTCGACGAGGACTACCGCATCCACGGCTCGGGCTCGAACTCGCCGGGCCGCAACCTCGTCGTGTCGCTCAGCGCGCGGCTGTAGCCGGCGCCCCGCGGCGAGCCGAGCCGACGGCGCGGCTCCGCCTCGGCGCCGTCGGCCGTTAGAATCCCCGCTCCCTGCGACTGCGGGGTCCGAACATGAAGAACGGCACCTGCATCAAGTGTTCGTCGAAGCGGATCGTGAAGATCAAGGGACGCGCGATCTGGAAGGACTGGCGCAGCTACGTGAAGGCGACCTCCTTCGTCTGCAAGGACTGCGGCTACCTCGAGGAGTGGGTCGCGACCAAGGAAGAGCTCGCGGAACTCCCGAAGGCGGACTCGGTGTACGACACGATCCAGTGAGCGCGGCTCCCGCCGCTCGACGAGGGCCGAGCGTCTCCTCTGCGCCCACCTGCTCGACCGCGATGTGCGACGCGCCTTCGGAGAACGAGGATTCCCCTCGCGCGACGCGTGAGCGGCGGATCGTCGTCCTGCTCGTCGCGCTCGGAGTCCTGCTGCACGCTCCGAGTCTCGCGAGCGGGTTCTTCGCGGACGACTACCTGCACCAGCTCGTCCTCGGAGGGAAGGTCTCGATGCCCGGCATGGGGCCGGCGAGCCTGTACGACTTCGGCGACCGCGGAGCGTGGGAGGACGCCGAGCTCGGGACGGGCACGTTTCCCTGGTGGACCTCCGCGGACTGGCGCATCCGTTTTTACCGGCCGCTCGCCAGCCTGAGCCTGTGGCTCGACCACGCGCTCTTCGGCTCGCACGCCTCGGCCTACCACGCCGTCAGCCTCGCGCTGTGGGCGGCCGTGCTGTGCGTGTCGCACGCGCTCTTCCGCGCGCTCGGACTCGCGCCGCGCACGGCGCGGCTCGCGCTCTTCTTCCTCGCCGTCACCGACAGCGCCGTCCTGCCGGTGGGTTGGATCGCGAACCGGAACTCGCTGCTCGTGCTCTTGTTCGCGAGTTCGGCCCTGCTCGCGGTCGCACCGGCCGGCTCGCTCGCGCGTCCGGGCCGCGTCGCGGCCGCACTCGGTCTTGCTTGGCTCGCAGCGCTGTCGAAGGAGTCGGGGACGGCCGCCTTCCTCGTGCTGGCCGTGCGCGCGCTCCGCGGCCGGAACGAGTCGAGCCGCGGATCGGCTGCGCTCCTCCTCGTCTCCGTGGCGAGCGCGGTCGCCTTCGTCGGCGGGCTCCTCCTCGCCGGCTACGGCAGCGTCAGCATCTTCTACACGGAACCGTGGCGCGAGCCCGCGCGCTTCGCGGAGCGAGCCGCGGCGACGCTCTTCGCCGGCGGAGCGAGCCTCGCCGGGCCCTTTCCGCTGGACGCGCTCATGTTCTTCCCCTCCGCGCTGGTCCCGGCCGCCGTCGCGGGCGCACTCGTGCTCGTGCCGCTCGCGCGCGCGGTGTGGCGCCACACCCGGAAGCAGCGCGCCGGCCCCCTGCTCGCGGCGTGGGTGCTCTGCGCGCTCCTCCCGCAGACGCTGGCTCCACCGTCCGAGCGACTGCTCTTCGAGCCCGCGGTCGCGAGCTCCGGGCTGCTCGCGATGCTCCTGCACTCGCTCGTCGGCGACGTGCGCCGCGACCCTGCGGCACGGGGAGCCCGCCTCGCCGCGCGCAGCCTCTTCGCGCTGGCGGGAATCGGCTCCCTGGCCCTGGCGCTCCTCCAGAGCATCGGGCTGGTCGACCTCTCGCGCACCGTCCGGCGCGAGATCGTGGGCGCGGACGTCGGCTCGCCGGAGCTCGGTCGGCGCGAGGTCTTCGTGCTGCAGGGCGACATCGCCTTCGTGCCCTTCGCGATGGCCTCGACCTGGGCGATCGAGACGGATGACACGAACCTGCGCGTCTGGCCGCTCCAACTGGGGCGCCGCGGGCTCCTGTGGCGGCGCACGGGCGAGAGGAGTTTCGTGCTCGAGAGCCTGGACGAGCCTTTCCTCACGCAGGTCTTCGAGAGCGTGTACCGCACGAGCGTGGATCCGCCGGCAGTGGGCACGCGCTTCACCACGAGCCTCTTCGACGCCCTGGTCGTCGCGGTCGACGCCGCCGGGCTGCGCGCGGTCAGGTTCGACCTGCGCGACCCCGTCGACGCGCCCCACCACCGTTTCCTCGCCTCGCGCGGCGGCCGTCTCGTCGCCCTCGCGCCGCCGGACCTCGGAGAGACGTTGCGCCTCGACGCGCTCGAGCCGCCCCACCCATTCGTGCCGTGAGACGCAGCGCCTCCTCGATCACCGACTCCGGCGCGGTGGCCCTGTCAGCATCGGGCGTGTCGCCCGTGGGCATCGGGCGTGTCGCCCGTGAGCACCGGCGTGTCGCCCGTGAGCACGGGCGTGTCGTTTGCGGGCCGGCCGCGCGCGTGCCCCCCGCTTCCTCCCCGCTCCGTTCCGTCCGGCCGCTCCACGACTCGGAGCAACCCTCGGCCGCGGGCCGCCGCGCGCTCGGACGAGGCGCGCTCGCACTCCTCGTGCTCGCGAGTTCGTGCGGGTCCACACCGACGCCTTCGACGCCTGAGGAGCCTCCCCCCCACGTCGCCCCGGAAGCGCCCGCGATCGTTACCGCCGACCTCCCCCCCCGCGCGGCGCGCTCGCAGGCGAAGCCGCGTCCTGCGACGCCGCCCGCGCTCGATCCCGAGGGTTGGACCGAATTCACGCCGAGCGCGGACACGCGCGTGATCCACGTCAGCAGCTCCGGCGGCGACGACGCGAACGATGGCCTTTCACCCGCGACGCCCGTGCGCACGCTCGCCGCGGGGCGAGCGCTCCTGCGCCACGGATTCCCCGACTGG
>CAYPTB010000043.1:0-45709 GCA_964413535.1 uncultured Planctomycetaceae bacterium | reverse complement strand
CGAAGAGCCGCTCCATGTGCTCGGTCGTGGTGCGGAAGTTCACCGGGCAGATCCGGAACCACGCCCGGCCCTTCAGGCTCGTCGTCCCGATCCAGAACTCCCCGCTCTCCTCGACCGCGCGCGCGACGTCGTGGTGCAGCGTGTCGAGCGCGCCCGCGTCGAGCTCGGCCTCGGGCACCCAGCCCACGCACACCGCCGACATGGGCGGCTCCACGGCCGAGACGAAGCGCGGGTGCGCGCTCGCGAGCTCGTGCAGGTGCCGCCCCTGTTCCACGTTCGCGTCGACCCAGCGTCCGAGCTCCTCCGTCCCGTAGCGCACCAGGCTCATCCACACCTTGAGCCCGCGGAAGCGCCGGCTCTGCTCGAGCCCGTGCACGTAGTACTGGTAGCGCGTCCCGTCGCGGTCGAACTCGTCCGTCAGGTACGGCGGCCGCAGCCCGAACGAGCGCGTGAGCCGCGCCTCGTCGCGCACGAGCACCGCGCCCGCGTCGACCGGCGCGTAGAACCACTTGTGCGGATCGATCGTGAGCGAGTCGGCCTCCGCCAGCCCGTCGAGCAACGCGCGCCGCGTCCGCGAGAGCAGGAGCCCGCCCCCGTACGCCGCGTCGGCGTGCAGCCACGTCCGCTCGCGGTCGGCGATGCGCCGCAACGCGCTGAGGTCGTCGATGGCGCCCGTGTTCGTGGAGCCCGCCAGCGCCACGATGCACGCCGGCCGCACGCCCGCGGCGCGGTCCTTCGCGAGCGCGTCCTCCAACGCGTCGATGCGCACGCGGAAGGCAGCGTCCGTCGGAATCGCGCGCAGCGCCTCGCGTCCGAAGCCGACGGCGTCGACCGCCTTGTCGACCGAGACGTGGCGCTCCTCGCTCGCGTACACGGCCCACTTGCCCTCGACGCCGACCTGCTGCGCCCGATCCGCGCTCGCGAAGTCGCGTGCGAGCTTGAGACCGATCAGGTTGGCCGTCATGCCGCCGCTCGTCAGGTTCCCGCCGGCGCCGGGCCCGAAGCCCGCGAGCTCGCACAGCCAGCGCACCGTCTCGCGCTCCATCGCCACAGCGCCGGGCCCGATCGAGTACACGCCGAGGTTCTGGTTCAGCGCCGAGGCGATGAAGTCGCCGATCACGCCGATCGGCAGCGGGCTCGACGTGATCAGCCCCATGTACCCGCCGTTCCCCGTGTGCGTGCAGAACGGCAGGAGCTTCTCCTCCAGCGCGTCGAGCACGGCCTCGGCCGGCACGCCCTGCTTCGGCAACGCGTTCGCGAAGTGCGCCGCAACCTCCGCCGGCGTCGCGCGCGGGAACACGGGCTCCCCATCCACGCCCGCGAAGTACTCCGCCAACCGGTCGACGACGCGGTGCCCGATCCGCCTAAACTCCTCGGTATCCATCGCGCTATGGTAGCCCGCGGCCCGGGACCGCTTCGGACATTGACGAGGGATGAAATAGTGGATGCGGCGGGAATCGAACCCACGGCCCGGAGTTGGCGCACTCTGACGCATTCATTTCCCAGCCAAGACTTGCAGCTATGGGGCTGAGTGCGAGCCAAACGTGTTGGCGCTCTGCTCGGGCTACCAGTAGGCAGGAGTTCCGCACAGTAGACTTCCCCCATGGAAGGCGCATTCGGACTCATCGGCGTGATTATCGGGGCAGTGATTGCCTCCTTGTTTCAGATCGTTGCAGCGAGGCACGAGCGCAGGGCGCGCTACACCGATTCGCTGCGCTTGGCGTACGCAACGTGGGCCTCGGATCTGAAGACAGCACTGGCGATCGAGAACGACATTGGCAGCACCTCAGAGAGAGCAAGGCTGCGCACTTCGGACGAGCAGGCGTTTGACTTATACGATGCACACCTTCGTCAGCGCCAAGAGTCAATCTCCGCGGTTGGCCGATCCCAGTACATCCTGCTGCTCCTCGAAGAGTGCCCGCACCGCCGCGCCACTGTTCTCCTACTGAACGCGGAATTCAGCACAGCTTCATCAGCCGAAGCACTACTCAAGCTAGCCAGCAGACTCGATCAGTTCCTCCTGGACCTCATCAGCCAGCAGGCGCTCTACCCGGAGCAACAGCTCTGAACGGGCCGCGGCTCTCACACCGCCCGCGCAAGTTGATCCGGGCGCGGACCCAACCGACTCCCCTCACCCAACGGACGACCCCGAGGCGGCCGTTGTGGGTGCAGGAAGTGGTGGAGGCGGCGGGAATCGAACCCGCGTCCCAGAGTCGCCTGGCGCCGAACGTCTACGTGTGTAGTCCGCTGTTTGGTTCCCGTCCTCGAGGCGCCTGCGGACCGGCTCCCTTCGGACCCTCACCGGTGGTGTCTCGTCGGTTCGCCCCGGTGCCGAGCTTCCCGACCAGCCCGCTGTTTTCGTTCCTCCGTGGCCGCGGGCGTGCCTCGGAGGGACGGCTACCTGTTTAGTTAGGCAGCGAGAGAATAGTTGTTGGCATGTAATGCCTTCCCTGGAGGATGAACGGGGTGACCTGGGATCCCCGACACGCAGTCCGGAGCAGCGCGAAACCGGTCGAGACCATTGCGCCCCCGAAGAGCGCGCATCCTAGCACCGCCGGCGCGGTCTCCACACCCCTCGAGATGGACCGGACGGGGACCGCGGGAGTGGGAGCCCGCGAGATCCTCGGCCGAGCTCAGTCCCGGCGCCGGCGCACGGCGCGGTCCATCTCGCGCTGCGCGCTGCGCTCCTTGTCGCGCTCGCGCTTGTCGAAGAGCTTCTTGCCGCGCGCGAGCGCCATGCGGATCTTCACGAGCTCGTTCTTGAAGTAGAGCTCGAGCGGCACGAGCGTCACGCCCTTCTCGCGCACGGCCTTCGCCCAGCGATCGAGCTCGCGCCGGTGCAGGAGCAGCTTGCGGTCGCGCACGAGCTCGTGGCCGCCGGTGGTCGCGTTCTTGTACTCGGGGACGTGCATGCCGACGAGGAAGAGCTCGCCATCCCGCACCAGGCCGTAGGCCTCGGCCAGCGAGCAGCGCCCTTCGCGCAGGGTCTTCACCTCGCTGCCCAGGAGCACGATGCCGCACTCGAGTTCCTCGAGCACCGCGTACGCGTGGCGCGCCTTGCGGTTCTGCGCGATCGAGCGCTCGCCGGTCTTCGCGCTCTTCACGGCGCGTCCCGGCGCGCCCAGTGCGGCGCCGCGCGGCTCGACAGCCGGGGCTCTATACGCCTCCCGACGACGATCGGGTCGGGAAGGCGCGGGAGCCGCGACCCGGTTGACCCTGCGAAAGGCGCCCCGTAGAGTCCCGCGCCCCTGCCCGGGTGGCGGAATGGCAGACGCGCATGGTTCAGGTCCATGTTCTCGTAAGGGAGTGGGGGTTCGACTCCCCCCCCGGGCACCCACTCGCCGCGCGCGCTAATAAGTAGCGGCGACAGCGGCGTAGCGAGCTCCGGCTCGTCGGCCGGCCAGGACGCGCGGCTCAGAACGAGCCGTCCTCGGGGTAGCCGCGGATCGCCACGATCACGAAGACCAGGACGACGAGTCCGGCGGCGAGCGCGATCCAGGCTCCGGTGGACACCGGTCACTCGCCCATCCCGCCGGGTGCGCGGAAGACGAGGATCGCGCGGCTGCCGAGCTCCTTCGGCAGCACGTGCTCCCAGACCGTGTCGAGCCGGAAGCCCAAGCGCTCGACCTCGCGCTCGCCGGCGCGCGCCTCGCGCGACCACGCGGGGCCCTTGAGCATCACGAGGTCCTTGTGCGAGTGGCGCACCTTGCGCAGGAGCCGCACGTTCTCGCGCACGCTGCTCACGCCGCGGATGATGACGGTGTCGTAGTGGTGGCGCGCCAGGTGCTCCTCGGCGCGGTCCCACACGGCGGAGACGTTCTTGAGCTCCATGGCTTCGATGGAGTCGCGCATGAAGTCCGCGCGCTTCTTCGTCGAGTCGCACAGCATGAAGGTGGCGTTGGGCTCGGCCAGGGCGATCGGGATGCCGGGGAAGCCGGCGCCCGAGCCCATGTCCAGCACGCTGCGCCCCATCAACGGCAGGAGCCGGGTCGCGCGCCACGAGTCGAGGTAGTGCTTCACGGCGACCTCGAACGGATCGAGGATCGCGGTCAGGTTCATGCGGCGGTTGCCCTCGAGGACGCGCAGCGCGTGGTCGGCGTAGCGTTCGAGGAGTAGGGCGGGCACGTTCTCCTCGCCGGCGAAGGCCTCCTGCATGGCGGCCAGGAGCTCGGCGCGCGGGGGAAGCGGCGTGTCGGGGTTCTGGACGACCTCGTCGGGATCGGTGGTCGCGGGCGGTCCCTTGACGCCGCGCTCCTCGTCCGTCGGGACGGGGCGGGCTGCCTTCTCCGCCCGGGACGAACCGTCTCCGGCGTCGGGCGGTTCCTGTGCGGGGTCCCTGGCGGGCATCTTGGGGGGGAGATCTGGCAGGGCAGCAGGGACTCGCACCCCGATCCTGCTGATTGGGAATCAGCCGCTCTACCCGCTGGGAGCTACTGCCCTGTGGGGGAGCGCGGCAGCGTACTCCCGCCCCGGAAGGGTCGCAAGCGCACCGAGAGCGCCGCGAGCTCCCCCGTGGGGCGCGCGGTGGGGCGCGCGAAGTCGAGGGATCGAGCCCCTTCGGACGAGCGCCCGCGGCGTGTAACGTGTTCGATCCCGAGCGGCCGACGACGGCTGCTCACAACCGCTCCTCGAGTGTCCGAGTGTCCATGATCGAGCCGGAGTCCCGGCCTCCATCCCGCGCCTCCTCCGCGCCGATCGTTCGATCGCTCCCCGCCGAGGAGGTTCCGGTCTCGCTCGTCCACCAGGACGCCCTGCGCGTGATCTCGCGCCTCTCGCGCGCCGGACACGAAGCGTACTTGGTCGGCGGCTGCGTGCGGGATCTGATCCTCGGCCGCAAGCCGAAGGACTTCGACGTCGCGACCGCGGCGCACCCGCGCCAGGTCAAGCGGCTGTTCAGGAACGGCCGCATCATCGGCCGGCGCTTCAAGCTCGTGCACGTCGTGTACGGCGACCACATCGTCGAGACGGCGACGTTCCGGATGGATCCCGAGACGGAGACCTCCGACGACCTGCTGATCATCGAGGACAACACCTTCGGGACGGCGGCGGAGGACGCGCGCCGCCGCGACTTCACGATCAACGGTCTGTTCCTCGAGCCCTTCGGCAACCGGGTGATCGACTACGTCGGCGGGTTGGCGGATCTCGAGGCCGGTCTCTTGCGCACGATCGGTCCGCCGACGGTGCGCATGGCCGAGGATCCGGTGCGCATCCTGCGCGCCATCCGCTTCGCCACGCGCCTCGGGTTCCGCATCGAGGACGAGACCTGGGACGCGATGTGCGACCACGCTCCCGAGCTCCTGCGCTCGGCGCCGCCGCGGGTGCTCGAGGAGGTCCTGCGCATCCTGCGCTCGGGCACCGCGCTCGGCGCCTTCCGCATGATGCGCGCGTGCGGCGCGCTCGCCGTGCTCCTGCCGTCCATCGACGGCTTCCTCGGGAGCCGGGACGATCCCGATCCCGCCGCGCACGATCGCGCCGACACCTACTGGCGCCTGCTCGAGGCGCTCGACGCCGACGTGCACGCGGGCCGCGTGCCCACGACCGCTCTGTCGGTCGCGGTGGCGTTCCTGCGCGTGGTGGAGCGCGAGGCGGACGCGGCCACGCGCACCCTGCCGGACGCGCCGCACGACCTGTTCAGCGTGACGGACGAGGTCCTCGGCCCGGTCTCCCTGCAGACGAGGCTCTCGCGCCGCGACCTGGCGCGCGCCCGGCGCATCATCACCAACCAGCCGCGCTTCACGCAGGTCGGCGGTCGGCGCTTCAAGCCGCTCGTGTTCATGGCCAGCGAGGACTTCGAGGAGTCCCTGTGGCTCTTCCGCCTGCGCTCCGCCGCCTGGGGCCAGGGCTGGGACGTCTACGAGGGCTGGGTCGAGCGCTATCGGCTGGCGGGCGACCTGCGCAGGGAAGACGTGGGAGGCGTGCGCAAGCGCCGGGGACGACGTCGCCGCAGACGCCGAAACGGGGAGCACGACGACTCTTCTGCGGGAGCTCCCGAGGAATCCGCCCCCGACGCCGAACCGGGGTAGTGTTCTCCAGTAAGCCAAGCCCCGTTCTTCCGGGGCGATTCCGACCGACCACTTCCCCTAGTGGTGCCCCGAGGACTCATGGTGGTGAGAGCCTCGCTTCCCCTGCCCCGGGGAAGGGCGACGACGGCGGATCGCCGCGCGAGGAAGAACGGTTCGAGCCCGAGGCTTCGATGGAGGTAGGCACGGCGCGAGGGCCGACCTCCGAAGTGGATCGCTCTCACGGGCGACCCCGGGGGCGGCCCACTGCGGGGGCCGCCCCCACCTTCTTCCCGAGAGCTCGCCCGAGCACGGAGCGCGTCGCGGGACTCCCGCGCAGCCGCGGCGGAGGCCACCATGTCGCCATGCTGCTCCCGCTGCTCCCGTTGCTCCCGCTGCTAATCGGGTGGCTCGCCGCCCCGGACGATTCGCGCCCCGACGAGGCCGAGCAGGTCGAGCCCGCCCGGCTCCAGTCCGCCTTCGAGGCGCTCGATCTCGACGCGCAGCACGAGATCGTCGAGTGGTACCGCCACGAGGTGTTGCAGCGCGCCGGCGTGCGGCAGGGCTTCGTGCGCTTCCTGCTCGAGCGCGGCGCGCGCGACGCGGACCCCGGGACCTATCCCGTCCGCGAGCCGGCGCCCGCCTACGACCCCGAGGTCCACGCTCCCGGGCAGGGGATCGAGCGCGCGCCGCTCGACGCGGACGACCTGCGCGTGAAGCGCGCGCGCAAACTCCTGCTGGGCACCTCGAGTCGCTCCCTCGAGCCGGGCTACGTCTACGACTGGGGGAGCGGAACGATCCTGCGCGTCGCGGACGGACGCGAGGTCGAGCGCGCCTTCCAGAACGCCTTGAACGGCTTCCCCCACGACCTGGATCTGGCGGAGGCCCTGCTCCTCGCGTGGCTCGACGACGGCGCCCAGCGCCAGGCACTCGGTGCGTTCGGACACGCCTACGCCGACCGCGACGGCAACCTCTATCCCGGGATCACGCTCTACGACGCCTGGTCGTCCGGCGAGAGCTTCGAGACGCCCGACGTGGACGTGCTCGGTCTCGTGCACGACCTCGAGGACGAATGGAAGCGCTGGCGCGCGCCGATCTCGCCCAGCCAGCACCCGAAGCTCTACGCGCACGTCGGCGAGGACCTCTTCGCTCCGGCCCACCAGCACCGCGGACTGCGCGAGGCGCTCGCGCGCTGCTACTTCGTCGGCGACGCGGAGCTCGACGACGGCTACGGCCCGAACCTCGAGCGCTTCCACGCGCTGTGGGAGTTCCACGGCGCCTCGCCGGAGGAACTGCTCGAGAAGCTCCCGAGCGCGAAGACCTGGAAGCGCTTCCTCGACGGCTGGGTCAAGAAGACGAACCGCGACAAGAAGCTCCTCGCGAAGGGCCAGAATCGCCGCGCCGCGCTCGCGGCGGAGGCGCGCGAGGACTACGCGACCTTGGTGCGCGTGATGCGCGAGTTCGGCGCGCTCGATCCCTGACGGCCGCGCTCGTCACGCGCGCGCCGCATCCCGGCCGGCGAGCTCCGCTGTCGCGAACGCCGCCTGGAAGTTGAGCCCGCCGATCGGCCCGTCGAGGTCGATCACCTCGCCGAACGCCCACAGGTTCGCGAAGCCGCGCACGCGCAGCGTGCCGGGATCGAGCGCATCCAGCGCGAGTCCGCCGCTCGTGACCTCGGCCTTCTCGAAGCCCGCCGTGCCGGTCGCGGGCACGCGCAGGGCCTTCAAGGTCTCCACGAGCGCGTGGCGCTTGGAGCGCGAGATCTCGTTCGCGCGCGGATCCGGCGCGAGGCCCGCTTGCTCGCACGCGGCGGCCACGAGCCGGCGCGGGAGCTCGCCAGGCAGCGCGGCGGAGACCCGCGGAGAACCGGGCGCGGCGGCAAGCTCGACGAGCCACGCGACGAGCGTCTCGCGCGAAACGTCCGGCAGCAGATCGATCGCGAGTTCGAGCTCGATCGTCTCTCCCGCGTCGGCCGCGCGTGCCTGCTCGCGCGCGAGTTCGCCGGAGAGGTCCATGGGGCCCGGCCCCGACAATCCCGTGTGCGTGAAGAGCACGGGGCGGCGCCGCCGGCCGAGCACGCGTCCATCCGGGCCGCGCAAGCTCACGACGGCATCCTGCAGCGCGATGCCGGTCAGCTCGCGCACCCAGGACGCCTCGCTCACGACCGGAGTCAGCGCCGGCAGCGGTGCGACGATCGGAAGCCCGAGGCGCGCGAGCCACGCGTAGCCGTCGCCGGTCGTGCCCGTCGCCGGATAGCTCTTGCCGCCCGGCGCGAGCAGGAGCCTGCGCGTGAGGACGCTCTCGCCGTCCGCCAGCCGCACGCGCCAACCGTGCGCGCCGCGTTCGTTCGTCGCTCCCCCGCTCCCCTCTATCGCTCGCTCACCGTGCGCAACGCGATCGCGTTCGCCGCTGGCGCCCTCGGCCGGCTCGATGGCTGCCACGCCGGATCCGAGCCGGATGCGCGCACCGGCGGCCTCGCACGCTCGCACGAGCGCATCGCGCACGTCCTTCGCCCGCCCGCTCTCCGGGAAGACCTTCTCCCACTCCGACGTGACGGTCGCGACGCCCCACGCGTCGAAACGTTGGCGCACGAGCTCCGGGCCGAGCTCGCGGAACGCGCGCCGCAGGAAGCGCTCGCCGCGCCGCCCGAACAGCGCCGCCGCCGCGTCCGGCGGCAGCGTCGTCGTCAGGTTGCAGCGCGTCCCGCCGCTCGCGAGCACCTTGGTCCCTGCCCTCGGCGTCTTCTCGAGCACGAGCACGTCGGGCGCTCGCCCCGCGTCGCAGAGCGCCCGCGCCGCGCACTCCGCCGCCCACAACCCGGCCGCCCCCGCCCCCACCACCACCATCTCGACCGCGTCCAAGCGCGCAATCTTAGGAAGATGACCGACACCGTCGCGGCGTCGAGTGGTTCCAGCGCCCCCCCCCTCCAAGATCCCCCAGCGGTGGGGAGAGGATCGGAGCCTTCCGACCTCACCCTCCTACTCGAACTCGTTCATGCACACGCTTCCGCTCGCGAGCGCTCTCGTTCTCGCTTCCCTCGGCTTGCTCCCCGCGAAGGCTCAGGAGGAGCCGCGAGCGCCTTACCCGCAGATCTGGGGCAGCGGAGAGTTTGCCGACCCGGTCCCGGAGCACGCGCCGTCACCGCCGACGGATCCCATCGAGGTCGATGTGTGGCTCTGGCTCGCGGGCGACGCGGTGCCGCTCAGCGTGTTCCAGCAATACGTCACGGAGAGCGCGACGCCCCCGCGGGTTGGCGAGGAGTTCGGCGGCACGACGTGGACGAGCGCGAAGCCGATGGAGGGAGTCTCGTGGGCCTATGCACGCGTCCAGGTCGCGGCGGACGAGGTGCGGATGGCGCGACTCACGGGTGCCGAGGTGCTGTTCGTGAACGGCGAGGGCTTCTACGGCGACCCTCGTCGCAAGGGCTTCCGCGGGGTGCCGGTCGCGCTGCGCGCCGGCGCGAACGAGCTCTTCGTCACCGGCATCGACGGCCCGTTCGAGCTCGAGCTCTGGTCGCCCGCGAAGCGCTGTGTGATCGGGACCTGGGACGTGGTGTGGACGATCCTCGGCGTGTACTCGGGAGACAGCGACATCCTCGACGACGTTGCCTTCCCTGTGTTCAACGCGTCGACGGTCGCCGCGCAGTACCTCCATGTCCACTACGGCAGGATGGCGCCGGAGGGCGCGCCCATCCCTCTCGTGACCGAGTGGAGGGACGGTCACTTCGTGGCTCCCCTCGGAATGACTTGGGTGGGAACCTATTCCCAGGATCTCAGCAACGTGCCCAAGCTCGACGGTCGCTGGTTCATCGCTCCCGTCGCCGTCTACGCCGACGGAGACGACGACACGACCGAGGAGCCGGAGTTCCTGCGCTGGCAGGCGTCCGTATCGCAGCCGCGGGATCCGCGCGCTCCCTCCGATCGAAATGCGGCGATCTTCGACGGAGGAATCCTCGGCCATCATCCGCTCGCCTCTCACTACTTCGTGTACGGCACCGCGGGAACCGAGGAAGAGAACCGCCGTTCACTAGCTCGAGCCCGGTTCGACCAGCAGCTCGTTGGGTATCTCGCTGGACGCGCACCGTTGCTGATGAGCGACCGAGAGATCCTACAACGCGCGGTGCACGCGGGGAGGCCTCTCGTCCTCTACGGCAACGAGGACATCAATGCAGCCTGGAAGCAGACCGTCCCCGGGGACTGCGGAGTGCGCGTTCGGCGTGGAGCGATCGATACCCCGGACGACGAGGTGGTGGGCGACCTCGGCGGTTGGATCGACTTCGGCGACGTCGCCGCCGTCTTCGACACCGGTCCGGGCGGCTCCGCCCTCGGCTACTTCGCCCGCTGGATCGCTACGCCGCTCCGCGACGCGGATTACGCGGTGTACGCGGGCTCCGTCCCGCCTGACGTGCTGGAGGTCGACCGCGCGCGGCCCCTCGCGGAGGGACGGATCTCCTCGAAGTGACTCCGCAAGCGGCACTGCTCGACCTGCCGAGGTCAGATGCGCTCGAGGTCTTCGGCCTCGATGGTCCAGGCGTGGTCGACGTTGCCGGTGTTGCGGGTCGTCTTGGGTTCGAAGAGGAGTACGGAGGCGGGCGCGGTGGCCTCGGGTTTGTGCTCGACGCCGCGCGGGACGACGAAGAGCTCGCCTGGGGACAGGTGCACGGTGCGGTCGCGCAGGTGGATGTCGACCTCGCCCTCGAGGACGAGGAAGAGCTCGTCCTCGTGCTCGTGGCGGTGCCAGACGTATTCGCCCGCGAACTTCGCGACCTTCACGTGCTGGCCGTTCAGCTCCGCCACCACCTTGGGCACCCAGTGCTCGTCGAAGCTCTG
This sequence comes from uncultured Planctomycetaceae bacterium, assembly GCA_964413535.1. Classification (GTDB taxonomy): domain Bacteria; phylum Planctomycetota; class UBA1135; order UBA1135; genus CAYPTB01. Next base: position 34,881 of record CAYPTB010000043.1, on the reverse strand, counting down.
GAGCTTGCGCTGCAGGTTCACCGCCTCGCCGTTCCCGAATGCGCTCATCCGTCACCTCCGCCCGCGAAGGGCTCTCCCGCGCAGGATGCGGCGTCGGTGGAGAGTTGGCAACGGCGGTGACAAGCAGAGGCCTCGGCCGCCCCGCTGACTGGCCGGGGCTCTCGACGGGGCGTATCCGGCGCGGGGTCAGCCGCCGGAGCCGAGCGCGGCTTCCCAGGCCGCGAGCTCGTCGGCGTCGTGCGGGCACTTGGGCGGCGTGTCGTCGTCGCGGTCGTCGAGGTAGCCGTGGGGCAGCGAGACCTTCTGGGTGCCGCTCTTCTTGGCGCGGCTGACGGTCACGGCGCCGAGCGGGAAGGGCTCGTCGGGGTCGAGCGTGGCGAGGACGACCTCCAGGTCTGCGAGGGTCTGGATGCGCCCGAAGGTAGCGCGCACGGCGGCCGAGCCGGCGAAGCCCTTCGTGTACCAGGTCCCCCACTTGCGCATCTGGCGCATGCCGACCGGCTCGCCGAAGAAGGCGGCGAGGCGGCGCGCGTGGTCGCGCATGATCGCGGCGATCGCGCCCAGGCGCGGCGGAGCCTCGGGCTCGCGGCCGTCGAAGACGGAGGCGAGCTCGGCGAAGAGCCACGGGCGGCCGAGGCAGCCGCGGCCCACGATCACGCCCGCGCAGCCGGTCGCGCGCAGCATGCGCAGCGCGTCCCAGGGCTCCCACACGTCGCCGTTCCCGAGCACGGGGATCCGGACGTGCGCCACGAGCTCGGCGATCGCGTTCCAGTCGGCGGCGCCGTCGTAGAGCTGAGCGGCGGTGCGCGCGTGCAGGCCGATGGCGGCGGCGCCCTCCTCCTGTGCCACGCGTCCGGAGTCGAGGAAGGTCGTGAGCCGCTCGTCGAGGCCCTTGCGGACCTTGACGGTGAACGGGACCGCTCCCGCGCTCTTCACGCCCGCGCGGACGATGCGAGCCATCAGGCGCGGCTTGGCCGGGATGGCGGCGCCGCCGCCGTGGCTCGTCACCTTGCGGACCGGGCAGCCGAAGTTGATGTCGATGTGGTCGACGCCCTCGTCGACGAGCTCGCGCACCATCAGGCCGACGGCGATCGGGTCGCTGCCGTAGACCTGGATCGAGCGCGGGCGCTCGTCCGGGGCGGCGCTCGCGAGCAGCCGCGTCATGCGGTGGCCGGCCAGGAAGCCGCGGGCCGTGATCATCTCGGAGACGAAGAGCCCGGCTCCGAACTCCCGGCACAGGCTGCGGAAGGGGTAGTTCGTGACCCCGGCCATCGGCGCGAGCACGACCGGGGGCCAGACCGAGAGCCCGCGCAGGGAGAGCGCGGAGAATTCGCCGGGCGCCGCCACGGGGACCGAGCGGTTGGTGGGAGTCGCGAAGCGGGGCGGCGGAGAGGGGTCGGCTTGGCGCGTGGGGGGCCGATCGTGCATCGGGAGCGATCGTCGCCGGACGGTCGCCGGCGCTCAATCCCTTTCAGTGGAGATAGGCGACCACCATAATGCTCCGCCGCCGAGCGCGGCTCGACCCTCCGCCCCAGGATCCGCCCCATGTCGCTTGCAGCCCTCGTCAGCCGAGAGAAGTGGACCGAGTTCGAGGACGCCTGGACCAATCTGATGCTGGCCGATGGACCGCTCGACGCGGTCCACGAGGCGATCCGGCTGGCGGCGGACAAGAAGCAGATGCAACGCTGCGTGCCGCTCGTGCGCGAGCACTCCGAACTCCTGCGCGGAGCAGGGAGACACGCCGACGCGGCGCGCTTGCTCGGCTCGGTCCTGCTCCAGGGCGGGAACCCCGGTGAGCTCGGGCCGCCGCTGCTCGAGACGGCGCACGCAGCGTGGAGCGCCGAGGCCTGGTTCGAGCCCTACGCGGCGGTCGCCGGGCTGCGCGTGGGGGCGCCGGACATCCGCTCGGCGTGGCGAGCCTTCGAACGCTGCATGTTGCTGATCCCGGGCGCGGCCGTGTTCCACTCGAAGGGTTGGGGCATCGGGTTGGTCACCGATCTCGAGGGCCACGAGGTGGTCGTGCGCTTCAAGACCGGGCGCAGCGATCGCTTCCCGCTCACGTCGGCCATCGACATCTTCGAGGTGCTCGCTCCGGAAGATCTGCGCTCGCTCGTCGTGCGCAATCCCGACGAGCTCTCGCGGCTCGTGCGCGAGGAGCCGCTCGAAGTGTTGAAGAACGTTCTCGGGCGCTTTCGCGGCAAGGCCGCCTATCCCGTCATCAAGGGGGCCCTCTCGCAGCTCGGCGTCGACGGGACGTCGTTCAACGGCTGGTGGCGCAAGGCGCGCAAGCACGCGGAGTCGAGTCCGTGGTTCGAGATCACGGGGACGAGCACCAAGGTCCAGGTGCAGATCCTGGCGACGGCTTCGGATCCGGCCGAGAGCGTGCGGCGTTCGCTGCGTCTGGTGGGAGACCTCGGCAAGGTGCTCACGCGCGTGCGCGACCTCTTGACGGGCGGGCACGTCGACCCGACGGTGCGCGAGGCCGCGCTCGCGACGCTCGAGGAGCTCGCCGCGGAACCGCACATGCCGCTCGCCGCCCGACTCGGCGCCTGGATGCTCCTGCGCGACCAGCGCGGCCTGACGCCCACACCGTTGCGCGAGCGCGTGGCGCGGGCCGCCGCGGCGCCGCCGCCGAGCGACCCTTCGCAGCCGCCCGCACTGTGGTCCCTGTTCGCCGAGCTCGCGCACGCGCGCGATCAGGAGCGCTGCGTCACGTTGCTCTCCGAGATCTACCCCGATCCCGAGCGCCGCACGGCGGAGATCCTGCAACACCTCCAGCACGCGGCTCCCGGAATGGTGCGCATGCTCGTGGGCGAGCTCTTCGAGAGCGGACGGACGGCCGAGCTGGCCGAGCACTACACGGGTCTCCTGAGTCGGCCGACGCGCAACCCGCACCTGCTCGTCGCGCTGGCCGAGCTCGCCGAGAACGATCGCCTGCAGGGGGACTGGCCGATTTGCGCGCACCGCGTGCAGTCGCTCGTGCGCCTGGCGGTCTACCTCGAGGCCGGGCGCATCCGCAATCCGATCTTGCAGCGCGCGCAGCAGCGCTTGACGAGCGTCCTCACGAGCGGGTCGCCCTCGGTGCTGCGGCGTCTGCTCGCGAACGAGGACGTGGCCCTGCTGCGCAGTACGCTCAACTTCGTCGCGCGCGGCATCGACGCCCCGCTCGAGAACGAGCTCGTCGCGATCGTCGCCGAGCTGGCGCCCGAGATCTTCCGCGACCTGGAGAAGCCCTTCTGGGAGACCGGGCTGTGGACGACGCGCGCCGGCCTCGAGCGGCGCCGAGCGGAGTTGCGCGAGCTCATGGAGGTGAAGCTCCCCGCGAACTCGGAGGCCATCGGGAAGGCGGCGGCCTTCGGCGACCTCTCGGAGAATTCGGAGTGGGAGTCGGCGATCGCGGAGCAGCGCACGCTCACGGAGCGCGCGCAGGACATCGAGACCGAGCTGCGCAGCGCGAGGCTGATCGAGGAAGTCTCCCTGCCGCCCGACACGGCGGCGCCTGGCACGCGCGTGCGCTACCGCGACCTCGGGACGCGCCAGGTCCACAGCGTGGCGATCCTCGGTCCGTGGGACACGCAGGACGACGACGGGGTCATCTCCTATCGCGCGCCGCTCGCCGCGGGGCTCTTGGGTCTGCGCCCCGGTATGCACGGGACGCTCGCGATCCCCGCGGGCGAGGTCGAGGTCGAGGTGCTGGCCGTCGAGCTACTCGCGCTCTAGCGCTCAGCGCGCGCGGAGCTCGTCGGGCAGACCCGGGTGATCGAGGGGGATGCGCGTCGCGCGGAACACCGCGTGGTGGTCCATGGTGCTCAGATCCACCGGCCCGCCCGCGCGGCCGAAGCTCGGCGGGATCTCGCCGCCGAAGGGATTCAAGTACTCCCACACGATCTCGCCCGCCGGCGTCACCTCGAACAGGCGCCCGCGCGCGCCGGCGCAGACGAGCGTGTTGCCGTTCGGCAAGCGCTCCGCACCGGAAATGAAGAAGGAGTAGAACTCCCTGGGCTTCGGCGCCTGGTAGCTCCAGGCGGGCTCGCGCGGACCGAACGCCGTCCCCGGCTCGCGCGTGAATCCGCGCCGGGGGTCGAAGGGCGGCGCGAGCTCGAGCACGCGGGAGTACCCGACGCCGCCCGGTCGGAACGAGCCGTTGTCGAACACGAGCAGGTTGCCCGCGCCGGGACAGCCGGGCGGGATCCAGCGCGCGTCGTGCTGCCCGAAGAGCTGTTGATCGGAGAAGTCGCCCGCGCCAAAGTTGCGCGGGTTGCCCCAGCGATAGAGCACCTCGCCGCCGCGACCGAAGCGACCGCCGCTCCCTCCCGCTGCCTCCTCCGTCGTCGTGGAGTGATCGATGATCCAGATCTCGTTCAAGCGCGGGCTCGAGAGCAGGACGAGGTCGTGCTCGGGGTGGTAGTCCACCGAGTTCGTGTGCATCCAGTCGGCTTCGAGCGGCCAACCTTCGCTCGTCGCGCCGTCCTCGACGTCCTCGTCGTTCCCGGAGTAGCCGAGGCCCGCCATTTCGCGTTCCATCTCCTCCCGGAGACGGCGCTCCTCGGCCGTCATCGGCGGCCGGTCGCGGTGCTCGGCGTTCACGTCGAACTTGCCCACCTGTTCGGTCGGGTCGCCGTGGAAGGCGAGCGTCGGATCGCGATCCTGCACCAGGTGGTCGGACGCGTACCACTCCCACACCACGCGGCCGCCGTTCGGGCGCACGGGCTCGATCTCCAGGATCGCGTCGGGCCAGAAGCCGCTCTCCGCGATGTGCTCGGGGTCGCGACCGACGGCGCGCGCTTCCTCGGCCGACATGCGCTCGAAGACGATGAACAGCACGTTGCCGTTCGGCAGCGGCTGCACGTCGTGGTGTTGCATCCGCTCGGGCGTGGAGAGCGTGTAGTCCCACACGACGTCCCCGTCCCAGGTGACCTCCTGCACCCGGCCCCCGATGCCTCCCCCGTGGAAGGTCGGGTTGTCCTCCAGGCGCAGGGTGCGCAAGAGGTTCCCGCCGTCCAGCAGGTAGACGGACACGCCGGGGGCCCGATCGCCCGTCCAGGAGTGGACCACGACGCCGTCCATGTCGACCAGGTAGACCGTCCCCGACTGCAGCGGGGCGAAGAGCGTGTACCCGGGGAAGGCTCCATCCTGCTTCACGCGCACGCCGCGCAGCGGGTGGATCTCCTGATCTTGCGGCGCGGGAGGGTCGGGCTCGTCGCTGCGCGGGCAGAACGCGCTCGCGATCAGCGCGAGCGCGCAAGTGGACGCGAGCGTCGCTCGGGAGTGGAGGGAGCGCATGACGGGGATGATACGCTCGCCCGCGTGTCCCCGCGCCGCAGCACGCTCGCGCTCCTCGTCCTGTTCGCCCAAGCGTGCGGGGACGAGCGGCCGAACCTGGTGCTCGTCTCCCTGGACACGCTGCGCGCGGACCGCCTGTCGTACTACGGACGCACGCAGCGCGCGACGACGCCGCTGCTCGACGAGCTCGCGCGCGAGTCGGTCGTGTTCGAGGATTGCCTGGCATCGAGCACGCTCACCGGTCCGAGCCACCTGTCCCTGTTCACCGGCCAGTTCGCGGAGCGCCACGGTCTGCGCGAGAACGGACCGCGCGTCGAGCCGCCCTACACGCTCGCGAGCCTGCTCGCGGAGGCGGGCTACCGCACGGCGGGCTTCACCGGCGGAGGCTTCCTGCGCGAGAGCTTCGGCCTCGCCCACGGCTTCGAGACCTATCGCGCGCGCGGCGGCCCCAAAGCGCTCTTCAAGCGCACCTTCGCGACGTCCCTGCCCTTCGCGCTGGAGTGGCTCGCCGAGCCGCGCGCGGGACCGTTCTTCCTGTTCCTCCACGGATACGATCCGCACTGTCCCTACGAGGCGCCCCCCGGCCCGCTCGGGCGCCTCGCGCGCGTCGATCCGCCTCCCTTCGATCCGAGCGGGCGCTGCGGCGAAGCGGACTACGTGCCGTTGCTCGCCGAAGGACGCTTCGGCGAGCGCGAGCTCCTCTATCTCGAGGACCTGTACGACGCCCTGGTGCTCGGCGCCGACCAGAGCCTCGCTCCGTTCGTCGCGAAGCTCCGCGAGAGCGACCTGCTCGACCGCTCGATCTTCGTGTTCACGAGCGACCACGGCGAGGGACTCGGCGAGCACGGCTGGATCGGACACGGGCGGCTGTGGGACGAGCAGGCGCGCGTCCCGCTGTTCATCCGCTTCCCGGACGGCCGCCACGCGCGTCGCATCGCGGAGCCCGTGGCCTCGGTCGACCTGCTGCCGACCTTGCTCGACGCGCTCGGCGTCCCGCTGCCCGCGGGCGTGCAGGGCGAGAGCCTGATGCCGCTCGTGCGGGGCGTGCCCTTCGAACCACGGCGCCCGCGCGTCGTGACCGTCGGCGACGAATCGACCGTGCGTTTCGACGCGCGCTTCAAGATCGCGTTCCGCGCGGAGGGCCAGGTCGTCGACCGGCAGGTCTTCGACCTCGCGAGCGATCCCGGCGAGCGCGACGACCTCCACGACACCGCCGCCGGTCGGGCGCACTTCGAGGCGATCTACGCGCGCTACGCGGCCTGGCGCGCCGAGCAGGCGCCGGAGGACGCGCGTTTCGCGAGCGCCACGGCCCGCGGGGAGCTCTCGGCGGAGGCGCGCGCGGAGCTCTCCGCGCTGGGGTACGCAGACGAGTAGTCGCGGGCCCGTCGCGCCCCGCACGGACTTCGCGAACACCCGACGGGAGCTTCATCCGGCCTTCGCACGCCCGCCGCACACTCCTCTCCAGCCACCGGAGGAGCGCGCGCGCGTGGGATCGCGAGCGCGCCCGCCGGCAGGCTCCCCCCCTGAGACACCCCACCTTCCCCGAACGGGGAGGCTGGGGTGTCTCCCTTTCGAGGGGCGCACGAGGGGTGGAGCGGAGGGTTGTAGGCCCCCCCATAGGGCTCTCCGAGTTCCCGGCGGGCCCGCCAGAGGGGTTCCATCACTCTGTCATGATGTTATGTTGGTGGGCGTGACGACGACCGACCCGACCCCACTCCTCAAGCTCCTGGGCGACCCCACGCGCCTGCGCATGTTGGCCCTCCTGGAGCGCGCGGAGCTCTCGGTCGGCGAGCTCTCGCGGGCGCTCGGCCTGGCCCAGAGCCGCGTCAGCAATCATCTGCGCTTGTTGCGCGAGGCCGGGCTGGTCTCCGAGCGCCACGCGGGAGCCACCACGTTCCTGCGCCGCAGCCCTTCGCCTGCGCCGCTCGGGCCGCTCGCGCCTGCGCGCGGCGCGGCGGGAGCCGGCGCGAACGGCAGCGCGCTCGCGAGCCGGCTGTGGAGCGCGCTCGGCGGCGCACTCTCCGGCTTGCCCGAGCACGAGGCCGACCTCGTGCGGCTCGAGGAGGTACAGAGCGCCCGCCGCCAGCGAGCCGGTGCTTTCTTCGACGGCGTCGCCTCGCAGTGGGACAAGCGCGGCGTCGCCTTCGCGACCGGACAAGCGCGGCAGCGCGCCGCCGTACACCTCTTGCCCGAGGGGCTCGTGGTCGCGGACCTGGGCTGCGGAACGGGCTACTTCGCGCGCGCGCTCTTGGGGCACTGTGCGCGCCTCGTGTGCGTGGATCAGTCGCAGGGCATGCTGGACGAGGCCGCGAAGCGCCTCGCCCCCGTGGCGCGCGGCACGGAGCTCGAGTTCCGCCGCGGCGAGCTCGACTCCCTTCCGATCGGCGACGGCGAGCTCGACGCCGTCGTGGCCGGCATGGTCCTGCACCACGTCCCGGAGCTCGACCTGCCGCTCGCCGAGATGCGCCGCGTCGTGCGCGCGGGCGGGACGGCGGTCGTGGTCGAGCTCGCGCCGCACGGCGAGACCTGGATGCAAGCGGAGCTCGGCGATCGCCACCTCGGCCTCGCGCCGGTCGACGTGCACCAGGCCTTCCAGCGCGCCGGCTTCGTCGACGTCGCCGTCGATCCGATCGACGACCGCTATTCCCCCACGAGCCCGACCGGGAGTCCCGTCGAGCTCGCGCTCTACGCCGTGCGCGGGCGCGTCCCGCGCGTCTCGCATCTCACGACCGCCGGCGCCGCGGGTTCCGGCGCCGGACGTCCCTGAAGCCACCGAGCCACCGAAGGTAGACGACATGCTGACGAAGACCGACACGGGCGCCGACTACAAGGTCGCCAAGCTTTCCCTCGCCAAGTTCGGCCGCAAGGAGATCGAGCTCGCGGAACACGAGATGCCCGGCCTGATGGCGTTGCGCGAGGAGTTCGGCGCGTCGAAGCCGCTCGCCGGAGCGCGCATCACGGGCTCGCTCCACATGACGATCCAGACCGCCGTCCTGATCGAGACGCTGGTCGAGCTCGGCGCAAAGGTGCGCTGGGCCTCGTGCAACATCTTCTCGACGCAGGACCACGCGGCGGCGGCGGTCGTCGTCGGTCCGCAGGGAACGCCGGAGAAGCCGGCCGGGATCGCGTGCTTCGCCTGGAAGGGCGAGAGCTTGGCCGAGTACTGGTGGTGCACCGAGCAGGCGCTCACCTGGCCCAACGGCGAGCGGCCCAACATGATCCTCGACGACGGCGGCGACGCGACCATGCTCGTGATCAAGGGCATGGAGTGGGAGAAGGCCGGGAAGGTGCCCGCCGTGACCGCCGACGACGCCGAGGACTGGCGCGAGTTCGTCGCGCTCGTCGCCGCGTCGTCGAAGCAGGACCCCGGCAAGTGGACGAAGACGGCCGAGGCGATCCGCGGCGTCACCGAGGAGACGACGACCGGCGTCCACCGGCTGTACCAGATGCAGGAGCAGGGCGTGCTGCCCTTCCCGGCCATGAACGTGAACGACTCGGTGACGAAGTCGAAGTTCGACAACATCTACGGCTGCCGCCACAGCCTCGTCGACGGGATCATGCGCGCGACCGACGTCATGCTCGCCGGCAAGGTGGCCGTCATCTGCGGCTACGGCGACGTCGGGAAGGGCTGCGCCCAGTCGCTGCGCGGTCAGGGCTGCCGCATCGTGATCACGGAGATCGACCCGATCTGCGCGCTGCAGGCGCTCATGGAGGGCTACGACGTGAAGCGGCTCGAGGACGTCGTCGAGGAGGGCGACGTCTTCGTCACGGCCACCGGCAACAAGGACATCATCACGGCCAAGCAGATGGCGCGCATGAAGCACAACGCCATCGTCGGCAACATCGGTCACTTCGACAACGAGATCGACATGGCCGGCCTCGCGAAGTTCGCGGGGATCAAGAAGGTGAACATCAAGAACCCGGCCGAGCACGGGAACCAGGTCGACCACTGGATCTTCCCCGACGGGCACGCCGTGATCGTGCTGGCGGAAGGGCGGCTCCTGAACCTCGGTTGCGCCACGGGTCACCCGAGCTTCGTGATGTCGAACAGCTTCTCGAACCAGGTCATCGCCCAGATCGAGCTGTTCGCGAACGCGGGGAAGTACGAGAACGGGGTCTACGTGCTGCCCAAGCACCTCGACGAGAAGGTCGCCCGCCTGCACCTCGACAAGCTCGGCGCCAAGCTGACCGAGCTCACGAAGTCCCAAGCCGACTACATCGGCGTCCCGGTGGAAGGGCCGTACAAGCCCAACCACTACCGCTACTAGCGGCCTTCGGGCTCCCGCCCTTCAGCGTGCTCCTGAAGGGCGGGTCGGCGCCGCGAGCGGCTCGAGCACGAAACCGAGTCGCTCGCGCACGGCCGCCAGGCGTCGCGCCGCCTCGGCCCGCGAGCTCGCGCCGAGGTTCACGACCGCGTAGCGCAGGCTCTCGCCGTCCTCGACGCTCGTGAAGTCCGCGAGCACGTCGCCCTCCGCGACCTCGATCCACACGTGCGTCCCGGGGAAGAGCGCCTCGGCCGCCCGCACGTCGTCGGACGTCGGGGCGCGCGCGACGCGCGCGGGATGGAAGACGCGCAACGGGAAGCTCGCGGCCACGGCGTGCTCGCCGCCGGTGCGGCGCGGGAGCTCGGCGCCGCACGCGAGCGCCAGCGCAACCTCGTAGGAGTTCACGCCGTCGACCTTCTGGTAGAGGTCGCCGAACTGGCCGGCCATGCGCGGGTTCAGCTCGAGCACCTTCACCTCGTCGCGCGCGCGATCCCAGAACATCTCGACGTTGAAGCACACGTCCTCGAGGCCGAGGGCGAGCGCGATCCGCAGGGCGAGCTCGCGCATGCGCTCCTGCACGGAAGGCGGCAGCGCGGAGGGGTAGTCGAAGCGCGCGAAGCTGCGCGTGCCGGGATGCAGGGTCGAGTCGACGATGCCGAGGAGGTGGAAGGCTCCACCGGCGCAGCAACCCTCCACCGTCACGAGCTCGCCTTCGAGCTCGCCCTCGGCGATGAAGAAGCGCCCGCCGTGCTCGAACGACGCGTAGCGCGCCACGAGGGTCTCGAACATGGCGATCCAGGAGGCGAGGAACTCCCCCACCGCCTCGGAGCCGAAGTGCTCGGCCAGCGCGTCGCGGTCGCCGACGCGCCGTGCGAGCAGGCCGAACGCGCCCTTCACCGGTTTCACGAAGCACGGGAAGCCGCAGGCGGGCTCCCAGGTCTCCGGGCGGGCCGGGTCGACCAGGGCGAAGCGCGGCACCGCCTCGGGAATGCAGGCGCGCTGGGCGAGGCGCGAGTAGTACTTGTGACCTGCGCGGAGCAGGTGCTCGGGCGGGGTGCCGCGGAGCCCCAGGGCCGTCGCGATCGCGCCGGCCGCGACGGCGCCGGGATAGTCGCTCGAGCTGAAGACTCCGTGCAGCGCGCGGCTCGGGTCGCGCGAGCGTTCGACGGCGCGGTCGATGAAGTGAAGGACGTCGTGGTCCCAGCGCACCTCGCTGTCCTTCGGTTCCGCGAACTGGACCTCGAAGCGCTCCGACCAGGCGCTCCGGCACGCCTCGAGCTGGCGACGGTCCCAACCGGTCTCGTAGACGACGAGCACGCGGGAACGCATGACGCGGAGGCTACGGACCGCCCGCTCGAAGCGATAGACTCCGCGCGCGACGCCGGACCCACGACCCGCGCCCCTGCGATCCCCTCCATGAGCTCCGCCCGCGAGTCCGGATCGCCCTGGCAGGAACTCGCCGCCCTGGTGTCGGGTGGCGACCGCGAACGCGTGCGCGACTTCGTCGCCGAGCTCGATCCGCTCCAGACCGTGCGCGCCGTGGCGCAGCTCCGCGAGGACGATCGCTCCGGGCTCATCGCGCTGCTCGAGCCCGCGGCGGCGGCCGACGTGCTCGAGCACATCCCCGAGGTGCAGGCCACGGAGGCGCTCGAGAACCTCGAGCCGGGGGCGGCGGCGCGCATCCTCGAGGAGCTGCCGAGCGACCAGCAGGCCGACCTCCTGGGCGAGATCGGCGGGCGCGAGGCCGAGGCGATCCTGGCCGAGATGCAGCCCGCGGAGGCGCAGGGGATCCGCGAGCTCGTCGCGCACGCGGACGACACCGCCGGCGGGCTCATGATCACGGAGTACGTCGAGCTCGACGAGGGGCAGACGGTGGACCAGGTCGTCGACCAGCTCCGCCGGAATGCCGACGAGTACTCCACCTACGACGTCCAGTACGCCTACGTCTGCGACGCGCGCGGTCGACTGGCGGGCGTGCTGCGACTGCGCGACCTCCTGCTCGCGCCGCGCAACCGCCCCATCGCCGGGCTCATGATCCGCGAGCCGAAGTCCGTGCGCGTGGACGCTCCGCTGAACGAGCTCGTGCGCTTCTTCGAGCAGAATCGCTACTACGGCGTGCCCGTCGTCGACGCCGAGGGCGTCCTGCTCGGCGTGCTGCGCCGCTCTGCGGCGGAGGCCGCCGTCGCCGAGGAGAGCCACGAGGTCTTCCGCCACACGCAGGGCATCGTGGGCGGCGAAGAGCTGCGCAGCATGCCGCTCCTCCTGCGCTCGCGCCGGCGCCTCTCGTGGCTGACGGTCAACATCGGTCTCAACATCGCGGCCGCGAGCGTCATCACGCTCTACCAAGAGACGCTCGAGAGCGTGATCGTGCTGGCGGTCTTCCTGCCCATCATCTCCGACATGAGCGGTTGCTCGGGCAGCCAGGCGGTCGCCGTCAGCCTGCGCGAGCTCACGCTGGGCGTCGCGCGGCCGCTCGATCTCGTGCGCGTGCTCGGGCAGGAGTTCCGCGTGGGCGTGCTCAACGGCCTCGCGCTGGGCCTCCTGATCGCGCTCGTGGCCTGGGTCTGGAAGGGGAACCCGTGGCTCGGTCTCGTCGTCGGGACGGCGCTCGCGCTGAACACGCTCATCGCCGTGTGCGTCGGCGGCTCGGTGCCGCGCGTGCTGAAGTCCTTCGGCCGCGATCCGGCCCTCGCCTCCGGACCGATCCTCACGACCGTCACCGACACCTGCGGCTTCTTCCTGGTGCTGGGCCTCGCGTCCGCGGCGCTCGCTCGGCTCACGTGAGCTCCGCGCGCGCTGGGCCGGCGTCCGATGCCCCCGTGGGTCGGCTCGCGCCCAGTCCCACGGGTTACCTGCACGTGGGACACGCGCGCAGCTTCCTCTTCGCCTGGTGGCACGCGCGCTCGCGCGGCGGACGCGTGGTGCTGCGCATCGAGGACCTCGATCGCGAGCGCGTGAAGCCGGGCGCGTCCGACCGCGTGCTCGCGGACCTCGAGTGGCTCGGGCTCGATTGGGACGGACCGGTGCTCTTCCAGTCCCAGGCGCAGGCAGCGCTGCGCGCCGCCGCCCGCGATCTCTTGGCGCGCGGCCTGGCGTTCGCGTGCACCTGCACGCGTCGCGAGGTCGCGCTCTCCGCCCCGCACGCGACCGACGGCGAGGTGCGCTACCCGGGCACCTGTCGCGGGCGCTTCCCGGCCTCGGCCGAGACCGCCGAGCGGATCGGGCGGGACGCGGCGCTGCGGCTCTGCGTGGAGCCCGGCACGATCGCGCTCGAGGACGGCTTCGCGGGCGCGTTCAGCTCCGATCCCGGCCGAGAGGTCGGCGACTTCCTGGTGGTGCGCCGCGACGGCGCCGTCGCCTACCAACTCGCCGTGGTCGTGCACGACGCCCTGCAGGGCGTCACGGAGGTGCTGCGCGGCTGGGACCTGTTGCCGAGCACGGCCCGACAGTGGCTCCTGCAGGAGCGCCTCGGGCTGGCGCACCCGCGCTGGTTCCACGTGCCGCTCGTCGTCGGCGACGACGGGCGGCGCCTGGCGAAACGCCACGGCGACACGTCGCTCCACGAGCTGCGCGCCCGCGGCGTCGATCCGCGGGCGGTCGTCGCGTGGGTGGCGCGCAGCGCGGGGATCGAGCTGGACGGGCGCGTGACGGCGCGCGAGCTCGCGCCGCACTTCGACCTCGCGCGCGTCCCGCGCACGGAGGTCGCCTTCGGGGAACGCGCCGCGCGCGAGCTCCTCGGCTGATACGCTGCGCGACTTCGTGATCGCACTCTCCTCCGTCTCGAAGCACTTCGGGCGCCAGGCGCTCCTGGTCGACGCGTCCTTCCAGCTCGACCCGGGCGAGAAGGTCGGCCTGGTCGGGCCCAACGGCTCGGGCAAGACGACCGTCTTCCGGCTGCTCGTGGGCGACGAGCAGCCGGACGGCGGCGAGGTGAGCGTGCCGCGTCGGCTCTCGATCGGTTACTTCCGGCAGGACGCCTCGCAAGCGGGTGGTCGCTCGGTCCTCGACGAGGCGATCGCCGGCAGCGGCAGGCTGGGCCTGCTCCACCACGAGCTCGCCGCACTGGAGCGCGCGCTCGCGGATCCCGAGCCCGCAGACGACTTCGAGCGCGTGATCGCGCGCTTCGGCGAGGTCCAGGGCGAGTACCAGCAGCTCGGCGGGTACGAGCTCGAAGCGCGCGCGCGCGAGGTGCTGCACGGGCTCGGCCTCGACGACGAGCGCATCGACGGCGACGTGGGCCAGCTCTCGGGCGGTTGGCGCATGCGCGTCTCGATCGCCAAGGTCCTGATCGGGAAGCCCGACGTGATGCTGCTCGACGAGCCCACGAACCACCTCGACCTCGAGTCGATCCTGTGGCTCGAGGACTTCCTGCGCGCGAGCGACGCGGCCGTGCTGATGACCTGCCACGACCGCGACTTCATGGACCGCGTCGTCACGCGCATCGTCGAGATCGACGAGGGGGAGCTCGTCTCGTACTCGGGCAACTACGCCTTCTACGAGCGCGAGCGCGAGGTCCGCTCGGCGCGCCAAGAGGCCGCTTTCACGCGCCAACAGGCGATGCTGAAGAAGGAGGGGCGCTTCATCGAGCGCTTCGAGCGCCACGTCGCCAAGGCCGCGCAGGTCCAGTCCCGGATCAAGAAGCTCGACAAGATCGAGAAGCTCGAGCCGCCCAAAAAGCGCGTGCTGGTGCCCTTCGCGCTGCGCACGCCGCCGCGCTCCGGCAACGACGTCGCGACGCTCGTGGGCGTCTCGAAGCGCTACGGCGAGCGGGTCGTGCACGAGCGGCTCGACCTGGAGATCCGGCGCGGGGAGCGCTGGTGCGTCATGGGCGTGAACGGAGCCGGCAAGACGACCTTGCTCAAGCTCGTGGCCGGCGTCGTCGCTCCCGACGCGGGCGAGGTGCGTATCGGCGTGAGCTCGAAGCTCGGCTACTTCGCGCAGTCGGCGCTCGAGATCCTGGATCCGTGCCTGACGGTCTGGGAGCAGCTCGACCGCACCTTCCCCGGCGCGACCACGCCGTCGAAGCGCAACGTGCTCGGCTCGTTCGACTTCTCCGGCGACGAGATCGAGAAGCCCATTCGCGTCCTGTCGGGCGGTGAGCGCTCGCGGCTCGTGCTGGCGCAGATGCTCTTCGATCCGCCGAACTTCCTGGTGCTCGACGAGCCCACGAACCACCTCGACCTCGCCACGAAGGAGATGCTCGTGAAGACTCTCGTCGGTTTCGAGGGCACGATGCTGTTCGTGTCCCACGATCGGACCTTCCTGCGCGGCCTCGCCAACAAAGTCCTCGATCTCTCCGGCGGCGGCGAAGGCACGGCGCGCGAGGCGCTCGTGTTCCACGGCACCTACGCAGAGTGGGTCGAGCGCACCGGGCACGAGGCGCCGGGCGTGCGCAGGTGACGCTTCAGCGCCGCGGCGCCAGACCGAGCAATACGTCAGCGATCGCGTCGGCGATCGCGAACCCAGGGCTCTCCTCCAACCAGAAGAACTCGCCCACGGGATTGACCTCGAGGAACACCGTGCGCCCCTCGGGCGTGACGACGAGGTCGAGCGCACCGTAGTTGAGCCGCAGGGCGTCCATCAGCGCGAAGAGCTTCCCCTCGAGGTCCGCGGAGAGAGCGTAGGGTCGCCAGGCCTTCATCAGCGCCACGCCCTCGCGACGCCAGTCCTCGCGCGCGCGCTCCATGCGCTGCGACTCGATCGAAGCGGCGAAGATGCGTCGGCCGACGATCGTCACGCGCAGCTCGACCTCCTTCGCCAACCGCTCCTGGAAGGTCATCGGGCAGTAGCGCAGGCCGTCGAGGTCCGCGAGATCGGCGACCGAGACGCGGTTCGTGAAGACGACCTGCTCGAGGCCGTCGGCGTAGACCGCGAAGGACGTCATCATCTTCGTCACGACGTCGCCGCCGCACAGGTCGGCGAAAGCGCGCACGGCCGCGGGATCGTTGCTGATCAAAGTGCGCGGCACGTCGAGCCCGAGCTCGCGCGCGAGACAGAGCTGCAACTCCTTGTCGCTCGCGCGCCGCAGGTCCGTGCGTGGGTCGAGCACGAAGACGTCGCGCCGCGCGAGACTACCGAGCAGCACGCGCTCCGATTCGTCCAGCGCCGCCTTGCGCAGTTGGGGATCCATCTCTTCCGGGATCCCGGCCCCGATCGCAAGACGCCGATGCCAGATCGCCGCGACGTCGGCCAGGTCGACCGACTCCGAGCCGAAGTGGACCGTCGCGCGGGCCTCGTCGCCCGAGATCGCCGTCGTGACGCGGATCTGCGTGGGATAGCGATCCGTGTCGAAGCGGAAGGCCCGCCCGCCGCGGCGCGCGACAGCGCCGGCCACACGCAGGACGCTGTCGTTGTCGTCGCTCTTCGTGACGAGGACGACCCTCACGAACGCGCTCTCTCGACGAGCAGCGCCCGCGCGAGCGCCGCGGCGATGGGGAGCCCGAGGTCGTGCTCGAGCATGCCCCACTCGCCGTTGGGGTTGACCTCCAGGAACACGTGCCGGCCCTCCGGCGTGCGGATCAGATCCACGGCGCCGTACGCGAGCCCCAACGTGCGCATCAGACCCCGCAGCCGCTCGGCCGTGTCGTCCGGCAGCTCACCGCGCTCCCACGACGCCTGCGCGGGATCCGCCTCACGCCAATCGACGCGCCCCGCCGACGAGCGCGACGCGTCGATCGCCCCGACGAAACACTCGCCGTCCACGCAGGCCACGCGCAGCTCGACGTCCTTCGGCACGCGCTCCTGGAAGACCATCGGGCTGTAGCGCAGGAGCTCGCCCTGCTCGACGTCCTCGGCGCTGACGAGGCTCGTGGGCACGTTGAAGGGCGTCTTCTCCATGCTCGTCGTGAGACGCGTCAAGAGCTTCGCGACCAGGTCTCCCGCCGTCTCGTCGTAGAACGCTCGCAGCGCTTCCGGGTCGTTCGTGACGAGCGTGCGCGGCACGGCCAACCCGACCTCGCGCGCGACGCGCAGTTGGAGGAGCTTGTTCGCCGCCGCGCGGTCTTGCGCGATCGGGTTGATCCAGTGCGCGTGCGAAACGGAGTCGAGGAAGCCCTCGAAGGCGGCCGCCGACTCGCCGATGCAGCCGTTCAGGAAGGCGGGGTCGAGCTCCTCCCCCTCGAAGCAGGGCGGCCACAAGTGCCGCATCCACACGGCGCGCACTTCCTCGGCGCGGACGCGGTCAGTATCGGTCGCGAGTTCGTGGACGTCCCCGCCCGGCGAGAGCCGCGCGCTGATGCGCACGCGCGTCGGGAAGCGATCCGTGTCGACGCGCACCGCCCGCGCGCCGCGCAGGGCCAGCTCCTGCGCCACGCGGTCGACCGTGTAGTAGTCCGCGCGGTGCGTGAGGATCAGGACGACGGGGGCGCGCGCGGACATCCTCGTGGATCAGCTCTACTCGGAGATGGGTCCGGCCCGCGAGTAAGGGAGCGTTGCAAGCGTTGGGCGCATGGCTCCGCGCTCCAGGTCGCCGGCGGGCGCCGAGGGGCGCCGAGGGGCCGAGGAACGACGGGGGGCGCCAGCTCCGAGTTGGCGCTGGGTCACACCCCCGCCGTGCCTTGCCGAAGCGCTCGCTCAGCCCTCTTGGTCCGACGGGTACTTGAGCGTGATGACGGGCGGGTTGTCCTCGCTGTCCGAGGGATACTTGAGCGTCACGAAGATCGGGCGCTTGCCGTTCCTGCCTGCCTTCAAAGCACTCTTCACTTGCGGGTAGGCCTGTCCTTCGAGGTAACGCGCGAAGAACGGAACCTTGCTCTCGGTCTGGCTCATGGGCCGCCTCCTTGCTGGAAAGGGACAACGAACGACCGCCAGGCTAGCTCCCCTGCGGCGCGCCGTCATCCCCGCAGCCCCAACCGCCGCGCCCCCGGCGCTCGAAGCGTGTAAGGGTCGCGACGCGTTCCCGCCGGTGGGTCCGGCGCCGCGTTCAACCCTCCTGGTCGGAGGGGAACTTGAGCGTGGTCAGCGGGGGGCCCTCTTCGTTGTCGGAGGGATACTTGAGGGTCACGAAGGTCAAGCGCGGGTTGGACGCCTTGCCGGCCTTCAAGTCGCTCTGCACCGCTGGGTAGGCCTGCCCTTCGAGATAGCGCGCGAAGAACGGAACCTTGGACTCGGTCTGGCTCATGAGCCGTCTCCTTCCTTTCGGGGACTCTCGAACGAATGCCGAGGGTAGCCGACCCGGAGGAGTGGGTCACGCCGTTCTGGTGCGCTGACACGATCTCGACCCGGCGAGCGGAGGGCGCGGCTCGCGAGAGATCGAAAGCGCTCGAGAGCGGCCACCGCCGACGAGGTCGCCGCCGAGGTCGCCGACGGGCGTCGCCGTCGGGCGTCGACCGGCGGCCACGGGACATCAAGCATGGGCGATGAGCACGAGCGCGTTCGCACGGGACTCGGCGCAGGCGAGCACGCGCCGGCGCTCGGCCGCGTCCAGCGCGCCCAGGCTCTCGTCGATCACGAGCAACTCGCTGTCCTGGAGCAAGGCGCGGGCGACGAACAGACGCGCGCGCTCGCCGTGCGAGAGCCGCCATCCGGTCTCGCCGACGGTCTCGCCGAGTCCGCCCGGCATCGTCTCCACGAGTTCGGCGAGCCCAAGGTCGCGGCACAGCTCGAGCGCCAGGGCGAGGTCCTCCTCCGACGGGGGCCAGGCGCGACCGAGCAGCAGGTTGAACGCGAGGCTGCCGGAGAAGACGTGGTTCTCGTGGAACTGCGGCGACGCGGCGATGCGGCGACGCCACGCCGCCGCGCCCCACGAAAGCGAGTCGAGCCCGTGCAAGAGGAGCATTCCCGTCTCGGGTGCGTGCAAGCCGAGCAGCAGCCCGGCGAGCGTGCTCTTGCCGCTGCCCGACGGACCTTCGAGCAAGACCCGCTCACCGCTTCGCACCTCGAGGTCGACGTCGCGCAGGACGAGCGCGCCGCGCTCGCGGTAGCGGAACGAAACGCGGCGCGCGTCCACGATCGGATCGTCTCGGCCCGCCGCGCTCTCGGCGAACTCCCCCACGTCTCCCAGGACTCCCAGCGACTCGCGCCGCGCACCCGCGCGGAAGATCGGTCCGACCTCGCGCCACGCGACCCGCAGCGACGACAGGGCGGCCGCGCACCCGACGAGCTTGGCCAGCGACTGCTGGCCGAGCAGGAGGCCTCCGAGCGCGACCGCGATCTCCCCTATCGAAGAACGGCCGCCGGCGAGCGCGGGGGCGAGGCCGATCAGGCCGACGACGGCGAAGGCCGCCGGAACGAGCGCTCCGAGCGGAACCGTCGCGCCGTCCGCAGCGCGCGACGCGCGCTCGTAGCGCGCCAAGAGCAGGTCCTCCCCCTGGTTCGCGTCCTCGAGCGCGACCTGCGCGAGGCGCGTCCTGTGACCGACCATGCGCTCGACGAGATCGTGGGTCACGTCGAGGCGCGTCGCGACCCATGCGCGGTTCCGCCGGTCGAGGCGCCAGGCGAGCGCGGCTGCGAGCGCCAGGAAGCCGAGGAAGACGAGCGGCAAGGTTCCCCTGCCTGCGCTCTGCCCGAGGACCCACCACGCGACGGGAATCTCGACCGCGACGGCCAGCGCGAGGAACGCCGCCCCGAGCGCGTGCGCCTCCAGCGCCTCCGACTCCATCACGCGCGACAAGAGGCCGCCGGCTCCGGCCGTGCGGACTTCGCTCGGCTCGAGGCGCAGCGCTCCGTTCAAGAGCCGGCGCTTGAGCAGCACGCCCGCGTCGACCTCGAGCAGCGCTTCCACCCAGCTCTCGACGAGCCGCAGCGGAACGATCGTAGCGAGCGCCAGCACCCACGCGACGAGCCAGGCCCCCTCGAAACGTCCCTCCAGCGCTCCGCGACCCACGAGGTACCAGGCGGCGATCCAAACGCAGTACAGCGCCGCGTGCGCCGCGCCGATCGAGGCGAGCCGACGTACGAGGCCCGCCTCCCGGAGCTGGAGGAGCAACGGGCGATGCGGCGGCGTCCGCACCAGCCACACGCCATCGACCTCGCGCTCGCCGACCCGGACGTCGAGCAACCCCTCCAGCGCGCGCGCGTACCGGGCAGGCTCGAGCCCGATCCCGTCGAGCAGGCCGCGCAGGTCGTCCAGCGCCAGGGCCTCCACGGGGCGACACAGCGCGTCGCGCAAGAGGTCGAGCGCCAGCGTCTCGAGCGCGCCGTTCGGCGCCAGCACGCGCGCCCTTCCGCGCGCCACGCGCAGGAGCAGGACGAGGCGCGCAGCGGGCGCGCCCGCCACGAGGACGAGCGCGGGACCCGCGCGCTCCAGCAGCGCGCGCGCTCCGCGCTGCGTCGTCGAGACGCTCTCGACCTCGATGTCGAGCCGGGCGGCGACGGGTTCGATCCAGCGCCCGAAGCTCGCGACGGAGCCCTCCCCTGGCCTCCATGTCGCGAGACTCTCCGGCAGCGGGTCCGGCCGCAGACCGGCGCGGCGCGCGAGGAGCTCGAGGGCTTCGGCCGCGCGCTCGAGCGGCCAGCACGCCTCTTCCAGGCTCACGCTCCACCTCCCTGCCCGCGCTCGCAGAGCCGACCGTCCTCGATCCACAAGCGGCGCCAACGTCCACTCGAAGCGAGCTCTGCGGAGAGCCCGCGCTCCTCGTCGAGCATGCGCCGGTAGCGGGAATCAGTGCGACGAGCGAGCTCCGCGGGCGCGCCGTCCTCGACGATGCGCCCGTGGTCGACCACGAGCACGCGCGCGAAGCCGAGCGTCTCCTCCACGTCGTGCGTGACGCACAGGAGCGTCGCCGCGCTCCACAGCTCGCGCGCGCGCACGAGGAGCTCGCGGCGCACGCTGGGGTCCAGGCCGCGGAAGGGCTCGTCGAGCAGAGCGAGGCGAGCGTCCCGGCGGAACATCGCGCGCGCGAGCCTCACGCGCTGCCCCTCGCCGCCGGACACGAGCGCGCCGCCCTCGCCGAGCGGCGTCGCGAGCCCGCGCTCGAGCGTCCCCACGACGTCGAGGAGTCGAGCGTCGCGCAGGACCTCCGCGATCGACGCGCGCGTCCCCGGCGACGCTCCGTAGAGCAGGTTCTCGAGCAGCGAGCGGTTCCACAACTGCACGGCCGGATCGACCCACGCCGTAGAGCGGCGCAACTCGCGCAACCGCGCGACGTCCAGGGCGCCGCCGTCGACCACGAGCGCGCCTCGCGAAGGAGCGTGGAAGCCCAACAGCAGGCCGAGCAGCGTGGACTTCCCGGCTCCCGACGCGCCGACGATCGCGGTGTGGCTCCCCGGCTCGAGCTCGAGGTCGAGATCGACGAGGAGCGCTCGTCCTCCGGCCTCGACCGACACGTCGCAGAGCGAGATGGCGGCGCCCGCCCTGTGCAGCTCCTCGTGCGCGCGCGGCTCTGGGGCCAGGATGGTGCGCCGAGCCGCCAGACTCCCGGCACCCGCGCTTCCGGCGGCGCGCAGTCGACTGCGGTGCTCCCGGAGGGCGTGGAAGCGCGGTTCGTCGCCGGGTTCGGTCGCGCGACCCGCATCACTCGGCTCGACGCTCGGCGACCCATGCACGTCCGCTTCCTCCGCGGCGCCGAGCGGCTCGAGCAGGCGCCGAGCGGCGTTGCGCTGTCCCGGATACTGCTGCGCGAGCGCAGCCAAGCGCTCGCCCAGGACGGGCAGTCCGAGCGTCCAGTAGACGAGCAGGAGCGCGCCGCCTGCGTCGCCCGCGTGCGCGAGATGGGCTGCGACGATCCACGCGGCGAAACCGTAGCCCAAGAGCGCCAGGAGCACCTCCTGGGACACGGCCGCGCCCGCCAACCTCACGCTCGCCGCGCGCCACTCCACGAGCAGACCCTCGTGCTCCCGGCGCACGGCGCGCGCGGCGCCGTGCGTGCGGATGGGGACGCAGCCCTGCAGGGCGTCGAGGTGGAAGCGCGCCAGCGCTCCGCCGTGGGTGCGCACTCGCAGATCGCGCTCGACGAGGAAGCGTTGGCCGCCGAGTAGCGGCAGGGCGATCGAGAGGATGACGGCGGCGAGCGCGATGGGCGCCACCTCGGGGTCGAGCCACACGATGCCGGCCGCCGTCAGGCACAGCTCGAAAGCCGAGCGCAGGAACTGCGCGGCGATACCGGGAAGTCCGCGGGCGAGCACGATGCCGTGGCCGCGCTCCGCCATGTCGGAGCCGGGTCGGCTGTGGAAGAAACGATCGGCGAGACGCGGGATCTTCTCCTGGAAGGCCAGGCGCAAGCGGAGCTCGAGGCGCCGGCCGAAGCGCAGCACGTTCGACGCATTGGCGACGTCGAGCGTCGCGGCCGCGAGCGCGAACAGGACCAGGGCGCCGATCGCCGCGAGGCGTTCTCCCGGCAGCGGGAGCCTCTGCCCGACGTCGATCAGCCCGCGCAGGAGCAGCGCCTGGACGAGCACGGCGAACGCAGCTCCGAACAGCGCCACGACGAGCGCGGCGGGAGCCGCCCGTCCATCCGCGCGCAGCAGTCTCCACAACTCCCCGAGCGGCGCGCGTTCGCCTTGCGCGGAGGGGCGTGGCTCGCGTTCGAACCGTTGCCCGCGCTCGCCGCGCTCCCCCCGTTCCCCGGGAAGCGCGATGTCCGTCACGCCCGACGCGCGCCGTCGGCCCGCGACGCTGAGCAGCACCGCGCCGCGCACCTCCAAGAGCTCGACCCCGTCCGCGCGACCCGCGGGCCGCGCCGGCCACGTCGCGCACGGGATCGAGGGGTTCTCGCTGCGCGCTCCGGCCCGCGCGCGTTCGGCGAAGGCCGAGACGGCGCGCAACGCCTCGTCCCCGCGGCGCAGTCCGCCGCGCGAGAGCACGGATTCGGCGAGCCTCGTCGCCGCGTCGAGCGCGGCGATCGCTTCCCAGCCGGGGTCCGAGAGCGCCGCGCGGACCAACCGTTCGGCGTGCTCCACCGAGCGCCCGAGCTGCACGAGCCGCCGGCGGAGCGGGACGACGTAGCCCGGGCTCCCGGCCCAGGCGCGCCATTGCGCAGCCGGCACGACGAGCGTGTGCTCGTGCACCTCCTCGAGGAACTTCTCCGCGAGCGGCCAGCGGCGCCCGGTCGCCGGGTCCATGACCTGCAGCCTGCCGCCCATGCGCCGCCAGCAGACGACGAAGTGATTCGCGCCGTCGGGGAGACGCGTGACGACCAGGGCGGGCAGGAGATCGTCCGCGCCGCTCGCGAGGAGCTCGCGCGGAACGTGGAGCTGCCGCGCGTCGAGCGAGCGTTCGCGCGCATACGCTTCGATCGCGTCGATCGACGTCCCGTCGACGTCCGTCTCGCACGCATCGCGCAGGTTCTCGTACGTCGCGGCGATGCCGTACCCACGCAAGAGACACGCGAGCGCGGCGGGTCCGCAGTCGACGGGCGAGGTCTGCACGACTTCGGGAGCGAGGAATCGCCGTCGGCGAGCGAGGGAGCGGTCGTCCATCAGCTCCCGTTCCCGGCCAACGCGGGCGCTGTGCGCGCGCGCCGGCCGGCCGAGCGCACGACGAGCTCGGCGGGCGACACGCTTTCCACCTCGACCAGGACCGTGCAGTCGAGCCCGTGCTGGAGCGGGACCTCGGAAACGGCGTCGTTCGCGAGAGCGAGCTCCACGCGCACGAGACCGGCCGTCGCTTCACTCGCGATGCTCGTGACCACGGCGTCGAGCATCCCGTACTCGCTGGCCGGGAAGCCCGTGAGGGCCAGCCGAGCCGCTTGCCCCACGCGGATGCGTCCCACGGCCGCGGCCGCGCCGAACTCGGCCACCACCTTCAAAGTGCCGAGCGAGACGACGGCGCCGAGACGGCGTCCGCGCTCGACGACGGAGCCGCGCCCCAACTCCGCGACCTCGGCGACCAGGCCCGCCTTCGGCGCGCGGATGGTGCGCCGCTCGATCTCGTACGCGAGGCTCCGCGCGCGCGCCGCTGCCGCGGCGATCTCGCCCGCGAGCTGCTCGTTGTGGCGCGCGAGCTCCGCTGTGGCCGCGCCGCGTTCGTGGTCGAGCACGCCTTGATCGAGCGCCAGGCGTTCGATGCCGATCTCCGCGCGCTCGACGAGCGCCCGCGAGCGCTCGGCCTCGAGCCTCACGCGCGCGCGCTCGAACTCCGAGACCCCGCCCGTCTCGGTCAGTCGTTCCAGTCGCAGGTGCTCTTCGGCCGCCAGGTCGGCCGCGAGCGAGAGCCCGCGCAACTCGGCCGCGGCCTCGCGTCGCGCCTGCTCGGCGGAGAGCCCGGCTTGCCTGCGCGCGAGCTCGCGCAAGGCGATCTCCGCGTCGATCGCAGTGCTCTGCGAATGGAGCGAGGCGATGCGCTCCTCGAGCTCGGCCTGGAGCATCCGTTCCTCGGAGGTGTCGAGGACGACCAAGGGGTCGCCTTCCGACACCTGGCTCCCCAGCACGAGCTCGTAACGCTCGATTCGTCCGGCTGCGTTCGTCTCGACCGGGTGCACCGAGCGGTCGACGACGACGCGACCCGAGACGCTCACCTCCACGACGTCCACGCGCGCCCGCAAGAACCACGCGCTCCAGGCGGCGATCAGGAGCAGGGCGGCCAGAGCCGCCAAGCTCGGCCGGAGGAAGCGCTCCGTTCGGAGCGCGCGCAGAGTGCGGGGGAAAGGGGTCGGCAAGGTGCGACCTACCTCGTGATCGGTAGGCGGATCGCGAGCGCGGAGAAGGGACAGTCGAACACCCGTTCCGCCTTTGCGCAACACGGCGCGGGGGCTCGGAGCGCGACGCCGCCGACTTTCCGGAATCGAATTCCCGGCGCGCGAGTCGCGCCGCCACCTCCCTCCCGCGTTCCAGTTGCGGGGTAGGTTTCGATGAGCCTCCGGGGCAGGGGCTCTCGTCCACTTCACCGCGCATTCGGCAATCCGCTGGAGCGCATCTGGAAATCGCTTCCCGCTCGAGGAGAGGACCCAGATCCACACCATGAATCCCACCGTTCCTTCACTCGCCAGACGGCCGATCGCTTCGATCGTCGCGTCCCTTGCGCTCGCGTCCTTTGCGCTCGCCGACACGGCTCAACTCGTGATCGAGCTCGACAAGACGATGGTCGAGGCGAGCACGTCCGAGCTGTTCAAGCTCACCGTCCGCGGTGAGCCCGGTCACCTGGCCATCCTCCTGATGAGCAACCGTCGCGGCTCGACGCCGCTGCCCGGCGTCGGCAACGTCGAAATCCCCGCCACGCCGAAGCCCTTCGTCATGAGCCTCGGCAAGATCCCGGCTTCGGGCAAGCGCTCGATCACCGCCGCGCTCGACTGCGATAATCCGCTCATCACCGACGGCCCGGTCTTCTTCCAGGTCGTGACCTTCGATCCGGGCATGATGGCGTTCGACCAGATCTCGAACCTCGTGTTCTTCCAAGTGCTCTCCGGTGACTGCGGCATGTGCGCGCAGGAAGCCGAAGCCGACGCCTTCGGAACCACGGGCACGGCCGGGCACGCTCTCTGGCTACCGGGGATCGGCACGGACTTCGCCTTCGTCGGAGGCGGCCAGTTCACGGAGCGCGAGGACGGCAAGGCGCGCCTGATGGGCGTCGTGCGCAGCAAGAGCCAACCTTCCAGGGCCTTCGCCGTGGACGTGCTGTTCGAGGACCGCGTCAATCCGCTGGACGCCGCGCACCCGCCGGCGATGAGTCCGAAGCTCGAGCTCGCGAACGCGGCCTACCTCGCCAACGGCGGTCCGATCGACCCGTCCGTCTGGCACTACTACCAGTTGATGGAGGGCGTCCTCATCGGACTCGACTGCTTGGAGGGCGCTATCCTCGGCGTCGAAGGCCGCGGTGCCGCCTTCCAAGTCGGTCTCGGAGCCAACGGCAAGAGCCTCCATCCCGGCGGCTCGGGCTGGCTCGAATGGTTGGTCCTCGAGCAGCCCCACGCTTGCAGCCCGCTGCAGCAGTCGGGCAACGGGGACATCAACCTCGACCTGTGCGGCGAGTGCGTCGAGTGCGTCGAAGAGGCGGGCGATCACGCGATCACCCTGCAGGCCTTCGGCGACGACTTCCTGTTCGTCTCGGGCGGATTCTTCGAGGAGCGGCTCGACGGCACCGGTCGCCTGAGCGGCATCGTCCAGAACGACGACGACCCGCTCAGCCGTTGGGAAGTCGACATCGTCTTCGACGGTCGCGTGCTACCGCTCTCGCCGAGCTACCCGCCCGCAGGCAGCCCGAAGAAGGAGCTTGCGGCCTCGAAGTACATCGAGAACGGAGGCGTGGTCGATCCGGCGACGTGGCACTACTACCTGTCGACGCAGGGCCGTTTCGTCGGTCTCGACCACAATGCGGGGCTCGAGCTCGAAGTCTCGCGCATGGGCCCCCCCTTCCAAGTGGGCGTGGGCGCGAACGGCAAGAACACGCGCTACGGCGGTTCGGGTTGGCTCAGTGTGGTCGAAGTGAACAGCGGCGCGAGCAGCGTCGGCGACATCAACATGGACATCGCCGCCTGCGAGTGACCCCTCTCGGAGTGTCCCACTCCTCTCGGGGACCCTCCTTCGGCCGCGTAGCGCCTGGGCGCGACGCGGCCGCTCTTCTTCGGGGGTCACTCAGCGGCCCACGTCGTCGGCGGTGTAGCCCAGGCCCTGCATCTCTTCCCACTGCTCCGGATCGATCTCGCCTTCGTCCGCGAGGGCGTGCGCCGCGAGCCAACCCTCCAGGACGGTGGCGAGCCGCTGCACCTCGGCGGGATGCTCGTCGCGCAGGTTCGTGCGCTCGTGGGGATCGGTCGGCAGATGGTAGAGCTCGACCTCGTGGTTGGCGCTGCGCCCGCCGTCATTGGGCAGGGTGAGCTTGAAGCCGCTCGCGAGCTCGCGCACCGACGCTGCGAAGCGCGAGTTCGAGAACACGAACGGACGCGGCTCGATCCTGGCTCCGTGCATCCGCCCGACCTGGCTGGTTCCGTGCACGCCGGGAGGAACGGACAAGCCCGCGAGCTCGAGCAGCGTCGGGAAGAGGTCGATGTTCTCGACCGGCTCCCCGACGACCACTCCGCCTGGGACTCCGGCCCCCCACACGAAGAGCGGCGTGCGAATGGACTCCTCGTACAGATGCATCCCATGGCGGCGGTAGAAGACGTCGCCCGGTCCGGCCAGAGCATCCTCGCCCGCTCGATAAGTCTCGTGCTGCCAGAGCCCTTCGCCGTGATCCGAGGCGAAGGCGAAGATCGTGTCCTCGTAGAACCCGCGCGCGCGCATCTCCTGCGTCAGCCGCTCGACGAAGCGATCCGTGTAGCGCACCTCCTGGTCGTACATGCCCCGCATCTCGCGCAAGCTCTCGAGCTCGCGCTCCCAGCCGGGGTCGTCGTCGGGAGGCCGCAGCTCGAGGTCGGCGAGCACCTCGTTCCACCAACCTTCGGGATGGACGGGGGCGCTCTCCTCCAGAGGGAGCTCGAGGTCGAGCTCCGCGTGGTGCAGGTACGGACCGTGCGGATAGTAGGGAAGCACCCAGAGGAACAGTGGGCGGTACGGTCGGTCGCGGAGCTGGTCCAGCTTCAGGACGACCTCGCGCATCAGCCGTTCCACACCCGGGCCCGCGGGCGTGTCCTCTTCCTGGTGGTCGGCCTTCAGCCCCACGAAGTGGTCGAAGCCCCGCGCCCAGCCCGGCTTGCCCTGCCGCAAGAGCGGGTTGCCCACGACGGCGATCGTTCGGTAGCCCGCCTGCCGGAAGAGTTCCGGGAGCACCGGCCCCTCGGCGGCGGCTTCGCTGCGGCTCGCGTGGACGTAGCGCCCGGTCATGAGCGAGGCGACCGAAGGCAGGGTCCACGCAGCCTGAGCCGTCGCGTCCGCGAAACGCACGCCGCTCGCGGCGAACGCGTCGAGGG
Organism: uncultured Planctomycetaceae bacterium; assembly: GCA_964413535.1. GTDB lineage: Bacteria > Planctomycetota > UBA1135 > UBA1135 > CAYPTB01. The sequence continues at coordinate 7,613 of CAYPTB010000043.1, read as the reverse complement.
CGGGCGTCGTCGCGCGCGGATAGCCATAGCAGGACATGCGGTCCGCGCGCAGCGTGTCGACCAGGATCAGGACCACGTTGGGACGGCGTTCGACGGGTGCGCCCTCTTGCGAGGCGCCTGCGCCGCAAGCCTGGAGCAAGCCGGTGAGGACCGTGGCGACGAGCGCGCGGGAGGACGGACGCAGCATGCGCCCATGCTAGCGCGCGCGGGACGAGCGTCCTCGGACGGGACCTCGGACGCGGCGAGGCGTACCCTGGCGCCGATGTCCGGCCAGGCTCGCTCCGGCGCCGACGCCTTCGGCGGCTTCATCGGCCCCGAGAACCTGCGCAGTTGGGTCGAGGGCAGCGCCCCGTACCTGTTCGACGGGAGCCATGCGCGCCAGGGCGAGCTCGCGCCGCCGCGCCCAGGACGGCTGATCGACGTCGCTCGCGGTCCGTTGGGCTGGTGGCAGGTGCTGTGCGCTTCCTCGCGCTTGGAGGCCACCGAGCGGCCCACTCCAGAGGGCGTGAGCGATTACTTCGCCCTGTGCCTCGCCGCGCACTGGGCCAGCGCCGCGACCTTCGTTCCGACGGACGTCGACGCGAAGATCCGGCGGGCGCTGTGGACGGATCAGCAGAGCGCGGAGGAGTTCGAGCGCATGGCCGAGCTGGCGCTCGCGCTCGACGTCTGGGACGTTCGGGGCTTCAGCGCGCGCACGATTGCTCTGCCGCAGGAGTGGGAGCTCGGACGCGACCTCTCCGGACACGACGGCGAGCGCATGTCGGTCCTGGCCGGAGGTTTCCTGGCGGCGCTCGGTCGCGCTCGCGACGACCTGGCCGTGCGGTTCGAGGAAGCCCTCGAGCGGGAGCTTCGCCGCGAAGCGCGCGCGTTCGAGCTACTGGGCCGGACGCCCGGTCGGGAGCTCGACTGGCTGCGCGCGGCGGCGGTGCTCACGCACAACGCCGGCGACGTCGACCAGGGGCTCGCTCCCTCGCGCGCGCCGCGTGCCGGCGCAGGGCGGACGGAGCCCTTCCTGCACCTCGCGCGTCTCGGCCCGGAGCGCTTCGGAGGAGCGTTCGCGCGCGCTGCGGCGATCTACCGCGAGGTGCTCGCCGCAGAGGGCCATCGCAACTATCCGCTGCGGAAGATCAAGGCGCTGCGTCGCGAGGCCGAGCTCCTGCTCCCCATCGGACCGTTCCTCGACGCGTGGGGAGCGCGCGCGGCGACCTCCAACGCGCTCGCGACGAGCGTGCGCGCGGAGGTCGTGACGGCGTTGGTCGAGGGCGTGCGCAAGGTCCCCGGCCAACACGGATATCAGCGCGCGCTGGCGGGCTTCGCCGAGGCCTTCCCGCGCGGCTTGGAATCCGACGAGCTCGCGCCCCACCTGCCGGCAGCCGTGCGTCGCGCCCTGCGCAGCTCGGAGCTGCGCCGAGCGCTCGCCGTCTCGCGGCGCTCCTTCGAATCGGCGTGTCGGCGACGCGCCGAGCAAGCGGTCGCCCGCGCGGCACCCAGCGTCACAACAACCGCTCGATCTCCGGGATGAGCGCTTCCGGCGCGGTGTTGGGGGCGTATCGGGACGTCACCACTCCGTTGCGATCCACGAGGAACTTCGTGAAGTTCCATTTGATGGCCGTGGTGCCGAGGAGCCCCGGTGCCGCCGTCTTGAGCGAGGTGAACAGCGGATGAGCTCCGTCGCCGTTCACCTCCACCTTGGCGTGCATGGGGAAGGAGACGCCGTACTGGAGCTGGCAGAAGCGCGCGATGTCGTCGTGCGAGCCGGGCTCTTGGTGACCGAATTGATCGCAGGGGAAACCGAGCACCGATAGACCGCGCGCCTCGAAGCGGCGATGCAGGTCTTCCAGACCCGCGTACTGCGGCGTGAAGCCGCACTTGCTCGCGGTGTTGACGATCAACAGCACGCGGCCCGCGTAGGGCTCCAGGGTCCCGACATCGCCCGTGAGGGTCTCCACGGACGTCGTGTAGTCGATGTCCGGCATGCCGTCCTCAATCCTGCACCAGTGCGGCGTCGGGCGCGTGCGATGAATTCGAGCGCTGCGCGGCTCGATCGGCCAGGAGGCGAGTGAGCACGTCGAAGTCCACCGGTTTCACGAGGTGAGCGTCGAACCCCGCTTCATCGGTCCGCACGCGCACGTCCTCTTGACCCCACCCGGTGAGCGCGATCAACAAGGGCTTCTGCCCCCAGGGCTGGGAGCGAATGCGACGCGCCACGCTGCACCCGTCGAGTCCCGGCATGCCGAGGTCGAGCAACACCAGGTCGGGGCGGATCTTTTGCGCCGCATCCCAGGCCTCGAGACCGTCGTGCGCCGTCTCGACCTCGTTGCCGGCGCTCCGCAGGAGCGTCGCGAGCGTGAGGGCCGAGTCCACGTTGTCGTCCGCGACCAGCACGCGCCGGAAAGGTCCCGCGGGGGGGCGGCCCTCCGCGGCCTCCTCGGTCTTCTGGCCTTGGACGCTCCGCGGGAGTACGGGAAGACGTACGACGAACTCGCTGCCGCGACCCTCGCCCTCGCTCTCGGCTGTGACGCTGCCGTCGTGCATCTCGACCAAACGGCGCACGAGCGCGAGCCCGATGCCGAGCCCGCCCTGTGCGCGGTCCAGCGTGTGCTCGACCTGGGTGAACAGGTCGAACACCTTGGGCAGCAGCGCCCGCGGGATCCCCGCGCCCGAATCCTTCACCCGAATGAGCGCTTCTCCCGCGTCGGCCTCACCCTCGCACTCCACCTGGAGGAGGATCTTGCCCTCGTCCTCGGTGTACTTCGCAGCGTTGCTGAGGAGGTTGCCGACCACCTGGGCGAGACGCGTGAGGTCGCCGTCGATCATGACGGGTTCGTCGGGCAGCTCGACCGTGAGCTCGTGGTTCCGCGACTCGAGCAGCGGCCGCATGATCTCGATCGCCCGCGTGACGACGGACTCGAGGTCGATGGGCTCCTTCTTGAGCTTGATCTTGCCTTGCGTGATGCGCGACACGTCGAGCAGATCGTCCACGAGACGGATCAGGTACTCGACCTGGCGACCGATCACGTCGCGACACCACAGGAGCTCGCTGTCCTCGAAGCGCGACAGGCGCATCAGGTGCAGGGCGTTCATGATCGGCGCCAACGGGTTGCGGAGCTCGTGCGCCAGGATCGCCAGGAACTCGTCCTTGCGGCGATCCGTCTCCCGCAGGGCCACTTCCAAACGCTCGCGCTCGACGACCTCGGCCTGGAGCGTCCGGTTGGCTTGGGCCAATCCCACGTTCGCCTCCTCGAGCGTGCCGTTGAGCCGTTCGAGCTCGCGCGTCTTCTCCGCCTGCAGCGTGCTGTTCGCCGCGGCGAGCTCCAGGTTCGTCTCCTCGAGGCTGCGGTTGAGCCGCTGCAGCTCGCGGCGCTTCAAGTGGAGCTCCACCAGCACCGAGACCTTGCTGCGCAGGATCTCCGGCACGACCGGAACGTAGACGTAGTCCACGGCCCCCAGCGCGTAGCCCTTCAACTGGTCCAGGTCCGTGACGTGCATCGCGGTCACGAAGATGATGGGCGTCTTCTCGAAGCGCGGGTGCTGATGGATCAGGGTCGCCGTCTCGAAGCCGTCCATGCCCGGCATCGAGACATCGAGCAGGATCACCGCGAATTCGTCGCGCATGAGACACTCGAGCGCTCCGACGCCCGAGGTCACCTTGACCAGTACCTGACCGAGGTCCCGCAAGATCGCTTCGTAGCTCAACAGCCGCGCGGGCTGATCGTCCACGAGGAGGATGTTGACCTTGTCGGAATCGGGCATGGTCCGGGCCATCAGCGGTGCAGCCAGATGCGCAAGAGCGACAGGAGCTGTTCCGTGTTCACCGGCTTGGCGATGTAATCGGAGGCCCCGGCTTCGAGACACTTTTCACGGTCGCCTTTCATGGCCTTGGCTGTCAAGGCGACGATCGGTAGGTGGCGGAAGCGCGGATCCTCCCGGATGCGTTGCATCGTCTCGTAGCCGTCCATATCGGGCATCATGATGTCCATGAGCACCAGCGAGAGGTCCGGGTTGGCCCGGACGATATCGATGGCGTCCTGACCGGTGACTGCACTCGAGACCTGCATGCCGTGCCGCTCCAGGATGCTGCTCAGTGCGAAGATGTTGCGCACGTCGTCGTCGACCACGAGCACGCCCTTGCCGACCAGGGCTTCGTCGGTAGCGTGCAGTCGGTCGAGCATGCGCTGCTTCTCCAGCGGTAGATCGGTGACGACGCGGTGGAGGAACAGAGCGGTCTCGTCGAACAGGCGCTCCGGTGACTGCACTCCCTTCAACACGATGCTCTTCGCCATCGTGCGCAGCTCCTTGTCCTCTTCCTCCGAGAGTTCCTTGCCCGTGAAGACGACGATGGGCACTTCGCGCAGGTCAGGGTTTCCCTGCAAAGCTTCGAGCAGCTCGAAGCCGGACATGTCGGGCAAGCGCAGGTCGAGCACGATGCAGTCGAAGGAACCCTCGCGCAGGGCGTCCAGCGCTTCCTCGCCGGTTCCCACGGTCGTGATGCGCACGTCGTCATAGCCGATCAGCTCCACGAGGCTCTTCTGCTCGATCGGGTCGTCCTCGACGATCAGTAGCTTGCGCCGACGTGCAGCCGCGAAATCCTTGATGCGATCGAGAGCGACTTCGAGCCCGTCGGTCGTGAGCGGCTTGCTCAAGTAGGCGAAGGCTCCGCGTTCCAGACCGTGCTGCCGCTCCTCGTCGAGGGTGACGATCTGCACGGGGATGTGGCGCGTGGTGCGGTCCTGCTTGAGCTGCGAGAGGACGGTCCACCCCAGCATGTCCGGCAGGAAGATGTCGAGCGAGATCGCGGCCGGGATGTACTTGCGCGCGAGCACCAAGGCGTCGGCGCCGCACATCGCCACGAGCCCCTTGAAGCCGCGTTGGCGCGCGAGGTCCAAGAGGATGCGCGCGTAGTGCGGATCGTCCTCGACGATCAGGATCGAGGCGTCACCGGGGTGCAGGTCTCCGCGGTCGTCCGCGACGACTTCGGGTCGCGGGGCCGGGAGAGCGATGGGTTGGAACACGGGCTTGCCGAGCGCAGGCACGACGTTCGCCGCCGGCCCGAGATACGTGAGCGGCAGGTAGAGGGTGAACGTGCTCCCGCTGCCGACGGTACTGTGCAGGCGGATCTCGCCGCCGAGCAGATTGGCGAGCTCTCGGCTGATCGCCAGGCCCAGGCCCGTACCGCCGTACTTCCGGGCCGTGCCGGCGTCGGCTTGCTGGAAGGCCTCGAAGATGATGCGTTGCTTGTCCTGCGGGATACCCACGCCCGTGTCGGAGACCGAGAAGGCGACCACCGTGGGGGCTGCGCTGAGCACCGGGTGCTCGGTGCTCCAGCCGCTGGTGGCGATGTTCGCCTCCAAGCGAACGCCGCCGCGCTCGGTGAACTTGAACGCGTTCGAGAGCAGGTTCTTCAGGACCTGCAGCAAACGCTTCGGGTCGGTCGTGAGCACTTCCCCCAGGTCCGCGGCGAAATCGGTCGCGAACGAGAGCCCGCGGTTCTCCGCCACGTGACGGAAGTTGCGCTCGACGAGCTCGCGCAGTTCGGAGAACGGGAGCTCCTCGGACTCCACCGTCACCGTGCCGGACTCGATCTTCGAGAGATCGAGGATGTCGCTGATGAGGTTCAGGAGGTCGGTACCGGCGCCGTGGATGGTCGTGGCGAACTCGACCTGCCGATCGGTCAGGTTCTGCTCGGCGTTGTCGGCGAGCTGCTGGCCGAGGATCAGGATGCTGTTGAGCGGCGTCCGCAGCTCGTGCGACATGTTCGCGAGGAACTCGGACTTGTAGCGCGACGTGAGGGCGAGCTCGGCCGCCTTCTCCTCGAGGGCCCGCCGAGCCTGCTCGATCTCCTGGTTCTTGCGCTCGACTTCGGCGTTCTGCTGGGCGAGCAGCTTGGCCTTCTGCGCCAGCTCCTCGTTCGTCTGCTGCAGCTCCTTCTGCTGTGCTTGCAGCTCGCCGGCGAGTTGCTGCGACTGTTCGAGCAGGCCCTCCGTGCGCATCGTGGCCTCGATCGTGTTGAACACGATGCCGATGATGCCCGTGAGCTGCTCGAGGAACGCGAGGTGGGACGCCGTGAAGCTGCCCAGGGACGCGAGCTCGATGACCGCTTTGACCTCTCCCTCGAAGAGCACCGGGAGCACGATCACGGTGCGCGGACGGGCCGTCATCAATCCCGACCCGATCTTGATCGAGTCGGGAGGAATGTCCGTGAGCAGGATGCGCTGGCGCTCGGCGCCGCACTGGCCGACGAGCCCCTCGCCGAGGCGGTACTCGCGCTTCGAGTCGCCTTCGTGGACGTCCGCGTACCCGGCGAGCTGCTTCAAGCGCTGCGTGCCGTTGACGTCCTCCATCACGTACATCACGCCTTGCTGCGCGTCGATCAGCGGAGCGAGTTCGGACAAGAGCCGGTTGCCGACGGTGATCAGCTCCCGTTGACCCTGCATCATGCGGCTGAAGTTGGCGAGGTTGGTCTTCAGCCAGTCCTGCTCCGTGTTGCGGGCGGTGGTCGCGCGCAGGTTGCCGATCATCGCGTGGATGTTGTCCTTCAGGTCGGCCACCTCGCCGCGGACGTCCACCTGGATGGAACGGGTGAGGTCACCCTTCGTCACCGCGGTCGCGACCTCGGCGATCGCGCGCACCTGAGTCGTGAGGTTGGCGGCGAGCAGGTTGACGTTCGCGGTCAGGTCCTTCCACGTCCCGGAGGCTCCGGGCACGTTTGCCTGACCGCCGAGGCGGCCCTCGACGCCCACCTCGCGCGCGACCGTGGTCACCTGATCGGCGAAGATGGCGAGCGTCGCCGTCATGTTGTTGATCGTCTCGGCCAGCGCGGCCACCTCGCCCTTCGCCTCCACCGTGAGCTTCTGGTGCAGGTCGCCGTTCGCCACCGCCGTCACGACCTTCACGATGCCGCGCACCTGGTTGGTGAGGTTGGCCGCCATGACGTTGACGTTGTCCGTCAGGTCCTTCCACGTGCCGGCCACGCCCTTGACCTGGGCCTGACCGCCGAGCTTGCCCTCGGTGCCGACCTCGCGCGCCACGCGCGTCACCTCCGCGGCGAACGCGTTGAGTTGGTCCACCATCGTGTTGATGGTGTTCTTGAGCTCGAGGATCTCGCCCTTGACGTCGACCGTGATCTTCTTCGACAGGTCGCCACGCGCGATGGCCGTCGACACCTCGGCGATGTTGCGCACCTGGGCGGTCAGGTTCGAGGCCATGGAGTTGACGCTGTCCGTCAGGCCCTTCCAGGCGCCGGCGACGCCCGGCACCTGCGCCTGACCGCCGAGGATGCCCTCGGTGCCGACCTCGCGCGCCACGCGCGTGACCTCGGCGCCGAACGCGTTGAGCTGGTCGACCATCGTGTTGATGGTGTTCTTGAGCTCGAGGATCTCGCCCTTGACGTCGACCGTGATCTTGCGCGACAGGTCGCCGCTCGCGAGGGCCGTGGCGACCTCGGCGATGTTGCGGACCTGGGACGTCAGGTTGGACGCCATGGCGTTCACGCTGTCCGTCAGGTCCTTCCACGTGCCCGCGACGCCCGGAACCTTGGCCTGGCCGCCGAGCGCCCCTTCGGTACCGACCTCGCGCGCGACGCGCGTGACCTCGGCGGCAAAGCCGTTGAGCTG
>CAYPTB010000042.1:0-58357 GCA_964413535.1 uncultured Planctomycetaceae bacterium | reverse complement strand
CACGCGCCCTCGTGCGGCATCGAAGGCGACGCCGGTGGGGCCCTCGCCCACCTCGATCGTGTCCGCGAGCCCCGCGCGCGCGCCGAAGGCGTCGATCACGACCACGTTGTTCGAGCCCATGCCCGTCACGTAGCCGCGCGTTCCGCTCGCGTTCCAGGCGATGCCGCGCGGGTCGCCGAGCGACTTGTCGCGCTCGGACTGCGGTACGGTCGACGTCGCGTACGTGAGGTGCGGGTTCAAGTCGGAGACGGCGAGGGTCGCAGGCCCGCTCGGGCCGCTGGGATCGATGCGGGCGACGTTCACGCGCAGGAACTTGCCGGTGAGCACCGGCTCGAAGCGGATCTCGTTCGTCCCGTCCGTGCCGACGACGAACACCTCGCCGCTCGCCGGGTTCACCGAGACGGCCATGCAGTGGTTCATGAGCCGCGTCGCGTACGAGATCGACGAGCTCGCGACGTCGATGATCGCGAGGTCGCGGTCGGGCAGGTCCCAACCCGTGGGACGACCCGACTTCGGCGCGTCCGAGCCCGTGACGAACGACGTCCAGTCGTGCCCGTTGTCGTCCATCCAGATGCCGGCCGCGTCCTTCTTGACGATCAGCCCCACCTTCGGCGGCGCCGGGAGCCCGGCCCCGATCGGCGGGGAGAACTCGGTGCCGGAGTTCGGCGGCGGGTTCACGCCGCCGTACGGCCCCGTGGGATCGCTCACGGCGTTCGGAGGGGACGTGCCCGGCGTCGTGAGGCCGCCGCCGAGGATGGTCGAACCGTTGCCCGACTCGAAGATCGCGACGAACACGAGGCTCCCGTCCAGGCTCGCAGCGAGCGCGCGCGGATCCTCGGCGTCGAGCGCCAGGCGAACGGGCGCCAGAGCGAGGTCCGCGGGATCGAAGACGAGCACCGCGTTCGCCTGCGAGCAGGACACGAAGGCGCGCTGCGGCGTGCCGGCGAAGACGATGTCGGCGGGCTCGTCGTCGGTCGGGAGCGTCGCCACCACGTTGCCCGTCGCGAGGTCGACGACGCTCACGCTGTCGGAGATCTGGTTCGCTACCCAGGCCTCGTCGGGAACGCCCGGTCGCGAGCGCACGGAGACGGGATCGAGCCCGACCGGGATCGCGCGTTTCAGCACGGGCATGCTGCCTGCGAGGTCGTACACGAGGAGCCGGTTGTCCGCCGTCTGCACGGCGAGCAGCCGCGCCCCGTCGACTGCGAGCTCGAGCGGGTGCACCGGCGGCGTCTCGAAGTTGACGAAGGAGCCCTGGGCGTCGGCCGTCGTCGCCAGGACGACGGGCAGGAGGACTCGGCCGAACGTCGATCTCACCAAGGCTTTTTCGGGACGGAAGCGTGTGAGCGTGTGAGAAGGGAGGATGGCGAAGGGCCGGGCACCTGCGTCTCGCCCGAGTCTACTCTCGCCGCGCGAAAAGCGGGCAAGCGGTCTCGTCCTCCGGCACCGGCTCTCGAGTGCCCGAGCTCCTCCGGCTTCGAGTTGCGCCGGAGAACCGAGTAGACCAGCCGGTGTGTCGGGTTCGGCGGCGAGCGCGAAGCGAGAGTCGAGTCGACCGATCGTCTTCCGTTCGCCGCCAAGCGAGTTGCCGCACCCATCCCGGCATAGGGATTTCGACTGCTGCCGGTCCTTGACCCGTTTACTTGCCGTCGCTCGTAGGCGCTACTACCCTCTGCCCTCCCTGCGCCACGAACTCGACGTTCCCAGCGTGCAAGCCATTGGCTCGAATTCAGTGTGGTGCACCGGCAGCTCTCGTGGCGCGCCTCGCCTTCCGCGAAGCTCACGCCATGTGGAACGCAACGACCTCCCGAAGTCTTTCGCTCGAGGTGCGTTCGTGAACTCACTTCGTGATGACGTGGGCCAGAGGCTTGGAGAGCTCTCGAGTCGAGGAAGAACGCAGTAGCAACGGGGTTCGGCGGCCGCTACACGAGACGAGATCATGAGCGCAACTCCTGCAAGCGGAGCAGCGTCCGTTCCGACAACGGACGAGGTCTTCCTGCTACGTCCCCTCGGGCGCGCCCCGAGTGCGCGCGTTCGATCCTGGCGGAGAGCCCTGGTGCTCGTGACGCTTCCGTGTCTCTCGTCGACGGCTCACGCATCCATCTTCGAAGGCGAGATGCTCGACAAGGTGGCCAACGTCATGTCGTGGGTCGTGCTGGTCGTCGTGCCGGTCATCGCGATCGGCGTTTTCTGGCTCGTGCACATCCTTCCGGAGAAGATCGCCGAGAAGCGCAAGCATCCGCAGACCCAGGCGATCCAGACGCTGTGTCTGCTCTCGCTCTTCTTCGGTGGGTTGCTCTGGCCTCTCGCGTGGTTGTGGGCGTACAGCAAACCCGTGCTGTACAAGCTCGCCTACGGCACGGACGTCGACGAGACCGTCGGTCACGGGAAGCACGCAGTCGCGTCCGTCGCGCCGGAGGTCGAGCTCGAGCAACTGCGCCAGCGGGTGGCCGAGCTCGAAGCGGCCGCGTCCGCCAGGCGCGCGTCGCCGCGCGATGCCGGCACCGAGGGGAGGAATGGCTGAGCCATGGAAATCATCCTCCTGCTCATCTACTCGTTCTTCGTCTGGCTGATCTTCTTCAAGTTCAAGTGGCTGCCCTGGACCATCGTCAGCCAGGTGATCGTGGTCACGCTCCCGATCATCGGGATCGCGGTATTGATCCTGCTCCTGAACGTCGTCGCGCCCTCGTCCCACGACGTGCGTGTCATCAACTACGTCGTGCCGGTCGTTCCGCGTGTCACCGGTCGCGTCATCGAGGTTCCGGTCGAGCCGAATCGCCCCGTGAAGAAGGGCGACGTGCTGTTCAAGATCGACCCGGTGCCGTTCGAGATCGAGGTGCGGGCCGCCCAGGCCAAGATCACCGATCTCGAGGCGGCCGTGCTCGGCGCGCAGGCTTCCGAGCGCGAGCTGGAGGAGCAGCTCAACGCCGCCACCGCCAAGCTCGCAGCGGCGCAGTCGCGCCTGCCGGAGCTCGAGGCCGGCATCCAGGGCGCCTCCGCCTTCGAGCGCGAGCTCGAGGAGCAGCTCAAGTCCGCCGGTGGCAAACGACAAGCGGTCGAGAGTCGGATCGAGCTCGCCCGCCTGCGGGTGGACCAATTCCGCGAGCTCGCCGAGTCCGGCGCCGGCAACAAGTTCGATCTGGAACAGGCCGAAGCCGAAGCGCGCACGTTGGAGGCCGAACTGGCCGGCGCGCAGGCGGCCGAAGGCCAAGTCCGTCAGCAACTGTCGGCGCGCACGGAATCCGGCGAGCTGACCGGGATCGCGCAGGCGAGGTCCCAACTCGCGCAAGCCGAGAGCGACATCGCCAGCGCGAAGTTCGGCGAATCGCAGGTGCGCCAGAGGCTGTCCGCCCGCAGCGATGCGGGCGAGTTGTCCGTGGTTTCGCAAGCCAGGGCTGCGCTCGAGCAAGCCCGCGTGCAGCTCGCCGACGCCGAGTGGAAGCTCGAGCAGACCGTCTACTACGCGCCCGCCGACGGAACGGTCGTCGGCCTCGCCCTGCGCCCCGGCGCCGTGGCCTCGCAGCTCGTGATGTCGCCGGTGATGACCTTCGTCGAGAACGACCAGTGGGTCGTCGCGCTCTACCGTCAGAACGAAGTGCGCCTGGTCGAGCCGGGCAACGAAGCGGAGATCGCGCTGAAGATGCATCCCAACCGGATCATCAAGTGCACCGTGGATTCGGTCATGTGGGCCACGGCGTTGGGTCAGTTGCCGATCAGCGGCTCGATCCCGAACACGAGCTTGGCCGCGGTTCCCGAAGGTCGCCTGGCGGTCCGGTTGGCCGTGGACGAGAAGGACAAGGGCCTGTTCCTCGCCGCCGGCGCGCAGGGCCAGGGAGCCATCTACACGAAGAGCGGCGCGATGCTCCACATCATCCGCAAGGTGATCCTGCGGGTCGGCACCAAGGTCGATTGGCTGATCCCGAAGCTGCACTGAGCGCGACATGCAGCTCCACCTCGTCCTCGTCGTCGCTTGCGCCGCCGCCGTGTCCGGCTGCAAGACCGAGCCCGCGCCCACGGCCGAGGCGATCCGCGCGGATGCGCTCGGTGACCTGGTCCTGCCCGATGCGTGGACGTCCGGCGCGGGAGCCGGCGAGATCCAGGACGACTGGCTCTCGACCTTCGGAGACGAAGAGCTCGAGCGCCTGATCGACGAAGCCCTCGCCCACAACCCGGACCTGCGCGTGGCGGCGGCGCGCGTGGAGCAGGCTGCCGGCTACGTCGAGCTCGCGCGCGCGGCCATGCGCCCTTCCGTGTTCCTGTTCGGCACCGGCGGACTCAACATGGGCGGCGGCGACATCAACTCCGCTCTGCAGGGCGCGTTGCTGGGCGTCTCCTGGGAACCGGACCTCTGGGGCCGGCTGCGCTACGGCCGCAATGCGGCGGAAGCATCCTTGGCCTCGGTCGAGGCCGACCTCGAGTTCGCGCGTCAATCGCTGGCCGCGACGACGGCGCAGAGCTGGTTCACCGCGAGCGAGACGCGGCTCCAGCTCGAGATCGCAGGCGACATGGTGCGCATGGCAGAGGCACTCGTCTCGCTGGCAGAGAAACGCCGGGAAGTCGGCGTGGGCAGCGAGCAGGAGGTGGCGCTCGTCCGCGCGAAGCAGGGCCACTTCCAGGACGCGCACCAACAGGCCGAGCTCGCGCACAGGATGACGGTCCGGGCGCTCGAGCTGTTGCTCGGACGCTATCCCGCGGCCGAGCTCGAAGCGCGCGCGGAGCTACCAGCCCTCCCCGGACCGGTGCCCGCCGGCATGCCGCTCGCCGTGCTCGAGCGGCGACCGGATCTGATCGCCGCCGAGCGTCGCGTGGCCGCAGCCTTCCATCGCGTCGGCGAGTCCAAGGCCGCCCGTCTGCCGAGCATCTCGCTGAACGCGAGCGCCGCGGTCCTGGGCAGCGAGGTGCTGGAGCTGAAGGACGACTTCTCGAACCCCACCGGCGGGGCCGGCGCCAGGTTGCTCGCTCCCATCTATCAGGGCGGCGCGCTCGACACCGGGGTGGTGATCCGCACGGCCGAGCAGAAGGAGGCCGTGGCCGAATACGCACGAGCGGCCCTGCGCGCCATCGGTGACGTCGAGAATGCGCTGGCCACCGGGCAGACGCTCTTCGAGCGCGAGCAGGTACTGCGCCGGGTCCTCACCGACAACGAACGCGCGCTCGAACTGGCCGGCGAGGGCCACCGCTTGGGACGTCAGGATCAGCGCGCCGTGGAGCAGCAGCGCCTCGAAGTCCACGCGGCGCGGCTGGCGCTGCTCGGCGTGCAGAGCGCGCAGCTCAGCCAGCGCGCGAGCCTGCACCTCTCGCTGGGTGGCAGGTTCGAGCTCCCACGAGAGTCGACTCCGTCCGCGCCGTCCGAGTGAAGCCGGAGGAGAGGATGTCCGAGATGAACGCGCCCACCGCCTTCGACCTCGTCATCCTGGGAGCCGGACCGGGCGGCGTGGCGGCCGCGGTGGCCGGGGGCCTGTTCGGGAAGTCGGTCGCCCTGATCGAGCGCGGCACGCACATCGGCGGCGCGCTCGTCAACACGGGCACGCTGCCGAGCAAGACCCTGCGCGAGACCGCGCTGACGCTGGCCGGCGTGCGCGCGCGCGGGCTCCAGGTCGACGTCGTCCTGCGCCATGCGGCCACCGTGGCCGACCTGATGCGGCACGAGCGCACCGTTGCGGAGACCGAGCGCGAGCGACTCGGCGGCATGCTCGACGAACTCGGCGTGCGCCGCTTCGCTGGCACGGGACGCTTCGCCGACGCGCACACGCTCGAAGTCGTGAGCAACGGCGCCGTCCACGCGCTCCTGCGCGGCGAGAAGATCGTGATCGCCACCGGCTCCACCCCCGCGCGTCCCGCGGAGTTCCCCTTCGGGCACCCGCGCGTCTACGACTCCGACGAGATCCTCGCGCTGGGCGCGCTCCCGCGCCGCATGGCGGTGGTCGGCGCCGGCGTGATCGGCAGCGAGTACGCCTGCACCTTCGCCGCGCTCGGAGCCGAGGTGCACTTGGTCGACGGGCGCGACGTACTGCTGCCGTTCCTGGACAGCGAGCTCTCGCGCGCTCTGGCCGAGGCCATGGCCGCGAACGGCATCCGCTTCCACTGGAAGGAACGCGTGCTCGAGTGCGCGGCGCCGCCGAAGGGCGACCTCACGCTCGTCCTCTCCTCCGGAGCGCGGCTCCAGGTCGACTCGGTGCTGGTCGCGTCAGGTCGGCGCAGCAACGTCGAGGCGCTCGCGCTCGAGAAGGCCGGGCTCGTGGCCGGCGAACGCGGTCTGCTCCAGGTCGACGAGGTCTTTCGCACGGCCGTGCCGCACATCCTGGCGGTCGGGGACGTCATCGGCTTCCCGGCCCTGGCGTCGACGAGCATGGAGCAGGCGCGCCTGGCCGTGTGCGTGGCCTTCGACATGCCGTACAAGCGCGAGATCTCGAAGTTGCTCCCGAGCGGCATCTACACGATCCCCGAGGCGAGCTCCGTGGGCGCCACCGAGGAGCAGTTGAAGGAGCGCGGCGTGGACTACGTCGTCGGGCGCGCGCGCTATGCGCAGAACTCGCGCGGCACGATCATCGGGGACCGACAGGGCTTCCTGAAAGTGCTCTTCGGACGCAGCGACATGAAGCTGCTCGGCGTCCACGTGCTGGGCGAGCTCGCGACCGAGATCGTGCACGTCGGGCTGATGACCATGATCTGCGGCGCGGGAGCCGACGAGCTCAACGAGGCCTGCTTCAACGTGCCCACGCTCTCCGACCTCTACAAGAACGCCACGTACCGGGCGCTGCTCGCGCGCGATCGGCCCCCGGGAATGCCTGCGATCGACTAGGTCGGTACGGAGCCGCGACGATGGCATCACGAGCCTGGCGTGTACCAGATCGGCGACGTGTAGGCGCGCTCGGTGGTCGTCATGGGGACTTCCGCCGCCATCTCCACGCCGAAGCGCACGGCGTCGTAGCAGGTCCAGCGCGGCGTCGGGATCTCGATCACGCGCACGTAGTACACGGCGCGCTGCTTCGGATCGAACGCGGGGTCCGTCCACGCGGCGATGAGCTCGGACGCTCCGATCGTGTTGGTCCAGGTCGCCTTCGCGACGTCGACCGTGTTGCCGACGGACGGCAGCTTGCCGTCGGCGCCCGGCTTGCGGTCGCCCGACCACGCAACGTCGTAGACCTTCTCGTGGCGCGCGCCGCTCGCGTCGACCCAACCTTTGACGATCTGGATCCGGTCGAGGTTGCCGCCCAGCGGATCCTTGAGCGCGGCGACGAGGAACGACGCCGCCTTGCCGGCTGGAGCGGCGCGCAGGTCGCCGCCCATGGGCACGCCCTTCGAGTAGCCGGCGAAGGCCGGGTTGCGCGATTGCGCGTCCTCCGCCGTGAAGTCGAAGCCGCCGAAGAAGCGCACCGTCATGCGCGAGCCCGTCGTCGCGTAGACCTCCTTGCGCATCATCGCGTCCCACAGGGCGGCGCGCGTGTTCTCGCTGGCCCACACGGCGGCGTAGCCGGAGGAGACCGACTGCCAGCCCTTGAGCTCGAGGTCACCCATCTTGATGAACGGATGCGAAACGCGTTGCGGGCTCGGCTCCGTCCCCGAGTGCTTGCCGAAGAAGTTCTCCTCCTCGACGGCGGTCAGCGACGTGTGCGTGTCCGTCGAGCCGATCAGGCCGAACTTGTAGGGGTTCACGCCGAGCTTCTGCTCGAGTTGCAGTCCGATCTGCAGCGCCGTGCGCGCGTACTCCCCCTGGAGCATCTCGGGCTTCTTGCCCTCGCTCAAGTTGAGGTTGCCGATGTCCCAGACCTCGTAGCTCGCGAACTCGTCGTCGGGTGACAGGAACGCGTGCGCCTCGCCGTCGCCCTTGATCTGCGTCGCCTCGTACAAGGGCTCCCAGCGCGCACGCGTCGCCACGTACTCGCGGCTGAGGGGCTGCTTGGTGGCCGGGTTGGCGTCCCACGGGAACATCATCCCGTTCGACAGGTTGCCGTTGTGCGGGATCGCGAGCAGACGACCGCCGGTCTTGTCCTCGTACCCCTGCATCACCTTCCACAGGTCCTCGGGAACCGTACTCCCGTTCGGCGGATAGGTCGTGAACGGCTCGGTCTGGATCGCCTTGTCGCCGCCGTCGCGGTAGACCACGACGCGGTGCAGGTTGTTGCCGGGCGGCACCTGCGAGGTCCATTCGTAGCCGATGAACGCAGTGAAGCGGCCGGGCTCGTTGAACTGCTCGGCGGTCTCGACCGTCGTCTCCCAAGCCGAGCGGTACGCCTGCGTGCCCGGCAGGTACATGAGGGCGGGAGGGAACGTGCCCTTCGAGAACATGTCGATGATCTCGATGGCGGCTTTGACGGCGTCCTGCCCCCCAGCCTGCACCCAGTCGTACCATCGCTTGCCGACTGGATCGGCGAGCATCGCGGGCTTGCCCGCGAACAGGTCGGGGAAGAACCCCATGTTGTCCGAGTGGTCGGCCACGACGAGGAAGTCGAGCGGGCGCGAGAGCTTCACGCGCCCTCCGCTGGACGCCGTCACCTCTTCGCCGCGCGCGAAGCGGTAGGCCTGATCGATGCCGAGCCGATTGCCGAAGGCTCCCGCGTCCATCGACGCGCTCGTGTGCACGTGCGTGTCGCCCCAGAAGACACGTGACGGGAAGTTGCGTCCGGCGTAGGGCGAGTAGTGCTTCTGCGAGGGGAACGCGTGCTCCAGGGCTTCGGGCGGCGGCGCGACGTCCTGCGCGAGCGCCGGAAGAGCGAGAGCGACACCCCCAACGACGAGACCCGTGATCGCGCGCATCGTGTACTCCTCCACCCGCATCGTTGATCCGAAAGTGAGCGTCGCATGCTATCCGCGCGCTTCCTCCCCGCAAAGGATCGGCCCGCGGGTCGGTCGTCCTCCCCCCTCCTCCGTGTTGCGTGGATTGGCTTCCCTGCCGTAGGTTTGTGGGCTGCGAGATTCTTCGGCGGGGGATCACATGTCGAGCTGGAGATCGGACGGAACACTAGGAAGAAAGCTCCATGTCGCCCTCGCCCTGACGGCGTTCGCCGTCGCATGCAAGGGGCCGCCGCCCGTTCGCCTCGACCTGGTCGGTGAGGAGCGCATTCACGACGACATCGATGCCTGTGCGCTGTACGGCGACGTGCTGAGCGATGAGAGCCTCGTCCTCCTGCAGTTGGTGGAGCTCGACGAGCGCTTCGAGCGAGATCCCGACAGCGCGATCACCGAGCTCCACGGCTGGTTGGTCTCGCAGTCGATTCGCCACGTGGCGTTCACGCTGGCCGAGACGTCGTACCTGACGGCCAAGCGCACCGGCAACGCGGACTTCTTCCTGCTCGCGGCCCTGTACGCCTTCGATTACCTCGAAGGCGAGGGTTACTCCGAGCGGGCGAACCCGTACGACCGCCGCTTCCGCTGGGCGTGCGCGATCTACAACCGCTCGCTCAACTGCGCGTTCCAAGGCGTGGAGCGCGGGACGTTCGAGCCGGAGCAGGGTGCGCGGCACCTCCCCGTGGGGTCGATCGACATTTCCGTCGACTACCGCGCGTTTCCCTACGAGCTCCAAGACATCGAGTTCCTGCTCGCCGACCAGCACGAAGTCGTCGGTCTCGAGTTCCGCCTGCGCGACTCCGGCCTAGGAGCTTCGCTGGTAGCTGTGGTCGAGCAAAAGGGCGAAGGTTCGGCGGGAATCGGGATCCAGGATCACACGAGCGTGTCCGCCACGGCGTTCCTGCGTCCCGTCGGTTCCGTGCGCGACTTGGAGAAGGGAATCGCGGCGAGCCTGGAGCTGCACTCGACCTACGACAGGAAAGAAGTCCTGGTCTCCGGCCGCTCCGTTCCGCTGGCATCGGACGTGAGCGCCACGATCGCCTACGGGACGCAGATCTCCGACTTCTGGCGCTTCGACCTGCTCGGGCTGTTCAGGGGCCAGGACGCCGCCAAGCAGAACGGGCTCATCCTCCCCCGCCCGTTCCAGCGTGGGCGCATCCCCGTGATCCTCGTCCATGGCACGGCGTCGAGTCCCGCCTACTGGGCCGACCTGTACAACCTTCTGAGCTTCGACCCCGTCCTGCGCAGTCGCTATCAGCTCGTGTTCTTCCTCTACTCGACCGGCAACCCCATCCCCTTCTCCGCGGCCACGCTGCGCGAGACCTTGACGGAGTTCGTCGAGCAGTACGACCCGCAGGGAACGGACGATGCCCTCACGCACATGGTCGTCGTCGGTCACAGCCAGGGAGGTCTCCTGACCAAGATGACCGCCGTGACCCTCGACGCCGACGAGGCCTCGCAGAAGACCTTCGGCACTCCGATCGCCGGCCTCGGCCTCGACGCGGAAGGAGAGCGGCTCTTCCGCCGGCTGTTCGATGTCGAGCCGCTGCCGTTCGTCGAGCGCCTCGTCTTCATCGCGACGCCGCACCGCGGGAGCTTCCTTTCCGAGTACTTCTTCGCGCGCTGGATCGCGAAGTTCATCGCGGTGCCGGGCGAGATCGTGAGCGGAACGAATCGGATCCTGCGCAACGTGCCGCGCGAGAAGCTCCCGGCCGGCATGGATCCGCGCGTTGCGACGAGCCTCGACAACATGAATCCGAACGCGCCGTTCGTGAAGCTCTCGAATGGGGCGCCGCTCGACCCCCGCGTGCGCACCCACTCGATCATCGCGATCGGGGACGCGGAGGAGCCGGAGGGAGCCGACGACGGCGTCGTCGCGTACGAGAGCGCGCACCTCGAGGGCGTGGAGTCGGAGGTGCTCGTGCCCTCGGGCCACTCGTGCCAGAGCCACCCGCGGACGATCATCGAGATGCGCCGCATCCTGCACGAGCACCTGGAGTCCATCGACTCCCCGCAGGCCGCCTCGAAGCCGTGAGACGCCCTTCGACGGGGGCGCGGCTAGAATCCTGCGGCGACGAGAACAGGAAACCCAGGAGATCCCCCATGCGCTCATTCCGTGCTCTGGTCCTTCCCCTCCTCCTCACCTCCGCTTCCCTCTCGTCCGGCTGCAAGACCGAGGCGTACGAGCAAGGGACGGCCACGGGCAAGACGATCCAGCAGGCTGCCGACGAGATCGATCGCAGCATCACCGCACTCGATGCAACGGTCCTCTCGCTGAACAACCTCGTGGCCGAGAACGAGGCGGCGACGGATCCGGCCATGCAGTTCAAGACGTTCTCGAAGGAGCTGGAAACCCTGGAGTCCCGCGCCAAGAGCGTGCGCGATCTCGCCGCCGAGATGGAGAAGGACAGCAAGTCGTACTTGGCGAAGTGGGACGCCGAGATCGCGGCGATCGCGAACGAGGACATCCGGGAACGCAGTCAAGAGCGTCGCCAGAAGGTCGACAAGACCCTCGCGAAGATCAGCGAGGAGTACGCCGACGCCCGCGAGGAGTTCGCACCGTTGCTCGCCGACCTCAAGGACATCCGCAGCGCACTCGCGGCGGACCTGACGCCGGATGGCATCGCCTCCATGCGCAGGGTCGCCGGGAAGGCCTCGGATCGCTCGGAGGACGTCAAGGAAACCCTCACCGAGCTCTCGGAGAGATATCGCGAGCTCGGCGTCGGGCTCGGCCAGTCCGCCATGCCCGCCTCCGCGACGAAGAACCCCTAGAGCGTCGACCCGGCCGCGGCGCACTCCGCGGTCACGCGGCGCCGCGCGTCGTCAGGGCTCGAACCGTTCTAGAATCCGGACCGGGGTTCTCTATTCGAACAGGATCCCGACGAGCGGGCCCGACGTCCGCACGTCGTACGCGAAGTCGCCGTCGTCGTAGTCGACGTCGAGGGAGCGGTAGCCGGCCATCAACGTCGCGCGGGATCCGACGCGCCATCCGAGCAGCGCGATCGCGTTCCACGTGAAATCCGAAGCCCCGCCCACGTCGAAGCCGCCCACGTCGCCGCGCACGCTCACGGTCAACCGATCGGTCCAGTCGTGCTGGAAGCGCAATCCGACGAAGGGGTCGAACCAATCCGCGCTCTGGTCGGCGGAGTTGGCGATGAGCGGACCCGAGAGCTCGACCTCGGCCTCGAGGTCGGTGTAGCGGACGCCCCCCAACAGGTCGATGCTGCTTTGGCGCTCGCCGCCCGCCGCGGGACGGACCCGCTCGTGGAAGCGCCAGAACCCGCCGAGCTCGGCGATCGCCATCTCCACGCCCACCTCGGTCCTCGTGTTCCGCACCGTTTCGTCCATGGAGAGGTCGGCGTAGAGCGCGTCGAACATCAGCCCCGTCGCGCCGCGCTGCGCTTCCACGTGGACCATGAGCGCGAGGTCGAGGGAATCCAGGACCTCGTGGAAGGGCACGTCGACGTCGCCTTCCAGGTTGCGCGCCGTGACCTTGCCGTCGAGGGCGGTCATCCACACATAGGGCGCGATCGACCCATGCCACTCCGAGTCCAGAGCGCGGTGGAGCTCGGTGGTCGAGGGCTCGGGCGCAACGCGGACCGCGGGGACCACGGGGACCGCGGGGACCAAGGGGACCAAGGGGACCAAGCGGGAGCTCGACGCATCGGGAGCCATCACCGCGCTCGCTTCGGAGCCACCCGGGAACGCCGAGGAGGTGGCTACGAGCAGCGCGAGGATCGACGCGAGATCGAAGAGTGCGACCATGGTGTGGGGACCGGAGAGTTGCCCGCGGAACCGGCATCGGCGGGATGTACGAATCCTAGCGAAGGCCAGGTCTCGCAGCGGGCCGTTTCCCGATGCTCGAGCGAAGCCCAGGTCGAACCGCGGAGGCGGGTGCTAGCCTGTCGGCCGAGAGCCGCGTTCCCTCACCACCCTTCGCAGCGGCGCGCAGCCCGCGAGCGTTCCCCCGAGGCTTCGAGCGCAGCGCGGCGAACGAGCGATGAACGCACGCACACGATCGTCCAGAGCACGGACGCCGATCTGGGTCCGCGTCCTCTGCGCCCTCGTGCTCGCTCCGATCCTCCTGTCCGCCGTCGCATGGGCGGCCGGCGCGATCTTCTTCGATCTGCCAGCGCCGTACGCGGTGCGTGCGGTGCTCGCCTGCACCTGGGCGCTCGCCGCACCGACGGCGCTCTTCTTCGCGCGTCCGCGCCACTTCGCCCTCGTCGCCGTGGTCGCCGGTTTCGCGCTGATCCTCGGATGGTGGCTCTCGCTCGAGCCGCGGCAGGATCGCGATTGGCGACCCGAGGTGGCCGTGAGTCCGAACGCCACCGTCGACGGTGAGCGCGTGACGATAGAGGGCGTGCGCAACTTCGACTACCGCTCCGAGGACGACTTCACCGCGCGCTACGACACGCGCACCTACGACCTCGGGAAGCTCCAGGGGCTGGACGTCTTCCAGTGCTACTGGGGGAACCCGAACATGGCGCATCCGATCTTCAGCTTCGACTTCGGCGCGGACGGGCGCATTTGCTTCTCGATCGAGACGCGGCCCGAGCGCGGGGAGGGCTTCTCCACGCTGGGCGGACTGTACCGGCGCTTCGAATTGATCTACATCGCGGCGGACGAGCGCGACGTCGTGCGCGTGCGCACGAACTTCAGGCAGGGCGAGGACGTCTACCTGTATCGCCTGCACTTGCCGCACGAGAACGTCCGCGAGCTCTTCCTCGAGTACGTGAATCGCATCGTCCAACTCCACGGGCAGCCGGAGTTCTACAACGTCCTCACCCACAACTGCACGACGAGCGTCCGGATGCAGCGCTCCGCGGCGAAGCGCGCTCCCTTCGACTACCGCCTGATCGTCAACGGCAAGGCGGACGAGATGCTGTACGAGCGGGGCATCCTCGACCGGAGCCTGCCGTTCGACGAGCTCGAGCGGCGCGCGCACGTCAATCCGCGCGCCCTCGCCGCGGGCGACGCGGAGAACTTCTCGGAGCGCATTCGCGCGCAGACCTTTGCACACTGAGTTCGCGCGGTGCGCCCGCGGTGATTCGCTAGCGCCACGCTCCCGGCGCGGGCGCCTAGGAGCGCGCCAGCCAACCGAGCATCAGAAGGGCGATGGCCGCGATCCAACTGCCTGCGACGCGCACGGCGACGCGGGCCCACTTGCGCTCGAGACCGGCGACCGCGGCGGAGGTCCACGCGAACAGCGAGAACACGGCGAGCACGACGCCCGCGAGCGCCAGACCGCGGCCTTCGAGCTCCGCGCCGTTGGCTCGGCCGTGCAGCGCTCCGGCGATGCAGCCGAGCGCCAGGACGAGCCCGGTCGAGAGCCGCGCGCCGAGCGCGACGAGCAGGCCCGCGACTCCGAACGACAGCGCCGTCGCCCACGGTCTCGCGCTCGCCTCGCCCGCCCACGCACCGACGACTCCCCCCGCGAGCCACGCGCTCGGCAGTCCGATCAGGGCCGCGCGCGCCGCAGGCTTCCCGCTCGATCCCGCGAGCAGCGCGAGCGCGAGCACGACGAGCAGGTCCGCCGGCGTGACGACCATGTGCACGAGCCCGTCATAGAACTCGCCGAAGCCCGTCTGCACGAGGTGCGCGTGCGCCGGCGCCGCAGTGAGGGCGAGCAGGGCGAGCGCTGCCGCCGCGCGCGCAGCGAGAGCTCGCGGCGCCCTCACGCGAGCGACCTCCACAGGAAGAAAGCGCCGCCGCCCGCGACGAGCGCACCGGCCGCGCGCAGCACCGCCTCGCCCCGTTTCCACTTCTGCACGAGGCCGAGCGCGATTCCCGCGCCGTGCAGCGCGCCGGTCGCGAGGACGAAACCGATGCTGTAGGCGAGACCGCTCGCTCCCTCCGGCAGCTCCGCGCCGTGCGCGTGGCCGTGGAAGATCGCGAAGAAGCCCACGACCAGCGCGGCGACCCACGGCGGCGGCCGACTCGCCGTGACGACGAGCGCCCCGAGCACGAGCGCCGAGGCCGCGATGGCGAGCTCGACCGCCGGCAGCTCGACTCCGAGCAGCGCGAGCATCCCGCCGAGCGCCATCACGAGCGGGAACGCCACCGGCAGCGTCCACACCGCCGGCGCACCGAGCTGCGCGCCCCACACGCCGACTGCGACCATCGCGAGGACGTGATCGAGGCCGGACACGGGATGCCACACGCCGTCGAGGAAGTCTCCGGCGGTCCCGGACTCGTCGTGCAGCGCCAGCGCGGCGGCGAACGCGAGCACGGGCAGGGCGGCGAGGTCGCTCGCGCGGGCCGAGCGCGCATCCGCAAGCCGCACGAACCGCTCGACGGATCGGCGGAGCAGGGCTCGACCGCTCATGGCGCCACCATCAGGATCATCGTGCGCTGGATCGTCCAGTACGCGCCGCACGCCCCGACCGCGTAGCCCGGCAAGCGCGCGATCCAGGCCGGCCAGCTCAGCTCGAGCGCGCGGAACGAGCGCGCGAGCGCGAGCACGAACGCCACGAACGCGAGCTGTCCGAGCTCGACGCCGACGTTGAACCACAGGAGCCCGAGCACGAGCTCCGCGCGCGGCAGACCGATGGTCGTCAGGCCCGTGGCGAAACCGAGCCCGTGCAACAGGCCGAAGCCGAACGCGACGAGCCACGGACGCTCGAGCGTCAGGCTCGTCTCGCCGCGCCATGCGCGCACGATCTCCGGGCCGAGGAACAGGATGGAGAGCGCGATCGCCGCGTTCAGCGGCGGGAGCGGCACGCGCGCGATCCCGAGCGTCGCCGCGGCGAGCGTCAGGCTGTGCGCGACCGTGAAGGCCGTGACCGCCACGACGAGCGGCTTGCGTCCGCGCACGATCAAGAGCAGCCCGAGCACGAACAAGAGGTGATCGACGCCGAGCAGGATGTGCTCGAACCCGAGCGCCGCGTACGTCGCGGCGACCGCGGTCCAGCCCTTGGGCGGCTCGACCGTGAACGACGGGCTCGCCGGCGTGAGCCGCACGGTCTGCGTGCCTCCGTCCAAGCGCTCGACGCGCACGAGCACGTCCGTCGCCAGCGCGGCGAGACCCTCGATCGAGATGGTCTGCCGATCGAGACCGCCCGGTCGCCGGATCGACGCGCGCTCGACGTACGCGGAGCCCGCCATGTAGCTCACGGGCTCTTCGAGCGCTTCGCAGCCGTCGGGAAAGCGCGGGTAGAGTGCGAGCCGGTAGTCGCCGCGCGCGGGCACCTGCCACAGGACCGCGTAGGTCTCGGGTGTCATCTCGCGCAGCTCCAAGTAGCCCGGCTGGAGCTCGTGAGCGCGGGCGCCGCTCGACGCGGCGCAGACGAAGAGCGCGACGAGGAGCAAGGTGCGCGGCTTCATCGCGCGAGCTCCGTGTCTCCCGTCGGCTTTGGCCACTCGACCGCCACGTCCCAGCGCGCGCGCAACCGCGCGTAGAACGCGTCCGAGAGCTCGCGCCGGCGCTCCGCGAGCCAATCGCGCTCGAGCGCCGTTCGGATCTCGTCGAGCGCGGGCACGCGTCCCTCCTCGCGCTCGGAGACGAGCACCAGGTGCAGCCCGTAGCTCGACGCGAGCGGGCCCTCCCACCGACCGACCTCCAAAAGCTCGAGCGCCGCGGCGAGTTCGTCGCCGAACACGCCCGCGATCGCCCCCAGCGGCCCGAGCTCGAGCTCGGCCGGCAGCAGCGTCGCGTCGCCGTGCGCGCTCGTGTCGGCGTCGCTCCCGAGTCGGCGCAGCTCCTCGAGGAGCAGGCCTGCCAGGCGCTCGGCATCGTCGCCGTGCCGATCGCGGCTGACGTACACGTGGCGCAGGGCGAGCCGCGGCGCGAGCCGGTACGCCTCCTGTCGAGAGTCGAGGAACGCCCCCAGCTCGGCGTCCGTCGGCTCCACGAGCTCCGTCAGGTCGTCGGCGACGAACTCGAGCTTCTGGCGCATGCGCCGGCGCACGATCTCGTCGTCGCGGTCGAGCCCGCGCGCGAGCGCCTCGCGGTAGAGCACCTCGTCGCGGATCCACTCCTCCACGATGCCCTCGAGCTCCGCTTCGGTCGGACGCCGCCGCCAGGTGCGCTCGAAGCTCGCCCCCAGCGCCTCGACGCGCCCCGCGGAAACATCGAGGCGTCCCGCCGCCTCGCTCCCCGCCGCCTCGCGCAGGTCGAAGAGCGCGAACAGCGCCGCGCCGAGCACGAGGAAGTGCAACAGGGGTTCGCGCAGGAGCTTCTTCATCGCACCGAACCTCGAGCCCTCCTTTCACGGCGCCCGAGGCCTGCACACACTACCGGCTCTCCGGACTGGCGTTGTCCTCGATCTCGGGCGAGGTCGGCTTTCGAGTGGGGCGAGCGAAGGCCAGCCGTACGGACGCCGTTCAGGGCGTCGCGTCCACGACGATCGCGCGCGCGTTGAGCGGTTGCACGGGCCGGTTGTTGCCCGCGTGGGTGCGCTGGAACGCGGCGAGCTGGCTCGCGCTCATCTCGATCGGCGTGGTCATGATGTTCCAGCTCACGCTCTCGCTGCACGGCGGCGTCGTCAGCGAGCCTCCGTAACGATAGGTCGTCTGCACCGGCGGCAGCATCAGGGCGGCGTCGACCATCGCCGCCGTCTTCTTCGCGGGGCCGGCCGTTTCGGGCAGGTTCTGCCACACCGTGCGGAACGCGACATGGTCGCGGCCCGACTCGATCATCAACGCGACGACCGCGAGCGCGCCGTTCGCGGCCTCGTGGACGAGGTGCATCTCGGCGTCCGCGTGCACCCCGCCGATCTGGTGCTCGCTCGGCGCGTGGAAGTGGAACTGCAACAGCTCGTAGCGCACGCCGTCGACCTCGATCGAGCTGCCCGGGTCGTAGTCGACCTGCACGGTGTGGCCGTTGTCGACGATGTTCACGTGGCTCGGCGCGTATGCGAACGCGATGTTCGGCAAGTCGACGGCCTCTGCGCCGACGATGTCGATCGGCGACTGGCACGAGCCCGACCCGCACAGTGCATAGGCCTCGTCGAGCTCGCCCCAGTGCGACGGTCCGCTCTCGGCCGCGTAGCTCCAGTGTGCGGCGTCGTGCGCAACCGCGGCAGCTTCGGGCGCCGCGCCGGTCTGCGAACTGCAGCCCGTGAATGCCGGAAGGGCGAGCAAGATCGAGAGAACGCCGGCGACGGGGTTGCGGAACATCCTTGACTCTTCCTTGTTGTTTCAGCGCCCAAGCGCACTGTCACGAACCCGAGGCTAGGGGCTCCGATCGGTCCGCACCAGCTCACGTCCACGAGCGCCGCTGCTAGAATCCCGGCCCGACCACGTGCCCATCCGCTCGATCGAGACAGGAAACCCATGCGCCGCCCCACCGTCCGGCTCGCCGTTCTCGCGTCGCTCGCGCTCGGCTCGCTGCTCCCGCTCGCCGGTTGCATGATCGAACCGCTCGAGCCGACCACCGTCTCGCACGGCAGGGTCCTGCAGCATGCCGCCGCCGGGATCGATCGCAGCATCGGATTGCTCGACGCCACGGTCGAATCCGTCGAGGAAATCGTCGAGCACCCGACGCCGGATCCCGCGCCTCGGTTCAGGGCCTTCGCCAAGAACCTGGACCTGCTCGTCGCCGTCGCTCGGGACGTCGCCTCGCTCGCGACGGACATGGAGGAGAACAGCGCCGCCTACCTCGCGGAGTGGGATCGGCAGATCGCCGCCAACGGGAACGTGGGCGAGCGCTCCCGCAGCGCAGAGCGGCGCGTGGAGGTCTCCGACTCGTTCGAGGCGATGCGCGCCGAGTACTCGCGGGCGCGCGACGAGTTCCAGCCGCTCCTCGTCGACCTCGAGCAGATCCGCTCCGCGCTCGCCGCGGACCTGTCGCCGGACGGCATCGAAGCCGTGAGGCCGTCGGTCGAAGGGCTCGACGCGCGCGCTCAGGGCGTCGAGTCAACGCTCGGGAAGCTCTCCGCGCGCTTCGGCGAGATCGGCGTCGAAGTCCGGAAGTTGCCGCCGACGCCCTGATCGAGGGAGGCGGCGACGCTCGCGCTTCGAACTCCCTAGCGCGGAAACAAGAACGTCAGAACGAAGCGCAGGCCCCAATCCGGTCCGCGCCTCGGCGCCTCGACGAACTGGCGGTAGCCGAAGCCGACGCTGACGGGAAGACGTCCGATCATCAACAACTGGCTGACCTGTCCTTGGATCGGAACGGTCCACTGGCTCCGCTCCCAGTCGTAGGTCGACTCCGTGTTCAACGTCCACGTGGTGTGGGACTGCGTCGTGAAGGACAGGAACGGTTGGAGGAACGTGGCGTTGACGTCGGGTCGGTCGTCGTCGCCGGCGAACGACCAGAGGTGGTTGGCCAGCGCGCCGTAGGTCCATCCGTTCTCCTGCTTCAGCACCACCGCCGTCGGACCGGCCGCCCATCGATCGCTGCCGAGCTCGTCCTCGCTGGCCGTGGGGAACAGGAAAGCCGGACCCACACCCCAGATCCAGCCCGACGCGGTCGGCGCCTTGGGAGAGAAGAACAAGCTCTCGATCACGTCGCCCAAACCTGATTCCTCGCGGCCTCCGGTCGTGGGCGATTCCGGGGCGATGATCGGCACGATCGTGCGTGTGACGAGGTTCCAGTCCCGACCGATCGAGAACGGGACGACGGGCTGCACGTTGACCGTGATGAGGTCCGCGTCCGCCGGCCCGATGCCCGTGTCCCAGTTGCCCTGGATGGGCACGCTGATCAGGTCGGCGATGGGATTGGAGAGCTTCAGCGCGAGATCCCCCGCGTCGTCGCTCGGCGCCTCGTCCTTCTCCGGGCCCTCCTCGGGCGCGGGCGACCGCGACGCGAAGGAAGGGGACGGCGCTGCGAGCTCGATGCGCTCGGCCGCGATCCTCGGCCTTCGATTCGTGCTCCCTTCCACGACCGTTGCCGCGCTGGACGCCCTGCAACCGCTGGCGACAAACAGGGCGAGCGTCGACACGGCGATCGGGAAGGCGCTTTGCATCCGCTGCTCGTCGACTCTTCGGGTCACGCAACGCAACGCGCCGATCGGGGGCGAGTCCCTAACGCGCAACAAAGCGCGTGAGCGCGGATGGGTGCCTTCGCGCGGGATCCTACCGGCGGGGACGAGGAATCTCCACGCAGGCCGGCGCTGCCTCAACGGCCTTCCGACTCGGCGCGCAGCAGCGCGGCCAGGTCGCCCGAGGGCTGCGCCGCGGCGAACGCCCGCTCGCGCGCCGCTTCGGCTTCGGCCCGCGCCCGCGCGGCCGCGGCGGCGTCGCCCGCCGCGAGCGCGAGCAACGTCTTGCGTTCCTCGAGCAGGCTCTGGTTCCAGGAGTTCACCGCGCGCGCCTCGTCCGACTCGAGCACCCTCGCCGCGGCGTCGAGGTCGCGCTCCGCTGCCCCGCGCGCCGCGGCGGACTCCACGGGACGCGCGAGCGCGGCGAGCGCCTCGGCGCGCAGCAAGGCGCACACGCCGCGCGCGGCCAGGATCGCCGGCTCCGGACCGCTCGCTCGCAAGGCCCGGTTCAAGCTCGCGTCCGCGAGCTCGAGCGCGCGCAGCGCACCGGCCGCGTCCCCCGCCGCGAGCGCGCGCGCGCCCGCTTCCAGTCCCTCCTGCGCGAGCGCGCCGTTCGCGAACGTCGCGCTGGGCGTCACGGCCGCGGCCTTGCGCAGGTCGAGGATCAGCTCGCGCCGTCCGGGCAGCCGCGACCAATCGACCTGGAACGCGGCGGAGCTCCCCTGCTGCCGGCCGCGGTAGACCTGCCCCAGCCCGCCCATGACGTCCACTGCTTCCGCGGTCAGGTACATGGCGCGGTCGACGTCGCCCGCCGCCGAGACGATGCGCGCCAGGACGAGTCGCGCCTCGACGTGCGTCGGGTCGAGCACGATGACGTCCCCGCACAGCTTCTCCGCCAGAGCGTCGCCGGAGAGCCAGGCCCGCAACGCCGCGCCCCACACGGCTTCGGTCGACGCGTCCGAGTCCGCGGTCGCCGAGGACAGGTCCGCGATCGCGGCCGCGCGCAAGCGCTCCATCTCCGAGGACGGCGGCTCGCCGTCGCGCGTGCCCGCGCGCACGAGCGCGCCGCGCGCGAGCCCGCGTTCGAAGCGCGCGTCGGCGAGCGCCGGGTCGAGCGCCAGCGCGCTGTCGAAGGCCGCGGCCGCGTCCTCTGCGCGTCCCTGGGCCGCGAGCAGCCGGCCGAGGAACAGGCTCGCGCGCCCGACGTCCGTGCGCGCGCCGAACGCGCGCGCCTCGCGTGTCGCCGCGTCGAGCACCTCGGCTGCCTCCTCCGGCCGGCTGCTCGCGCGCAGCGCGCGCGCGCGGTCCAGCGCGCGATCGACGCCCTCGGCCAACACGAGCGCCCGCTCCGCGGAGACGCGCCGTTCGCGCGCCTGCAACCAGAACGGCGCGACGACGAGCACGGCCAGCGACGCAGCCGCGAGGGCGGCCACGACCTGGCCCTGGCGTTGGGCGAGGAAGCGCCGCGCGCGGTGCGCGAGCGAAGCTGGCCGCGCCAGGACGAGCTCGCCCGCTAGCCACCGGTCGAGGTCGCCGGCCAACGCGAGCGCGCTCGCATAGCGCCGCTCGGGCTCCTTCGCGAGGCACGTCTCGACGATCGTGCACAGGTCGCGGTCCGCGCCGGCGACGCGCAGCGGCGGCGGCTCGTCCTCCACGACCTTGCGCAGGAGCTCGAGCACCGACTCGCCGGCGAACGGCGGCCGGCCGGCGAGCTGGTCGTAGAGCGTCGCGCCCAGCCCATAGACGTCGCTGCGCGCGTCGACCGCCGCGCCGCGCGCCTGCTCGGGCGCCATGTAGGCGGGCGTGCCGACGATGCTGCCCGAGCGCGAGAGACCCGCGTCGAGCTCCGTCTCCTTCGCGAGCCCGAAGTCCATCACGTACACGCGCGGCGGATCGTCGTCCGTCGCCATCAGGTTGGCCGGCTTCAGGTCGCGGTGGACGACGCCCTGCGAATGCGCGTAGTGCACGGCCAGCGCCGCGTCGCGCACGAGCGTGGCGATCCTCCGCGGATCGCGCACCGGCCGCTCGGCGAGGTTCTTGCCGTCGACGAGCTGCATGGCGATGAACGCCTCGTTCGCGTCGTACACCGCGGCGATGAAGGGATGCGCCAGTCGCGCGGCGGCGCGCGCTTCGCGCAGGAACCGGGCGCGCGCGTCCGGCGCGAGCTCCGCGGCGCGCGAGAGCAGCTTCAGCGCCACCTGCCGGCCGAGCTCGACGTCGCGCGCCTCGACGACGACGCCCATCGCGCCGCGCCCGAGCTCGCGGCCGAGCTCGTAGCGCGCGAGAAGATCCGCGGGCTCTGCGCCCTCGCGCGCGGCCTGCGCCAGGCGCTCGAGCGCGGCGGCATCGAGGCGAAGCCGAGCGCGATCGGCACGCGGCTCGCGCGCACTCACGACGCCGCCTCGCCGAGCAGCCACGCGAGCTCGTCGGCGAGGGCGCGCTCGTCCTCGACCGTCTCGCGCACGATGCGGATCAGCGCCTTGCGGTAGCGCACACGGCAGCGCGCGAGCCAGTTCGACACGTCGACCCGCGTGACGCGGTGGCGCAAAGCGAGCTCGGCGTGGCTCGGCTCTCCGTCCGACCGAATGTACTCGCGGAAGAGCGCCCACCAGGCTTCCTTGCCCTCATCCACGAGCTCGCGCTCGAGCGCCGAAGCGGCGCGCTCGAGCACCTCGGCGCGCCACAGCTCGTCCAGCACCTCGTCCGGCGAGCGTCCCTTCGCGTCGGGCACGTCGAAGAGCTCGAAGTCGCTCTGCGGCACGAACCGCCGGCCGCCGCCGCGGCTCTGCGCCTCGCGCTTGCGCGTCTCGTCCACGAGGAAGTTCGCGAGCGCCGCGCGCACGTACGAGCGGAAGCGACCGCGCCCGCGATCCGCGCGCTCGATCAGGTCGCTCTCGACGAGCCGCACGAAGAACTCCTGCGTCGCGTCGAGCGCGTCGGCTTCGCCGCGGCCAGAGCGCGCGCGCACGTAGCCATAGACCGGCCTCCAGTAGGCGGCGGCGAGGTGTTCGAGCGCGACTCCCCGATCGCCCGCGAGGACCATGGACCAGCGGGTGTCCGGGAACGTCCGGGCGCCGTGCCCCATGTCGGTTGCGTGTTCTCTGTGTTCGGGACCGGAAGGCACGCGTAGCCCGATTCGGCGAGAAAGTGCGATTCGGAGCTCGCGATCCTAACGTACCGCTGGTGAGAGCGAGCTCAGCCGCCCGCGACACGAGGAACCCACCATGCAGACTCCGATGCTACTCCTGTCCCTCTTCTCCCTCGCGTTCGTTCCCCGCCAAGCGACGTCCGACGCGGCCGCGCGCCCGGGTGCCGAAGCGCTCCTGGCCGCACAGCGCGCCGGGCTCGGCGAGCCGTCTGCGCTCGCACGCCTCGGCGCCGTGCGCAAGCGCGGCACGGTGGAGTTCGAGGGCTATCCCGGCGTGGGCCGGTTCACGGAGACCCTCGCGCCCACGGGCGAGTCGCGGTCCGAGACGCTCTTCGAAGGCTCCCCTCCCAATCTGCGCGCCACCGATCGCGAGCTCTACTGGATGAAGGGCACCGGCGGGATCGAGATCAAGCAGGGTTTCGCGGCCTCGGCCGACGTGCGCCTCTTCGCGCTCGCGCGGCACGCGGACTGGCGCGACGTCTACGCGGTGGCGGAGCTCGTCGGCGAAGGTCGCGTCGGCGACCGCGCGTGCTACGAGCTGCGAATGGTCCCGAAGTCGCCGAAGGAGCTCGGCCTCGCGGTCGACCCGAGCGAGCAGGCTCCGCCCGCGGACGCGTGGTGGCTCGACCGCGACACCAAGGAGCTCGTGCGCGTCGAGATCGACGCCACCGTGAGCAGCGCCGGGTGGCAGCGGCTCGAGCTCGACTTCTCGGACTGGAGAACCGTGGGCGGCGTGCGCTTCGCCCACCACACCCGCATGGCCTTCGGCACGCCGGAGTACCGGCTCGTGATCCTCATCGCGACCGAGAGCATCGAGCTCGGCGTCGCGCTCGACCGCGCTCTCTTCCAGCCCGACGAGCAGGTGCTGGCCGAGCTCGAGAAGCAGCGCTCGGGCGCGTCCCGCACCGACCCCGGCTTCACGCTCCAGACGAGCAAGGAGATCCACACCGCCACGGTGCGCGTGCGCTGCAAGCCGGAGGACCTGCAGCAAGAGCTCGCGACCATCCTGCCCGAAGTGATGACCTACTTGATGCGCGAGCGGCTGGCCCCGGCGGGCGCTCCGTTCTCGCGCTACCACGCCTTGGGCGCCGAGATCGACCTCGAGGCCGGCATCCCCGTGACGTCGAAGGTCGCGGGCGAAGGTCGCGTGAAGCCGTCGATCCTGCCCGGCGGCGAGGTCGTCTCGGGAATCCACATGGGCTCCTACCACGAGCTGTCGCGCACCCACGCGGCGCTCGCGGAATGGATCAGCGCCGAAGGGCTCACCCCGCTCGGCGGACCCTGGGAGATCTACTGGACCGATCCCGGCCTCGAGCGCGACCCGGCCAAGTGGCGCACCGAAGTCGTCCAACCCGTCTCGCGCAACTGATCGACCCGTACCGAAACGGCGCGCCGCGGGCGTGGGCTCGACGCCGCGCCGCGCAAGCAACAGCGCGCGGTGTCGACGCCGCGAACCGCGCTACCCGATGCGCGCCCGGAGGCAGATCCACGCGCCGGGCCAAGCCGCGACCGCGTGCAGCGTGTTCGAGCGCACGCCTGCGGTCGTTCGCCGCCGCAAGAAAGCGTCCCCCGAGCCGATCCACAGCTCGCCGTCCAGTCGATCCGCGAAGTCCTGCAGCAGGCCGAGTCCGATGCCCATGTTCTTCCGGCCTTCGCCCGTGCCCGTCACGCCCTTGCCGAGCGCGATCTGAACCGCTTCGCCTTCGCTCTGGAGTCGGCCCGCGAGCTCGGGATTGCGCTGCAGGCTCGCGAGGAAACCGACGCCGGCGTCGGCGAACGCCAGCTCGAATCCGCGCTCCTCCGGGAACGATTGGATCGCGCCGAAGCCCGTCTCCGGCGCGCCCGAGTGTTGCACGACGTTCGCGCCGAGCTCCTCGAACACGAAGCGCGCCATGCGCAACGGACTGGGCGCGGCGCCCTCGAGCTCGCGCTCGAGCCGCTCGCCCTCGCTCTCCGCGAGCTCTCTCGCCGAGCGCAGATCGCGGACCCTCGCAATGTCTTCGATCGACCGGCGAGCCGCTTCGGAGCCGGTCAGCACCGTAGCGCACCCGCGCGCTCGCCGCGCCGCCTTCCCCGCGGCGATCCACACGCGCGCGCACGCGCCGAGCGCCGAGGGCGGGAGGTTCACCGACAGCTCGTCGGCTTCGACCACCTCCGACCAGGAGCGCAGCCAGTCCGCAGCGCGGCCGGGGCCCAGGTCGAAAGGTACGTCGATCGCGCGCTCCACGCCGACAGTCTTCCGTGACAGGCTCCGCCCCGCAAACGCCCACCGCGGGCCGGGTGCCTGGGCGGTTGATGCACGAGGTGCAGATCGACCGACGTGCCGCGCGGGCGTTTCTCTCGCAGGGCTTCCGCCAGTCGCTGCAGCGGGACGGCCATGGCGGGTGTGACCGTGCGCGTGGCTTTGCACTCGACCAGCGAGAATCCGCCGCCGCGACCGGGCATGACGAAGAAGAGTCGGTCTTGTTCAGCACCTGTCCGTGCCGGCTCGCAACGAGTGCAAGGAATGAGAATCCTAAAGTGCAACTTTAGATTGCTCAAACTCATGTCGCCTCCTCACCCGGCGTCGACAGGGGAACGGCACGCGGGAAGAGGCTTCCTCACCGACTCCCCACCAACCCGTTGAGGATCGACGAGAGCGGCCCGTCGTGGCTGTCCTGAGCCCCCCTGAGGCCGACGGGGAGCGGATACCATGTCCGCCGCTCCTGGAGCTCCGGACAGCTCGCCCATGTCGCTCGCGCAGGATCCTCCGCCCGCGGAAGCGGGATCGCTTTCCTTCTACAAGGGATCGGAGCGCGAGCGACCCGTTCCCGTGGAGGGGCTCACGGTCGGGAAGGTCGTCGGCGACTTCCGGCTCACGGCCCTGCTCGGGCAGGGCGGGATGGGGCAGGTCTGGGAAGCCGAGCAGATCTCGCTGCGCCGCCGCGTCGCGGTGAAGTTCGTACGGCCCGAACGCGTCACCGAGCACCAGCTCGAGCTGTTCGCGCGCGAGGCGCGCGCGGGCGGTCGGCTCTCGCATCCCGGAATCGTCGCCGTCTACGGCCACGGCGAGTCCGACGGGCTCGCGTGGATCGCGATGGAGCTCGTGCCGGGCGCGTGGAGCCTGCGCAACTCCCTCGACGAGGTCTCGCGCGAGGGCGAAGTGCCCGCCGGCTACGACCGCCACGTCGCGCGCTTCGTCGCGGAGATCGCCGACGCGATGCAGGCCGCGCACCTGGCCGGCGTGATCCACCGCGACCTGAAGCCGCAGAACGTGCTCGTGACGCCCGAGGATCGTCCGAAGGTGACGGACTTCGGTCTCGCGCGCATCACGGACGAGAGCGCGCTCTCGCAGACGGGCGATTTCGCGGGCACGTACTGGTACATGAGTCCCGAGCAAGTTGCGGCGAAGCGCATGGGGCTCGATCACCGCACGGACATGTTCAGCCTGGGCATCGTGCTCTACGAGATGCTCGCGCTCCGCCGTCCGTTCGAAGGCGACACGAGCCACCAGGTCGCCGAGCAGATCGTCACCCTGGACCCACCCGATCCGCGCGCGATCCGTTCGAAGGTGCCGCGCGACCTGGCCGTGATCGCGGGCAAGGCGCTCGAAAAGGCGCGCGACAAGCGCTACCAGACGATGGCCGAGCTCGCGGCCGATCTGCGGCGTTGGCTCGGGAACGAGCCGATCCACGCGACCCCCCCGACGCGCGTCGACCGTGCGATCAAGTGGATCCAGCGCCACCCGACGCGCAGCGCGATCGTCGGGCTCGCGGGCGCCGCGTTGATCGTGATCTCCGCGCTCCTCGCCGCGAACGTGCGCGCGAACCGCGAGCTCGCCGCGAAGTCGATCGAGTCCGAGGCCCGTCGCGTCGCCGCCGAGCAGGCCGCCGAGCGCGAACGGATCGCCGCCGACGTCGCGCGGCGTCGGGCCGACGAGGTCCTGCGGCTCTCCGCGTTGCAGGACCTGGAGGACCTCGAGGCCGAGGCCGACACGCTGTGGCCAGCCACTCCAGAGATCGTTCCCCGTCTCGTGGCCTGGATCGAGCGCGCGAGCGCGCTCGTGGACGCTCTGCCCCAGCACGATGCGCAGCTCGCTTTCCTGCGCGCTCCCGCCGGAGCCGCGCCCGTGCCGGATGCATCGGGGAGCGTGAGTCGCTGGTGGGACAGCCAGCTTGCCAAGCTGATCACGGGGCTGGAGGAACTGCGCGGTGGCTTGCTCGTCGAGGACGGCGTGACCGCCGCCCACGGATGGAGCGTGCCCAAACGGCTCGCGCATGCCGCCTCGATCGAGGAGCGCAGCGTGAGCGGCGATGATGCCGCTTGGAAGTGGGACGAAGCCATCGCGTCCATCGCCGACCCGTCGGAGTGTCCGGTGTACGAGGGCTTGGACCTGACGCCGCAGCTAGGACTGCTGCCGATCGGCCGGGATCCGCGATCGGGCCTGTGGGAGTTCGCGGATCTCCAAACCGGGGAGCCGCCCGAGCGCGACGAACACGGGAGGCTCGCGATCACAGAGGAGACCGGCCTGGTCTTCGTTCTGCTACCCGGCGGTCGGTTCACGATGGGCGCGCAGAGCACCGACCCCCTCGGCCCGAACTACGATCGGGAGGCGGCTCCCGGCGAGGATCCCGTGCGCGAAGTCGATCTGTCGCCGTTCTTCCTCTCGAAATACGAGATGACGCAGGGTCAGTGGACCCGCTTCACGGGCCACAATCCCAGTCAGTACGGCCCCCACAACACTCGCGAGGGCTGGAACCGATCGGGTCGCCCGATCGACCTCGCCCACCCCGTCGAGAACGTCACTTGGCGAGAGTGCCGAGAGGCGTGCCAGCGCCTCGGCCTCGACCTGCCTTCGGAGGCCCAGTGGGAGTACGCCGTCCGCGCGGGCACGACCACTCCGTGGTGGATGGGCGAGGACGTGGCGGCGCTCGCCCGGACGGGCAACGTGCCCGATCAGTGGGGACGGAGGTTTGCGCCCGCGGGCAATCCATTCGAGCCGTGGGACGACGGCGCTGCCGTCCAGGCTCCGGTCGATGCCTACGAGCCCAATCCTTTCGGTCTCCACGGCTTGCTCGGCAACGTGTGGGAGTGGTGTCTCGACGGTCACGAGACGTACGACCCGTCACGAGTGCTCGATCCCGTCGCGCCGGCGAGCTCGACCCGCAACCGCGTCCGGAGAGGCGGCAGTTTTGGAACCCCGGCCCTCGATACGCGCAGCGCGAACCGGGGGAACTTGCAGGAGGAACAGGGGACCCTGACGGGATTGCGCCCCGCGCGAGCGATCGCGCATTGACGGCGGCCTCACGGACCCGGTGGGACTCGTAGCACGTTCGAGAGGCGCAGCCCCGCGAGCGGCTCGAACACGAGCGCCTGCGCGTAGGCGGTCCCGTCGCGCGGCCCGATGCTCCAGGCCGCGCAGCCGTGCTCGATCCCGTCCGCCGGGACGACGCGTAGAGTCGCGTGATCGACCAGCATCACGCCGGCGAACGGCGAGTGCGGGTCGAAGCCGAGGTGTTCGCTCACGAGTAACCACGCGCGACCCATCTCCATTGGTACCGTCAGGCAGTCCGGCGCGAGCGCGAGCAGCGGCGCCGGGCCGCTCGCGATCCAGCGCGAGTCGGGCTCGACGCGCGGGATCGCCGTCGGGCCGCTCGTCGCGAGGAGCGACTCTCCGGCGACGAGGATGCCGAGCGTGCGCGTTCCGTTCAGCGATGCGTGCGAGCCGGCGGCGACGCGCAGGACGCCGTCGACACGCCCGCCCTGCAGCGCCACGGCGTTCGCGCGCGACAGATCGAGCGCGGGTGCATCGCCTACGCCCGAGACCTCGACGTCCTGCAGCAGCACCACGCCCGCGCAGTCCTCGATCGCGATCCCGGCGTGGCTCTCGGGCGCACGGATGACGAGCCCCACGAGCTCGACACTCTGGTTGCGCGCCAGACCCGCGATGCGCACGCCCGCGCGCGTCGCGTCGATCACCGCGCCGGCCGACGCGACGATACACACGCTCCCGGACACCGGCGCCTCGATCTCGAACGGCGCGTGCATTCCGGGCAGCAGCTCGAGTTCGATCGAGTCGCTCGATCCGAGCGCCGCGAGCGCAGCCTCCACGGTCGCGAAGTCGCCGCCGGGGCCGACAGAGAGCGGCGCGGGCGCCGGCGCAGGAATCACCTCGGGCGACTCGAGCGGCGGGCGGTGCAGGATCTCGGGGCTCAGCGGCGCCGGCGACGACTTCGCGACCTGCGGCGCGGGGAGCACCGGCTGGACGACCACCTCTCCGAGCTCGAGCAGCACGCCGTGCGTCAGCCGCTCGCACAGGCGGTAGCGGTACGCGAGCTTCGGGCCCGCGCCGGGATCGACGAACACGTAGCTGCTCGGTCCCGCCGCCGCGATCTCGCCGAGCGCCGCGAACGTCCCGCCGGGCTCCAGCGCCCGCTCGACCACGAAGGCCGCGCAATCCACTTCGGTCGACGTCGCCCACGCGACGTGGACCGTGTTCGCCGCGGCCGGCGGACGATGCCCGCTCATGGAAGCGACGACGGTATTCTCCGCCGGACCCCACGTGAGCAGGTTCGACGGATCGTCGTCGAACGCTTCGCCCGCGAAGCCGCCCGACCAGTTCGTGAAGGCGAGCGCCGCGCTCGTCCCCGGCACTCGCACGTTGAACGCTCCGCCGTTCCCGTCCTCGAACGACAGGTAGCGGAACTCCTGCGGACTCGGCCGCTCGAGCTCGAGCAACACACCGCCCACGGCCGGCAGCTCGAACAAGCCGCCACGTAGGTCGAACGGCTGCGCCGCGATGTCGACGGCGCTCCCGATCACGACGCCACTCGACTCCATCCAGCGGAACACGAAGTTCTTCGCCGCCAGCGTCGAGCCCGACTGCAGATCGAGCGCAAACGCGTTCGAAGACGTCCCCTGCAGCGTCGCGGGCTGACTCGCGTTCGCCCCCGCAAGGCACAGCGTGCCGCCGCTCTCCACGACGAGCGTGCTCCCGTCGAGCAGGAGCTCGCCGTCCGGATCGACGTTGACCTTGCCGCCCATCCCAACCGTCAGCGTGCTCGACACGAGCTCGAGCACACCCGCCGCACCGACGTTCAGCATCCCGTTCACCTCGATCGCCGTCGGCTGCGACACCGAGAGCATCTGGCCCGTCACATCGAAGATCGCCAGCGGCTCTACCACGATCTCGTTCGCACCCGCGGCGATCGTGGAGTCGACGTCGATCGAGAGCGTCGTGCCCGCCTTCACCGTCAGGTCGCCCGCGATCACGAGCGCCGGCGTCAGGAAGCTCACCGTCCCCGGCGCACTGATGCTGATAGGCCCTTGGAAGCCCTGCGCGAGCTCGAACGTCGACGCGGACGCCAGGCTGTCCACCTTCAGCCCCGCCCCGCAGTTGCTCACGATGTAGCCGCCGTAGCACACCTGCCCCGCCGTCACGTCGATACACATCGGCGCGCCTTCGATCGTTACCTCGCCCGCAGCCGTCCCGAGCAGCGCGCCCGCCATGCTGAGTTTGTTCGCGACCGTCATGCCGCCATTGACTGTCACGTTGCCCATCACCAAGACGTCCACGTCTACGTCGAACGTCGATCCAAGATCGAGCCCGAGATCTCCGTTCACCGAGCACGTCGCGCCGACGTGCAGATCCGAGCTCGACGCGAGCAAGATGTTCGCATCCGACGTCAGCGAGCCCGAGAGCGACAGCGGACCTCCTTGGAACGTCAGGTCCGCGTCCGCCTGCACGTCGGGATCGATGGTCGAA
Source organism: uncultured Planctomycetaceae bacterium (assembly GCA_964413535.1). Lineage (GTDB taxonomy): Bacteria > Planctomycetota > UBA1135 > UBA1135 > CAYPTB01. Next base: position 27,753 of record CAYPTB010000042.1, on the reverse strand, counting down.
GTGCCAGCGACGGTCCCAAAGTCAACGAACACGAGCTCGCCCGTGCCCGTGATCGGCCCCGAGACGGTCGCTCCCCCGGACACGCTCAAACTGTCCATGCCCGCCGACACGCTCAGCGTTCCCCCCGGGCGAATCCACAGCGAGTCGCACTCCTGACCACTGATCGAGATCACCGGATCGTTGGGTCGATCCGGGATGATCGCGCTGATCGTCGACGTTGGCACGACGCCGCTGCTCCAATTCGAGGGATCCGTCCAATCGCTGTCCGTGTTGCCCGTCCACGTCGCCGATGCGACAAGGTTGAGCGAGCCGTCGTTCAGATAGAGCACCCAGACCGCGCCGCGGTCCGTCCCGCCGTCGTCGTCGTCCTGCGCGCCGACAACGAGGTCCGCTCTTCCATCACCGTCGAAGTCGCCGAGCGCTCCGAGAGACTGACCGAAGGAATCGCCGGCGTCGAGATCCCCGGCGAAGCCCTCCAGACCCTCCGTGATCTTCGCTTCTTGCACCACCGTACCGGTCGTGTCGAGCGAAGCGATCCACACCGCACCCGCAGCATTCGCTGCGTCGTCGTCCCAGACGGCGCCCACCGCCAGATCGAGCGCTCCGAACGAGTGGAGTGCGCCGAGGTTCGCGAGCGACCATCCGAATCGGTCACCCGGCTCGAGATTGCCCGCGAAACCGTTCACATCCTCGGTGATCTTCTTCTGCGGATTCTGCGAGACGAGAGCGCCGGTAGAGGAAAGGTAGAGAACGAAAAAGGCACCGGCCTCTGCACCAGCGGTGTCATCGCCCGGTACTCCGACGGCCAAGGCTCGAACGCTCGGGCCTGCCCCATCTATGTCTCCGAGATCCGCGAGCGACTGTCCGATCATGTCGCCGCTAGAGGCGGGTGATATCCCGAGCTTGAACGGTGCCGACGCCAAGTCCTCGTTTGCATCGAGGAAGAGGATCCACACCGCACCAGTATCCGTCGACCCCATATTCTCGTCCCCGCTCGCGCCGACAGCGAGCGCGAGCGTGCTCGATCCCGATCCATCGAGATCGCCGAGCGAGGCGACCGACGACCCGAAGGCGTCGCCGTCGTCGAGGACATCGCCGAGGCCTCCTGTGGTCTCGCTGATCTTGTGGCTGGACTTGATCGTCCCGTTCGATTTCAGGTAGACGAAGTGGATCGCCCCGACGAAGGATGATCCCCCGTTGGTGCTACTGGGTTCGCCGACGATCAGATCGGGCACGTTGTCGCCGTCCAGATCTCCAGGAGCACACAGGCTCGCGCTCGTGAAGTTGTTGTTGATCTCCGTGTCCACCGTGCCGTCTGCATTCATCAACAAGACCCACAACGATCCGCCACCGGTTGCCGAGGGAGCGCCTACAGCGAAGTCGGGCACCGTATCCCCGTTCACGTCTCCGACGCGCACCACAGAACCACCGAACTGATCTCCGTTCGCGAGGGCTCCTGCGAAGCCGCCCTCGGTTTGACTGATCTTCTGTGCGTCGAGGACCTCGACGACGCGATCGCCGAAGAGGATCCAGACCGCACCCGCATCCGTGAAGAGGTCATCGTCGCCGGTGGCACCGACTGCCAGGTCGGTCCGTCCATCCCCGTCGAGATCGCCCAAGGATGCGACGGTAACGCCAAAGATGTCGTTTGAGTCGAGATCGCCTCCGAAGCCTCCCGCGATCGCGCTGACCTTCTGATGGAACTTGACTGTGCCGTCCGCGTTGAGGAGGAGGATCCACAGCGCGCCTTGACCTATGTCGCCGTCGTCGGCATGGGGGGCGCCGACGGCGAGGTCACCGATACCGTCGCCGTCCAAATCCCCCAGAGCAGCGACCCCGTGACCGAAGAGATCGGATGGCTCGAGCACTCCGTCAAATCCACCATTGCCTTCACTGATCTTCGTAGGCAGGGCAACCGTTCCATCCGAATTGAGGAACAAGATCCACACGGCACCCTGGTCGAACCCACCGTCGTCGTCAGCCATTTCACCGACTGCAAGCGCGACAGCGCTCGCACCAGAGCCATCCAAGTCGCCCAACGATGACAGGGAGCGCCCAAAGCCACTGTCTGATTCGAGAACTCCTCCCAACCCACCCTCTAAGTTGCTGATCTTCTGGTAAGTGGTGAGCGTTCCATCCTGCTCGAGGAAAAGGATCCAAACCGCGCCGGTTCTCGTGCCCCCGTCGTCATCCCAAAAGGCGCTGACAGCAAGGGCGACAGCGCTCTGGCCCATACCGTCGAGATCGCCCAGCGCGGCAACACCACTTCCGAAGCTGTCTCCGTCGTCCAAGTCCCCGCCGACACCATTGGCCGCATCGAGCTCTGCCGCACCAATGTCCTCCTCGTCCAACACAAATCCCTCCTCGTCCAGAAAGAGGATCCATACTTTCCCTGCACCGAATCCTCCATTCCATGCAGGAGCGCCGACGGCGAGCGTTAGCGCGCTTCCTCCGGGCCCATCGAGGTCCCCCAGGGAAGCGACGCACCACCCGAAGTAGTCGAGATCGTTCAGAACGCCCTCGAACCCCCCGTCCGTGTCGCTGATCCTCTGCTCCGAAAGCACGGTTCCGTCCGAGTTCAAGAACAGAATCCATAGGGCACCGCGGCGGTCGCCTCCGTCGTCGGCATGAGGCGCCCCTACCGCGAGGTCCTCGACTCCGTCCCCGTTGAGGTCGCCAATCGAAGCGAGCGCGTGCCCGAAGAGGTCTCCCGCGGCGAGGTCGGGGATCTGTGGATTCCCGAAGCCGCCTGCTAGCTCGCTGATCTTCTGCTCGAACGCGACGGTGCCCGCTTGGGCGTACACGGCGCCTGCAGTGACGCAGAGACACCCGAGCCCTTGGGCCCAGGCGAGAATGGAACTCCCGTCGACGATTCGTCGCGTCATAACCAGCTCTCTCCCATCACGGCATCACCGCTCGCGCCTCGCTTCCGTCAACCGTCCCCGATCCTCAGCACATTGGACAGACGCAGACCGACGAGCGGCTCGAGGACGAGGGCCTGCGCGTAAATGGTTTGCTCGGATTGGCCGAGCGGCCAGGTCGCGCAGCCTTGCTCGAGGGCTTTCGCGGGGACGATGGTCAGCGACGAAGCGTCCAGCAGCAGCACGCCGCTGAAGGCGGAGTGCATCTGGAAGCCGAGGTCCGTGCCGACGAGCAGCCAGGCGCGGCCGGAATGCGCGCGCACGGTCACGCACAGCGGATCGAGCTCGAGCACGGGCGCGGCATCGCTCGCGATCCAACGCGAGCCCTGCTCGACCCGCGGGACGACCGTCGGACCGCTCGTCGCGAGGATTGATTCGCCTTCGACGACGATGGCCCGCGCTTGCGTGCCGTTCAGCGACGCGTGGGAACCCTCCGTCACATGCAGCACGCCGCGGATCGCTCCGCGTTGCAGAGCGACGGCTCGGGCGCGTGACAGCTCGAGCGCACAGGCATCGCCGACTCCGGAGAGCACGACGTCCTGCAGCAGTACGACGCCCGCGCAGTCCTCGATCACGAGACCGGGATGGCCTTCCGGCGAGCGGATGACGAGACCGGCGAGCTCGACGCTCTGATCGCTCGACAAGCCGGCGATGCGCACGCTCGCTCGGCTCGCGTCGATCACGGCGCCGGTGGTGGCGGCGAGGCACAGACTCTGCGCCGCCATGCGATCGATCTCGAACGGCGCGTGCTCGCCCGACAGGAGCTCGAGCTCGATCGACTCGTTCGCGCCGAGCACGGCGAGGGCATCGTTCACCGTGGCGAAGTCTCCGCCGGGGCCGACTTGGAACGGCGCCGGCGGCGGAGCCGGGGGAGTCCAGGGAAGCGAGATCGATTCCCCACGCCCCGACGCCGTCGACGGCGACGGCGAGGTGTTCAGAGACGAGGGCGACTGCTTCCCGATCATCGGCGGAGGGATGACATCCTCGACCACGACCTCGCCGAGCTCGCGCAGCACGTCGTGCGTCAGGCGCTCGCTCAATCGATAGCTGTAGGCGAGGTGCGGGGCGACCTCGACGTCCTCGAACCTGTAGTCGCCCGGGCCTGCCGCGGCGACGTCGCCGATCCTTACGAAGGGTCCCGCGGGTTCGTAGATGGCGCGCTCGACGACGAAGGCCGCACAGTCGACCTCGCTGCTCGTCGTCCAGGCGAGGTGGATTTGATTCGCGGCGTCGAGGGGCTTGCGCTGGGCGGTGAACGCGGTGAGCGCGGTGTTCTGGACGGGTCCCCAGGTGAGCAAGTTCGACGGATCGTCGTCGTCGCTCTCGCCCGCGAAGGAGCCCGACCAGTTCGTCATGGTGAGCGCAGCGCTCGTGCCGGGAACGCGCACATTGAAGGCTCCGTCGCCGTCCTTGTCCTCGAAGGCCAAGTAGCGGAACTCCTGCGGCGTCGGACGGGAGAGGTCGAGCAGCACGCCGCCCACGGCGGGAAACGAGAAGGATCCGCCGCGCAGGTCGAGCGGAGCCGCTGCGAGGACGACATCCTCGTCGATGACGATCCCGCTCGACGCCATCCGGCGGAACACGAAGTTCTTCGCCGCCAGCGTGGAGCCGTCTTGCAGGTCGAGCGTGAAGTGGCCCGAGGGCAATCCGGCGACGACCGCCGGAGCCGTGTTCGATCCAGCGAGGCACAGCGTGCCCCCATCCTCGACGATCAGCGTGGTGCCATCGAGCAGTAGCTCCCCGTCCGGGTCGACGTTCAGCTTGCCGCCCGCCTCGACGGTCAGAGTGGCCGCCCCGAGCGCCAGTTGCCCTGCCGGGCCGATGTTCAGCGTGCCAGCAACGCGGATCGAGGTCGGCTCCGTGATCGAGAGCTCCTTGCCAGTCACGTCGAGCGTGGCCAGCGCCTCCACCACGATCTCGTTCATCTTGGCCTGGATGGTGCAGTCGACCACGACCGTGAGCGTCGTCCCCGTTTTGATCGTCAGGTCGCCATCGACCGCGAGGAATGCCGTCTTCAGCACGACGTTGCCCGGGGCGCTGATGCTCACGGCACCGTCCCAACCGTCCGCGAGATCGAACTCGGCGGACGAGGATTGGCTCTGCATGACGAGCGGAGAGCAGTTGCTCACCACGAACCCGCCGTAGCACACCTGCCCGACGACGACGTCCTCGCAGCCCGGGCTGTCGATCGTCAACGTGCCCTTCTCGGCCTCGCCGAACAGCGTGCCCCCGACGCCGACCTCCGCGAAAGCGGCGAGCGCACCATTGACCGTCAGGTTGCCGGCGACCGAGAGATTGCTGGCGACGCCGAAGTCCGAGCCGGGGAGCAGCGTGATGTCTTGGTCCGCCGTCAGCGCGCCCGCGAGGGCGAGCGGGCCGCCCTGGACCGTGAGGCTCTCGTCCGCTTGGACGTCGGGAGCGATCGTCGAGCTGCCGGCGATCGTGCCCGCGGCCGCGAACACGAGCTCGCCCGCGCCCGCGATCAGGCCCGAGACCGTGGCGCCGCCGAATACGTCCAACTCACCGGCGCCCGCGACCTCCACGGTGCCGGCCGATTGGACCCACAGCGTGTTGCACGCCTCCGCGGCCGTGACGCGCGGATCGTTGGGCGTCGTCGCCGCGTCGGGGATGATCGCGGTCTTGCTCGCGTCGGGCACGCCGTTGCCCCAGTTGCTCGCGAGCGCCCACTGGTCGTCCGTCGCACCCGTCCAAGTCGTCGCGCTTGCGAGACTCAACGATCCATCGTTCAGATGGAGCAGCCAGATCGCGCCCGGGTTCACCGTGCCTCCTTCGGTGTCACCGGGGGCGCCGACGACGAGATCGCGTCTTCCGTCGCCGTCGAAGTCACCGAGAGAACCGACGCCCTGTCCGAACAAGACTCCTGGCTCGAGTCCCGTCAAGTTGTGGGTTCCGTCCGTGATCTTCTCCGCTCCGAGGACGAATCCCGTCTCGTCGAGTACGAGGATCCAGACGGCTCCCGCGTTGGATCCTGCGTCGTCGTCCTCGGAAAGGCCTACGGCAAGGGTACAGGCGCCGTGCTCGTCCAACGGTCCCAAGCTCGCGATCGACGTCCCGAACCCATAGAAGTCGGGCGAGGAGAGCAATCCACCGAAGCCGCTGCGTCCCGCCGTGATCTTGCGCTCGGAATTGACGCCACCTCCAGAGTTCAAGCCCAGTATCCACAGAGCGCCGGTGTTGGTACCGGCTTCGTCGTCGTTCGGCGCGCCCACGGCAAGAACCATGGCACTCCCCCCCGGCCCGTCCAGATCGCCGAGTTGCGCAAGGCTCGCCCCGAACAAGTCGGCTGACATGGGTCCGGTGAATCCTCCCGACCCGGGGACGATCTTCGCATGGTCGATGACAGTCTCGCTCGCGTCCAGAAAGAGGATCCAGAGCGCGCCGAAGTTCGCTCCACCGTCATCGTCACCCGCAGCGCTGACTGCCAGCGCGCGGACACTCGGACCCGCACCGTCCAAGTCCCCTAGATCTTCGACGGCTCCTCCGAAGTAATCGAGGTCGGCGAGCTGCCCCGTGAATCCCACGGAAGTGGAGCTGATCTTTCCGTGCGTCTTCACCGTGCCGTCGGAATTCAGGTAGAGGATCCACACGGCACCGCGGCTGGTGCCTCCATCGTTGTTGCCCGCGGCACCGACGCATAGGTCGGGAACTCCGTCTCCGTCCAGATCACCGGGAGCGGCGAGCGCGGCGCCGAACTCTTCGATATCGTCGAGTGTTTCCGTGAAGCCCCCAATCCCCGAACCGATCTTCACTTCGCTGTCGACCGTCCCGTCCTCGTTCAAGAGCAGGATCCATACGGCTCCAGGCGCCACGTTCGTTCCCCTCTCGGTCCAACGGGCGCCAACGGCGACGTCCAAGACTCCGTCGCCGTTCACGTCACCGATGCTCGACACCGCCCAGCCGAAGAAGTCGCCGCCGACCGATAGTGGCCCCTGGAACCCGCCCGTCGCCTCGCTGATCTTCTTCTGCGCGAGCACGAGGTGCGGGACGCCGACGTAGAGGAATGCCCGGCCCTCCGCGAACTGATCGCCGGTGAAATGGTCCGCTCCCACGAGCAGGTCGCTGTAGCCGTCGCCGTTGACGTCACCCGCCATCGCAACGTCGCTGCAACGAGCATCGGCCGTGTTGCTTTCGTGGGTCCACACGGCATTGGACGCAAGACCCGTCGGCGAGCCCAAGTACACGAAGGCGCGGCCCTCATCCGCTTCTCCGTTGTCGAACAGAAGGGCGCCGACGATCACATCCCCGTAGCCATCCCCGTTCACGTCGCCCGCGCTCGCTACGGAACTACCAAAGAACGCGGAAAGTTGATTCGACTGGGCGCTCCAGTCCGCATTGGCCGGCGTCCCACTGGGCATGACGAGGCCGCTCGAAGAGCCGTGGTAGACGAAGGCGCCACCTTCGTCCGTGGGCCCCACCTCGTACCCTACGGCACCGACGATCACGTCGTCGTAGCCGTCACCATTCACATCTCCAGCACCGGACGCGTTCTCACCGAAATGGGCAAACACGACATTGGACTCGGCCATCCAGTCGGCGTTGTTCCCTATTCCGCTCGCCGAGCCGTAATGGACGAAGACGCCCCCCTCCTCCGACTCACCGTCGGTGTAGGAGTAGGCTCCCACGATCACGTCGTCGAAGTTGTCGTCATTGACGCTTCCAAGACCAGCAACGCTCGAACCGAAGTGTGCGTTCGCCAGGCCGGGCTCCAAGGAGCTGTCAGGGCTCGTCGAGAGACCCGTCGCCGAACCGAGAAAGACGTAGGCAGCTCCATCGTCGGTATCGAAGTTCGGCGCGCCGACGATCACGTCGTCGAAGCCGTCGTCGTCCACGTCCCCGGCAACAGCGACGCTCAGCCCGAAGTTGGTGGTTGGTTTCGAGAGGACGGTGGTCAAGACAGGACCGTTCGCAGAACCGTGATACACGTACGCCGCGCCGATCCCCGGCGCGCCAATGACGATGTCGTCGAAGGAGTCGCCGTCGAACCGCCCGGCCCCGGCCACGCTGGCCCCGAACCGCGCGCTGGCTGAATCGATCTCCAAGGTCCACGCGGGGCTCGTGGAGAGACCCGCCGGCGATCCGCGATAGACGAAGACCAAGCCTTCATCCGTCTGGCCGTTGTCGTAGAGCGCGGCCCCAATCAGCACGTCGTCGAAGCCGTCGTCGTCGATGTCACCGGCGCTGGCAACGGACCCTCCCAGGTGCGCACTGGCTTGATTGCCTTCCGCCGTCCAGGCGAGCGTGGGATCGATCGTGACGGGATAGGTGGCGCCCCGGTCGTCGACTTCGATGCCGGTGAGCTGCGCCGTGGCTACGATGCGCGCGCCGAGCTCGCGGCCGGTTGCATCCCAGACTCTCAGGCCTCCATAGGAAAGCGAGACGTCTCCTCGAACCAGCGTCGCTCGGCTGCCGTCGCTCGATGGACGGAGCTTGAAGCCGCCGCCGAGCATGAGCTCCACGGCGAGCGGTCCTTCGCCTGGAACGCGCTCCTCGATCCGCCAGCTCTGCTCGATACCGGTCGACGAGTTGTCGAACCATTCGACGACCGAGCCGTAGCTCAGGGTCAGCGTGGCGCCGCGCGACGACAGCGTGGGCTCGCCGAGTTGGACTGCCACGTCGCCTCGGCGCACGGTGATCGTGCGGAGCGAAAGACGCCAAGGCGCATCCGCGCCGCTCGCGGCGACTGCGCGCGGGAAGAGCTCGAGGCCCTGCGCAGAGATCCGCGCGCGCACGCCCTGCGCTCGGTTGGGCGCGGACCACACGCTCGACTCGGCGGGGACCGGGCGGAAGGAATACTCCTCGCGCCGGATGCCTTCGATGCGCTCCGAGACCACAGCTCCGCTAGGCGTGTCCGCCGGCGATGGCGCCGGAGCCCGAGCTGGTCCTGCGCCGAAGAGCATCCCGAGAACGGCCACGAAGCACGCAGCGTTCATATCTCCTCCTCTTCCTCTCCAGGCGAGATCCTATCACGCGCGCCGATTCCCGCTCGACGATGGAACGCAGGCACCGGATCGACTCGTCCCATGGAGGGATACCCCACCCGCCCCAGGGGGCGCCGCGAGCGAAACGAAGTCCCGCGACGCAGGCTCGCGTCGATCGCGAGCCTCGCGGTGCACCCGACGTCGTTGGCTTTCGAGGGCCTATCGCGATCTACTCGCCGGCGCACGGGTGCTCGGTCGCTGCCTCATGGCCGCACGGAAGCCGCCCGTCGTCGTCTTCACCGACGCCCGCGGGTTGTGCGGGCCCACACCGCGTCGTTCGGCGCCGGCCGGACGCGTGCCGGCGGTGCGTGGTCGGAAGCGCTGCGGCGGGGCGTCGACCCAAGCGGCTGCAGGCGCGATCGCATTCAGCGCGCGGGCGGAGGCTGCGCGACCCGCGCGCGCAGCTCGTCGTCGGTCCACGACCCGCGCGCGTCGCCGGCGGCGGTGAGCGCCGCGCGCAGTTCCTCGAGGATCGCTTGCTCGTGGGGAGCGGCGGCGAGCGCGGACGATAGCGGCGTGACCGCGGCCGCGTGCTCGCCGTTCGCGCGCAGGAGACGCGCGAGCTCGAGGTTGGCCCAGGGGGAGTTCGGGTGGCGCTCGGCGAGGGCGCGAAAGAGTGGGAGCGAGCGCGCGCGATCGCCTGCTTGCTCGCAGGCGGCGCGCAGCATCGCGTGGGCCGTCGCGTCGTTCGGCTCGAGGTCGGCGGCGCGTTCGAGGTGCGCGATGGCGAGGTCGAGCTCGCCCTGCGACTGGTGGAAGCTCGCCTTCATCAGGTGTGCGGGGTGGAAGGCGGGGTCGACGCCGACGGCGCGCTCGAGCTCGGCGCGCGCGAGGTCCGCGTCGTCGCGGGCGAGCGCGTGCTGCGCGATGCCGATGTGGGCCATGGCGGAGTCCTCGAGCTCGAGGATCCGGTGCATCGCGGCGAGCGAGCGCTCGGGGTCGGCCGTGAAGTAGAACTGCGCGATCGCGTCCCAGGTCGACGGGGAGTCCGGCCAGTGGTGCACGAGCGCGTCGGCGGCTCGGTCGACCGTCGCGCGGTCGCCGGCGCGGTTCGCGGCCATCATCAGCGAGTGCCAGTAGTGGAACTGCGGCATGCGCGCGCGCGTGACGGCCTTCTCGAACCACGGGAGCGCGGCGCGCGCGGCTTCGGGGCCGGCCGTGTAGCCGAAGTTGTCGATCGCCTGCAGCCCCTCGAGGTAGGTGCGCACGTCGTTCGATTCGTCGCCCGCGAGCGCGAACTCGCGCTCGGCCTCGGTGTGCCGACCGTTCTCGGAGAGGATGCGCGCGCGGACCCAGTGCACGACGGAGGCGTTGTCGGCGGCGAGCACCTCTCGCGCGGAATCGGCGTTCGACGCGCTCCCTTGCGAGGGGCTCGTGCTGGACGCGCCGGCACGCCCGTAGCGCGCGGCGATGCGGTCGACTTCGGCCAGCGCGTCGCTCGCGTCGTAGGTGTGGTACCAGAGCAGGCCGGCCAGCGCGCCCTCGTTCGCGGGGTCCTCGGCGAGCGCGGCCTCGAAGGAGCGGTCGGCGCCCTGCCAGCGACCCGAGAAGAAGGTGCGGTAGCCCTCCTCGACGAGCGCCTGCACGCGCTTCTCGCTCTGCGAGCGGCGGCCCGCGCGCGCGTCGGCGAGCGACGCTTCGAGCTCGCCCGTGAGCTGCACGAGGTTCGCGCGGCTCTGTTCGGAGGTGCGCAGCCACTGGATCGCGACGGCGAGCGCGAGGACGAGCAGCAGGAACGCGACGGACGCGGTGCCGGCCAGCGCCGGGTTGCGCTGGCAGAAACGCCACGCGCGCAGGAACCTGCCCGCCGGACGCGCGAAGATCGGCTCGAAGGTGCGCACGCGCGCGAGCTCGAGCGCGAGCTCTTCCGCCGTTTGGTAGCGGCGATCCAGGTCCTTCTCGAGCGCCGTCGCGAGCACGACGGCGAGATCGGCCGGGAGCTCCGGCTCGAGCTCGCGCGCGTCCGCGGGCTCCGACTCGAGGATCGACTGGTACAGGGCCTCGCGCGTCGGCGCCCGGAACGGCCGCTCGAGCGTCAAGCACTCGTACAGGGCGGCGCCGAGCGAGTACACGTCCGTGCGCCAGTCGAGGCCATCGCCCGCGATCTGCTCGGGCGACATGTAGGCCGGCGTGCCGAACACGTCGCCGGTGAGCGTCAGCGCGCTCGTGTCGGACGCCTCGTCGCGCGCGAGGCCGAAGTCGAGCAGCACGGGCTCGCCCGCGGGCGTGACCATGACGTTGCCGGGCTTCACGTCGCGGTGCACGACGCCGGCTTCGTGCGCCGCGTGCAGCGCGAGGGCGGCGCGCTCGAAGAGCCGCACGATCCGCAGCCAACCGTCGCGCCGTCGTTTGGGATCGGCGTCCTTGCGGGACGCTTCGGCGCCGGCGCGGTTCCCTCTCGCTCGCTGGGGGCCGTCCTCGCGGGTCTCGGGCAGCTCGATCCCGTGCAGCACCTCGCCCGCCGCGCGCCGAGCTCGTGCGCGCGCGACCTTCGCCGCCAGCGTCTCGCCTTCGACGAACGCCATCGCGATGTACGCCGCGTTCCGCTCGACGCCGCTCGCGTACACCGCGCAGATGCCCGGATGGTTCAGGCGCGACGCGACCTCGGCTTCGCGGCGAAAGCGCGCGAAGAGCGTCTCCGAGCCCGGACCGATACCCGTCAGCACCTTGAGCGCGACCCGCCGGCGCAGGCGCGTGTCGACGGCCTCGTGCACGACGCCCTGGCCGCCGCGGCCGAGCTCGCGCTCGACGCGATAGGGTCCAAAACGGGCGCGGGTGTCTTCGGCGTCCTCGCGGGCGTCCGGTTCGGCGGGCGTTTCCTGCAGCGCCCTGTACTCGCGCTCGATCTGCGACCGGTGGCCGGGGAAGAGCGCGCGGTATTCGGCGAGGCTCCGCGCGCGACCCGCCGCCTCGTCCTCGAGGTAGCGGTTCAAGAAGGCGGCCGCAACGGCCGGATCGTCGTCGTGTACGGGCTCGCGCTCCAACGTGGTCGTGATCCTATCGCCGCAGCGGGGGCGGCGATGGACACGGTGTCGCGAGCGGCCGATCCGCGTCGCACGTTCGGCGCACGGGGCCGCGGGTAGGATCGCGACGCGCCGCCGACCCCGCTCGCGGCCGATCGCATCCCAAGGAGACGGTTCCATGCTCACGCTCCTCGCAGCCCTCCTCCTTTTCGCTCCCGAATGGACCCTCGTCACCGGCGCGCGCGTGCTCGACCCCGGCGGCGGCGCGTGGCGCGAGGGAGTCGCCGTGGCGATCCAGGACGGCCGCGTCGTCGCCGTGGCGCCGCTCGCGACGTTCGCGGAGCTCGCGGACGCGCAGGTGATCGACGCGGACGGACTCTTCGTCGTGCCGGGGCTCATCGACCTGCACGTGCACCTCTTGCTGCACCCCTACGACGAAGCGTCTTGGGACGAGCAGGTGCTCCGGGAAGCGCTCGAGCTGCGCACGCTGCGCGCCGTCCCCGCGGCGCGCGCGACGCTCGAGGCGGGCTTCACGACGATCCGCGAGCTCGGCACGGAGGGTGCGGGGTTCGCCGACGTCGCGCTGCGCGATGCGATCGCCGCCGGCATCGTCGCGGGTCCGCGCGTGCTCGCCGCGACGCGCGCCATCGTGGCGAGCGGCGCGTACGGGCCGACGGGCTTCGATCCGCGCTTCGAGCTCCCGAAGGGCGCGCAAGTGGCGGACGGCGTCGACGGCGTGCGCAGGGCGGTGCGCGAGCAGATTGCGGCGGGCGCGGACTGGATCAAGGTGTACGCCGACTACCCGCGGCGGCCCGGCGCGCGCGCGACGCCGACCTTCTCGCAAGCCGAGCTCGAGGCCGTCGTCCTCGAAGCGGCGAGCGCGGGGCTCTCCGTCGCGGCGCACGCGTCGACCGACGAGGGCATGCGGCGCGCGGCGCTGGCCGGCGTCGCGACCATCGAACACGGGCAGGGCGCGTCGGAGGAGACGCTCGCGCTCCTCGCCGAGCGCGGCGTGGTCCTGTGTCCGACGCTCGCCGCGAGCGAGGCGATGGCCGTCTACGGCGGCTGGAACGACCCCGCGCCCGAGCCCGATCGCCTGCGCGCGGCGCGCGCGAGCTTCCGCGCCGCGCTCGCCTCCGGAGTGCGCATCGCGTGCGGCAGCGACGCTGGCGTCTTCGACCACGGCGACAACGCGCGCGAGCTCGAGCTCATGGTCGCGTGGGGCATGCAACCCGCCGGGGCGCTGCGTTCGGCGACCAGGACGGCGGCCGAGGTGATCGGACGCGCGCACGAGCTCGGAAGCCTCGCGCCTGACTTCGTGGCCGACCTGGTGGTCGTCGAAGGCGATCCGCTGGTCGACATCGCGGCCCTGCGCGCCGTGCGCCTGGTCATGAAGGAGGGCAAAGTCGTCCTCGATCGCCGCGGCGAGTCGCCCGAGGTGCGCGAGACGGTGCTCGCGCTCTGCGATCGCTGGCTCGCGGCCTATTCCGCGCGGCGCTTCGACGAGGTCCAAGGGCTCTTCGCGCCCGGCGCCATCGTCGCGTACGAGCGCCAGCAGACGGGCGAGCGCGCGGTGCTGAGCGCGGAAACGTTCCTCGAGCGCGCCCGCACGAACCTCGCCGGCCTCGCGACCTTCGGCGAGTGGCGCACGGCCGAGCCCATGGTCGTGCACGACGGCGCGATCGCCTTCGTGTGGACCTCGTACCTGCTCGAAGCCGACGGCGACCTGCGCACCGGCCGCGACGGCTTCCAGCTCATCGAGCTCGACGGCGAATGGCGCGTCTCGGCGCTGTGCTTCACGAGTCGCGCTCTGCGTTGACCTTCACCGAGACGGACTCGCTTCGCGTTCCCTAACGCAGGAGCGCGGTGAACGCGCGCGGCGGCGGCGCTTCGAGCACGAGTTCGCGACCGTCCAAGGGATGCGGCACGACGAGGCGCAGCGCGTGCAGGCCCATGCGCGCGGCTTCGGCGGCGCCGTAGCGCGGATCGCCCACGACGGGATGGCCGAGCCAGCTCAAGTGAGCGCGGATCTGGTGCCGCCGGCCGGTGTCGAGCTCGACCTCGAGCAGCGTGCGATCGCCGCGGGTCTCGAGCGCGGCGTAGCGCGTGCGCGCCGGCTTCGCGTCCCGATGTTCCCCGACGCGCACTTCGAGACTCTTGCCCTCCCACAGCGGTTCGTCGATCACGCCGCGCTCCGGCTCGGGACGGCCCGCGACGATCGCGAGGTACACCTTGCGCGCGTCGGTCCACGTCGACTGGACGGTGTCGCAGGCTTCGCGCGAGCGCGCGAAGAGCAACACGCCGGACGTCTCGCGATCGAGTCGGTGCACGGGCCAGAGCCGCGCCGGCTTCCCGGGCCGCGACAAGGACTCGCGCACGAGGGCCAGGGCCGTTCGCTCGCGCTGGCGCTCCGTGGAGACCGACAGCATGCCGGCCGGCTTGTCGACGGCGACGAGGAAGTCGTCCGCGTAGAGGACCGCGAGACCGTGCGGCGCCGGCGGCGCCGGCTCGGCTTCGTCGTTGCCGACGACTTGGACTTCGTCGCCGGGCGCGAGGACGTCGTTCCGGCTCACCGTCGCGCCGTTCACGCGCACGCAACCCGCGCGCAGCCGCCCCTCGAGCGTCTTGCGCTTCCAATCGGGCAGCCGCCGCCGCAGGAAGTCGAGCAGCCGCGCCGCCTCGTCGACGAGCAGTCGTTCGCTCACTCGCGGGAGCTTATCCCGCAGCAGTCGATCGCGCCGATCACCAGCGGTCGCGTCGTAGCGCAGGCGTCCTGGAACAGGACGGCCTGAGCGTGCCCGTGCGCGAGTTGGGACGGCCAAGCAGCACCGTCGATCGTGCCCCAGACGCCGTCGGCGAACTCCTCCATCTCGAACTGCCCGCTTTCGTGCATGCTGATGGTCGGGCGGCAGGATCGTCTGCGCGTCGAAGAGCGAGCGAACTGGCTCTGCGCGGTGCACTCCGGATTCCATCCTTGGCCTGAAGCCTGTTAGGTTTGCCTGTACTATTCCACAGCGCCCGCCTTCACCGCCGGCGTGCGGATCACACCGTGGCCAAGAGGAGGAGAACCGCGTGATCAGACCTGATACCCGTTGGATGGGACTCGGCTCTTGTGTCGTCGGCCTCGCACTCGCGCTGAGCTCGGGCTGTGCGGCTCTGGGCGACCGAGCCCACGATGGGCGACAGCTCTCTGCAGCCGAGCAGCGGCGAGCCTCGTGCGAGGATGTCCTGCACGAGCGCGAGCAGAGCCTCCCCTCCGATCACAATGACGTTCAGAGCGCGCGCGTCGACCTGGCGGAGGCGCTCGTAGAGCTCGGCCTCGTGGAAGAAGCGCGCGACCTGCTCGATCGCGCTCTGGTGGTGCTGTCGATCACCCTTCCCGACGACCATCCGTTCGTCTTGAGCACGCGTTCGTTGCGCGCGCAAGTCGCGCTGGCGCAAGACGATGCGCAGCTCGCCCGCCTGCTACTGGAATCGGTCGTGGCAGCGCGCGAGCGCATACTGCCGCCGGATCACCCCGACCTCACCGACGCCCGCGAGAAGCTCGCCGGCGCGACCGAAGCCTCGGCGAAGAAGTAGGAGACGGGGACTCCGAAGCCGCTACGCACCTCCGGCGTAGAGAGTCTTTCCCGCACGCGCCGTGATCTAGCGTTCACCTCGCCCCGTCCATCTCGATTCCATCCGGCGCTTTGGCGATTCGGCCGCCCTTCATCACGAACTCTACGCGCTCGAGCACACTCACGTCGTCCAAGGGATTGCCGGGGACGGCGATCAAGTCGGCGAGCGTGCTGGGCGCGAGCCTTCCGCGGTCGGCGACACCCAGCAAGTCGGCGGCGCCCTGCGTCCCCGCGCGGATCGCGGCGAGCGGCGTCATTCCACGCTCGACGAGCACGGCGAACTCGCGCGCGTTGTTGCCGTGGGGATAGACGCCGGCGTCGGTGCCGAAGGCGAGCTTCACGCCGGCGGCGATGGCGCGGCGGATGCTCGCCCGCGCGAGCGGGAGCACGTGTTCCGCCTTCGCGCGGATCGCCGGCGGGAGCAGGTCCAGGTCGATCGCTTCGGCGAGATAGGTCGTGGGCACGAGGTACGTTCCGCGCTCGAGCATGAGGGCGATCGCTTGGTCGTCGAGCATCGAGCCGTGCTCGATCGACGCGACGCCTGCGCGCACGGCCGCTGCGATCCCTTCTGCTCCGTGGGCGTGGGCCGCGACTCTCAGGCCGTGTCGCGCGGCCTCCGCGACGATCGCGCCGAGCTCGGCCGCGGAGTACTGCTGCGCCCCCACCGTCTCTTCGTGCGAGAGCACGCCGGCCGTCGCACAGACCTTGATGACCTTCGCACCGTGCTTCACCTGGTAGCGTACGGCCTTCACGACCTCGTCGACGCCGTCGGCGACGCCCACCATCCAATCGGACTCGACGATGCCCGGCGCGTAGCCGGTGGTGTCGGCGTGACCGCCGGTCATGCCGATCGAGTGACCGGCGGGGAACATGCGCGGACCCTCGACGAACCCCCGCTCGATCGCGTGCATGAGCGCGACGTCGGCGAAGCCGCCCGAGCCCAAGTCGCGCACCGTCGTGAAGCCCGCGAGCAGCGTTCGGCGCGCGTTCTTCGCCCCACGCAGCGCCGCGTCCGCCGCCGTTTCCTCCACGTTGCGGTGCTCCCAATCGCCGTCGAGATCACCCGTGAGGTGCGTGTGGCAATCGATGAGCCCCGGCAGCAGCGTTCGGTCGCCGAGGTCGACGACGCGTGTACCCCCGGGGAGCTCGAATCGACCGTCCGTCGAGACGGCGCTGATCCGTTCTCCCACGACGAGCACGAGTGCGTCTTCCACGATGCGTCCCGATTCGATGTCGAGCATGCGCGCGGCGCGCAACGCGATGGGCGCGGCCGACGCTTCGTCGAGTGTGGCGTCCTGGGCGCGGGTCGAGGCCGAGGGAGCGAGAGCAAGGAGTGCGATCAGGACGAGGTTCATGGTGGCGTGTGTAGGAGGCGTGGGAGGCGTGTAGCCGGAGATCGCGCCGTCGAGAGCGAAGGGGGATCCTACAATTCGGCGATGACGGGCTCGCGCGGAGGATCGCACGAGGGCAGGCAAGAGGCCGAGGAGCGCGACGAGCTCGGCCTGACGAGCCTTCACGTTCGGCACGCGAAGTCGGGCGACGCGCAGAGCCTCGAGTGGATCGTGCTGCGCTTCACGCCGCTACTCCTCGAGCAGGCGCGCTACCGGATCGGGCCGGCGCTGCGGCGGCGGCTCGAGCCCGAGGATCTCGTCCAGGAGGTGTGGGCCGTGACCCTCGCCGGACTTCCGGCGCTCGGAGCGCGGGATGGGCGCGAGACGCCCGTGCTGCTGCGCTTCCTGTCCACGACGCTGCTCTACCGGCTCAACGACCACGCGCGCAAGCACGTTCGCGCGCGCGAAGTGGGCGCTTTGGAGAACGCGCCGGAGCCCGCGAGCGGGCGAGGAGAGCCTTGGGAGCTGATCGCCGCGCGCACACGGGGCGCGGTGACGCGCATCGCGCGTGGCGAGGTGTCCGGCGACGTCGCACGCGCCCTCGACCGGCTCTCGGACCGCGACCGAGAGGTCGTCGTGCTGCGCGGGATCGAGGGACACTCGAACGGGCGCGCCGCCGAGCTCCTGGGCGAGTCGCCGAACGCGGTCTCGCTGCGCTACAACCGCGCGCTCGAGGCTTTGCGCGCGGTGCTCCCGAAGTCGATCTTCGACGAGCTCGAGTGAGCGCGGCGACGAGCATCCCTCGCGAGGGAGGGATCGATCCGTGCAATCCCCGGCGGCTCGTCTCGGCTGGAGCTTTGGGCCGGCGCGAGGACGCAGCGGGTGCTTCCTTCGGTTCAGGGGGAATTCGCGACGCGGAACCGACGCGCGGGACACAGGGCCCCTGCGGGAAGATGGGCTTCCCGCTCGAGGAGTCGCCCCACATGGCACGCACGCGCGAGCGCGGGAGGAAGTGGATGGTCTGGGTCAGCGTGGTCATCGGTCTCGTGGTGCTGGTGGCGGCAGCGCCCTTCGTCGTCGGACGCTTCCTGCCGGAGGACTACCACGGTCGCGTCTCCGTCCTGCTCGCGGCGCCGCCGGACGCGGTCTGGCGAGCGCTGTGCGACCACCGCGCGGCGCCGGTCAGCGGCAAGATGTGGAAGGGCACGGAAGACATCGCGTCCGAGAACGGACTGCCGGCGTGGATCGAGGACATCGGTCAGTCGAAGGTGACGGTGCGCACGCTCGAGTGGAGCGAGGGGAGTCGCATCGTGCGCGCCTTGGCCGACTCGGTGGTGCCGATGACGGCGCGCACGGAGCTCACGCTCGTGCCCGAAGGCGGCGGAACGCGGCTCACCGGCACGAATCACATCGCGCTGAAATCGGGCACCTGGCACGTGCCGATCTTCCGCTTCCTCCTGACGGTCACCGGCGGGGCCAACCGCTCCCTGCGCGAGTACTTCGCCGCGATCGAGGCCGCCGCGCAGTAGCGAGCTCCGGGCGGTCGCCGTCGCCGGCGCCATCACCAGCGGCCGCGGCCGCGGGATCGCCCGGCGTCTCAGCGGCGGGCTTTCGCGACGCGTTCGACCTGCTCGAGGTAGCGCGCGACGTCGTCGCGCGGCCGTACCTCCTGCGCGCGGCGCAGGAGCGGGACGGCGTCGGTGTAGCGCCCCATGCCGACCAGCACCTGCGCTTGCCCGATCTTCGCGTTCACCTCGAAGGCATCGATGCTCGCGGCGCGCTCATAGTAGAAGATCGCGCGGTCGGGCTCGCCCTGCCGTGCGTAGTGCTGGCCGAGGAGCATCAACGCCTCGCCGTCGAGCGGGTCGAGCTCCACGATCTCCTGCAGGACGGCGGCGGTCTCGTCGTCGCCGGCACCGGCGGCCATGCCGAGGCGCGCTTCGAGCTTGAGCACCTGGCGGCGCTCGGATTCCTCCATCCGCCCGGCCCAGACCTCCTGGACGTGATCGACGAGCTCGCGCGCCTGATCCAGCGCACCACGCGCCGCGAGGACCTCGGCCGAGCGCAACGGACGCGACACGGGCTGGTACAGGTCGACGTCGACGGCCCGCCGGAACGCGTCGCCGGCGAGGGCGGTCAGGTTCTCGCTCACGTAGACGTCGCCGAGCGTGTTGAGGCTGTCGGCGGTCGACTTGCCGAGGTGATCCACCGCTTCGAGGTTCTCGGCGGCGCACAGCGGCTGCTTCAGTCCGAGGAACGTGTGGGCCTGCAGCATCCAGAAGTCGGCGTTCCCCGGGTAGCGCGCGATCAGCACGTCGAGCAGGGCGGCGGCGTCCTCGAACTTCTGCTGCTTGAAGACGCAGCGCGTGAGACCGAGCCGCCACTCGGTGTTCTGGGGCTGGAGCAGGAGCGCGTTGCGGTAGGACGCCTCGGCGGGCTGGTAGTCCTCCACGGCCGAGTAGGCGAAGCCCAGGAGACCGAAGGCATAGGCGTCGCCGCCCCCGAGCTCGATCATGCGCGTGAAGGCGCCGATCGCGGCGTCGTAGTCGCCCTTGCGGACCTCGATCAGGCCGAGGTTGCGCCAGGCGCGGCGGAAGCTCGGGAACTTCGCGACCGCCTTCTTGTAGTTGTCGAGCGCCTGCGGGAGCTTGTCCTGCTGGAACTGGATGCCGGCCAGGGTGAAGTCGAGGATCGCGGAGCCGTCCGCCTTCATCTGCTTCACGAGCGTCTGCTCGGCCTTCGGGAGGTTCTCGGCCATCAGCGGGAGGAGCACCTCCAAGAGCTTGATCTCCTCGTTCGAGAAGCGCGGCTCGATCTCCGAGTGGATGCCGTAGCCGGCGATGAACTGCTTCTTGAAGACGGGATCGTTCCAGATGGCGTCGACGTCCTGTGCGCGCGCGGTCCCGGCCAACGCGAGGCCCAGCGAAAAGGAGGAGAGCAGCCCGGCGAGGGGAACACGGAGAGCGCGTAATTGCTTCATGACGTTCAGTTGGCTCGGAAGCGGATCGGGATGCGGATCTTGCAGGACACGCGCTCGCCGCCCTTGATGGCGGGATCGAACTTCCACTGCCTGACCGCCTCGAGCGCGGGCCGCTCGAAGGCGCGGTGGTTGGACTTCTCGACGCGCGGGTCGACGACCTTGCCGGAGGCGTCCACGACGAAGATGACCGTGACCTCGCCCTCGAGCTTCTTCCCGCGCATCTCGGCCGGGAAGAGCGGCGCCGTTTGGAACAGCGCCCGCGGCGCTTGGTCGATGTCGCCGATGCCGAAGGCGCCCTCGAGCTCGTCGGAGAGCGCTCCGGGCTGGCCCAATCCACCGATGCGGCCGCCGGAGGCGAAGCTCAGCGCGTCGCTGAAGTCTCCGCCGCCGCCTTCCCCGCGCAGGGCCTGCTCGATCGCCGCCAGGCTCGCCGCCTCGAGCGCCGGCGCGTCGACGATGGCGGTGAGCTCGAGGTCGCGCATGATCTCGGCGGCGTCCGGCACTTCCTCCGGCTCGGTCTCCATGACGTCCTCCGACGTCGGCTCCGCGACCGGCTCCTCTTCCTCCGGCTCGTCGTCCTGCGCGGCATCCTCGTCGCTGAGGAGCTCGACCTCCTGCAGCGTGCCCGCGTCGTCCTCGCCCGTCGGGAACAGGAGCCCGCCGAACAGGATGAAGCCCAGGTGCATCGCGGCCGCGCCGAGGATTCCGAAGAGGAGCCTGCCCATCACTTCTTGTCCGTGTTGATCCCCACCTTGGCGATGCCGATCTTGCGGACTTCGTCCAGGACACCGACGACGTCCTCGAAGTCGGCGTCGCCGGCGCTGTTGATGATCACTTTCGGATCCTTGGACGAGGACTTGAGCGTCTGGAGCTTCAAGGGAAGCTGCGCGAGCGTGATCTTCTCCTTGTTGTAGAAGACGTCGCCCTTGCCGGTGACGCTGAGCGTGACGGCCTTCTCCATCTCCCCCTGATCGCCGAGCGAAGCGGCGCTGGCGGCGGTGGGCAGCGCCACCTGGACGCCCTGGTTCTTCGTCATGGAGAGCGACACCATGATGAACGTCGCCAACAGGAAGAACATGATGTCGATCAGCGGGATGATTTCGATCCGCGCCTTCTTACCCGGCCCTCGCGACGATCCGCCGTGCATGGTCACTCCTTCACGCGCTCGCGCGTCACGAGTTCGTCCACCCCGTGGTGCTGGTCTTCGAGGACTGCCTGCAGCTCAGCGATCTGCCGCTGGATCGCCAGGCGCTGGCGCTGGAACTCGCGTTCCCTGAGCCGCGCCTCGTCGTTGGCGGCGGAAGAATTGCCGCGCTGGGGCTCGAGGACCGCGTGATCCGGCGTTCGCTCGGCGCGCCCGGCTGCGAGCGACGGCTGCAAGAGGAGCTCGAGCTGCGTGGAGGCCGACTCGATCTCGTGACGGGCGTCCTCCGTGCGCGCGTTCAGGAAGTTGAACGGCAGGAGCGCCGTGATGGCGATGCCGAGGCCGAAGGCCGTGGCGATGAGCGCCTCGGCGATACCGCCGGTGATCGCGCCGGGGGCGCTGAGCTCGCCTCCGATGAGCGAGAACGAGCCCATCATGCCCACCACGGTCCCGAGCAGACCGAGCAGTGGCGCGAGGGTGATGACCGTGTCCAGGATCGGGATGCCGCGCTGGAAGCGCTTGAGCTCCTGCGCCTGGGCGTAGAGCAGCGCGCTCGGGAGCGACGTCTCCTTGTGCCCGAGCGCGTAGCCCAGCGCGCGCACGACGAAGAACTTCGACGCCTTGCCGATGCGCACGGCTTCGTCCATCTCGCCCTTGCCGACGGCCGTGAAGAACGCGTCCAAGGCCTTGTGATCGCGCCGGAACTTCTCCCGTGTAAGGAAAAGCCAGCGCTCGAGGACGGTGCCGAGCGCCAACACCGACGCCAAGAGCAACGGCCACATGATCGGGCCGCCCTTCTCGAAGATGTGGATCAGGTTCGTCTTCTGGACGAGCGCCTTCAGCGCGCCGCCGCGCGTCGGATCGAGGGGCAGGATGCCCTCACCCGTCTCCACGAGCGAGACGAGGCCGGCTTGCATGCTTCCCTCGAGCGGCCGGATGAGGGGATTGCTCGAGCCGGATTGCGGCACGACCAACCCGGCGGCGTCGCCGGTCTTCGCGCGGAACAGCGCGACCGGACCGATGAGCGCGAACTGCCCCTCCGCGACCGTGCCGTGCAGGTCGACGCCACGGCCCGGGAAGCGGATCCCGCGCACGGCGTCGAACAGTCGCTCGAGCGAAAGGCTCACGAGCGAGGTCTGGCGCTCGAACTTCTCCTGCATGGAGAGGGCCGAGTTCTCCGGCGCCCCCTTCGCGCTCTCGATCGCCTCGCCGCAGTACTGGAGCTCGCTGACGTTCACCTTCGACTCGAAGGTGCGCGCGTACTCGTCGAGCAGGTTCCCGACGTAGTCCAGCTCGTCCTGGCGGGCCACGATCTCCTTCTCGATGGAGAGCATCTCGAGGTTGCCCGCGTCCACCGAACGGGTGATCTCGTCGTGCTGGCGCCGGAGCACCGTGACGCGCTCCTCGAGGGCCGTGAGCTCCTGGGCGAGGGGCAGCTTCTCGACCGCGATGTCGTCGCGCAGCCGAGCGAGCTCCCCGATGCCCTCGTTCAGTTGCCGCTCGGCCGAGCGGAACAGGCCGTTCATGGTGTTCACGGCGTCGGCATCCTGGGCGGCGCCGACGGACGCCAGACACAACGCGCAGAGCGTGCCGCTGAGTGCTTTCATTGGAGTCTCACCGGAAGCGGCACGAAGGCCGGGGTGTGCTTGCCCTGGAGGATCTCCAGCGCCATCAGGATGTCGTTCGCGACCGCGGGGGACGGCTCCCACTTCCAACCGTCCGCGCTCGGTCGACCGATGCCGGCTTCGCCGCCGGCGCTCACGTAGTAGGCCTGCGCGAGGCCGACGTAGATCGCCCTCACCTCCGCCGGTCTCCCGTCCGCGAGGGTGTGCACCTCGTAGCTCGGCCGGATCTCGTTGTTCGCGGAGTTGAGCACGTTGAGGATGCCGAGGACGTTCTGGTAGCGCTCGGCGCCGAACACGCGAGCGGTCGCCGGGTCCTCCGGAATGCGCTGGTACAACGACTGGAGGTCCGTCTGGACGGGCTCGGGCAGCATCGCGAACAGCCTGCGGACGTCGACCTCCATGGCTGCCACCGCGCCGTTCAACGCCTCGCTCGCCGCGACGAGCTCGTCCTTCCGCGCAGCGAGCTCCCCGCGCTTGCGCTCGGCCTCGACGACCTTGGACTGGGCCTCCGCGATCTTCTCCTCGAGGGTCGTCGCTTCCTTCTCGACGAGCTCCAGCCGGCCCAGCAGGATCTCCTTCCCCTGCTGCCACTCCTTGCGCTCCTTGGAGATGATCTGCTGGGTCTCGATCCACTTGCCCATCATCAGCCGGGTCTCGTCGAGCGAGTGCGACGGAGCGTCTCCGTCGCCGTCCACCTGCCGGACGGACGTCGTCCCGGAGGACAGGACGCAGATCGAGCCGAGCAGCAACGCACCGAGCGCGGACTCGACTCGGGTCGGGTCCCGGCCCGCCGTGAGCTTGTTCTTCGTTCTCATTTCGACTCTGCCTCGTTCGGTGATCACTCGTTTCACAGATTGATGCTGATGCCGATCGCGTACTCGGAGCCCCGCGTGTACGAGGTCTTGGTCACGTCGCCGCCCGTGACATCCGAGCGATAGACTTCCTCGATCTCGGGATTGGTCAGGTTCTTGGCCTGAAATTGCAGCTTCAAGTGCTTCCCGATCCTGCGCGACAGGCTGAAGTTCAACGTTCCGTACTCCGTCGAATAGACGGACGGCACGAAGTTGCCGATGGATGACGTTCCCGGTCCGGCGACGAGCGTGTCGCCCTTCACGGTGTAGAACAGCGCGGCCTGCCAACCGGTCCGCTCGTGATCGTAGAGCAGGTACAAGTTGTAGAGGTGCTCCGGCGCGTTCGCCATGTCTCGCTCGGTGATCGGCACCTGGATGTTCGGCTGCTGGAAGGACAGGATCTCGTCGTCGGGGAGCTGTACCTCCCCGTCGATGAACGTCGCGTTGGCGCCGACCGACAGACCGTCCAACTTCTCCGAGAAGCGACCGAGGCTCTGACGCGCTTCGAGCTCGAACCCGCTGAGTTCGCCCTCCGGGTAGTTGACGGGCGTCGTGAAGATGAAGCCCACGACCCGTTGCGTGTACTCGATCGGGTTCTCGATCTCCTTGTGGAACACCGAGGCGGACCAGAGCCCACCCACGTAGGGCACGAAGTCGACGCGCAGGTCGTAGTTCTCGAGTCCGCTCATCTTCAAGAGCGGGTTGCCGATGAAGATGGGACCCCCGAGGAACTCCTGCTGGATGATGGGCGTGAGCTCCTTGAAGGTCTGACGCGCCACCGTCTCGCTGTACGACGCGCGAAACGTGAGGCGCTCGGTCGGCTCGTACACGAGACCGATCGCGGGCAGCACGTCGTTCTGCTCGAACGAGACGTCCGCGTCGCCGGGATTGAGCTTTATGCCGCTCCCCGCGCCGGCTGGGAACCACGTCGCGTCGATCTCCGGCTGATTGACGATTTCGATGTCCGTCGACTCGAAGCGGGCGCCGCCGACGAGGCTCAGGTTCTCGCTCAACGGGAAGTCGACCATCGAGTACACGGCCGAGATGCGCTGCTCGGCGTCGTAGTCGACGTCCACGAACGGCGGCCCGTCCGTGATCGCGTGGTTCTCGAACGGGAACGACGCACTCCAGAACTGGTCGAAGTCCCCCAAGAAGTCGGCGTTCGGATCGCTGAAGTTGCTGAACGTGTCCTGATCGAAGACGCGCGTCACGGTGTCGTCGAAGACGCCGACCTTCACGTAGCCGTCGTACTGGCGCCATTCCTCGAACGGCCACTTCAGGTTGGCCGCGTACTGCTCGCTCTCCTCCTCGATCTCCTTCCAGATGCGCTGGAAGTTGCCCAGCAGGGCCAGGGCGGCCGGCTTGAACGGGAGCTGGATCGCAGGATCGGTCGACGGAGGCGTGAAGGGGGGGGCGCCGGGGTTGAAGGACTCGGGGTGTTGCAACGAACCGAACTGCCGCTTGTCCGGCTGGTACAGGTCGGCGGAGCTCGCGGAGACGGTCCAGTCCAGCTCCGGCTCGTGGAAGCGCACGACGTTCGCGATCCCGAACTCTGGCGTGGGCAACGTGTGGCGCCCGTGCAACTGCAGCGTGTCCGTCGTTCGCTCCGTGTACTCGAGCGTCTCGGTGCGGATGAACGGCGCGGTCGTCTTGCTCAGGGGGTCGTTGCCGATGCCCCCTGGATCGTCGGGAACGTAGCCGGGGAAGAAGAAGGCCTTGCCGCGCGTGTCTTCGGCGAGCGTGGCCGTGTCCTCCGCGGTCCAGCTCTTCAGATAGGTCAGCGCGAGCGAGTTCCTCTCCGTCTCCAGGCCCAGCGTCGCGAGCCCGCCCCACTGCACCGACTGCGACGCCCTCGTCACGTCGAACAACGCGGTCTTGAAGTCGCCGCCGCCGGCCCCGTCCGGAACGCCTTGGATGGTCTCGGGCACCAGTCCGCCCCCGGGAGTCACTACCCAGAACGAGTCGTTGATCCCGTCGTCGTAGAACGAGCTGTCGCGCTCGTAGAAGAAGTTCAGGAGTCCGCCGACTCGGATCCCCTCGTCCACGGCGTGCTTGCCGCCCGCGCTGACGGACCACTTCGTGTCCACGGGCGCGTCTCCGCGGGACACGCCGGCGGCGCCGGTCCAGTTGCCGCCCAGGTTCTGGATGTCGCGGTCGCCGTCGTCCTTGCCCCAGAACTCGAGCCCGCCACCTTCGTACGTGAGGAAGTCGTCGCGGCGCCTGACCTGGTCGTTGTAGCCGATCTGGCTCGAGAACTGCAGGATCGTCTCCTCGGGAATGCTCTTGAGCCGCACGTCCACCGCTCCGCCGGAGGCGTCACCCTGTTGGTTGGGCGTGAAGGTCTTGCTGACCTGGATGCTCTCGATCACCGCCGCGGGGAACTGGTCGAGCTCGACCGCGCGCTTGTCCTCGTCCGCCGATGGGAGGCGCACGCCGTTCATCTGCGAGCTCACGTACCTGTCGGGGAGGCCGCGAATCACCGCGAACTTGTCCTCCTCGATCGTGGCGCCGGTGACGAGCGTCAGCGCCGTCGCGGCATCGCTCGCTCCCGCACGGCTCATCGTGTCCGAGCTGATGGAATCGTAGAACGACGCGCCTTCGAAGCGGATCCCGAGCAACGCAGCCTCCGACCCGGGAGCGAGCAGGATGTCCTGGACGACGAACTCGTCCATCTCCGTGAACTCACCGACGAGCGTGACGTCGAGGTCTGTCAGCCTTCCGGCCGTGACCACGACGCCCGCCCTCACCTGCCGGTCGTAGCCCTCCTTGGCGAACACGAGGGTGTAGGAGCCGGGCGGCACCTGCTGGAACACGAAGTGCCCTTCCCCGCTGGTGGAGATCTGCTGGCCCGTGTCGGCGATCAGCACCTGAGCCGACGCGAGGGGAACGTCGAAGTCGCCGTCGTACACGACACCGCGGATCGAGCCCGCTTGCTCCTGCGCGGCGGCGTTGACGTTGAAAGCGAGCATGGCTCCGAGGAACGCGGAAGACAGCGCTGTCCACTTCACCACGGTTGGCCCGTTTCCTCCCTGCGTTCGGCGAAGGAGCCGCGCCGATCAGCGGTGACAGGCGAGCGGATCGCTGATCGCACGGGACCGGGCCTTCACGTTCTTGACTCTGTAAACGGCAGCAGGGGGAGAGGGACGTCGGAAGGGGTCCGCGAGGTCTTGGATGCGGACGATAGGGATCGATTGTTGCCATTCGATGAACGCCGGATTGGATCGTGGTGAAGGTGCAGCGCGTCGTCACGGCATCTCTTCTGCGCTGCGCCGATCGCGAGGTCGGGCTCGAGAGCGCGAGACGCGAGATCGGGACGCGTCGCCTGCTCGACGCGCGCGCGAAGTGAAGTAACGTCTCGACACGACTCGTCGATCTCGTTCACGCGCGAGCAGCGGCCTCACTGGCGGCGCACTGTGCGTTCGCTGGCCGAGTGGGCCGCTCGAGCCGATGAGCGTCGTGGTCGCCGCCTTCGATTGCTTTCGAGCGCGCGCGGCGAGACGGCGAGGCGCGCGCTGAACGGGGACGCTCTCGCGTCGCCGACGATCGTTCGTAGCGCTCGCTCGGAGAACAGTCGAACCTTCGCCAGCTCTTCACGCTCGGCCAACAGAGCACCTCTAGCATCCCGCCACCCGGAACAGCGACGAAGGAGAGCGGCTCCTTCGAGCTCCGCGCGGTGCAGCGAACCTCTTGTCGAGGACAGGATGCAGATGAAGCGAACAGCACTGACCATGATCGTGGGTGTCGGCCTTGCGGGCGCCGCCCATGCGGACGAGATCCTCGTGACCAGCGACATCACGGTGTCCACCACCTGGACCTCGAACAACACCTACAACTTGCAGGACCAGATCTACGTCAAGCCGGGCGCCACGTTGACGATCCAGGCCGGAACGATCGTCGCGAGCACGACGAACATCGGCGGCAGCCTCGCCGTCACGAACGGCGCCCAGATCTTCGTCATGGGAACGTCCACCAATCCGGTGATCATGACCTCGACCGCCGACGTGGCGACGTGGGTGAACGGTGACCCGCAGACGGGCACGTGGCGCGAGGGCGCCAACGAATGGGGCAACCTCTCGATCATGGGCGACGCCTACATCTCCGAGAACGCCACGGCCGGCAACACCGCCGTACCGAGCGCCAGCAACTTCGCCCAGATGGAGGGCCTGACGCCGGACTTCGTGGGCGATCCCGACGTGGAGTACGGCGGCGGCGACGACGACTACGACGCGGGTACGATCAAGTACGTCTCGATCCGCTACGGCGGCAAGGTCATCGCGCTCAACAACGAGCTCAACGGATTGGCGCTCGGCGGAATCGGTCGC
>CAYPTB010000041.1:0-69041 GCA_964413535.1 uncultured Planctomycetaceae bacterium | reverse complement strand
TCGGGCAGAGCCCGATACCTAGCCGCGCCGCTTGGCCGAAGCCGCGAGCATGTCGATCACGAGCTCGCGCAGGCGAGCCAGCGAGCGCTCCTTCGTGGCCTTGTAGGCGATGCATCCGTGGCCGGTGCGCAGCTTGCCGAGCTCGTCGCCGAAGGCGTCCAGGACCTCGTGATCCATCAGGTAGAACATCACGCCGCGCTTGCGCGTCGCGAAGCCCGCGAGCCACTCGCCTTCGCGCGTCTTGTAGACGGGGAAACGACTGTCGAAGCCTTCTTCGGCGTGCGGGAAGTACTGGAGGATCAGCCCACGCAGATCTTCGAGCAGCGCTCGTTCAGCAGTCGGAGCCGCTGCGAGATAGGACGCGACCTCGGGGTGCACGGCGATGGGCGGTGAGGCAGAGCGCCGGCGCGGCCTCGTGGGCGCCGTCTAGCCGGCTTTCTGCTTCGGTCGATTCTCTTTGATGATCCCGGCCTCGACCAGCACGCGATAGGCGCCGCGCTTGTCGATCGTCTTCAACGCGCGGGTGGAGAGCTTCACGCGCACGAATTTCTTGAGCTCGGCCACCCAGATGCGCTTATTCTGGGTGTTGACCTTGAAGGTGCGCTTGCTGACGCCGGTCGTCTTGAGGCCGACGCCGCCCTTCGACTTGGCCAAACCGCGACGAGCGATGTGTCCGCCCGAGCGGGTTCCGCGACCGGTGATCTGACAGACTCGACTCATGGCTCGTTCTCGTGGGCTCGGCCGGGGTGAGCCGGCGCGGGGCGGGCGTGGGGGGCGACATGCTAGGGGGGGGCGAGCCGCCCGGCCAGGCCCCCGACGGGGAATCGGAGCGGGAGATCGGCCAGGGACGCTCAGCCTCCGCCCAGGCGCGTCAACGAGCGCAGGAGGAAGCGGCCCAGGGCGGAGTGCGTGCTGGTGAAGGGGTTGTCGAGGAAGCCGCCGATTCGCTCCAGGTGGTAGTCCACGACCATGTCGTCGATCGCATCGTCGACCGGGTAGGCGCCGCGGCCGGCCGCGATCCCGCGCAGGAGCCGCAAGAAGCCGACGCGTTTGAGGTCGTCCATGCGCGCCGTCACGCTCGCCCCGGGATCTCCGCCGCGCAGGAGGGCGATCTCGTCGTCGTCGAGGCGTGTCTCGACGTCGCCGATCCGAAAGCCCGTCCAGTCCCGTCCGGCGACGATCGGCTCGAGGGGGAGCTCGGCGGCTCCCTTGCGGTCGGAGACGGAGCCCCGTGCGCCGCGGATCACGACGTGGCCGACCGCGTAGTCGCGCGGCTCGCGCAGCGTGGCGCGGCGCCCGTTCGCCAGGACGAGCTCGCGCACGATCGATCCGGCGGGAGCCTCGTGTCGCCAGGCGCGGGTGACCCGGCGGCTGCCGAGCAGCGCCTTGGCCGTCGCGACACCGTGATAGGCGTAGGCCGAGCGATCGAAGGTCGCGTGCTCGAGGGGGCCGAGGGCCCCGAGGTCGCCCGAGGCGCGCTCGACGGTCTCGAGCCACGGGAGAGCCGTGCAATCCTCGGACACCCACGCGTTGCGGAAGCTCCGTACGCGGTCGACGTGGCGGTAATGCTTGAAGCGCACGACCGGTGTGTCGATCAGGAGGTCGATGCCGGCGACGCCCGCGTCGACGAGCTTCGCGAGCACGCGTGGGACGACGTCCTTCGTCACCGCGAGGTAGACGAGCTCCACGCCTGCGAGATCCGCGGATCCGAGCGTGTCCAGTGCGCGCACGTCCCGGCTCACGCCGCCGACCACGATCGTCTTCGCGTGCTTCGCGAAGATCGCGCGCACGGGAAACGTGTCGGCCAGGCGGTCGAGCGCGGGGAGCGCAGCTTCACGCACGCGCTTCCCCGACCCGACGACGACGACGCCGCTCACGGCGCGGCCTCCGCGGCGAGCACGCGTTCGCGCAGGTGGCGGGCGAGTCGGATGGACAGGGCCACGATCGTGAACGTCGGATTGGCGCAGCCCGAGGTCGGGAAGACCGAAGCGCCGGCGACGAAGACGTTCGCGACGCCGTGCACGCGACCGTGCGGATCGACGACCGAAGTCGCGGGATCGATGCCCATGCGCGTGGTTCCCATGTGGTGCGAGGCGTCTTGCGTGATCGGCCAGGGATCCTCCTCGGCGAGCCGTGTCTCGAGACGGCCGGCGCCGAGCTCGGCGAACTCGCGCACGAGCTCTTCGTGCAGCGCCAGGAGCGAGCGTCGATCTTGCTCGGTCGGTCGGTGGCGGACGAGCGCGCGCCGTTCCCCGTACACGTCGCGTTGGTCGGAGAGGGTCACGCGATTCTCCGGATCGGGCTCCATCTCCATGAAGTTCCTCAGGCGCGCGGTGCGGATCTTCGGCTTCTTGCGCGAGAGCCGGAAGAAGAGATATTGCGCAACGCGCGGGGCGTCGAGCGCGATGCGCAACAAGAGCGCGAGCCACTGCGCCGCCGTCTTGCGCTCGTTCTGGAGGTCGCTGTCGTCTCCCGTCTCGGAATAGTCGCGCAACGACACGACGTCGTCCTGCTTGCCCTTCATCCAGCGGCGCAGAACGAACTTGCTGCGCTTCACGAGCAGTACCAGCGATTCGATCCCCGCGTTGTCGGACCACGGGAAGAGCGGCTCGAGGCGGACATAGGAGTTGAGGACGCGCCGCTCGCGCTGAACGGCCTCCGTTAGCCGCAGTCCGGCGTAGCCCGCGTAACCGCGATACAGGCAGCCGAAGAAGTAGGGCAGCTCCTCGAGCGGTTTCGCGAGGTGCAGCACTCCGTAGTAGTTCTTCGGGTGATTCATCATCCGTCGGCCGACTTGGTCGAGCTCGTTCCCGAGCCCGTCTCGCCACGGATCGCGCGAGTTGAGCAGGAGCCGCGCGTTCTCGATCCCGCCCGCGGCCAGGACGAACACCCGCGAGCGGACTCGGAACCGCTTGTCGCTCTGCGTGCGCACGACGGCGTGGTCGACCCGCGCCGCGACGCTGCTCCCGAACCGCAGCACCGTTGCGTCGAGCCACAGATCGACGGCCCCCTCTTCGTAGACGCCGCGCACCTCGCGCCCGAAGTCCTGGGGCTCGCTCGCCGCCAGGAAGACCTTCTCCTCGATCCGGCGCCATGCCGGTCGCAAGTCGCCCTTCGCCTTGAGTGCGGCGAAACCTCCCGCGTCCTCCGTTCCCGGACCGCGCGCGGCGCCGAAGAAGTCGAGCGGGGGGAAGCGATAGCGCTTGGCCGCTTCGGCGTAGAGCGCCGAGAGCTCCGACTCCTCGATCGGCCAGCCCGAGTCGGCGACGAAGTCGCGCGGTTCGAGATCGGAGCGATCGAGCGGGCTCGAGAGTCCCGCCCAGGTCGTGGAGGCGCCGCCGAGCACGCGCTCGCGCGAGTAGTCCTTGATGCGGATCCCCTCGCTCTCGACCTTGCGCAGCTCGTCACCGTGGCGGGTCGTGCGTTTGCGGCCGCTCTCCAGGACGCAGATCGAGAGGCCCGAGGTTGCGAGCTCGGCGGCGAGCGTCCCTCCCGCCGGGCCCGACCCCACGATGCACACGTCGTACTCGGGAAGCTCGCTCCCGTCGGTCTCGTCGAGATCTGCGATCATGCGCGAAGCGAGGGAGTCTAGCCGTGGCCCGCCTCTGCCCGGACGGCCATGCGGCAAAAGCAGCCGGCTGGCGCGCGGCTCGGCGCGGGAGCGATTCCGGAATCGGGTTCGTGCTAGCGCCGCGCGCGTCCGGGCGACGTGCGGGGAGCCTCGTTCGGCGCGCTTTGGCTCGCGAACTCCTGGCTCGGGACACTAGGATCCGCGCGCCATGGCCGGTGCCGTCGCGGATCGCACGTCGAGTGCCGAAGGCGCGGCCCGGCTCGTTCGGCGCTATCTCCCGCTCGCGCTGCTGCTCGCGGTGGCCGCACACCAGATGTGGCGCGTCGAGGTGGACGGGCTGACGCGCTGGCGCGGCGGAGGATTCGGCATGTACTCCTCCGTGCACTTCGAGGAGCACGTGATCTGGATGGGGTACGAATCGCCCGACGGCCTCCAGTTCGGGCCGCTCGGGACACCCCGATCGATCGAGGGCCGGGTGCTGGCGCCGCGTTGTCTGATCTTCCCCACGCCCGAGAGTCTCGCCGAGCTCCACGGCGAACTCTCCGACCGCATTCGGATCCTGCAAGTCTGGCGACCGCGAATCGACCCGGAGACCCTTGCCTACGACCGCGAGCTGCTCGCGGAGTTCCGACAGTGAGGTCGGCGAGCGAGGACGGGGATCGGCTTGGGCGCGCCGCCCTGGGCTTGGCGGCGCTCGCGGGCCTGGTCTTCCTGGCGCACGTCATCGACGCGCACTGGCGTCCCACGGCTGCCCGCGTCACGGTCGCCGCCGTCGTGTTCGCGGGGCTCGCCTTCGGTCGCGGTGTGCTGCGCAGCCGCTGGTGCTGGCTCGCGCTGACCGGAGCGCTGGCGTGGGTCCTCCTCCGGTCTCCCTATCAGCTCGGGAACCACCATTACCTCCTGTGCTACGTGGGGCTCGCGATGGTCCTGTGCTCGGGCCGCGACGACCGGCGTTTCCTGGAGGACATGAGCGTGAACCTGCGCTGGTTCCTCGTCGCGGTCATGTCGATCGCGGTCGTGCAGCGCCTGCTCTCGCCCACGTTCCTCGACGGCTCCTACCTGGCTTTGATGCTCGCGCGCGGCAACTTCTTCCGAGCCGTGTACGCGCTGTGCGATTCCTGCCGGGAGCTCGTCGACGTCAACGTGGCGTTGATCGCTGCGGCCAACCGACAGAACCCGAACGTCGCGCGGGCCGTGGTCCTGCGCGAGCCGTTCCCCGAGTTGGCGCTCGCCGCTCGCGGCTTCGCCTACTTCATCCTCGCCGTCGAGCTGTGGATCGCCGCCGCCTTCGCGTTCTTCCGCTCCGCGTGGGTGCGCCACTCGGCGCTCCTGCCCTTCGTGATCGTCCTCGGCTTCACCCGCGAGGAATTCGTCTTCGCGAGTCTGCTCGCGCTGATCGGGCTCGGAACGTGCTCCATCGAGCACCGTCGCCTGCGAACGGTCTATGCGGCGACGGCCGTCGTCCTGACCGCGAGCGTCTTCCTGTTCCCGGTCGAGACGG
The DNA here is from genome assembly GCA_964413535.1 of uncultured Planctomycetaceae bacterium. Taxonomy (GTDB): domain Bacteria; phylum Planctomycetota; class UBA1135; order UBA1135; genus CAYPTB01. The sequence goes on along the minus strand of CAYPTB010000041.1, from coordinate 63,969 downwards.
GAGTGTGACCGAGAGCGAGGGCTGGGCGGAGCCAGGAATCACGCCCTGCTGGAAGGACGGACGAGCCCTAGCGTCGCGCGGACGCCTGGACGGGGCTCGGCTTGCTCGCGCTGCCCGCAGTCGTCTTCGCGTCGGCTTCGTTCGGCAGGCGCTGCCGCGGGAGGGATCGGCTGTGGCTCGGCTCGCGCGCGCTCTCGCGCTCGGCCATCACCGCGTCGACGTGGCTCGGGAACTGGGCGGGCGGCGTCGCGCTCGCGGCGGGCATCGCGCTCGCGGCGGAAGTCGCGGCGGGACCGGCCGCGAGCGCGCCGCGGTCGCTGCGCGACGTCCCCGCGCCGCCCGCGCTGCTCGTCGAGAGCGGCGAGCGCGCCGCGTGGAGCGTGACGGATCCGGAGAGCGAGCTCGCGCACGGCCGCAGCCTGCGCCTCACGCTCGCCACGGCGCCGGGCTCGAGCCCTTCGGCGCTCGTGCGCTTCCGCTGCGCGCGCGGGGACGCTGCGAGCGCGAGCGAAGTCCGCGTGCACGGCCGCATGTCGATCGAGCTCGCGCTGCCGGAGCAGACGAGCGGAACCGATGACGTCGTGCTCTCCGTCGAGAAGCTCGGCGAGGGCTGCACGGTCGAGCTGCTGCCCGACGCCCTCGCGCTGATCGAGCCCGCCCTCAGCGCACGCCTCGCCTCCGCGGAACTCTTCCTGCGCGTCGCGCTCTTCCTCGGCGCATGGACCGCGCTCGCGATGGCTTCGGCGCTTGGATGCGCTCCGTAGCCGCCGGCGGGCTCGCCCTCGCGCTCGCGCTACCCTGCTTCGGACTGGGTCGCGCGGCGCCGTTCCTCCCCGGCTCCGACCTCTTCCTCGCGCTCGGCGAGACGGGCGCAGGCCTCGTCCCGCGCGCGCTCGCGCCGACGCCTTCGCTCGCGGGCCTGACGCTCTTCGCGCTCACGGGTCTCTTCCTCGCGCGCCGCGGTCTCGACGCGGGCGCGGCGGACTGCGAAGACATGGACGACGTTCGGAACACCTGACGTCTTCCCCTGCAAGAGGAGAGGCTCGACCGTGAGCGCGAGCTCCCTGTAACCTGCGCCTGGCCCTTGTCCGAAGGGTTCGGGTTGACGTTTTCGCCAAGTCGGGTTGTCATCCATGAAGGAGGAGGGGGGATGGAGATGCCAAGCCTCGTGGCAGCGGGGAGGTTCGCTGCCCTGTTGTTGGCCGCTGCATGCGGTAGTCCGGGTGCGTTGGATCCGACGGCGCTGGGGCCGCCGGGGACAACCGCGCCAGGTGTGAAGGCGCAGCCCGCCTCCGCGCACATGGCTACTGCGACGGCCAAGCGCGCGGCACCGAAGGAAGACCGGCCACCGGAACTCGCCTTGCACTCGCGAGTGATCTCCTTCGACGCAGCCGAGAGCAACTCGGCCATCCAGGCGCTGCGAACGAGCAATGAGATGCGCATGCATCTCTTCGTGCGCTTCGGAGCACCCCTCCAATTGGACGACTTTCGCGCGCTCGATCTGGCCGGAGTGCAGCTGCTGCGCTACCTCGACCTCACGGTGTACGTCGCCTCGGTCCCAACCGGTGAGGACGCACCGCCCGTGGCGCTCACGGACCGCGCGACGTGGTTCGGACAGATCCAGTCGATCGACAAGCTCCATCCTGCGCTCGCCGATCGCGACGCGTCTCCCTGGGCGGTCGACCCTGCGACGGGCGCCTTCCGCGTCCACGCCGTGTTCTTCAGCGACGTCTTCGAGAGCGAGGTGCAGGATCGCCTCGACCGCATCCGCGTGAGAGCGCGTCCCTACGGCGCCAACAATTCCTTCGAGCTCGTCCTACCTCCGAGCCAGCTCGACGCTCTGCTCGCGTTGGACGTCGTGGAGTTCGTGGAGGAAGTTCCTCCGCCCTCGCGGCCCTTGAACGACCACTCGCGCGCCGTGACACATACCGATGCCGTGCAGGGTCTTCAGTTCGACGTCGGTGGAGTTCCCGGACCCACCTATACCGGTCGCACGGGCTCCGGCATTCGGATCGGTATCTGTGACCTCGGCATCGTGGCGGGGCATCTGGACTTCGTGGCTGCCGAGAATCGGTTCTACGGCTACCCGAACCCATGGGGTACATCGAGCCATGGAACCTTCGTCGCTTCCATTGCCGCGGGGAACGGGAATGCGAAACCAGCCGACCTCCTGCGGCGCGGGCACGCTCCGAAGGCCATGATCGGCGACTATATCTATTTCAACGGAGTCCTCGCGGAGTACCAGAAGGCACTGGGAACAGGACCTTTCGACGACGGCACGGACGTCACGAATCACTCCTATAGCGTTGGGTGGTTCTACAGCAGCCAGAACGGCGGTATCGACGACATCGTGTGTGGCATCGATGTTCCCGCACGTCCGCTCGTTTGGGGAGCAGGGAACAACGGGTTCAAGAACAATGACGGCTCGGCGCAGACCGGCTACTACTCCCTGACGATGTTGTCCAAGAACCCGATCTGCGTCGGTTCGATCGACGCCGTCGATGGCCGCGTCTCGGAGTTCTCGAGCCGCGGACCTACGATCGACGGACGTATCAAACCCGACCTCGTCGCGCCGGGATCCTTCGATCATGCGAACGACGACGGCATATCGGCTGCCAACTCACAGGGCCCTGAACCCTACAGGAAGGACCACGGCACCTCGTTCGCGGCACCCGCAGTCACCGGGATCATTGCCCTGATGATGGAGGAAATCGGTCCTTCCCAAGAAAGCGTCCTCCCTTCGACCTTCAAGGCTCTGCTCGTCCACTCTGCCGAGGATCTCTTCCAAGTCGATGCCGTCTCGGCGGATCCCGAAGACCGCGGATTCACCTATGACGAGGTCGACACCAACGAGCAACCCCTCTACCACGCTGGTCCCGACTTCTCGACTGGATGGGGACTCGTGAATGCCGAAGCCGCAGTCGACCTCACGAGCAAGCAGAGCCGCTGGCTCCAATGCACGATCGGATCCGGCGTTCAGACGTGGTGTATCGAGGTACCCATCGGCACCAGTGAGCTCAAGGTCGTGCTCGCGTGGGACGATTCCGCCTCGGAGTACTACGAACTCGACTCGACTCCACGGCTACTGAACGACCTGGACCTCGTCCTCGTCGACCCTACCGGCTTGGATCACCGCTCATACCGGCTCGATCCGCCAGCAGAGAATCCGAACAACGATCCGCGCATAGCGTTGTCCTCCATCGTCGCCGCGACGCCCGCCACGGACGCGACCACCCATGACGCCGTCAACAATGTCGAGATGGTGAGGGTGTCCAACCCCATGAATGGCGTCTGGGAAGTGCGCGTCGATTTCTCGAAGTCGACGCTCGGGGGCACGCAGAACTACAGCTTGGTGGCATCTCAAGACATCATCGCCTGCGGCAACAACGGCGGGACCGGAGTCGAAGGCGAGGACGAAGGGGAGGGAGACGAGGGCGAGCTGGAAGGTGGAACAGGAGATGGGGATGGCGACGGCGTGATCGTCATGCCGGGGGATGGCTTCCAACTCCTCCCGCCTGGTGCGCTCATCCTACTCTTGCCCGAGATCTATCCCGGACTACCTCGTTGCGGTGAGGCCTGGAAGAGCTGTTTCCGGTTGCGCGTCGTCATCGAATTGTCGCCCGAGATGGATTCGCCGCTAGGTCCGACTCGCGCGATCGTCTTCGACGATTCCGGCGCCCAGCTCGCGGAAAGCGTCTCGCAGGAGAAACACGTGTTGGACGTGAAGGAGTTCTTGCCAGGCACGCGGGTCTACGCCGCTCTCACCGACTCACGAGGCAAGCCCTTGGAGCAAGCCGCGACCGCGCGCATCGTGCTGCAAGCAGTTCCCTAGACCGCAGAGAGAGATCGACGGTTCAGCGACGCGCTGGCCGTCTACCAAGGGGAGGGAGAGGACTTGAGGAAGCTACGCCTGTCCGAGACAGGAAGTGTCGCCGTCTTGCTGCTCGCGGCCGCGTGCGCGAGTCAGTGCCCGGTGGAGAGTCCAAGTGGGACGCTTCCGAGTGCTGTGGCCGTTGACCAGGCTCCGAACCTCGTGTTGCGCTCGCGCAACATTCCTTTGGAGCAAGGTGAAAGCGCCTTGGCGCTCTCGGCACTGCAGGCATCTACCGAAGCGCGCATGCACATCTTCGTGCGCTTCGCACAGAAGCCAGAGGCGAACGACTTCCGCGAACTCGACCGCGCTGGGGTCGAGCTCCTGCGCTACCTGGACCTCTTGGTGTACGTAGTCTCGGTTCCAGCTGGTCGCGATTCGCCCCCGAACGCACTCGCGGAACGCGCTACCTGGTACGGAAGGATCCTGCCCGTCGACAAGCTGGATGCGGCGCTCACCGATCGCCAAGCGTCTCCGTGGGCCATCGATTTGCCGACAGGGGGCTTTCGCGTCCTCGCTGTCTTCTTCCGTGATGTGTCGAGAGCCGAGGTAGAGAAGCAGCTCGCAGAGATCGGCCTCCGCGCCGTTCCGTATGGCGCCAACTCTTTCGAGCTCGTGCTCCCTCCGAGTTCGATCGATGCCCTTCTCGAATTGGACATCGTCGAGTTCGTCGAGGAGGTTCCGAAGCCTTCGCGGCCCTTGAACGATCATTCGCAGTCCAGGAACGACCAAGGTTTCGGAACCCGTGTCGCTTCCGTCGTAGCCGGGAGCTGGAACAGCAACCGTGACCCGGCTTGCAGACTTCAGAGCTTCGTGACCGTGAACAAAGACCGACAATCTCGAGGAGGAATGTCATGACCTGTCCCCGTGCTTCGTTCGTGAACGGCCTGCAGCGTCTCGCGCTTGCGTTGGTCGTCGCTTGCCTGTTCTCGAAGGCCGCAACGGCCCAAACCCAAGCAAGGGAGGTCCCCGACCTTGGACCGGGTACCAACACCCTCGAGGATGCCAGAGATATCGCTGCAAGCCTGAGCCAGGCACAAGGAGGTCCGCGGCCCGTCCACGTCATCAAGATCTGGGAGTTGGATGAAACGGGAAGTAGGACCGGCAACTACGACGGACGTCTGATCACTGGTCAGTACCCACCTGCCGACATGCTCCTCACCGAGGGCGTCGCGATGCACGTGACCGTGCAGGGTCCGATCAGCGAGGACGGCGAAGCAATCGACGAGCAACCCGCCACGAACGAGGACCCGCCTTGCCCCTCCTGCACGATCTGGATCGTCGCCTTCGCCTTGGCGGTGATCGTGATCGTCCTGCTCCTCATGTTCTTGAGGAGACCGTGAATCAGGGTCGCTCGAGCTTTCGTGCGAGCCTTGCGCCCGACATGAAATTGGCGTTCGAAGGGTCGACGGGCTGGCGCAGCGCCGAGCGGGCGAAGCCAGGGCCGTAGAAATAGTTCCCTCCGCGCACGACGCGCGAGCGAAGGAGCCTCCACGCAGGTGGAATCACCTCGGCAGCGAACATGTCCTCGCGCTCCGCTTCGGTGAACTCGTAATAGCGATCGTAGCGGCCGCAGGTCCACTCGCCGATGTTGCCGTGGAGGTCGAAGAGACCGAGTGGGTTGGCCGGGAAGGAACCCACCGGAGCGTGGAATGGATAACCGTCGTTCCACGGGGCCGGCTGCGTGGCTACACGTGCGGCCGTTATCGCGGCGACACTCTGGTCGGCGAAGTTCTCGCGGCCTTCGGATCTGTCCGGGGAATCACCCCAGCAATAGGCCGTTCGCGTCCCGGCGCGTGCAACGTACTCCCACTGTTCCTCGCTCGGCAGCAAGAGTCCGATGCGGCGCGCGAAGTGATCACATTCGGTCCAGGTGACGGACTCGACTGGATGGATCTCGCTCGCAACCACCCCGGCCCGCTCGATGCCGGACGGATAGTAGGCGGGATTCTCGCCCGTCACCCGCGTCCACTGGCCTTGCGTGACCTCGAACTTCGCGAGGAAGAAGGGCTCGACCACGACCTCGTGCAAGCGCTCGTCGGGACTGCGGCCGAGCTCCTTCTCGGGAGAGCCCATTTCGAAGAAGCCACCGGGGACGAGCACGAGCACGATGCCCGACTCGGGGCGGTAGTCGATGCGGCCGGTCTCCTCGTCGCGCTCAGGTTTTTCGCCGGAGAGTACGTGCCAAAACTCCCATAGCCCGCTCGCACCGTCCTGCCACAGCGGAACCAGCCCGAGCTGCGGCTCGATGCGCAGGCCTAGGTAGGGCGCGCTCACCGACACGCCTTCGATCGCCTCGTCCCAGAGCGCGCGCGGCTCCTCGAGCGTGCGCTGCGGGAGGGCGCGCACCTCGTCGAGGAACACCGACGTGCGCGCGAGCTCGACGTCGAGCCGATCGAGTGAGCTGGCGAGGGCGGTGAGCTCCTCGTTGTCCACGGCGCGCGGGGCGCTCGCGGCGAGCAACGCCTTCGGTGCGTACGCCGCGCGGCGCGACAGCACGTCGCGCGCACGCTCGACCCAGCGCTCCATGCGGCGGATGCCCTCGTCGTCAGACGTGAGCTCGTTCGCCTCGGCGAGCAGGGTTCGCACGCCCAGCACGTCGGAGAGCTGCGTCTTGTCCTCGTTGAGCGCGGCGAGCGCGGTGCGCTGCTGCTTCTCGAGCCACGCCCAGCCCAGGCTCGAAACGAGCGCGAGGGCGGCGATCCCCCCCAGCGCCGCGGCCATCCCGCGGTTGCGGCCCACCCACTTGCGCAGCTCCGGCCACGCACCGCTCGCGTAGGCGCGCACGACGCGGCCCTCGAGCCAGCGCCGCAGGTCGTCGGCGAGCTCGAGCATCGTCGCGTAGCGCCGAGCGGGATCGCGCTCCATCGCCCGCTTGCAGATCGCGACGAGCTCCGGAGGGGCGTCGGGAACGAGCCCGGCGATCTCGGCGGGCGCCGTCTCGCGCACCCACAGGAGCACCATGTGATTGGTCGCCTTGCCGTCGCGCGGGGCGTACGGCGGATGGCCCGCGAGCAGGTGGTAGAGCATCGCCCCGACCGAGTACACGTCGCTCTGCGGCCCGAGCTCCGAGATGCGCCCGAGCGCTTGCTCCGGCGGCATGTACGAGGGCGTGCCGATCACGTCGCCGTCCATCGTGAAGAGCGGCGAGTCCGGCGTGCTCCCGGCAGCGTCGCGGCGGTCGGAGCGCAGCTCCGCGCTGACCTCCGGCGGCTCGCTGACGCGGATGTCCTTCACGTCCGTTCCGCCGGGCGCGCGCGCGAGGCCCCAGTCCATGACGTAGACCTCGCCGAAGCGCCCCACCATCACGTTCGACGGCTTGAGGTCGCGGTGCAGCACGCCCTTGCCGTGCGCGTAGGCCATGGCCTCGCAGACCTTGACCACGACGCCGACCGCGCGCGCGAGCGTCCACTCCTCGCTCTGCGCGTGGACGTCGTCGATGACTTCCTTGAGCTCGCGGCCCTTGACGAGCTTCATGGTGAAGAAGACTCGCCCCTCCGCGTCGATCCCGAGCTCGTGCACGGGCACGATGCCTGGGTGATCGAGCTGACCCGCGACCTGCGCTTCTTCCAAGAAGCGGCCGAGCGAGCGCGGCGGCGTTCCACGCTTGCCCGCTTCGCCGCGCGGGAGCAGGAGCTTCATCGCGAGGTGGCGGCGCAGGTCGACGTCCCAGACGCGCACGATGCGCGCCATGCCGCCGCGCGCGAGCTCGCCCTCGCTGCGGTAGCGGTCGCTCGGCCGCTGGCGCTTCCCCAGGCGCTCGAGGAGCTCGCGCGAGAAGCCGTCGCCCTCGGGGAGCACGATCGAGAGGAGCGGCGTCTCCGCTCGGAGGGCTGGAGCGCCGATCTCGGCGAGCGCTCCGCGCACGCGCCGCCAGCCCTTCTCGAGCTCGCGCAGCTCGGGCACGAGCTCCGCGTGTTCGGCGCACAGTGACTCGAAATCGCAGGGGTCGCCGGCCTCCACGCGCGCGACGTGCTGCGCGAAGAGCCGTTCGGCCGACGAGCACGAGCCGAGGACGTCCTCGGGCTCTGCCTCTCCCTCTCCTGTCGTCCCCATCCCCCTTCTCCGAAGTATAGCCATGAGGTTCAAGGAGCCGGGGGAGGAGCGAGCGAAGCCCGCAATGCCGTCCAGCATCGAGGGTCGATCCAGGTTCCGGGACGATGTAGGGTGCGCGCGCCCCATGCCGCGTCCCTCCGACGACCGCTCGTCCCTCCGCGCGTTCGACGCGCGGGTTCCGGCCCTCGCGTTCGTCGTGCTCGCGCTGTCTCCGGGGTGTGATCCACGTGAAGGTGCGCCGGCCGACGTGCCCTCCTCGCCGGATTTCGCGACGCGGCGCGAGCACGCGCTTCCCGCCAAGCCGACCGCGCTGCTCGCCGCCGATCTCGACGGCGACGGGCGCGACGAGCTCGTCGCGACGGATGCCGAGCGCGGCGAAGCCTTCGTGTGGCGCGGCGGCGCGACGGGCCCCTCCGAAGCCGCGCGTCGTGCCGGTCGGCGGTTGGCCGTTGAGCGAACGACGCTCGCGGCCGACGCGGAGATCGCGGCGGCTTCGCACGCACGGTCGTGCTCGCGACGGGCCCGGATCCGCGCGCGCTGTGCGTCGCCGACTTCGACGCGGACGGCGCCCTCGACCTCGCGCTCGTCGCGGACGACGCGCAGGAAGGAGCTCGATAGGCTCTGACCCCAGCGGGACAGCGGCTAGGGCTCGCCTCTACCGAATCTCCGCCGACGCCGATCGAGCGAGCCGCTTCGGGCCCGTCCCTCCGACCGCTCAGCGGAGCTCCTACCAGCGGTCGTCGTCGTCGCGCCCGCCGCGGCGCCCACCGCCGCGTCCACCGCGTCCGCCGTCGCGCCCTCCATCCCGTCCGCCATCGCGGCCTCCCTCGCGACCACTTCCGCCGAAGTCGTCACCGCCGCGGCCGCCACCACGCCCACCGCGCCCGCCGCCTCCACCGCCACCACCGGGGCGCGGAGTCCGCGCTTGGGCCTCGTTCACGCGTAGCGCGCGGCCGTCCATGTCCTTGCCGTCGAGCGATTGGATGGCTTTGACAGCCTCGTCGTCGTTCGCGAACTCGACGAAGCCGAAACCGCGGGATCGGCCGGTTTCGCGATCGTGAACGATGTGAACGTCCTTGGTGGTGAAGCCGAGCGCGGCGATCGCGTCACGCAGGGATTCGACGGTTGTCGTGAAGGCGAGATTGCCCACGTAGATCCGGTTGCCCATCAGTCAGGAGATCCTGTCCGCGGGAGTCACGATCCCTTCCCTCACCCGGATGAGACGCGGGACTTCCTCGAGACGTCTTTGAGTCGAAGGTTGGGGGTTCGGGGCGGAGCGGTCGGAAGTCCCTTGGTGAGCAATGGTTCGAGGGAAACCCGCTGCGCCGGATTGCGGTCGAGTCTACTCGTCCTCCCCGAAGTCTGTCCATCCGTCCGCAACCCCCGGCGGGGGTGCCGAAACCGCCGCGGGGGGTGGGCGCGCCGACCTGTCGCGGGGGGGGGGGCGACGGCTGGCAATGCCCAAGCTGGGGAGGCCGCGCCCCGGGGTGGAGCGCGGCCTCCGTCCGCGTCAGCGCGCGATCACGTAGGCCGTATCGAGGGCCTTGGCGATCCGCGTGCGGATGTCGGAGAGGTGCGCCTTGGAGTAGGCGTCCAACTTGCCCGACTGCGCCTTCTCCGTCCGCGCGTCGATGTCCCGGAGCTCCTGGGTCGCGAGCGTGCCGATGGCGCGCAGCGAGGGACTCGTGCTGTCCAGGAGCGCGAGATCGATCAGGCGCTCGACGTGCTCGCGCTGCAGGTTGCGCCGGAAGCTCGAGACCCGACCTTCCTTCCAGACCGACTTCGTGACGGTGACGAGGATCTCGGCCATGGTGATCGGGTCGTCGTCCGCCGCTGCGCGGAACTCGTTGTCGTACACCCGGCGCAGACGCGACGGGCTGAGCAGCAGCGTCAGGCCGGTGGCTTGGATCCCGCCGACCGCATCGTGCACGGTGAAGCTCGGATCCTGGACGAGTTCCGAGAAGCCTTTCGGGTCGAACCAGTACTCCTTGCCGAGATGCCGAACGAGGTCGGGAGTGAGACCCAGCGCATCGTCGTCGAGCGCGTTCTTCACGATGAGCTCGACCGCGCGACGCTGTTCCGACGCGGGTACGTCCGCGAGTGGAGTGCGCGCTCCGGGGTCGCCCTTGAAGTCGTAGTTCTCGAAAGAGCTGCCGATCCAGCTCGACGCGATGAAGAGCGTTTGGATCTGGGTTCCCATCAGGTTGGTGAATCGCCGTCGCACTTCGGCCCACGAGTCGCCGTCTTCGACGACCTTCTCGACGAGCTTGGAGCGCAGGTCGCGAACGAGGCCCATCCGGGACTCGCAGAAGGCCAAGTTGTCGCTTCCCAGGTCCCACGTCATGTTGCGCGGGTCACTGCCGATGCTCATGGCGATCTGGCTCACGAACACGTGTTCCGGATTGCCGACCTCGGACAGGACCTTCTCGAGCTGATCGTCTGGACCGTAGCCGTAGCGGATCACCCAATGGTCGTAGGGTCCGACCTCCGGCGTCGCATACGGGCCCTGAACCGCTCCGAGGTGGTGGTCGTGGTTGAGGTTGGCAGCCGCATAGTCCATCACCGATCCGATCGTCGGTCCTCGGAAGCCTTCGGCGTTGATCTCCGCGAGCGAGCGGATCGTCGACGCCGCCATGTTGTGCTGTAGGCCCAGCGTGTGACCGGTTTCGTGCGCGGAGATGTAGCGGATCATCCCTCCCAAGAACGCCTCGGGCAGGTCGTCCAGCGCGTCTTCGCCGGCGGAATCGAGGAGTCCCGTCGCGAAGGCAGCGCCCGCGAGCGAGAGGTCCATCGACAGTTGGTTCCCGATCTTGCACGCGCGGTTGGTGGGGTCGTTCGAGCCCATCGTCCACGGGTGCTCGTCGCTCGAGAGCTCGAGCTCGACCGCGGCCTTGGCGGCCATTCCGCGCTGCTTCACGATCTGCTCGCGCCGAGCGAGACTCGCCAAGCGCACTCGCGGGTCCCAATTCGGGTGATCGTCCAACCAAGCCAGCGTCTCGGGGCTGAACGAGCTCTCGGTCAGGTCCTCGGTCAGGTTCTCGAGCATGCCGCCGACCGAACGAGTCAGCCCCTGGTTCCAGACGATGTCCGCATCGAGGATCTCACCGGTCAGCGGGTTCGTGCGGCTGGGGCCGATCGCGTAGCCCTCGTCGCTCATGTTCCAACGGAAGAAGTTGTAGCGCGCGTCCTCGGGGTCGAGCTCCATGTGCGCGCCCGTGGCCTCGTCTTGCTGCCGAACGTCCACGGCGTCGACGATGCCGACCTCCTCGAAGGCCTTGTTCCACATCTCGATTCCCTCGCGCACGTAGCGCCGGTAGCGGATGGGCGTCGTGTGCTCGATGTACCAGACGAGCGGCTGCTTCGGCGGGCTCAGCTTGAGCTTGGGATCCGCCTTCTGGATGTTCCAGCGCGTGATGTAGCGCTCGGCGACCTCGTCGTTGCCGGTGCGCGAGTAGTCCAGATGCCAGTCGTAGAAGTAGCCCACGCGAGGATCGGCCTTGCGCGGCTCGAAGTCCGGGGATTCCTTCAGCAACCCGATCGCGTAGGTCAGACGCACGAAGCGTCCGTCGCCGCGCGGGGCTTCGTACTCCACGACGACGTTCTCGGGGAACGCCTTGACCTTGCGGAGCGTCGCGAGGTTCGCGTTGAGCGTCGTCAGGGCGGGACCGTAGTTCGACGCCTGCGGCCCGAAGAACTTGGACGCTTGCTGCGTCGCCATGGCGCCGAAGTCGACGACCGGCCGAGAGTCCTTCATCGAAGCGATCGGAACGCTCACGATCACCGAGCCCATGTAGAGCTCGTCGAAGGAGACCTGCGCCTCGGCGTCCTTCGTGCGCACCGAGAGGTCGGGAGCGACGAGCGCGAGTTGCTTGCCGATCCGGCGCCACTTGGCGTAGTGCGTGGGTCCCATGACCCCCGCCTCGGGGTCTCCCCCGGAGACCGTGCAGGCGATCATCAGCATCTGGGAAGCGAAGTCATCGGGGAGGACGGCGAGCAGCTTCGCTTCCTTGTCGTTCGACCACAGCTCGTACATCGGTGTCGAACCGTCGGTCGTCGACACGACTTGTCGGAGTCCTTCGCTCACCGATTCGAAGGGCGGGAACTCGGGTTTCGGCGTCTCGGACTGCTGCTCGATAGGTAGGGGAGGAGAGCCGGAAGCGGACGTAGCGCACATGGCGAAGAGCAGCGCGAACGCGCTCGTGTGGAGGATGGTGTTGCTCATGACGAGGTCCCGATTCCGTCGGGCGTCGAGGGGGACTCTGGGAGGAAGCCAGCGATGGCGGTGCTCACGGTCGCCTGGATTCCGCGGCGGGAAAGGTCCCGAAGCGAGTTTCTACGCGAATGGTGCCGAAGCTTATCTTGGACCTAACCTCTGCCCCTAGTCGCTTCAGGGCGTGGGGCCCCAAGCGAGCCCACGCCGAAAGGCGGCGCGGCCCGATTGCGGCAGCAGGGATTCGAACTTCAGTCGGACCGGCGGCTCGTAGTCGGCTTCGAAGTAGCGCATCCGGTACCCCCACCCGGCGCCGACGTAGAACGCGTCGCGATCGGCTCCTGCGAGATCGGGCATCCTCTCCTTGATCTCGAGCGCGTCGGGGCTGTAGGGGGACGCGAAGTGCCCGAAGCTGAAGCCTGCTCCCTCGAGGAGGAGCAACGCGTGGTCTTCCGGAAGCCAGTCGAGCAGGGAGTCGAGCAGAGGCCATTCGTCCGCGTGCCTGGGGCGGGAAGCCTGGTGCGCCCGGGCCTCGTACCAGCACGTCTGCCCGACGCCGCGGAGGATCCAGCACGTGCTCTCCCCGTCGGCGATCTGCATCGCTTCTCGCAGCCAGATGGCGGCGGATTTCTGCTCCGCAATCTGCCGCCCGACGTCGACGAGCAAGAAGGGCCGAAGCTGCTCGTCGGCCGCGCAGGCCTGGGCAACGTTCGCCGCGATCGCGGTTGGCCCCTTCCCGGTGCTCTTGCCGACGTGGAAGTTGCGGTAGTGGAGCGGCCGGAACGCCGCCCAGTCGCCGTCGAGCCGGTCGATCCATTCGAGCATCGCCGCCCCGTCGCGTTTCGCCGCGCGCGGGATGTGCCGCTTGAAGTAGGCGAACTTCGTCCCCTTCACGGCGGGTTGGTCGCGCGCGACGTCCAGGTCGATCGAGCCGAACGTGCCCGCCGCACCCGCGAGAACTGCACCGGCCGCCAATCCGACCGCGAGTCGGGGCTGCTTCCGGTCGAACAGCGCCTGCGCTCCGATCGCGACCCACGCAGCCATGCACGGCATCGCTGGAGCCAAGTAGCGCGCATCCATACCCGACATGACCACGTCGGGATCGGCGTGGAAGTCTGTGATCGAGTAGGCGAGGACCAGCAGGCCCGGGTACACGATGAAGAACAGCGCGCTCGCGTCGCGACAGCGACCTGAAACGAACCGCGCCACACATACGCACAACCCTGCTGCAAGGGAGAGTCCGTAGACGGAGCCCGCCCAGGGAACCCCGGTCGGGGCGAACATCCAGAACGAGGACGCCGAGAGCGCCAATTCGTTCCAGAGCTTCTCGGCCGCGTTCTCGGGCGAGAGCAGTCGCTCGGCGAGGGGACGTCTCACGACGTCGGTGGCTTCGGCGAGATCGGGAAGGAAGAGCACGAAGGGGGAGAACGCGAGCCCGAACGCGAACGCGAAGGGGACCAGACGTCGGGGGCGGTGCAACCACCCCGGGTCGACTCGCCACCAACACGCGGCGAGGATCGGAAGAACCAGTAGGAAGTGGAAGCTGAAGAAGAGCCCGAAGCCGCACACCAACCCGAAGGCGAACACGTGCCGTGCGCGAGGAAGGGCTTCCCTCCAACCGAGGACGATGGACAGGGCCGCGAACGTGAAGACCAGCGAGTCGACGTGGCTGCCCTGCGGCATGACGTCGAGCATCTGGAACGAGGGCGGAAGGAAGGCATAGAGAAGCGCTCCGACCCATGCCGCTACCGAGCCCTGGTGTCGGCCCAGGATGCCGACGAAGAGCGCCGCGGTCGCAGACGACATCGCGACGGCGAGCAGCTTGATCGCGAGCAGCGACGGGCCGAGCAGTGCGACGAACGGGACGGCGAGGAAGCCCACCACCATCGATCCGCGGTTGTGGGAGATGAGGGGCAGCTCTCGCGCTTCCAGCGGCAGACCCTGCAGCACGGCCCACGCGATGTTCCCGGTGTAGTACTGGAAGGAACCGTCGTCGAGCCGCGACAGCGCCACGAGGAACCGCAGACCCGCCGTCAGGCAGGCCGCAGCGAGGATCTCGGATCGCCGATTCCGCTCGTTCGACAACGTTTCGGTGGGAGCCGCCGGGGGCGGCATCGTAGCCCGGCTTCCGGATCGCTGACGCGCTGCCGCCCCGGAGCGCGCGAACTCGCGCAACCGGGGATCCTCACCGGGGGCCGACCGCGGGACGGGATTCTCCCCTGCGGCGGGCGGGGTCCGAGTTACGATCCGGGCTCCGCCGCCGGGCTCGCGGTGTCGCGTGTTCGGCGCCCACGAAACCGCCAGAAGCGAGCGAGATCCCATGCCCCTGGTCCCGATGCGCGTCCTCTTGGACCACGCTGCCGAGAACGGCTACGGCGTGGCTGCCTTCAACGTCAACAACATGGAGCAGATCCAAGCGATCATGACGGCGGCGAAGGAGACGGACTCGCCGGTGATCGTCCAGGCCTCGCGCGGGGCGCGCTCCTACTCCGACGACAACTACCTGAGGCACTTGATGATCGCGGCTTCGGAGCTCCACCCGAAGATCCCGATCGCGATGCATCAGGACCACGGCAACTCGCCGGCGACGTGCTTCAGCGCGATCGAGCTCGGCTTCACGTCCGTGATGATGGACGGGTCGCTCGAGGAGGACGGCAAGACGCCCGCATCCTGGGACTACAACGTCTCGGTCACGAAGCAGGTCGTCAAGGCCGCGCACAAGAAGGGTGTCACCGTCGAGGCCGAACTCGGTTGCCTCGGTGGAATCGAGGACGGCCACGGAGCCGGGCTCTCGGGCGACGACGCGTTGGCCCACCTGACCGACCCCGAAGAAGCCGGGCGCTTCGTCGACGAGACCGGTTGCGACGCGCTCGCCGTGGCCATCGGAACGAGCCACGGGGCGTACAAGTTCAAGAAGAAGCCCACGGGCAAGGTCCTGCGCATGGACGTGATCCGGGAGATCCACAAGCGCATGCCGAACTGCCACATGGTGATGCACGGGAGCTCGTCCGTACCGAAGGAGCTCATCGACCTCATCAACCGCTACGGCGGCCAGATCCCCGAGACCTTCGGCGTGCCGCTCTCCGACATCCAGGAGGGCATCCAGCACGGTGTTCGCAAGATCAACGTCGACACCGACAACCGCCTCGCCATCACCGGCGCCATCCGCAAGGCGTTCGCCGAGAAGCCCGAGGAGTTCGATCCGCGCTACTACCTCAAACCGGCGCGGACGGCGATGGCCGAGATCTGCAGGGCTCGCATGATCTCCTTCGGCCAAGCCGGCCACGCGGGCGAGGTCGAGATGAAGTCCCTCGATGCGATGAAGAAGTTCTACGACATGAAGGTTCGCGCCTAGAGCGTCCAGGGAACTCTCGCCGCCGCAGTGGAAATCGACGAGGGACCGCGGATGCGAGATCCGCGGTCCCTCGATGAGCATCGTCGTTCCGAGTTCGCCGTCGAGCGGGGAACTCGGTCGAGCTGGTTCCTACCAGCGATCGTCACCGCCGCGGCCGCCGCCACCACCACGGCCGCCGCCGCCGCCGCCGCCGTAGCCACCACCGCCGCCGCCGCCGTAGCCGCCGCCGCCACGACCGCCACCGCTGCGGCCAGCGCCGCCGCCACCACCGCCGCGTTGCGGACGCTCTTGGGCCTCGTTGACCTTGAGGTTGCGGCCGTCCAGGTTCATGCCGTCCATCTGCTGGATGGCGGATTGTGCCTCGGCTTCGGAACCGAGTTCCGCGAAGGCGAAGCCGCGCGGGCGACCCGTCTCGCGGTCCGTGACGAAGTGGAGATCCTTGACCGTGCGGCCGCCCTCGGAGAGCACGGCGTGCAGGGTGTCTTGAGTCGTGTCGAACGAAAGATTGCCGATGTAGAGTCGTGCTCCCATGGGAGGTTCTGTTTCTCTTTCCGTTGATCTGCGCTCTCTACCTGTCCAGACAACGGAAAGGTTCGGAAACGCGTAGCATCAGTGTCGTGTCGGTGAGGTCATCCGAAATCGGATGACAGGAATGCGACGCTCCGCCGCGAACGCTCTACGTGAGCGCACATGCGGTGCGTTGCTCGGGGAGGGCGGGAAAGCTGCGCGCGGGACAACGAGGTGGAGGCGTGGCGAGCTTCGCGTGCAGGCGCGAAGAAGAAGGGAAGCCTCAGCGGGCCGGTACTAGACCGGCGGCTCCGCGCGCCGTCTAGGAAGGCGCATTCACCCTCGCCGCTCGAGGCGAAGGAGTCCGGTCGGCGGATCGGCCCACGGCGCGAGCCGGGTGGGCGTTGGAAGGGAAGCGGAACCAAGCGGAGTCGGCGCGGACGGAAGCGCCCTGCGCCGGGCAGCATAACCTCTCGGCCGGGAAAAGGGTCTCCCCCTCGGCGCCCGCTCTCGAAGCGGTTCCGGGAGGGCTCGAACGCGGGGCACCGAGGACCGCCGGCGGCGACCAGCGCGGCGAGGTGCGCGAACGGGGATGAGGGCCTCAATCCTCTTTCTTCTTCTTCTTGCCGCCCAGAACCCCGTCGAGGAGCTTCTTCGCTTCCTCGCCGGCGCCCGCGGCATCGACCTTGGGCAGGTCGACCCCCGCGCGGTCGCGGAGGTCGTCGAGGGCCTCGCCGAACTCGCCTTCGAGCCGATCGCGCACTTGGTTGGCGAGCTCGCGTTTCCCTGCGTCGGCGATCGCGTTCGCGAAGGCTGCGCCGTCGAAGTGGATGCGAGGCGCATCGAGGGCGCCCGAGAGGCCGACCGGGAGCACGAGCAGGTCGAGCGACGTCTCCTCGATCCCCTCGAGGGCGAGCACGGTGTCGTGGAACGTGACCCGCAGCGGCAGGTCGACTTGGCCGATCCTTCCGTCGGCCCATGCGCCGTCGAGCTCGAGGTCGAGGGTTCCCCCGCGCAACGGCGGAGCGCCGGGCAAGCGCAGTCGAGCCAGCGCGTCGTCGACCGGAAGCCCCTTCCAATGAATCCGGATCCCGCCGTTTCCGCCGCCCCGTGAGGCGGGGGCGAGGTCGACCTCGAATCGGATCGCTCCGTCGCGCGAGGCGAGACTCAGGCGCGGCGGGGCATCGACGAGCGCGGGCTGGGTCGAGAGCTCCTGAGCGTTCAGGTCGAAGACGGTTCCGGGCAGCCAAGTCGCAGAGAGACCCTCGACGGACAGCTCGGACAGACGGAGCGTCGGGGCTTCTTCGACGAGGTGCTTCGCCTGCACGCCGAACCACCCGCGCTCGCGTGCTTCGCGCGCCAAGCGCTCGGAGAGCGTCTCTTGGTCGTCCACTCCTTCTTCCGGCGGCGGTCCCGACAAGCGCTCGAGCCATTCGCGCGCCTGCTCGAGCCGTGCCTTCCACGTCTCGTACTCGGCCACTACGTCCTCGAGCGAGTAGACGCCGGGCAGGCCGATCTCGGGCTCCATTTCCTCGGGCGGCTCCGGCGGCGTCGTTCGCACGCCGGGCGTCGCGCGTGGGGCGCCGCTCTGCGCCTCGCTGATCACGACGCGCGCCACGTGGAGACGCCGCCGCAGGAAGTCGGCTTGGTCGACGTCGGCCTCCAATCGACCGGCGCGGAAGAGGTCCTGGTCGAGCGCCTCCGGGTCCGCGAGTGCGAGTCCCGTCACGGCGACGCGGCCGTTCTCCAACGCGAGCTCGACCGAGCCCACGTCGACCGTCGCCCCGTTGACGCCTTCGAGACCGGCGCGCAGGCTGCGGCGGGCGATGGGGGCGGCGAGCGCCTCGTGCGCGAAGGCCGCTCCGCCGAGCAGGAGGACGAGGAGCAGCGCGCCCCACCAGCGCACCGGATTACCGACTCGCCGCTCGAGCTTCTGCTCCCAGCTCAGTCCTCCCGTCCCGCCGAAGAAGAGCCACATCGTGAAGCGCGCCATGCGTCCTTGCGACACCTCGCGCAACCGCGACGGATTCTGTGCAGCGGCTGCCATCCGACGGCGGAAGGCGGCGAGTCCGCGAGCGATGACGAGCCCGACTCCGGCGCCCAGTGCGAGCGCGATGAGAAGACCGCCCGCCACGGCGTAGCGCTCGAGGCCGCACCACGCCAGCACGGGTGCGTTCACGACCTTTCGCGCGAGCGCCTCCGTCGGCCCATCGAGCAAGAAGCGTCCGACCCGGAACGAGATCGGCGCGGCGGCGAAGGAGACGAGCTTCGCTCCCCCGGCCACGAGCAAGGCGAGGCCCAGGTTCGCATTGACCACGAGCAGTGCGGCGACGAGCAACACGTAGAGCGCCGGGGCGTCGGTGGGACTCGGCGCGAATCCGAGGAGGGCTCCGAGGATGCACGCAGCCACGATCTGGAAGGGAGTGGTCTTTCCCCGCAGGAGGGCGCCGAGCTTTCGGGTGATCATGGCGACGATCGTAGCGCGGGACACTGGGGGTCGTCTCCAGCACCACACCCCCCGGCGCTCGAGTCGGAGTCCTCCCTAGAATGCGCGCGTGTTCGCTGCCTCTCTCTTGTTCCTCGGAGCGACCTCGATCGGCGGCGTGCTCGAACCTCGAGGACGCGAGGTCGGGGACGACGAAGCCGAGCTGGAGGGTCGGGCGGCGCAAGGGCTAGAGCGCGCGGAGGAGTTCGTGCGCGACGGCTTCCACGACCGCGCTTGGTCCGAGTACCGCGAAGTCGCGCGCAAGTATCCGCGCACCGAGGCCGGTCGCACGGCGGCGCGCCGGATCGAACCGAACGGAGTGCTCGGCTGGGCTCCGATCGAGCTCAACGGACAAAGTTCCAAGCGCGTCGACGTGGTCGTCATGGGCGACGGCTACACCCTCTCGCGGCAGAACGCCTTCGACGACCTCGCTCGCGTCCTGCCGCGCCTGTTCGAGCACAACCTGACGCTGGGGGAGTACCAGAGCTACTTCAACGTCTGGCGCATGAACGTCGTCAGCGCCGAGGGCGGAATCGACGGCTTCGGCCGGCAGGCGGACACGGCTCTCGGCGGTCACGTTCGCGAGACGATCCAGGGACACGTCGGCGCCGATCCCGCGCTCGTCATGCGCGCGCTGAGCGAGATGCCCGATCACGACGAGCTCGCCGTCGTCTACGTGCAGCGCGGCTCGCACGGCACCGGGTATCCGGGGGTCGCCGTCATCGGCGGTCGCGAGGACAAGACGACCATCCACGAGTTCGGGCACGCCTTCGCGCGGCTGCAAGACGAGTATCCCGACGTGACGGGCCACCGCAGTTTCGTCGTGAGCCGGATCAACGTCTCGGACACCGAGGATCCCGCAGCCGTTCCTTGGCGCCACTGGCTCGAGGAAAAGGTTCCCGGCATCGGGATCTATGAGGGCGCTTCCGGCCAGGTTCGGGGGGCGTGGAAGCCGACGCCCTCCGGCTGCGTGATGCACGATGGTGAGTTCTTCTGCCGCGTGTGTCGCGAGGCGATCGTGCTGCGCATCTACGCGACCGTCGACCCGATCGAAGAAGCGCTCCCGGGACCTCACCCCGGCCCTGCTCCGCGCCCGGGTCCGCCAGGGGAGCGACCCCGGACGACACCCGAGACGACGACCGTCCTGCGCGGTCGCGGGCCCCACGCCTTCGAAGTGCGCGTGATGCGACCCGAGAGCCATGCGCTCGAAGTTCGCTGGTGGGTCGTCCCCGAGCGCGCGGTCCCCCTGCCGCCCGCGAAGCCCTCGACCACGCACCGCGATCGCCGCGATCGGGGATCGTTGCAGCCGATCTACTGGGATCCTGCTCGAGTGGTCCGCTCGAACGCGAGCGGGAGTCATCGCTTCAGCGTCTCGGCGGACGACCTCGAGCCGGGGACGTGGCGCGTTCTCTGCCGCGTGAGGGACACGACACGCTTGCGCGGAGAATCGTGGCCCTGGGTGCTCCGGGACGAGCGCGGGGTCCTGGAGTCGGAGGTCGGGTGGTGGTGGGTGATCGACTGAGCGCGGTCCCTGGTTCGACGGCCTGACCCTGGCGACTCGCGCTCCTCCGCGTGCGGACCATAAACCGACCGACTCGCCCCGCAGGTTCTACGTGCGGAGTAGACTGCCGCTCCGCGTCGGGCTTGGCTCCACGGGCCCGACTCGCCCCAGCACCATCCGCCGCGCCCCCTCGCGCTGCCGACGGAGAACGGGAAACGCGGGGATCCGGGTTGGCACGAGCCGTGCTCCCCGAGGCCCACCGTACGCGCGCGGTCGCTCCCGCGGCCCGACTGGCCCGTTCGATCCGGACCCGAACCGACATCCACCATGCTGAGCCTAGCCACCCTCCTTCTCACGTCCATGTCCACCGGGGCCATCGAGCCGGGCGGCGACGCGCCCGAGCTCGGCCAGACCCGCGTCTATCGCGTGCGGCAGACGACGAAGCTCGACCAGATCCCCGCTGACGCCAAGGAAGTGCGTTGGTGGGTCTCGATCCCCGACGACGAGCGCTTCCAGGAGGTGCTCGACTTCAAGGTCGTGTCCGCACCCGGCCCGTGGAGCATCCAGCGGGAGGCCGAGCACGGGAACCAGTTCCTGTACATCGAGGCCGACGCTCCCGCTGCCAGCGCGCTCGAAGCCGTCGTGGAGTTCACCCTTCGCCGCCGTCCCGTCCTCGTGAACGTCGATCCCTCGAAGGTGGGTCCGATCACGGAGGGTCACCGCCAGCTCTACGCCGACTCGGTGCGCCGCGACGCGCCCTACATGACGGTGACGAAGGAGGTCGCGAAGATCGCCGACGAGGTCTGCGGAACGGAGACGAATCCGGCCGTCCAGACGCGCCTGCTCCTCACGCACGTCGCGGCCGAGGCCGACCACTACTCGAAGGATCCGACCAAGCCGAAGTGCGGCATCGGCTCGGTCGAGGACTGCCTTGCGAACGAGGGGGGCTGCTGCACCGATCTCCACTCGCTCTTCATCGCGCTCGCCCGCGCGAGGGGCATTCCGGCTCGACTCCAGATGGGCTACCGGGTGCTGGAGAAGAACGAAGGCAAGGAAGTCGACCCCGGCTACCGCTGCTGGGCGGAGTACTTCCTCCCCAACTACGGTTGGGTGCCGGCCGACATCGTCGAGGCCGACGCGACCGATGGAATGGGACCCGAGCGCTGGTTCACCGGGCTGACCGAGCGGCGCCTGTGGCTCAACGAGGGCCGGGACTTCGTCCTGAACCCTGCGCAGGCCGGAGGGCGTGTCAACACGATGATCATGGGCTACGCCGAGATCGACGGCCGCGCCGCGCGCGTTCTGCCCGACGGCCCGCTGGCCCCGCAGCTCACGCGTACCGTGCGCTTCGAGGAAGTGCGCGAGTCGCAGACTTCCGGGATGTAGGGATCACCGCGGAGCACGAGCGACGCGCGTCCGCGCCGTCGCACGCGAGGGGGTAGGTGGCCGAGGGCCACCTACCCCCTCGCGTTTCACGGCGTGGAGCCTGAACTCGTTCGCCCCGCCCGGACCTGCGCATCGGCTGACGGGTCTGAGAGCCTGCGCGCGAGACGAATCCTGCGCGGGGCTCGACCGACCCGCGGAGCGACCGGAATGTGCGCCTCCGGTCGGTTCCTGGAGCGTCCGCGATCCGTTCCCGAGCGACGCGGACTCGCCGGTGGACCGCGGTGCGAGGCCGAGCGGAGCGGACTCGCCCACGCTACCCTCACGAAATGCTCCGGACGCGGACGATGCTGTCGAGGGCCTCCACTTCGATCCGGCCAGCCCGGCGCGGCTCGCTGCGTTCGCCGCGCGACCTGGACGGACTGCAGCGTTCTAGCGCGGGGCGCCCCGGCGCCGCGGACGCGGATCGGACAGTCGGCTAGCCAGCCCATGTGGTACGAGAACGCCGCCGGCGGCCTCCTGCTCATCGCCCCCGGGTACCTGCTCGCGCTCCTGCTCCTCCCGCCGAAGAAGGCCGGGGAGCGCCTCTCGGCTTTCGAGGGGCTGTGCTTCACCGCGGCGTTCAGCGTCCTCGTCACGTCGGTCGTCTCGCACCTGCTCGCGGCCGCGGGACGCTTCTCCGGGGCAAACCTGTACTCGACGATCGCGATCGTCAGCGTGCTGCTCGCCGGCTGGTTGCTCGCGACAAAGCGCTCGTTCCTACCCTTCGTCTTCCGAGCTAGCGACGTGGCGCCAACCTTGCTCATCGCCGCGCTAGCGGTGATCTACTATCCACCGGCCGAGTTCATCTGGGGTAGCGGTGACGAGGGCGTCTACTCCAATGCCGGGCTGGAGATCGCCCAGCGCGGCGGTTCGCTGTTCCGCGACGAGGTCTTGGTCAGTCTGCCTCGGGGGCTCCACGGGGCGAACTTCGGCTCCTATTGCGAGGGCTTCTACTTCTTCGAGGAGAACGACAAGAGCGGCCTCATCGTGCCGCACGGTTTCCACCTCCTCCCGTCGTTCCTCGCGGCGCTCCACGCCGCCGGCGGCCTCACCCTCTTCTTTGCAGGGCCGATCCTCCTCGCCCTCGTCTCCGTCGGCGCCTTCTACCTGCTCGTGGCGCGTTTCGCTGGCCCGGTCGTCGGCGTCATCGCCGCCGTGCTACTCGGCATCAATCCGGCCAGCGTGTGGTTCGCGCGGATGACGAACGCGGAGATCATGGTCGAAGCGTTCCTGCTCACGGGCTTCGCCTTCGCGGTCCTGGCGATACCCACCAAGCCCGCCACGAGCTCCAGAGAGCCCGCATCGGGCTCGCGTCTGTTCGCAGCAGGCGTGTTCTTCGGAGCCGTGCACCTAGCCAAGATCGAGTTCTTCCTCCTGCCGTGGGCGCTGCTGCTCTACATCCTGATCATGATGGTCGCGGGCTATCGCGCGCGCACCATCGCCGCACTCCCGCTCGGTTACGGCCTGTTCCTCGCGCTCGCGACGTTCCACGCCTTCCACGGCCACCGCGTCTATTTCGGCGCGCAACTGTTCAACAAGGAGATGTACTCGAGCAAGAACGCCATCGGCTATCTGGGCTCGTTCGTCCTCGCGATCGGGCTCACGTTCTTCGTCTTCGAGAAACGCGACCTTGTGGTGGGCTGGATCCAGCGGCTTCCGTTGCGGCGCATGGTCGTCTGGACGGGGGCCGTCGGGATGATCGCCGCCGTCTACCTCTACTGGGGTCTGCCCTTGCAATCGGAGTGGGGCGGGGTGCCGCAGTCCGAGCTCTCCTCCTGGCAACGGACCTTGGCGGTCCCGCACGATGTCGTGGTCGATTCGACCGAGCGGACGTGGCGCGAGATCACGTTTCCCGCGCTTGGGCTCTACCTGAGCACGCTCGGCGTCTTCTGCGGGATGTCGGGCTCGTTCCTGCTGCTGGCTCGACGGGACTGCGTCACCCTGGCGCCCTTGTTGTGCTTCGTGCTCGTGCAGACCGCGTTCGTCCTGCTCGTGAGCGGCAGTCTGGACTACGGATCGGCGCACCCCCACGCTCCGGGCAGGCGCTTCCTGACGACCTCGATCCCGGGTCTGATCGCTGCGGCGATCCTACCGTGGTTCGTCTTCGCTTCGGGGACGCGCGTCGGCGTCCTGCTGCGAATAGCCGGGTTCGCACTGTGCGCGTACCTGATGCAGTTCACCCTGCGGATCGGCCTCCCCTTCATCCGCAATCCCACGCACACGACTACGGTCGAAGTCGTGCGCGACCTCGCGAAGAATGCTCCCGAGGACGTGGTGTGGATCACCATGCCCGATGATCCCATGGCAACGCATTTCCTCAATCCGCTCAGGTTCTTCTGTCAGCAGAAGGTCTTCGTGCTCAGCCCCCACATCGACCTGGAGGAAGTCGACCCGCTCCTCGCCGAGTTCCACGAGCAGGGCTGGACTCCGATGCTGCTGACGGGCGACGATCATCCGAACAGTTCGCCCGCGAAGCTCCGACTGATCGAGGTCCTGGGCCCCAAAGGAGGGGGTACCTTCGAAGGGCGCCAGTACACCGTCTCGTTCCAGCGGCATCGAATCCCGAGGGACGAAGACTTCTCCTGGTGGCCACCAATCCTGCGCTTCTACGGGGGCCCGCCTAGACTGTGATGCCCGTGTCCGATCCCATGTCCACGACGAGATCGAAGCAATCGAAGGACGGCGCCAACGGCACGGTGGAGGTGTCGGTGGTCATGCCCTGCCTCAACGAGGCCGACACGCTGGCCACGTGCTTGGAGAAAGCGCAGCGCGCGCTCCGCGAGCACGGCATCGCGGGCGAGGTGCTCGTCGCGGACAACGGCAGCACCGACGGCTCGCAGTCGATCGCCGAGAGCCTGGGTGCGCGCGTGGTGCCGGTTCCCGAGCGCGGCTACGGCAACGCGTTGCGCGGAGGCATCGCAGCCGCGCGCGGGCGTTTCGTCATCATGGGCGACGCCGACGACAGCTACGACTTCCTCGAGATCCCGCGCTTCGTCGCGAAGTGGCGCGAAGGCTACGAGCTCGTCCAGGGTTGTCGATTGCCGTCAGGCGGCGGCCGGATCCTGCCGGGCGCGATGCCGTTCCTGCACCGCTGGGTGGGCAACCCGATCTTCTCGTGGATGGTGCGCACCTGGTTCAGGGCAGAGATCCACGACGTCTACTGCGGGCTGCGCGGCTTCACGCCGGAGCTCTATGCCCGCCTCGATCAGCGCGCCACGGGGATGGAGTTCGCGACGGAGATGATCATCCGAGCGAGCTTGCGCGGTGAGCGCGTCGCCGAGGTGCCGATCACGCTCCATCCAGACGGGCGCAAGGCCCACGCTCCGCACCTGAAGACGTTTCGCGACGGCTGGCGAACGCTGCGTTTCTTCCTCATGTACACGCCGCGCCGGCTCTTCCTCTGGCCCGGGGTACTGCTGATCCTACTCGGCCTGGCCGGCTATGCGCTGGCGCTCCCCGGCCTCAGCCTGGGGGGCGTTCGCCTGGGCGCGCACACGCTGCTCGTGGCGAGCCTAGCGCTGACGCTCGGGCTGCAAGCCATCCTGTTCGCGTTGCTGGCGAAGACCTTCGCCGTGCGCGAAGGCCTGTTGCTCCCCGATCCGCGCATGGTGGTGTTCCGGCGCGCGTTCAATCTCGAACGCGGTCTCGTCGCGGGGGTCGTAGGAGCCGTCGTCGGAGCGAGTCTGATCGCGATCGAAGCCTACCGCTGGTATCGGAGCGGATTCGGCGACCTCGAGTACGCCGACACGATGAGGTTCGTCGTTCCGGGCGTCACGCTCGTCGCGCTCGGCTTCCAAACCGTGCTCGGGAGCTTCTTGCTCTTCATGCTCGAGATGGGACGCACGCCGGTCCACCAGGCCGCTAGCGACGGCACGCCACCGGCACGCTGAGGTCCGAACCGAGGTCGCGTCGCACCGCGGCACGGTCGTTCGGCCGCCGCCCGAGCGGAGCGGTGCGAAGGGCTAGAATCGTCCCCCCGCTTCGCCCACTCGCTTCGAGAAGACCTCATGAAAGAGAAGAGCCTCCGATTCCTGCTCGGGACCGGTGCGGTCGCCTTCCTCGCTTCGCTGGGAGGGCTCGCGGGCTGGCTCGCCGTGAGCTCTCGCGTTGCTGCGGTCGAGGAGCGCCTCGCTGCGATCGATGCTTCCTCGGTCGAGAACGCCTCGACCCTTTCGACACGGCTCTCGGGAGCGGACGAAGCGATCGCGAGCGGCGAACTCCGCGACGAAGGCATCTCCCTGCGCGTGGCGCGCGTCGAGGACGACGCGGGTCGCGTCGCCGACGCAGCCGGACGATCTGGGGCGCTCGAAACGCAGCTCATCGAGGCCGTTCGCATCCTGCAGCAGGCCGACGACCAGAACGTCCAACTGATCCAGTCCTACGGGCAAGCGCTCGAGGCGCTCGAGCGCAACGTCGAGTGGTTGAGCGGCGCGTGGGAGGAGCTCCCCCTCGGGACGGTGCTCGCCTGGATGCCGCCCGCCGGCGAAGAGCTTCCGCCCGGCTGGGCGGTCTGTGACGGCACGCGCGGTACGCCCGACCTGCGCGGACTCTTCCTGCGCGGCGCCGGCTCGTACGGCGAGGTCGGTCAGTACGTCGCGGCGAGCACCATGACGGCGTCCGGCTTGCACGCGCACGACGACAGCTCCGCCAATCACACGCGCTTCGGCTTGGACTGGAGCCCCTCGCGCGTGCTCGGGGACGCGCGCGTGCTCTTCGACACCGACATCCTGTCCGACGATCCCGAGACCCGAGCGAGCCACGGCGAGCACGTGCACGTGGACCCGAACGTCCCGGAGCACGCGACCGTGTTCTACATCGTCAAGCTCGAGTACGTGGAGTAGGACGGCCGTCAGCGGCGTCGGTCAGTCGCGCACTTTGGTCAGCTTGCGCCGGCGATCGGCGTTGAGGACGCGCTTGCGGAGTCGCAGCGACTTCGGCGTGACCTCCAGCAGCTCGTCGTCCTCGAGGTACTCGAGGCATTCCTCGAGCGACATCTCGTGCGGCGGCGGGAGCTTGGTGAACATCTCCTTGTTCGCCGAACGCACGTTCGTGAGCTTCTTCTGCCGGCAGACGTTGATCGCGAGGTCCTCGTTCTTGTTGTTCTCACCGACGATCATGCCCTCGTAGACCTCGTTCCCGGGGCTCACGAAGAACTCGCCGCGGTCGGACAGCCCCTCGAGCGCATAGGCGAAGACCGGGCCTGCGTTGCTGGACACGAGCACGCCGTTGCTGCGGCGGGGGATCGGTCCGCCGTCCGGACGCCAGTTCTCGAAGACGTGCGCGAGGATCGCCTCGCCGGTCGAGAGCGTGAGGAGCGCCGTGCGAGCGCCGATCAGTCCGCGCGCGGGGACGGCGAATTCGACCTTCTGCATCGCGCCCAGCGGCTCCATGTGCAGCATCTCGCCGCGTCTCCGCCCCAAGTACTCGATCACTCGACCTGCGAACTCGGACGGGACTTCCACCGTCGCGCGCTCGTAGGGTTCGCAGCGCACGCCGTCGACCTCCTTGGTGATGACGTGCGGCTTGCCGACCGCGAACTCGTAGCCCTCGCGGCGCATCTTCTCGACCAGGACGCCGAGATGCATCACTCCGCGGCCCTTCACCTCGAAGGCCTCGCTCGCGTCGGTCGGAGCGAGTTCGAGCGCCACATCGCCCAGCGCCGCGCGCTCGAGGCGCGCGAGGATCTGCCGGCTCGTCACGTACGTCCCCTCGCGACCCGAGAACGGCGAGTCGTTGACCTGGAAGATCATCGAGAGCGTCGGCTCGTCGATGTGGATCGCGGGGAGCGGATCGGGATGCTCGAGATCGCACAACGTGTCGCCGATCGAGAGGCCTTCGATTCCCGCGACCACGGCGATGTCGCCGGCTTCGACCGTATCGACCGGAACGCGCTTCAAGCCTTCGTAGCGGTAGAGTCCCTTCACGAGCGCCGAAGGAGTGTTCGAGCGGTGCTCGTGGCACACGATCACGCGCTTCCCCTGGCGAAGTACGCCGCGCGAGACGCGCCCGACGCCCAGGCCGCCCTGGAAGTCGTCGTACTCGAGCGTCGCCGCCTGGAACTGGAGCGGCGCATGCGGGTCCATCGGCGGCGCCGGCACCGACTCGAGGATCATGTCGAACAAGGGCTGCATGTCGCGCCGCTCGTCGCCGATGTCGCGCATCGCGTAGCCTTCGCGACCCGAGCCGTAGACGATCGGGAAGTCTAGCTGCTCGTTCTCGGCGCCGAGCTCCACGAACAGGTCGAACACCTCGTCGAGCACGGCACGCGCCCGCTCGTCCGGCCGGTCGATCTTGTTGATCATCACGAGCGCCCGCAGCCCCGCTTCGAAGGCCTTGCGCAGCACGAAGCGCGTCTGCGGCATCGGCCCTTCGTGGGCGTCGACGAGCAGGAGGACCGCGTCGGCCATGTTCAACGTCCGCTCGACCTGTCCGCCGAAATCCGCGTGTCCGGGGGTGTCGACGATATTGATGCGCGTTCCGTGATAGTCGATGGCCGTGTTCTTGGCGAGGATGGTGATGCCGCGCTCGCGCTCCTGCGGATCGCTGTCCATGGCGCATTCCTGCACCGCTTGATTGGCCCGGAACGTGCCCGCGAACTGGAACATGGAGTCGACCAGGGTGGTCTTCCCGTGGTCGACGTGGGCGACGATCGCGATGTTGCGGAGGGACTTGCGAGGGGGGGTCATGGGAGTTCGCGGCGCGGGTTTGGACCGAGCAGTCTAACGTCCCGTGAGCGCCGCGGCGCGCCTCCAACCGGCGCCGGAACGCCCCTCTGGCCGAGGTGCGGACGCGCGCTCCGCTCACTACTCCGGCGTCACCCGGCGGATGCGGTCGAGCCGGTAGGTCTTCAAGCTGCCCGAGTTCGCGCACTCTCCCTCGAGGTACCCGCGTTCCGCCGAGCGGTAGAGGATGCGCGGGTAGACGGGGAGCGGGACGGGAACCTCCCCGTCCTCGGCGTAGTGCAAGACGACGCGTGCGCCGTCGCGCGCCGCGCTCTCCAGCGGGCGCAGGCGCTGTGGGATGCGCGGCGCCGCCGGCCCCGCGGCGGCGATCGTGACGATCCTCTTCGAGGAGCTCACGAGCTCGGCCAGTCCGCGGGGACTGCTCGGTTCCATCCGCCCGAGGCACGCTTCGAGCACCTTCCAGCAGAAGACGGCGTCGGGTAGCGCGCGGTGCATCTCGTCGCCCTCCAGGTCCAGGAAACCGACGAGCGTCTCCAGGCGGTGGTCGGGGCTCTCCGGGAGCCAGCGCTTGGCGAGCGCCAGCGTGTCGACCACCGGCGAGGTCGAAGCCTCGATCCCATGGCGGCGGCACTCGAAGGCGAGCACGTAGGCATCGCGCGCCGCGTCGTGGGCGGCGAGCAAGGCATCGCCCGCGAACTCGAAGAAGGCGCGCAGGGCCGCGCCGGCGCCGGGAGCGTCGCGCACCATTTCGAGGTCGATCCCGTGCAGCGACTGCGCCACCGGATCGATGGGCGCCTCGGGCCGCACGAGCGATGCGAAGTGCGCCACGATCTCCCCCCCCTCCACGCGGATCGCACCGATCTCGAGCAGGTGGGGAGGGGAGTGGGGACCGGTCGTCTCCGTGTCGAAGACGACGAGAGGGGCCTGCATCGGGGGAGTGTACCGAGGGGGACCCGAACGGAGTGACGCCGCTCGGAAGGTCGCCATGGGACCGCGCCGCGGCGCTCCGGTCGGACGGGGAGGGTCAGTCGTTCGACACCGACCCGCCGACCGCGGTCGGCAGGCCCGGGAGCCACTCGCGCTCGAGGACCTCGGCGATCAGCCGAGCCTTGCACGCGTTGCCGGGGGTGGTCACGTGGACCAAGTCGAGGAAGACCGATCCGCCCACCAGCTCGGGCTGTTGCGTCCGGAACTCCCGCTCGAGATCGACCAGGACGAAGCCGTGCTCACGGGAAAGTTCGCGCAGGATCTCGTTGTGCTCGAGCGTTCCGACGATCCATCCCCGGATCCCGGGAATGTTCTCCTCCTGTACGTGCGGGTCGAATGGCAAGGTCGCGAGCACGACCGTCGCGCCGTCCGCGCGAGCATCGCGACCGATCGAGAGCACGTTGCGCCGGAAGGCGCCTTCGCTGTGGTTCGTGAAGCGCTCGCCATCGAAGCCCGCTTCCCCGGACACGTCCTGCTGATTCACCAAGGTGGCGATGAAGTGTGAGTCCGTGCCGAGGAACAGCCAGGCGGCGAGCTGGCTCCGCGCGACGAACCACCTCGTCAGGGGGGACGCGCACGGCATCTCCCACGTCTTGCGGTAGTGCGAGTAGTCGTTCCGGAAGTTGGGGTACATGCGCGGCTCCGAGTCGTTGACCGCCTCGTGGATGACGACCAAGTCCGGTCGGAGGTCCTTCAGGTCGAGGAACCACGCGACCGTCATCTCGGCCGTGGTCCAACCGGACATCCCCGCGTTGAAGACCTCGAAGTCGCGTCCGGAGCGCCGCTCGAGCTCGCCTTCCAGCAGGAAGGGATAGGACCCGGCCGTTCCATCGTCGTTGCCGCCTTCGGTCGTCGAAGCTCCCATGCACACGATGCGTCCGACACCGTCCGTGCGGGCGATGGACCACTCGGGGCCCACGAAGCCGTCCGAGTTGACTTCCTCGCGCGCGCGGATGCGGCTGTAGAGGATGTGGGCCCGCCCTTCGTACTCGATGTTCGTGCCCGCGAGGATGAACTCACGGACGTTGGCGAGCTCTTTCGGGCCGAAGCCCAAGTGCGGCGCCAATACCCGGAAGCCGAACTCGACCGCGAGGACACCCAGAGCGAGTCCTGCCAACGCGAGCAGCCCTTTCGCGATTCGCCACAAGAGGGGTTTCCTCGGCGCGGAGGGCCGGCGGACCTTGGGTGCCGAAAGGGGTGACGTCATCGGGCGGGACCGACGTTGCAGTCGAGTACGAGAAGATCGGATGCCGCCGGCAGCTTCCGGGAACGGCTTCGCACGAGACGCTACCGCGCGCGTCTGGAGGCAGCAACCCAACCCGCACCTCGAAGCGCTGACCCACCTGAATGTGCTTCGCCGAAGCCGGAAGCGCGCGCGAAGGATGAGCTGGGCGGGTCTCGGACACCGTCGGTGGCTGCGCTGTGTGCGCCGCACACGACTGCGGCACTTGCCACAATCGTGTGTGACGTCCCGAACCGCTCCATCGCCGCAGCCCGAGAACTTGACCGAACTGCGAACTTCGTGGGAGCCTGGCACCGGACCCGTCGTCTGAACCTGCCGTGAGTTCTTCGAGCCCCGATCAGAGTGACCCGAAGCGGATGCGAGGCCAGCGAAATCAGAGGGCACCTCCCCGGGCTGCTGCTCGCACTCACTTTCCTCGCAGTCGGCTGGGCGACGCTGCCGTCCTATGGCTTGACGTGGGACGAGGGCCTGGGCGATTTCTACTTCGGCGACAGATACTGGGAGTTCTGTCCTACCTCAACACGTTGCGAGGCGCTTCGCTGCCGCAGGATTACTGGGGCAACTCCTATCGCGCCGGGTGCCGTTGGTTGAACGAGCATGCCGAGCCCTCGTCACGCGTCCTGGTGCCGCTCGCGGAATGGACGATGCAACTGGCCGCGCCGATCTGGCTGCGACCGGACCTGAGCGTGTCGAAAGTCGAGGAGGCAGTACCTTACGTACCGAACCCTTCCACGTACGTGATGCTCCTCAACCGACTCGGGTGGGCTGAATACGCGGCGCCGAACCTCGATCAGATCGGCGCGATCGTCCACCAGATCCGGGTCGACGATCAGCCGATTCTCGAGATCTACCGACTCGAGAAGGACTGGTGTCCGATCCCGAGAACGCGTTGAAGATGGGGATCCGACGGGAGGGGGCGCGTGCGGCGGAGGGAGGAAGGCGAGAGACGACTCCTCAATAACCGTTGGACGCGCGGGTGCGCTGCGCGCACCCGACTGCGTCGAATGCGACCTTCGGTCGCTCGACGCGAGCCGGCTGGTCTCGGGCGGGAGACCCGAGACATCAGCCGGCGATCGCCTGGAAGTCCGGCAGCCCGCGCAGGCAATCGAGGTCGTTGTTGCGCAAGAGCTCGCTGCGCACGTAGTAGCCGCGGTCCTGCGCGGACTTCAGGAGCGGCAAGGCTCCCTCCGGGTCGCCGAGGATCGCGAGCACGCACGCGCAGTGGTAGAGCGTGTAGCCGTCCTTCGGCGAGATCTCCAGCGACCGGCGCACCTCGTTGCGCGCTTCCTTGGCGAGCCCGATGCGCGCGAGCAGCATCGCCGAGTGCGTCCGCGCCTCCTGGTCGTCCGCGACTTGCTGCAGGCGGTCGCGCGCGACGGCGATGCCCTGGTCGGCGACCTCCAGGGCTTCCTCGTAGCGGTCGAGATGGCGCAGCACGCAGTAGAGGTGATCGTACGAGCCGATGTGCGTGGGCCGCAGGACGATCGCGCGCCGCAGGAGCGGAGAGGCCGACTTGAAGTTGCCCTCGCGCGCGAGCAGGGCGCCGAGCAGGCGGTGCGCCATGAACTCGTTGTTGTCGAGTTGGATGGCGAGACGGTACTCGCGGATCGCGTCCTCGTTGTGCCCCGTCATGTGGTAGGCGAAGCCGATCGAGGTGTGGGCCTCGGCGCACTGGGGATCGATGGTCAGCGCGCGCCGGCCCGACTCCTTGGCCTCGTCGATGAACGTCCGGTCGCCGTCGAAGTAGAGGAACTTGAAGACCAGCGCTTCGGCGAGCCCGGCATGGGCGAGCGCGCAGCCGGCGTCCGACTCGATCGCGCGGCGGAACATGCTGACCGCCGCCATGAGCTTGCGGCTCGTGCCGCAGTGCAGGACGGAGTGTGCGTTGCGCGCGAGCTCGCCCGCACGCCGCGGATCGCGCGGCTTCTCGTCGATCGGATTCAGGGAGAACTCGCCGAGCCTGCGCTTCACGGTGCGAGCCAGAGCGCCCACGAGCTGCGCCTGCAGACCCCACTCGTCCTCGTCTTCCTGCGCGAGCTCCTCGCTGAACAGGGCTTGGACCGAGTTGTTGCCGTTCATGCGGCCGCCGAGGAGCTTCACCGTTCCGCGAACCCCTTCGAGCAAGAGGGTGGTGTGCAGCACCCAGGAGCCGCGGGCGTCGCTCGGCATGCGATCGTCGTCGAGCATCTGGATCTCGAGCGAGGTCGAGCGCGAGAGCTCGCTCTCGAGGTCCTTGCGCAACGCGCGCGCGAAGAGCTCGCCTTGCTCACCGCCCTTCTCGACCGCGACCGGCGGAAGGAAGACCTTCCCGCGCAGCGCGGTGTGCCCCCTCAGCCCGCGCGTCTCCATCTGGATGGAGTCCGCGACGGAGAGCAGCGCGCCGTGCGCGGCGGAGGCGTCGGGATAGCGGTCGGCCGGCGATGGCTGCAGGCACTTGACGAGGAACTCCTCGAGCAGCGGAGGGAAGCCCTGACGCACGTCGGACGGTCGTCGGGGTTGGCCTGCGAGGATCGCGAGACACACCTCGGGAAACGTCTTTCCGGGGAAGGGCAGCACGCCGGTCAGCGCGTGGTACATCACTGCGCCCAGGGCGAAGATGTCCGACGCGGTGTGGAGCACGTCTCCCTGAACCTGCTCGGGCGACATGTAGAGGACCGTGCCGACCAGCATCCCGTCCTGGGTGAGCGTCTGCTCCTCGCGGCTGCGGCAGATCCCGAAATCGAGGAGCTTCACGTTCCCGTCCTCGAGGAGCATCAGGTTTCCGGGCTTCAGGTCCCGGTGGATGAGCCCGTGCCGGTGGACGAGGTCGAGCGCGGACGTCACCAAGAGACCGATGCGCACGCCTTCCGCCCAACCGAGCGGACGGTCCTTGATGATCCGATCGAGGGTGCGGCCCTCGAGGAACTCCATCGCGATGAACGAGGTCCCCTTCTCCTGGCCGTACTCGAAGACGGTCGCGATGTTCGGATGAGCGAGCGAGCTCGTGTGGCGCGCTTCGCGCTCGAAACGCTCGACGGCGGCCGGATCGAACTCGACGTGCGGGCGCAGGATCTTCAGCGCCACCGTGCGGTTCAGGCGCGAGTCGACGGCCCGGAATACCTCGCACTGGGGCCCTTCGCCCAAGCGATCCTTCAGAGGGTCGAACTTGAAGTGCGCGAACCGCATGTCCGTGGGGGCCTCGGTGCTCGCTTGCGATCTCATCGGGCGCACTTCGACCCCGTGCATTCTACTGGCTCCGGCGCGCAGGTAGCGCGCACAATGGACCGATGACTTCGGCCGCTCCCCGCGACACCGAACCCGCCCCTCTGACCGGCTCGGTCGCCTTCGAAGAAGGAGACTTCCACGCGCTGTCCCCGGCCTGCGCGACCGACCCGCAGTACAGCGACCGACGCCTCGTCACGCGTCGCAAGCTCGGCGCGCTCGCGCGGCAGGCGGTGGCGCTCTGCGCCGACCGCGGCGTCGTCCTGGACGCTCGCACGAGCCTCCACAACCCGACGGTCTTCAACCACATGCGCGTGCGGCGCATCTGGGCCTACCTGTGTCGCGGCAAGGCCGAGAAGAAGAGGCTGAAGAGCGTGATCGGGACGGAGCTGGCGAAGGACCTGGACGCCGCGTACCGCAACGCGTACCTGTGCCTGGCGATCGAGGAGGACGCGCTCGAAGTCAGCCTTCGCCTGCGCTCGGAGAGCTGGTACGACGGACAGAACCTCGTGAACCGTCTCGCTCGCGAGGGGACGAGCGAATGGTTGCGACTGCTCAACGGCCTCGCGGGGTTTCGCCTGCACTTGCACGATTGGAAGGGGGAGTGGACGTGCGGGTCCCTCACCTCCGAGCGGATCGAAGAGTTCCTGAAGTACTACAAGCCCGGTGAGCATGCGTTGACCGTTGAATCGCGGCTTCCGGCACCTGCCTCCGCCCGCCAGGCGGCGTTCGGGGAGCGTGTACCGGAGGGGATGCTCGCGGAGGTGGTCAGGCTCGTGCCGCTCTATCGGTTCACGGTCTGGTCGAAAGAGAGCGACTTTCTGTTCGCGGGCTGAGGGCGGTTCGAGTCGCGATCCGACGCGCGTGTCCCGAGCCGGACGGCCGCGGCAACGCCCGCTGCGAAACGAATTCGCGCAGTCCTCGGCGCCGCCGGGAGCGAGCCGACGGCGCGCTCTGCGGAGCGTCGTCCGCCATGGGCCGATCTCCCGCGCCCGGCACGGATCTTTCCGTCCCGCGCGCCCGGCCCGGGGCGCGGGCTCGTTAGACTCTTCGCCCTCCGAACCCGACCGACGTGCCATGCCCACCCTGTTCGTCCCCAGCGAGACCCGACCCGGCGAAACCCGCGTCGCCGCCACTCCCGACACCGTCAAGCGCTTCGTGAAGGCGGGGCTCGAGGTCCTGGTCGAGAAGGGTGCGGGAAGCGCCGCCCGGATCGCCGACCCGGACTTCGAGGCCGCCGGGGCCCGGATCTGCGATCGCACGGCCTATTCGCGCGCGGACCTGATCGTCAAGGTCCAGCCGCCGACCCCGGAGGAGTGCGATGCGATCGGCGCGGCGAGCACGCTCGTCGCCTTCGCCTGGCCCGCCATCCATCCCGATGTCGTCGCGCGGGCGCGCGAGCGCGGGTTCGCCTGGCTGGCCATGGATCTCGTGCCGCGCATCAGCCGCGCCCAACCGATGGATGCGCTCTCCTCGCAAGCGACCGTGGCCGGCTACAAGGCCGTCCTGCTCGCGGCGAGCCACCTGCCCAAGCTCTGCCCCTTGCTGATGACCGCCGCGGGAACGATCCCGCCCGCGAAGGTCGTCGTCTTCGGCGCGGGCGTCGCGGGCTTGCAAGCCATCGCGACCGCCCGGCGCCTCGGCTGCACGGTCGAGGCCACCGATGTCCGGCTCGCCGCCAAGGAGCAGGTCGAGAGCCTGGGCGCGCGCTTCATCGACGTGCCCGGAGCCGCGGACATGGAAGGCTCGGGCGGCTACGCGAAGGAGCAGAGCGAGGACTTCCTGCGCCGACAGCGCGAAGAAGTGCGCAAGCGCGTGGCAGGCGCCGACGTCGTGATCACCACCGCGCTGATCCCGGGTCGGCCGGCGCCCAAGCTGGTCGACGAGGAGATGGTGCGCTCGATGTCGCCGGGATCCGTGATCGTCGATCTCGCCGTCGAGACGGGGGGCAATTGCTCGCTCAGCGCCGCGGGCGAGATCGTCGAGCGTTGCGGTGTGACCATCGTGGGGATCGCCGACCTACCGACGACCGTTCCCGCGCACGCCAGTCTGCTCTACGCCAGAAACGTCCATGCACTCTGCAAGCTGATGCTCGGCGAGGGCGGGACGCTGTCGCGCGAGTTCCAGGACGAAGTCCTCGCTGGCTGCCTGCTCGTGAAGGACGGTGAGATCCGTCACGAGCCGACGGCCGTGGCGCAGGGCGAAGGAGTGACCTCGAGATGACCATCGCGCTGCTCTCGGGAGAGTCGAGCGGAGTGCCGTTCATCGTGATCGGCCTGTGGATCCTGTTCCTCTCGATCTTCACGGGCTTCGAGTTGATCGCGAAGGTTCCGCCGACCTTGCACACGCCGCTCATGTCCGGCGCGAACGCGATCAGCGGAATCACCATCGTCGGCGCCCTGGCGTGCGTGGCGACGGATTTCCCCGTGCTCGGCAAGCTGTTCGGGTTCCTCGCGATCGTCACGGCGATGGTCAACGTCGTGGGCGGCTT
Source organism: uncultured Planctomycetaceae bacterium (assembly GCA_964413535.1). Taxonomy (GTDB): domain Bacteria; phylum Planctomycetota; class UBA1135; order UBA1135; genus CAYPTB01. The sequence continues at coordinate 27,954 of CAYPTB010000041.1, read as the reverse complement.
CGTCGTGACCGACCGCATGCTCGGGATGTTCGGCCGCCGCGACGGTTCCAAGAAGGATTCGCAGGCGTGAGCCCGGTTCTCGCGCTCTCGGCTCTGCAGGCGGCGGGTTCGGCCCTCGACCTGGCCCAACTCGCCTACATGGGCGCCGCGCTCTTGTTCATCCTCGGTCTCAAGGCCATGTCGCGCGTCAAGACGGCGCGGCGCGGGAACCGGCTCGCTTCGCTCGGGATGCTGCTCGCGATCGCGACGGCGATGATCTCCCTGTGGGGCGAGGTCGGCGTGGTCCTGCTCGTGTCCGGCCTGGTGGTGGGGACGACAGCGGGTCTGTTGCTCGCGACCCGGGTGCCGCTGACGGCGATGCCCGAGATGGTCGGACTGCTCAACGGGCTGGGCGGAGCCGCGTCGATGTTCGTGGCGCTGGCCGAGGTCGTGTTCTTCACGAGTCGACTCGAAGGAGCGTCCACGACGCTCGCGCTCGGGATCCTCGAGGAAGGCGGACTCCTCGGGGGCGGCGACTTCGCGGTCGCGATCGCTGCCTCCATCCTGGTCGGCGCCGTCACGCTCTCGGGCAGTCTGGTCGCGTATGGGAAGCTCTCGGGAACACTGAAGCAGAGTCGTTTCGGGCCGCTCGGCAAACAGTGGGCGAACGCGGCCCTGGGCGCGCTCGCGCTGTTCTTGTGCTGGTGGGCGGGGTTCGGCGCCGACGCGCCGGGGTCGATCCTCTTCGCGGGGATCGCGCTCACGCTCGTCGCGTTCGCGCTGGGCCTGGGCCTCGTCGCCCCGATCGGCGGCGCGGACATGCCGGTGGTCATCTCGCTGCTCAACAGCTACTCGGGCATCGCCGCCTGTGCGACGGGCTTCGTGCTGCAGAACAACCTGCTGATCGTCGCCGGATCGCTGGTGGGGGCCGCCGGGCTGATCCTCACGAAGATCATGTGCAAGGCGATGAACCGCTCGCTCGTCAACGTGATCTTCGCGAAGTTCGGCGGCGAGGAGGCGGCGACCGACCAGGGCTACGTCGGCGTCAAGAAGACCTCGGCGGAGGAAGTCGCTTCGATCCTCGAGGGTGCGCGGTCGCTGATCGTCGTTCCCGGTTACGGGTTGGCCGTCGCGCAGGCGCAGCACAAGGTGCGCGAGTTGTGCGAGCTCGCGGCGAAGCGCGGCTGCGAGGTCCGCTACGCCATCCACCCCGTCGCGGGGCGCATGCCGGGGCACATGAACGTGCTCCTCGCGGAGGCCGACGTCCCCTACGAGCAGCTCTTCGAGCTCGACCAGATCAACGGCGACTTCAAGAACACGGACGTCGCGATCGTCGTGGGCGCGAACGACGTCTGCAACCCCGTCGCGAACACCGACCCGCAATCTCCCATCGCGGGCATGCCCGTGCTGAGCGTCTGGGAGGCGCGCACGGTCGTGGTGATCAAGCGCTCGCTCTCGGCGGGCTATTCGGGGATCAAGAACCCGCTCTTCGAGGGTGAGAACACCCTGATGCTGTTCGACGACGCGAAGAAGGCCCTCGAGGACCTCGTCGTCGAGGTCAAGCAGCTCTGATTCCGATCAGCGTCCGAAGACGCCGTCGTCGATCTCCTCGTGGACGGTGACCGACCAGTCGTCGTCGCCCTCGCCGCCGTGCGGCAGCCAGATCTCGCCGAAGCTTCCCGCGTGCGGCGTCCAACCCGTCCAGGGCCGCGCGAACTTGGGCTCGTGATCGGCGGCCGTCGCGAAGTAGTCCCATTGCTCGACCAGGTCGGTGTCGTCCGCGACAAAGACCACGTAACGGTTCTCGGGCGTGACGCCCACGCCCTCGAACGTGAGCTCGAGTACGTGTGCGGGGCGACCGTCGGCCGAGAGGACGCCGTCGCCCAACGAGCGCAGGTGCACGCCGGGATCGCGCAGCTTGTAGGGCATGAACATCCAGTAGGAGTCGTTGATCCACCAGCGATAGCCCTTGTCGAGCCATTCGGCCGCGAGTGCGGGATCTTCCACCTCGCGCCCGGCGACGCGCACGCCTCCCGCGCGCGTGTGCAGGTTCATCGAGATCGTGAGCTCGCGCTCCGAGTCGTCGATGCGGACGTCGCCCGTCCACTTGTCCCACAGGTGGCGTCTGCCGCCGAAGAACACCCAGCTCACGTAGCGCGCCCGATCCCAGGCGGCGCGGCCCCCCAGGCGCGCCAGCACGCGCTCGGCGACCTCCGCCGCGACGGGATCGGCGTCTCCCTCCATCGGGGTCGCCGCACGAGCTTCGGCGCTTCGCGCGTCCCGCACATCCGTGTCCCGCACATCCAATGGGCTCGAGGCGCCGGCCGAGCTCAGAGGAGGAGCCGAGCGGCACGCCGAGAGAGCGAGCAGGACCACGGCGAGGCCCCTGACCTCGAAAGACGGCTGCATGGCCGCTCACCTTAGCGCACGGGCGAGCGCAGGGGCGAGCGCGCGGCGCGCCGGAGCGGCATCGAAAGAGGCATCTCCGGGAATCGACCAACACGATCGGTCCCGAGCCGTTCCGATACCGGCCGCACCGAGGGAGACTAGGGGACTCGCGACGTCCCCGGCCTCGTTGGGTTCGCCGCGGAGGCGCCGATCGCTCGAAGTGAGGAGAAGGACATGCTCGAGATCGCACTCACGCTCGCCGTGTCGTTGGCCGGAGACGGACCCGGCTTCCGCTCCACGTTCGAGAACCTTCCCGGCGGCAAGCTGCCCGCGACCTGGAAGCTCGACGGCTTCGGCTACGAGGAGGGATATCGGGGCAGCGTCGCGCTCGACGCGCCCTTCGAGGGCAGGTACTGCATGAAGCTCTTCTTCGAGGGCGAGGGCGAGGGCGAGCCCGCCGGATCGGGCAAGCTCTACCACCCCATCGACGCCGGTCCCTATCGCGGCAAGCGCGTCTTCCTGCGCGCCGCCGTGCGCGTCCTGGATCCCGGCACCAGCGCGCGCATCCTGCTGCGCGGCGAGACCAAGGCCGGCCGGAGCTCGCTCGTGGCCGGCACCTCGGACGAGCCCATCCACGGTCCCGATTGGGCGATCTACGAAGTGACGGGGGGCGTCGCCGCCGACCTCGCGCTGCTCGAGCTCGGCGTCGTCCACAGTGGGCGCGGGCGCGTGCTCGTCGACGCCATCGAGCTCGGGATCCTTGGAGATCTGCCGAAGCTCGAGGTCCTTCCGCCAGCGGAGCTCGACGATCGCGCGGTCACCAACCTCGCGGCGCTCGGCCGGCTCCTCGCCTTCCTGCGCTACTTCCACCCGTCCGATCAGGTCGCCGCGGCGGATTGGTCGGCGCTCGCGCGCTCGAGCGTGGTCCTCGCCGAGCAGGCCGAGGGTTCGATCGAGCTCGCGGCAACGCTCCAAGACCACTTCTCGGCCGTCGCTCCCACGCTGCGCCTGTTCGCGAAGGGGCGGGTCCCCGACAGGCCTTCCCCGGCGCTGGACGAGCCGAACGGGCCGGGTCATTCCATCGTGCGCTGCGTCCACGAGGGGCTCGACACGGGCGGCGCGCCCCACGGTTTCTCGAGCGGGCGCGAGTCGGTTCCCTGGGAGGGACGCGTGCCGATCGGCTTCGCGCGGCCGCAGAAGCCGAAGGACTACGACATCGGAGCCTCCGTGCTGGCGCGGCTGCCCACCACGCTCTTCGCCGACGCCGAGGGCACCCTTCCGCATGCGGACTCGCCGGCCGCCGTGCAGGAGGAGGCGCACGATTCGGCCACTGCCATGACGACCGACGATCGCGCCACGCGCATCGCCGCCGTGCTCCTCGGTTGGGACGTGCTCGAGTACTTCGCACCGTTGATGGACAAGAAGTCCGCCGACTGGCAAGTCGCGCTCGAGACGGCGATCCGCGGCGCGGCGCAAGCCAAGGACGAAGGCGAGCTCCTCGCGGCGCTGCGCCGAATGGTGGCCGAGACCTTCGACGGTCAGGCGTCCGTGCAACATCGCAGCGACTGGCGCGAGAGCAGCGTTCCTGTCCGCTGGGAGTGGATCGAGGAGAAGCTGGTGGTCACGGCCATCGCTTCGGACGAGCGCTCGAAGATCGGCATCGGACGCGGCGACGTCGTCCTGCGCGTAGGCAAGCTCGCGGCGGAGAAGGCGCTCCTCGAGGAGTGCAGCTTGTTCGCGGGGGCGACCACGCAGCGCATCCGCGCGCGCGCTCTCGAGTCGATGCTGCGGCGCAAGCGACTCGAGCCGGTCCAGATGCGCATCAACACCACGGCCGGTCGCGGCGTCGACATCGACTACAAGGACGAGTTCGCGCGGCCCGTGATCACGCACGGCCGGCCCGCGGTCCTGGCCGAGATCGCGTCCGGCATCCGCTACGTCGACCTGTCGCGCGTGCGCGACTCCAGCGTCGCGGAGGTGATCGCGGGCCTGGCGGATGCCAAGGGAGTCGTCTTCGATCTGCGCGACGGGCTGCGCGGCCTGTCGCGCGGCGCACTGATCGCGCACCTCGTCCAGAAACCCGTGCGCGACGTCACCTGGCGCATCCCGATCGCGAAGCGACCCGACGCCGACAAGCTCGAGTGGAAGGACGTGTCGGGTAAGATCGCGCCCGTCGCGCCGCAGCTCGGAGGGGCGGTGGCCTTCCTCGCGGACGGCTCGGTCGTCGGCGAAGCGGAGGCGCTGCTCGTGCTCGTGCGGGATCATCGCTTGGGCGAGATCGTCGGCGAGCCGACGGGGGGCACGATCGGGCTCACGAACCGGATCGTCCTGCCCGGCGGCTATCGCCTGGAATGGACGGCGACGGACGCCGTCCCCCCCAGCCGCCAAGGGATCCACGGCGTGGGAATCGCGCCGACCACGCCCGCGCAGCGGACCCTCGAAGGCGCGAAGGCGGGTCGCGACGAGTTCATCGAGAAGGCGATCGAGGTCCTCGCGCGCAAGAAGAGCTGAGCGACCCGATCGACCCGTCGCAGGCTAGCCGTCTTGACGCGGCTCCGTATTACCGCGTCGCGTTGCGCAACGACAGCGGCACGAGCTCTTCGAAGGCGGGATCCACGACGACGAGCTCGCAGTCCGCGAGGATTTCCTCCGGGCGCGTCGACGGAGGCGCGAACGTCTCGACGACGAGCTCGAGCCGGTAGGAATCGAGCGCTCGCGTCTCACGCCGCTCGCGGGCGAGGACGCGCAACGCGAACCAACGTCCGATCCCCAGGAAGGGACCGTGCCACTCTTCGAGCGGGAGCTCCCGGGCCACGCTCCACAGGTCGAAGGGTAGCCCGGCCGCCGGCCGCTCGACGAGCGCGGGAACGGGCGCGTCGGCCGCGGCCGTACGCAGCGCCGCGAGCCCGAGCACGAGGCGCGCCCGCGCGCGCTCCGCGGCGTTCGCGAAGGCGCTCTGTGCGGCAGCGCGAGGGACGAGCTGCGCCACCAGCGCCTCGCGCAGCATCGCGCGCCTCGTCCACGCCGGGTTGACCTCCGCCAGGAGCTCCGCCGCGCGCTCGACCTCCGTCGTCGGGATCGCGACGCCGCACACGAGGACGGCGGTTCCGGGAGGCCATTCGCTCGACCGGGAACGCTGCTCCCCCTCCTCGCACCCGCACAGGATCAGCGCGGCCAGCGCGAGGCGGAGCCAGTCCAGTTTTTCACTCTTCCGATGCCTGCGTGCCGGAGTGTCGATGCGCTTTGCGCGGAAGAGTGAAAAACTGGACTGGCTCCGTACTACCGCTCGGCCGGTCACGCTTCCTGGCGCGCGTCGAAGTGCGAGAGGAACGAGAGCGCCCGATCCACCACGAAGCCGTAGGCGGCGACGATGTTCTCCTCGATCGAAGCGAGCCCGTTCTGGACGACCGTCGGGCCGAAGCTCGCCTGGTTCTCGACGAAGACCGAGCGCGGGTCGGAGTTGAACGACTCGATGCGCAGGGAGTGCGCGTTCGGCTCGTTCGGACCGGGCGGGAACACCATGCGTATCCCGTAGAGATGGGGCTCGCGCCCGAAGTCCATGATCTCGCTGCCGAACCCGAACATGCCGGCCTTCAGGAACTGGCGGCTGTCGCTGAAGTGGCGCGGATTCACGAGCGTGCGCACGGTCACGATCTGGGCCGTGAAGATCTGGAGCGGCAGCAGCCCGACGACCTCCGCCGCGATCGAACGCACGCGCTGCGCGAAGTCCTCCGCCGTCAAGCCCGTCAGCTCCTCCCGGAAGCGGATGCGATCGGCGGTGAACGAGACCGACGAGTGCGCCGACGGCGAGCTCACGGGATTCGAGAGCACGGCGCCCTCGTGGGTGACGTGGAAGCTCTTGTAGACGGGATCGGGACCCTCGAACTGGCGGTTGTGCAGCCGCTGGACGGCCCGCGGATCGGGAGTGAGCGGCGGATGCACCAGATCGGTGAGGAACGCGATCGTGCGCGGCGTGTAGTTCATGCGTGTCCCGATTCTAAGCCGCGGAGCGCGTGAGAGCCGCGCTTCCGCCCCGTGGGCCCGCTCGCAGCTCCCAGGCAGCCTCCGCGGCATCGGCCGAGCTCGCATCCCATGCGCCCCAGTCGGCCCGATCCACTAGAATGCTCCGCCCTGCGCCGGCTCTGGGTTCCAGCCCGCGCGCTCGCGGCCCACGCATGCGGCCCACGCGCCGTAGGGGGTCCTCCACCAGAGCTCCCAGTCATGAAGCCCAACCAATCCCTTGCCAGCGTGCTCGTTCCGCTGCTCCTCGCTTGCAGCGCCCTCGCCTCCCCCAGCCGACTCGGCGAGGAGACCGAGCTCGTCGTGAACGGAGAGGCCGTTCCCGAGCAGGCCGTCCGGCGCGAGATCGTGTTCCACCTGGGGACGCGCGAGCTCGAGTCGCGCAAGCTCGAGATCCTGCTCGCGAAGGAGCTCGAGCAGCGCGGCCAGAAGGCGGAGGACTACGTGTCCGATGCGGAGATCGACGGCTGGATGCAGCAGACGTTCGATCAGGTCGAGGAGGAGTACGGGGAGCGCATGACGGGCGATGACATGCTCGCGCGGGCGCGCCTCACGCGCGGAGGCATGCGCAAGCAAGCGCGGCTCTCACGCCTCTTCGACAATCTGTTCTTCCCCGAGGATCCCGCCGAGTGGCCGGAGGTCTCGCGCAAAGCCCTCGCGGCGACCGTGCCCGAGGGGGAGCAAGAACAGTTCTTCGAGAAGATGAAGGAGGCGTACGACCAGCGCGTTGCCTCCGGCGTGGCGACCGACCCGAACGATCCCGGGAAGCTCATGTTCAACATGCTCCTGCGGCCCGCCATCATCGAGTCGCTCTCGGAAGCAGCCGGCGTGACGCAGGTCCGTGACGGCCTCCCGCCCGGGGTCGCGCTGGTCGTACACGGGGTCGAGGTCACCGCGGACGAGATCCTGGCCGACATCCGGGGCAGGCTCGCGCCCATCGACTGGGAACGGACGCGGCTGTGGCTGGCGAAGATGACCGCGGTGCGCCAAGACCTGGTGCGGAAGGGCTTCTACCTCGACGAGGAGGAGTTCGCCGCCTGCTGGAGGGCCCTCGAGGAGAAGCACGAGTCCTCGTTCATCCCGTTCCCGAACCTCGTCCTCGGCATCAAGAAGTTCCCGTCGCTCGACGCCTACCGCGTCTACCGCCGTGCGCTCGAGTCCTATCGCGAGATGATCGCCGACGAGCTCACCGACGAGAACCTCACGCAGCACCTCTCCCGCGCGAATCGACTGATGGGGCTGGAAGAGGTCGACTGCGAGGTGATCCTGCTCTCCGCCTACGACTTCAAGCTCGCCCGCTGGAAGCCGGACGGGTGGGCGGAGGCGGCGAGCCGCGCCCGAGAGGTCGCCCTGCGACTCGCCGAGGGCGGCGACTGGGACGCGCTGCTCGAGGAGTACTCGGACTTCTGGGACGATCCCATCCCCGCGTCGAAGATGGGCCAACCCGAGCTCGCGTCGAATCGCCGCCAAAAAGGCCGCTTCGGCCCCAAGAACCGCAACTCACTGCTCCCGCTCCTGGACGAGAACGAGTTCCAGAACTTCCTGATCGGCTCGTCGGTCACCGATCAGATCTTCTTCGACCAGGAGGTCGGCACCGTCGCAGGACCGTTCCTCGGTCCGTTCGGCTACTACATCACGATGGTCAAGGGCCGGACGCCGGCCAAGCGTTCCTACCGCCTGGCGGAACCGCGCGAGCGCGAGAGCGTGCTGAACGACTACCTCCTCGTGCGCTTCGACGCTTACGCCGCCGAGGTCTTCGCGCAGGCGAAGGTCGAGGGTCTGTAGCCTGCGAGCGGAGCCGCTCCACGCGCGCTCCACCCGATCGTTCGGGTCGTCATGAATACATCCATTCGGAGCACCTGGGCGCTCCTGCGACCGCACCTCGCCTCCCGGCTGTGGATCGCCGTGCTCGTCGTCCTCCTGGGCGTGCTCTCGTCCATCGGGCCGCCGGCGATCCTCGCCCTGTTCATCCCGGTGTTCGAGCTGGTGCTCTTCCCCGGCGAGAAGGTGGAAGGGACGGGCGGGCGGGGCAAGGAGTGGATCACGGACCTCTTCACGGGTTTCCGCGACCAGCTCCTCGCGACGCAGGGCGGCACATCCACGGAACTCAGCGAAGACTCGCGCATCGCCGCGCTCGTGGCCGTCTGCACCGTCGCCGTGGTCCTGGCGATCCTCACGGCGGCCACGCAGTTCGCGTTCACGTGCGTGTCGCGTTGGTTCGCCCTGCGGCTCGTCGTGGACCTGCGCATGCGCCTCGCTCGCCACCTGGTCGGGCTCTCGATGCGCTACCACCAGCAGCGCAGCTTCGGCGACCTGCTCTCGCGCATCAGCGCCGACGTCAACACGCTGCTCCAGACCGTCCAGCAGGTCCTGCGCGAGTTCGTGCAGGAGCCGGCGCAGATGCTCTGGGCGCTCGGATTCGCGTTCATCGTCGCTCCCGAGCTCGCGCTCTGGATGTTCGTCGCCATCCCGCTGCTCGTCGTTCCCATCGCGTACTTCTCGCGGCGCATCCGCAAGCGTTCGAAGCGCTCGCTCGCGACGCTCGGCTCGTCGGTGCAGAGCCTCACGCAGATGTTCCAGGGCATCCGCACCGTGAAGGCCTACCGCGCCGAGGAACGCGAGGTCGAGGGCTTCCGCGCCGTCAACGAGGACTACCTGAAGCACTCCATGCGGATGGTGAAGGCGATCGCTCTCACCAATGCGTGGACGGCCATGTTCAGCGTCGCGGGGCTCGCGTTACTGCTCCTCCCCGTCGGCTGGTTGACCATCCGGGGGGGGCTCGCCACGAGCGCCGGTGTGCTCGTGTTCTTCTTCATGACGATGTCGCGGGTCTACACGCACGTCAAAGGCATGACGAAGGCCTACACGCAGGTGCAGGAGTCGCTCGGCGCCTCCGAGCGGCTGCAGGAGATCCTCGACGAGCCGGCGGACGTCGTGGAAGCGCCGGACCCGATTCGGATCGCGAGCCTGGACGGCGGCGTGCGCTTCGAGCACGTCTGGTTCTCCTACCGCGACGAGACCGAGCCCGCGCTGCGCGACATCGACCTCGAGCTGCGATCCGGCGAGCGCGTGGCGCTCGTCGGCCCGTCGGGCGCGGGAAAGAGCACGCTGGCCGATTTGCTGTGCCGCTTCATCGATCCGACGGACGGCGCGATCGTCGTGGGCGGGCACGACCTGCGCGACGTCTCGCGCGACGACTGGTGCTCGCTCGTCGCGCACGTCGACCAGGTGCCGTTCCTGTTCCACACGTCGATCGCCGAGAACATCCTCTACGGCCGCCCGGGCGCCACGCGCGCGGAGATCGAAGCCGCGGCGAAGGACGCGAACATCCACGATTTCATCGCGTCCCTGCCGGAAGGCTACGACACGAACGTCGCCGACGCCGGCGGCCGACTCTCGGGCGGTCAGCGCCAGCGCATCGTCATCGCGCGCGCGTTGTTGCGCAACGCGCCGCTCCTGATCCTCGACGAGGCCACGAGCGCGCTCGACTCCGAGAGCGAAGCCGCGGTGCAGAAGGCGCTCGACCGCTTGATGGAGAACCGCACGGTGGTCGTCATCGCGCACCGGCTCTCGACCATCCGCGACGCCGACCGCATCGCCGTGCTCGAGGAAGGGCGGCTCGTCGAGCTCGGGAGCCACGACGAGCTCGTGGAGAAGGCCGGGACCTACGCGCGCCTGCACGCCATCCAGCAGGGCGGTGCGCGCGACGTGCTCCAGCCGGCAGGTACAGAGCCGCGACAAAAGACAACGGATTCGCCGGCCCGCGTCACTGGAGTCTCGTAGCCGCTCGGCCGGCGAATCCGTTGTCCGTGTCGCGGCTCCGGACCGTACCTACGACGTCGTCCGTCGAGCCTCCGTACGACTTACCGGCTCGTCAGCAGACAGACGGCTTGCACGGCGACGCCTGCTCCGTCGGCCAGGGCGCCGAGCCCTTCGAGCGTCTTGCCCTTCACGTTCACGCGGTCGACCTTGACCTTGAGGATCGCCGCCATGCGCTCGCGCATCGCGAGGCGGTGGGGTGCGATGCGCGGACCTTCGGTCGCGATCACGATGTCGACGTTGACGACGCGCCAGCCGGCGTTGCTCACCACCTCGACGGCCAGCGACAGGAGCTTCGCGCTGTCCGCGTCGCGCCAACGCTCGTCGTCGGGCGAGAACAGCGTGCCGATGTCCTCCATCCCCGCCGCGCCGAGCAGGGCGTCGGTCACTGCGTGCAGCACGGCGTCGCCGTCGGAATGCCCGAGCGGCCCGGCGGGATGGGGCAGCTCGACGCCTCCGAGGACGCACGGCCGCCCCGCGACGAGGCGGTGGACGTCGAAACCACAACCGACGCGGAAGCTCGTCAAGCGCGCACCTCCCGCCGCAGCGCGAGCAGTGCCGCGGCGAGCTCGAGGTCCTCGGGGGTCGTGATCTTGAAGTTCGACTGCGACCCCGGGACCACCGTCACGGCGCCGCGGTAACGCTCCCACAGCGCCGCGTCGTCGGTGGGTCGGAATCCGTCGGCCTCGGCGCGGCCCAGGAGCTCGCGAAAGTCCCGGGCGCGAAAGGCCTGCGGCGTCTGCGCGGCGAAGAGCCCCGCCCGATCGAGCGTCCGGTCGACGCGCGCGACGCGTTCGGCGTCGTGAGCGAAGAGCCCTGCGGCGCTCGGTTCCCCGGCTTCGCACGCGCGCTTGAGGGTGTCTCGCACCGCCAGCGCCAGGAGCGCGGCGCCGTCCTGCCACGCTCGCTCGACCACGAGGTCGATGGCCGCCGGTTCCACGAGCGGGCGCGCCGCGTCGTGCACGCAGATCACGTCCAGGTCGAACGCGCACCAGGCCGCGCCCATCCGGACCGAGTCCGCGCGCAGGGCTCCGCCCTCGACGACTCCGCGCACCTTCGCGAAGGCCGAGCGCTCGGCGACCAGGCGCCGCACGCGATCGAGGTCGTGCCCGTGGACGACCAGCAGCACCTCGCGCACGCGCTCTGCGCCGTCGAAGGCCCGACAGACGTGCTCGAGGATCGGCGCGCCGTCGAGATCGAGGAGGGGCTTGTGCCCGGGGATCCCCGCTTGCGCCATGCGGGTCGAGTTGCCCGCGGCCACGATCACCGCCGCCGCGCTCGGGGAGTCGGACGCCACGGCGAGATGGTCGGCGATCGACCCCGGTCGCGTCCAGCGCCGCCGGGACGCGTCGCCGCCTTCGGTGCACCCGTGCATTTCCCGATCGAGACACTAGCTTGGGCCCCGGTGGACGAAGCTTTCCCCGCGCGCGCTCGACCCTGGCCGGTGGTCATGGGCGTCGATCCCGGAACGCAGGTCGTGGGCTACGGTTTCGTCGTCGTCTCCCCGAGCGGGCCGCGGCTGCTCGCGGCCGGCGTCGTGCGCGCCGCGGCGCGCGCTCCGATCGCGCAGCGCCTCGCGCGGATCCAGGCCCAGATCGAGGCGTTGCTCGAGCGCTTCCTGCCGACGACGGTCGCCGTGGAGAGCGCCTTCGCGGCGCAGAACGTGCGCTCGGCGCTGCGCATCGGCGAAGGGCGCGGCGTGATCCTCGCGAGCGCCGCGCAGCGCGGACTGGGGGTCAGCGAGTATCCGCCCGCGGTCGTGAAGAAGGCCGTCGTCGGCAACGGCGTCGCGAGCAAGGAGCAAGTCGCGCGGATGGTCGAGGCGACCCTCGGGCAGGCGCCGCTCGGACTCGCGCTGGACGCCACCGACGCCCTCGCCGTCGCGCTCACGCACATCTATCGCGGGCTGCGGCCCGCTCTGGACGCCGCGCGTCGCGCGGGTACACCCCTCGACATCGATAGCATCTCCCGATCATGAGCGATTCCAGCCTGCCCTCGCTCGAGGCGACCCTGGTTCGGAACTTCCCGGGCCTCACGGTGCTCGACCACGACCTCGAGCTCTCCGAGCGCTTCCGCGCCGACCTGGTCGCCATGGAACGCTCGGGGCGATTGGTCTTCGTCCTGCTGGTCGAGGCCGGCGGCGACGAGGCGGTGCTGGCCGCATTCGACGCCCTCGCCTTCGCGCGTCACAACCAGGGCGTGCTCGCCCTGCACTTCGAGGAGCCGCGCCTGCGCGCGGACCAGCCTCCGCGGGTCCTGCTCGTCGCCCAAGCCTTCGCCGCCGGCGTGGCCGAGCGCCTGCGGCCGCTCGTCTCGGGCTCGGTCGAGCTGTACGAGGTGCGCCACCTGAAGAGCGCGCGCGGGGAGAACGTGTTCCTGGCGGCCGTCGGAGGCGGTGCTCCCGCGACGGGCCCCGGATCCGAGAAGGCCTTCCTCGCCTCGCTCTCGCCCGATCTCGTGGGGATCGCGCGGCACTGCCTGGGGAAGATGGCCCGGCTCGACGACGAGCTCTCGACGCACGCTGCGGCCGGCCGGGTCGCCTGGAGCTTCCGCGGTCGGGATCTCGCGCGCATGGAGCTCGCCGGAGACCGCCTCCAGGGCGCGGTGGCCCCCGAGTACGAGGCGCGCGTGCTGCGCAGCACCGCCCAGGTCGACTTCTTCGTCGAGGAGGTGCTCGCGCGCTACGTGCTCTGTCTCGGGGCGCACGCGAGCGGCGACGAAGGCGCCGCACCTCGACCGCCCGCCCCCGCGGCCGTCGCCGCTCCTGCCTGGTCCCGCGCCGACCCCGACGACGACGAAGAAGAGGAGGAGCGGCCGCGGGGCTTCGCGGGTCTCGGGGCTGGGACGATCCTCTCGGAGGAAGAGTTGCGGGCCTTCCAGGATTGACGACCCCTTTCCTCGGGAGCTCGAAAGAGGCAGGTTAGCCGCGGTACGGTGCTCGAAACCGTGCTCCGGTCATGAACTGGGGTCAGGCCCGCAGTCTCTTGCGGCTGGCACAACGCCGGATGGAAGCTCTACCGGGCTCCGCCGAGAGAGACCTCCTTCCGACGGCCGACCGCGACTCGACATCGCCTGCAACCAACGGGCGAGTTCGGAGCAGCACCAGTCGAGCGCGCTCGCTGTGCATCGCGAGCGGGAAGGGCGGAACCGGGAAGTCCGCGCTCACGGCTTCGCTCGGAGCGCTGTTTTCGATGCGCGGTAGGACGCTCGTCTTCGACGCCGATCTGGGCGTCGGGAACGCTCACATCCTGCAGGGCCTCTCGCCCGAGCACAGCATGGTCGACGTCGTCGAGGGTCGCATGGAGGTCGAACGGGTCGTGCAATCCTGCCGCCCGCGCCTCGACCTCGTCTCCGGAGGCTCGGGCGTCTCGCGCATGGCGGGGCTCTCGTCGTACGAGCTCCATCTCGTGGCTTGCAGCCTCGAGAAGCTCGAGCAGGACTACGCCTTCCTCGTCGTCGATTCCGCCGCCGGCGTCTCCGACCAAACCATCGGCTTCGCGACGGCATGCGACTGCGTGTTGATCGTGACGACGCCCGACCTCACGGCGATGACCGACGCGTACGCCTTCATGAAGGTCCTGCTCGGGAAGGATCCGGGCGCGAACCTGATGTTGGTCGTGAACCGCGCCGATTCGCCCGAGGACGGCCGGCGCACGGCGGAGCGCATCTCGGGCGTTTCCGAGCGCTTCCTCGGGCGTGCTCCGGTGTTCCTCGGCAGCCTGCCGGAGGACAACGCCGTGCGTCGCGCGGGGAACCACCGCGCTCCGGTCGTCGCGCACGAGCCGCACGCCGTGGTGTCGGGCCAACTGCGCCGTCTGTGCGTTCGAGTCCTCGAGCGTCTGTCGGAGCGCGAGCCGCGCGGCATGGGCCGGGTGCTGGTCGAGGGTTTGGGATTCTCGACTCGTTTCGCCGCGGAGCGCTGAAACCGCGCGTCCCCGCGCTCGTCGTCTCCGTGTGGACCAGGCCGCCGAGGCTGCGAAGGGCGCGGCGCGCCAACCCGTCTGGGCCTGGCTCGTCGCGGGCATCCTCGGCGGTTCCCTCGTCGCGCGGAACCAGGAGCGAGCGCCGCGCGTGCCGCCGGCCTGCGCCAGCGAACTCTCTGCGACGGCGCTCGACCTCGAGCAGGCCGGCGTGCGCGCCCTGCGCCGGCTTCCCGCGATCGGAGACCGGCGCGCCAACGCGATCGTCCGCGCGCGCTGGGAACACGATCCGGCGGACGGACCGCTCTTGCTCGACGGCGTGCGCGGGATCGGAGACGTCACGCGCGACGGCGTCGCAGCCGCGCTGGGAGCACGGCGCGCCCGGCCGACTCAGCCGGTCCCGCTCGCGCGAGAAGACTTGGTGCTCCGGCGAGCGGCGCAGGCGGATCCGTGACCCGGGGCGGCGCTCGTGTAGACTCGGCTCCTGACTTTGGAACTCGGTACCGAAGAGACGGGTAGGGACGCTCTGTCGTCGACTCGAGCCAGGGCGAGCGCCGCCGGGGACGGACTCGATCCGGCGGACCTCGATCGGATCCTCGATCGTGCGCTCGCCGAGGACATCGGTGCCGGCGACGTCACGACCGAGTGCGTCGTTCCCCCGGGCCGCCGGGCGTCGGGGACGCTCTACGCGCGCGCCGCTGGAACGCTGGCCGGCTCGACGGTCTTTGCGCGCGTCTTCGAGCGGCTCACTTCGCAGTGCGCGGCCGAGTTCTCGGCGCGGGACGGCGAGCCCGTGCGGCCCGGGCAGGCGCTCGTGCGCGTCGTCGGCCCCGCGCGTGCGCTGCTCACGGGCGAGCGCACGGCGCTGAACCTCGTGCAGCGCCTCTCCGGCACCGCGACCCTGACGGCGGCCTTCGTCGCGCGCGCCGGGCCGCGCGTCGCGATCCTCGACACGCGCAAGACGACGCCGGGGTTGCGCGCGCTCGAGAAGTACGCCGTGCGCTGCGGGGGCGGAGTGAACCACCGCTTCGGCTTGTTCGACGAGGCGATGCTCAAGGACAACCATCTCGATCTCGCCGGGCGCCCGCTCGAAGAACTCGTGCGTGCGCTCCGGACGCGCCATCCGGGGCTGCGCGTGACGGCCGAGGCGCGCGACGAGTCCGAGGCGCGGGCGGCCGCGCGCGCGGGCGCCGACGTGATCCTGCTCGACAACCTCGCACCCGAGGAGCTCGCGCGGCTGTGCCCGATCCTGCGCGGGGAAGCGCAGCGCGCCGGGAAGACCGTGTTGCTCGAGGCCTCGGGGGGCATCGACCTCGAGAACGTCGCCGCCTACGCGGCGAGCGGCGTCGACCGAATCTCCGTCGGCGCCCTCACGCACTCCGCTCCCGCGCTCGATATGTCCTTCGGCTTGGAGTGCTCGGAGCGAGAAGCGTGAACCACGTCGTACGGCTCGAGCTGCCCGCGACCCACGAGGCGGTGCGTGTCGCGCGGCACATGGTGCGGCACTTCGCGCGACTGAACGGTATGCCCGAGACCGAGCGCGACCGGCTCGTCTTGGTCGCCTCCGAGCTCCTGTCGAACGCGGTCGATCACGGCGGCGGAGGTGCGGCGCTGGACGAGAGTCAGCTCGTGAACGGCGTGGGCATGCTCATGGAGCTCGACGTCCTTCCCGGAAGTTGGCGGCTCGCGGTCTCCGACGAGGGTGGAGGCGACCCGAAGCGCTTTCGCGACCTCTTGTCGAAGAGCGAGCTCCCCGACCTCGAGGACGACCGCGGACGCGGGCTCTACCTGATGCGCACGACCGTCGATCGCCTCGACGTCACGAAGAGCGCCGACGGCAAGGGCTTGTGCATCACGGCCGTGCGCGAGCGGTACCGGTGAGTGTGGACGAAGCCCCGCGAACGGGACTCCTGCGTTGGATCGCGGCGAGGCTCTTCTCGATCTCGCGAGCCCTCGGAGCCTCGCTGGCGACGGCTTGGGCGGGTCTGATCTGGATCCTGTCGAGCCAGAC
This sequence comes from uncultured Planctomycetaceae bacterium, assembly GCA_964413535.1. GTDB lineage: Bacteria > Planctomycetota > UBA1135 > UBA1135 > CAYPTB01. The sequence goes on along the minus strand of CAYPTB010000041.1, from coordinate 11,817 downwards.
GCTCGACAGGGTGCCGCGCGGCGGTCTGTGGGCCTTCGCGAGCAACGCCTTCCACGTCGTGCTGTTCGGTTTGCTCGCGCTGTGGCTCGTCCTGGCGCTCCCGCGCGCGCCGCGCGAGCGCGACCCCGCGGGTTCGGCGCCGAGCGGTTGGCCGGAGCTCACGCGCAGGAACTCGGCCCTGATCGTCCTCGCCGTCGCGCTCTACGGAGCGCTCGACGAGTGGCATCAATCCTTCACCGGGCGCTCGCCGTCGTTCTTCGATTGGCTCACGGACGGCGTCGCCGCCGCGTGGGTGGTCGCCGTCGCTGCGCGCGTGGCGCAGCCGACCGCGACGCGAGCATCGGTGGCCGCGCGCTTCGGCGCCGGTCTCGCCCTCGCGCTCGGCGCCGCCGCGCTCGCGACCTGGGCCTGATATCCTGTGCCGATGGGCGAGCGCAGAACGAGCTACGAGAGCCCGCTGGCGACCCGTTACGCGTCGAGCGAGATGCGCTACGTCTTCTCGGACGACAAGAAGTTCACGACCTGGCGCAAGCTCTGGATCGCGCTCGCGGAGGGCGAGCAGGAGCTCGGGCTGGACATCACCGACGAGCAGCTCGACGAGCTGCGCGCGCACCAGGACGACGTCGACTACGCGGCGGCCGCGCGCTACGAGAAGGAGTTGCGCCACGACGTGATGGCGCACGTGCACGCTTGGGGCGAAGTGTGTCCGAAGGCGCGACCGATCATCCACCTGGGCGCGACCTCGTGCTTCGTGGGGGACAACACCGAGCTCGTTTGTCTGCGCGAGGGGCTCGCGATCCTGCGCCGGCGGCTGTGCGAGGTGATTCGGGCGCTGCGCAGCTTCGCCCTCGAATGGCGCTCGCTCCCGACGCTCGGTCTGACGCACTATCAGCCGGCGCAGGCCACGACCGTGGGCAAGCGCGCGTGCCTGTGGTTGCAGGACCTCGTCTTCGACCTCCACGACCTCGAGCACGCGGCCGCGTCGGTGCGTTTCCGCGGCGTCAAGGGCACGACCGGCACGCAGGCCTCCTTCCTCGAGCTCTTCGACGGCGACCACGAGAAGGTGCGCGAGCTCGACCGGCGCGTCACCGCGAAGATGGGCTTCGAGCGCACCTTCGGCGTCACGGGTCAGACCTACCCGCGGCGGCTCGACTTCCGGGTCGGACAGGTCCTGTCGTCGATCTGTCAGTCCGCGCACAAATTCGCGACCGACGTGCGGCTCTCCTCCGGGAGGCGCGAGCTCGAGGAGCCCTTCGAGGCGAAGCAGATCGGCTCCTCGGCCATGCCGTGGAAGCGCAACCCGATGCGCTGCGAGCGCATGTGCTCCCTCGCGCGGCTCGTGATCTCGGCCCTCGACAACCTCGCGCACACGGCGGCCAACCAGTGGTTCGAGCGCACGCTGGACGACTCGGCCAACCGCCGCGTGGCCGTGCCCGAGATGTTCCTGGCGACGGACGCCGTGCTGATGCTCTACCAGAACGTCGCCGGGAACCTCGTGGTCCACCCGGCGGTCGTGCGGCGGAACCTCGACGAGGAGCTGCCGTTCCTCGCCTCCGAAGCGCTGATGCTGGAGGCGGTGAAGGCCGGCGCCGACCGCCAGGACGTCCACGAGGCGATCCGCGCCGCGAGCCGGAGCGCCTCGGAGGCCATCCACCGCGGCGAGCGCAACCCGCTGCGCGAGATCCTCGCCGCCGATCCGCGTTTCGCCGCGTTGAAAGGGCGCTTGGCGGAACTGCTCGACGGCGCGCGCTACGTGGGCCGCGCCCCCGAGCAGGTGCTCGAGTACGTGGAGGGCGAGGTCGATCCCTTGCTCGCCGCGCGGGCGGACCTGGCCTCCGCCGCGGCGGAAATCCGCGTCTGACGGGCTTCCCCGTGCGCCGGGTTCGAACGGGAGAAGCGCCGTTTTGCTATCACGGCCGAGCCCCGGAGAGGGTCGCGCGACGCCCGCGCCGCGCGGCGCTCCGGCGACGGGTCGGCTCCGACCCTCGCGCCGGGGTATGTTTTCCACGGCTCGACAGCTTGCCCTTCGGTCCACTCCTCCGCGTCTCCCCTCTTTCCCGCAAGACGTGACGGCCCCTGGGATCCCCAACGATTACGTCCTCTCGACCGCGTGCTTCGGTTCGCGGCTCACTTCGATCGAGGACCAGATCTTCGCCTCGGTCGCGATGGGGTTCCGGCGCATCGAGCTCGGACGCTCGGATTCGCCCCCGAGCATGGACGGTCTCGAGGAGTCGAAGCGCGAGACCTCGGTGGCGATCCGCTCGCTCGTGGCCGGCTGCCGGGACAGCAACACGGGTCAACTCGCGGTCGACAACCTCGGAAGCCTGACCGATGCGGAGCGCGAGCGCGCCCTGAACTCGATCCGGCGCCACGTGCGCCTGGCGAAGGCGTGGGGTTGCCCGACGGTGGTGCTGCGCGGGGGCAAGATCGAGAGTCCCGAGCTCCGCGAACGGGCGCGCAAGCTCGAATCACGGCTCTACAACGGCGAGAAGAGCGACGAAGTCCGCCAGGACATGCGCGACTTCGCGTCCGAGGTCCAGAAGCGCGGACAGCGCCAGGTCGAGCACCTGTGCCGATCGATTCACACCCTCGCGAACGAATCGCCCGAGGTTCGGTTCGCCATCGAGCCCGGGTCGGATCTCGACGACCTGCTCGGGTTCGAGGCCATGGGATGGGTGCTCGACGACCTAGTGGGGAAGGGCCTCGGCTACTGGCACGACGTCGGCCACGTCCACCTGCGCAGCCGCCGGGGGCTCGAGGACGACGGTCAGTGGTTGGAGGCTTTCGCGCCTCGAATGTTGGGCGTCCACCTCCAGGACGCGGCCGAGGACGAGGCCGAGATGCCTCCCGGTCTGGGCGAGGTCGACTTCAAGCTCCTCGCGGGCTACGTTCCGCGCGATGCAGAGCGCGTCATCGAGCTCCATCCGCGTCACGGGCGGGCCGAGATCCTCGGCAGCATCCAGTTCCTGTCGGATCTCGGATACTGATCCGCGCGGCGCGCTGAACGAAATCGGCCTCCCGGAGATCCGTTGAACGGCACGGATGCCTACTCGAATCTCGCGCGCGTCCTCGCGCGCGAGGCCGGCGGGCGGCTCCTGATCCTCACGCACCAGAGCCCCGATCCCGACGCGCTCGGGGCGCTGGTCGGCGTGCGTTACCTGCTCGAGCGCGGCTTCGCGCGCGAGGCGGAGGTCGCCACCCGCGGACGCATCCAGCGCGCCGAGAACGTCGCGATGGTGCGCGAGCTCGGGCTGCGCTTCGCCGACTACGCAACCCTCGACAGGAGTGCGTTCTCGGGCGTGGTGCTGGTCGACACGCAGCCCGGCTTCGGCCACACGGAGGTCCCCCCCGACGTTCCGCTGTTCGCCGTCATCGACCACCACCAACCCCATCCCAAGGGTCCCCCGGCCCCGGTCCCGCACTGGGACGTGCGCCCCGAGGTGGGAGCCACGTCGAGCCTCGTCTACGAGTACGTGCGCGAGTCCGGGATCGAGCTCGACACACACGCCGCGACGAGCTTGTTCTGCGGCGTGCGCTTCGACACGTCCGACCTAGCGCACGCCGTCAGCCCGCTCGACGAGGAGGCGTACTACGCCACCTTGCGTCGCGCGGACAAGGCGCAGCTCGCGCGCATCCAGCGGCCGCCGTTACCCCAAGACTATTACCGCGAGCTCAGCTCGGCGTTGCGGCACGCGAAGCGCTACGGATCGCTGGTGGCGGCCCTGCTCGGGGACGTCACCAACCCCGGGACGATCGCGGAGATGGCGGACTTCTTCCTGCGGATGGAGAACTGCCATTGGTCCTTGTGCGGCGGAGCGAACGAGGGCACGTACTACGTCTCGCTGCGCACCAAGCACCGTCCCGCCTACCCCTTGCTCGAACGGATCCTGCGCGGCGAGGGATCCTTCGGTGGACACGGCACCATCGCCGGTGGGCAGGTGCAGCTCGGTCCCGGCGCCGACGACGAGCTGCGCCGTCTCGAGCGACGCATCCGCGCGCGCGCGCTGCACCTGCTCGAGACGCTCGACGGCTTCGAGCCCGAGGAGATGGAAGGCCGGCCCGTCGCCTGAGCGAGGCCCCCGCCCGCCGCACGATTCGCATGAGCTCGATCCCTCGATCGGCTTCGATCCTCGTGGTCGCCGGACGCGATCCGACCGGCGGCGCCGGAGTCGACGCCGACCGCGAAGCGGCGCACGCCCACGGCGTCGAAGCGGAGCTGGTGGTGACGGCCGACACCGATCAGGACGGCGTGCGCGTCCACGGCGTCTACCCGCGCGATCCAAAGGTCTGGCTGGCCGAGGCGCGTTCGGCCCTCGCGCGCGGGCCGCGCGCGCTGAAGAGCGGTCTGCTCCCCGGAGCCGATCACGTCGCGGCGTTCGCGGAGCTCGTGCGGGAGGTGCGCGGGCTGCCCCTCGTCGTCGATCCGGTTCTCGCGGCCTCCGGAGGCGAGGTCTTCCTCGACGCGGCGGGCATCGCGGTGCTCTTGGAGGAGCTCTTCGCCCTGGGCCCGATCGTCACGCCGAACCTCGGCGAGGCCGCGCGTCTCGCCTTGCTCCCGATCGAGGCCCTGGCGCTTCCCGGGGGGCGCGTGCGGGCGGCAGAGCTGCTGCTCGAGCGCGGCGCCGCGGCGGTGCTCGTGAAGGGCGGCCACGGCGCCGAGGATCCCGTGTTGGACCTCGTCTTCGAGCGCGGTCGCGCTCCGCGCTGGCATGCTCATCCGCGCGCGAAGCGCGGCTCGCTCCACGGATCCGGCTGTCGCTACGCCTCCGCCGTCGCCGCCGGACTGGCCAGCGGACGGTCCGTGTGGGACGCCGCGGAGACCGCGGGGCGCTATGTCGGGAGCCTCGTCGCTTCGAGGTGACGCCCGCGCCCCGAGCTCTTTGCGCGGGCGGGCCGGCCTGGTACCGTTTCGTCCGCGAGCGGTGAGCGTTCGCGGCGGGGGCACCCGCATCAGCGGCTGTAGCTCAGTGGTAGAGCGCAACCTTGCCAAGGTTGATGTCGAGGGTTCAAGTCCCTTCAGCCGCTCCACGCGCGCTCGGTGCGCGCCGACGTTCCCCGAGCCCACCGGCGCGCACGGGTTCGCCCGGCTCCCCGCGAACCAGAGCTCGCCGCGCGCGTTCGACGGGTCGGCGATGGAAGCCTCGACCCGGCGGCGCGACGCGAGGTCCGCGGCGAAACTCGCCGGCGGAGTCTTCGGCCGCTGCCTGTTGGCTTCGATCTTCCTGCACGGGCTCGCGTTGGCGGCCGCCCTGGGCGTCGTCCGGAGCGAGCTCGAGCCGACGGCCGGTCGGCGCGCGCCGACGGTCTTCGCGCGGCCCGCGAGCCTGCGCGAGTTCGCGCCGAGCACGAGCACGAGCACGAGCCCGGGCGAAGTGGAGCAGGTCGTGCCGCCCGAACCACGGCTGACCGAGCTCGCTGACGTCGGGGCGCAGAGCGAGCGAACGGCCGAGGAGCGCGAGCCGGAGCTCGAGCGCGCGTGGGCGAGCGACGACGAGCCGCGCTTCGGGCGCTCGTCCGAACTTCCGAGCGGGCGCGAGCACGCCGACGAAGCCGTCGCCGCCGCCGAGTCGGGAACGCCGGCCCCGGTCGTCGAGCCGCCGGGCGATCCGGCCCCCGAGCCCGCCGTCTGGATCGAGGGCCCCGATCCCGCCTATCCGCGGCTCTCCGTGCGCTTCGGCGAAGAAGGGACCGTCGTGTGCCGCCTGGCGATCGACGCACGCGGAGACGTGGCCCACGTCCTGGTCCTCTCCTCGAGCGGCCACGCCAGGCTCGACCGCGCCGCCGTCGACGCGCTCGCCCGCTGGCGTTTTCGCGCCGCGCACACGGGTGGCGTGTCGGTCCCGAGCGAACTGGTGCACCGCGTCGTGTTCCGCCTGAGCGGCCGCCGCTGACGCGCGGTCGGCGGGGCCGCGGGTGCTACCCTTCCGCGTCGATCGCCCTGACCGTGCCCGAACCCTCGACCTTCGCCTTCCTGCCAACGAGCGGCGCGCAGTGGCTCGCCCTCCTCGCCGCCTACCTGCTCGGGTCCATTCCGTTCGGCTGGATCCTCGTGCGGACCCTGAAGGGCATCGATCTGCGCTCCGTGGGGAGCGGGAACATCGGAGCGACGAACGCGATGCGCGTGCTCGGCCGTCCGCTCGGGATCCTGTGCTTCGCGCTCGATTTCGCGAAGGGCTACCTACCGGTGCGCTTCTTCGCGCAATGGGCGGTGGACGGACCGGAGGAGCTCCCGCTCCTGCGCGTCGCGTGCGGAGCGGCGGCGGTGCTGGGGCACGTCTTCCCGATCTACCTGCGCTTCCGCGGCGGAAAGGCGGTCGCCACGGGCTGCGGAGGCATCGTGGCGATCGATCCGATGCTCTTCGTCATCGGCGGGATCGCGTGGCTCGTCGTTCTGGCGACGACGCGCTACGTGGGCCTCGCTTCCATGGTCATGGGAATCGCGTGGACGATCGCGGCGGCGCTGCGCGCACCGACCAAGCCCTACGGCTCCGAGTTCGTGGTCGCGACCGCCGTACTCGCCGGGTTGATCCTTTGGCGGCACCGCGCCAACATCAGGCGCATGCTGGACGGGACGGAGCGACGATCGGGCGGGAAAGCAGGGAACGTCTGATGTCCTCACCCGTCTCGAAGGCCGTCGTGATCGGAGACGGAGGTTGGGGGACGACCCTCGCCATCACGCTCGTCGAGAGCGGCGTCCGCACCGCGCTCTTCAGCGCCTTCCCGGAGCAGGCCGCCCAGATGCGCGAGAGCCGCGAGAACGCGCGCTACTTGCCCGGCATCGCGCTGCCGCCCGAGCTCGAGATCACGGCCGACGCGTTCACGGCCTGCGAGGACGTCGACCTCGCCGTCAGCGTCGTTCCGACGCAGTTCCTGCGCTCCGTCGCGCGGCGTTTCGAGGACGCGCTCGCGGGCAGCGTCCCGATCGTCTCGGCCACGAAGGGACTGGAGATCGAGACCTTCTCGCGTCCGAGCGAGATCCTCGTGCAGGAGCTGGGGCGGCGGCCGATCTGCGTCGTCTCGGGTCCCTCGCACGCCGAGGAGGTCGCGCGCAAGCTGCCCGCGTCCGTCGTCGCCGCGAGCGCCAGCCTGGAGCTCGCCGAGCGCGTCCAAGCTGCCTTCTCGTGCAAGAGCCTGCGCGTCTACACGAGCGACGACATCGTCGGCGTCGAGTTCGCAGGCGCGCTCAAGAACGTGATCGCCGTCGCCGCCGGCATCTCCGACGGCCTGGGTCTGGGCGACAACGCGAAGGCCGCGCTCTTGACGCGCGGCATGGTCGAGATGGCGCGCTTCGGCGTCGTGCACGGCGCCAAGCGCGAGACGTTCTTCGGCCTCGCGGGCTTCGGCGACCTGGTCACGACATGCTGCTCGAAGCACTCGCGCAACCGCGCCGTGGGCGAGCGCATCGGCCGCGGGGAGACGCTCGCGCAGGTGCTCGAGGACATGAAGATGGTCGCCGAAGGAGTCTGGACGACGAAGGCGCTCTTCGGTCCCGAATCCGAGGCGCGCGAGGTGTCGATGCCGATCGCCGATCAGGTGCACGCGATCCTGTTCGAGGGCAAGAGCCCCTACGAAGGCGTCGTGGACCTGATGACGCGCGCTCCCGCGCGCGAGATGGAGGGATCGTCGGGTGAGGACCGTTGAGCCCGCACGCAGGCTTCCTCCTCTCCTTGGCCGCGACGCTCGCCCTGCTCGCCGGGGTCGTCGTCACGGGTCTGCGGGCGAAGCGCAGGCAGCACATCCCTCTCGTCGTCTGCGCCGTGCTCTCGCTGGGCGTGACGATCTACTTCGCCGAGCGGCTGGGGGAGATCTACGACCTCTCCACCGCCGGCTGGATCACGCCCGTGCACTTGATGCTGGCGGTCGTCACGACGCTCGCCTACCTGCTCCCGATCGCCACGGGCATCGCGACCCTGTGTCGGCCGGCGTTCCGTCCCTGGCACCGCCGTGCGGCGATCCTCGTGCTCACGCTCACCGCGCTGACCGCTGCGACCGGTACGTGGATGCTGCTCGCCTCCGACCGGATCGATGCTCTACCCGAAAGCGCTACGCAGTAGCTCGCGTCAACGCGGGGCGAAGAGGTCGTGCGGCAGCACGACCGGCAGCACCAGCAGTCCCGCGTTGGCGAGGATCGGAACGGCCGCGAAACATAGCCACGTTTTCTGCGCGCGCACCGTGAGGAGTGCGACGAGGAGTCCCGGAGCCGCGAACAGCGCGGCCGCGAACTCGACCCAGCGCCAATCGGGCACGATGGGCGTGAACTTCGCCACGAACAGGGCCGCCCACCAGCAGCCCCAGCCCAACGAGGCGAGGGTCATCGAGAGCATCCAGGTCCGGTGCCGGCGCCGCGCATAGCGGCGGGTCACCGCGAGGCCTCGCAGCGGTCGCGCCATCGAGCCATTGTCGAGCACGCCGCGTGCAGGGACAACTCCCGGCGCGGCGCCGCCGCGAGTTCGATTGACGCCCCGCTGGCCCGCCTCTATAAGAGTTCCCCCCGGTCGGGGCGTGGCGCAGCCTGGCTAGCGCGCTTCCTTGGGGTGGAAGAGGTCGGAGGTTCAAATCCTCTCGCCCCGACCATTCACCCGCTGCCGCGCGTCGTGCCGGCGGTCCGCGCGAGCGAGCGAAGCTCGCCAGCGTGCTTCGGGCGGCGACTACCCAGAGTCCCGCAAGCGGAACCAGGTGATCCGTCGATGGGCGCCGGCGAGGTTCGCGCGTCCAATGGCGATCGGGTTCGCGGAGTTCGCCCCCGTCGCGGACCGTCCAGGACGAGCAGGTTCGGGGCGCGCAGGCGAAGGCATGGGCACGCACGACCTCTTGCAGCGCGTGGCGCGAGCGCGAGCCCGATCGATCGCGCTGCGCTCGCGGCTCAAGGAGGAGGGCCCGCCGCCCGATGCAGCCGAGTTCGCGCGGACGCTCGACGAAGCCGAGAATGCGTTCGCGGGCCTGCAGGCGCAGCACGACCTCTTGGGGGAGATCCTGGATCGCACGAGCGACGCGGTCTTCGCCAAGGATCGAGCGGGTCGGTACACGATGGTCAACCTCGCGGGCGCCGAACTGCTCGGGAGGACCAAGGCAGAGATCGTCGGTCGGAACGCGGCGGCATGCTTCGAGCGCGAGGACGCGCAGCGCATCCTGACGGGGGACCGCGAGGTCATGGCGAGCGGCGAGCCGCGCACCTTCGAGCAGACGCTCCGCTTCCCGCGCGGACCGAGGAGGGTGCTCACGACCAAGTCGCCCCGCCTCGACCGCCGAGGCGGCGTCCGCGGCCTGATCGAGACCTGGCGGGAAGTGGCGGTGAGCAAGAGCACGGAGCACGAGATCGCGCTGCGCGGGGACCGGCTGCTGGCGATGGCGGCGGAGATCGTGATCGCCGAGGAGCGCTTGCGGCGATCCCTGGCCGCGGATCTGGACAACGGTCTCGCTCAGGACATCGCTCTGGCCAAGATGCGGCTGTCCCACATGCGCCAGTCCGTGAGCGCCGAGCTGCACGCTCCCCTGAAGGAGATCGAGTACCTCATCGAGCAGGCGGATCGCTCGGTCCGCTCCATCACCTACCGGATCAGTCCTCCTTCCCTACACGATCTGGGCCTCGTGGCGGCGCTCGAATGGCTGGCCGAGGACGTCGCCAACGCCTACGGGCTCGCAGTGAGGATCGAAGACGAGGGGCGCACGCGAGTAGGGGACGAGCGAATCCGCGTGATCTTCTTCCGCGCCGTGCGCGAGCTCCTGGTCAATGCCGCGACGCACGGTCGCGCGCGCGAGGCTCGCGTGCGACTCGCGGCCAACGACGGCATCTTGTGCGTCACCGTCGAGGACGAGGGGATCGGATTCGATACCGCGGGCCTGGGACCCGGAGGCCACGGCCTGTTCGGCATCCGCGAGCAGCTTCGCTACGTGGGCGGGGACCTGGACATCCACTCGGAGCGAGGTCGTGGCACGCGCGTGAGGCTCACGGCGCCGAACGAGACCGAGCCGTCCCCGTGCGCAAGCCGAAGGCGAGGCCTGCAGAAGGGACTGCACCGATCCCTGGGTGCATAGGGCGGCGACTCGCTGGCGGTGGCTCACTTGGAACCGCGCAGCAATCCTCCCAGGCCGACGATGGTGGCGACGCCGCCGCCGATCAACATCCAGATTGTCTTGTCCGTGGGCTCTCCCGTGAACAAGCGCGAGAAGCTGGAGCTGACCGAATCGGAGGCAATCACGCCGAGAACCAGGAGGACGACTCCGATGACGAGCAACGCGATGGACAGCGTCTTGTTCATGGGGATACCCGAGAGGACGATTCAGACGGCCTTGCGGCCACTGATGACGCGCACGAGGACCAAGACGATCGCGATGACGAGCAGGACGTGGACGAAGCCACCGACGGTGGACGACGAGACCATTCCGAGCAGCCATAGAACGATCAAGATGACAGCGATGGTGTAGAGCACGGTTCCTCCCGTCCCTTGCGTGTGATCCGAATAACGAGCGTTCAGCCTAGACGGGGCGCGCAGGCGCAACCATCGACAAATGTACGCAGCCCCTTGGGCACGAGTAGGTAGGCAAAGCGCCGAGATGTACGAAAAACGGCTCGGGACCATCTCCCGAGCCGCGCAGCCATCGGGATCACTCACTCGCTGCCGGGGGGCGGCAGCTCGTCTTGCGTCCCAGTACAGCCTCAGTTCGAACCAAGTTCGAGGTCGTCTCCCGTTGTGTTCCAGTACACGGGGCAGGAGAAATGGTCGTAGACGGTGCCGATCCACTTCGGATCGCACATCTCGGCCCTGTTCTCCTTGCCTTCCTCGAACTGGGGAGCTTGCTCGAGCTGGCGCTTGTTGCTCGCGAGCGTGATCAGCCTCTCGTCTCCCTCGTCGCCTCCGAGCGAGAAGGCCAGGGAGTCCCAGGGCACGCCGACGAGTCGCTCTCCGATACCCAGGAAGCCCCCAACCGAGACGGCGACGTAGACGACGCGCCCGTTCGTGTCGATCGCGACCTCCTCGATGTCACCGAGCTTCTCTCCAGTCGGCGTCTCGACATCGGTGCCCTTCAGCTCCGTGGCTCTCCAGGTGATGACCGAAGTGCGCGAACCGGTATCGACAGGCTTCTTCGTGTTGGGGTTGACGTCTCTCACGTAGAACGCGTCGACATCCTTGGTCCAATCGGAATTGGCCATCGTCGGCCAGTTCTTCTCGTCGAAACCCGGTGCAGCCGCGAGCCGCTTCTCGTCCAGCGGCAGGACCAGCGAACGGGCGCTGTCCTTCTTAGTCGTGTCCGGCTCGACGGTGCGCAGCACGGTCCAAGGCATCGCGAAGAGCTTGTCTCCCATGCCCAGCTTGCCGCCGAAGGAGAGGACTGCGTAGGAAGTCGCTCCACCGGGGTGTACGACGACGTCTTCGATCTTGCCGAGGCTGTCACCTTGCTCGGAGACGACCTTCATCCCGATCAGATCGTCTGCGAGCCAGATGCAAGGCGTTCCCTCGACGTCCGACCAGGCGCCCGCGAGGATGGATATCCCGACCAACGAGCCCGTAAGGCCCAATGCTTTCATGTTCATCATGTCGACAATCTACGGATCGACACGAGTCGTCGCGATCGGCACTTACACGCATAAGAGCGAGATGATGTCGGTATCGGAGCTGCGTGGCGCAGATGCCGCGGCCTACCCGCATAGTCCGAGAACTGCCTCGGTTCCCTGTTGGTTCCGTACGCAAGAACCTCGGGAAAGTCGGCTACCGCACGCGCTTGCGACCGTCGTCTCCCACGGCAGGGCCTCCGGTGGTCCGCCGAGGAGAGATTCCCGATGTTCGAGCCCCCTTGCTGCCCTTACCGCAGGTGCGC